>JACKNF010000010.1 GCA_024234995.1 Gammaproteobacteria bacterium
GCTGGCCGGGCGCAGGCTCGGCAAGCAGATACTTGGATTGAACGTGAGCAAGCCCGGCGAGGCACACTTTCTCTATCGGCGGTTCGTTCACGACCAGAAGGAGATTCTCGCTCGCTCAAGCCGGGCCATGTGCTGAATCTGGCAGAATCGATTGCGGCTTTAGGGCTGGTAGAGCCTCCCACAGTTGATTGTGCTGGGCATTTATTAGCGGGGGCCCATCGTATAGCTGCATTGAAGCTATTGGCTTTATCTAATATCGAAGCCCGAGTTGAGCAGTGGCTGGAACTCTGTCAATTAAGCAAGTCTCGACTCACAGCAAAACAGCAATTGGAGGTGGAACGTTTAAAAACCCTCTCTTCATTGGAAACTGAAGAAGTGCCAGTGATGATTTTGCCCTTCAATGCAGCGGAAGACCCGGCACGAGCGCTTGCTATCGAAACCAGTGAGAATACCCAACGCAGACCGTATTCCAAGGATGAAATCCTTACACTTGTGCAACGGCTTAGAGCAGCAGGATTTGTAGAGCGAGAAGGCCGGCCGCGGGCAGGTGAGAAAGCTTTACGTCCCGCGCTATCTGTTGTCCTTGGAAAGTCTGGTAATACGGTGCGCCGATGGCTGGGGGTTCTGGAAGATGCGCCGAAAACATGCCCAAATGGGCATGTTTCCAAAGTACAGCAGGCTGAGTACAGATTAGTATTGGCTATTAGAAATTATCGTCGAGCGCTTTCTGAGAATTCTTTAGAAATCAACCATGAATTACAAAATAAATTGGCTCAACTGGAATCATTACTCCATTAATTGCGATTAACATGATGCAGCCAACAACTGCTTTACTATTGCGGACAGATTATGGCCTATACCCCAATCGTTCCAAGACCCCATCGAGAATCTCCAGCGTATCGAAACCGATGATTAGTGGTCCGCGGCTGTGCTCAGCATAAGCCAGCGTGACGCGCATGCCCAACCCTTTGGCCAATTCCGATTCCAAGCGCGCAAGATTGGAATCCTGGGCGGGTGATGAGGGCGCGATCTCGACTGTCGCTGAGGTGTTCTTTTCCTGTTGTTTGCAGGCTTTTTCGAGGGTTTCCACAGGGTATCGTTTTGACTATGACTTACTTATATAGTGAATTATATCATCATATAAATTCATCTCACCAACCTAACATTGGAAGTTGAACCCCAATGTACGCTAATGCATCAATCTGGCGAATAATTTCCTTGTTTTTTCCCGCACCGTACGGGATCTTGGCCTAAACGAATATTTAATCCGTTCCCGCCCTGGCGGAATTCATGGATTGCAGGGAAAACGACACCTTTGCGGATAACCCAGGCTTTAAACATGAACGATCCGGAACCCTCTTCCGATTCCATCACCGCGACGATTCTGCAGCGTCTGGCGGCGATTGAACGCACCCACACGGTGCGCATCCTGTATGCCTGCGAATCCGGCAGCCGCGCCTGGGGGTTCGCCTCGCCGGATAGTGATTATGACGTGCGCTTCATCTATGTCCGGCCCCGTGATGAGTATTTATGCATTGACCTGGAGCGCCGCCGCGATGTGATTGAATGCCCGATTGAGGGGGTATTCGATATCAATGGCTGGGACTGGCGCAAAGCGTTGCAGTTGATGTGCAAAGGCAACCCGCCGCTCTTTGAATGGCTGCATTCGCCAATCGTCTATCGGGCGCAACCCGGATTTTCCCAGGCGATGCAGACGGTAACGCCTCATTACTATGTGCCATTACCTTGCGCCTGGCATTACCTGCATATGGCGCGGGGCAACAACCGCGAGTACCTGCACGGTGAGCGGGTGCGGTTGAAGAAATACTTGTATGTGCTGCGCCCGCTGCTGGCGGTGAACTGGCTGGAAAGCGGGCGCGGCGTAGTCCCCATGCGCTTCCGCGACTTGGTAGAGATCTTGATCCCGTCCGGGGCGTTGCGTGACGCGATTGACCGGCTGTTGCAACTGAAGCAGGCGGGTGAGGAAGCGGCTTGGGGGCCGCGTCTCCCCGCGTTGAATGACTGGATCGAAGCGGAATTAGCGCGGTTGGCCCAAGGGCCGGCGCTGGGGTCGGCTGATCATCCGGGACCCGAACCGCTGAATGCGCTGTTCCGGGTGTGGTTGCCGGAAGCCGTGTAGGCGTTGGCAAGCCGGGCGGTTTCGGGCCGCGCCTGCCGCCGGATCAGGACATCATATGCCTCGTCCTGGAGCAATTCCTGATCCACGATCAGCTGCTGGCGAGTGGGGAAGCCGTCCATAACGTTCTCCAGCGCCGGCATCTGTGTAAAGACGGCAATTGAAGCAAGCCATGGCCTCCAAGTGCAAGGCAAAACAGGCGCTGGCCTTACCAGCCAGGATCGGCAGCTATTTGCGCAATTTCCGTCAGGTGCTGGCCTCGTCCGGATGGAACAGCCATGAAGTCTCGTGGCTTTGCATATAGCCGTAGCCCCCGCGAAATCCACAATCCATTCTGTTCCAGCTCCAGAAGAGGCTCTAAAATCGCCCGCTCTTTATCGCTTACATCGCTTGCGTGCTCCGTGTCCTCCCTCCGTAGAAACTTCAAGTACCGGCACTTCAATCTGCGAAACTTAAGACTTTGTAAACAGGCCCTAATTCATGCTGATAGATGATCCTGCATGATTTTGCATGAACCTTGTAGCTCTCCCTGCAAAGAGGTCTATTTTTAGAATGGGTGTTTATCCGGAAAGACTTGTTATGCCTTTATCCGGCCTATAAACCTCCCTGACTTCCATTCAGACACCCGTTAATTTCATTGATATTAAGCAGCAATTCGATTTGCTGTCCGGTAAATATTGACCCTGCGTTAGACAGGGGCGCTTTTTAGGTATTGAGGAGGAACCATGTCGGACGAGACGGCTGCACATGCGAAACATATTTTGTCTGTGTTGCAGGGAACCGGGAATCCATCTCTACTTGAGGCCAGTATTGTGCGTTCCTGGAACCGCTGTGTTAATAACTACGGTATTGATGCCGTTCATTCCCATCAGCCTCAAGTGCTTGAACAGTTCCGTTTGCGAGAACACCGGGAACGCTTGGATGACTTTCTGGAAATCGCCCAGATCGAAGTGAACAACCTCTATCAGCAAATTGCCGGTTCAGGCTTTGCCGTGATCCTGACTGATAGTGACGGGGTCATCGTCAATTGGATTTGCGACGCCAATTTGAGCAGACCTTTTGAACAAGTTGGTCTATGGCCAGGTGCTATCTGGAATGAGGAAAATGAAGGAACCAATGCCATTGGTACAGCCCTGGTCGAGCAACGCGCCCTGACCATTCACCGTAATGAGCATTTTCGCAGCCGGCATATCCATTTAACCTGTTCGGCGGCGCCAATTTTCGATCCTCAGGGCTGCTTGCTGGCGGTGCTGGATATCTCCGCAACCAGTTCTCAGGATTCCAAGCAAAGTCAGTTTCATACTCTCGCGCTGGCCGGCTTAGGCGCCCGGATGATCGAACACGGGTTCTTCCTGCGGGTATTCCGCCAGCAATGGATACTACGTTTCCATCACCAGCCGGAGTTAGTTGGCCGAAGCAGCGAGGGTTTGCTGGCTTTTGGTAACGATGGCCGTATCCTGGCCGTTAATCAAAGCGCGGCAGATCAGCTCAAACAAACACGTTATCAACTCGTCGGCCAACACATCAATACGCTTTTTGCTATCACCGTAGAAACCCTACCCGGCTACGCCGCCCGTAGCCAGCCTAAAGCGCTATGGCCGGTCATCGATGAGGCGGGTAACCGGTTTTTTGCGCTGCTCCATGGATCTGGGCAACGGTTACCCAGGAACCCGCCGCTTTTAGCAACATGCGAAACTAAGCCTTTGCCTTTACCTATGAAAACCTTGGAAAGTCTGGCTGGGAAGGATCCGTTGATGCGTTACAACGCCGATTGTATCCGGCGGGTCATGAACAAGCGTGTCAACATTCTGTTAACTGGCGAAACCGGCACCGGCAAAGAAGCATTCACCCGGGCCATTCACGACGCCAGCCAACGGGCGGGTAAGGCTTTTGTCGCGGTCAATTGCGCTTCGATCCCTGAAACCCTGATCGAAAGCGAATTGTTCGGTTACAAATATGGGGCGTTCACTGGTGCGCGTCAGGAGGGCCGGCGCGGCAAGATTCTGCAAGCACATGGCGGCACGCTTTTTTTAGACGAGATCGGCGATATGCCGCCGCCGTTGCAAACCCGGTTGCTCAGGGTTCTGGAGGAAAAGGAAGTATTGCCGCTCGGCAGTGATACGCCGGTGCCGGTAGATGTGTTCCTGATCAGCGCCACTCACCGCAATTTGCAAGAGCATATGGCGACCGGAGCGTTTCGGGAGGATTTATATTACCGGTTAAATGGCCTGGAGTTGCGCTTGCCCGCTTTGCGCGAGCGCAGCGACCGGTTATTGTTGATTCGCAGCATATTGGCGGCGGAAAGCGAGGGTGCCAGCCTGCGTATCGCTGAGGACGCGCTAATGGCGCTGAACACTTATTCATGGCCGGGCAATATCCGCCAGTTGCGCAGTGTCCTGCGCACAGCGGCGGCATTGTGCGATGACCAATGTATCCGGCTGGAAAATCTACCGGCGGAGATCACCGGGTCTACACCGCATGACCCGGCCTGGCACGCCTTGCGTTATGGCGCGGCGATGTCAAGAGCCGCACAGGGCCTCGCGCAAGCTGAACGGGAAGCCCTGTTAAGCCAATTGGACCATCATGGCTGGAATATCACCAATACCGCCGCGCACTTGGGGTTCAGCCGCAATACGCTGTACCGCAAGATGCGCAAACACGGTATTCAACCGCGTGAATATCCGGTCCCTTGAGCCACTGCGGCGCTTGCCGTCAAAAGACCCATTCGTTCCAATTGCCCGGCGGCTTTAACCAGTGTCTCGCTGGCAGACGGCGGCATGTTGCGCGAAGCCAGGAACTCATCCAGAATCTCCTGCAGAGAACGGCGGCCATCCAGGCAGTTTATGAACTCGACCGCCTGATGGGAATGCAGAAAATAGAGGCGGCGGTTGTCGTAACGATACACCAGACCGCCGAAGCGTTCCGGGCGGATCGCCACCCCCGGCGCCAGCCGGTAACAGGCTGTCAATTCGACGGTTGCATTCATTTGAGCATCCTGCCAGCGTCAATATTAAGCTTCTGTCCCGTCACATAGCGGGCTTCGCCAGAAACCAGCCATAATGCCGCATTGGCGACATCTTCCGCGTCGATCAGTTTAACCGGCAGGGCGTTGCCGTGGCGGATGAATTCGACTAAATCCTCTGTCGCCATATCAGCGGCCTGTGCCATACCGGTGATGATGTCGGTATCGACAGCAGTGGGGTGCAGCGTGTTGACGGTAATATGGTGCGGAGCAAGTTCATGGGCCAGCGAATGAGCTAATCCGACGATGCCCCATTTCGAGGCGCAGTAATGAGCCATGCCCGGTTCGCCGCGCAATCCAGCCACGGAAGACGTCATCACGATACTGCCGCCGGTCTTTTGCGCCAGCATCTGCGGGACGACATATTTCACTGCCAGCCAGTAGCCCTTGAGGTTGACATCGATCATCATGTCCCACCATTCCTCAGTGATATCCCAAGTCAAGGCCATATCGGCGATGCCAGCGTTGCAAATCAGAATGTCAATACGTCCAAAGGTGGCGACCGTTTGTGCAACGGCGGCGGCCATTGCCGCACTGTCGCGGACATCGGCGACCAGTTCCAAGGCCTGGCGCCCGTATTCCCGTACCTGCCGGGCGGTTTCCTCCAAGTCGCTGCGCTTTGCCAGTGAATAGCGCGGATAGGGAAGATCGCGGCAGATATCCAGCGCCGCAATATCCGCCCCCTCGCGAGCCATCAGCACCGCATGCGCCCGGCCTTGGCCGCGCCCCGCGCCGGTAATCAATGCTACTTTGCCTTCCAGCTTACCCATGAGTCCCGCCTTGCCCGGTTTTAGCCGGCTTTAACATGACGAACTGCGTTGATGGCAACGGTATGGCTCACCGGCCTCTCGGAGACGGGTGAGCGCTGGCCTCAATAAACGCCGCACATGCCGTCGATGCTGACCTCTTCGATCAGTAACTCTTCCATCACTTCCGGCAGTTCTGCTGGCGGTTCAGGCTGCTGGGCGGCTATCCCGGCCATCGGCGCGGCTTCGGCCATTGGCTTCGCATGGAGCGCCGGTGTTTCGGGGCGTTGTTCGACAGGGATAAACATCGGGATGATCTCCTTCAGGTTGACGGTACATTAGAGATACGGCAAGAGTAAAACACGGCGAAGGCCGGCCATAGCCGGTTATCTCCGCCAGAGCAGGCGCGGCCGCAGCGGCCGCAACGTGCGCTGCTGCCAACAGCCGCGCCAGAGTCCCACTTGATACGCGGCCAATTCCAAACCATACAGGCCGATAAAAACCGGTCGTGAGAGTCGAGGTTGCAGCCGCCGGTGATCAGCCAGCGGCGCAGCTATCAGCAATACGAGGATGGCCAGTAACCAGTGGGGTTGCGTCCCGCCGGCGGCAAGCAGCGGCAGACTGTAATAGCGAATGGCGCTGGCGCTCAGATGATACAAAGCCGCGGCATGTTCCCGGCTCAGCGCCACGGTGACTTGGCGGCTGGATAATGTAATTCCAATACGCCGCAACTCGCGCTGCTTCTGGATCAACTCACTGCCGAACAGAGCAGCGGCGGCGGCGGCGGGCCCCAAGCTCCAGAAACCGGACCATGGCGTTAACGCCACCGTCAATAAGAGCAACAGGCTGACGCACGGCAAATACATCAGCCGCCGGCCTTCGGGATAGCGCTGTTGTAAATCGGCTTCGGAGGAACCGTAGTCAGCGCGGCGGCGCAGCCAGTCGCTCCAACGCACCCGATGGTCATGCATGACCCGGCCCGTGGGGACATACCAGGCGCGCTTTCCACTGCGCAGCGTGCGCCAGATAAAATCCACATCCTCGCCGACCCGCAGCGTCACATCAAAGCCACCCTGCGCGAGCAGCACATCGCGGCGCACCAGCAGATTGCACGCTGGCAGATAAGACACAGCAGCGTTTGGGGTGACTTCCGTTTCCACTGCGCCCATATCCAACGGCGAGCGCACCGCTTCGAACGCCGCTACCATGCCTTGCGCCGGTGGAGCAGTGACCCGGCCACCCACGATGGCCACTTCTGGATCGCCTAGATAGGGCAGCAGGCGGCGCAGCCAGTCAGGCTCGGCCACACAGTCATTATCGATAAACGCCAGAATCTCGCCATGGGCCAGCATCGCTGCCCGGTTACGCGCAGCAGACTGGCCGGTGTTGCAGTCTTGGCGCAAGAGTTGAACCGGCAAGTCACATAGCACCTCGGCCAGCGGCGGTGCGGATGCGTCGTCGACCACGATGATTTCACGCAGGTCAGCGGGATAATCCAGCGCCAGCAGCGATTGCACGCAACGGCGGGTGGCCGCGGCGCGGCCGTGCGCCGGAATAATGATCGAGACCCGCGGCCAAACTGTTATCCCTGCTGGATGCCAGGCCAGCAGCCGGCGGCGTACCAGGCGGTCCAGAAATGCGATAGTTGCCGCGGGCGTCATGCCGGGAGCCTGGGCGGCCAGTTCAGCAATACTGTGAGGCCGCTGCAATGCGCTGAGCAATGCCGTGGCCTGTCGATTCAAGCGCAGCGCCAGCAGCGGGCGTAGACACAACAAAGTTCCGCCTTGCTCATCCGCCATGATGGATAGATGGGGCTGCAAAGCGTAGCGCGCGGGTCGAGTCAATAGCGAAGCCGGCAGCGGCGCAACCGCAACCGCGCTGCTATCGCCAGGCCGTTCCGTCTGCTTCATGTTCTGCTGGACTGGGTGAGCCATTGCCGCCACGCCGCCTCATAACATGCGGCTTGCGCCGCCAGATAACGCTCGCCCCGGCGTGCGTCTGCCGCACAGGGATCGCCGATGACACCGGCCGCCGTTAAGGCTCGCGTCCCCTTTGCGATCAACGTCGCTAACGCTGCGTCCATATCACCCGTATGACCCGGCGCGGCTTGCTCCATGCGCACCTGTTCCGGGTGCAGACTCAGCAGTTCCGAGGTTTCCCATTCGCCAGCGTGCAGGCCCATTGTGTTGAATGGCAGCCCCGCTTCGGCGGCGATGGTCAGCACCGCCTCGCCACAGATCGCCATAGGGCTGGGAATCCACACAGCCAACGCTGGTAACACCTGATGCAAGCGTGCCTCGGCCAACGCCAGCGCTTGCCCGTTGCCGCCATGCGCCGTCAGCACTATTAACCGTTGCACACCCCAACCGGCCATATGCTGGGCGCAATCCACGATCACGGCCGCTAGCGTTTCCGCCTCCAGACTCAGCAAGCCGGCAAATCCACGATGTTCGCTGGAACAACCGATCGGGATAACGGGCGCGACCAGCGCTGGCAATCGTTCCGCCAACCGTCCGGCCAGCGCCGCCGCCCGGCAGGTATCGGTGCCCAAGGGCAAATGCGGGCCGTGTTGCTCGGTCGCGCCCAGCGGTAAAATCACCGTCGTGACGCCAGCAGCCACGGCTTGCGCCACATCGGGCCATGTCAATTCAGTCAGTTGCTGAGTATTCAAGTCCGGTGTTCCAGAAAACCGCGTTGATGCAAAAACTCGATGATGGCGTCGGCTTGTTGTTCTGGTGTGCCGCTATCCAGAACTTTTCCAGCTTTACCAGCAGCGCCAGCAGACATGATCTGGGCGATCCGCTCCGGGACAGGCGCGGAGGCGTCAGGGGTAAACATCGCCTGCGCCCGTGGACGGGGTGGCATGATTTCATGCAGTGTCATCGCTGGGAAGTGCAAATCCTGTGGCGATAGTCCCAGATCTTCCAGCCCGTACAGCGGAATCGGTGTGTGTTTGACTCGCATCAGGCTGGGCAGGCTTGCTTGGCGCAGATGCGCCAATCCGGTTTCCAGTCCCAAAACCGCTGGCAGGGTGATTTCACTTTCGGCCCGCGCCCCGCGTGCTAGCCGCCGCTGTACACGGATCCGCCCGGATTGCAATACAAACTGCGTCACATCGGTGGCGACCGGCCAATCCAGATGCTCGGCCAGCAGCGCGGGCACCGTGCCTGATCCGCGATCCACGCTGTGTCCGCCGCACAGCACCAGGCCGGGGAGTTCCTTCATGCGCAGTGCTGCTGCTAGCAACGCCGTGGTGATGATCGGTTTGAGGCTGCCGAGCGCGTCATCCCACACGCGCAGCGCCGCGTCAGCCCCTGCTGCCAGTGCTTCCTGCAATAGGCGATCTGCCTCAACCGGTCCGACGCTCAACACGGTCACGGCTCCATTGGGCGGCCGCAACCGCAACGCCAGTTCCAGTGCGCTTTCATCGGCAGGGTTCATCATGTACAGCACACGGCCAGTATCGATCGATCCGGTCAGCGGATCGGCTTCGATAGTGCTGGGATCGGGGACGTATTTAAGACAAACCGCGATATGCATCAATCAATCCTTCATGATTCCCGGAAGGTCACGCCATAACCGCCGTCTGGATAAGCCCAGCGAATGGCTCCTTCCTGGTTGCAAGCGATATAGCAGGTCCCGCACTCGAAACATTGTTCGTAGTTGAACAGGATGCCACCGTCGTCCAGCGGGACGAACAAATTGGCCGGACAGACATAGACGCAGGCATGGACCGTGCATTGGTTGCGGCAGATATCCGGGTTCACCACAATATGCGGGGCCGCTGCCACCCGGAAGCGCACTGTGCGCATCTTCTCTTCATGGGTGGTCATCACCATAGATAAGTCCTCGCCACTTGGTAGACATCGCGGAGCAACTGCCCCGGCTTGATCGAAGATTGGCGCACCATCCGGTAAGCCAGCGGCAGAATCTTCCGCTTGGGCGCGCCGTCGACCCGGAAGATTTGTTCCATCCCCTGCGCGACTATCTCCGGATAAAGATTTTGCAGGCGCGGCCCATTGACAAAAGATGGCGCATGGCGATAGGCGCGAAAATCGGTGGAAACGTGGCGCTGCTTCAAATGCTTTTGATAGACCGCCAAAGTGCGCGCCGAGAAATTGCCTTTTTGACAGGCGAGTATCGCCGTTTCCGCCGCCGCCAGTCCGGACTGCATCGCGTAATTCATGCCCTCCAGATACAGGCCGGCGGCCAGGCAGAAACCGGCAGCGTCGCCAGCCACCAGCATGCCATCGGTGTAAAGCTTCGGTTTCATCGCCCAGCCGCTTTCGGGAATCAGGTGCGCCGAGTACTCGCGCAGTTTGCCGCCGCGCACCAGCGGCGCGACCGCCGGGTGGGCCTTGAAGCGTTCCAGTAGTTCGTAGGGCCGCTTGCGCCGCTCCACGAGCGACGAAATTTGACCGATCAGCCCCAGCGACAGCGAATCGCGGTTGGTGTACAAAAATGCGCCGCCATGAACATCTTCGGTGATCGCCCCCAGGTACTCGAAGGCGATTCCATCGTTGCCGGTGAGGTGGAAACGATCCTCGATTACTGCCGGGTCAAGCCCGATCACTTCCTTGACCCCCAGCGACAATTCATGCGGATGAAACTCGCGTTGCAGACCGGCTTTTTTGGCCAGGAAGGAATTCACGCCGTCGCAGGCGATCACCACCTTGCCGTAAATGTCGCCCTGCTCACGGCGCACCCGCACGCCGGCGATGCGGCCTTTTTCCCGTAAGACATCATCGACGACCGCCGAGGTCAGCACGAAAGCGCCCGCGGCTTCCGCCTGTGCGGCCAGCCAGCGATCAAATTTGGGCCGCAGCACAGTGAAGCCGTTATAGGGTGCGGTGGCATAACCGGGTCCGGCGCAGCGGAAATCCAGCGCCACCGCTGTGGCTGGCGACATGAAAGCAATATTGCGGCGGCAAATGTGGCGCTCGACCGGGGCTTGCTCCCACCAGCCGGGAATCAGCTCATTGAGAATGGCGCTGCCGTAAAATACCGCGCCAGAAACATTTTTAGCGCCGGGATATTCGCCGCGCTCCAGCAGCAGCACTTTAAGTCCAGCGCGGGCAGTGAGCAACGCAGCGGCGCTGCCCGCCGGCCCTGCGCCAGCGATGATGACATCGAACTGTTGGTTAGCGGGATGCGTGGTCATGGCGTCATCTCCAAAGTCCGGTCAGCGGCGGGTGAACCGGCTGACACCGCCGGTTCAACAGGGTGCGTGGCGTTGACTGCCGCCCGCGCCTGTAATTTGCGGAGCAAGACCGGCAAGATTTGGTGCAGGTCGCCGACGATTCCTAAATCCGCCCGTTTGAGGATTGGCGCAGTGCGATCGCTGTTGACGGCAATGACCGTCTCGCTGGCGGTGATGCCCGACAGATGCTGGCCCGCGCCGGACACGCCGAACGCCATGTACAGCTTTGGAGCGACGATCTGCCCGGTCGAACCGATGAAGCGTTCCACCGCCAGCCAGCCGCGATCCGCCGCAACCCGGGTGCCGCCCAGCGCTGCGCCGATCTGTCCGGCCAGTTGCTCCACCAGCGCCATGCCGTCAGGCCCACCGGTACCGAAGCCGCCCGAGACGATCCGTTCAGCCTCGCTCAAGCTGACGGTGCGTGGATCAGCGGGCAGGGTCCGCAAGGTGCGGTCACGAAAACAGGCAGGGTCAAGTTCCGGGCGCACCACGGTCACTTTAGCAGTGCGTTCGTCCCGGCGCGCATTGATTCCACGCACACCGGGTGTGAGCATCGCGCAAATCAGCGTAGCGTAAGGCCAGATGAGCCGTTCCTGGCAGGCGCCGCCGTAGGTGTGACGAATCACTTCCGGGTAGCCGTCGCCCACGATGCTGATGCGCATACAGCAGCCAACCAGCGGCGATCGCCAGCGTACCGCGAGCCGGGGCAGCCAGGCGCGCACTGAGCCGCTATCCGGGGCCAGCAGCAGCGCCGGATGGGCCTGGAGCAACACCGGGGCAAGGGCTTGCAACCAGCCGTCGGCGCTGAAGTGTGCTAGCGCTTCGTGTTTCACAACGGTCACTTGATCCGCGCCATGCGCTGCCAGCGTCCCGGCCAGCGGCTCGACCTCGCTGCCGCATAGAACAGCCTGGACCTTGACATTGAGGCGGTCTGCCACATCGCGGCCTTCTTCCACACATTCCAGGCTGGCGAGCGTCAATTCGCCGTGTTCGCTCTCCACGATAACCACAACAGGCTTGTCCATTACACCGCCCTCCCGGCGCGTTCACCCTCGATAATCGCAGCATGCGCCCGGCGCGGCGCGACGCAGTCGCCGATCCGGTAGAGCGCCGGTACCCGCCCTTTCAGCGTTTGGTAGAGATCCTCGTCGACTTCGCGGACTTGCGAAAGCATACGAGCAGCGCGGGCGTTATCTGCTTTCAGGGCTTGATACAGACTGTCGTCGGCCTGCCGGTGCACCGCCAGCACCACGGTGTCCACTGGCGGGAAATGCACTATCTGGCCGCTGTAGTTGTGCAGCGCCATGACCACGCCGTTGTCGATACTGAGAACCGAATGGTCCGGCGTGCAGCGGATGCCCAGCCGCCGGGCCTGGCGGTACCAGTTCTCCAGATCGAGGGTGACACCCAGATCCTGGCCGGCATATAGAGTCGGGGTCACCACCTCCACTTCGCAGCCCTGTTCTGCCAGAAACTCGGCAGTGCTGGTGGCTTCATGAAAACCAAGCCGGTCGATGATCAATACCTTGCGGCCTGGCGTGACCTTGCCGGACAGAATATCCACTACATCGGCCACGCTGGGGCTGTCGCTGCCGGGAATAGCGGTGCGGTTGGGAACCGAGCCGGTTGCCACGATCACCGCATCTGGCTTGGCCGCCAGCACTGAATCCAGCGTCGCGGTGGTTCCGGTGCGTATCTCGACATCTAGCTGCTCGATCTCATGTAATAGATTGCGCACGATATCGCCAAATTCAGCACGCCCGGCCACCCGCACTGCCCACACCACTTGGCCGCCCAGACGGGCTTCTTTTTCCAATAAGGTGACGCGATGCCCTCGACGGGCGGCAACAGCCGCAGCCTTCAGTCCGGCGGGACCGCCGCCGATCACCAGTACGCGCTTGGGTGCGGCGACGGTTGACAGGGTGCCAATGCCGTAGTGCTTTTCTTGACCGGCCGCTGGGGTTTCAATACACCCCATCCACCGGTTGAGTCCCATCCGTCCTACGCATTCCTGGTTGCAAGACAGACAGAGCCGGATATCGCCGGTCCGGTTTTCCCGCGCCTTGCGGGCGAATTCAGGATCAGCGATCTGGCCGCGCACGATGCCGACCAGATCGGCATGGCCTTCGCTCAGGACACGCTCAGCCTGAATGGGGTCCTTGATCCGGCCAACGCCGATCACCGGCAAACGCACCGCCTTGCGCAGGGCCGAGGGAATGAACAGCGCATAATCCGGGCGGATCCGCATCGAGGCTTCGATCATGTACAAGGTCTGGGTGGCGGTGCCGATACTGGTATTGATCAGATCAATCAGTCCGTCCGCTTCCAGAAGCTGGGCCACAGCGACCGTTTCATCCAAGGTGATGCCGTCGCGGATCAGCTCGTCGCCGCACAGCCGGACGCTGATCACGTAATCGCGGCCCGTCTCGTTACGAATAGCAGCGATGATCTCGCGCAACAGCCGGGCGCGGTTTTCCAGGCTGCCGCCGTATTCGTCGGTGCGCTGGTTGGTGTTGCGCGATAAGAACTGACGGACGATGGAGGAATGGGAACATTGCAACTCCACGCCATCGAAACCGCCCTCGCGGGTGTAGGCGGCTACACGCGCATAACCCTGGATAATCTCCAGAATATCCTCGTGTTCCACCGCTTTCGCCACTTCGCGGAACAGGGGGTCGGCCAGCGCCGACGGCGCCCAGGCCGGTAGCCGGGTGAACATGCTACTGCTCTGGCCGCCATTGTGGTTGATTTGCGCCAGGATCGGCACGCCTTCGGCGTGAACCGCTCCGGTGATGCGCCGGTAATGCGGAATGACCCGGCGATGAAAAGCGTGGATCAGTTTTTCGTAAGGATGATCGGTGGGGTGCGTGGATTGTTCTTCGGTGATGATCAACCCGGTCCCGCCGCGGGCTCGCTCCCGATAATAGTAAAGGTGCCGCTCGCTGGGCAGGAAATCTTCGGCGTAGTTGGTCAGATGCGCCGAGAACACAATCCGGTTTTTGACCGTGATGTTGCCGATCTTCAGCGGGGTAAACAGCAGGCGTGGACGATGGCTCATAGCTTAGACCTCCCGTCCGGCTCGATAGCCTTCTAAAATCGCATGACTGAGATAACGCGGCGCGACGCAATCGCCGGCCCGGAATACCCGTAAACCGCTCGCCTTAAGCGCGAAATACAGGGTTTCGTCGGGCCGTTCCGGCGACACGTCCACCACCAGATCGATTTCGTCGAGGCGGATTTCCCGGTCATCGAAACGGTCCGTGCCGATCACACTGTGCTCAGTGACTTCCAGGGCATCGAACTGGGGACGGAAGGCGATGCCGCGGACGGCGGCGCGCTGGTTCCAAGCGGTCAACTCCAGCGATGCGGTCAAGCGCTGGCCGGCGAACATGTCGCTGGTGGCCACTTCGACGTGCCAGCCGCGTTCGGCCAGCCATTCGGCAACGGCCATGCCGGCCGGATCGCCCAGGGTGTCGAGGACCACGGCGCGGCCGGGCGTGGCTGGCACATCGCCGCGCATGACGTGCCGGGGATTGATCACCGGCGCGTTCGGGTGGAAACGGACGCTGGGGTGATGACCGGGTATTCCGCCTGCCGCCACGATCGCCGCATGGGGGGCTTGCTGACCAATCTGCCCGGCGGTCATTTCCACGCCAGTGTGTATTTCGATCTCCAGCTTGCGGACTTGCCGCTCCAGCCAATCGACGGCCAGCGCCAATCGTTCCCGGCCCGGCGCCGCAGCTGCTAGCCGGACCGCGCCGCCGAGTTGCGGTTCACGCTCATACAAGGCCACTCGATGGCCGCGCAGCGCTGCGACCCGCGCCGCCTCCAAACCAGCAGGCCCGCCGCCCACGACCAAGACCCGATGGGGCATCCGGGCGCGTTTCAAGGGGGCGAATTCGGCCTCACATTCGTAGCCAGCCGCCGGATTGTTGGCGCAATTCAGCCGGGGATTCTGCACCAAGCCGATGATGTTGTCCTGGTTGGCAAGCAGACACGGGCGGATATCGTCAGCGTAGCCCCGGCGCAGCTTGGCGGGGAGTTCGGGGTCCGCGATCAGGGCGCGGGTCATTTCCACGGCGTCGGCTTTCCCGTCAGCCAGCAGTGCTGCCGCCATGCCAGGATCGGCGATGCTGCCCTGGGCAAAGACCGGTAGCGTGACCGCCGCCTTGATCCCCGCCGCCAGAGGGACGGCGAAGCCAGGCGGTTGATACAGGCCGGGCCGGGTCAGGTGGCTGGTATAGATGCTACCGCTGGTGACGCTGATGAAGTCGATGAGTCCATCACTCGCCAGACAACGGGCGATCTCCGCCGCGTCTTCCGGCTTGATCCCGGCCCAGGGCGCATGTTCGTCGCCCGACAGGCGCAGCCCGACGGCCAGGCGATGACCCAGCTCGTCACGCACCTCTTTAATGATCTGGCGGGCGAAGCGTAGCCGGTTGTCCAGCGAGCCGCCGTACTCGTCGTTGCGCTGATTGGTCAGCGGTGACAGAAACTGGCGAATCAGGCTGTCCTGACCCGCGTTTAGCTCGACCCCATCCAAACCACCGTCGCGGGCGTAACGGGCTGCCTGCCGGAAGCCTTCGACGACGGCGGCGATATCTTCAGGGTCCATGGCCTGCGGCAACTCGCGGCTGTTGACTTCCGGAACCGGCGATGGCGCCCACAGCGGCAGCTGGGAATAATGACTGCTGCCCTGCATGCCGCTGTGTGTCAAGTGCGCCAGCACCAGGGCGCCATGACAGTGCAGCGCGTCCGCAACCTGGCGATAACCATCCACCACGGTGGCCTCGTAGCCAAATATCGCATACTCGTAGGGCCAGTCCGAAGGGTGGACGACGCTGCCTTCCAGAACGATGGTTCCTGCGCCACCGGCGGCGCGGGCTTCGTAATAGGCGGTGTGCCGTCCGGTGAAGCGGTTGCCGGTGGCGAAGTTGGTCTGGTGGGCGGCGAACACGAAACGGTTCGGCGCAGTTTTTCCACCGAGTGACAGCGGGGCGAAAAGCCCGGCATAACGGTCTTGCGGTTTGCTCATGACCGGGCCTCACGCACGGCGGATTTCACGCATGGCTTGGATCGGACTCATGACCGGGCGCCTGCAAGTTGCGATGCAGCTTTCACTGGTACCGGAAACGGTGCCGGTTGCTGAAACACGCAGTCCGGGTCGGGCGCATCCAGGGATCGCTGCGTGAAATGTTTGACGGCTATGCAACCGCCGTGGCACTTGCTGTACGCATTGCAGGTCTGGCAACTGCCGCCAACTTGCCATTCCGCAGGTGCGCGAACAGCGGCGAGTGGCGCCAGATACCGGCGAATCCACCCGGTTGGCGCACGTTGCCGCCGGAAAACTCTGGGGCCAGCATGAACGGCAGGCGTACACTTCGCCGACCGGGTCCACGCAACAGACGATACGCCCGGCGCCGCACAGGTTCAGCCGTCCATCGGCTGCCCGTAAGCCGACAGGTGAAAGAAGGAATCGCCGGTCAAAGCACGTCGCGATGGTTCAGCAGCCACTCGTACAGTCCGCGGTTTTGGGCGTGGGTCGGACGCAACGCTTGCTACACCGCGCCGCCGCGACTGGTGGACGCAGCCGCGTTAGCCGCAACCCGGCTCCATAACGTTGGGACAGGGCGTATAGCTCGTCGAGCTGCGGATAGTTGTGGCGGGTGACGGTGGTGTTGATCTTGAATGGAAACCGGTGCTTGGCCAGCCGCTCCATTGCCTGCCGGGCGCGGTCGTAAGAACCGTCGCCGCGCACCGGATCGTTGGTGGCCGAGGTTGCGCCATCGAGACTGATTTGTACGTCCAGATAATCGCGCGATGCGATCCACGCCGCTGCGTCGTCGTCGATCAAAGCGCCGTTGGTGCTGAACTTAACGCCAATGCTGCGCGTCAGCGCGTAGTCCATTAATTCACGAAAATCCTTCCGGCTCATCGGCTCGCCGCCGCCGACATTGATGTAAAACACCTTCATCTCCGCCCACTCGTCGATCAGCCGCTTGGCTTCGGCGGTGGTGAGTTCATCGGGCCGGCGCTTGCCAGAAGAAGATAGGCAGTGCACACAGTGCAGGTTGCAAGCGTAAGTGATTTCCCAAGTCAGGCAGATCGGCGCGTCTAGGCCCTGCCGGAAGATTTCATAGCTCATCGGCTGATCCTGCGAACGGTAGTAAGGCGAGTCGTTAACCTTCAGCGGTGGCCGGATCGATGTCCGCCCGGATTTCCGAAATGCGGTTAGCCGGGAATCCGCCTTGCTCAGCGTGTTGCTTCACCAGGTCGGCGTTGGGCGCGATGTAAACGCAGTAAATCTTGTCGTCGGTAACGTAGCTTTGCACCCATTGGATCTGGGGTCCCAACGCACTCAGCACCCCGCAGGACTTTTGCGAAATGGCTTTCAGATCGGCGGGGGACAGCTTGCCCGCGCCAGGTAATTCACGTTCGATGAGATACTTGGGCATGACGTTAAACCTCTTTGGTGGATTTAATGGTTTTTTATAGTGTGGTTGTTATCTAGGTGCGTTCTGCATCCAGGTCTGCTTGTTCTTCATCGGTGAACAACCGCGAGCGGGTTAAGAAACGTAAACCTTCCGGGCCTTCCAGGGAAAACATGCCGCCCCGGCCAGGGATGGCATCGATGATCAGCTGGGTATGCTGCCAATACTCAAACTGGGCAGCGCTCATGTAGAACGGGCAACCGCCGATTTCGCCTAATCGCACATCGCTATCGCCGGTGATCAACTCGCCTTCCGGATAGCACATCGGCGAACTGCCATCGCAACAGCCGCCGGACTGGTGAAACATCAGCGCGCCGTGTTTCGCCTTGAGTTTGGCGATAAGCGCCAAGGCGGCATCGGTCGCCAAAACGCGGGAAACGGTGGCCACGGGTTCCTCCTTACTCCATTTCAAAGCAGGGCGTGTTAGCCGCAGAGTACGCATTGTGTACCCTGCCTCTCTGCGGCAGCGGGTTACGGCTCACACCGGACTTGCCGGCACGGTTGCACGGTTTATGGTTAGAAGAACCCCATGGCTTTGGGGTTGTAGCTCACCAGCAGATTCTTGGTCTGCTGGTAATGGTCGAGCATCATCCGGTGAGTTTCCCGCCCGATCCCGGATTGCTTGTAACCGCCAAAGGCAGCGTGCGCCGGGTAGAGGTGGTAGCAGTTGGTCCATACGCGTCCGGCTTTGATGCCGCGGCCCATCCGGTAGGCCACATTCATATCGCGGCTCCACACGCCCGCTCCCAGCCCGTACAGCGTATTGTTGGCGATGGATAACGCGTCGTTCATGTCTTTGAAGGCCGTCACCGCTAGCACCGGTCCAAAGATTTCTTCCTGGAACAAGCGCATCCGGTTATGGCCCTGGAACACGGTCGGTTGAACGTAATAGCCATCGCGTAGTTCTCCTCCCAGTTCAGCCCGCTGCCCGCCGGTCAAACATTCCGCGCCTTCCTGGCGGCCAATGTCCATGTAGCTGATAATTTTTTCCAGCTGCTCGGAGGACGCTTGCGCGCCGATCATGGTGGAGGTGTCGAGTGGATGGCCTTGCTTGACCGCTTTCACCCGCGCTACCGCCCGCTCGATGAAGCGGTCATAGGCGGATTCTTGAATCAGCGCCCGTGATGGGCAGGTGCAGACTTCGCCTTGATTGAGGGCGAACATGGTGAAGCCTTCCAGAGACTTGTCGAAGAACTCGTCATCCTGGGCGCAGACATCGGCGAAGAAGACATTAGGCGATTTGCCGCCCAGCTCCAGCGTTACCGGAATTAGATTTTGCGCGGCGTACTGCATGATCAGCCGCCCGGTGGTCGTCTCGCCGGTGAAGGCGATTTTGGCGATGCGCTTGCTGCTCGCCAGCGGCTTACCGGCTTCCAGCCCGAAACCATTGACAACGTTAACGACGCCGGGCGGCAGTAAATCCTGAATCAATTCCATCAGCACCAAGATCGATGTCGGCGTCTGTTCAGCAGGTTTCAACACCACGCAGTTGCCTGCCGCCAAGGCGGGCGCCAGCTTCCAGACGGCCATTAGAACCGGGAAATTCCAGGGAATGATCTGGCCGACCACGCCCAGCGGTTCATGGAAGTGATAGGCGACAGTGTCGTCATCGATTTCCGACAGTGTGCCTTCCTGGGCGCGGATGCAGCCGGCGAAATAGCGGAAGTGATCAATCGCCAGCGGCATGTCAGCGGCCAGGGTTTCCCGCACGGATTTGCCATTGTCCCAGGTTTCCGCCACTGCCAGCATTTCGAGATTGGCTTCCATGCGGTCGGCGATGCGGTTGAGGCAATTGGCCCGTTCCGCTACGGACGTGCGGCCCCAGGCGTCAGCGGCGGCATGGGCGGCATCCAGCGCCAGCTCTATATCCTCAGCGCTGGAGCGGGGGATTTCGCAAAATCCCTGGCCGGTGACCGGGCTGATATTCTCGAAATATTCGCCTTTGACCGGCTCGACCCATTGGCCGCCGATGAAATTTTGATAGCGAGGTTTGAAGCTGATCTTGGAACCGGGTTGTCCGGGTGATGCGTATAACATCGGAGTTTCTCCTACGGTTTGGTGGTTCTTGGCGCCGGGCTTATGCGGCGCCATTTTTTCAGGCGGTGAGTGGCGATCTAGCCTGCCGCCCTTTCGAGTCAGGCCGGTCGACGACCAGCCAGCCGCCGTGATATTCGAAATACGCACAGCACCCGCCTAATCTGTGCCCCAGCGCCCGCAGACGGTCACGATCGAACACTTGCCGATGGCCATAGCGGGGATCGGGCGTGGCTTCGAGCGGCACGGCGATAATCAATCGCCGGGCGGTGAGCTGCCAAAGATGGGTGACGGCCTGTCCGGTTTGCTCGAATTCAAGATGCTCTAGCAGATGTAACGCGGTCACCACATCGAAGCGCGCTGGGAGCGGTGCGAGTTCCCGTTCGATGTCATCCGCCAGGATGTCGGCGACGCCGAATTCGACCTGAGCCAGACCTTCCTGAACGGCATAATCATTGGCAAATCCGATCAGGGCCGGATTCACATCACAACCGGCAATGCCGCCCAGCATCCGGTTCGCGGCGTTCACCCGCGCCAGCAGCAATGGGAAAAAGCCAAAACAGGTCGCTACATCGAGTACGGTTGGCGGTGACGCGACGGCGGGCAGCGCCTCGATCAAAGTCAGCGCGTAGCGGTAAATCACGCCGAACAGGCCGATGAAATCACTGGCGGTTCCGTCGGGTTGCCCCCATGGGTGCGTCAAACCGGCGCTGGCCTGGGTCGCATTCAGCGTATTGGCGTAGAACAGCCGCCAGGCGCGGCGCTCGTTGCCAGCCATAGAACGGACGATGTCGCCCACCGAACGCTCGAATTCATCCTGTTCGCTATAACCGCTATCGATGTGCTGCCGCTGCCCGGCCAGCAGCGGCAGCAGCTCGGTTGCCACGAAATAGCCGAGGTTGTTATCGATTTGCGCTGTGCTGAAGGCATGGACGATGATCAACTCATCGGCAGGAGCGGTTAAAGCTGCCGGAGACATCAGCGGGTAAAGCTGGAAATGCGCACTGGCAGCCAGCGGGGCGGCGCGTTGCTCCAGACCGTCGACCAGCAGTGCATGGCGGTGGCGTGATAGCATCATAAGACCAGGCGCTCCATGATCAGTGCCAGGTGACCGGACGCCGCAACAGGGCTTCGGTCACCTGACCGAGTTGTTGCAGGTTACGGACGACTTCGGTCTGGTGGCAGACCGGCTCGTACAGCGGCATGTCGCAACTGCCCAGCGGCCAACTGCCACGCGGTTCCGGCGACAGCCACAGCAATTGTCTGGCGCGGCGGCGGATCGCCTCCAGCGCCCACACGTGGGGCGGGTTGCGGTTGCCGCGCCCGTCTCCAAGAATGATCACGGTGGTTTGCCGGGTCACCGCCGCTAAATAGCGGTTGTGAAACAGGCTGAGCGCGCGGCCATAGTTGCTGTCCGCCCCGGTATCGAGCAGCCCGCCGTTGAACACGGTGGCGATGGCGTCATCAATGCTCTGTTGATCGAAAGAGGAACTGATTTCCACCAGATCGCTGACGAAGGCAAAACTGCGCACTTGGCCGAACAGGTTTTGCAGGTTGTAGACCAGGTGCAGCATAAAGCGGGCCGTGTTGCGCACTGACAGACTGATATCACAGATCACCGCCAGCCGGGGTTTGTCATCGCGGTGATGGGTCATGACCGGCTGAAACGGGATGCCTTCATACTTCATATTGCGGCGCAAGGTGAGCGGCACGCTGATCCGGCCCCGCGGGCTGATGTGCCGGCGGTAGGAGCGCGCGCCGCGCATCCGCCGGCACAGCCGCTGCACGATCTCGGCCATCTCCCGGCGTTCCTGTTCCGGGAAGCAGTCGTCGTGCGCCCTGCGGCGCGGCGGAACGGAAATTTCCGGAGGCGGTTGCAACGCCAGTTCCCGTTCGAGATAGCGCTTGAGCAATTCCGGCAGATGGGCCATGCTGCCTTCCAATCGCCTGGCCAGGCGCTGGACCAGCAGCTCATCAATATCGAGATCGTTCAGCTCGTCCAGCAACTCCGTCACCGCATCGGCGATCAAATCCGCATCCAGCGCCGTCAGCGCCTCGCTGAAATTCAATTCGCCCGCGCGGCCGGCATTCTTGACCCGCTGGACCTTGAGCTGTTGCACCGCTTTCTGCAAAACCTGATCGAGCAATTCCTGGTGACGGCTCAGCAGCAGGTTCTGGCCAAATCCGGCCAGACGGAGGTCATGGCTATCTTGATGCGCGTTGAAATGCGTGACCATGTCCCTATCGTCGAAATAATCCTGGATGTCGAGAGGGTCTTCGTGAGCATGATCGTCGTCAGCGTGGCCGCTGGCAAGATTCGATTCGGCAGCGGCTTCCGGGGGATAGGGTTCCGTTGCATGTGGCGGTTGCGGTTCCGCCGTTGCTTCAGGAGAGGGCGACGCCTTGGGCAAGCTGAAAAATTGTTCAAACAGCTCCTCAAAGAGCGGCAGGTCGCGCAAGTCCTTAATTAAAGTGCTGCGCAAGACGATACGCACCGTGTCGCGATCGTGCAGCGTGACCCACGTCAGCGCTTGCATCGCGTCCAGCGACTCAGCGGGCGAAATTCGCACCCCCTGCTTTTTCAGCAGGAACACAAAACGGTTAATCGCGGCATCCATCATCATCCACCGGTGCGGCCATCGGTACGGCCCCGATAGCTGGTGAAATAGCGGGCTGTGTGTTCTTGGCGGCGCTGTTCCAGGTGGTTCACGTCCAGCCCGGCGGGCCGGGCCGGTGGATGCAGCGAAATTTCGGTGGCCGAGGGAATCGCTGGCGGATTCTGTGCTTGCAGCGGCTCGCCAATCCACGACAACTGGTCATTGACCTGCTGGGTATCGCGCTCGTATTTGATCAACAGATGGAGGGTTTCCTCCAACAGTGCTGGGGTCAGCGCGCCGGCGTTGAGCAGCACCAGCGCCTGCGCCCAGTCCAATGTCTCGCTGATGCTGGGCGCTTTGCGCAAGTCCAGAGCGCGTAACCGGCGGATCACTGCAACGACCTGGGCCGCTAACGTTTCTCGCAACGCCGGTACTTTCATCCGAAGGATATCCAACTCCCGCTGTTCGTCTGGATAGCCAATGAACAGATGCAGACAGCGGCGCTTGAGCGCATCGCTCAGATCGCGGGTGTTGTTACTGGTGATGATGACGTAGGGAATGGTCGCGGCTTTGACCGTACCAAGCTCCGGCACCGTGACCTGAAAATCGCTCAATACTTCCAGCAGGAAGGCTTCGAACTGTTCCTCGGCACGATCGAGTTCATCGATCAACAGCACCACAGGGTCAGGGGAACTGATCGCCTGGAGGATCGGGCGGCGCACCATGAAGTGCTCCGAGAAAACACATCCTCGTGCAGATGCAGTTGCGCGACTGCCCTCATGCAGATCGCTGACGCCTTCGAACAGACGGCTGATCTTGTCGCGCAGAATCTGCGTGTAAAGTAATTGCTTACCGTATTCCCACTCGTAAAGCGCGTGTGCCTCATCCAGCCCGCCATAACATTGCAGCCGGATCAGCGGACGGTTCAAAGCAGCCGCTACCGCTTTCGCCAGTTCGGTCTTGCCGACGCCTGCCGGTCCTTCGATCAGACCGGCTTGCGCATTTGCAAGGCTAAAAAGCCACGGCTGCCAGTTTACGGTCGCACAAGTACTGCTGATCGCGCAATTGCGCGATGGTTTGCTCGATCGATGCGAACATGCGCCAACTCCGTGCCTGAATTCCCGGTGGATACCGGGTGTCCAGGCCATCAAGGGGAATGCTCAAGCCTGCGCTTGGAGCCCAAAGGGCGCTTGTTCTAGTAAACGCCGGCTAAGGAATGGCGCACGACAGGCGCGACCGCCTCATAGGTGCATTCGCGCGCATTGCCCGGCGTTGACCCATCACCGAGGACATGATGGGTAATGCGGTCGATATCCCGGTCATCGGCAGCGATCTTCGCGCTGCTTAATTCAGCATAGCGTCCTTGCCCCATCCGCGATTTGGTGTAAGAGCCGATGCTGGCGAAGTTGGCTGGAATATTCAGATCCTTGCTGAGCCGGATTGCCGCCTCGACAGCCCGTTCCGCGGCAGAAACATCGGACAGGCCATCGACGTTTTCGCCCATTGCCTTGGCAATGTCGCGGAAGCGTTTGTAATTGGCCGGCATGTTGTATTCCCAGACCCGGGGCAGGGCAATCGCGTTATTCAAGCCATGGTGCGAGTCGTAAAAGGCGCTGACTGCGTGAGAAATGGAATGAATGATACCCAGGCCGCCGCTATTGAATGCCTGTGCCGAGACATAGGAGGCATACATCATGTTGGTGCGCGCTTCGAAATTCAGCGGCTCTAGCACTGCGCGGCGCAGATTCTGCGCCACCAGCTCGATCCCCAGCAGCGCGCTGCCAAGACTGGGTAAGAAGTCGATCCGGGAGACATACGGCTCGGAGGCATGGGCCAGCACGTCGAAACCGCAGAAAGCAGTCAAGTCCTGTGGCATGGAAAAGTGCAGAACCGGATCATTGATGCTCAGCGTTACCGGGGTGTTTTCGTCCAGCCCCAGCCATTTATACGGCGCTTTTTCCGAGGTGGTGTCGGTGATCACATAGGCCCAGCTGGTTTCGGAACCGGTGCCCGCCGTGGTATTGATGGCGATGTGCGGCGGATTATTGGGGTTCTCGGATTTGTTGAAACCATCGAATTCGTTGATATTGCGGCCATCGTGGGAAACGACGATGCGCGCGCCCTTGGTGGCGTCGGTCACGCTTCCGCCGCCGACCGAGATAAAGCTGTCGCATTTCTCGCGAGTATAGAGGTCAGCAATGTCCATGACGTTGTAGTCCTTGGGATTGGACTCGACTTTGTCATAGACCACGACGTCGATATCCCGGTATTTGAGTTTACCAACGATGTCTTCAACAATGCCGGTGCCGCGCAAACCGGAAGTGGCGAGTACGCAGCGCTTGAATCCAAGCTTGTTGGCTTCCAGCCCCACCATCTCATAGGCGCCGGGACCAAGCAGACCGCGCGGAATACGATGAAATTCTTTGATTGGAAACTGCCAGAGTTTGTGTGCTTCCACAGTTGATTCCTCTTCACTTTGGTAGTCATGCGCGGATGGAATCCGCATTATTTTCCCTATCGAGAGATAGGGGCATTGCCTTTTGAGCTGATCGAATTGCGTTCGAGGCCGCTTGGCAATCGTTTTCCGGCCAGGAAGAATTTCCTTGGCGTGTTGACTTAGTAAAGAGTCTTACAACAAGTGAGCCAATATCATAAATGTTGTTACTTTTTTTATATATGTTTAATTATTAAACGGTTTTTTTGTAAGATGGATTGCTAAATTCGTTTAATCCAGAACCAAATATAATAATTGTGAAAAAAACGTGACATGCACTGTATCAAACTGTCACGGCCCCTGTGACACAGGGTCTTACCACCTATCAGTTCTGAGTTAGACTAGGATTATGAGTTTAATGAACATCATGAGGGGATCATGGGAACGGTTCGACAATTGGCGACAGCAATCGAAGCAGGATTGAGAGCAGCTCACCCAGGGTTGCGTAAGACAGTGAACCGCCCCGGGAATTCCGGAGGCTGGTTGTTGTGAGTCACGCTGCCCTGGCGGACTCGGTGAGTCGGCGATAGTGGGCTGCTTCGGCCTCGGCGGGCGGGATGTAGCCAATGGACTCCAGCAACCTGCGATGGTTGAACCAGTCCACCCAGGTGAGGGTGGCCCATTCCACCGCCTCCAGGTTGGCCCAGGATTGCCGATGGATCACTTCGGCCTTGTCCAGCCCGTTGATGGTTTCGGCAAGGGCATTGTCGTACGAGTCGCCTACGCTGCCTACCGAGGGTTCGATGCCCGCCTCAACCAGGCGCTCCGGTATAGCGGATCGACACGTATTGCACCCTCGATCGCTATGGTGGATCAAGCCGCCCGGCCGGAACGGCTGGCGTGTGTAGAGCCTGCTCCAGTGCATCCAGCACGAAATCGGTGCGGGCAGAACGGGATACCTTCCCAGCCAACGATATATCGGGCAAATACGTCGATGATGAAGGCGACATAGACGAACCCTGTGCCGTGAACACATACGTGAAATCGGATACCCACAGCGCATTCGGACGCTCCGCCGTGAACTGGCGGTGAACCCGATCCTCCGGACCGGGGTTTCCCGGTCGCTGACCGTGGTTTTGACCGGCTTGCCGCGCCGCACGCCTTGCAGGCCGAGTCGTTGCATCAGTCGTTCCACCGTGCAGCGCGCCACCCACACCTTCGCTTTGCAATTGCCGCCAGACCTTGTCGGCGCCAGACCTGCAAATTCTCCTCCCAGACCCGCCGGATTTCCGCACAGACGCTCATCACGCTGGGTTCGGGCCGACCTCTGCGCAGGATCGGCCCTCCGGGCGGCATGCAGATAATACGTCGATGGAGCAATCGGCAGCACCTTGCAGATCGGTTCGACCCCATAGACATCGCGGTGTTGGTCGATGAACGCCTTCATCGCTTGAACGGGCGGTCGAACTCCGCCTGGGCAAAATAAGCCGACGCCTTGCGCAGAATCTCGTTGGCCTGGCGCAGTTCCCGCACCTCCTGCTCCAACGCCTTGATCCGCTCCCGTTCGGCGCTCGTGACCCCCACACGCTCCCCGCGGTCCTTCTCGGCTTGCCGTACCCAGCGCCGCAGGGTTTCCGCCGTACAGCCGATCTTAGTCGCGATTGAGCCAATGGCCGCCCATTGCGATTCATGCTCGCCTTGGTGCTCCCGCACCATGCGAACCGCCCGCTCCCTTATTTCCGGTGAAAAGTTTGCTGATGTCTTCATAGCTCCATACTCTCAAATGTTGGAGCCTCCGGGAAAGTCGGGGCGGTTCACTATGCCTCTTCCGGCCAACGGTGTTTCGGCACATGCAACTGGCATGCGAAAGGTCGAACAAACGTTATCGGCGCTTTGATCGGCAAGGTTCTTTTGACTGCTGGTTTGTTCAAATCCAACGTCAACGCAGATATTTTCTATCAATGGATCGTTCAGGATTTGCTGCCGAAGCTGCCTGCGGCAAGCGTCGTTGTGATGGATAACGCCACATTCCATAAACGCACAGACATTCGATCGGCCATCGTCAACGCCGGACACTTCCTTGACTTCCTGCCTGTCTATTCTCCTGACCTCAACCCCATCGAGAAAAAGTGGGCACACGCCAAAGCTATTCGCAAAAGGCTTCTTTGTTCTATCCCACATCTCTTCAAAATTGAATCATTTTATATGGCGTAGGCTATACCTTGACTCTATCCTGCCTCCGTAGCTCGCCCGCGTCCATGTCATTAGAACCGCCGCGCACCATAGGCAGGGTCAGTTCTTGTGGCAGAAGAAACCATTGTGGATACTTATTCGGAGACGTTATTGGAAATGAGCCAGAGTTATCATCATCCCCATTCCAACGCATCGCCAAATGCTTCTGGCCGTCGTTACTCTGCCCCCACGCTACAGCGAAAGCGCCATTGTTGAACACGATCTTATGCACGGTGAAATTCCAGGGTTAGCCGGTGGTTGTTGAGTTGTACGTTAGGCTTCCGACGAGTTGCGTCGGTAGCATCGATGGAACAAGGAGACCAATAGCCGAGGCAAGGTGTGACCGCGATTACCGCGATGCAATGCGATTCAGTGGAAAGGGGTCTATCCCAACAAAGGGACATGAGGCGACATCGGGATCCGGCGTGATCTCTGACGCGCAAGATGGTCTGCCTGCAGGTGCTGAATTCCAGAGCCGGGATTGATCGCTATTCATTTCAACATTATTATAGCGGTATTCATCGCTATCTCTGAGAGACCCTCATGCGAACCGTGCAGATCACCCTGGAAGAGGACCTGGTACAAGCCGTTGACCGGGCGGCGGATCAGCTCGACCAGTCCCGCTCGGCGTTCACGCGCGCGGCTTTACGCGCGGCCTTGGCGCGACTTGCGGTGCAGGCCCGGGAACAGCAACACCGGGCCGGTTATCTCCGGCAACCGGTGACACCGGACGAATTCGACGCTTGGGAAGACGAGCAGGTCTGGGGGGACTGATGCGACGTGGTGAGATTCGTTGGTACACGTTCAAAATTCCCGACAAGAAGCGACCCGTGCTGATCCTGACGCGCGACTCGATTTTAGACGTGCTGGGCGACGTCACGGTCGCCCCCCTCACCTCGACGATCCGCCAGATTCCGAGCGAAGTGGTCCTGACCCCGGACGATGGCATGCCCCAGCTGTGCGCCGTCAATCTGGATCATGTGCAAACCGTGGCCAAAGCCAAGGTCGGACCGTTCATCACGGCCCTGAGCGATGTCCAAATGAATCGAGTGCAATCCGCGCTCTTGTTTGCGTTGGGTTTTGAGCGGTAACCCTTTCTATTGAGGCCCGTGAAGTGGAGCGCGTGGTTCGTTTGGGCGCCGTTGCCGATAAGCTTTTTGCTGACAGGCACGGGTGCAATAGGTTTTAGTGGTACGTTGCGCGGTCAGGGTTTAACCGCAGACGCGGCACTTCAAGATGAGCGATGTTGTTTCAACAGGGTATCGTGTGTGTCTTTCATGGTGGATCCGAGTTTGGCAGGCTGGGCAGGTCTTCATGCGGCCATCGTGGACAATAAAGCTATGCCCGCACCCGCACGTGACGATCCGGTATTTCGTCATTTTCTGAGTGCGCCGGGTGCGACCCCAGGCATCGATGGCGGTGGGGGCGTAGAGCCACCGCCGTACCCAACGACCAGGGCCTGCCCGCAGTGCTTCACTGTGCTGCCGAGAGTGAAATTCATGCCGCGAGCCTTGGAGGAGGTCCAAGGGGCATTGGATAAGATGTGATGCTAATCTGATTACTAAAAATCCAATTTATCATGATTTGGCCCATTATCAGGAATCGATTGCAGGCGGCTTATTTGTACGAAATGACATTATTACATGTTACGTTATTTACTATAATAACCAACAATGTAGTGACTACAGCTCAGCCAGACATCGGGCCAAATCTTGATAAAATCAATTTTAGAGCTTACGCATTGACAAGCATCGTATGATGTGGTCGGTAAAGACGAACTCGGTCCACGAAGGTTTTCGGTTGATGAGAGTCATCAGTCGCCCATCGACAGCGCGTTGCACTTTGGCGATGTATGTTTCTTTTTTGTTGGGTGAGCCGCATTCGCCAACGGGGAATCGCTTGGCAGAGATCATGGAGATCAGCCATGATAGCGTCAACCGGTTTTTGCTCCGCGAAGACTACACCCCCCGCGATTTGTTCGAGGAAGCCTGCTCCGGCTTGAATTTGAAGGGTGGCACGATCAGTGTCGACGACAGTGTGTTGGATAAACCGTACAGCCAATTGATGGCCTTTGTTGGGCATTTCTGGTCGGGAAAACATCATGGCGTGGTGAAAGGGATCAATCTGATCACGTTGTATTACACCGATCCGCACGGTCACCATCAACCGCTCGATTACCGCATTTACGATAAAGCCGCGAACAAGACCAAAAACGATTATTTTCAGGAGATGCTCGCGGAAGTGTTGGCTTGGGGACTCCAGCCAGCCTTTTGTCACCGGCGATAGTTGGTATAGTAGCGCAGCAAATCTCAAGATGATTAAAACCATCATCAGGGTTTCTCTTTGCGCTGGAAAGCAACCGTCGGGTTTCTGTGGAAAAGGCCAATGGCTCCAGGTACAACAACTGGCGATTCCCGAAGACGGCTCGCTCGTGTACCTCCGGGGATTCGGTACGGTCAAAGTGTTTCGGGAGTGGTTGAAAAACCAACCACACCATTATGCCTTGTATCAGCCGAACGACGAGGATTGGGTCGCTTTTGATCGTCCTGCTTTCCTCAAGCTCCACGACCAACACTGGCAAATCGAGCAGTATCATCGGACGCTCAAACAAGTGTGCCACATCGAGCATTTTCAGGTCCGACAACCCACCGCCATTCGCAATCATCTCTTTGCGGCGATCTGTGGCTATGTCCAATTGCAACGACTACAGGCTACCGACGTGATTCGTAATTGTTATCGTTTGCAGCGTGAGTTGTTTAATGAGGTGATTGCCACGTTTATTCAAGCCTTCGCCCCTAACTTGGGACACCTCAACCCACAATTCCAACCTCCTGTCAATGCGTAAGTCCTAAATTTTTACCCATCTGTCAGCTACGACTTAATGGCTTCCGGGAGGGAAAAATACGGTTAAACGGCTGCCGTCCGCCCGCATGATTCCGGTTTAACTCTTTCCTTAATTCCGGTTTGATCTCTTCCCCAATCCGAAGGCATCAATAAGCATAACCTTCTAAAGATAAGCTCTTTTTCCGCCAATTGGACGCGCTTGGGCGGCGATGGCAACGCCTTCGCGGGTCGCGGCCTTCTCTTGACGGTTTCACCTTGCCGGTGCGGAAGCCGTGAAACCGGAATTTTTCGATAAGGACGGGGTTAAACCGGAATCGGAAGACACTTGACCAGAATATTATATCTTGTATTCATTGGAAATATAGAAAAATTCGGTGAAGAAGTTAAGCCGAAGCTGACACCATCAACTAGCATCACGACTTCCCAGAGGGCGATCACATCGCCGCCATGCATCGGTAGCCACGTCGACCACCAGGGGAAAACGTTCATCGTCGGCCACGCTGGGCAACTCTACGCACCGCGCACCTTTATCGATGCCTGGGGCCGCATCCGACACACCCAGAAGGCAACGAAGTATCGGATTGTCACGTGCGGGTGCGGACAAACCTTTGTTGCCCACGATGGCCGGATGAAGCGGTGCCCAGACTGCCAAACCCAGATCTATCAAGCACGGCATACTCGCCGCACCGTTGAATCGCAATCGTCCTCTGCGTGTTGCGTGGTCTGCGGCCAACCTCTGACTACACAACGTTCTACTAAAACCTATTGTGCCCGCGCCTGCCAACAGAAAGCCTATCGTGAACGTTCTCAAAGAAAAAACATGGGTGAAAAAGTTGGCGCAGATCTCGCTAATAGAATCCAGGCAGTCCACCAAAGGGCGGGGGTCGACTTGATCGGTACCTGAAAGTCAGGCTTCAACCGACGCAGTAAATCTCTATACGGCGTACTAATACCCGTTGGGTAGGGCTGCGCCTGGCTACTCTCCGCACTCGAAAGACCGAATCCATTCTTTGTTCCAGAAAGCCCTTTGACCGGAACAGTGGGCAATCAAAAAACTTCGAATCTGTAAGTTATCTGTAAGCTCATCCGTTGTTAAATTCATGTAATGAGATGGTCCATCCCGCTCTCCCAACGAGCCCGAAGCGGGCACAATCAGTAATATTATCAAACATCGTCGACCGAGATCGCGGAGCGGACCCATGAAAGAGCATAGCAACGAGCGTGTCGTGAAGGTCATCGGGATCAACAATGAAACAAATGGAATGGTGACTGTTTCATTTTGAAACAATTCGATTCCTAATTCTTCTTTTCAAAAAGAGGAAGGTTTCATAAATTATCATTTCTAACAAATATTTAAAAATTTTTTGGGTATTTTAGTAGCTTGATGGTATGGCAATGGCATTTTGATGTCGTTACAACCCACAGTGGTGATGTCATTGTTACTCAGTTAGGAATAAGGTGTGATGAACCCACCCAAAGTAAATGATCAAGATTACATCGATTTTCTGATCGCCACGCCGAAGAAAAGCGCTTGGTCAACCCCGACCAAAGTGGCTTGTGCCTGGCGGCGCGGGTGGACACCGACATTCACGATGCCGTCGTCCATCTGAAAGGGTATGGTCTATTCGGCTGTTCTCGATCGTTGCCCCAGACGGTGACAGGGAAGGGTGGGCCAGTAACGACCTGAACATGACTTCTCTGGCTCGGATACGTTTTGCCGGTTATGCCTAGACCCTTGAACACGACCATCGCGGCATCAAACAATATTGTGGCGTCAAGCCCATCAGGTCCGTGCCGCCTGCGCCCAGCGCCATCGCATCGGACTGACGCTGCGAGCCTTTCTGCGTCTGAAAGGGTATTGCTATCGTGCCGGAGTGAGTTGGTTTGAGGCCAAAACCGCCATCATCCGCTCTGCTCGGATCTATTTAGCCATTCCGCTTTATACCTTCCAGCAATTGCGTAACTCGTATCAATAATGAGGAGAGGACATTAAATGCAAACGATGTTACATCCACATTTTACAATTTTAGGGCGCTTGTTCGCGAGGATAACTATCGGTTTATTTTTGGGGTTCCCTACTTTTTCAGGATGGTCGGTGGAGGCAAGGGCGGCATTGGAAACGGCGGCTGTCATGGCGCCACTCGACATTCCACGCCAAATCAGCATGCCCGCATTCGAGCAGTTACTCGATGAGGCAAAGCAGATCGGCGTTGATACAGTCACCGTCGACGTGTGGTGGGGCAAGGTCGAACAGCAGGGCGATCAGCAATTCGATTGGAGCTATTACGATGAAGTCTTCGAGAAAATCCGCGCCCGAGACTTGAAAATCGTGCCGATTCTCTCCTTTCATAAATGTGGTGGCGGCCCCGGCGACGATTGCGCTATTCCATTGCCGCCATGGTTGTCCACGCACTTCGGTCAGGTGGGCATCGCCGCTAACGATCTGCAGTATGAAAGCGAGACGGGTCGCTTGCAGGACGACGCGATCGTCCCCTGGGCGACGGAGAAGCAGGCCGTCCTCGATCAGTTCCGTGAATTCATGCAAGCCTTCGCCACGCATTATGCTGCCCACTCCAGCGACTTCGTCGAACTCAATATCAGTTTCGGGCCGACCGGCGAACTCCGTTATCCGTCCTACAACACTGCCGACGGCTGGAATTATCCGGACCGGGGATATTTCCAGGCCTACAGTGCACTGGCCCAGACCAGCTTCCGCAACTGGGCGCTGGGTAAATTCGGCGGTCTGACCGGCGTGGCCAACCGGTGGGGAATCCCGCTCGCCAGTCCCGCCGAAATCCGGGCTCCAGGCGGTCATTTGCCGCCGACAGCCGGCAAGCGGGCGGAAACATTCGTCAACGACCGCGACTACGCCGATACCCCCTACGGACGGGATTTCATCGACTGGTACAACGAATCGCTGGTGGAGCACGGGCGCCGGATGCTGGTCGTCGCCGACGCCGCCTTCGGTGGCGCCTTTCAATCGATTCCCCTCGGGATGAAGATCCCTGGGGTGCACTGGCAGATGATGTCGTGTGCCCCGCATCCGCGCATCGCCGAGGTCACGGCGGGGCTGGTCCAAACGACGCTCGACCTCAAGCCGGAGTCGTCCGCGCGGGCGGATGCCTACGGCTACCGGCGGATCCTGGATATGATCGCCGACGTCAAGCACCAGACCGGTCGTGACGTCATCCTTCATTTCACCGCCGCCGAGATGGACAACGACTCCGCCTGTGGCGACGGAAACTCGATGGCGGAGGCGCTCGTCTTCTGGATTTCGCAGGCCGCGCGGGATCGCAACATCCACCATAAGAGCGAAAATGCCCTGGCCTGCATCGACAAGCCCGGTGACGACCGAACTTGGGAAAGCATCCGCAACGTTTTCTCTTATGCATCCTACCGGGGCTTCACCTTGCTACGCCTTGTCGATCGAGGATGCCCGGGCGATGCCGCCGGCAGTCCTTGGGGGACGGATAAGGCGGGTTACGCCAGCTTCATCCGCGACTATCGGGCAGCCCCATCGCCAAAACGGATCGGGCATCTGTCCGAGTGGCAGGACTGCCAACAAGATCAAGAATGCTCTTCCGCCATGATCGAAAAACAGGCGCCCGGTTTCTACAAGGAAGGAGACATGTGGTACGCCATCATCCACGTGCCAGCCTCCGTCCAGCGGGTCCGTTTGTTCGGCGATTTCACCAATGCCCGCGCCAACGCCATCGATTTAACCCAAACGCCGGACAAGCAGTATTGGTGGTTCCTTGGTTCCGATGCGAGCTTCGCCCGGCCGCCGCGGGCGGGTGACCGTTACGCCTTTCTGATCGGTCAGGATCCGGATACTGTCATCCGCCAAGATCCAGCGGCACGGCGAGTGATCGACACCGATCGAGCGAAGCAGAGTGGCATCCCGCTCGACTCACCGCGCTCGATCGTAACGCTCGGTACAGCTTACTCGTGGCACGACGGTGAGTGGACTCGGCCGGCCTGGTACCGACACATCATCTACGAACTCCACCCGCTGCGTTTTACCGACCGCAACCAGGACGCAGACGGTAAACCGTTAACACCCTTCCAGCAGATCACCGAGGAACTCAACCACAACGGAACCCGAGACTATCTGAATCGGCTGGGCGTAACCGCGATTGAGTTGATGCCGGTAAACGAGTTCAACGGCTGGATGGGCTGGGGGTACAACCCGTCCTTTTTCTACGCTATCGAATCCAACTATGGGACGCCCGATCAACTCAAGGAGCTGGTGGACACGGCGCATCGCCACGGTATCGCCGTCATCTTCGACGTCGTCTACAACCACGGTGGCAACGATGACAACATTCTGTGGGTCATCGCGCAGAAGGATATACACGACGGCACATATTACGACGGTAAAACGCAATGGGGTCCACTCGTCAATTTCGATAATCCCGTCACCCGCCACTTCTTCGCCCACAACGCCGCGTATCTCGCAAAAGAGTTCCATCTCGACGGGATCCGTTTCGACTTCACGCGGCCGATTCATATTGACGATGACTGGAATATTACGAAGCGTGGTTCTGGCGGTGGCTGGGACTTCCTTCGTGAAATCCGCGCCAAGGTAAAGGCGGTCGATCCCGGCATCGTCCTAATCGCCGAAGAGTTGCCGAACGATTGGTACGTCACCCGCGAGGACATCGACGACACAATACCCGGGGACCAGCATGCTCCCTTCGATGCGCAGTGGTCGGACCCGTTCCACGACGAATTCGAGGAGGTTCTCAAAGGCGGGCACCTCGACAAGATGAAGGCCGTCCTCGCGTCCTATGGCGATAGCTGGCAGGATGCGGTCGTGTACACGGAGTCGCACGACGAGGCCGGCAACGTAGACGGCCGGGTCGCCCGCATTGCCCGCGATGGTAAAGGCTGGCCGTTATCGCAGGTTGCCGCCGCGGGGACGTTGCTCGCCCGTGGCATTCCCATGGTGTTCATGGGTCAGGAAAGCGGCGAACGGGAACAGTTCAAGATTGACCATAACGACAAACGCCTGCCTCTCAACGACTATGAAACCGACAGCGGACGAACCAAGGTGCGTGAGTGGTACGCGCGGATGATGGAGATCCGCAAAAACGATCCAACTAGCTTCGCCTGGCCCAATATTCAGATCACCCATATCCACGACGGCAACGGCGTCATTGCTTTTACGCGCAACGACGGAAAGTACCTGGTGGTTCTCAATTTCAAGGGAAAGGGCTGGGATCAATACAAGGTCGGCGTATCAGGACGCTACCGCGAGTTGGCCAATACCAGTTGGCCGAAATTCAATGTCGGTGGCGTGCTGGAACGCTCGCGTGGCGGGGATCAGGCGTTGCCCGTGGACGACGGCATTTCCATTCCGCCCTACGGCGCCGTGGTTCTGCGCCGCGAAGGCTGACCACGCACGACACGCCGGACCGTATATTTGAATAGCAGAGGGAGTGAGCCATGTCTTTCAAGATGGTGCCTAGATCGATCAGTGGCGTAGCAATAGGGATTTTGCTCCTGCTAAATCTATCCGCAGCGGCTCAAGGGCTCAATCCCCCGCTTAGCGTACGGATCGATGCGCCTTCACCGGGTAGTTACCAGTCCCTCGCCGATCCGCTTCCGGTCAGGATAACCGCCACCAGCGATGTCGACATTGCTTCAGTCCTGGTCGCGTTCGATAGCAACGGTAACGGCGTTATTGAGGCGCCTGACGAAGTTCGTCAGGCCCTCCCGCAAACGGCTTCACATACCTTTTTGGCGACCTTTGAGCACTTATCCGGCTCATCGGGAATCCGTGCTATTCAGGCCATCGCCGCAGATTCATCCCTGCACACCGCCAGCACGGTCAGTCGAATCGCGTTGTCTCCTCAAGAGTCACCGCCGATCGGGGTCTCCCGGCCTTTCGAAATGATTTTCGGCATGGGCGAGATAACCGCCGTGGCGGTCTCGCCAGATGGGACGCGCGCCTTGCTCGGTGGCGGCCAGGGTTTCGCCGTGTTGATCGATCTACCTTCAGGCCACATCGTGCGGCATTTGTTTGGTCACACGGAGGCCATAACCTCGGCGGCGTTCGCTCACAACGAACCCCTTGCGGTCACGGCCAGCAAGGATGGCAAGGCACTGCTATGGGATACGGCAACGGGCAGTTTGCGACGTATCTTTACGCATCTTTACGGAAACGGGTTGCCAGAAATCAATGCGGTGGCGTTCTCTCCAGACGACACTCAGCTTTTAACAGGAACTAAACGTGCTAACAGTAGTACACCACCTTTAGCTTGGCTCTGGGAGATTGATAGCGGTCAACTAATCCATCATTTTACCGGGCATGGTGGACATGTGCTGGCAGTGACGTTCTCACCAGATGGTCAACGGGTTGCCACCGGGAGTGCCGACCAAACGGTCCGGTTGTGGGAGACCGCCACGGGCAATCCCATCAGCACTTTTTCAGGCCATACCCGTTCAGTGCAAGCCGTCGCTTTTTCTCCTTCAGGCACGCAACTCCTGACTGGAGGAAGCGACAACACCGTACGATTATATGATGTAGCTACGGGGGCATTTAAATTATTAACTGGACATGGAGGCAATATTAACGCGGTTGCTTTTTCTCCCGACGGTGCTCTTGCCGCGACCGCGAGTGCCGACGACACAATCCGTCTGTGGGATACCACTGATGGCAGGGAATTACAGGTTTTTGAAGGGCATGAGGACGATGTGTTGGCGCTGGCTTTTGTTTCTGGCGTCGGCCCCCGGCAACTGCTCAGCAGCAGCGCCGACGGCACTGCGCGTTTGTGGGATATCACTCTTAATGCAACCACTCTGACCTATACCGAACATACCGCAGCCATCAACGCGGTGGTGGCGGGTCTCCTGCCGGATGGCACCGAAGTGAGGTTGACGGGCAGTGCCGACGGTACGGCCCGGCTGTGGCATGCGGCGAGCGGCGTTACTCTTCGAACCTTTCCCGGACATCCGACAGCCGTCACGGCTGTCGCGATATCGCCTGACGGTACCCGTGTCCTCACCGGCACCACCGGTTCTCGAGATCGAAGGATTCGCCTTTGGGATACGGCAACGGATGTGCCAATTTATGAATTCCCGAAGGAAGACGGAGAAATTCGCGCCATTGGATTTTCCGCCGATGGCACGCGAGTACTTAGTGGTACGGCTACCGGTACCGTGAAAATCTGGGATTTGACCACCAATCCTCCAAGTCCGGTTTCGACGTTAACGCTCCCCGGAGGAACGGTTCAAGTCATGGCATTTTCTCCCGATGGAACTCTGGTACTAAGAGATGGATCACCGGATCCAAGCAATAGTCGGTTCAAGCCCGTCACGCTTTGGCGTCTAAATACCGATCCAGTCCTACTACTGCGGACATTTACCGGTCATCGCGGTTCCTTATTAGCCGCCACTTTTTCTGAGAATGGCACTTATGTGCTGACCGGTGGTCAAGATTCGACTGCCCGTATCTGGGAGGTGGCGTCCGGTGCCGAACGCGCTTTGCTCAATCGGAGTAGCGTTAAGGCCGTGGCTTTTGCGCCAGATGACAACCAGATGTTAACCGCCGACATAACTGGAGTCATCGAGCTATGGGATACCGCTTCTGGAAATCGAATCAACCAATTTAAAGAACATACCGGCATAGTGAACGCCGTGGCCTTCTCCAGGGACAGCCATCAGGTTTTATCCGTCGGCGCCGATGGCATGGCGCGCGCGCGCCCAGCTGATGCCGGTATGACCTCGTTGATCTTTGAGGGCGGAGATATCACAGGGATTACCGCCATCGGACTTCCGTCCGATGGCGATCAGATCGCCACCAGTAGCTGGAATAATGTCATTGTTCGATTGTGGAATCGAGCGAATGGCGAGCAATTAAAGACCTTGCGAGGTCATCAGGTGAGCAATACTTCTGCCACAACACGTGTTGACAGCATAGATTTCTCGCTCGACGGCACCCGAATATTAACTGGCAGCGGCGATGGTACAGCCCGAGTTTGGGATCGCGGCAGCGGAACGACACTACACACTGTCATCGTACCGGGCAACAACCCGATTATCAGCACAGTGAATTTTGCGCCGGATGGCGCGAGCTTTCTGACCGGTGACAACAAAAACGGCCTCTATCAATGGGCGACCACTGGAGGCGAGACGCCGCTTGCTCCATTTACGGGCCATACAGGGACAGGGGGAATCAATGCGGCCGTCTTTTCCTTGCCGGGAGGCGCCCAAGTGCTTTCTGGGGGTAGCCAAGATCATGTGGCCCTGCTTTGGGATACGGCAACCACGACGCAGCAAGCCAGCTTCGGCCATACAAGCGCTGTGACCGCAGTAGCCTTCTCCCCGGATGGTACGCGCCTATTAACGGGTAGCGACGACGGCACCGCTCAGTTGTGGGATCCATCGGCGCCTACATCTCCCCTGCAGAGAGTTTACTACGGCACGCCGCGGACGGGAGGGAGTACCAATCCAGTTGCGTTTAACTCAGTAGCTTTCGCCCCTGACAGCCGTCAGTTTCTAACCAACAGTGCCGATGGTACGGCTCGATTATGGGATGAGCAGGGTCGTTTGCTGCGACCCTTCGAGCATTATGGACCTAACGCAGCTGGATCGACCCCGAAGTCAGCCAAGATGTCCGGCGACGGGCAGTGGGTACTGACCAACGATGGCTCCAACGCCGCACGCTTGTGGAGTAGCGCGACTTGGCCAATACAGCAGACGATAACCGAGGATGGAGGTATTCAGGGGATCGCCTCAGCCGCCCATAGCGGTCAGATTCTTACTGCGACATGCAAAGGAAGTGGGGGGATTGGCGGCTCCACACAAGGTAGCGTGCATGTGTGGAACACAGCTGGGGAGCTGTTACAGGCACTGTATGAAAATTCCCCTGACTGCCCAAGAGCGGTTGCTCTCTCGCCAGATGATGCTCTGGTACTAACAAATTACGGTAATGCAATCCGGCTGTGGGATAAGGGTAGTGGCAACAAAGTACGGGATTTTCCAATTCGCGAGTATGCGGTATACGCTTTTACCTTCTCGCCCACCGGTGCCTGGATAGCGACCGGTAGTCAGGAGATCAATCCCGTTTCTTGTTCTCAAAACTGTGGATCGGTCAAACTCTATGACGCCATAACCGGCATCCAGCAACACCTTTTCCAACACCCCGTTGGCGTCCGGGCGATTGCTTTTTCGCCCGATGGTAGCCAGTTGCTGACAGGGAGTGGAGATCGACTGGCGCGGCTTTGGAATATAGCGGGCGAGACGGTGATGCAGACCTTCGTCGGCCATGCCGGGCTCATTACCAGCGTGGCTTTTTCCCCCGACCCGAGCCGACGCTGGGTCCTGACTGGCAGCCAAGACCAAACCGCGCTTTTATGGGATGCCGATACCGGGACGCCCTTGCGAATATTTCTCCATCCATCCGCTTTGGAGACCGTGGCGTTCGACCCTAGCGGCGATCGCGTGGTCACGACGGCTGGCCAAACGGCATACGTATGGGATACTGCGAGTGGTGCGTTGCTCGGCGCCGTGGGTCACAAGCTCGGCATTAATGCCGCGATTTTCTCGGCTGACGGCGCACGACTGCTCACCGGCGGCGATGATGGAACCGCGCAAGTATGGGCGGTGAGACCGTAACGTAGAATTATTCTTGCCGCCACTCGCCAGGTTAACTGCTTGGCAAAGGAGAACGTCATGTTGCAAGGCATGATAACGGTGCGACGATTCGTATGGATGCTGTCGATATCGCTTTTCTCGATGGGCTTCGCGGTTGCCCAGGGCGCTGATGATCACCCACCATTGGTCAGCATTGAGATACCTCGCCTCGGCACACGGGTCCCCGTCAACGATTCCCTGTCCGTCACGGTCAAGGCCAGCGACACGGGTGCGATTCGCTCGGTGGTGGTTGTGTTGGATGCTGACGGGGATGGCGTTGCCCAAGGGGCCAACGAGAAGATTCAAGCCACGGCCATGGGGGAGAATACCTTTACCGCCACCTTCGGCAACCTCACCGGTCCAAGCGGGATGCGTGTCGTCCAGGCCCTGGCGGCAGACGATCGCGTCAATGTCGGAACGGCGGTGACCGCCATATTCGTCGGCACGGGCGGTACCTTGTTGCCAGCCCCGCCACCGGGCGTGTCCGTTCCCTTCGAGGCGCTGATGGGTTTGGGTGCGATCACGGCAGTCGCGGTATCCCCGGATGGGCAAAAGGCGCTGTTGGGCGGCAGCAGCGGTTACGCCAGCCTGGTGAATCTGACCACGGGCGCCCTCGAACAACGCCTGTACGGGCATACCGACGCCATTACCGCCGTGGCCTTTACTGAATCGGGTGAGCGGGTTCTGACCGGGAGCCTGGACGCAACGGCACGCTTATGGGACGCCGCAACTGGAACCCTGCTACGCATGTTCGATCATCATGACGGCGGGCGCTCCTTTCAGGTGACCGACCTGGCGCTCTCGGCGGATGGTACGCAGATGCTGGTCGCGACTGTGGCGTCGGTCATGGCTGGGGAGGCGGACTATCCCGCTTGGCTTTGGGATACCGTCACCGGCGCTCGTTTGCAGCGGTTCACCGGCCACGAGGCCCCGATGACCGCCGTGGCTTTCTTCACGCCGGGCTCTTCCAGTGCGCGGGTGCTGACCGCCAGCCTGGATAAGACCGTGCGTGTTTGGAATGCCGACACGGGCCAGTTGCTGGACACCTTGCGAGGACACAGCCGTGGGATCCTCGCGTTAGCCGTGGCGCCCGATGGTGGCCAAATTTTGACCGGTAGCGCGGATACCACAGCCCGGCTTTGGGATGTCGCGACGGGCGTTTCTCAACCCTTGCTCGGCCATACCCGAGCGGTGACCACCGTCGCCTTTTCGCCGGATGGCGACCGTCTTCTCACGGGCAGTGAAGATGGTACGGCACGTCTGTGGGACCGTGTCAGCCGCCAGCGCCTGCAAACCCTGCAAGGACACCGCCAAGCCATGCTTGCGGCCGTTTTCGTGCCGCCAGGCGGCCATCACGTGCTGACCGGAAGCCGGGATGGGACGGCACGGCTGTGGGATAGCGAGACGGGCACGACCCAAAGGCTGTGGGTGGGCGGGCACGCGGACGGGATATCTTCATTGGCGTTGTCTCCCAGCGGCAGCGAAGTGGTGACCGGAAGCTGGGACGGCACGGTTCAGCTCTGGGACAGCGTCACGGGAGCGAACTTGCGGACGTTAGCTGGACCCACGACGCAAGTTAACGCCGTGGCGTATTTTGTCGGTCCGACGGGCGCCCGCGTGCTGACCGGCAGCGCCGACGGCACGGCACGACTTTGGGATCGCACTACCGGTGAACTGCTGGCAACTTTCCCCGGCCCGGTATCCTCCGCGCCCGTGTTGGCGGTCGCCTTCTCTCCGGATGGCGCCCAGGTGCTGACCGGCCATGGCGCGGGCGATCCGGTCGCCCGCTTGTGGGACGTGGCGACCGAAGAAAATGTGTGGACCTTCGCCGACCACCATACCGAAGGGGTCACTGCCGTGGCATTTGCCTCGGACGGCACGCGAATCCTGACCGGCAGCGAGGACGCCAGCGCCGTGCTGTGGGATGCCCACAGCGGAAATCAGATCGCCACCTTCGGCGGGCATGACGGCCCCGTTACGGCCGTTGCTTTTGCGCCGGGCGATAGCCGGGTGGTGACGGCCAGCCGGGATGGCGCGGTGCGACTCTGGCCGGCGGGGGCGAGCGCCACGCCGGAACAGATCTTGACCGGAACGGGGGATTTTCCCGCCGCCGTCACCTCGGTTGCCTTTGCGCCGGACGGGCAGCGGCTGGTCACGGGACACCAGGACGATCGGGCGCGATTGTGGCAGATCGATACCGGCGAGCTCCTGCGCGTTTTCGAGGGCCATCGCGCCGCCGTCACGGCGGTGGCGTTCACCCCTGATGGCGCGCGGATCGCCACGGCGGGGGGGCGCGGCGATAACACCGTGCGGCTCTGGAACGCCACGACCCCGCGACCCTCGCACACCCTCAGCGGCCATGCTCGGGGGGTGACCGCAGTGGCCTTTTCCGCCGATGGGGCGCAAGTCGTCACCGGTAGCCTGGATGCCACCGTGCGCCGCTGGCGGACCGCGTCGGGTGCCGCACTGGGGACACCATTGGTCCATCAGGAGGCCGTCACCGCCGTGGCCGTCTCGCCCGTGGCCGACCTGATCTTAACCGGCGCGGGCACCGTCCTGCGGTTATGGGAGGGGGCAAACGGTCGTTTCCTGACCCGACTGCCGGGCCAGCGGCTCTCGGTAAACGGGCTGACCTTCTCCGCGGACGGCGCCTGGATCATCACTGCGGGCCAGGACCAACATCCCGCGCTTTGTCGAACCGACTGCGCGTCGATCCAACGCTGGGACGCCGCGACTCGCCAGCTCGGCGACACGGTCACGCAGACCGCCGAGATCACCGCCCTGGCGGTGATGCCACCGGCCGGGGAGCAACTCATCACGGGCGGCAGAGATGGGAGCATACGGTTGTGGGACGCGGCGGCGGGAACCCCGCGCCGCCAGATCGCCGCTCATGCTGGGCCGGTAACCGCGATTGCGGTGTCCCCTGACGGCGCTTGGTTGCTCAGCGCCAGCTATGATCGAACCGCCCGCTTGTGGGATGCGGCGACCGGCGAACTTCTGCATGTATTCAGTCATCCAGCGGAAGTGACCGGGGTGACCTTCACGCTGCCGCTCGGCCGGTGGATCGTGACCGCGGCGGGGCAGGTGGCGTATGTATGGGATGCCACGACCGGGCAGCTCCTTTTTGCCGTCGGTCATGGCGACCAGATCAGTGCCGTGGCCACGGCACCGGCCGGCGACCGGTTGCTTACCGGCAGTGGGGATCGAACGGCGCGGTTGTGGCTGCTGGAGTAATAGAGCACGACGGGTGATTGGGTTCGATACCAACGAGCTCGCGGCTGGCCCACTGTCCGCAAGCGGCACAGCAGGATGACGAACGGGAGAGAGCACATGCACGGTCGGGTGAAAAGCGGTTGGTCGCGAACGCGGAGGGACTGCCCACTCATTGGCTGGAGCCTGTTGGTGGTATTGTTCTGGCTCAGCGCTGTGGTTTGGGCCCAACCCGCTGGTCCCGATAGCGTACCGCCTCAGGTGGTCGGCGCCTCGCCGGCGGATGGCATGCGCCAAGTCGCCATCGATACGGCGATTACCCTGGAGTTCAGCGAGCCGCTCCGCGCCGGTGTCGGCAGTTTTGAACTGCGCGACGACAACGAGCAAACGATCGCAGGCGCGCTCCACTTTTCGCCCGACGGTCAGGCCATTACCTTCACTCCCCAGCACCGACTGCACTTCGGCAAAAACTACCACTACCGCCTGCAAGGCGTTCAGGATCGCTCCGGCGAACCGCTGCCAGACCCCGGCTTCGAGGCCCGCTTCGATACCTTTACACCCTCCGTAATCAGCACGCTGCAGCCCGGCGATTCCAACACCACCCTGGAATCAGCCAATAGCATTGCCTACGATCCGATCACCAAGACCGTGCTACTCGCCAACGGGAAGCGCATTAACGGCTATCCTCACAGTACCGGTCTGCTGCTGGTCGATGTTTCTTTCCCGCCCTATCCGGTCCAGCTCGGCACCGAGCAGATCACGGCCGGCTTGGCTTACGACGTGGCCTTGGTGCCCGACGTCCAAATTAGCCCTCGGCCGTGCACGGCTTGTCAGCCCAGCAACCCCCCCATAGTGGACCCACTGACGGGCAATCTGGCCCTCGTGGTCAGCGGTAGCACCGAGATTTTCAGCAACCTGCGGATCTACCACTTGGATCCAGTGGCCAATCCCCCGTATATGGGTGCTCAACTGCTGACCACCCCATCTGGAGGTAGCCCTCTCCCGCCCATTCCAGCCGCTTCGGGAATCCCGGTGGCGGTGGCCACGAGCAACGTGTGCCACCCTGCGGCACCGGGGGACTCCTGTGTGGCCTACGTGGCGACAACGCCCCTGGGTATTCAGGCCATCGATATTCCCCGCGCCATCCCCCGCCAACGCACCCTCACCAACGGGGGTAGAGAACCACTAGCACCCATCAGAGACACGTTCGAGGGCAATTTTCGGGCAGTCGACTTTATGGCGGGTCGAGTGCTCGCCATCGGTAACCTGAGCGGCGCGGGTGGCTCGGGACTGACCATGCTCACCCCGGATCTGGTCAGCTACATGGAACTACCGCTCGCGGGTGCCAATCGGGTCACCGGGGTAGAGGGCTTTTCTGCCGCTCTCGATAGCGACGGCGATGGCAGCCTGGATGCCATCGCGACCTTCCAGCTCGCGCTGGTCGGTGCCGATCCAGGGGTCCATGTCATGGCCTGTGACAACGCCTCTCTCGCTTGTCCGCTTCTGGGTACCCTATCCACGGCCGTCCAGGATAATCCCGTATCGGTTTATGAGATCACGGTCGATCGGGCGGCCAAACTCGCCTATCTCAGCACCCACGGATCGACTCTTTTGATCGCCGACCTTGAAGGGCTGTTCGATTCCCAGGGTCATTTTGTGCAAGGTACGGCCAGTTGCGCGGGTCAGCTCTGTCTGGATCGCGATGGCGACCACACCGACGATCGGATCTTGGGGATCATCAATCTTGCGGAACCGGGTGCTGTCGTGCGCAAGACGGCGCTCGATCCCCAGCGCGGGCTGCTGTATTTGGCCAACGACGAAGCTGGCTTGGCCATCGTTCGGGTCCAGCCCGTGCAAGCATTCTTTAACCGAGACCGCGCCGTGCTTAGCGCGGGCCGTCAATTCCGTTCCACGGATCGCGTGCGCGTGGATGAAGACGTATATCTCTTCGACCGGGATGACAATCCCTTCTGTTTGACCATCGATTCGCTCGCACCGCCCGGAACCACGCTGCGTTATGAAATCCACGAACAGCCGATGGTCGATCCCACCCAGCCGGGGGGCGCCGTGCCCGGCAGCCCCATCCTTGGCTCCGGCCCGCACGATTTCGCTGGTGAGCTGTCGGCGCCGAGTCGGGAAATCTGCCTGACCGTCAATCGGGCGGCCTTTCCGACTTTCTTCGGCAGCCGCGTGCCGATCGTCATTACGGACCGCGGCGGCGATCTCGTGCAGGAATTGAGCGTCACCCTGAAACCGGCGCGTATCGACGGTCCCTCCCTTCTGACCTTGACGACGCAGGTGGATCGCATCAACCAGGAGCTCTGTCCGGGCTCCGCCCGCTTCACCTTCACTCTGACACTGGCGGCGCAGGTCACCTTGGAAATCAATGGCCATGTGGTGGACGATTTCGGCGATGTGGATGGTCAGCCCATCGGCTCACCGTTCGCCGATATTCCCTATCCCGCCGGCACGCATACCGTCACGTTATTTGCCGATAACCTGCCACCCGGCGAGAACCCCTATCAACTCAAGGCCGCTCGGATCGCCGGCTATCCCGGCGAAACCCTGGAGGACAGCGGCACGCTCGTGCATGAGACGGAAAGCCATGCCAGTCTGCCCATCGGCCATACCATGATCAAAGGCGTCGATCTCTGGGACGGCCATCTCACTCACTCCAGCCAGGACGTGATGATCCCCGGCCGGGGGTTGTCGCTCGATTTCACGCGAACTTATAGCAGCTCCGGTGATTCAAGCGCGGGTCCGCTCGGCGCGGGCTGGACGCACAGCTATAACGTCCGCCTGATCAAGGATCGGTGCGGCCGATTTGTGGTGATCGGCGGCGAGGGCAGCGGCAATGCCTTTCGGTACGACGGCGCCCAGTTCCATCCGCAGATCGGCTACCACTCGACCCTGATTCGGGATCCGAATGAGCCCTCCCGATTCGACTTTTTCACCAAGGCGCATATTCGCTACCACTTTCAGTACGAGCCAGCGTTGCCGGGCGAGGTCTACACGCTGCGTTTTATCGAAGAGCCGAACGGCAACCGGGTGACCTTAAGCTACGACGAACCACCGCCGGTGGGCGATAACGATCCCGCCACCCTGGATATGGTCATGGATTCATCCGGTCGAGCCCTGGTGTTCACCCACGCCGTTACAGATGTGTTCCTGCAAAAGCGCATGACCCGGTTGCAAGGGCTGAGTCCCGTTGCCGGGGATCTCCTCGGGCTGCTGATCGATTATGAATATGACGATCAGGGCAATCTTATTCGGGTCACCCGTCGTAGCCCCCAGCCGTCAGCGAAGCGCAACGACCAGCGGGTCGAAGAGTACCGCTACACCCGCGATGGCGCCTTGTCGGAGCGGCATAACCTGCTGAGCTATACCGACCCAAATGGTCACATCACGCGCTATCTCTATTACGCGGCGGCCGATGACGTTCCGGGCGCGGCGGATTTTCAAGTACCCAAGCACGAGATCATCAAGAGCATCCAGCAGCCAGAAGGGGTGGTGACGGGCTTTACCTATGATTTCGAGCCCGCGACCAATACCCGCACGGTGAGCGATCCGCGCCCGACTATCGGGCCGACCGTTTACACGCCGAACAGTTACGGGGCCACGCGGCGGGTCGAGGCTCCACCCCCACAGCCGGATGGAACGCCGAAAATCACCACGATGGAGTGGTGCGTCGAGGCGCCGTTACCGGACCTCTGCGAGGGAGTCCGGGATGTGCTCATGGTCGCTCGGACCGATGCGGAAGGCCGCCGGACCGAATACCGGCATGACGCGCGCGGCAACGTCGTCGAGGAGACCATCCGGTTGACCGGCAACAAAGCTCCCGTCACGCTCGGCGACGGCGTAACCAGCGTGAGTGAAGTAACGACCCGCTACCGGTATGAGCCGACGTTCAACCAGATGGTCGAAAAGATCGACGCCGAAGGCAATACCACGCACTACCAGATCGACGCCGACTACCCCGACAAACGGAGTTTCTGTCCGGATCCGGGGCGCAAGACCGGCAATTTGCTCGGTGTCGAGAATGCCGAGGGACACACCGTCTGCCGCGGTTACGACGAACGGCCAAGCTTTCGTGGTGACCTGCGGAGCGTGCGGGATCCCCGTGGGTTCGTCACCCGGTATACCCGCTACGATCGCTATGGCAACCTCGAGGAGAGCGTCGATCCGCTCGGCAATGTCGCCACCTACCAATACGATGCACGCAGCCGGCTGATCGAAACCCACGACACGTTCACCCATCATGCGCGCCATGCCTACGACGGGCTCGACCGCAAGATTCGGGAGGAGCGACTCGACGACCGCGGCGAGGGGGGCACGGATCAGGTGACGACGTCGCTCTACACCCCCAACGGCGAAGTCCAGGAAGCGACCGATGGCCTGGGACAGACGACGGAGTATCGCTACGATGAACTGAACCGGCGGCGCTTAACGATCGAGCGGGGTATCCCCGATCCGGGGACAGGCGCTGATTTTATTCAAACGGAATACCGCTATGACGAAGACGGCAACCGGGTCACCGAGATCGACTACCGGGGCGTCGCGAAGAACCACGCCTATGACGACCTGAACCGGCGCGTCAAGACGGTGGTGGCGGGGCCTTTTTCCGGGCCCACCACCAGCGATCAAACGCTGGCGGAGTACACCTATGACTTGGTTGGGAACCTGCTCGCTGAAACCGATTTACACGGCCATACGACCACCCATCGTTATGATGGGCTGTACCGGCGGGTCGAGACGCGGTTGCCCTATACCCACGCCTTTCAGGATGTGCCGTCGCAGAACGCCGTGATCGAGGTCGTTTACGATCGCGTGGGCAACAAGCTCGGCGAGACCGATCCGAATGGTCGGGTCACGACCTATGGCTACGATACGCTCTACCGTCTGACGCGCCAAACCGACGCGGACGGTAACGCCCTCGCGTATGCCTACGACGCGGCGGACAACAAAATCCGTGAGGAAAATCTCAGCACCGGTCTGGTGACGGAATGGACCCAGCCCGGCCATGACGGTCTGAATCGGCCGCGGGTCAGGCGCCAGCGTGTTCCGCTGGGTGGGCCGGAACTGGCGCCGGCCCGTTATGAAACGTTTTACGATTACGAGGACGACGACAACGCGGTGGTGGTGACCAACCCGCGCGGCTTCAAAACCCGCACGGACCAGGACGGGCTTGATCGAGTCTGGCAAACCGTGGTCGATGTCGGCGGTCTCGATTTGTCCACCCTCTACACCTACGACGGCAACGGTAACGTCCACACCGTCGAGGATCCGGAGGGTCAGGATATCGACGTGACCTATCGCCATGATGGCCTCAACCGCAAGATCCTCGCCACTTTTGTAGCGACCCCGGACGATGGCGGCCAGCCGGTGACCGAACGTTTCAGCTACGACGGCAACGGCAACCTGATTCGTTACCAGGACAAGCGCGGTATCGTTTTCACCACGACTTACGACAACCTGAACCGGGTGCTGGGGAAACGGGTCAGCGAAACCCTCACCAACGGCGGCCAGGAGTTGGCGCTTGCGAGGTACGCCTATGACGATGCCAACAGCGCCGCGACCGAGACCGACGCCAACGGCAACGAGACCGTCACCTACAGCGACAGCCTGCATCGACCGGTCAGAATCGACGATCCCGACCCCACGGGGGTGCTGATTTTTGAATACGACAGCGTCAACAAGCGCCGGGAAATCGACAAGAAAGGGTATTGCACCACCTACGACTACGACGCCATCAACCGCCTGGTCCTGACCCAGGAGGGGTTCGAGACTGCTTGCAACGGCAGTGCCCAAAGCGTTCTGCGGGTGGAGTACCAGGATCAGGACAACCGGGTGGAGGAAACCGACCGGCGCGGCATTAAAACGATCCGCCAGCTCGACGCCTTACAACGCTTGGTGCAGCTCAGGCGTTCCGGTCTCGATATGGCCGCGCATTACGGAAGGGACCCGGTGCTGCTCGAAACCCATGAATACGACGGCAACGGCAACAAGACTGCTTTTGTCGACGGGCGGGCGAATCGCACCGTCTATGTTTACGACGGCGCCGACCGGCAACGCACGGTGACGGAAGGAAAAGGCTCGCCCGTCGAGGCCACCACGACCTACACCTACGACAAGGCAGGCAACCTGCTGACCGTCAAGGACGGTCGGCCACACGCGGGCGCGTTCGATATGGAGTACGTCTACGACGCCCGTTATCGCAAGGTGGCGGCCACCAACGGGAATGGAGAAACCACGGCCTACGGCTATGACGCCCACAATAATCTCATCCGCACGATCGAACCGGCGGGCGCGGCGTTCACGACGCGCTATCGCTACGACGAGCTGAATCAACTCCTGGCGGTGGATGAAACTCCGCGCCGCGATGACGGAACGGCAGCGGGCGTGACCCGGTTCTTTTACGATGGCAATCGCAACAAGATCGCCCAACAGGATGCCAACGGCAATTTGGTGACTTATCGGTATGACGGACTCAACCGGTTGACCGACACGCTCCAGCATACGGTAGCCGGCGCCTTGAGCGACGGTACGTTGCGCGGGAACGATCCCAGGGGGAGCCTGCTGAATGCGGGTGGAGAGGAAGCGAGTGCCCTGCACGGGCGGTATGAGTACGATCCAAACGGCAACCCCCAGCGTATTTATCACCCTCGGCTCGATGCCGCCGGGCAACCCCAGCAAGAGGAGATGACCTACGACTACCTGGATCGGCTGGTGATGAAACGGTATAGCCACCACGCCGAGCCACAACTTGATTTCCAGATGCAGTCCATTTCCTATGTCTATGATGACAATAGCAATGTGACGTGCATCATCGAACGGAAGCAAAAGGGTGGGAGTTCCGGGGGTGTTCTGGAGCTTACCCTGAACACTTACGACCCGCTGGATCGAATCCAGACGCGCAGACATCTCGATTACGACGACGCCATCCTTCCGAGAGAGCCCTGCCTGTCCGACGCCGGCAAGCTGATTCAATACGACTACGATGTGCAGGGCAATCGTCTCCAGGTGATCGATCCCGATAACAAAACAACGACCTATGCCCACGATGCCCGCAACCGGCTGGAAACCGTCACCACGGAAGCGGGAGTCACCCGATATGCCTGGTGGGAAGATAGCCTGCTCAAACGTGTCGAGTATCCCAATGGCACGCTCAGCGACCGCGGTGCTCCCGATGCGTATGACGCTGCGGATCGAGTTCTTCATATAGTCAACCGTCCCGCAGCGCCAAGCGAGCCGGTCTTCTCGGAATATCGATACACCTACGATGCCAACGGGAATCGCCTGACCCAGGTGGAAACGCAGCGCGATTTGCCGCACTCCCCGGAAACCACCACTTATAGCTACGACCATTTGAACCGCCTGCGTTCGGCGGAATATGGCGCTGGCGCCAACGGTCGGCTGACGTATACCTACGCCCCCAACGGCAACCGCTGTGCGGAAGTTGGCGCCGATCCCGCCGATCCTACTCGCGCCATCGACCGCCATTACACCTACGATCGCCTCAACCGCCTGCAACTCGTCTTCAACCAGGCGAACGTAAGTCAAAGTGTGGCCTTTGATTACGACGACAACGGTAACCGCATCGCCAAAACCGTCGGGACGCTTTCGACGCTCTCGGCCCCGCAGGAGTGTACCGGTGACCCCGCCATCGATTTCGGCGGGTCCGTTCGACGCACCGCGCTCGAATACGGCATTCGAGACGAGTTGCTGCGCACGAACGACGCGAGCGGCGGTTTTGCGACGTTCGATTACGACCACGATCGGATGCGCGTCAAGAAGATCACTCCCAGCACCGGCGAAACGCGCTATCAGTACGATGATCAGGCGACCCTGATCGAGTACGACGAGACCGGCACGACGACGGTCAAGTACGACTACGGCCATCAACTCCTCTCCCTGATCGACGCCAAGACGACGCCTGGTGTCCGCGCGCCCCAGTTCTATTTTTACGATGGTCTAGGGAGCACCGCCAACCTGACCAAGCCGAACGATGCATTGGTCAGCTATCGATACGATGCGTGGGGCAGTTTGCGGGGCGTCGCCGGCGATTCCGTCAACCCGAAGCAGTATACCGGCCACGACTTCGACCAGGAAACCGACCTGCATTACTTTGGAGCACGATACTACGACGACGAAGTCGGACTCTTCATCACGCAAGATCCCTACTTGGGGGAGATCAATACGCCGCCGAGTTTACATCGGTATTTGTATGCTTATGAGAATCCGCTACGGTATGTTGATCTAACAGGTTATAGCGCAGGAGAGGTTAACAAATTTTCTAATGCCAATAATAAAGTGCCCGCATCTATTGAGGGAGAACAGGGAAGTGATATCCAAGAAACAGTCGAAAATGATGAGTCTCTGAGTAATTCATTCTCTCTAGTTGAGAGCAGGAATCATCGAATGACTGTCTTGGAAGATGAACTAGCTGATTTAGAAGCTCGACTGAGTCATCTTGAGCAAGTTTTAGCAGAGTATATTAACAAAAACTCTTCTAATTTTGGAACAACAAATCCAGAGGTGTATTGGTTGTTTAAGCCTATTAGCCCCACCTTGGAGCGTGTAAACCAATCCAATCAGGTGGCATTAGATTCCATGTTGGCCTCGATTCGCCAAAAGAAATGGTGGGACCCAGAATTATGGCTTTTAAGTTATTCTTATTCTAAACTCCAAAGTGTTGCAAATAGACCAAATACACCTGCTGAGCTCATAATCGCGGTGAGCAGTGCTTTTTCCAGCAATCGGCTCGCACGGGCTGCAAATCCTCCTTTCGGCGTTAAAGTCGAAAGTAAAGCGCTAATAGCGCAAGAGAACTATGAAGTTGCCCGTGAATCTCTAAGAACAATAGAGGCATCACCGGTTATACAAAGCAAACCAAATCTAGCGCAAAAATCCAGTGATTCTTCATCTTTTCAGGTACGCGTTATAACAGGAGAAGAAATGCAATTTATGCAGACATCAGCTCAACGTATGTCTGAACAAATGGCCAAAAAGGTTGGTATTAAACGAGGCGATATTTCATTCAGTGCTGGGATTGGTGTTCTGCCATCGAATCGAGAAGGTAGTGACCGTCTTGTCGTAAAAGTAACTGCTGGTACTAGCACATATTGGAATACGAAAAAAATAAGAGAGGCCGATATGTTACAAGCTGTGCCTTCAAATACAATATTTCTTGAATGGCAAGGGAAACGTCATCATTCAGAAGCCGCACCTACTGTCTTCTATAGCACCATTGGTGTTAGAGATGCATCGATTGGAGCTTCAAATAAACATTGTCCATCATGCTATTCTGAGATTTTAGAAAGAGGATATATTCCCGCAAATGAACTATCAAATTTATCAAGAAATCCAAGCAAATGGTCTCTCATAAAGGGAAATCCCTATGAAAGGGAGAGAGATGGTAGACGGCCAAGTGATACACCAACCACGGTAATATACCGTACAACACATTAGAAAGAATCCCGCTGCAAGCGGCAGGATATCTCGAGTGCTTTTCGTGAAGTGTGTGTAAAAATATGGCAAAAGACAACAGCATATCTGAATCTCAACAGCCCACTTGTAACCTGAAAGCTTGGAAATCAATGATTAAATCGTTGATTAAAGAAAACAAGTGTTATAGTTTCTTGTCAGTTGCACTTTTGCTTTACGCTGTTTACGTCATACTGGGAAGTCTATTGCGTTGGTTCGTCCATCCAGGACCACCACCTACACTTACCACTTGGGGTTTCATCCATTTGTTATTTTGGACTCTGGGACCGCCCATCTGGTTTTTCTTTGAATACCATTTGGAATCGGACGCTGAGAAACGAAAAAAACTCAAAGACAGTCAAGACGTGACAAGCAAGGTATGGGCGGCTGTCTTGGTAGTATTGGTGTTCAGCCTCACCAGTCAACTTAAAACCTCCAGTGCCGAGTTCACGCACGCCCCGGAACCAGCGACTGGGTCGGTTTCAAGTGGAAAGCCAATACCAGTGAGGTTAGAAGATCGCTAGTGAAACCAGTTAGGTATGAACTGATGAGGTGAAGAATCTTTACCGTCGCTCAGTAATGAAAGACCTTGCTATAGGCTGTTGGGTATTAAACAAGAATACTCTCTGTAGCAAGTCACAGAGTATTCGGCCCGAAGTGAATACATATTGTGATAAATCGAACTTTTAAGGAACTGGTGCAAGACCTGAAACAGCGCCGGGAGGTGGGCGACCTACCACCGGTCGTGCTTCTCGGGGCTGGAGCTTCAGTAGAGACCGGCATTGGGGCCATGGTGGATCTTTTTCAGTTTGTTGGCTGCACGAGTTTCGAGCAATTCTGTGATTACATCGATTCACGATCCGCTTCCGAGCGTTACCGGCTTCTTTCTCGCTTTCTCCAATCGCGGCAGCCGGCGCACGTCACGCCCGGTTATCAGGCCCTCTCCACACTCTGCGCGGCGGCCTACTTTGATACTATCCTGACAACCAACCTCGACCCCTTGCTGGAGGATGCTTTATCGCACGCTCGGTTGTGGCGTAAAGATTATCTTTTATTAGTCAATGGGATTATTCAACCCGATTGGCTGAAACTTCTTTTGACGGCACAGAGCCCACGCGTAAAAGTGCTTAAAATGCACGGCGACTTGTTCCACCGCTGCATGGCTTGGACTCCAGCCGAGATGGATCGCTTCCTTGCGGACATTGCTCCCCAGCTCAAACTTGCCTTGGCGGCGCGAGATGTGCTGGTGGTCGGATACAGCCTTCGCGATGAACGCATCCGGGAGTTGGTGCTTGAAGCCGGCGGCACTATTTGGTACACGCACCCCGATTCGGTCCCAGATTTCCTTACCAGCAACGAAAAGGTGCGGGCCGTAGTGGGAAAGGAATGTAAATTCGAGCGACTTTTCACTGAGCTCGCGCAGGCTTTAGGCCCACGGCCGACAACCGAAGCGGAACCAACAGTAGGTGAGAAAGTCGCTCAACCGACTGTAGCCATTCAGGCTGCAACGACCATGGATGATTTCATGGCTTCCGTAGTGGCTCTCGCCACGCCGAAGGGCCACCCGGTTTGCACGGGTTTCGTTCTTGCCGACCCTCGTCTCATCATCACCGATGGCTACTCAGGTAACACACACCAGTTCGGCAGCGAACAGGTGTCTATCATTATCGCCGACAAGCGCCACTTGCGCACCAGAGTGATACGACACGAATCATCTCATCCCTTTGGGCCACTGTTATTGCAGGTTCCAGATGAGTTCAAAGTATCCGGATTACGATTGGATGTCACGCCATTCGAGCAAAACCTTTTGGTGCACATTGGAGTGGCGGCTGGAGAACGGGTAGGCGTATCTTCCGGCCTGATAGAGCACCTGAACGAACAGCGTCAGTCCATCGTTCCGATTGGCGACGTAGACCGCCTGATCGCTATCGAAGCTGTTGTAGCGCCTGGGGCATCTGGGGCGCCCGTGGTCGACGACAAAATGGCCGTTCGAGGCTTCATCGTGGCCGGTAGCACTGATCGACCCCCTTCATTGATGTATCCCGCTTATCGTTGGGCGAGCAACCTTGCCATAACCACATAGCCGATAAGGCCCTTAAGGCGATGTACGAAAATACTGAAAAGGCGACGAACAGGCTAAACAACCATGCAAATTTTACACGGGTTCTTGTTCAACGAGCCAATGAATCTTCTCGGTGTGTAACCTGATGCAAACAAGTAACTAGCCAGGAGGGTGTATGAAATCAGAACAATTTTTCCTTGGATTTTTAGTAATGCTTGCTTTGAGTTCCATCACGGCAGCAGCTCGTGCTGAATGTTCATTTGGTCGCGACACTTGTCTTCAAGGCTACGTTTGGCGCGATGCCTTCCCGGGCGATCATGTATGTGTAACCGTGACCACCCGCACTCAAACAGCGCATGACAATAGCCAAGCGGATGCCCGAAGAGAACCGGGAGGTGGGGCATCTAATCCAGATACTTGCCGCCAAGGTTATGTCTGGCGACAAGCACGCCCTGATGACCATGTGTGTGTGCCTGTAGCCACCCGCACTCAAACAGCGCATGACAATAGCCAAGCGGATGCCCGAAGAGATCCAAATTGTGCTAAGTGCCTAGCCGGGCGGGAAGTCGTCATTCCATCTGGGGACAAAACAAATCCAACAGTTGTACTTGATATTCAGTTGCCAAATGGACAGATTCTGAGCACGTCTTCTAGCCCATTTCCATCCAAAGTCACCGCGCCATCAGGCAGCACCGTCAAGTTAACCGCAAAAGCCAGCGACGACCAAGGGGTTAAGGATGTCCAGCTCTGGATCGGTACTGAGTCTTGTTCTTTCGATTCAGAAGGAAATGCAACGTGTGCCGGGCCAGGATTATTGGGGAAACCCACCGCAAGCAACCGAGATACCGGCTCGCCAGGCCAGAAAGGATGTACTGAACGCCGGGTATCGCACGAGTTAATAGCCAGGAAGACTTCCTCGGTCAGCGTGAGTTACGAAGTGAGCACGCATGCCCTAAATTTCGGTGGTGGAGAAGTGCAACTCCCGCGAATTCTCGTTGAAGCACAACCATCTCCTCCACCGCGTCCGCCGCGCCCACCGCTTCCCCGATGTTCCAGCACCCAGAAATGCTGCGGAGTTGTAAATTCTGATGGGAGATGCGATGGACAATGTCAGCCAAGAAACAGCCACTGTCGATAGCGAATTCGGACCTCACAGAAAGCTTTCTCCTGCTTCTAAAATCCTCATGATCTCCTGCTCGAAGCCAATCAGGATGATATACGCCACTGTTATGGGATCGTTGGGCACTATAGAAGTCCGCTGTTCTTCGACTAATGAAGAGTACTAGTAAGATAGGATTAAGGAGGAATAATAGAAATGCCAAAGAATATATGCATCTTCTGCGATGGTACCTGGAATTCATCGGCTGACGAGGCCTACGGTATACCGACTCCGACGAATGTTTATCGGCTTTACGAGGCATCTCAAGATCAGGCCGAGTCCGATGGAAAACAAATCACTTGGTATCAACCCGGAGTGGGCGCACTCGGAGGTCCGTGGCGTCGAGCATGGGAAGGAGCAACGGGTACTGGGATTGGTGCGAACATTCGCCGCGCCTACACGGCCATCGCATGGCATTATGAACCTAACGACAAAATATTCCTTTTTGGTTTTTCCCGAGGCGCGTTTACCGCAAGAAGCGTGGCTGGCATGATTCAGCGCGTGGGTATGATCGAGAAACCTACCAAAAAGCTCGTCGCACAAGCCTATGCCAAATACCAGAAAAAAGAAGACACCAAACTCGGCAAGGACGTAAGCGTTCATTTCATTGGAGTTTGGGATACAGTCGGAGCGCTCGGATTCTCAATGTGGGGCTGGAGCTTTAACCTTCTTCGCTTCTTTCGGAACAGCTTTCACGAACTCTCCCCGAATCAGGTTACCGACTTCGTTTATCACGGTTTAGCGATGGACGAAATACGCACGAGCTTCATGCCAACGCTATGGGAGGAGCCGCCTGAAACTCAAACCGGTCAGCGGCCCAAGGTCGAGCAAGTCTGGTTCCGTGGCGTTCACAGTGATGTGGGTGGGGGATACCCTGACCACGAACTCGCCGACATCACCCTGTCCTGGATGATCGATCGTGCATGTGCGGCAGAACATGGCCTGTTAATCCGAAAGAACGCGCTCTCGACACTAAAGCCGGATCCCATGGGTAGGATTCACAATTCTTACAAAGGCCCATTATGGGGAAACGTAGCCGGGTGGCCGAGATGGTTCCCACCCTTGAATCACTCACCTAGCGATCCGGATTCTGCAAGGATTGGCTATCTCCACAAGAGCATTTTCGAGCGACAAGATCAAATTCCACTCCAAGGTGGTACCGAACACCCTCTGAGGAAACTCTCTGAAGGTCAGGTTTTTAAATGCGACGTGAGAGCAGATCAGCTCTGGAACGCCACGAATCTCATCCTCGAATCGAGCGCCACCTATGAGTTCACCTCAGAGGGCTGGTGGCAGGATTTTGATGACACCCCCGTGGATGCTGAAGGCCAAAGCCCAAAAACGGAGTCATGGATCAAGATGCTGGCCCGATTTGGCCGGCGTGCCCCGAAGAAGCCTTGGATGAAATTAGTTGGGTTCGTTAACTATCCTAGAGAGTGGCCATGGAAGGAACTGCCAATACACCAAGCTTTGAATTACTTAATCATAGAGGACCCACAGGAGCTTGTTGCAGAGCTCATTTCCATAGGCAATGGCATAAAGCCAAAGCCTTATACCCCGAAGCAAACGGGCTTGCTTTGGGTATTCGCTAACGATTGGTGGAAGTACTACGACAACAACACCGGATCTGTGCTGCTCACTGTGAAGCGGATTAACTAGAGGTCGAGTTTCGGATCATTAATAAGTCTTTTTTGAAAGCGCTTAGGTTTCATCCGATCATATTCTTGCAACTTAGTGATCGGCGTGAAATACCGATTTACTTGTAATGATTCTGAAGCTCCAGGATGGAGTAATTCTTGGGGAAATAAAAAGCCTATAGCGCAACGGATAACGCCTATCTGCAATTGGACCAGCACTATACCAGGGCGTTATCTCAGAGTTTGAACCGCCCCGGGAATTCCGGAGGCTGGTTGTTGTGAGTCACGCTGCCCTGGCGGACTCGGTGAGTCGGCGATAGTGGCTGCTTCGGCCTCGGCGGCGGGATGTAGCCAATGGACTCCAGCAACCTGCGATGGTTGAACCAGTCCACCCAGGTGAGGTGGCCCATCCACCGCCTCCAGGTTGGCCCAGGATTGCCGATGGATCACTTCGGCCTTGTACAGCCTTGATGGTTTCGGCAAGGGCATTGTCGAGTCGCCTACGCTGCCTACCGAGGTTCGATGCCCGCCTCAACCAGGCGCCGTAGCGGATCGACACGTATTGCACTCCTCGATCGCTATGGTGGATCAAGCCGCTCGGCTAAACGGCTGGCGCGCGTGTAGAGCCTGCTCCAGTGCATCCAGCACGAAATCGGTGCGGGCAGAACGGGATACCTTCCAGCCAACGATATATCGGGCAAATACGTCGATGATGAAGGCGACATAGATGAACCCTGTGCCGTAGACACATACGTGAAATCGGATACCCACAGCGCATTCGGACGCTCCGCCGTGAACTGGCGGTTGACCGATCCTCCGGACAGGGGTTTCCGGTCGCTGACCGTGGTTTTGACCGGCTTGCCGCGCCGCACGCCTTGCAGGCCGAGTCGTTGCATCAGTCGTTCCACCGTGCAGCGCGCCACCTCCACACCTTCGCGCCGCAATTGCCGCCAGACCTTGTCGGCGCCAGACCTGCAAGTTCTCCCCAGACCCGCCGGATTTCCTCGCACAGACGCTCATCACGCTGGGTTCGGGCCGACCTCTGCGCAGGATCGGCCCTCCGGGCGGCATGCAGATAATACGTCGATGGAGCAATCGGCAGCACCTTGCAGATCGGTTCGACCCCATAGACATCGCGGTGTTGGTCGATGAACGCCTTCATCGCTTGAACGGGCGGTCGAACTCCGCCTGGGCAAAATAAGCCGACGCCTTGCGCAGAATCTCGTTGGCCTGGCGCAGTTCCCGCACCTCCTGCTCCAACGCCTTGATCCGCTCCCGTTCGGCGCTCGTGACCCCCACACGCTCCCCGCGGTCCTTCTCGGCTTGCCGTACCCAGCGCCGCAGGGTTTCCGCCGTACAGCCGATCTTAGTCGCGATTGAGCCAATGGCCGCCCATTGCGATTCATGCTCGCCTTGGTGCTCCCGCACCATGCGAACCGCCCGCTCCCTTATTTCCGGTGAAAAGTTTGCTGATGTCTTCATAGCTCCATACTCTCAAATGTTGGAGCCTCCGGGAAAGTCGGGGCGGTTCAATGTTTAACTTTGGTTAGGCGGTGTTCAATGCCGTTTTCCATGCAAACCCGGTTGAAGATATGCGCCCACGCCCATTTATCGGTCTTGCGGTTCGTAAACTGGATGCCGTTATCGGTCAGGATGTGCGTGAGTTTATAGGGAACAGCGGCAATCAGGTTGCGCAGGAATTCAGCCGCAATCATCTTCGTCTGGCGCTCGTGCAGTTCGACGTAAGCAAACTTTGAGATCCGGTCGATGGCAACGAACAGATAGAGCTTGCCTTCTTCCGTGCGGACTTCGGCAATGTCGATATGAAAGTATCCGATCGGATATTTTTTGAACTTTTTCTTTTGCGGTTTATCGCCCTCAACCTCCGGCAAACGGCTGATCCCGTGGCGCTGATAGCAGCGATGCAGGGCAGAGCGTGATAAATGCGGGATCGTGGCCTGCAAGGCATACAGACAATCATCCAGAGGTAAGAGCGTATATTTGCGAAAGGCTACGCAAGCCGCTTCTTCCTCCGGTGACAAGACCGTAGATCGGGGTTGTTTAGGACCCATCGGTGCATCATGAACAAAATCCCGCTTGCGCCACTTGGATACAGTCTTGTGGTTGACACCGTACCTCTCCGATAACGCCTTCAGGCTCTCTTGACTATTTTGTATTGCTTGAACCGCCCCGACTTTCCCGGAGGCTCCAACATTTGAGAGTATGGAGCTATGAAGACATCAGCAAACTTTTCACCGGAAATAAGGGAGCGGGCGGTTCGCATGGTGCGGAGCACCAAGAGCATGAATCGCAATGGGCGGCCATTGGCTCAATCGCGACTAAGATCGGCTGTACGGCGGAAACCCTGCGGCGCTGGGTACGGCAAGCCGAGAAGGACCGCGGGAGCGTGGGGGTCACGAGCGCCGAACGGAGCGGATCAAGGCGTTGGAGCAGGAGGTGGGAACCGCGCCAGGCCAACGAGATTCTGCGCAAGGCGTCGGCTTATTTGCCCAGGCGGAGTTCGACCGCCCGTTCAAGCGATGAAGGCGTTCATCGACCAACACCGCGATGTCTATGGGTCGAACCGATCTGCAAGGTGCTGCCGATTGCTCCATCGACGTATTATCTGCATGCCGCCCGGAGGCCGATCCTGCGCAGAGGTCGGCCCGAACCCAGCGTGATGAGCGTCAGTGAGGAAATCCGGCGGGTCTGGAGGGAGAACTTGCAGGTTCACGGCGCCGACAAGGTCTGGCGGCAATTGCGGCGCGAAGGTGTGGAGGTGGCGCGCTGCACGGTGGAACGACTGATGCAACGACTCGGCCTGCAAGGCGTGCGGCGCGGCAAGCCGGTCAAAACCACGGTCAGCGACCGGAAACCCCTGTCCGGAGGATCGGGTCAACCGCCAGTTCACGGCGGAGCGTCCGAATGCGCTGTGGGTATCCGATTTCACGTATGTGTCTACGGCACAGGGGTTCATCTATGTCGCCTTCATCATCGACGTATTTGCCCGATATATCGTTGGCTGGAAGGTATCCCGTTCTGCCCGCACCGATTTCGTGCGGATGCACTGGAGCAGGCTCTACACGCGCGCCAGCCGTTTAGCCGGAGCGGCTTGATCCACCATAGCGATCGAGGAGTGCAATACGTGTCGATCCGCTACACCGGGCGCCTGGTTGAGGCGGGCATCGAACCCTCGGTAGGCAGCGTAGGCGACTCGTACGACAATGCCCTTGCCGAAACCATCAACGGCTGTCAAGGCCGAAGTGATCCATCGGCAATCCTGGGCCAACCTGGAGGCGGTGGAATGGGCCACCCTCACCTGGGTGGACTGGTTCAACCATCGCAGGTTGCTGGAGTCCATTGGCTACATCCCGCCCGCCGAGGCCGAAGCAGCCCACTATCGCCGACTCACCGAGTCCGCCAGGGCAGCGTGACTCACAACAACCAGCCTCCGGAATTCCCGGGGCGGTTCAGTTACGATTGAAAGGCAATCTCAATGTAGATCCAGGGTTTGGAGACATGACCACGACCGGGGTGCTCGCCGCAGGCAAACCGAGCGCCATCTGCCCAATGTGCGGTTATTCAATCAGGGTCGCGACGAATCTGGCGATTTGGCATGAGGGGGTCCACCCGGAACCCTGGATCATCGCCATGAATGACCGCCAAATCGGGCGACCGTGCGGGATTACGCGAGTCGCTGGGGCATTGAGCTGATGTTCTCCGACTTCAAAAGCCGCGGTTTTCAATTAGAAGACACGCAGTTACAGGCCGCTGACCGGCTCTGATCGGTTGCTGCTGATCATGGCCTTGGCCATGTACTGGTGCGTGCGCGTCGGTCAAGAGGAGGCCCGCGATCACCCCACGCCCCTGGAAAAAAGACGCAAGAACAGACCGATCCTCACCATTGGACCTTTCGAAAACTCGCCCGTAGCGCCGTTTCCTGGTTCACCCGGGGTCTGCGTGCGCTCCACCGGAAGCTACAAATGCAACAACCGTTACCTTCCTTCTATCGGGTTTGCCCCGTGATGAGAAACTGATAGGTGGTAAGGGCATCCACCCATGTGCCTGAAGCAAACGCTGGCCCTGAGGTAGAATTCCGTTTTTTCCTGCTATGGAGGGCCTCTTCATGGGTTGAAGTCCTTGAAATAAGGAAGTCATCCCGCGCGCCGTATGGCTCGCCGCTGAACAGGAGGCCTGCCCCTATCATGACACCCCATTGCCCCAGGAGGCTCTCGTGCCCGGCCGCATCGAACTCACCGTAAAATTTTCTGAATGGCCCTCACCGCTTCAAGTCCAGGGCGGAATGAAAATTGGCATTCAAACCGATGCAGGCATCGTCACTGCAATCCTGCCGCTAAAGACCTGGCGTAAATTGGAACAGAAGACCCAAGGCTCAACAGCCTGGGTAGTCACCTTAAATGGATCGCTGGAGCGGTTCACCAACGGGGAAATCGTTCTCAAACATCCGGCTGTGCAGTTCTTCGAGAAAAAAATCAAACCTGAAGCTGAAGCCCCGGCAGATACCTCGGCAGAGAAGCCGAAGGCACCCGCCGCGAGCGGGCCTATTGCCAAAACGGCGCAAGAGTCATCCCCAGCCTCGAAGACACCGGATGCACCTGCCGCATCCCCGGCTTATCCCGCGCCAAGCCTGAACCCGCGTGGTGCAGCAAAAACATAAGAGACCGTCAATCAGGTCTGCGAACCGATATCCAGTGGACGGTCATCGGCCAGTCAGGTCTCCGCGCAACTGGCGTGGCATTGCCGGTGGTGAATCGGACGTGACATTCACCGGCCCGTCTAGGATCGGAACCGGCCTGCTGAAAACGGGCATCGGCGTTGCTGGCCATAAGCCCGCACGCTGGCCGGTCCGGCTTGCCGTTTGGGGACGTGATCGGCATTGTCAACTTGTCGAAAGGAAGTCGTTTTTTTCCGCGATGTGAGGCAATGCGGAAGCTCAACCTGCCATCCGGGCACACGTCACCTGTTGCCAGGAGTCAAACGCCTGGGCGCGAGCGGCACGATACTCGACAGCGGCCATCCGATGCCGGCGGGGGCGAAACAGATTGTTAATGGGGCCATGGGCGGAGAGAAAGCGCTGGGCATGGCCCGGGGACTTGAAACGACGCATTTGCCGTTCCCGCTGTCGGGTCGGCCCCACATATGCACGTAAATTCCGCCGTCTCTGTAATACAAATGTACGCGAGTGATATGATTCGTATTTTTATCCTGGTTGGTCCAGCCATCGTAGAACCAAGCGTACTTTTCCAGCTGTTCAATAGTCTGCTTTGGCCTTTCTTCTTCTCCACAGCCGGTAAGATCTGCCACTAAGATCAGTAAGATTCCTAACCGCAAGTACTGACGCATCGTGTTGTCCTCTTCTTGTTCACTATGTGGCTACGATCCGGATGATTCATCACTCTGGAATAACCCCCATGACGGATTTGTCCACCGCGCCAAAGGCCCGGTGTCTTTGTATCGATATTGAAACAGCGCGTTCGGATCGGATGATCCTGCGTGAGCTTGGCGTCTACCGGCCAGACCTCGATGTCCGTGCGCGTATCAACGGCAAGGCGGAGGATTTTGCCGCGAGGCTCGACCAGCTGACCGAAGGGGCTGCCTTCGTGCTCGGTCATAATGTGGTTGCATTTGACCAGCCAGCGCTCGCTGCCCTGCATCCCGGACTCGCCTTGCACCGCCTCCCGCTGATCGACACGCTGGAACTTTCACCCATCGCCTTTCCGCAGAACCCGTATCACCACCTGATCAAAGACTATAAGCTCTGCACCACCACACGCAACGATCCGGTGCGCGATGCGGAGATAGCCTATTGCTTTAACTGATCTAATTTGACTTTGCAGAGCTGATCCGTTTTGCTGTAGGGAACTGTGAACGGAGGAGCCTGCCCATGCCATTGCCCAAATATGTGGTTCGCCTGACGGATGAAGAGCGCGCCGAGCTGGAAGACCTAATCCGCACCGGGAAACGGGCGGCATCGGTGTTGATCCACGCCCGCATTTTACTCAAGGCCGATGCTGGGGCGAACGGGCCGGGCTGGGATGACGATCGGATTGCCGAAGCGGTGGAATGAGGTGCTTCCACGGTGTACCGAGTGCGTCAAGCCTTTGTCGATGAGGGACTGGCGGCGGCGCTGTACCGCAAGAAACCGACGGGCCGATGCTATCGGAAGCTGGATGGTGCCCAGGAGGCGCAGTTGATCACGCTGGCGTGCAGTACACCTCCGGCTGGGCGGACGGGCTGGACCTTGCGATTGCTGGCCGATCGGTTGGTCGAGTTGGAGGTGGTGGACGCAATTAGCCCGGAATGCGTGCGCATGACGCTCAAAAAAACGAACTCAAGCCGTGGCTCCGGAAGCAATGGGTGATCCCGCCCCCGGCCAATGCCGAATTTGTCTGCGCGATGGAGGACGTCCTGGAAGTGTACACCCGGCCCTACGATCCGGCCCGGCCGGTGGTCTGCTTGGATGAACTGAACAAGCAACTGGTAGCCGAGATCCAGACCCCGTTGCCGGTCGAATCCGGCCAACCGGCCCGCTTCGATTTCCAATACGAACGGTGTGGCACCGCGAACCTGTTCATGACCAGCGAACCCTTGGTCGGGCAACGCGCTATCACCGTCACTGCGCAACGGACAGCCGTCGACTTTGCCCAGGTGGGCCCGTGATCTACTGGAAGTTCGCTACCCCATGCCGAAAAAGTGGTCTTGGTGATGGATAACCTCAACACCCACAAACCCGCCGCCCTGTATCACGCCTTTGAACCGGCGGTCGCGCGCGCGCTGATCAACCGCCTGGAGATTCATCACACCCCCAAGCATGGCAGTTGGTTGAATATGGCCGAGATCGAACTGAGCGTCCTGAGCCGGCAATGTCTCGATCGACGCATCGCCCATCTTGACACCCTGACTCAGGAGGTGGCGGCCTGGGAGCAGGCGCGCAACGCGAACACCCAAGCGGTGAATTGGCGCTTTACCACTCCCGATGCCCGCATCAAACTCAAACGCCTCTATCCGTCAATTCAGAACAGTTGAAGCACTATGCGCTCTTCATCGAAGAGCGCGAGGCTTTGCGGCGCCGTGCGGAGGAGCGGGCCGACGAAATGCTGTGCCTGCATTTTTTGCTGGGGCTCGAAAGCGGCAAGGGTATGGCGAATTTCTTTGCCACGCTGCGGCGTGCCCTCAAGCCATCGCTGGCGGAGACCGTCCTCGCCTGGCAGCGGGCCACGGCAGGTAAAGTATTATGCATCACCGGCCAGCGCTGGGTGCTTGAATGCGGCTTGCCAGCACCCAGCTGGCACAAACCGCTTGCCTATGTGCTGGCTTGGCTGGGTGTGGCCAGCGGCAACTCCGTGCTACCGCCCTGGGTACAATGCCGTTTTCCGCGCATCCACGAAATCATCGCCCGGCTGCGGGACACGCCCTGCTCCGGTTCCGCTTGCATTTGGTGCCGCGAGCAGCATGATCTCAATACACTTCTGCCGCGTTATTTTCCGGGCATCACGCGATTTCGCAGCGAACCTGCGACACCCGATGGCCAGTCTTTGCAGCAGGCCATCGTCGAAAACGGGTTTTCCGGCTGCTCGACGCTGGCCATTCTGCCTACAGGCGGTGGCAAGTCCTTGTGCTTCCAGCTTCCGGCCCTTGCACGCTACTACCGTAGCGGCAGTCTCACGGTGGTAATCTCACCGCTGCAGTCGCTCATGAAGGACCAGGTGGACAACCTGGAGGCAAGAGGCATGACCTGTGCGGGTTATCTCAACAGCCTGCTCAATCCCATGGAACGCCGGACGATGCTCGAAAAATTGCGGCTTGGCGACCTCGGCTTAATCTTCGTCGCCCCGGAGCAGTTCCGCAGCACGGCCTTTACCAATGCACTGACGTATCGGCAGATCGGTGCCTGGGTGTTCGACGAAGCCCACTGCCTCTCCAAATGGGGTCACGCTTTTCGTCCGGATTATCTCTACGTATCACGCTTCATCAAGACCTTTCAGAAGGACAGCCCCTCGCCCGTCTTCTGCTTTACCGCGACGGCCAAACCGGATGTCGTCGACGACATCTGCCAGCACTTCACCGAACGGCTCAAAATCACGCTCAAGCGGCTCGAAGGTGGCGTGGAGCGCAAGAATCTCCGCTATGAGGTGCGACACGTTCCGAGCACGGGGAAATATGGCGAGATCTTGCATCTTCTCCGCGAGGCCCTGCAAGAAGAGGGGGGCGCTATCGTGTTCTGCGCGCGGCAGAAGACCGTGGAGGAGACCGCTCACTTCCTCAAGAATGCGGGGCTCGATTGCGGCTACTTCCACAGTGGCATGCAGCCCGCGGAAAAACGTGAAACACAGGAGGCTTTTCTCGCCGGCGCACTGCGGGTCATCGTCGCAACCAACGCCTTCGGCATGGGCGTGGACAAGCCGGATGTGCGTCTGGTCCTTCACCTCGACACACCCGGCTCCCTTGAGAACTACCTTCAGGAAGCCGGCCGCGCGGGACGTGACCAAGCCCCCGCGCGCTGTGTCCTGCTCTACGATGACACGGACCTCGATGTGCAGTTTCGCTTGCTCAAGAATTCCCGCCTCACACAGCACGACATCCATACCATCCTTAAAGCGCTGCGCGCTATCGAGCGCAAGGATCGCGGCGACGGCGAAGTGGTGGTGACCAGCGGCGAGATCCTGCTCGAAATTCCGGACACCCAGCGTATCGATCCCGACGCCAAAAACGCTGACACCAAGGTGCGCATCGCCATCGCCTGGCTCGAAGAGGCGCGTCTGCTCGAACGCCATGAAAACCGCACACGTGTCTTTCCCGGCAGCCTGATGGTCACGAGCATCGAAGAAGCACGCGATCATTTGCAGAAGAAACTTGGCCCTGAGGCTAACATTGCGCCTTACATGACCATCCTCTCGGTGCTTATCCAGGCGGACGACGACAAAGGCATCTCCACCGACGAGCTCTTGATGGCCACAGGCGCGGATTTGCATACATTGCAGCAGATGCTGCGTGAACTCGATCAATGGAAGCTGCTTTCCAACGACATCGAGATCGGTGTGACCTTCTATCGCGATCCTGACACCATTCAGCGGCTCGCCGAGTTAGCACGCATCGAAGATGCCTTGTTCGCCAGCCTGCGCGAAGCAGCGCCCGATGCAGACCAGGAAGACTGGCAGGTATTGAATGTACGGCGCCTGTGCGACACCTTGCGGCGTGACACCCGCGTGGACTTCAACCCGGAACGGCTCACCCGCCTGCTCAAGTCGGTTGCCGAACCTTTTGGCGAAGGATCCGCTAACCGGGGTTTCTTCGCGCTGCGCCCGCAAACAGCAGACAGCCGCTGTCTCAAGCTGTTGCGCAGCTGGCAGGAGATCGAGATCATCCGCGAACGCCGCATGCAGTTTGCCCAATCTCTCGTCCGGGAATTCATGGCACGCCGCCAAGGTAACTCACTGCTTGTCACCTGCAAGCAGGGCGAACTTGAAGCCGCGTTGCAGGGCGACACGACCCTCGCCGGTCTCGCCGTGACGAAATGGGATATTGCTCTTTCAGCCGCGTTGCTCTACCTCGACGCCAACGAAGTCCTGCACCTTGCCCGAGGCAAGGCCGTGTTCCGTGCCGCCATGCGTATCGCCCTCAACCCCGAAGCCCGCCGCCGCCGGTTCAGAAAAGCCGACTACGCGGAGCTTGCCCTGCACTACAAAGATAAAATCGTCCAAGTGCATGTAATGGCGGAGTATGCCAAGCTCGCTATTGCCAAGATCCAGGCCGCCATGGATTTTATCGTGGACTATTTCCGCCTGGAGCGCAGTGAGTTCATCCGGCGCTACTTCGCAGGGCGCAAGGATGTCCTTGAGCTAGCTACCACGGAGGCGGCTCACCGGCGTATCCTCACGGCGCTCGCAAACCCCGGACAGCAAGCCATCGTCGCCCGGCGCTGGGAAGACCTCGAACCGATGGCCGCCCTTTGCCGCCTGCGTGACATCCCAGTGACCCTGCTTCGCGATGGCGGCCAACTCCATCTGCATCTCACGCGCGAAGGGTATATCTTGCGCACTCTGTTGAATGGGAATAACACGGGTACGCGCCGCAAGCGTATGCTGCTTCGCGCAAGCGTGCTCAACCGCTGGTTTCGCTTGCGCTTCGGCGCGGAGCCAGGCAGTACCATCGCCCATCCCTTCCGGGCGGCCCTGGGCCAGTTCATCCACGACACCGGGCAGGCCAATCCAAGCGGCGAGTTGCTCACTGACGACCTCATCGAGGCCCTCTACGACTTCGGCCTCGCCGGTAAACCCAGTGCAAGCCCCCGCCCCAATGCGCCGCTCATGCTCATGACGGCACATCGGGTTGTGTTGCGTTAATTTCTGACAGACGAGCTTTAACCCTCTCTGGATTGAATTAGGCAGCCAGGGAATAGAACTGTTCGGCGGCGGAGAAATCCCGCCCGTCGACGGTGATCATCTGCCCTTTCTTAATCATGTGCATCAGTTCGATGCCTTGCAGGGTCACTCGGGCGGAACGGAAGGATTGGAACCCGAGCATCGGCCGGACGATGCGTTTAACCGCGCGATGATCCTGTTCCACTAAATTGTTTAAGTACTTGTTTTGGCGCATTTCAATGGCATGACCGGTTTCCTCCTTCAGGGCTTCAAGCGCCACCGTATTAGCCCCGCTCTTGTCAATCGTGACCGTGTCCGGCAGGCCATGCTGTCGAATGGCTTTCTTGAAAAAACGGTGCGCGGCTTTCTTATCACGATGCGCCGTGAGCAAGAAATCGATGGTCTGGCCGTCCCGATCAACCGCACGGTAGAGGTATTTCCATTGGCCCTTGACCTTGATGTACGTCTCGTCCATCCGCCAACGCGTGCCCACCGGGCGCTTTGGTCCTTTGCGGAAAGCCGCTTCCAACTGCGGCGTAAACTTCTGAACCCAGCGATAAACGCTGGAATGATCGACTTCAACACCCCGCTCCGCCAGCATTTCTTCCAAGTTCCTGTAGCTCAATGGGTACGCCAGGTACCAACGAACACTCGTCAGGATGAGGTCTCGTTCAAAGCGGTGGCCTCTAAAATCGATCATGCGGGTTCTCAAATCAGGACGGGGGCCGTATAGCTTACCGAAATCGAACCCTCTCAGCTAACGCAACATGTCTTACCACCTATCAGTTCTGAGTTAGACTAGGATTATGAGTTTAATGAACATCATGAGGGGATCATGGGAACGGTTCGACAATTGGCGACAGCAATCGAAGCAGGATTGAGAGCAGCTCACCCAGGGTTGCGTAAGACAGTGATTACGAAATTGGCCTTGGCGGTCGGGGCGATTCTGGAAGCTCAGACCCCAAATACTGTGGAACTTGCTAATCTTTTACCGTTGGAGACCGAACGGCAAGATATGCGCGAGCAGTGGCTGCGCCGGTTATTAAAAAATCCATTGCTGTCGAGTAGCGAAGTGCTGGAACCGTGGGCGCGCCAAGCCTTAACCGCGGCGGGCCCGCAGGGACAGACGATCATTCTGAGTCTGGACCAAACCGATTTGGGGGATCGTTTTGCGATTTTGATGGTGAGCCTTGGGATCGGCGATCGGGCCTTACCTCTTGCTTGGCGGGTGGAAGCTGGCCCGGCCAATCTGGGTTTTGCGGCCCAGAAAGCGGTATTAGAACAAGTTCGCGCGTGGCTCCCGGCGGGAGCCGAGGTGCTGCTTTCAGCGGATCGCTTTTATCCCTCGGTGGATTTATTCGCGTGGCTTCACGCGCAGTCCGGTTGGCATTATCGGTTACGATTGAAAGGCAATCTCAATGTAGATCCAGGGTTTGGAGACATGACCACGACCGGGGCGCTGGCGGCGGGGCAAACCGCGCGCTTTCTGCTCAATGTGCGGTTATTTAATCAGGGGGTACCGACCCATCTGGCGATTTGGCACGAGCCTGGGCATCCGGAACCCTGGATCATCGCCATGAATGACCCGCCAAATCGGGCGACCGTGCGGGATTACGCGAGTCGCTGGGGCATTGAGCCGATGTTCTCCGACTTCAAAAGCCGCGGTTTTCAATTAGAAGACACGCAGTTACAGGCCGCTGACCGGCTCGATCGGTTGCTGCTGATCATGGCCTTGGCCATGTACTGGTGCGTGCGCGTCGGTCAAGAGGAGGCCCGCGATCACCCCACGCCCCTGGAAAAAAGACGCAAGAACAGACCGATCCTCACCATTGGACCTTTCGAAAACTCGCCCGTAGCGCCGTTTCCTGGTTCACCCGGGGTCTGCGTGCGCTCCACCGGAAGCTACAAATGCAACAACCGTTACCTTCCTTCTATCGGGTTTGCCCCGTGATGAGAAACTGATAGGTGGTAAGCGCAACATGTATGGACGCGGCATGGATTGCAAGCGGTGTTGATGTGTTCCGGCAGTCAGGAAAAGTTGCGGCCATGTATTCGGTCTTGAGTGAAGGGTTTAGCCCTCGGACCTTGATGAAATCCGCGAATCGGTCCCTATCAGAACCACGCGCTCAAGGCGCGAGTTGCGTTTCGGGTTTGGCCGATTCTGGAATAACCTGTCCTGCCATCACGCGATCAATCGCCTACGAACTACCGCATCCATTCCCTGGATGAGGACTCCACTCGGTGGATCAGGCGGGGGCTGAAGTCCATCGGGGTTGATGATCGGGGTGGTAAACCCGGCCGTGATAAAGTAGCGCCCAAAGGGTGCGCGCTCGTTTGTTGGCAAACGCCACTAACGCCACGTTGGTCGGGCGGCGTTTCGCCAGTTTGCCAAGCCAGGTGTGTTCAAAATCCGGTCGCTTCTGCTGCGTGCGCCAAATCGTGCGCACCCCATGGATGAGCAATCGCCTCAAGTAGCCATCACCGCGCTTACTGATGCCCAGTAAGCCCACTTTCCCGCCAGAAGAACGTTGCTTAGGAACCAAGCCCAGCGCCGCCGCCAGCTGACGACCATGACGGTACTGCTTGGCATCCCCCACCGTGGCCACCATGGCCGTCGCGGTGAGCACCCCCACCCCCGGCACTACCGCGAGCCGTTGACTCGCCTCGTTTTGCCGATGCCAGGCGGCCAGTAGCGCCTCACAGTGGGCGATTTCCGCAGCCAACTGCTTGAGATGATCATACAGTCGTTGGATGAGTTGGCGCAGCAGATCAGGCAACCCATTTTCGCCGTCTTCCAGGATCGCGGGCACCTGTGAAAGGACCCGATGGGGGCCTACCGGCAGCACAAATCCAAATTCCGTGAGCAAACCACGCACTTGATTGCACAGCGCCGTCCAACTTTTGACCAACCCTGACCGCGCTCGGTGAATCGATAATACCGCTTGCTGTTCGGCCGATTTGATGGGCACTACCGGCATCTCCGGTTGCCGGGCCGCCGTGGCGATCGCCGCCGCATCCGCCGCATCGTTTTTGTTCGTCCTCACGAACGGTTTGACATACTGCGGTGAAATCAGGCGCGGCGTATGGCCCAAACTCGTCAGTTTCCGTCCCCAATAGTGCGAACCGCTACACGCCTCCATGGCGACGATGCAAGGCGCCAATTGCGCGAAAAATTCTAGCATTTGCCCCCGGCTTAGGCGTTTCTTGAGAATCGCCTTTCCTTCGGTATTCACACCATGAACTTGGAATACCGATTTCGCTAAATCAAGACCGATCAAAGTCACTTTGCTCATGGACACCTCGCTTCTGCCAATGGTTGGGGTTTGGCTACCTTGACTCTATCCTGCCTCCGTAGCTCGCCCGCGTCCATGTCATTAGATACTGTAGTCACGAGATGTTGGCCCAGAGAGCGATACATCGGATGTGGACGGCGGCGAGGAAAGAGGCGGTGTTTTTGGCGTATCTTGTAGCGATGCCGCGCCAGCGTTTGAGGTGCAGAAAGGCGTTCTCGACGAGATGGCGCAGCTTGTACAGATCCTCGTCGTAAGGCCTCTGGATTGAACGGTTTTTCTTCGGCGGGATAACGGGGTTCATCTTCTGCGCCGTCGCCTGTTCGAGGATCGCATCCGTATCATAGGCTTTATCCGCGAGAAGATGATCGGCATCAATGCCTTCAATCAGTTTTGAAGCCTGTGTGCAATCCGCTGTTGTACCTTGAGTGATAACGACTCTGAGCGGCATACCAAACGCATCCACCGCCAGATGTATTTTTGTATTGAGCCCCCTTTTGTACGGCGCATATCCTGATTACCGCCTCTGGCTCCCGCCGCATGGGGATGGACTTTGCAGTGGCTGGCGTCGATCATCAGCCATTCGTAATCCGGCTCGTCGATCAGAATTTCCAGCAATTTCTCCCACACGCCCGCATCCCGCCAGCGGATGAAACGGCGATGCGTATTGCTCCAGCCGCCATAGTCGGGTGGCAAGTCTCGCCACGGCGCACCCGTTCTTAAAATCCAGAACACAGCATTGATAAAAAGACGGTTGTCTTTGGCAATGCCGCCCCAGACACCCTTGCGCCCCGGCAGGTGCGGTTCCAGCAATGCCCAGGTTTCATCGGAAAGATCGTGACGGTGATGGGCAGGTTTCGAGTATTTCATGCAGGCCTCCTTCTCTGGCCTGCCGATCCTCTCACATATCTTATCTCATGACTACACTATCTAGAACCAATTAACATCACATGCAATTATGATCCATTAAGGAGCCCTCCAGCAGCATCCATTAAATTTCATCTCACTGAGATCTGCTTGACAAGCAGGTCATAGCGTTCTACGATTAGAGTACATTTGTACTCTATGACGAGCTGCCATGCCTAAAGCTGCCGATGACGTCGCCTATCTGGCCCGCCTTCAGGACCATTATGCCCGCTGGCGGGTGCTACCGGCCTATGATGCCTTGCGGGCGGTGTTGGGTCTGGCCTCGCGTTCGGCGGTGGCCAAGGTGTTGCACCGGTTGCGCGAGGCCGGTTTTCTGGATCGTACCCCGGACGGACGCTGGATACCGGCGAGTCCGTTCTTCGAGCGTCCCCAGGCGGATATGCCGGTCCCGGCAGGGTTACCGCTGGTAACGGCAGATAGCGGAGATGCCCGCTCGATCGATGCCTGGCTGGTGCGTTATCCCTCGCGCACCGTGCTGATTCCAGTCACTGGCGATTCGATGATCGACGCAGGCATTCACGCGGGCGACGTGGCCGTGGTCGAGCGCGAGACGTCGGCCCGGCCCGGTGATCTGGTCATTGCGGTGATCGACAACGAATTCACGCTTAAGACCCTGGCGGTCGAAAACGGCGAGGCCGTGCTTCATCCTGCCAATCCTGCCTATCCCGTCCTGCGCCCCGGCGACCGGTTACAAATCTTCGGGGTGGTGGCCGGCTTGATTCGCAACTACCGGAGGTCCTTCTGATGCTAACCGCTCTGGCTAAACGCCTAACCCCAGATGCATTTCCCCTCTGGCTGGACATGCTGGCAGAACCGCTGCCTGACCCGGCAGGCGGCTGGCCGTTGCTAACAACGCCTGTTCCCGCTGGATTCCCTGCCCCAGCGGATGATCAGGTCGAGCGTCGCCTGCATCTGGACACGCACCTGATCCACAATCCGGAGGACACGTTTTTTATGCGCGTCCAGGGTGACGACCTGCACGAGCAAGGTATTCATCACGGGGATTTGCTCGTCGTGGATCGCACGGCTGCCGCCAGCACCGGCAGCCTGGTCGTGGCGGAGATCGCAGGCGCGTTCGCCCTTTGGCATGTGGGCCGCGACACCCAAGGACGGCGGGTCTTGCAATCCACCCATCCCGAAGTTCCTGACCGGCTTTTGAGCGGTCAGCCAGATGGCCAGATCTGGGGCGTGGTGCGCTGGGCAGTGCATCGGCTCTGGCCCGGACGGCTGGCATCCTGACACGCGAGGGGTACTTCGCCTTCTCGCTCTCTCTCTTTCCAACCTGGCGAGGCAATGACCATGAACGAGAATCTCATGAAACACGGTGCATTTAGCTGGAGTGAATTGATAACCCCCGATGTCAACGCCGCCCGGTCGTTCTATAGCGGGCTGTTCGGCTGGACCTTTGAAGACTTCCTCGGCGCGGGTGCGCCTTATACGCTGGTGAAAGCCGATGGTGACATGATCGGCGGGATAATGGCTCCGTCCCCGGAATGCGCCGGGATGCCGCCCGCGTGGGGCGTGTATGTCACCGTGGACGACGTGGATGCCACCGCCCGGCAGGTGGAAATGCTGGGCGGGAAACTGCTGCGTCCACCGGAGGATATTCCTGAAGTAGGCCGCTTCTGCGTCCTGCAAGACCCGCAAGGGGCCACGCTGTGCGCCATCACCTACCGGCAGCCCTAAGCCGCCTGTAAGGCTCCGTATGTGCGGCCGTTTCATCCAATGCACAAGCGGCGAGGCGCTGGCTGAACGCTTCCAGCTTTCAACTGTGCCGGTTTTGACGCCGCGTTATAACGTCGCGCCCCATCAATCCGTGGGCGCGATCCGGGTCACCTCCGCAGGCCACCGGACGTTTGCCGCCCTGCGCTGGGGTCTGGTACCGGCTTGGTCGCAGGAACCGCGGACGGCGTACAGCACGATCAACGCCCGCGCCGAGACCGTGGCCAGCAAACCTGCCTACCGCCAGGCGTTCCGCCGCCGCCGCTGCCTGATTCCCGCCGATGGTTTCTATGAATGGCGCAAGATGGGCGAGCGCAAGCAACCCTACTGCATCGCCCCGGCGGATGGGCAACCGCTCGCTTTCGCCGGACTGTGGGAACGCTGGGAGCGTGATGGCCGGATTTTAGAGTCCTGCACCGTCCTGGTGACCGCCGCTAACGCCATGATCGCCGCGATCCATGACCGGATGCCGGTGATTCTAGATCTGGCCAATGAAGCCCGCTGGCTGGATCCCGCCGTGACGGATCCTGCTGCATTGCAACCTCTGCTGGTTCCGTGTCCGCCCGAGCGGCTGCGGCTGTGGCCGGTGGGAACAGCAGTGAACGCCACGCGCCAGGATGGGCCGGAATTGATGGCGGCAGTATCATGATCCGGCCTAAACAGGCGAGGGGATGAATGGCAGTCATCCGGCAAAATTCTCGCGTTGCCACCGCAGTAGGCTCGATTTCTCACCCAAAGCCTGCCGCTGATATGAGGGAATGTGTTCTGCTGCTGCACGGCGAGGGGCATCTAAAGAATAATGGCGGGTCCGGGCGGTTGCTGGGTGAGAAACAACTTAGTTAGATGATGGTATAAACATTGCTCTTTCGATCCGGGGAGCCACCGCCCTGTCGCCTGCGACGCACTGACCCACCGCCTTCTTTCATTTGCAGAACGCCCTTTCTAAAGTAAAACGTGTATTTGAGTACCCGCCGATTGAGTCCCGCGTGATCAACAGCTACCCCTCATTCTTCCAGCATCTCTAAAATCCGGCACCCATACAAAATCCTTTGATGACATTATTCGCGGCTATCAGCCATTATTGATTTAGCTATAACGTGGGTAATAAACAATGCGTATCCTCCTGGTTGACGATCACACGCTGTTCCGCGAAGCGCTTTTGCATGTGCTCAGACAATTCGACGGCGCAGCCGTGGTGATCGAGGCATCCACCGCCAAGGAAGCAATCCGTCTGGCCACCCATTATCACGACCTGGACTTGATTCTGCTGGATTTGACCATGCCAGATCTGAATGGCTTATCCGCCCTGCCTGAATTGCATGGGCTAAGACCCGCCGTGCCCCTGGTGATCCTATCCGCCTCGGAGGAACCCGCTGCAGTCCGCCAAGCGTTGGAGGCAGGCGCAATGGGATATATTCCGAAGTCCTGCAGCAGCCATGAGATGATCGCGGCCTTGCGCCTGGTGCTGGCAGGCGAGGTATATATTCCACCCGGCCTGCTGGCGGCCCTGGAGGCATTGACCATCGCGTCAGCTCAAATCGCCACACCGCAGCAGTCTGCCAGGGAGGAGGGCATCGCTGGACTGACTCCCCGGCAAGCGGAGGTGTTGCGTCTGATGGGGCAAGGTTTGTCCAATAAGGGAATTTGCAAGCGTCTGAACTTGGCGGAAGGCACGGTCAAACTGCACGTAACCGCCATCATGCGGGCGCTAAATACCGGCAACCGCACCCAAACAGTGATCGAGGCCGCCCGGCGAGGGTTGATATCGGCCACTGATCCGGGGCGTTAATTCAGCGATTCGCGTTCATGCCGGCGAATCAGGTGGCGCAAGACGCCACGCAATTTGGCGGGCTGAACCGGCTTATGCAGCAGAGGATAGCCGCTGGCTTCCGCCTCGCGTAGATGGTCGGGAGAGGTATCGCCGGTAATGACCAGGGTGGGCACATAGCGGCGCAGGTTCTTTTGCAGGATTTCCACGGCTTCGAGACCGGAGAGATCGCCGCGCAGACGATAATCCACGATCAGCAATTCGGGAGGCAGCGAACTGGTTTTCAGTTTTTCCTGGGCTTCCTCCAGGGAGGCGGCTTTGATGACAGTGCAACCCCACCGTTGCAACAACCCTTCCATCGCTTCCAGCACGGCACTGTCGTCGTCCAGTATCAGTATCTGGCGATCTTGCAGTTCCCGGCCAGCGATGACCGCTGGCGAGGAGGCAAGGCAGGACGTGGATTCCTGAGCGATGGGCAGCGTGATGGAGAAACAGGAACCGCGCCCCAGATGGGAGCGAACCGTGATTTGATGCCCCAGCAAAGCAGCCAGCCGTTTGACGATGGCCAGGCCCAATCCCAATCCCTGATGCCGATCCCGCTCCGGATTGCCCAACTGATGGAATTCCAGGAAGATGTTTTCCAGTTGATCATTAGGGATGCCGGGGCCGGTATCGTGGACCTCGATGCGCAGCTTGTCACCGAGACGGCGGGCGCCCACCAGGACGCGGCCATTTTGGGTGTAGCGCAGAGCATTGGAAATCAGATTTCTCAGGATCCGCTCCAGCATGGCAGGATCGCTCTGAACAATGACCGGGCTGGGACGCATCCGCAAGACATTACTGGTTTCCCGGATGGCAGATCGATGCTCGGTTTCGGAGCGCTTGAACAAGCGCCGCTCCACGAGGACCCCGAAGGGATTGACGCCATGAGATTGATATTCGGTCGCTAACCGCTTGAACAGGCCCGCCACCATCACGGGACCGACATGAGGATGGACCACCCCGGCGTCCAGCTTGGAAATGTCCAGCAGGGCGTTGAGCATGGTATCGATGGCCTCGATTGAATCCTCGATCTGTTTGATCAGCGGCGCGGTTTCCGGATTGCGGACCCGCTCCACCAGATTGGCGAAAAACAGACCCAGCGCATGAATGGGTTGGCGTAGATCGTGGCTGGCGGTTGCCAGAAAGCGGGTTTTTGCCGCATTGGCCCGTTCGGCTTCCTGGCGGGCCAGATCCAGCGCTTCCTCGCGGTGCTTGAGCTCGCTGATATCGGTATAGGTCAGCACCCAGCCGCCATCGGGCATGGTGTTTTGCCGGATTTCAATGATGGCGCCATCTGCACGCCGATACTCGGTCTGTTTCTGTTGAATTTGCGTTAAGGGCGGATCGGCGGCGCTCAGTACCGTGTTGAAATTCTGACCGGCTGCGATTTGATACTGGCCGAGTCCGAGCAGATCTAGAAAATGCCGATTCCACATCCGCAACTGGCATTCCCGGTCAACCAGGCTGATCCCCTGCTGGATATGTTGCAGGGTGCTTTCCAGCAAGGCGGATTTCTCTTCGGTCTCGCGGCGCAGGGCGGTGTTTTCGAAGCGCAGCCGTAAGGAATGATTGAGCGTTTTGTAGACATTTCTGGCATAGAACAAGCTTGCCGCCAGATTCAAGCTCACCAGCAGGGCGATCTCGGCGCCGAGAATCCCTCCTCGCAACAGCAAGACCGTGGTCAGCGAAAGCAATACCAGCACTGAAGCAAAATGAGCCGGCGGATAAGACACCACGGCCATCAGGGCCTGAGCGTTCAACCCAACCAGGATAACAGTGATAATAACCAGATTCGCCGGTTGCGCCGGGTCCAGGAACAAGACCGGAACGATTCCCCAGGCCAGAGCGAAAATCCAAGATAACGCGGTGGCGGCCGCTCCCCAACGCGGCATGGTTTCCAAAGCGGGCTGGCACCGCTGGTAGGCATGCATCAAAACCCACCGGGCCAATGTCAAGCAATAGATCACAGCCAGCCAAACCAGCAGCAAGGAATGAGACGCCTTATTCCAAAGCAGAGAGACCAGCAGGGTGCCAAAGAGGGTATGGAGAATAATGGCGATCGGGACCGAGCGGAACAGGGTCCCGATAAGCTCGGCTTGAATTTCAGCGCGGGTGATGGCGTTGCCAGGACTCATGATGCGATCAAGCTATGCTGGAAGTGTTCAAGGAACCGTCACCGGTTTCAATAAACAGTGTCATGACTCGGTTCTGGATCGGGCCTGCGGGGCGGCTGCTCTGGCCTTGGGTATCGATCGGTTCCTTGGCGAGAAGGACTGAAGTTAAAATAAAAATGGAAAGGTGGAGGACGATCATCTTGATAATCCTTGGTGAGGGGTTGAGATTCGTGAGTCAGCCGGTCGATTTGGCTAATCCAATACCTCATCTTATTTAATTCGCGTTGCGGCGCCAGCATCATTCTTGTATAGCGGGATCTGCGGCGAGTCACATTTTGTCTATCGGCGGTCACCAATAGCGGTCTCCAATAATTCCGCTTAGAGGCTACCTGGACGCGCCCTTCCAAAACCGTGCAAAGGGTGTTTCCGTTTGGAGAGACTTTCATGACCCATCCGGTGCCCTCGGCTCCTGCGGTCACAAATTCCGTGTCCACCTGAAAGGCGCCCTTTACTCTGACAAACAGTTCACCGGCAAAAGCGAAAATCGAGCCGATTCTGACATGACTGCCGGATCGTAAGTACAATTGCGATCCATTTGGAAAACGGATTGCTACAGCAGATTCTGGACCGGTCCAGATTTCATCGCCTCGATCCAAGTACAAATTTGGCGCGATATCCAGATACCTGTTTCCGCGTAAAATCCTGACCTGCCGCCATTCTTTGGCAGTGGCTATTCGATATTCCGGCGGGTCCGCGGATCGATCTTCGGTCAAGATTCCATAAAGAACCGGCCTTGCTGGATTATCCTGATAGGCGTGCCCAACCAGTGGCGCCATGCAACCGATCAGGCCGATCAAGAACCCCGCTGGGATACAATGGAGCACGATATAAAATAAAGCCGTCTTCATTTTCGAGAATACGGTATTTTTGGTGCTCATTGAAACCCTCTCCTTTTCACGATTCCGGCAGTCCAATAGGAAACCCAAAAAGCCAATATATCGTAAACCGTATTTAAAATAATACGATAAGCTTGGAATATATAGCTTGCAATCGCGAAATAGACCAGAAAAAGTATTATTGAGATTCCTATTCGAAAAATTAGAGAGGGGAGCCGGGTTTGGAGTCTCGCCAGCCCACCCATTAATCCAAGAACGAGCATCGTAAAAAACTGCCATTGACTGCTGAGAGGCTGTATAGTTTTGCCACTCAGAAGCGATTGAATAATGGCGAAATGCAACTCAATCCCATAATGTTCTTCCGCTGTCAATCCTTTTAAAACCGGAAATAGATCCTCTTTTCGCTCGATACCGATCAATACGATCTTGTTATTAAAACGGTCTAGCTGATTGCGATCTGGGTGGTTGATAATCAATTCATAGCGAGTTTTTGATCGTAAATTCCCTGGACTGTCAAGCCACGAAGCATCAATGATGCTGCTGGCGGATATATCCTGCTTGCCGATAGCGGGGCAAGCCGGTTGCTCCCACTGAACCGGATTGACTTCAGAAATAAAAAATGTGTTCGCAATGTGCTGAGTAACCGGGTTGAGTAAATTGATTTCTGAAATGCTTCGATTGACGACAATCTTCTGTTCCAGAAAAGCCGCGCTGATTTCCAGAGCCAGAGAATGCAAAATCTGTGTTTGACCGGCTTTCTTGATAACCAATGGGGCGATTTGCGATGTGCCCCACTTCTTGCCAATACAGAGAAGGCCGGATTTGACGCCTGCGTCCTTGAATATTTGAATCAATTCAGGTTGTCCATCGCCAAGGGCGCGAAAGCCGGCAACAACCGTGGCATGGCGATCGCGGGCGCGCGCAACAGCGTCTGCAAACTCCTGGTCGTAGGCGCTGGGTTCTTCAAAAAACAAATCGAAGGCGATCACTTTCGCGCCCGCTTGCGAAAGACGATCGATCAGGATGGCATGTTCACGGCGCCAATCCCTGCCGAATGGCTTTCCGATCTCTTTCTCAGTCTGACCGTCGATGGTGACAAGCGCCACAGGATGACCGGCTGGCCGTTCGAAAAATGCGCTGGCCAGCCACATGGCATAGCTTTCAATCCGGACCGCTGGCGGCAAGAAATCAAAAAGTTGAATCCAGGAAAGGAAGAATGCAAAAAGAGACGTGCCGGTCGCGATCGCATAGAGAATCCGGCGTAACTTGATTTTCTGCTTGAGCCGATTCAGCTCGGCAATGTTCTGATCAAGCGCCGTTTTCGATTTTACGCCGGGATGCTTCTGGTTATCCTGTTCCCAGAATTTGATATTCTGTTCGTGAGTTTTTATCGCCAATTCAGTACGATGAGAAGCGTCATTGCTCAGTAAATCCCGTATCGGATCACCAGTCACTATGTTGAACAGCAGGCCTTCGCTGGCGCGCATGAAAAGCACTGGCGCGCCGATGTCGCGCTCTCCGGGAAATTTGATCAGCAAATGGTTTCTGGCATGGCTTACCGCAAATTCCACTCTGCCCTGGGCGCGGCCTTTAAATAAGGAATGATAAAATTGCTGGCTGAATACAATGGCAGCTTCGTCGTAGATGGCAAATTGCATGGCAATCACCGCCGGAATACTTTGCTTTACCAGTCGATAGGCCATGCCAGCCATGGGTGTAGAGAGCGAGGTTTCCGCGCCCTTGCAGGAATTTAGAAATACCAATTTCAATGTTGGATGATTCGCCAAAAGACTGGCGAACTGACTGTCGTCAATGTAGTCACGATCTCCGTCTTCGGTATTCAGCTGCAGGAATGCCTGGCCGTTCTCGAACTCGCCGTGGCCGATAAAGTGGAGCAGGTGAAAACGTTCTTCCAACAGCGCATCGCTGATTCTGGTAGTGGTGACTCTGCCTTCGAGGCAGGTCAGTTGAACATGCTTGTCCAGACCCGCCAGAATCCGGAGCAGGTTTGTTTTTTCATGGGCGGCATCGAGATCGGGGCTGTCCGGGATCACAACCAGCATTTTGAGGGGTAAAGCCACCTCCAGGTTTTCTATCGGCTCGAAAATCTCCAGATACCGGACAATGGGATATTTTATCGAAGTTCCGAGAAAACATTCCTTCTGCGGCCAATACAGAAATTCCCACGGCAAGACGATGAGTTCGGGCGCCTCGATGCGCAAACGAATCCGGATCCCCTGCTCCCGGTCGCGCGGGGATTGCGCCACCGATTGCTCAAAGAGCAGCGCTACCTGGCCGCCAAATAGCAACTGGTAGAGCTGGCCGCCGAAATCGATGAGCTTGGCCGGACTGGCATCGCGCATGGCCAGCTCGTTCCGGGATTGCTCAATACGGTGCCGGTAGGGGTCGAGCGATATGAGTTCACGAACCTCGCCCATCGGTGAGGCCGCGCGCACGGGATACCGGTCTTCAATCCTAGAGTCGAGCCAAAGATCGAAGTTAATGTATTTCATGAGCGATGGGCAGGCCGTGTTACCGGCGCGGTTTTCATACCAAAACCCCGAATGCGTATCGATTGATAAAGAGGCCGGGGCCAATGACGATGCCATGCATCTTGCCGGGTTTGGAGAAATCAATCATCTTCCGTACCCGTCTCTTCATGCAGGTCCATAGGGTGAGGCGCCTTCGTTCGATCCTTCGGGTATTCGCCCTGCCGGCCCGCCTTAACGCGTAACGTGCTGGACCGCCGGATCATCCTTCGTCAGGACACGCCCGCGTCCATCGCCGGCGATAAAGTAGTTGCCCGTCAGGCCACCGAGCTGGCTGGCCAGCAAGAGGTCCGCTGCGGTGTCTCCATCCTCGACGGTGTTCCCGGTGATGATCTGACCACCGCTCAGAACGGCCATTGGCGCTTGACCCAGCTCCATGACGTAGCCGCCTTCTCCGGTCCCGATCGCTTGCTTCAGCATATCGCTCAGATGGATCGGGGCAGCACCGCTGATCGCTACACGATAGGTACCGTCCAGGTTCATGGTCGCCGTATTCTCTGTGTAGTTGTCAGCGTCGCCGTGACCGGTCGCGAAATGGCCTTGCAGGAGGTACGCTCCAGTGAGCGAGTCCTTCACCTGAGCGAGCGCGATCGCACCGTAACAAATGCCTGCTACAAGTTTGCCGCCCTTAATGAAGGCCTCAAGCAGCATCCAATCGCGGGTGTTGTTCCCGAAGTCGTCGACCGCGCCGCCGCCGCCAACCCAGCCCATGCCGGTGAATCGCGCGAGCGCCTCCAGATCCGGCTGGAGCCGCGCCGCGAAATCGTCCCGGACCGCCTCGCCTTGCTTGGGACGCGGATAGCTGTCGCGCACCAGATCGCGCAAGCTCAGCGGCTTTTCTAAGAAACGGGCGTAGTCGTTAATCGGGTCCAGCTCGGGGGGGACGGCAGAACGTGTGGCTGGGCCGCTGCCCGCTGCCGAAGCTTCATCACGCTGCCTGATCGCGGCGTTGCGCGCCGCGTTATATCGATCACGCTGGGCCGGCGTGAGGAATTGCCGGCCCAGGCGCGCAATCCCTTCCGTGATCTGTAGCGCGTTCAGCGCCTGATCGGCGAAGGGCGCCACCACCGATATACCGTAAGGAACCGGTTCCTCGCCATGCTCCGTGATGGGAACAACACTCGCTCCCTTCATCATCAGCTTGAGAACGAACAAGGTCATCTCAGGACTCATGTAACCCGAAACCGGAATACGAGCGCCGAAAGTCTCACCGTTGGCGAAGAACTTGCCGCGAATGTCGACACCCGTTCTCGTCAGAACGTCTTCATCGATCATCGAAATGACGTCCTCTCTTGCCGTTCCGTCCGCGAGAGCCATTGCCAGCCGGTCGATCCTCAACCCCCGATCTAAAGGCGCCGGCTGCGGCTTTGGAAAAAGCGGCACTCGATTGGCCGCAGCATAAGCCGTGTGCTGAGCAGCCTGCGCATAGCTGCCGTAAACCTGGCTCCAGTCAACCCGTTTGCTGCGGGCGTTCGCGATAGCTTGCCTGGCCTTTTCGTCCAGCGCGCCCATGCCCTCATAGGTCACCCGGTTCCCAAAGCCTGTCATCGCCGTTCTCTCTCTCATGTTAGTTTCTCTCCTCACGCAGCGTTGATGCGCTCTATATCCACGTCTGAAGCACTAGCCGATGGGTGCTATCGCGGTATGCGGCAAAGAGTGAATTTGATGCCTCCCTGGGCTTCAATTTTTGCGCCGCTGCCCATGAGCGCCACTTGACCTTCGCCGGAGATTTGAGCGCAAACTTCGATTTCCGAAACCTGGAATGCGCCGGCACAATCAACGCCGCTGTCTAGTATTTCTCTGATTTGATTAAAAAAAGACTCCATGTTTTGCTTTAACATGGGGACGCTCACGCTGTGCGCGACATTGCTCGCCAATGTGCCGGCGATACCTCGTTCCGCCCGCTTCGGTCCGGCACGGTCACTGACCGGACTGATGACCAAGATGGTGTCCGGGTCACTGGTTTTCATCGGTTCCTCCTCGCATGTCAGCGTTTGGCCGATCCAACCATTTTGCTTCGCCGTACCTCTTGCCGGGAGCAAGAGAAGCGTCCTTCGATCTGATTTCCCTTCATTCGCTTCAGGATGGATTTGGCGTTTCGGTTTCCTGATGTTTCCTCATGGCTTGATTTTTACATTGAGCCGGTTGATTTAACATATCGCTTTTGTTCTATAACTTTAGTCATAGAAGTTCGTTCATTTAATTCACCATATTCTTCTTTTTTTATCGAATTAAAGTGATTCATCGATTACGTTGTTCATTCTCAAAGTATCTCAATAATGCCATTTTTATTAAAAATATATACCTCATATTCATTACACAATAAAATATTTATCTATTATTTTTAAAACAGAAAAATCCCGGATACTAAAAATATTTTTATTTAATATCAATAAGTTAAATTAATAAATTACTTTATTATTAACAGATTTTTTATCCATTTATCTCGATTTTTTGTTCAATTTTTATTAATGGCATGATGATTGTAATTTTACTATATATTTTTACTGAGATAGGCGGTGTATCACTCTTCGATATGTCCTTCGATATAGAACTTCAGACCTATTTTTTGGAGAAGATTTCCGGCCTATAGTAGCTCGCAACACAAATCGTTTCAGTGGGTATTGATCTCTCATTAATCGATCTACCTTGAGGCGATAAATCGAATAGCTACCGGTTGGTCTGTAGTTCAGGAGTGCCTATGAAATACTTTTCGCAAAGCATGACCTTGATGGGAACGGTAACGAACGTTAACCCTTCGAGTGCATCCTTTACCTTGCGCTGCCGCAGCGGCGATAGTTTCATCATTCAGGCCAGTTCGACGACCTATTTCAGCGTGCTGCGTAATCTCGACGATCTGAATCGCGACCGCGTGCCCGACCCGGCGAATTTCGATCTAAACAGCGTGTACGACGCCGTCCGCAAATACATTCAGACCGATACCTTGATTGTCGTTCAGGGAATTTATATCGAGCATGACGAGCAAAGGCGTTTTGATGCCCGCACTGTCATCCTGATGCATTTCCAGCCTGGCAAGTACCTGTTCGAGGAAACCCACTGGTGGCTGACCCAAATCGCCCGTCTGGCCGACGAGTGGCTGGATGACCTGTTCGGCGATAAGCGCAGCTATCAACTGGACGATTTCGCCGAACTGTATCGCACCAATCTCAATATTCTTGGCCAGCCCGCCCGCGACGATCAGATACAAGAATGCGCCACGCTGTCCCGCCTGATCTATGGCCTTTCCTCCGCCTACCTGCTGACTGGCAACGAACGCTATCGCCTGGCCGCCAAGGCGGGGGTCCAGTTCCAGCGCGAGACCTTCCGCAGCCTGAGTCACGATAGCCGACGCTGCTTCTGGAGCTTCGGCAAGCGCAAGCGCGATCGCGGCGCGCAAATCATCGTTGCCTCGGAAAACGCCGACGATCGGGACACCATCCCGCTCTACGAGCAGATCTACGCATTGGCCGGACTGGCGCAGTACTACCGGATCACCCAAGACTGGGAAGTGCTGGAGGATATGCAGCGCACGGTCAACACCTTCCAGACCTGCTACCTGGATTCGCTGGAAAACGGCTTTGGCGGGCTGGGGGGGTATTTTTCCCATATCGACTACGCCACCTTACGGCCCGACACCGAGGCCTTGGGGGATAACCGGCTGCGCAAGAACTGGAATTCGATCGGCGACCACATTCCCGCCTATCTGGTCAATCTCATCATCGCGCTGGACCCGCTGCCGCGCGGAGGCGCCGGCCGCGATGAGATCGAGGATTTTCTCGACACCTGCCGCAGCATCTTGGACACCACGGCGCGGCTGATCCTGGAGAAATTTCCCGATCCCGGATCACCCTTCGTCAACGAGCGGTTCCACGCCGACTGGACACCCGATCCTCAATGGCGCTGGCAGCAGAATCGCGCCATCGTCGGGCATAACCTGAAGATCGCCTGGAACCTCACACGGGTTGCCAGCTATTACCGCGGGCGTGTGGCTGAGGAACAGGCTCGTGGCAACGTCAGCGACGCCCAGCAGCATGCCACCCTGGCCACCGAGTTCCTCAATCTCGCCAAGAAACTGGGCGATGCTATGGCGATTCATGGCCTCGATCAGATCCGGGGCGGCTGCTTCGACGCAGTCGAACGGCAGCCGCAACCCGGCCTGCCTATCGAATTCACCTGGGGCAATACCAAGGATTTCTGGCAGCAGGAACAGGGCATTCTCGCCTACCTGATCCTGTATGGCGCTTCCGGTGAGGCCCGGTTCCTGAGCTTGGCCCGGGAAATGGCGGCGTTCTGGAATACGTTCTTCCTCGATCACGACAACCGCGGCGTCTTTTTCCGCACCAGCGATGACGGCAAGCCGGTCATCGAAGGGGCTTATGGCCAGAAAGGCGGCCATTCGGTCGCAGGTTACCACGCCTTCGAGCTGAATTATCTAGCGCACGTCTACACCCGTTCGTTCGTGCGTCCGGTGATGGGCAAGGGCGGCAACGACGCCAATTTCTGCCTGTTCTTCTGGCCGGAGCCGAAGGCTGGCCGCACCACGGTCAACGTGCTTCCCGACTTTTACACGCCCGGCACCATCGAGATTGCAGGCATTACGGTGAACGGCATTCCCCGGCCGAGTTTCTCGCCCAACAACTTCCAGATCGAACTTGATAAGGAAGAACTCGGTTCGCCGGTAGTGGTGGAATTCCGCCCAAAGCAAAAGGCGATGCCATGAGCACGCGGCCTCTGGAAGGCAAAAAGATCGCCGTGCTGGTGGAAAGCCAATACATTCCTGGCGAAATCAGGCTTTACCAGGAACGGTTCGCCAGGTATGGCGCCACGGTGCACTTGATGTCGCGATTATGGGGTCAGCCAAGACAGCGCTTTTACAGCACCGTCGAGCCGGATGATCAAGGTAACGTGCCGCCGCTGGAGTGGCTGGACGTTTCGATAGACTTCGACAACGTCAATCTCGACGATTACGCCGCCGTCATTATGGTGGCCAACTACACCAGTGTGCGGTTACGTTACAGCGAACACGAAATCAACACTGGCAACGCGGCGCAAATTGCGCGGGAAGCGCCCGCCGCGCGCTTTTTCCGGCGGGCGATGCAAAACCGGCGCATCATCAAGGGTGCGCCCTGCCATGCCTTATGGCTGCTGACGCCATCACCCGACATCTTGGCTGGCCGTAAGGTCATCTGCAATCCGGTGGTGCTGGCCGACGTGATCAACGCGGGCGCCCTTTATACCCCGTGCCCGCCCGGCACCCCGGACACACAACAAGTAGTCGTGGATGGCGATCTGGTCACCAATCCGTCTTGGCACGCGACCGAGGCGCTGATCGATACCATCACCGATCTGATCATCAAGCCGCGGGCGCAACCGGAGCCGGTTCCCCTGGCCGAAACCGCTTCGGACCAACGGCGCATCCTCATAATCTTGTCGGAATGGGGTTATTGGGGTGAAGAGCTGGTGGGTCCGCTAGGCGTATTCGATCGGGCGGGCTATCAGGTCGATTTCTGCACACCGGCCGGCCGGCGGCCCAACGCGATTCCGGTCAGCATGGAACCGGATTATTTCGATCCCCCGCTCCAGCGCCCGGTGACCACGCCGGCGATGGCGGCGCGGGTGCGTGAAATCGACGATCCGGGCACCGTCCAGGGGCAGCGCCTGGAAAATCCGGTCAATCTGTCCGCTTGGTTTCCAGAGCGGCCCTATTTCGCTGCGCCGGCCTTTGTGCGGGGGCTGGAAACCTACAACGCCGCTCTCGATGAAGCAGTTCGCGGCATTGAGAAGTACGACGCGCTGCTGATCGTCGGCGGCTCCGGGCCTCTCGTTGACCTGGCTAACAACCAACGGGTGCATGACTTGATCATGGCTTTCCTGCGCGCCGGCAAGCCGGTCGCTGCCGAGTGCTATGGCGTCACCTGTCTCGCTTTCGCACGCGACATGAACGAGCGCCGGAGCATCATTTGGGGCAAACACGTCACCGGCCACTGCCTGGAGTATGACTACAAGGATGGCACCGGTTTCGTCGAGGCGCGCGGACGCTTCCTCAATTTCAACATGGGACCGCCACCCTATCCCCTGGAATTTATCCTCCGGGACGCAACCGGACCGGATGGGGGTTATCACGGCAACTTCGGCAAACCCACCAGTGTGATCGTGGATTATCCCTTCATTACGGGCCGCTCCACCCCCGATTCTATCCTCACCGGTCAGATGGTGGTCGAGGTGCTGGAAAACGGGCTGCGGCGTTACGGCTGGTGATAACGATGGCCAATGAGCGTGCGCGCTGCGCACTTCCAGCCCAACGGCAAGAGGTGATGTCATGACCCAGAAAACAGGGCACCAGAAGCTCCTGGAACAGCTTGAGGCCGATGGTATTCATTATATGTTCGGCAATCCGGGCAGCAGTGAAGAAGGATTACTGGATGAGATTTCACGTTTCCCAGCGATCGATTACCTGTTGGGGCTGCAGGAGGCAGCTATCGTCGGGATCGCCGACGGCTATGCCCAGGCGACCCAACGGCCGGCGGTTGTTCAACTGCATTGCAGCGTTGGTCTCGGCAATGCTATCGGCAGTCTCTATCACGCTAAGCGGCGGCGCTCGCCCCTGGTGGTCATCGCCGGCGAGTCTGGGGTTGCCTACGACGCGATGGATGCGCAAATGGCGGCCGATCTGGTGGCGATGGCCCACCCGGTCACCAAATACGCGGCCCGGGTTATTGATTCCCGCAGCCTGCTCCGTCTGCTGCGGCGTTGCCTCAAGATGGCGGCGACACCGCCGTTCGGACCGGTTTTCCTCTCGGTGCCCCAAGACATCCTCGACGCGCCCAACGACGAGCCGGTGGCGCCGGCGGTGGCGCCGGTAACCCGCGTCGTCCCGGAACCGGCGGCCATTGCCACCGCCAGCGACATGTTACGCAGCGCGCAAAACCCGCTGATCTTAATGGGCGATGGCATTTCGCACTCGCAGGCGCAGGCGGAACTTGCCCAATTGGCCGAAACGCTGGGCGCGCGGGTTTACGGTGTCATGGCGTCGGAACTTAACATGGCATGGACCCACCCGCTCTACTGCGGCCTGACCGGCCACATGTTTGGCCGTTCGAGCCAGCAGATCGTCGCCAGCGCCGATGTTGTCGTGGTGTGCGGCACCTATGTCTTCCCGGAAGTGTTCCCGCTGCTGAGCAATCCGTTCCGGGCCGACGCCAGAATCATCCACATCGACCTCGATCTCTACGAGATTGCCAAGAACCATCCCATCACCCTGGGGCTGCTTGGCGATCCGAAATTGACACTGAAGGCGCTGGCGGACGCAGTCACCGATCTGGCGACGCCGGCGCAACAGGAAGCAGCGGCCCAGCGCGCCCGCGCGATCGGCGCGGCCAATCAGCGCGAACTGGCCGAGGCCCGGGCACGGGACGAGGCGGAAATGAACGCGACGCCGCTACGGATGGCCGCCTTCGCAGCGGAACTCGCCCGGCAATTGCCTGGGGACGCCATCCTGTTCGACGAATCGCTGACGCATTTTCCGGAATTAACCCGCTGGCGGCCCCCCCACGCAGCCGGATCGTTTTTCCAGACGCCGGGCGGCACGCTCGGTGTCGGTCTGCCCGGCGCCATCGGGGTGAAACTGGCCCATCCGGAAAGAACGGTGCTAGGTCTGAGCGGCGATGGCGGCGCTATGTACACGTTTCAGGCACTGTGGACAGCCGCCCGCTACCGGATCGGCGCCAAGTTCGTGGTATGCAGCAATGGCGGTTACCGCCTGCTCAAGCTGAACCTGCTGGACTACTGGAATCAGCGGGGCTTGTCGCCGGACCAATATCCGTCCGCGTTTCCGCCTGCTTTCAATGTCGGCGATCCCACTCTGGATTTTGTCGCGCTGGCAGGCGCGCTGGGGGTACCGGGCCGGCGCGTCGCGCAACCGGCTGGGATCGCGCCGGCGATCGAGGCGATGCTGAGCCACGACGGACCCTTTCTGATCGAATTGGTGTTGGACGGCAGCGTGCCGCGGCCAACGCATTAATGGAGAGGAGGCGGGTTATGCCGGATCACAACATCCTAATGACTGCGAATGCCTTCAGCCGGGCGGAAATCGAAGCCTTCGTCGCTGACTGGTATCGCAAGCTCGATATTCATGCGCCCCCGGAACAATTGGTCCCGCTGGTCACCAGCGGGGTCGAGATGCAATTTCCGGAGGGAATGGTCTGCGGGGCTGAGGAATTCCGCAGCTGGTACGAGGGCGTGATCCGGCTCTTTTTCGATGAACTGCATATCGTCACCCGCACCGGTCTCTCTTGGCGGGAGGGCCGCTACCTGCTCGATGTCGTAGTCAACTGGCAGGCCCGCCGCTGGAACCCGCCTGCGCCGCGCAGCGAATGGATTGGCTTCGACGCCTACCAGCGCTGGGAACTGACTCGCGCGCCGGGCAGCGGCAGACGGCTGGCGATCACGCGCTACATCGTGGATGAGCTCCGGCCCATGCCCGGCTCGAAGCCGTTGTGATTCAGACCCTCCATCGCCAGACAGCTCATTTACGCGGACTCACCTGAGAGGACAGCAACATGGCAGACACGCATCCCAACATCGCACTGGTGCAGAGAATGTACGAGTGCTTCAACCGCAACGACATGGACACCATTCGCAACGAGATTTTCGCGCCGGATCTGGTCTGGAATCTGCCTGGCCGTCATCCGCTGTCGGGCACTAAGCATGGCGCTGAGGAAGTCTTAGCGTTCTTTGCCCAACTGGTGCGGGCAAATATCCAGGTCACGCTGGACCCCCAGACCGATCCAAGCACCGGCGTCGATACCTTCGGTGAAGACACCGTGGTGGAGGTCCATCGCGGGCAAGGGACGACAACGGTGCAGGATGCGTCCGGCGCCGCGTCGCAGGTCACGCTCAACGCCCTCAACTGCACGCACTATCGAATCCGCGATGGCCGCATCGATCGGGTCCAGGTGTACATCAGCGACCAGCACGCGGTGGATAACTTCTTCTGGGCGGTTTACCAGCTCAAGCCGATTCCCGGCCGGCTGGCGGACTAGGAGGACGATTGCATGGCCATCATCACTTCAGAACAAGTCGCCGCCGCCTATGCGGCGCTCGCCACCGGCCAGCGTGAGCAAATCGCTCAAATGTGGGCCGAGGATTTACGCTGGCTGGTCCCCGGTCACAACCCGTTGTCGGGCTGGAAGAACAACTTGGATGAATTTATCGCGTTCATGAGCACCGTCGGCCAGCTGTCGGACAACAGCTTCCGCATGGACCCGGTGGCGGTGATGACCGCCGGAAACTTCTCGGCGGATGTGACGCGCAACACCGGTCATCGGGCAGGACAACCCGGCCGCCGCCTCGATATCGACGTGATCCACTGGCTGACCTGGCGGGACGGTAAGGTCATTGAAGGCCGGGGGGCGATCTTCGGCGACGGCACCGCCCAATACGATGCGTTCTGGGCGCGGGATGACGCAACCGGAACGACCCGCGAGGTCATCGCCCGTTATTACGAGACCGCCCAGCGCGGTGCCTGGGACGAGTGGCTGACCTTGTTTGCCGGCGACGTGAGCGGCGACGAGCAGCTGGCCGGACACTTCGAGGGCATCGAGGTGCTGCAGGGCGCGATCGGGGCTATTAGCTACGGCTACAGCAAGTTTCAGATGATCCCCAAGCATATCGTGACGGACGGCGAGCAAGCGGTGGTGGTCTGGCGCTGCGATGCGGCCAACCGGGCTGGCACGCCCATCGCCTACAACTACCTGCCGGACCGTGAGGTGGTCGGCGCCAATTTCTTCCGTCTGGAAAACGGCAAGATCAAGTACATGCGGACCATTCATGACGAAACGGCCTTCGCGCCTTTCAATCATCCCACCAATCCCAAGGCGCCGCCGGCGTAAGGAATCATCCCCATGCGTGCTTACGATTTCATCATCGTCGGCGCGGGGTCAGCCGGTTCGGTGTTGACCCGCCGGCTCAGCGAGGACCCCGATGTCCGGGTATTGGTGCTGGAAGCAGGACCCGCCGGCACATCGCCGGACATCGAAACCCGCATTCAAACCCCAGCGGCCTGGCCAACCCTGCTCGGCTCGGAAGTGGATTGGGGTTATCGCAGCGTGCCGCAACCGGGGCTAGCCGGACGGGAAATCTACGAACCGCGCGGCAAGCTGCCAGGCGGAACCAGCAACCTGTACGTCCTAATGCACATTCGAGGTCACGCTTCCGATTTTGACGGCTGGGCGGCGCAAGGCTGTGCCGGCTGGGACTACCAAAGCGTGCTGCCTTATTTTCAAAAGCTGGAGGATCAGGAAGATGGCACAGGGCCATGGATCGGGAAGGGCGGCCCCATCCCTTTATTAAACGCGGGATTGCATGATCCGAACCCCACATCGGCAGCTTTTATCGCTGCCTGCCGGGAACTGGGCTATCCCGCCACGGACGATTTCAACGGTCCCCAGATGGAAGGGACAGGCTGGCATCATGTCAACATCCGCGACGGCAAACGCTGGAGCGCACGGGAGGGCTATCTGTTGCCCGCTCTGGCGCGGCCTAACGTGACGTTGAGCGCGAGTTCGCAGGCCACGCGGCTGCTGTTCGAGGGACGGCGCTGCGTCGGCGTCGAATACGACCAGAATGGAACCCTGCAAACTGTGCGGGCGGACCGGGAAGTGCTGGTCTGCGCCGGGGCAATCGAATCGCCCAAGCTGTTGCTGCTGTCCGGCATCGGCAATCCGGATCATCTGCGCGAATTCAATATTCCGGTCGTAGCGGCGCTGCCCGGTGTCGGCGAGAACTTTCACAACCATGTCCTCACCGGCGTGATTCAGGGAACCGCGCGACCGGCGCCGCCGGGCCATCTGAATCTGTCGGAAGCGGCGCTGTTCTACAAGTCCGATCCGGCGCAAAGCGGACCGGATATGCAAATCGCCTTCGTCCACGTCCCGTTCGACATCATCGTCGGCCAGCAAAACCCCAATTCAGTCAGCATTCTGCCGGGCGTGGTGCGGCCCGCTTCGCGCGGCTGGGTGCGGCTGGCCAGCGGCAATCCGCTGGATAAACCGCGGGTCAATCCAAACTACCTGGGCACCGAGGACGACACCCAGCGGCTGGTGGACGCTGTGAAGCGCGCCCGCGACATCTTCGCCACGCGGGCATTCTCCGATTGGGTCACGGTGGAATTATTGCCCGGTCCAGCAGTGGCCGCCGGCGCGCAACTGCGTGAGTTCGTGCGGCAGCGGGCCGATTCGTATCACCACCAGGCCGGCTCCTGCAAGATGGGAACGGACGATTTGGCGGTGGTGGACCCTAGCTTGCGCGTGCACAGCGTGGACGGCTTGCGCGTGGTGGACGCCAGCGCAATGCCGGTAGTGCCGTCCGGCAACTGTCACGCCGGGATTCTGATGATCGCCGAAAAATGCGCCGGTCTGATCAAGGCCGGACTGTAAGGAGATGCGCTCATGATGTTTCATCACCTTTCCTTGAACTGCAACGACCTGCTCACCATCGAGCGGTTTTACAGCAAGCACTTCGGTTTTCAGCGCGCCCGCGCCATCGATTTACCGGATGGCCGTCAGATCGTATTCCTGCAAGGCAGCGGCGTGTATCTGGAGCTGTTCCCGGCGCAGGGCGAACGGCCCGCTTCGCCGGACATGAACAACGAGGGACCGCTCTATCCCGGCGTGCGCAATTACTCGTTCCAAGTCGACGACGTGGACGCCTGCCTGGCGGCGATGGGCGAGGAAGCACGGATCACTTTCGGCCCGCTGAGCTTCGACGATTTCATTCCCGGCTGGCGCAGCGTGTGGCTTGCCGATCCCGAGGGCAACATCCTTCAGGTCACCCAGGGCTTTACCGGTCAGGACAACCCGCCCCTGCCGCTAGCTTGACTTTATCCGGCGCGGCAACCGGCAGAACGGCTAGAGGGGAATAGTTATCATGGCATTGATTCCAATACGATTCGAATATCTGACCGGATTGCGGCAGCCTTTTGTGGTCAACGCCCGCTTGACGGGCAACTGGAACCCCCAAGGTTTGCGGTCTGAGCAGTGGGCCACTGTGCCGATGGAAGCGTTCACCGCCGAAGACGGTTGCCCCGCCTTCCGGGCTACGATCCATCTCGATGACAGCCAGACCGGCCAGACCTTCCGCTGGGGCGTGCGCGTGGATACATCGCAACAATCCGATGTATGGGGCATTCCTAGCGAAATCGCCCAGAGCGCCTCGCACGAGCGCTACCGCACATTCGATTTACAGGCCGGCGGACAGACCGAGCGTTATTACTTTACCTACTGCCGCCGGCTGGGTGCGAACAAACGGCTTATCGCCGGCCAGGATAATCCGGCTGTTCGCTTCTCGGTTTGGGCACCCAACGCCCAAGCGGTCGAATTGGTCTTGGGAGAGCGCGATGGGGGTTATATCTACAACAACGGCACCACTTACGGTGGCCAGCCCTTGCCGCCGCCCATTCCGATGCGGCGGGTCGCTGGCGGGATTTGGGAGACACCCGCCGACGAACCCAGGCTCGCTGATTTCAGTCAATTCCGCCATCAGCCTTATATGTATCGCATTCAAAAGGACGATGGCTCGATCGCCTACCGCACCGACCTTTATTCCCGTTGCCAGATCGGCTCCGGTGGTGTCAATCCGGAAGCGCTAAATGCCCAATGGAATGGCCGCCGTCAGGAACTCGACGGCTCGAAAAGCTGCTCGGTCACCGTTGATCCTGAGCTGGTTTGCGAGGAATTCCGGGAACTCGATGCGAATGGCAATCCCGTCTGGCCGGAAACCCGCTGGCTGAACGAGGATGCATTTTGGGCCGGTGAGTTTTCGCCCGGCCGCCCCGTGCCAATCCGTCTTGAAGATTTGGTGATCTACGAATTGCACACCGGCGGACTGGGCCTCGACCGTCAGGCGCCAACCGGTACGCTTGAGGACGCCTTGCGCCTCATACCTTACCTGCGCGATCTCGGGGTGAACGCGATTGGCTTGATGCCGATCAGCGAGTTTCAGGGCGGGGCGGGCTGGGGCTACAGCACGACTCACTACCTGGCGGTCGAATATGCGGGCGGCGGGCGCGATCAATTCAAGCATTTCGTGCGCGAATGCCATCGCAACGGAATCGCCGTCATTCTTGACGTCGTTTACAACCACTACGCCCACGAGGCCGAGCGGGCCGAATGGGCTTACGATTCCAACGCGCCCGAGCGCAATATTTATTATTGGTACGAAGGACGGGCCAGCGACTACGCCAATCCGAACGGCGGCTATGTCAACAATGGTTCCAGCGGCTGGGCGCCCCGCTATTGGGAAGGACCCGTCCGCCGGCTGTTCACCTCCAGCGTCGCGGCGCTGGTCAGCGAATTTCATCTCGACGGCTTTCGTGTTGATCTGACGCAAGCGATCCACCGTGACAATACACTCAACGTCGCGGCGCCAGCGCCAGCCGTTTCCAGCGCCAACCTGTTCGGTCAGAAACTCCTGCGCGAGTGGGCCAACACCATCCGCCTCATCAAACCGGACGCTTTCCTGATCGCCGAGGATCACAGTGGCTGGGACGCGGTGATGCGACCGGCCAGCGAAGGCGGGCTTGATTTCGATGCGACCTGGTATGCCGATTTTTACCATCATCTGATTGGTGACGCGCAGGACAATCCGGAAAGGGCGCGGCTTCTCAGGCAGGCTGGCTACGGTGATGGCCGGCCGCTGGAAATGACGCGGTTTGGCAATATTCTCGCCGGTAGCAACAACCGATATGTCGTTTATCACGAGTCGCACGACGAAGCCGGCAATGCCGAGAATTCGGCGCGGACCATCGTTATCGCCGTCAACTACGCGCCCCTGACAGGCACGACCCGCCGTTATGCCGAGGCGCGCGTGCGTTTCACCGCCGCGATGACGTTGCTTGCACCGGCGACCCCCATGTTTTTCATGGGCGAAGAGGTGGGGGCGTTGCGGCCATACCGTTACGCCGGTTTTCTCGACGAGCGCGAGAATTTGCAGGCGCTTAGGGAAGGCGAGGGAGCGAGATTGTTTCGGTTCTACTCGGAATTGATCCGCCTGCGCCGCGCCCGGCCTGCCTTGTGTTCGCGCACCATCGACGTGCTCCACACCCACGACGCTAACCGCATTCTCGCCTTCCGGCGCTGGGAGGCAGGCGAAGAGCTGCTGGTGATCGCCAGCCTGAACAATAACGCATTCGCTAACGGTTACCGGATTCAGAATTCGCGTATTGCCGATGGGCAATGGCAGGAGGTTTTCAACAGCGACGCCCAAGATTATGGCGGTGATGGGTTACTTAACCCTGGCCTGATCGCTTCCACCGGCGGCGTGTTTTCCGCCCGCCTGCCAGCCAATAGCGTGCTGGTTTTCCAGCGGCAATAGTTTCTGTTAACCCCGCGTCTGCTCGGGATGAGGGGAATCGCACAGGAGTTGAGACGATGGCGGCCAACCGTACCTTGATGCAGTATTTCTATTGGGATTATCCCGCCGGCGGGACGCTGTGGAACGAGCTGACCCGCAACGCTGCTGATCTCGCCGCTACTGGGGTGACAGCGCTCTGGCTGCCGCCGCCCTGCAAGGCCGAGCGCGGGACGCAGGATGTGGGTTATGGCATTTACGACCTGTTCGATCTCGGCGAATTCGATCAGAAAGGGGCTGTCCGCACCAAGTACGGCACCCGTCAGGAACTTGAAGCCGCCATTCAGGCGGCGCACACCGCAGGCCTCCAGGTGTATCTCGATGTGGTGGTCAATCACAAGGCCGGCGCAGATCGCACCGAAGTAGTCATGGGTACGCCGGTGTCACATGACAACCGTAACATCGAAATCGGCCCATCGCGTGAAATCGAAGTCTGGACCTATTTCGGCTTTCCGGGCCGCGCCGGAGCGTATTCCAGTTTTGTCTGGAACTGGCAGCACTTCGACGCAGTGGATTACGACCAGCGCACCGGCACAGCCGGCACCATCTACAAGCTGCGAGACAAGCAATTCGACACGCCGGTGGACCCGGAACGCGGCAATTATGATTACTTGCTGTTCGCCGATCTGGACATGGGCAGCGATGAAGTCCGGGCGGAATTGAACCGTTGGGGCGGCTGGATCGTGCAAACTCTCGATGTCGATGGGTTTCGCTTCGACGCCGCCAAGCATATCCGCACCTTCTTTTTCAACGAGTGGCTAGATCACGTCCGCGCCACTGCCGGGCGCGAGCTGTTTGGCGTCGGCGAATACTGGACACCGGATTCCGGCACCCTGGGCTGGTTCATCGAGCAAACCGGACGGCGCATGTCAGTGTTCGATTTCCGCCTGCATTTCAACCTTCGCGACGCCTCGCGAAGCGGGGGTTCCTTCGACATGACCCGTATTTTCGAGGGCACGCAGGTGCGGCAGGACCCGGCGCTGGCGGTCACCTTTGTCGATAACCACGATTCCTACCGCGAGGACGCCGTCGAAGACTGGTTCAAACCGCTGGCCTACGCCTTGATTCTGCTGCGGGAGGAAGGTTATCCCTGCCTGTTCTACCCGGATTATTACGGCGCGCCGGGACGCCAGGGGCACCGGCAAATACTCGACCGCTTATTGCAGGTGCGGCGGGACCACGCCTATGGCCTGCAAATCGATTACTTCGATCATCCCGATGTCATCGGCTGGACCCGGCTGGGCGACGCCGGTCACCCGCGCGCCATTGCGGTCGTGCTCAGCGACGGGCCGGGAGGCGCAAAGCGGATGAACACCGGCCGTCCGGACCGGATATTTGCGGACGTCACCGGCAACGCCGGCGGCACGATTACCACCGGCAACGACGGTTGGGGGGAGTTTCGCTGCAACGGCGGCTCGGTGTCGGTATGGGTCGAGCAATAACTGAGGCAAGTGGTGAACCCGATGAATGTACGTGAACAAAATAAAGCCATCGTGCGGCGCGCCATCGAGGCGGGCTGGAATCCGGCCAATCTCGCGGTGATCGACGAGCTGTACGCCGCCGGTTTCATTTTTCATCAGGAAAGCGGCGAGGCCGTGCGCGGCCTGGATTTCTTCAAGACCTGGATCGCCACGATCCACGGCGCTTTCCCAGATATCCGCTATCAGATCGAAGCCATGTACGCGGAAGGGGACAAGGTTGCCACCCGCTACACCGTGCGAGGCACGCACCAGGGCGATTTCCGGGGTTTACCGGCAACCGGTCGATCCTTCGATCTGAGCGGACATCTGATTCACCGGGTCGTGGACGGTAAGAAAACCGAAGGCTGGGGCATCTGGGACACGCTGGGATTAATGATTCAGCTTGGCGTGATTCCGCCGGTCCGCCTGGGCAGCGGCGCGCCGCCGCCGGACACTGCGGCGAACATCGCCGCCACCCGGCGCTTGTTTGAGGCGCTGAGCAGCCGCGATCCGGAAGTTTTACCCACCGCTATCGACGAGCTGATGATTCCCGAATTCGTCACGCACGGCGATGCGCTGTTTCCGCTGGTGTATGGCCGGGATGCGCTCCGGCAGGCAATACCCCGCTTCAAGGCTGCCTTTCCGGACGCCACCGCGACAATCCAGCGGATTTTCGCTGAAGGGCACAAGGTGATGGTCCATGTGCAGGTCAGCGGCACTCACGACGGGGAATGGATGGGGGTGCCGACGACGGGCCGGCGGATGAACTGGACTGCCAGTTCCATCATTCGCTTCAACAGCGCCGGCAAGATGGCGGAACGCTGGGTCATCGAAGATGAGATTGGCGTGTTGCAGCAGCTGGGCCGGATTCCGCGTTTCCAAGGCCAGGGCGGATGACATCCCGCCGCCCGCCAAATGAGGAGCTCAAGCAATGACATCGGTTGAAGAGAGAAACAAGGCCCGCATCGTCCGTTTCTACGACGAAATCATCAATCAGGGCAATGTCGCCGCCGTGGATGAATTGATGGCGCCCGATTTCGTGCACTACGGCGAGACGCTGTTCCCCCGCATCGAAGGCAGCGCAGCAATCAAAGCAGGTGTACTGGGTGTGATCAACGCCTACCCCGATGGCCGCACCGTGGTGGAAGACATGGTTGCCGAAGGCGATACGGTGGTATGCCTGTTGTCCTGGCGCGGCACGCATCAAGGTCCGTTCATGGGCATTCCGCCGACGGGCAAGGTATCGGCTTGGCGCGGCATTTCCACGTATCGCTTCAATGCAGAAGGCAAGATTATCGAGCGCTGGGCCAACATGGATGTGATGGGACAATTACAGGATCTCGGCGTGGTTCCCGTGATTCAGCTGGGCGGTGGCCAGGAAGGATAGGATCATGGCTCCCAATGCTTCGACTACAGATTCCGGCAATAAAGAGTCTTTGTCAAAAGACTTCAACTCATCCAAGAATGTTAAGCCGATAAAATGGTGGCAATGGGTATTTATGTATCCCACGCTCATTATTGCCATCGCTGGAGCGATACCGACCGTGTTGGGTTATTACAAATCATGGAAGATTGGCGTTCCTTTTGACAAAACCCAGATTGCCCTGGAACAAAACAGATTGTGGCAAAAAAATTATGAGTGCAGTAATAATGAGTTTCGGAGTGTCAAAAACAACCTTAATATTGAGGTGGGAACCATTATTTGTTTATCGGGAGACGTCTTAATAAAAGTACAGATACCAGATGCAAAACCTATGTTCTGGTGGGTGGGACTTAAGACCTTTGAATCCAATGATCAAGCCGGGATTGACCTGTGGTTTATTGACCGTGCCCAAGCGGAAGAGAAGTTTACTCCAATCGTTGTGGCGCAAAATAATTCGGTTGTTCTATGCCAGAAATGGCTTGACAATGGACGGTTATTGAGGCGCGTCGATACTCAAGGGAAAGGTTGCTTTGATGAGGTTATAAATACTTATACCGGTCAAATTGAGAAAAGAGACAGTGCACCCTGCGATGGACGCTGCTAACGGATGTTAAAGATAATCGCATCCAACATGCGGTTCATAATGGAGGATTTATGAAAAGATTATTTACTATGACAATAGCGAGTCTATTAGCTTTAGCATCCACTATATATTTATCCTTGGCTGAGGATATTGGAACAACCACAGGAGGGCCTTTAATAACCGCTCCTCCGAGAGATTGTACCTATGGTCCTGATACCTGCATTCGTGGCTTTGTCTGGCGAGATGCTGTTCCAAATGACCATGTCTGTGTGAAGCCCGGCGTACGCGAGCAAGCACAGATCGATAACTCGCAAGCCGCGGCACGGCGCAGCCCGGCTGGCGGGCCATCAGGCCCAAACACCTGTCTTTCCGGATATGTCTGGCGCGAAGCTTTTGCGGGTGATGTCGTCTGTGTAACTCCGCAGACACGATCTCAAGCGGTTCAGGATAATCGTCAAGCGAATGCTCGAAAAGCGTGCCGGTAGAAAAATAGCTCAAATTTGAGGAGATCAGGCCATGTCAGAAGCGAATAAAACTATCGTTCGTCGTTTTTATGAAGAAGTGATGAGTCAAGGCAATGTGAATTTACTGGATGAAATAATGGTTTCCGATTTCAAGGATCATGGCGAGACCTTGTTCGGCAATCCACAAGGCCGCGATACCCTCAAGCAGGGTATTACCGCCTCGCGCACGGTGTTTGGCAATCTCCATGTGCAATTGCATGATGTGATCGCTGATGGGGAAATGGTCGGCGTGCGCGGCACCATGCGCTGCACCCAGCAAGGAGAGTTTCTAGGCGTCTCGCCCAGTGGTAACGAACTTTCCTGGAATGGATTGGCCTTGTTTCGAATCGTCGACGGAAAAATTACCGAACGCTGGTTTAATTCAGATAGCTTGAGTATTGCACAGCAATTGGGACTGGTTTTACCGTTAGGGAGTTAACAGTTTTAATGAATCGAGATCATTCAGGAATTGAAAATAAAACTTCGGCTATTGGCTTGCGCGTGCGCTGGCTGCTCAGAATCACCCGTTAGCAACAGCAACCTCCTCTTCTTCAAATCATTTAAGGCGATAAATGATGAAAATCGGCATTCTCGGTACAGGCGATGTTGGCCAAGCTCTTGGGATTGGTTTCGCCACTCTTGGCCATGACGTAAAAATGGGTTCGCGCGATCCGGATCAGGAAAAGATCAAGGCTTGGGTCAATAAAGCCGGCGTCAAGGCATCCGCTGGCACCTTCGCGGAAGCTGCCGCCTTTGGCGAGCTGGCGGTGCTATGCACGATCTGGACAGGCGCGGAAAACGCCATTCGGCTGGCCGGCCCGGACCATCTAGCAGGCAAGGTGGTGATCGATACCACCAATCCGCTCGATTTCTCCGGCGGCATTCCGCCAAAGCTGGCCATCGGCCATACCGATTCCGCCGGTGAACAGGTTCAACGCTGGCTACCCCATTCACAGGTCGTCAAAGCCTTCAACATCGTAGGCAGCGGGCACATGTTTAAGCCCAGCTTTCCTGGCGGTCCGCCGGACATGTTCATTTGCGGCAACGACGACCCGGCTAAGGCAACGGTGACCGGTTTGCTTAAAACGTTTGGCTGGCCGGTCATCGATATTGGCGATATTGAATGCGCCCGCTATCTCGAACCGCTGGCGATGGTCTGGATCCGGCATTTTTTCCGGGTCAATTCCGTCAATCACGCCTTTAAGCTGTTGCACAAGTAAGCCGCCGCACTTCCTCTCCCTTGCCCGTTCGTTTTTCCAGGAGCCGTGGTTATGCGTTACAAACTTTTTGGCAATAGCGGTCTGCGTGTTTCGGAACTGTGTCTTGGCGCCATGACCTTCGGCGAGGAATGGGGTTGGGGGGCTTCCAGGGAAGAAAGCCGGCGGATGTTCGATGCCTTCGTGGAGGCGGGCGGCAATTTTATCGACACCGCTAACCATTACACCGGCGGCACCAGCGAACAGTACGTGGGCGAGTTTATCGCCGCTGAGCGGGAACGCTTCGTGCTCGCCACCAAATACACCTTGAATGGACGCCCCGGCGATCCCAACGGCGGCGGCAATCACCGTAAGAGCATGGTGCAGGCGCTCGACGCCAGCCTGAAACGGCTCGGCACCGATTACATCGATCTGTATTGGCTGCACGCCTGGGATTTCATGACGCCGGTGGAAGAAGTCATGCGCGCGTTCGACGATCTGGTCCGCGCTGGCAAGGTGCTTTATATCGGTATCTCGGACACCCCCGCCTGGATTGTATCCCGCGCCAATACCCTGGCGGAACTGCGCGGCTGGAGCCGGTTCGCAGGTCTGCAAATCCAGTACAGCCTGATCGAGCGCACGCCCGAGCGCGACCTGTTGCCGATGGCGCGGGCCTTGGATATCGCAGTGACGGCCTGGGGTCCGCTGGGTGGTGGCCTGCTCACCGGCAAATACAACCCGGAGGCGGACAAGAGCGCCGCCGCCGGTGCGCGCTATAGCGTCAGTCCCTGGGGGCAAGATCTGATGCGCGAGCGTAATTTCCGCATCGCTGCCACAGTGGCCGATCTGGCCAAGGAACTCGGTCACACGCCCGCGCAAGTGGCTCTCAGTTGGGTCCGGCAGCAAAAGCAGGGAGTGATCATTCCGATTCTCGGCGCGCGCAAGCTCTCGCAGCTTCAGGACAATCTGGCGTGCCTGGACTTCACGCTGACCGATGAGCAATTGCAAGGTCTGGATGCGGCCAGCGCCATCGAACCCGGTTTTCCGCACGATTTTCTAGCGCAAGAAGGTGTCCGGCACGTCATCTACGGCAATACCTTGCCGCTGATCGACCCTCATCGCTCCCCTCCAGGCTGAATATCCATTGCAGCGAGGTAATCATCATGCCGCTCGTTGTCCATTTCAAACGGCCAAGCGATTGGCGCGATACTATTGACATCCACTATTGGGATACCACGCCGCCCATTCCGCAAACGGCCTGGCCTGGAGTCGCGATGACCGCCGAAGCCAATGGCTGGTTCCGTTACGAATTCCAGACCGCCGAGGCCGCCAGCATGGTGTTCAACGATGGGGCGGGACGGCAGACGGGAAACCTCCGTCGCGAGCGGCTAGGCTGGTTTTACACCAACAACCAGTGGTACGACGACAACCTGGAACGGCCGCGAATCCCGGTGATTACGGCTTCCCCGCCCGCGCGGATTTATCTAACTCCGCAGCAGGTTGAATTGGAGGGAAGCAACCGGGATGACGTGATTTATTACACTACCGACGGCGCGGCGCCAACCGCTTCATCGCCGGTGTATACCACGCCTATCGAGATGACTCAGTCAACCACTCTGATGGCTTTTGGGGTGAACTCAGCGGGCGACGTAGGGGGCATCAGCACCTTTCACTACACCATCGATCCCAACGCCGACTTGGAACGGCCAACGGTCTCCGCCAGCGTTGCCAGCGGAACCTACGAAAATCCCATCAATATCGTTTTTACCTTGCGCGATAACCGGCCCGCGCCGTCCGTGGCGTATTACACCACGGACGGTTCCGCACCGGCGCCCGCCTCGCCGGTCTACGTACGGGGCGATGCAACGGCAGGATTGGCGGGAAATCCTGTAACGGTAACAACCAGCACGGCGATTCGTTTTCTCGCCGTCGATGGCGCAGGTAACGAAACCCGCCAGAGTTTCTACTACAACATCGGTCCCGTCAGCGCGCCAGCCGATTTCCGGGAAGAAACGATTTATTTCCTGATCACCACCCGGTTTTACAACGGCGATCCCGGTAACAATTATTTCTGCCGCGACCGGATCAAATTCAATGCTGCCACTGGACAAGCCGAAGATCCGCACTGGCGCGGCGATTTCAGAGGACTGATCCAGCAACTCGATTACATTCGCGATCTCGGTTTTACCGCCATTTGGATCACACCCCCCATCGAAAACCGCAGCGGCCTTGATTACCACGGTTATCATGGCTACGACTGGACGCGGATCGATCCTCGGCTGGAATCGCCGGATGCCACTTACCAAGACCTCATCAACGCGGCTCATGCGCGCGGCATCAAGATTATCCAAGATGTGGTAGTCAATCACTCTTCGCAGTATGGCATTCGCAACCAGGTCTGGATCGATCATTTACCGGTCAAATATTACGTACCCCGAGGCTCGCAACAGGGCCAGGTCGACAACGGTCCCTACCAGGGCAATCTCGGCGATTACCGCAGCCCCAATCGGGAGGATAACGATAATCCTCTGGCTCCTGCCTGGTTCCGGGAGCGGCAAGCCTCGGACCCGGCAGGAAATGTGCCGCTGGCTGATCCGCGCACCGGTGCTACCGTGCCGAGTCCCGGTTACGATCCTAACCGTTTCTTTGGGATAGACGCCAGCACGCTTGATCCCGAGTGGTATCACCAGCAGGGATTCATGGCTGGCGGTGATTGGGAAAGCCTGGCGATTCAGACCAAGCACATGGCCGGCGATTGCATCGACCTGGCGACGGAACGGCAAAATGTCAAGGACTACATCATCAATGCGATCAACCGGTATCTGGACATGGGAGTGGACGCGCTGCGTATTGACACCGTCAAGCATCTTTCGCGCGAGAACTTGCTGGAGTATGTCAATGCCTGGAAGGCGCATAAACCGGGTTTGTTCGTGTTCGGCGAGAATCTGGTCAAGGGAACAGGCTGGGGCAATCTCGGCGGCGATAATGCGCCTAGCGATCTTCGGCCCTGGTGGTATACCCGGCTGGGTCATGATCGCCGGGATCCGGATTCAGGCAGCGACTCGGGATTCGCGGTCCTGGATTTTTCCCTGTTTTCCACCTTCCGGGATAATGTGAGCCGAGGAAGCTATGGTGGAATCGGCGGTATTGTGGGAATAGATTGGGTGTATGGCGACGCCACCCGGCTGGTCACCTTCCTGCAAAACCACGATGTCGGCCCCGACAACGATTTCCGCTTCCGCTTCCAAGGCGATCAATGGATGGCGGCAGCGGCTTATAACCTGCTGTGGACCATTCGCGGCATTCCCTGCCTGTATTACGGCGAGGAAATCGAGTTCATGAGAGGCGCGCCGCAGGACATCATCGGCAATGACGATACCCTGGATACCACCGGGCGCGCTTATTTTGGTGATCATCTGACAGATGAAAACATCGCTGCCACCCAGGCTCATCCGCTTTATCAACACATCCGGCGGCTCAACCTGATCCGCCGCGGAATTCCCGCCTTGCAGAAAGCGCCCATGAGTCATGTCAATGAATGGGGCAACGGCATGAGTTTTGTCCGGGATTACCACAATGGCGAAAGCTATGCAGTGGCAGGTCTTGCCATGGGCGGTGATCAGGACATCACGGTGAGCAATATCCGCAACGGTGATTACGCCGATGCCGTGACCGGCAACCGGATCAGCGTGTCCAACGGCAGCATTTCCTTCCATGTCCGGGGCAATTCCGCCGGGATTTATGTGCTGAATGGGCCAGGCAAGATTGGAGAGGATGGGGTTTATTTGAGGTAAGCCTGGAGGATTCTGCCACAATGTTTCAGCCCAATGGGGTCTGGGGCATCCTGCGGGTAAAGGTGAACTCAAGCAACGCCAAAAGGTAACCGTCGCGCTGGGTGTGATTGGCGAGCGCGCGGCGCAGCAGGTCCACATCGACCTCGGGCAGCCGTTGGCGAAGCGCATCCTGGATGCCGAGGGCCGGCGGCTTGATCGCGTCGTAGTCCGGCGGGAACGCTTTCCCCAAGCGTTCCCGCAGCAGGGCGTGAACCGCCTGGACGGCACGCTTATCGGTGGCGCTCATCAGGCAGATCTCCCGGAACGTGCGTTCGTGCCCATCAGGCCACGGCCTGCGCAGGTCGCGTCAGGCGGTGCCGGGCCTGCGCGATGACAGCGGGCCAGGCATCCTCGGGCGCGTCACGCACCCCCTGGTAAACCAGGTTCAGATCTGCCGCCGCACACCCGGATTTTTGCATCTCCTGAAGCACCTGGTTGAGCGCCTCACGCCGCTCGGCCGTGAGCGGTGGACGGCGGGCAGGCAAGGCGCCCAGTGGGCCAAAGGTGCGTTGTACCGGCGCTGCGGGAACCGTCGTTGTTTCCATGCGGACTTTGGCCGCTAAGGCGCGCAAGGCCTGCACCGGATCGGCCGGGTGTTCTACAACGGGGGGAGCACCGCCTGTTACAGTAACCGGGTGTTGCGCCGCGCGGTAGTCTTCCAGCCGTTGCCGGTGCTGGGCTTCAGCCGCCGCCATGCGGGCCGCATACGCAGCGGTTTGGCGCGCGGTCTCCTCCGGAGAGGCAACGGCTGAACCGGGAGAAACCGTCTCCCATCGCGATGCAGCGCCGTTCGGGAGGCGTTCTTTACCGACCCATTGCACGAGGGTCTCGATCCAAGCCGCTTCGGTCATCTCGCAGTAGCCTTTCTGCGCCCGGCATTTCTCGATGCTGTGTCTTAACGCCGCATCGCTCAAATCTTCACGGACGTTCCGCTGCCGAATGGTCTTTTGGGCTGCTTCGATCACCGCATCCGTGAGTTTCGTCATCCGAGGGGTTTTTTCTTGCTCAGAGACAGAGAGAGCGGGGGCTGTGGCGGAAGCCGACGCCGGGGTTGCCGCCTCGCGCGGGTGGGCGCGCGCATGGTTGCTCTCTCTTTCCATGGTTATATCTCTACATGGTTTGTGGTCCAGATTCTCTACCATCACCGGCTCTTGATGGTCCAGATTCTCTACCATCACCGGCTCTTGATGGTCCAGATTCTCTACCATCACCGGCTCCTGATGGTCCAGATTCTCTACCATCACCGGCTCTTGATGGTCCAGATTCTTATGGGCTATCTCAACAGAAATGATCGCCTGATAGTTCCAGCGCCGGTTCGCCTTGCCTTTGCCGAAGTGCCAACGCTCCAGCCAGCCTGTTTCTACGGCGCGATTCAGGTGTTGAACAACTGGCATCTTTGATAGCCCTGTGACGTGCATTACATCGCTAATGGATGGAAAACAGTGACCGCCTTGCTCATCCATGAAATGAACACTGACTGCTAGCAAGACATGGCGAACATTCGAAGGTAAGTCACTTTCCCCAATGGCTCGTTGCCAGCGGGATTTGAAACTTGGAAGGTTTGCCGCGTTCATGGCTGCTCCTCCATCGATGAGGAGCGGGTGCTCGTGCCCTGTTCCAGCAACGTTCGCTGCGGAGCGATCCGGGGCCGTCGGGAGGAAAGGCCAGAGGAGGGATAGAACGCTATGGCCGCGTCCAGGAGGGGTTGATCAGATAGCCGGGGGGTCTGCGCTTTCATGGATTTCCCTTTTCAAAGGCAACAAATCACCTGTGCGGGGTCTTGAAAGCTGCGGTCCGGCCGCTATAATCAATCAGACTTGGTTGATTGATAGGCAGCGATCTTTCAAGATCCTGCACCATGCCCCCGTGCTCTAACACGGGGGTTTGGTGTTTTCGGGTTCAGTGATTTTCACATCATGTAAATATTCAACCTTAGCATGGCATTTTTCCAATTATAGCGAGTTTTGCCGGCGTGTAAGCCTTCGTCTGCACCCGCAGTTTCAAAACACCTCCTCCGACCGTTCGGCACACGACGATTGGCTTCAGTGTGTCACCCCCCTTCGTAGCTCAGGGCTGGCCAAGTTCTAGCTAGTGTGATGACACCGGGTATGACTGTTTTTTTCTATCGCTACAGCAGCGTTAGCACCTCTTCGGGGTTTGGAAAGAAGAAATTAGCGCCTCAAGCCAGCGAATGCCGATCATTTTAGAATACAGATCATGTCTCACGTTTCACCCTGGATAAAATTCGCCCGCAAACATCCTATTTCTTGATTCGGGAAATAGCGCATTGGTCGTGTGGCCGGTCCACCGCTTTTGCAGCGAGGTGACTGAGGATTTCGCTTATAGCACCACGGGCAGTATGTCCTGGACCGCGGGTGCATCTGTTGATTCGCTCCTTAGCACATATTTTTACACGCATCTGGCCGGCACCCTCGTTCCGGCTAATTGGTATTACATATCCGGATTGGTATCTGTATTGCTTTATCCGTTGTAGAGGCCCATCAAGCACTGTGAATTGATTTGTTAAGCGCTGAAAGAGGTTAAACGGTGATGAGCGGAAACCAAAAATCGTATCTTGAGTCCGCGGTCAACGCCACGCTGTACACGATCCACTACTCACGCGGTACCCGAACATGGAGCAACCGCAACCAACAGACATACTTACGCGGAATCATGGTGGTCCGGGGTATACACGTGGATTACGTCACCTATGATACGATTGAACGCATGGACGGTACGGTATGGCTCAAACCCGGCGTTTACAACGCCGCCATGGAAATCTCCGTCGATCAGAGAAATCCGGGGCGCCGGCAGATTCGCCCGGTTCACAGCCAACGCAACAACAAAGGCCGGATCTGCAATTTTCTGATTCACGCTTCGGCGCCGCCCCATTTTCTCGAAGGTTGTGTCGCCCCTGGTTACGAAAGCGCCCGTGGACTTGAGGCGTCGCAATCATCACTCGAAACCATCTTCCTCTCATTAGGCGGTTTCGAGGCTGGAAAACCGGTCTTATTCAACGTCTCTGGCGTTATGCCCGCAAACTGACCGGTGCTGGCGATGGGACGGCGCTGGAGACATGAATCCAGTTTGACCCGCTGGCCCGTCCAAACTGAATGAGGACCAAGCGGCAGCTCTAATGACATGGACGCGCCCTCCCGAATACGGTTCCGATGTGCCACATTAGAGGGTGGAGATTTCGGATGGCAAAACACCGGTCCTAGCCGGACGGCTGGACAGCTTGGAGCCTAAAGCCCGGCGATCTTGAGGCCCAGCACCTCGCCCTTGCCGGTCTCAATCAGCCAATTCACCCAGATACCTAGGCAGGAATTGTAGTTGTAGCAAGCCGTTGGGCTATGGTCCTTGGCATACCGCAGGTGCGAAAGAAACTTGCAGCGGGCGTTATCGAATGATTCATAGTCGAACATGGCGGCGGTTTTCCATGCACTTTTCCATAGCATAATGAATCATAAGGGATTTTTTTATTTTTCTAAAAGACTCGATTTTCAAATTGAAACAAGCAAAATCTGGCTTATTTCAAAACGAAATAGCCTTTTTAAGCTCAATTCCTCCGTTTTTTATCTATCTAATTATTTTTAAAAGATTATTAAGAAATAAGATTACGCCTGACAATCCTTAGCTGACGGGTGTTGGGATGGACCAAAAATTCGCCAGAACATGCGTAACAAACCCATGCCGGTAGCCGATAAACTGTTGCTGCGCAAGCGCGCCAGCATCGAAACGATTAACAGCCCGCTCAAGAACATCCAACAGATCAAGCATATCCGCCAACCGCGCAAGCCTTCGTTGGATTTGTTAAAAATAAGCTTAATATCCAGAATTAACGTTAAAAAAAGAAGCTGCTGCTGTACAAAAAAAGTAGCATATAGCGGGTCAAAGCTAAATTGACGCTGGACACCTCTGCAACTGCCAAGCTCATACTTGATGTAAATCCGGTGCCGGTGCGTTGAATGGATTACTCATCAAGCTATTGCCCATTGGTGGAGAGGGGTTTATTCGTTCAATCTCGGCGCGCGATAACCGAGTGCCTAACCCCGCTGGATGCATCAGGCTGTGATTGCCGGAAGTATGCGCATGATCGATCTTACCAGGCAAGTTGTTGTCAATATAAGGCTGGAACGGGTTTATATGCACAGCCATTAGCGCATGAACTACTTCATGTGCTAAAGAGTGACCTGCCATCTTGGTATCGTAGGGACCACCCATGTGTAAGTGGTCCTCGAAAACACAGCACCAGTTCTCATCCATATTAGCGAGCGGATTATCTTTCTTATCTTCCCTTTTCTTCAAACTTCTAACCAAAAAGAGATTAACCACCCCTCCTCGGGCAGTTGGAATTTCTTGTGCGTATTTGGTTAGCAATGCTCTTTCATCCTTCTTATCGTTAGACGACTGGTCTACCGAAAATCCCAGCCGTTTACCAATACGTTTATAAGATAAAGCCGTTTCTCTTGCTAGAACCAGATTGACATTAGCCTGTGGATTCAGAATCGAATTAGCGTTTTTGATTACCTCACGCAGCTGTTCTCTAGTAATCTTTGTTTTAAGCAGCGGCCCATGCTCGACATAGTGAGCGATAATCTGTACATCTCGTTTTGCCTTCACAGTGACCCAAATGCGCAGTTGCCGACCTGGCTGGTACAGGTCGATTGGAATATTTCGCTTATTTAACATGCCTGTTATGCTTAAAGCACTGCCATTCAGACTGGCTTTACAAAAACTCAATCCTAAGGATGCTACTTCACCATTCGCAGTCAGCCTGTCAATTGTGACCGGTGACTTACCATCGATACCCAGGTGCAAAATACGGGTTTTACCGACGGGCACCATAATCCACGGCCATTCCGGCCACCGATATTCATAACCTGGAGGTGCGCTCAGAGGATGAGGGTCGATAACAGGTATCCTACTGACATTCAACAAAGAAGAGTTGGCTGACAGGAGGTTGGTTTTTTGAATACTGTTGGAACCAGTCATGATCATCATACCTTTCATGGTAAGCGATAAATAAAATAGGTAATCTCCCAGCGCTGCCGGCTTGTCCTTGCCTAAATCCGGATAACTTACACGACAAGTGAACGCCTTCGACGGGCAGTTCATGTTTTTGCATACCGCACGACAGCGTTTGCCCGCCGGGTAAGCCATTGTGACGCTGATTGAGGTATCCACCCAGCCGGCCGCAGTATCGGCGGGCATGACCAGCTGCTGATCGCCTCCTCAGGCCGGCTGCCACTCCGGCTCAAACCGCATTTACACAGAAAAATTGACAGATCCGGGCATTGAGCGCATTCAGGTCTAACATGCCGGAACGCCTGGTTTAATTTCAGATAGCTCTAGCATCGCGCCGCCACCGCGGTTGGCAAACGCGGCTCACGACGCGGGCACGCTCACCCCGCGTGGACGCTCCCCTCGCGCCGCCCGAAAATCACCGTGGATCCGAACGCCGTCTCCCTCCGGCCTGCCAAAAACGCGAACCGGCGAGCGCTCTGCCCCGCTAGGAACGCAGGTCAAGGCAGCAGTTGGCCGAGATCGCAGGATTCAAACTGAAGATTACCTGCTTTCAGGCGGCCCATGCGTAGATGGAGCTGAACCGCATCAACCGTACCGGCGGTTCCGCGCTCGGTATCGACCACGATCACCGTCCATTGGCCGTGAGGGTTCTCACCCCAGAATGCGTGTGACCAGAAGGTCCAGGGCTGGATCTGACCGTCATCATCAACGGTACCGATACCTGTCGTGAAAGGATCATGGTTGCTGTCGTAGCGATGCATCATGCGGCGTTTGCTTCCGCTGGGTGAAACCAGATAAATTTCCACTTCGCCGCGCCGCGCATGATCGATGCGCAGGCTAACCCCGGCCTCTTCCAAGGCATCCGCCGGATTTTTGTGGCTATCGAAGTCAACGAAGAAATGAACCCCAGTTTTATCGGCGTCCGGGATAGCTGTCGGCTTGATGCGCAATGCCTGATCCCAGGTGAGCAGCGGGGTCAATTCCAGCTCCTTCAGGCCCGCCAGAGCCACCAGCCGATCGGCATTGAGCAGGCCAAAACCGTAATTCTGATTGAATTGGCAACCGGCGGCGTTTTCCTGCCAGCCGCCATCGCTTTCCGCAGAATCATCTTCGGGATCGACAATCTGGCTGCTGTTAGCCAGCAGGTGCTTAGCCCAACGGCTGTTCAGTCCGGGGCGAAGCTGTTTAGCCAAGGCCAGCGCACCGGATACCACGGGCGCCGCACCGGAAGTGCCGCCGAAGGTGCCGGTGTAGTCGGGATCGGGGAAAAGATTGCCATTGAAATTGTTATAGCCATTGCCACCCGTGACATCGGTGGTCAGTAATCCAGGCTCGCAGGTGGCGCAGGCTCTGGAGGGCGCGGACACGACCACGCTTGCGCCGTAATTGCTGTAATCGGCATGATGGCCCTCGGGACCGGCTGCGGCCACAGTAATGACTTCGGGAATGGAATAGGTTCGGGCGCTGGCGTCACGCCGTGTGAAACCGCCACTGTCGAAATGCTGACCGTTGCCTGCCGCTACGACATGGATCATGCCATTGGCAGAGGTCTCTTGCAGGGCAATGATGCGTGCATCGCGTATCGAATACGGATAAGGCGAACCGTAGCTGTGATTCTTGATATGGATCGCCTGATCGCCGAAATAAATTGCATCCAAAAAGCGATCAGCTGTTGAGACCACACCGCCCAGCTCCGAAGGATTACCCAGCTCCGAAGGCGCAAAGGTATTGGCGAGCGGGACGCGCAAGGCAGCAATGGACGCATACGGCGCGACACCGGTAACACCCAGGCCGTTCCCTCCCCGGGCCGCTGCGACGCCAGCGACTGCTGTACCATGCGAATAGTAAAGAGGGCTGACAAACAGATTCGGCGACGGATCGGTATCGTCATGGACGAAATCGTAGCTGAGGGTTGGCCGCAGCACGAGATCGGGATGGGTCATCTCTACCCCGGAATCGACCACGCCGATGACCACGCCGGTGCCCGCCGCTCCCTGTTGCCAAGCGCCGGGGGCATCGATGTGTATCCAGCCGGCATCGTTGTACAGGTGCCATTGGCCGGTGTGAACGCCCGTTTGCGGATAAAAATAGCTTTCAAATGGGGTAAACGGCGGGATTGGGGGCAGATCCGGCTCATTCCAGCACGGCGTTTCCTCCCAAGGATCGCCGCAGGGTTTGGCTTCCTGCGTCATGGCTACGACGTAGCGGTTGTTGAACGCTTGGGTCACAGCCCGATCCTGGCGGATGATGGGCAGCAGTTTGCGCGCATCGTCGACCGAAGGAGTGACGAAGACATAGGTATCGGCTTTACCCGCCAATTTGCGCCGTATCTTGAGGCCATAGTTCGCGGCCCATTTCTGACTATCCGTTTTTTCCGCCAAAGACACTAACAACTCAGAGGATTCCTGGCCGTTCATGGTGGACAATGGATCTTTGCTGCCGGCATGAGCGGGTACGTTGATCAGACCCGCATGGAACGCTACCGCGCAAGCCAGCACGGGAATCAAACGAACGGGACGGGGAAACATGGACATAGCAGGGTTCCTCGGAGTGGTTGTCTAGAAATCGAATCGGAAGAAACCTTCCGGATAGCTCTGAAATTAGCGAACCCCATGCCAATTTATAATTATATGATTATTATAATAAATTCCTGTTAATCTGATCAATGGACAGGGTCATACTGGGCATGTTGGACCAACATGGTCTGATTCCCGAGAGGGAGCAAAATGGTCCCGCCTCTCATTTGAGAACCGGTATGATCGGCTTCAAAGGTCATCATTTCAAACAAGACTTCATCCTGACCCATGGCCGTGAGTACCCGGCTCAGTAGGAGCGAAGCGGCAGGTTGAACTCATCGGCAGATCTCCCGGAACGTGCGTTCGTGCCCATCAGGCCACGGCCCGCGCAGGTCGCGTCAGGCGGTGCCGGGCCTGCGCGATGACAGCGGGCCAGGCATCCTCGGGCGCGTCACGCACCCCCTGGTAAACCAGGTTCAGATCTGCCGCCGCACACCCGGATTTTTGCATCTCCTGAAGCACCTGGTTGAGCGCCTCACGCCGCTCGGCCGTGAGCGGTGGACGGCGGGCAGGCAAGGCGCCCAGTGGGCCAAAGGTGCGTTGTACCGGCGCTGCGGGAACCGTCGTTGTTTCCATGCGGACTTTGGCCGCTAAGGCGCGCAAGGCCTGCACCGGATCGGCCGGGTGTTCTACAACGGGGGGAGCACCGCCTGTTACAGTAACCGGGTGTTGCGCCGCGCGGTAGTCTTCCAGCCGTTGCCGGTGCTGGGCTTCAGCCGCCGCCATGCGGGCCGCATACGCAGCGGTTTGGCGCGCGGTCTCCTCCGGAGAGGCAACGGCTGAACCGGGAGAAACCGTCTCGCATCGTGATGCAGCGCCGTTCGGGAGGCGTTCCTTACCGACCCATTGCACCACCGTTTCGATCCAGGCCGCTTCGGTCATCTCACAATAGCCTTTCAGCGCCCGGCATTTCTCAATGCTGTGGCTTAACGCCGCATCGCTCAAATCTTCACGGACATTCCGCTGCCGGATCGTCTTTTGGGCCGCTTCGATCACCGCATCCGTCAATTTCGTCATCCGGTTTTTTTCTGGTTCAGAGACAGAGAGAGCAGGGGCTGTGGCGAAAGCGGATGCCGCAGTTTCCGCCTTGCGCGGGCGCCCGCGCGCATGGTTGCTCTCTCTTTCCATGGTTATATCTCTACATGGTTTGTGGTCCAGATTCTCTACCATCACCGGCTCTTGATGGTCCAGATTCTCTACCATCACCGGCTCCTGATGGTCCAGATTCTCTACCATCACCGGCTCTTGATGGTCCAGATTCTTATGGGCTATCTCAACAGAAATGATCGCCTGATAGTTCCAGCGCCGGTTCGCCTTGCCTTTGCCGAAGTGCCAACGCTCCAGCCAGCCTGTTTCTACGGCGCGATTCAGGTGTTGAACAACTGGCATCTTTGATAGCCCTGTGACGTGCATTACATCGCTAATGGATGGAAAACAGTGACCGCCTTGCTCATCCATGAAATGAACACTGATTGCTAGCAAGACATGGCGAACATTCGAAGGTAAGTCACTTTCCCCAATGGCTCGTTGCCAGCGGGATTTGAAACTTGGAAGGTTTGCAGTCATAGCCGACCCTCCAGGAATTTGTATTGTGCGTTCATTACGCACTCTTCCAGTGGTGTCCGCTTCAGAGTGTTCAGTACCTGCCGGAAGGAAAGGCAAAGAGAAGGTGGATAGAACGCTATAGCCGCATTCCAGAGGGGCTGATCAGACGGCCAGGGGATCTGTACTTTCATGGATTTCCCTTTTTAAAGGCAACACTTCACCTGTGAGGGTCTTGAAAGCTGCGCTATGACCGCTATAATCAGAGGCATCTTACTGGCTCTGATTGTCGTCCTTCGCGGATCGATAGGCGACGATCTTTCAAGATCTCACCTGACGCCCCTGGGCTTTATCGCTCGGGGGCTTCGCTTTTTAGGGTGGGGGTCGTTAGTTCATCAGGATGTTTAACCTCGACATGGAACTTTTCTCCATTATAGCGAATTTTGCCGGCGCGGCAGTCCTCAGTGACGTCTCTTTCATGTTTCAGGCCGCAAACCCGCGGTGGGACCGGATCGCTCCGTGCACTCCGCATCGTCCGGGGCACGCCAACTTTTACGCAGCACCGTGAGCGTAAATTCTGCCTGCGTTCCGTTGGGGTGAAGGCGGCGGCTCAATTCAGTGCCGGCCTCGATATAGTCTAGATAGAGCGCGAACAGTAAGCCGTGCTTTACGTGTGTGATCGTATCTGAGAATGCCACAATGTTTCGCGCCCACGTTTGCTCCAAGATTCACGGAAAAATGAATTCCGGATCCAGCTCGATGGTGTTGGCGGTAAACTAAAGTGCGATTGTCTTCGGGTCCAGCGTTTTCATAGCTTCGGTCATCCGCCGGACTGCGGAGACGGCATCGGTTACAGCAATGGATTCGGTGTGCAGGCCGATCGCGTGGGCGGTTTGGAGAAGAGTAATGAAGGATAGAGGACATTTTAGCCCTTGGGTGTGGTTGCTCTTGAGCGTTCTGGTCGCGGCCTGCGGTCCGGCGCCTGCGCCGACCGATTCCATTGCGCAGGCGGCGTACTACCAAGATCCAGCACTGTTGGAACGTGCGTGGCAACAACCGGTGGCCAAAACCTATCCCCATCCGATTGAGTATCAGATCAACGAGGCATTTTGTGGCCCGGCCACGGTCGTCAACCTGTTCCATTCGCTGGGCATCGACCGGTACGATCAGGAGAGCGTATTCGACCAGGCCGGCGTGAGCTATTGGAAGGCGCGCTTTTTGGGTTTGACCCTCGACGAGTTGGCCGGCTTGATCCGCGCCAATGCCGGCCTTGACGTGACGATCTTGCGCGACTTGACGCGCGAGGCATTTTACGCGCACCTGCGGCGCACGAACGATCCGGCGTATCGCTATCTGATTAATTTTAACCGTCGTCCTCTGTTTGGCATCGAGATCGGTCATTTCTCCCCCCTCGGCGGGTATTTGGAAGAATCCAACTTGGTGTTTGTGCTGGATGTGCTCGACGATTACCAGCCCTTTTTAGTGCCGGCGGACCGGTTGTACGCGGCAATGGACACTGTGGATGCGGAAACCGGCAGAAAACGCGGGTTGCTTCTCGTGCGCGCCGCGACCGCCCCGGTCGTGCGGCCCGCGGCGTCGCCCTCGTCGCCTGAGGTGTCAGCGGCAGTGATTTCATTGGACTTGCTGTCCACCCGGCGCTGATCTCATGCCGGCACAGGTGATCACGGCATAAACCGTGATCACCTGGATATCGATCAGCCGGTGTTCGGCTCTGCCTGGGCAACACAAATCCTTGAGTTCAGGGAAATGCTCAATCGGCTTGTCAATCAAAACTTGCTATCTATTTGTTATTTAAGGATATGTATTGCTGTATCTTCCTGATTGTGCTTTCCCCTGCAATTTCATACTCAGTTCTTATTGAGCTCGCTAGGCTTAAAAAGACGAGTGAACAACTACGATTATGGGAAGAGATCAAAAATGGACATGGGCAACTAACGAGTATACAGACGACACGCAAACGTAAGGCCCAGCAGCGGCCTCCGGAACCCGCCTTTTAAAGTTGTCGAAAACAGCCAGCGCTTTATCTTAAAACTAAAAAACCTAGCTAAGAGCTAGGAGTTGCTTGCAGAACCCGATTATAGAAAACTACTGGATCTTTACGAAGAGATAGGACTGATGGCGCACAGCCGGTGTGAAACGTGTACCTTGTCGAGGAAAACCAACGGTATCGGCGCTATGCGTCAGTCCTGAAATTGCCGGCAATGTTGCACCCTTCTGCCAATGTCAGCTTGGAGTGCTAGTGAGTGGTGCAGAATGTCAGCATGCTTGTTAGGACAATAGTTTTGAATGACGATGGTATGTAGTGCATTTTGAATTTGTCCGCTCGATTACTCCGGTGCATATAATGCTATGCCTAACGGTTTTACCTGCACAAATTGGATGATAACGCATGATGGTGCCTATAAAAGTTGCTGTATCCGCAGGAAAAGGAGGGGTTGGGAAAACGACGATTGCTTGTGGAATTGCATCCGTATTGGCAGCCCAAGGAGATCGGGTTTTGCTAATTGATTTGGACCCTCAAAGTAACGCCGCCTGGGGTTTGGGGGCCGATCCTACTCAGCCAGGCACAGCAGAGCTTCTTTTAGGTGATAATCCTATTCCGATACAAATTTCAGATAATTTGTGGGTATTGCCAGGGGGACCGGGGCTTAAGGGTCATGAGGTGATGCGATTAGACCCTGAAGCACTGGCAGATGCTATCGCGGCATTTGACTATGCCGCAGTCATTTTCGATTGCCCGCCCGGATGGGATCATCTTGAGCGATTGGGGCTCGTAGCGGCTGACACGGCATTGGTGGTAGTCGATGCCCACCCCTTTGCAATCCAGGGAGCTGCCCGGGTCATTGAGACGCTTTCGGCACGCCGGCAGAAACAGCGGCAAGGTGCTCAGCGCTGGGCGCTTGTCATGAGTAGAGTGGATTTGCGCCGTACCTTGGATAAAGATCTTGAAGCTGCTCTAATCGCCATGTTTACAGATATCGATCGCTTACTGATCAAACAAGATGTTGCCTTATCGCTCGCGACTACAGAACGGATACCCATAGTAAAGGCATCGCCTAATTGCCGGGGGATTATTGATCTTCAGAAAATCGTTGGATGGTTGCGAAATGGCTAAACGCCCTGGCAATCGTCTGATTCAAAGCGATGCTGCTTCC
>JACKNF010000011.1 GCA_024234995.1 Gammaproteobacteria bacterium
GTTGCCAAAGAATTTCCAGCCGGTCGGTGTTTCGTAGCAGGACAATCCTAATTTGGCCGCTACCCGATCAGCCGCCTGACTGGTCGGCATCGAACGGGCAACGCCGCTGAGATGAGCGCGGTAGCCGGGTGCCAGTGTAGCGTTAGCTAGAATTACCGCGAGACTGTCGCTGGGCGTTACAAAGAAATGCCGGCCCAGCACCATGTTGCGGTCGCCGTCGCCGTCTGAGGCTGCGCCAAAGTCTGGTGCATCCGGCCCAAACAGGTAGTCAGCTAATTCTTTGGCGTAAACTAGATTTGGATCGGGATGACCGTGCCCGAAGTCTTCCAGGGGTATGCCGTTGACCACCGTACCCTGAGGCGCGCCCAAACGATTCTCAATAATCTCGCGGGCGTAGGGGCCGGTTACGGCATGCATAGCATCGAAGCGCATCCGGAAGCCGCTCTTGAATAGCGCGCGGATTTTGTCAAAATCGAATAAATCTTCCATCAAGTCAGCGTAATCGTTAACCGGATCAACAATATCCACTTGCATGTCGCCGACGAAGATTGTGCCGGTCTTATTCAGATCAATGTCAGGAGTGTTCAGTGTGTGATAGCGATTAATATGCAGACTGGCGGTGTAGATGGCTTCTGTAACCTTTTCTGGAGCGGGTCCGCCGTTTGGAGTATTGAATTTAATACCAAAATCTTCGTCAGGCCCCCCTGGATTGTGGCTGGCTGACAGGATCAGACCTCCCCGTGCGTTGTGCTTGCGGATCATATGAGAGACTGCTGGGGTGGAGAAGATGCCGCCTTGACCAAGCAGTACCCGGGTACAGCCATTAGCAGCGGCGATGCGCAGGATTTTCTGGATGGCCTCCCGGTTATAGTAGCGGCCATCACCGCCTACCACTAACGGTGCGTCTTCAAGCTCACGCTGTGTGTCAAAAACACACTGCACGAAATTTTCCAGGTAATGCGGTTGCTCGAAGACCTTGACTTTCTTGCGTAGACCCGAGGTACCGGGTTTTTGATCCTTGAACGGGTGGGTAGCAATGGTTTCGACGCTCATGATGCGAGGTTCTCCTGCGGAGTTTACTGGAATTTATTGGGGTATTATGCGCCAGTTGCCGTTTACAGGGTAGAACAGGCGTGCTTACAACCAGCGTAAATCAAAAGTATAGGGTGTGATCGCTTCGGATGGCGGTTCTAGGGATGGTTTCGAGGGCGCAATATCTAGGACTTCAGTAACAAAACGCTCAGCGCAGCGGGTGGCAGCCTCCTCCAGATTGCGGGGCAAGCCATCGTAACCGCCACCCTGCGGCCGCCATTCGTGCAAAGTGACTTGCAAAGCGCCAGGATGGCGAGGGTGGCTCAATACTAGTTTTAGCGGCCCTTGCGCTTCTAAATTGGGGTGCAAGCCTGTCCAAGGTTTGAAACGCCGGTAGCGTACACCATACAATTTAGTTTCTCCGTCCAGTTCGTTCTCTCGACGCATCGGTAACCGGTAGCCGTTGATCGTCAATTGCCAATCGGTTAGTGCTTCTTGTGCTGCGCCTGGTTGGGTGCGTAAGCTGATCTCTAACCGGGCAGTACTGGCGTCCACCAGCCGCGAATGACCGTGCTCTTGTGACAGGGCATTACCCAGCAGCGGCCAGAAATCCAGTGCGTGCCGGACTGTTAACTGGCAGTCACCAAATGCTATTTGGCCTATTGAGTAATGTTGTTCATCCAGCAGTTCGGTGATGAGCGGCTGACCCAGTCCCAGACCAGCGCTGGCCAATTCATCTAGCACGTCCCATAAATCCGTGCGCAGATAGAAGGGCAAAGCAAACCGGTCATGTAGCTCTCGCCCCCAATGGATCAATTGGGGTAGTTTCGGCGATTGGCTGAGCATGGCAGTGATAGCGCGTAATAATGCCGCCAGCGCCGTCAGCCGCTCTGGGGTGGGCGGCATGCGGAAGGCGCGAAATTCCACCAATCCTAACTGGCCGCGGCCAGTTAGATAAGGGTTCCATAGCTTCTCGATGTTAATCTCGGCGCGATGTGGATTACCAGCTGGATCAGCCAGGAACGGCGACAGCGTTTGCCAGAGCAGTTCCGGCGTCGGGTTGTCTTGACGTCCCAGCAAGAACAGCGCTAGCGTGAGTTCCTCAAACAGATCGGTCGTGCGCTCATCAGCACGCGGTGCCTGGCTGGAACTGCCGATGAAATCGCCAGCAAAGTAGAATGAAAGGGCAGGATGGCGGTTGAAATAACCAATGAGTGCCGGTAATAGATGCGGGTGGGTCAAAAACGGACTGCGGTCAGGCGCCGGACCACCCAGCGTCAGTTGGCCGCCACCGCCTGAATCTGTGATTTGGCCGTTGTAATGCAGGCGGTAAGGCGACAGCCCGGCAGCAGCGGCAGCGGCAAAACAAGCCCGGGTTTCTTGCAAGAAAGTGGTGGCGTCCAGGGCTGGGGCCATATTCGCTTCGACTACCGCTGGATCTGGGGTCAAAGTGGCCCAGGCGACCGAGGTGTCTACGGGTGGGGGAAAGCCAGCCAGGATGAGTGACGGTAATCCGGCAGCGTTAGCGGCTTCGCCAATCGCAGTCAGCAGGCTGAGGAATAGTTCTGTATCAGGACAGGCAGGTAACTCGACGCAGGGCACGGTAGTTTCGCCGAAGCCCTGCTCTGCGATACCAAGCAGAAAGATGCCTTGTTCCGCTAGTTCATCACGGGGGCCTTGGAGCGGAATTGATTGGCTATGCAGGCTGGGCCGGGCCAGTCGAGGATCTCGCTCCGAATTGGCCAGTAGAGGCAAGGTATCGCAGCGGAATACCACACGCAGGCTGGGAGGAGTTTCGACAGTCAATAACAACGCTGGCCAGCCGCGCGCGCCAAGCCGCTGCGCCAGCCGTTCCCAGAAATCCTCGAGCAAACTGGCGGACGGCATGATAACAGAATCTGCTATTAGCGGGTCTGGCGGGCCAGACCAGACAGGTTGGCGGTCGCGGCGCCGGTAAAGTCCTAGGCTCCATCGCGGCAAGTCCTCCTTAGAGTATTGCCGGCCCAATGTCCGCAAAACCGCAGCACCCGGCGTCAAATTCAGTAATTCAGCCAGCATCTGCCGGGCATGGCGTTCTTTGGTCGGGCCGAGGGCATTGGATAGCCATTCCGGGGCTTCGGAACAGCGGTCGGTGAAGGTTGGTTCAGCTCCGATCCAAATCGCCAGATCGCGACGTTTGATCAGGTCATCATGGGAACGAAGGGCCTGTTCAAAGGCCGGTAGGTTAGTTTTCATGCGCCAAAGAGTTTTATCTGTGAGCGAATTGGCGCGGCATTCTACGGGATTTCATAGTCGGTAGGTAGAAAGAATTGGCTGTGTGTTCATGCATTCAAGGCTTGCTGCTGGCGCGAGCGAGGACCCAGACCTCAATATTTACAACACCACCCGCCCGTAGGATACGGGCGCATTCGGAGATGGTGCTGGTGGTGGTCATGACGTCATCGATTAAGGCGACTCGCGATCCGGTCAAAGAATGATTGAGTACGAAAGCACCCAGCGGATTGGTTTGGCGGGTGTGAGTGTCTAGTAAAGTCTGTGGAGTCGTGTAGCGGATGCGTCGCAGGCCTTCAGCTTGCAGTGGAATGTTTAGACGACGGGCGGCGGTGCGTGCTAATTCTAATGCCTGGTTGAAGCCTCGCTCGCGCAGACGCATTGAATGCAAGGGGACAGGAACAATACAGTCTGGCCAAGGGCCACCGCGTTCGGCAAGTGCTTCAGCAAACAATATGCTTAACAATCGGGCATAGCTCAGCCGGGCACTGAATTTGAGCTGGCGAATTAAAAAATTTATGGGTGGCTGATAGCAAAAAGGTGCGAATGCACGGTCATAGGGAGGAGGGTGTGAACAGCAGTGACCACAAAGGCCAGCTTGACCTGCGGGTAATGGGAGGGCGCAAATGGTACAGGCAGAGACGTTACGCGGTAGATCGGCGGCGCAACCTGCGCACAGGTCGCGCCCTGCTTCGCCTGCTGCTCCACATAGCAGGCAGATGGGAGGGAGTAGAAGATATTGCAATTGCCCCAATAAAGTGACAATTTGATGATGCATTCTCATGGTTGACAAGGACGATAGTGTTCCTGAACATGATGGGCCGATGCAGGTATTTTTCTAATTTCCATTAAATTAAGGATTGGAATGATGCATATTCTGGAGCAGGCTGAAAATACGGTAATTGGCAAAATCGCGCGAGGGGCTTCCGCTAAACGGGCGTCTGCCCTGATGAATTATGGCAACCTGATCGCAGTTCTAATCCCGTTCCCGCTGCTGATCTTCTGGTTTGGCGCTTCGATGCTGGTCTACGCAATGAACCGCCATCATCCTGACCCCAAGGTTGGTCACTATACTCAACAAGCAGCTTACCGGTTTTACGGGATTACCGGATGTTTTGTTGTCGTCGCCACCTTCATTCCGGGTAATGGATGGGGTTGGCACTTGCTGGCCTGGATCGTAGCAGCGTTAATCCTAATTCCCTGGTCGATCCTTGACTTACGAAGAATTTACCACGATCAATGGTTAGATATTCCCCTGGATGATCAGGGGCATCCATTGTCCAGCGCATAATCTCGCCGAGGTTGTGAAAATAAGATTTGTAGTTCATAACTATCATAAAGATATGGATTTTTTTGTTCTTTGAAGAGTGAACCGAATGAACGAGTACGATCCAAAGCTGGCTGAAGAGGCCAGTTAGACTCTGCAAATATGAAGCAAAGAACGGTTGAGTGGGTGAGCGAATATTTTCAAGCAGCATATTCAGAAATAGCAGGGTGCTTTGGCGCATTCAACCGGTCTCTCGTTTCCTAGTTAATATTAAATTTAGATGAAAGCACTGATCGGGTCGAAATCGATATCTCCTTGATTCATCGGGGGCTGTACGAAATCGGCTAATGCTGGCAACTCAACTGGATTTCAGTGACTCAGAAGTATGTAACAACCGCGATTTGCGAGATGGTGATGGTTAGTATGTTGATGCGGGTTGAAGCGGTGCTATTGAGTGGCCAGCAGGTGCTGTCCGTCTGTGTAGAAGGCACGTTGCATTATCTGAGTCTGCAGGTGGCGGCAGGCACTTTTGAATTGGCTGGATGGGAAGGTGCTTATTTAGGAGCTGATATCCATTTTTGTGTTGCTTAGGTCGAAGCTGTCCATCCCAATAGGATGGATCTGCCAGTTCCCTGCCACGGCATATCGAGAATGCCTGTCCATAAACTGATCTGGTGTTTGCCGCTTTGAATTAGGTAGGCAGTGCGCGTCGATCATTAGGAGGACGGGTGATGGATGGCGTGGACGATCTCTAGCAATGCATCGGAATTGACTGCTGGTATTTTGATGCGCAAACCACTCAATGCGAGGTGTTATGAGCCATCTAGTTCACTCCTTGAGGGATTTCGGATTGCCATCTTTCCTACAGGATCTGGCTGGCGTGGTGATTGCGTTGCTGGATGAGAGCGGCAATGTGCTAGCTGCCAACCAGGGTTTCCTGCGGTTAATACCGCCAGCGGCGGTCTCTGACCAGTCTTGGGATGTCCGTTCGTGGGTTATCAATCCTCGTCTTGAGGATATGCACGCGCTGGTGCCGTACCACGGTGGTTTGCTGCTGTTATATCGGGGCATCCTGAATGTGGCATATAAGGACAAACCCTGTTATTCCTTGCAGGGGCATGTCTATCGCTGGCAACAAGGTCGATTGCTGGTGGCGGCTGAGTATGACGTGGAAGGACTGGAGATATTGGGTGCAACAATGATGCGGCTTAATGAGGAACTGGCGGAGACGCAGCGTCAATTACTTGGAGCTAATCGGGAATTAGGGCGTAATGAGGCAACAATCCAGGAATCGATACATACGGATCCGCTGACGGGTGTCGGTAATCGGCAGCGCCTTGATGATGCGCTCGCGATCGAAGTTGAGCGCAGCCAGCGTTACAATCATCCGTTGTGCCTTCTGATTACTGATCTGGATCACTTTAAGGATGTTAACGACCATTATGGCGTCACGCTGGGTGACGAAGTACTAAAGCGATTTGCTGGATTGTTGCGCGAACATTGCCGGCAGAATGATTTGGTGGCCCGTTTCGGCGGTGAGGAATTTGCAATTTTATTGCCTGATATACCGCTTGAAAATACAATTGCTTGCGTGAAACGCATTCGTTGTAAGCTGGAATCGCAACCCTTGGTCGAGCAGGTTGGACGGGTCACAGCCAGCTTCGGTGTGGCAATGCGATCTGTGGAGGAAGATGGCGCCAGCCTGATGAGGCGTGCTGATCAAGCATTGTACCGCTCAAAGAATGAGGGTCGTAATCGGATTACCCAATCTATTGTTGCCGGGCAGAACGCTGTGCCAGATGTGGGCTGTTGTTAGCTGTTTTATCAGGATAAATATTCAGTTATGACCACTTTCCCCGTTCGGATGCTCTATACGCGCACTGCTGGTCAAGGCCCGGATGTGGTGTTAGTGCATGGTTGGGGTATGCATTCCGGCATTTGGAAAGATGTTGCCGAGAGCCTGACCGGCTATCACCGGGTCACGGTATTGGACTTGCCCGGTCATGGCTACAGCCAGGAATTACCTGGGCTTGGATCCACTCTCAACGATTGGGCATCGGCAGTGATAGCAGCGGCGCCGGCGCCGGCGGCCTGGGTTGGCTGGTCGCTGGGTGGATTAGTCGCTCAACAGGTTGCCTTGATGGCCCCGGAACGACTGAGCCGGCTAGTGTTGGTCAATAGCACGCCTTGCTTTGTTCAGCAGCCTTCTTGGCCGTATGCTATTGCATTACCGGTATTGCGCCGCTTCGCTGAAGAATTGCGCCAGGATTACCGGATGGTACTGAAGCGGTTCATCGCATTGGAAGTTTACGGCAGCGAACACGCCAGCGCCCAATTGAAACAACTCAAGGCAATGCTGTTCCAGCACGGCGAGCCGGACATCTGTGCGCTGAAAGATGGATTAGCGATTTTGGAAACCAGCGATCTGCGTGCCGATCTGGCAAAGATAACTTGTCCGGTCCTATTGTTGATGGGGCAGCGTGATCAACTGGTGCCGATGGAAGCCGGAGAAGCGATGCTCACGCAATTGCTGAATGCGCGTTTGCGGGTGTTTGCCCGTGCTGGTCACGCGCCATTCTTTTCACATCTACCGGAATTTATTGCCGAACTGCGAGCATTTCTTGATGCATCACGATAGTGTGGGATTGCCGTTCGAGCTCGATCGAAACCTGCTAAGGCGTGCTTTTGAGCGGGCAGCAGCTGGTTACGACAAAGCGGCATTCCTGCATCGCGAAGTTGGTGTCCGTTTGCTGGATCGGTTGGATCTGATCAAATTAAAACCGGAGATCGTTCTCGATGCTGGCTGTGGAACCGGCAGTATCACAGTGGGGTTGATGAGGAAGTACCGTAAGGCATGTGTCATTGGTCTGGAACGGGCACCGGCTATGCTTGCGAAAGCGCGCAAGCATGCTCCCTGGTTTCGCACTCTGCACGGCTTAGCGGGCGAACCCGAACTCCTACCCTTGGCCGATGCGTGTTGTGACCTGATCTTTTCTAATCTAGCCCTGCCTTGGGCAACTGATCTGGATCGGGTGCTGGCCGAATTCCGCCGGGTGCTTAGACCCGGCGGTGCCTTGCTATTTAGCACCCTTGGCCCTGATACTTTGCTGGAACTTCGACGTAGCTGGGCTGCTGCCGGTAGTAGTTACAATCACGTTAACGCTTTCTTCGATCTGCATGATATCGGTGATGCGTTGTTGCGGGCGCGGTTAGTTGATCCGGTAATGGATGTGGAGCGGTTGACTCTCACCTATGCGCACGTGGATGGTTTGATGCACGATCTGAAAACACTAGGTGCTCGCAATATGACTCTAGGCCGCCCCCTTTGCCTCACAGGCAAGATGCGGTGGCAAGCGGTGCGGAAAGCCTATGAGCAGCAACGCCGGCCCGATGGTCTCTTACCAGTTAGTTGCGAGGTCATTTACGGTCATGCTTGGGGACCGGTTTCCTATCCATCCCGGCCCAGCGCTGAGGAAGGCCCCGTAGTCTTTCCATTATCACAATTGCGCTGGCGTAATCCCCTTATCTAGCTCTTACCCCTTATCTAGCTCTTACCTCTCTCCTGCAACCTCTTGACAAAATTTCTGTATCAAGTTACTTGTTAATTAGGCAAAACAAGCAGGGGAATTCCGGGCCATGATCGCGGATATGGGTTGTACCACTGAGTGCCAATATTGCTTTGTGCTGCGTCCCAACCGCTCGCTGTCTTGGCGGCAAACGGTAATGGTGTTTGCGAGCTTCTGCGTCATTACTCTGGCCCTCGTGCTACCCCTGGTGGCCATGGGTTTTTGGCCGGTATTGCCGTTTGCCGGTCTGGAACTGCTGGCGGTGGGAACCGGTCTTTATCTGGTCGCCTGCCGCTGCCATGAGCGGGAAGTTATCTGTATTGCTGCCGATACGATTCGTATCGAGCGAGGTCGGCAAAAGCCGGAACAGTCCCTGACGCTGGCGCGGGCATGGGCGCACGTCGTCCTCAAGGCCTGTCCACGACAGTGGTATCCGAGTCGGTTGCTGATCCGCGTTCATGGTCAAACAGTCGAGGTCGGCCGCTTCCTGGTCGAAGAGGAACGTCGACAACTGGCCAAGGACCTGAACCGTTGTCTCTGCATTAATCCATAAATTTTTTATTAGGTCGTAAATGACGGGCCGGAATGCAATCTGGCAGTCAGCGTGTTTTTTTGTATTTCATTTTTGCGTTACCGGTTCCACGGTCCGGAGCGCATTCAACCATCGGGAGAGGGGTATGGCCATCAGTCGAATCGCGCAAGGGGGCGTTGTTGCCCTGGGCAGCGCGCTATGGGGTTGGAGCACCGGCGCATACGCCGAGTATGAATTGAACATGCCGCAAGGCGTCACCTCGATCAGTAAGGACGTGTACGATTTGCACATGCTGATTTTTTGGATTTGCGTCGCCATTGGCATCGGGGTCTTTGGCGTGATGTTCTGGTCAATTTATCATCATCGCAAGTCACGGGGCGCGGTGGCTGCCCAGTTCCATGAGAGTACGGTTATCGAAATCATCTGGACCATCATACCCATGGCGATTCTGATCGCCATGGCGGTTCCCGCAACTGGCACCCTAGTGCGCATGGCTGACGCCCGCGATGCTGAATTAACCATCAAGGTCACTGGCTACCAGTGGCGTTGGCAGTACGATTATCTGGATCAGGGTGTCTCGTTTTTCAGTACGCTGTCGACGCCTCAGGCGCAGATCCGCAATACTGCTAGTAAGGGCGAACATTACCTGCTGGAAGTGGATAATCCGCTGGTGGTGCCAGTGGGCAAAAAGGTGCGCATTCTCACCACCGCCGCCGATGTGATCCATTCCTGGTGGGTACCGGACCTGGGCTGGAAGAAAGATGCCATTCCTGGATTCATCAACGAAGCCTGGACCCAAATCGACAAGCCTGGCATCTATCGCGGCCAGTGCGCGGAACTGTGTGGCCGGGATCATGGCTTCATGCCAGTCGTGGTTAAAGCTGTTTCCCCGGAGGAGTTTGAGCAGTGGCTGGTGCAAATGAAAGCGCAAGCGAATCCGCAGACTGCCCAAAACAAACCTGTTTCCCTATCCGCCACCGTTCCTGGAGGTCAGACCCTATGAGCACCGCAGCACCGACCCACGAGCATGGTCACGACCATGAGCATCATGGCCCCGCCCCAGGCCTGAGCCGCTGGATATTAACGACGAATCATAAGGATATCGGCACACTGTATCTGCTGTTTTCGCTGCTGATGTTCTTTATCGGCGGAGCTATGGCTCTGGTGATTCGCGCCGAACTGTTTCAGCCGGGTCTGCAAATCGTCGATCCGCATTTCTTCAACCAGATGACCACCATGCATGCGCTGGTAATGATCTTTGGCGCGGTGATGCCAGCCTTCGTGGGCCTGGCGAACTGGCTGATTCCCATCATGATTGGCGCGCCAGATATGGCGCTGCCGCGCATGAACAACTGGTCGTTCTGGATCATGCCCTTTGCCTTCACGCTGCTGCTGTCCACGTTGTTCACTGCGGGCGGCGGTCCAGCGGGCGGCTGGACACTGTATCCGCCGCTCGTATTGCAGACCGGCGAAGCGTTCCCGTTTGTGATCCTAGCGGTCCATATGATGGGTGCGTCCTCGATCATGGGCGCGATCAACATCGTGGCCACGATCCTGAATTTGCGCGCTCCGACTATGACTCTAATGAAGATGCCGCTGTTTGTCTGGACTTGGCTAATTACGGCCTTCCTGTTGGTCGCAGTAATGCCAGTGTTGGCCGGTGCGGTGACTATGCTATTGACTGACAAGTATTTCGGCACCAGCTTCTTTAACGCGGCGGGCGGCGGCGATCCAGTAATGTTCCAGCACATCTTCTGGTTCTTCGGCCATCCTGAGGTCTATATCATGATCCTGCCGGCGTTTGGGGTCATTTCGATGATTATCCCGACCTTTGCTCGCAAGCCGCTGTTTGGCTATGCGTCGATGGTCTACGCCACCGCTTCCATTGCCTTTCTATCATTCATCGTCTGGGCGCACCACATGTTCACCGTGGGTATGCCGCTGGCCGGCGAGTTGTTCTTCATGTACGCAACCATGTTGATCGCAGTGCCGACTGGAGTCAAAGTGTTCAACTGGGTCTCGACCATGTGGCGCGGCTCGATGACCTTTGAAACGCCGATGCTGTTTGCCATCGCTTTCGTGATCCTGTTCACTATCGGCGGTTTCTCTGGCTTGATGCTGGCCATCGCGCCGGCGGACTTCCAGTACCATGATACCTATTTTGTGGTGGCGCATTTCCACTACGTGCTGGTGCCGGGCGCAGTGTTCTCGATCATGGCTGCCGCTTACTACTGGCTGCCCAAGTGGACCGGTCACATGTACAACGAGAAGCTGGGTCAGTGGCACTTCTGGCTATCGGTGGTCGGAATTAATGTGTTGTTCTTTCCGCAACACTTCCTGGGATTGGCCGGCATGCCGCGCCGCATTCCTGACTATGCCTTGCAATTCACCGAGTTCAACATGATCTCGACGGTTGGCGCATTTATTTTCGGGATTTCACAACTCTTATTTGCGTATAACGTTATCCAGACTATCCGGGGCGGAGCTAAAGCCACCGACCAGGTCTGGGAAGGCGCGAAAGGATTGGAATGGACGTTGAGTTCGCCGCCGCCGTATCATACTTTCCAGACTGCGCCACGGGTGGATTGATTTGATCCGGTAACATTATCCCCCCTCACTTCTTGCTTACCAAAGAACGTTCCCTCCCCTTGCGGGAGGGAGTTGGGGGGAGGAGGGGCGGGTCACATAGCGAAATACATATCGAGGAGATCAGGCATGGCGAATGAAGGCTATCACGAGCCGATCAACGAGCTATCCGACACAACCCGGGATATGCATCGGGCGATTATCTCGTTGATGGAAGAGTTGGAGGCAGTGGATTGGTACAACCAGCGGGTAGATGCCTGCAAGAATCCGGAATTGAAAGCGATTCTGGCTCATAACCGTGATGAGGAGAAGGAACACGCTGCGATGGTACTGGAATGGATTCGTCGCCAGGATCCCGCTTTTGATCATGAGTTGCGGGACTATCTTTTCACTGAGAAACCAATCGCTCATGGATAGGACCAAAATCGGGATGGATACCTCGAAAAATTCCGATCCTGCGCTGGCGGCGCGTAACCGCCGCACGGCTTTATTTCTGGGCGCGCTGGCGCTGGCGTTTTACATCGGCATCATCGTAATCATGGGTCTGCAATGAACAAGACTGTTGAAGACGCTCCAAATTCTGATCCGGTATCTCCGGATACAGATCGTCTGCGGCAAGCCAATCGCCGGCTGGTGCGGCGTATGCTGTTTATTACCGTCGCGATGTTCGGCTTTGGGTTTGCGATGGTGCCAATCTACGATGTGCTTTGTCAGGTCACTGGGCTAAATGGCAAAACCGGTGGCCGCGTGGTAGCAGCGGAACCGATGAAAATCGATGAATTGCGCACGGTGACTGTTGAATTCGTGGCGAATCTGAATGTGACTGCACCGTGGGAATTCTCGCCGCAGGTGGATCGCATGACCGTTCATCCTGGCCAGTTTTACCAGACCCATTTTCATGCCCGCAATCTGACCAATCAACCGTTGGTTGGGCAGGCGATACCTAGCGTTTCGCCAGGTCTGGCTGCGTCACACTTCCAAAAGATCGAATGTTTCTGCTTCAATCGCCAGCAATTCCAGGCGGGGGAAAGCAAGGAAATGCCTGTTACGTTCCGCATCGATCCGGATTTACCCCCGGATGTGCGTACAGTGACCTTGTCATATACTTTCTTTAGACTGGATGAAGCGAGCGGTTCATAGTCTTGAACCTTTCGCGTTAACCGGATTGATCAACAATCACCAAAGGGGATTTTTTCATGGCGACGCATGCACACGCGCCGGCTTCCGATATCTATTATGTGCCCGCTCAAAGTCATTGGCCGATTATTGCTTCGATCAGCCTGTTCACGATGATGTTTGGCGGAGCCACACTGTTGAATGGCGGCAGCAGTACATTGCTGTTCATTGGCTTGGCGATGATTCTGACCACTATGTTTGGCTGGTTTGGCACGGTGGTGATGGAAAGCGAGCATGGGTTTTATAACGCGCAGATGGACCGCTCCTTCCGCTGGGGCATGGGTTGGTTTATCTTTTCGGAAGTTATGTTCTTCGCCGCATTTTTTGGTGCGTTGTTTTATGCGCGGCACTACTCGGTGCCGTGGCTGGGTGGCGAGACCGAGCATGGTGTTCTCACTCAGAGTCTGCTGTGGTCGGGGTACGAAGCCACATGGCCAACCAATGGACCAGATAAAATCGGCGGTTTCTTCGCACCGATGCATGCTTGGGGCTTGCCGGCGATCAACACCTTGATCCTGCTGAGCAGTGGCGTGACTATTACTTGGGCGCATTGGGGTTTGGTGGAGGGGAATCGTGCAAAACTCATCAAAGGTCTCGCTGCTACTGTTGCGCTCGGTGTGTTGTTCCTGGTCTTACAGGCTGTTGAGTATCATGAGGCCTATCAGGAGTTGCACCTAACGTTAGGCAGCGGCATTTATGGGTCTACCTTCTTTATGCTGACTGGGTTTCATGGTCTGCACGTCACCATTGGCGCCATTATCCTGGCAGTGATTCTGTTTCGCAGCATGGCCGGCCACTTTTCACCACACAAGCACTTTGCCTTTGAGGCGGCGGCGTGGTACTGGCATTTTGTAGACGTGGTCTGGCTAGGGTTGTTTATTTTCGTTTACTGGATGTGAGCGGCTGGAGCCGGCTCGCGTTGAATCACACCGTGTGGCGTAATGAATCCGGTGGCGTAGGCAATCATCAACAAGATGAATAGGCCAACTGACAAAGCGATCCGCACGGTGAGTGCCTTGACGGTGCGAGGGTTGTGTCCCTGGTCGCGGATCAGGAAGAATAGCCCAGAACCGAGGCTGGCGAGGATAAGCAGCAGCATGACAGCGACAATGATCTTGATCAGCATGGGGGAATTCCAGGGGTTAATGACCACTGGAAGTATAACCCAATCGGTCTGGCGTTGAAGGATACCGATGCCAAGCTGATGGATGGCAAGCCTCGAAAGCAAGGCAGTGCTTGGAAATTTTATCCGGGTTGGCCATTAACCCTCGCGGTGTTGTTATTGCTACCCATGCTGTTGTCGCTGGGTTTTTGGCAACTGGATCGGTCATGGCAAAAGACAGAATTGCAAACGGCCTTTGCCAAACAATCCCAACAACTGCCAGTACCCCTTGATAATCTCAATCCTGCTGATTCCAGCAATTACTATCGCCAGGTGATTGCGGTTGGCCACTATGACAATTCACGCCAACTATTGCTGGACAACCAGTTACTTAAGGGCCAACCGGGTTACCATGTGCTGACGCCGCTAAGGCTGGCTGGTGGTGAGGCGATGCTGGTCAACCGGGGTTGGATTCCGTTGGGCAGCTCGCGGCAGGTTTTGCCAGATATTGCCGTCACTACCGGACCCGTTACAGTCAATGGCCGCCTTGCCCAACCAGCGAATCCCGGCATCCATCTGGGTGAGGCGGGTGGTGCTGACCGGAACTGGCCACGGGTTATCCAATATGTCGATTACGCACCACTTTCCGCAATTCTGGGTTATCCCCTAAAATCTGCCATCATTTTGTTGGACCCAGAAGCTCCTCAGGGCTACTGGCGCGATTGGCAGCCGGGCTTTGGCGGTTTTGGTCCCGAACGTCACCAGGGCTATGCGGTACAATGGTTCGCCTTGTCAGCTGCGCTGGTTATTTTGTACATCGTCGCTAGTATTCGTCGGAAAATCCCTTCTGCATTAGAATGACTCAATTCGTAAGTCTAAAAAGCAGGATGCCTGTCCCACTTAATATTTAATGATGATGAGCGCACAGACTCTTCCTTTCAAGTTATCGGCTATTCCCCTACAGTGGCGGCAACGATTGATTTTGTTGTTCGTCATCGCTTGCTTCGTGCTGCCCCTCGCCACGGCTTGGTTATTGCTCGCTGACAATTGGCGGCCCAGTAGCTCAGCGCAACATGGTGAGTTGTTGAATCCCGCTCGTCCACTCCCAGATTTGCGTTTTATTCCGATCGATGAACGGTCGTGGAATCAGACGGCGCTACAAGGACATTGGCTCATGGTCTATGTCGGTACAGCAGCGCAATGCAATGCGTCTTGCCGCACAAGTCTGTATGACATGCGGCAGGTGCGGCTGGCCCTGGGTAAGGAACTGGTGCGGGTGAAAACCGTATTGCTGTTGGATGGAATGCCTAATGCTGAGCTGCGCCAATGGCTGGCTACAGAACATGCCGATATGTTAACAGGTGTAGCGGATGCTGAAATCCGTAACGCGTTCCTCCAGGCGTTCGTTGAGGCAGAGCAGGGCGGCGACTGGATTTATCTGGTTGACCCGCTTGGCAATCTGTTGATGCGCTACCCAACCACAGCCAAGCCTGGCGGAATGTTGAAGGATTTGAAGCGGCTGCTGCGCTTATCCAAGATTGGATGAAAAGAAATTTATGCATAGCAAATGGTTTTACCGCCTGACTTGGGCGGCTTTGGCACTAACCTTTATTGTGGTGCTGCTGGGTGCCTACGTGCGGCTGTCGGATGCTGGATTGGGTTGTCCCGATTGGCCGGGTTGCTATGGGCATTTGGATGTGCCTGGCGAGGCTCACCAAATTATCAAGGCCAATGAAGCTTACCCTGATCGTCCGCTGGAGGCGCACAAGGCGTGGAAAGAGATGATCCACCGTTATTTCGCCGGAACGCTGGGTTTATTGGTTCTGGGGATAGCGGTGCTGGCTTGGCGGAATCGTCATCAGCCCGGTCAACCGGTCCTTCTGCCCTCACTGCTGGTGGGGCTGGTGGTTTTCCAGGCGCTACTGGGTATGTGGACCGTAACGTGGCAATTGAAACCAGTGGTGGTTATGGGCCATCTGCTCGGTGGCCTGGCGACCTTGAGCCTGTTGGCGTGGCTGGCCCTGCGTCAAGGCCGATACGGTGGCGATATGGTGATTGCTCATGCCCGGTCATTGCGCATTTACGCTGCCCTGGGACTGATTTTGCTGGTGGGCCAGATTGCCCTGGGCGGCTGGACCAGCGCTAATTACGCTGCCCTGGCCTGCCCGGATTTCCCGACCTGTCAAACTCAGTGGTGGCCACCGACTGATTTCAGAGAAGCGTTCACTTTGTGGCGAGGATTGGGGATTTCTTACGAAGGTGGTGTGTTGAGCAACGATGCCCGGGTGACTATTCACCTCGTACATCGTCTCGGTGCCATAGTGGTCTTGCTCTATTTGAGTTGGCTGGTCTGGCGGTTGATCGTGACTGAGAGCCGGATGTTACAGCGGGCTGGCATCGCTATCGGCGTTTTGCTGGCTTTTCAGCTCAGTCTAGGTATTGCCAATGTTGTGATGCAATTGCCGTTGCCGGTCGCGGTCGCTCATAATGGCGGCGCGGCGCTACTATTGCTGGCGCTGGTGATGCTGAACCATCTTGTTCGACCGGAAACCGTGACATGACGACGACCATCCAGACCTTGCATGCCCGATTCCGCCGCCACTGGCGGGAATATCTGGAACTGACCAAGCCTAAAGTGGTGGCTCTGATCACTTTTACTGCGATGGTCGGTATGTTGCTGGCAACACCCGGCATGGTACCGTGGCCGATTCTGTTATTTGGTTCGCTAGGGATTGCCTTGATGGCCGGTTCCGCCGCCGCTATTAATCACCTGGTTGATCGGCGGGTCGATGCAATGATGGCACGCACTTGCCGCCGGCCGTTGCCGAGTGGACAACTGGACACCTGGCAGGTATTGACGTTTGCTTTGCTCATCGGCGTACTAGGCTTTGCTTTATTACTGGCGTTCACTAACCCGCTGACTGCTGTGCTGACCTTCGCTTCATTGATCGGCTATGCAGTGATCTATACCTTGTTCCTCAAGCGGGCTACTCCGCAGAACATTGTCATCGGTGGCGCTGCCGGTGCAGCCCCGCCCTTGCTGGGTTGGACAGCAGTTACCGGTCAGGTAGATCCTGGCGCGTTGCTGCTGTTTCTGATCATCTACATTTGGACACCACCCCATTTTTGGGCACTGGCTATTCACCGCCGCCATGATTACGCGAATGCGGATATTCCCATGCTGCCGGTTACTCATGGCGTGGCTTTCACCCGTTTACATATTCTTCTATACACTATCCTGTTGTTTTTGATAACTTTGTTGCCATTTCTGACCGGTATGAGCGGTTGGATTTATCTAATCGGCGCGGTTGGATTTGGTCTACATTTTTTGAGTTACGCGGTGCGTTTGTATGCTACGGAGGATGACACCTTAGCCATGCCAACCTTCGGATTTTCGATCGTTTATCTGTTTGGGTTGTTTGCTGCGCTCATGCTCGATCACTACGCATTGCGGCTGTTTGGTATGCTTTGAGGCGATTTTTGAATTTGTTTTCAGGAGCTAATTGGATATTTTGCTTGATTGCTCCAAATCTCGTAATGCCTGAAGCAGTTTGAGTTGGTTGGCAGGTTGCCAGTTCGGTCGAATGCCATGGAGTGTTTCAATCGCTTTCTGGCGTGATTGTCCAGTGTTCCGCTCCATGGCGCTGCCAGAAATCATGATATCAATCATGGCAGTTGCTGTTTCAGTTCGTCATATCCAGCAAGACGGACGTTCTATCTTTCTTTCGGCATGGCTCCCTGGTCCCAGATGTGGAGTAGGGTGTTTCTTCTGCTTGAAGGGTGTCTGGATGAGCAGCAGGGTAGCTTTAATGATATATGAAAATCCGATGCGCTAGGCGTAATATGTCTTATCCTTGTCTTTGCTAGCTCCTAGGGCTTTGAAATTTGGAGGGCGGTCCATGCGGCACTTCATTCGCCATCCCTCTGACATCCCCATCGAATACCGGATCACTCATTCTGAATCCAGCCAGAAAAACCGCTTGAAGGATATCAGTCTGGGTGGGCTTTGCTTTCAAGCTCACGATGCTCTTGCACGAGGTTGTGTCATTCAAATCATAATCCCGGTTCGGGAACCTCCATTCAAGGCAACGGGGACCATCGTTTGGTGTCGCCAAACGAATGGCCATTACCATGTAGGTGTTCGGTTTGCGGACGAGAACACGGAATTTTCCGTGCGCATGGTTGAACAGGTCTGCCAAATCTATCATTATCAGCAGGAAGTACTGAAAAAAGAGGGCCGCTTTCTCTCTGGAGAGGAAGCGGCCGCCGAATGGGTCTCAAAGTACGCTCAGAATTTCCCATCGTAGCCTATTGCTGGTGCAACGCTGGCTGAATCTCAAGCTGTCTATCAGCAAAAAGATGGTAAGTCCCTGATGTCCCACATGCTGAGGGTTGCTTCCTATTCCTAGTGCAGCTTACTAAAGAATTACATATTTTTATTATGTGATTAATAGGTGTTGTAACGCGGAGGGCGTTTCTCCAGAAAGGCTTGCATCCCTTCTTGACCATCTGGGTGGCCAGCACATGCTACCAGTCCGCGTCGTTCACGTTCCAATTGTGTTTCCCAGGACGTATGGAACGAATCGGTTAGAAGCGTTTTGACTTGTTCAAAGGTATGTAGCGACTTTTCAGCAAGGGTGTGCGCCATACCCAGGGCAGTTTCGAGCAGTAGCCTATTGGAAACAACTTGCGTTACCAATCCCCAGCTCAACGCTTGTTCGGCAGTGATCGGTTCATCAAAGGCAGCAATTTCCAGGGCGCGAGCCAATCCGACCAGGCGAGGCAGAGTAAACGTACCGCCGGCGTCAATACAGAGAGCATTGCTGGTAAAGCCTTGCTTTAGCTGCGCTGAATCGGCCATGATCCGGAAGTCACAAGATAGCGCCAAGGAAAAACCACCTCCCGCGGCGATCCCGTTAATAGCGGCGATCACTGGTTTATGCAGCCGGCGGATTTCCGTCACACAGACGTGGACGTGAGTGGCCAATTCGTAGAAAGCTGCCGCAGGTCCGTGGGGATGCGTTTGTACGAACTTGATATCGCCGCCGGCGGAGAAGGCCGTACCGTTGCCAGTGATGACGAGACCGCGAATGGCTGGATCAGCTCCCAGATCTAGCAATGCCCGGGTAAGCGCTTGTGCAGTACTAATATTTAAAGCATTGTAGGATTCTGGGCGATTCAGGGTGAGTTGAGCTATCGGCCCATGGATAGCAGTGAGAACGACCTCGCTCATGCGGTTTTCTCCAGGGTGAAGTTTACTTTAGGCGGGTAGCACCCGGGCCAATACCATCTTGAGGTATTCGGTTTCGAGAATCGCCGGAGGCACCGGGTGATCGGGTCCCTGCCGGCCTTGCTCCAGGATGACCAGATTACGGTCCAAATGCCGTGCAGCTTGCAGCAAAGTCTGGATCAGCAGATCCCGCGATAGTAACTGGGAACAGGAGCAGGAGACGAGCAGTCCGTCGCGTTCCAGCACCTGCATCGCCATCTCATTGATCCGCCGGTAAGCCAGCGCGCCTTCCTTAAAGTCCTTGCGGCGCTTGATAAAGGCCGGTGGATCGACGATTACGACGTCGAAGCGCTCACGGGCCTCACGCAACGCCTTTAACACCTCGAAGGCATCGCCCTGCTGGATCTGCACTTGATCGCTGATCCCGTTGAGGGCCGCGTTGGCAGCAGCCAACGCGAGCGCTGGCGCGGAACTGTCCACCACGCGCGCTTCACGTGCCCCGCGCGCTGCAGCGCGAATGCCCCAGGCTCCAACATAACTGAACATATCCAGCACACGCCGGTCGCGGATATAGCGGTCCAGGCGGGCGCGGTTGTCCCGTTGGTCATAGAACCAGCCAGTCTTCTGCCCAGTGCGCGGCGCAATCTGGAAACGCAGGCTGTCTTCCTCAACGGTGACGAACTCGGGAACCTTACCAGCAGCTTCGGCGACATAACGCTCCAATCCTTCTAGTTCCCGCATTGGACTGTCGTTGCGCCATAACACGGCGCCTGGTTTCAGTACTTTTTGCAAAGCCGCGAGTATGTCATCCTTGAGCCGTTCCATACCGGCAGTGGTGATCTGCACGACACATAAATCACCGTAACGATCCACGATTAAGCCCGGCAGACCGTCGCCCTCGCCATACACCAGCCGGTAGAAGGGTCGTTCATAGACGCGCTCGCGCAAACTCAGCGCTACATTCAGGCGATGCACCAGCAGCGAAGGGCTTAACGGATGTTCAATATCACGGCTCACCAGCCGGGCGCAGAGTAAGACATGAGGATTAATATAGCCGGTACCCATGAATTGGCCATTGCTGGCTTGGATCGTCACCGGTTGGCCCGGCTGAAAATTGCGCAGCGGTGTTGCGTCCACATCGATCTCGTTGCTGTAGATCCAGAGGTGACCGGCGCGCAACCGGCGATCTTCATTCTTGCGCAGACGCAAGGGGGCAAATTCGGTGGAGGAGACAGGATTTGTGGGCATGGGAGCAGGATATTCCAGAAGATGAGGCGTGGAAGCGATGGATGGCGAAAACAACAAACGGTTCCATCGCCGAGCGAATTGTCAGAAGCTACCTGCTAGCTTAACGCAAACTGTGAGTTTCCCGATGCCTAAGATGCGTACCAGTTTCCAAGGTCTGGTCCGGCTGCTGGCGAAAAGCTTGTATCCGGAACCGGAGGTGTTTATTCGTGAATTGCTGCAAAACGCCCATGACAGCATTCAGTTACGCCGGATTCATACTCCGGATCTGGCCGGTGAGATCCATGTCGACGTAGACGAAACTGCCCGGACTTTGCATTTTGCCGATAACGGTAGCGGCATGGATCAGCGGGATATCGAAGATTTTCTCAGCGTGATTGGCAGCACTGGTACGGGTAGCCGTGTTCAGGAATTGGCAGCGCGAGATGTGGTAGTTGCCACCATTGGCCAATTCGGTATCGGTTTGCTGTCGGCGTTTACTGTAGCGGAGCAGGTCGAAGTTCTGACTCGCAAGCCGGGCGCGGCGCACGCTTGGCGCTGGGTCAACCACGGTGGCGAAGATTACCAGCTGAAGGCTATACCGGCGACCGCGCAATTGCCCGGCACGCAGGTTACAGTCACTTTAGCGCCTGACCGGACCAATTTCCTCGACGGGCGCCTGATTCGCCAGACGGTGCGTCGCTACGCCGACTTTCTGCCGTTCCCAATTCTGCTAAATGGCTTCGGACCCATTAATGCTGTCCATGCGCCCTGGCATCAGTTGAATTGGAACGATCCCGTAGAGCGGGAACGGTCACTGGCGGCCTTTCTCAGCCAGCGCTACGGCGACCCGCCCTTACTGGTTATCCCGATTGATTTAGCGCAACCGCGTGCATTGGGTGGTTTATTCATCCCGAGCCGCTACACGCCTGGCAGCCTGACGGGTGGTGTTGTGGACTTGTTTCAAGCGCGGATGGCGATTCGCCTGAATGACAACGAATTACTGCCAGAATGGGCGGGTTTTGTGCGTGGCGTGGTGGATGCTCCTGATCTGCAACCGACCGCCGCTCGCGATAACGTGCTACATGATGCGGCCTGGGGTGCCTTGCGCGTGGCGCTGGGGGAACAGATTGTCGCCAGTCTACGCGATCTTGCGAACCATGATCAGCCACGCTTTCTGCAACTCTGTGACTGGCAGCATGATGCGATCAAGGGCATGGCGGCGCGGCATGCGGGATTCGGCGCAGCAGTGCTAGACTATCTACCGTTTGCCACGCATCAAGGGCAGTTGACCTTACCCGGCATTCTGGCCCGCCAGCCAGTCGCCGGGCATGGCAAGCGGCCGCTCTACTTTTTCACTCACGAGACCGACACCAATCAATTCGATACGCTCTGTCAAGCGCGTGGAGTACTGGCTGTCAATGCGGGCCGGCCCTTTGACGAAACGCTGCTGCGCCGCTACGCCAGTCAACACGCTGAAACTGTTGAATTAAAGCCATTAGACCGGTTAGACGATCCGGATTGGTACGAACAGTTGGCGGTAACAGAACAGGTTGCTTACCGGCGACTAGAACGGGCGCTGGATTGGGTTCTGGCGGAATGGAAAGTATCGGTGCGAACGCAAGTGCGCCGGTTTCAACCAGACAGTCTGAGTGCAGTATTGCTGGCCGGTCAGCGCGTCACAGCGTTTGATGCCATGGAGCGGGCATTGGAAAAACCGTTCGCGCTGGACGGACTGGCAGAACTGGCGGGCGAGGTACGTGACCAGCTGCGTCAGTACCCATTGACCTTGTTTCTGAACGCAGAACACCCGCTGGTGCAGCGCTTGGGTGCATTGGCTGAGCCGGACCATCCTCGCTATCATTCAATTCTGACCGGGTTGTATTACAGTGCTCTGCTCAATACCCAGCATCGGCTGACCCCGATGGTTGCCCGGTGCTTCCATGCGGACTTGCAAGCCCTGCTGTGTGAGCATTTAGAGCTATGGCTCCAACAGGAACCGTCTGATCCGTAAGCCGGACGGCTGACATACCGGTTAAAAGCTATTGGAATCCTCAGTGCTTCTCTGACGAGCCATTTTTACAGGCAAGGTGCTGCGAGCCGTTTGATAACCCAAATCATGGAGCCGGTTTTTCGGATTGGGTGTCATGTGGTTAATAAAATGCTGAAAGATGATATCCATTGGTTTTCACACGTCTCGACGTCCGGCGAAAGCGTGTGCCAATGTACCGCCGTCCACGTATCCCAATTCTCCACCCAATGGTACTCCGTGGGCGATGCGCGTGGCGCGGATGCCGCGCTCGCGGGCCAATTCGGCAATGTAATAAGCCGTGGCTTCACCTTCCACGGTTGGATTGGTGGCGAGAATAATTTCGCGGATTTCACCTTCATCCAGCCGGGTTTCTAGAATCTCTAATCCTAGTTCTGCTGGACCGATGCCATCCAATGGCGACAAGTGGCCCATTAGTACGAAGTATCGACCCTGAAAACTGGTTGACTGCTCTACTGCCAGCACATCAGCCGGTGTTTCGATCACGCACAACAGAGCAGGATCACGGTTCGGATGGGTGCACAGGGCACAAATTTCTGTCTCGCTCAGATCGCGGCAGAGCCGGCAGTGGCCAATCCGGTCCAGGGCTATTCGCAGCGCTTCAATCAACTTTCCGGCGCCTTCGCGATCTCGTTCCAGTAGATGCAGCGCCATGCGCTGGGCAGATTTCGGTCCTACCCCCGGCAAGCAGCGCAGCGCCGCCATCAATTGATTCAGCAGCGGCGAGGCCATCATAAAGCGAGCCGCCGGTCAGAAGGGTAGCTTGAGATCACCCATCATCCCCGGCGGCAGGCCCATGCCGGAGGTGAGACCAGACATCTTGTCTTGGACGGTGCGCTCGACTTTATGCACTGCATCGTTGAAGGCGGCAGCGACCAAATCCTCCAGCATGTCCTTATCGTCGCCCACCAGGCTATCATCAATGTGTATCCGTCGAACCTCATGGCGGCCAGTAATTACGATACGGACCAACCCGCCGCCTGATTCGCCATTGATTTCCATTTCTGCAATTTCTGCCTGCGCCTTTTGCAGGTTTTCCTGCATCTTCTGTGCTTGTTTCATCAGGTTTCCCAAACCGCCTTTCATCATTTTTCCTCCATAGATTAACTATCGCTTTCGTCAAGCGGGTGGATCGCGGTAATCCGCGCATCGAACATTTCTTGCATATCCCGCACATGCGGATCTTGTTGAGTCTGCTCAGCCGCTGCCTGGCGCCGTTCCGCCTGCTGTTGATCTTGATGACGCGCTGGCGTCTCGGTGGTGCGGCCAAACTGGAACGTCAGATTAATTGGTTCGCCAAAGTGCTGTTCCAGCGCGGTTTTCAATCGATCTGTGATATAGGAATTAAGTAATGGCTTAAAATTAGGCTCTAGCCTAAGTTGAAAGTGATGACCATTGTGTGCCACCAATTGGCAGTTTGACGCTAAGTCCCTCTCTCTGTGATTCAAATCCAGTTGCTTTATCAATAATTCCCACTTCGAAGCCGAGGATGCGGGTATTGATGGAGGTGTTGATGGAGGTATTGATGGACTAGAGGTAATAGTAGGCTTTTCAATTGCTCGTATTGGCGTAGTAACCGGAATTGGTGTTGCCGCCTCCAACGTCGCTGGCCGGAAACACAGCATCCGTAACAATACCATCTCGAAACCACCTCGTGGGTCGGGTGCCAAGGGCAGATCACGCCGGCCAAGCAACGCGATCTGGTAAAATAACTGTACGTCCTCAGGCAGCAGTATTTCTGCGAATCGCCGTACCTCTTCGGGGTCAGCGGCTTCATCATCTATTGGCGCATTTGGCACGGCTTGGGCCAGAGCGACCCGCTGCAACAGTGACAGTAGTTCGGCCAGCACCATTGAATAATCGGGTGTGTGTTCATCTAACACTGCAATCTGTTGAAGTAAGCCTGGAGCATTGTTGGTGGCCAGCATCTCGAGTAACTGGGTGACTTGCCGCCGGTCGATGCTGCCGAGCATGGTGCTGACCGTTGCCGTTTCCACTTGGCCGCCGCCGAAGGCGATCGCTTGATCCAGCAGGCTCAAGGCGTCACGCATACTACCGTCACCAGCGCGGGCAATAAGTTGCAGCGCTGCTGTTTCGTGTGGGATAACCTCCTGCACCAGTATATGGTCAAGATATCGAGCGATCATGTTGGCTGGCAGGCGTTTAAGGCTGAATTGGAGGCAACGCGATAGGATTGTGACGGGTAGTTTCTGCGGGTCGGTCGTCGCCAGCAGGAATTTCACATGCGGAGGGGGTTCTTCCAGAGTTTTCAACAGGGCGTTGAAGCTGTGATTGGAAAACATATGGACTTCATCGATCAGGTACACTTTGAAGCGCCCTCGACTAGGCGCGTATTGCACGTTTTCCAATAGCTCCCGGGTCTCGTCGACCTTGGTGCGGGAAGCAGCATCGACTTCAATCAGATCTACGAAGCGGCCCGTGTCAATCTCCTGGCAAGCGCTGCACTTACCGCAAGGCTTAGAAGAAACGCCAACTTCGCAATTTAACGACTTGGCAAGGATCCGGGCAATGGTGGTCTTACCCACTCCTCGCGTGCCGGTAAATAGAAAGGCGTGGTGTAACCGTTGCCGGTCGAGCGCGTTGGTTAAGGCGCGAACGGCATGCTCCTGACCAACAAGTTCATGAAAAGTGCGTGGCCGCCACTTGCGGGCTAGAACCTGGTAATTCATACCAACTCCCTGTGGCGTGAAAAAGCTATAATTCCTTGGTTTTTAAGCTTTAACCGTTCGCTTTTCACCTTTCACCTTAGAGAAGGGCGACGACCCCTAACCGCCACACCCCGGCGCCCGAGGCTACTGCTGCCGCTGCTCCCTTCCAGGCCTGACGGGATTCACAGTTTGTCGTCGCGGGGGGACCGATAGGGGCCGCCATTGAAACAGGCCGGTAACTTTAACATTAGGCGCCGCTACAATCTACGCCCTCATGCTGTAATAACCAGCGTTTGATCCCGAGTAGGTCGCCAGTAACTTCGCCTGCGTAACCGCCCAATCCCTGCCGCCCCACCACTCGGTGGCAAGGAATCAGGATTGGGAGAGGGTTGCTCCGGCAGGCGCCGCCGATAGGGCGCGCTGCGGTATCAAGTTGCTGTGCCAGCTCGCTGTAGGTCAGTGCCGTTCCCAGAGGAATGGTTTGCAATGCTGCCCATACCCGTTGCTGAAACGCTGTTCCTTGCGGCGCCCGCAGGATCGTGAAAGGTGAACGGGGATTATGGAAATAAGCCTTTAATTCTTCAGCGGCTTGTGCGGCTGCGGTATTTGCCGGTGATTTTTCAACAATGCCAACAGGCAGATAATCCAGTGTGTCAACGGCCATGCCATTCATTCGAATACCAATAACACAACCAAACGGTGCGGCAATAATGGCTTGATAGGTATTGGTCAGTGTCATTTCAGGTGCTGTTAGGCCAGTCAGCGTGGAACATAACTGAGCCAGTCGCGACTGGCATCGCCGTAGACGATGAAGTGGGGATTGAGCAACGAGTCACGGGTGTTGTAGCGTAGAGGCCGGCCGGTCTCTGCTGAGACCACTTGACCGCCAGCAACTTCAACAATAGCCTGGGCTGCAGCGGTATCCCATTCCGAGGTTGGTCCCATGCGGGGGTAGACGTCCGCTGCACCCTCTGCAACTTGGCATAATTTGAGTGAACTGCCGATGGTGACCAGTTGATGAGAACCAAGAGCGGCAACGAATTTTTGCAAACCCGGCCCACCATGCGATTTGCTGCCTACCACCCGCACAGGCTGGTTGTGTTTTAACGGCTTAACCGTAATTGGTTGCGGTAGCCGGCCCGGCTCATCACGGAACGCGCCGTAGTGGCGGGCGGCGAAGTAGCATAACCCGGTTACCGGCACCCGTACTACACCCAGTATTGGTTCATGATTTTCAATCAGCGCGATGTTGACGGTGAATTCGCCGTTATGCTTCACAAATTCTTTGGTACCGTCCAGCGGGTCCACCAGCCAGTAGCGGTGCCATTGGAGACGCTCAGTAAACGGAATGGCGGCTGATTCTTCGGATAGTACTGGAATCTCGGGTGTCAGCGCGCGCAAGCCAGCCACAATAGTTCGATGGGATGCTAAGTCGGCCGCTGTCAATGGGCTGCTGTCTTCCTTGGCAGTCACCTTGAACGACGTCGCATAAATCTCCAAAATCCGCTCGCTCGCTTCCAGCGCCAGCGCTCGGACCGATTCCAGCCAGGCTACCTCGTCATTATGCATATAGCCTCCCCGCACCTTTGCTTTCAATCTTTAGCCTTTAGCGCAACTTCTCCTTGATACGCGCTGCCTTGCCTTCCAGTCCGCGCAGGTAATACAGCTTGGCGCGGCGTACATCACCCCGGCGTTTAACGCTAATATCGGCAATTATCGGGCTGTGTGTCTGAAACACCCGTTCTACACCTTCGCCGTGGGAGACCTTGCGCACCGTGAAGGCTGAATTCAAGCCACGATTACGCTTTGCAATCACGATGCCTTCGAAAGCCTGCAGGCGCTCACGGTTACCTTCTTTGACCTTAACCCGTACTACTACCGTGTCGCCGGGATTAAATGAGGGAATTTCACGGGTCATCTGCTCCCGTTCGAATGCTTCAACCAATTTACTCATAGCACTAAGCTCCACGTTGCTCGGGGAAATTGCTGACAGTGTCAGTATTTTCCTTATTCTCTTGATATTTTTCAGTGAATTCGACCAGCAATTGCTGATCATAGGCGGTTAGTTTCTGCCGCGCTAGCAGCTCGGGCCGCCGTAACCAGGTTCGTCCCAGTGCCTCGCGCCGCCGCCAGCGGGCGATGGCGGTATGATCTCCGCTCAATAATACCGGAGGTACGCATCTCCCATCGATTTCCTCCGGCCGGGTGTAGTGCGGGCAGTCGAGCAGGCCGTCCATGAACGAATCTTGCTCAGCTGATTCATTGTCATTTAGAACCCCTGGCAATAACCGGACGACTGCGTCGATTACAACCAGCGCTGCCAGCTCGCCACCACTCAACACATAGTCACCAATGGACCATTCTTCGTCCACTTCGGTATCGACAAGCCGCTCGTCGATACCTTCATAACGTCCAGCTAGCAGAATTAAACGCGGCTCACCAGCTAGTTGCCGTACTCCATCTTGAGTCAGCGGCCGGCCCTGAGGGCTGAGATAAAGTGTTTTTCCCGAAGGTTCCACCGCCAAGCGCGCCCGCCGCAGAGTATCGCGCAACGGCTGCACTTTCATGACCATCCCGGGTCCTCCGCCGTAGGGCCGGTCATCCACAGTTCGATGCCGGTCCTTGGCATCATCGCGCGGATTCCAGGTTACGGCTTCAAGCAAATGGCGTTCGACCGCTCGACCCGTCACCCCAAAACGCAGCAAGGTTTCAACCATTTCCGGAAATAAGGTCACTACATCCACGCGCATGACAGCATTCCTGACTCTCCGTCTTTTGAGGGAGAGGGGTAAGGGGGATGACGGGAGTGCGGGGAGTTTAAAAGTCCGGATCCCAATCCACTCTCAATAATCCTTGTCCAAGATCAACTTCGACAACGACCTGACCCTTTACAAACGGCAACAACCGTTCCCGCTCGCCTTTCACGACCAAGACATCATTAGCGCCGGTAGCGAACACCCGGCTGACCGTGCCTAACTTGGCTCCTTCCAGCGTCACTACGCACAATCCTTCCAAATCGGTCCAGTAGTACTCACCCGGCGCAGGTGGCGGCAATTGTTCGCGGCGCACAGCAATGGTGCTTTGAATCAGGGTTGCCGCTTGATCACGGTCATCATAACCAGCGAACTTCAACACCACTCCCGCGCCGTGGGCGCGGCCATCTTCGATAGTGGAAGACTGCCATTTACCTTGCTGGTTCAGAAAAACCGGGTTATAGCTGACAATACCATGACGTGGTTCAGTATGAGAAAAAACCCGCACCCAGCCCTGTACGCCAAATAGACCGGAAACCCGGCCCAGCACCACCCAATTGTCGCTCATTATGGCGGAATGAATTCACAGTTCCATCTTACTGGGCTGCTGCCGCTGATTGTTGACGGGCCTGTTCCTTAATCAGGCTGACCACGCGTTCCGAGGGCTGTGCACCGGTATTCAGCCAGTACTGCAGCCGCTCCTGGTTCATGCTTAACCGTTGTTCCTTACCGCTAGAGACCGGGTTAAAAAAGCCGAGCCGCTCGATACAGCGACCATCACGCCGGTTGCGGCTGTCAGTCACGACAATAGTGTAGAAGGGGCGTTTTTTGGCGCCGCCACGGGACAGGCGAATACTAACCATGCGCTGTGCATACCTCTTGCGAATTCTGATGGCCATGCGAAAAGGCCGCCGGTAGGGGCAGCCAAATGAAACGAAGAATGATAGCGGAAATTCCGGGTGTTTGAAACTTTCTGGAAATGACCACTTCAGATCAGTTTGACAAGATTGGATCAAGAGGCTGGCCATTATCACTTGGCACTTAGTTTGATTTAAAGAATAAAGCAAATATAAATAGTTAGTTGTCTATGGAAATGGAGTAAATCGTCTATGAGTTATTATCGCCTGTCAATGATAGCGCTGTGGAGCAGGTTGCTCGCTATCGTTCTTGCCTTGGCGGCCTTCACCTCATGGGCTGGGACGTCTGCTATCGAACGGTTATTGCCGGAAGATCGTGCAGTGATCAATCAGGGCCATGCTGTCGAAGTCATTATCGAGTTTGATCAAACTGAAGCAGCCAGTTTAGCCGCGGAACGCCAGCGGCGAGCCGGGTTACGTTACGATGACGCGGTTAGCCTGGCTGAGCGTGCGCGAAGTTATCGCCGGCAAAAAGATCAAGTCCTGGCGGCCTTGGCGGCGGAACCATTGATAGTGCAGAACAATTACGACTATCTGCCGATGCTGGCGGTGCGCTTGCGTTCGCCGGTGACGCTGAAAGCTTTATTGCGCCAACCTGAGGTCAAGGCCGTGCATTCTAACGTCAAATTGCGCTATATGCTGGCGCAAAGCCTGCCACTCATCCAGCAGCCGGAAACAGCTGCCCAGGGTGGCACCGGCGCCGGTGCTACGGTCGCTGTGCTGGATACAGGTGTGGATTATACCCGGGTTGCTTTCGGTAGTTGCACCGCGCCCGGTGGATCATGCCGGGTGATTCATGCGCAGGATTTTGCGCCTGACGATGGCGCGCAAGATGATGACGGCCATGGCACTAATGTCGCTGGTATTGTGCTAGGCGTTGCGCCCGGTGCCCGGATTGCCGCTCTCGATGTTTTCAGAAACGATGGATTCGCTTATTCCAGTGACATCATCGAAGCTATCAATTGGGTGATCGCCAACCGCGATATCTACAATATCGTGGCGATCAATCTAAGTTTGGGCGGCAACCGGTATGATGTGCCTTGTCCCTCTGACGTTTTTGCCACTCCGATTGCCAATGCCCGGGTGGCTGGCATTTTAACAACTATTGCTTCGGGCAATGAAGGTGACAAAAACGCCATCGATAGTCCAGCCTGTGTCCCAGCAGCGATTTCAGTCGGTGCAGTTTATGATGCCAGTCAAGGCGATATCTCCTGGAGTAATTGCACGGATCGCAATATCCAAGCTGACCAGGTGGCTTGCTTCTCCAATAGCGCTGATTTCCTGACTTTGCTAGCTCCGGGAGCGCTGATTACGGCGGCGGGCGCAACCATGGGCGGCACATCTCAGGCTACACCGCATGTGGCTGGCGCGATTGCTGTGCTACGTGCAGCCTATCCCAGTGAATCGCTGGATGCCATTATCGCCCGGCTTAGTAACAACGGTGTTCTTGTCACGGATACCAATGGTGTTGTCAAGCCGCGTATTGACCTGCTCAGCGCTTATACTGCCAATCGTGCAGCTTATGCGCTGATGGTGAACAAGGCAGGGACCGGTAGCGGTACAGTAAGCAGCACGCCAGCAGGTATTGATTGCGGCAGTCAGTGCCGCGCCAGTTTTGCGGCGGGAACCGCCGTGCATTTGATCGCGGCCCCGAATGCCGGATCAACCTTCACTGGCTGGAGCGGTGCTTGTTCGGGGACAAGCGCCTGCACAGTCATTATGGATGCCGCATACAGCGTGACGGGGACCTTTAACACAGCTAGTAATCTCTCGCTGGGCGAAGCATTGGACAATACCACACTAAATTGGCGCACGACCGGTGCTGCCGGTTGGCAAGCTGTGCAGCTAAACAACCGTGATGCAGCGCGTAGCGGTGTGATCAGTGACAACCAGGTTTCGGAATTGCACACATCCATTACTGGGCCAGGAACTTTGACCTTTCAATGGCGGGTTTCCTCAGAACCTGGGTACGATTACCTGGAATTTCAGATCGATGGTGTATTGCAGTTTCGGATCAGCGGCGCATCGGAACGGCAAACCCGGACGATTACCATCGGTGCGGGTACGCACGAGGTGCGATGGGTTTACCGTAAAGATAGCGCGATTTCTGTGGGTGAGGATGCCGGTTGGGTGGATGCTGTGATCTTTACTCCGACTCAAAGCAGTCTGCCCAATCTGACCGTAACCCAAGCCGGTAGCCCAGCCAACGGAACACCAGGGGGGATGATCGAAGTGTCTGCTACGGTCGCTAATCAAGGCGATGCTACGGCAGGCAGTTTTTCGTTGGCTTTTTTACTATCGGATGATCCGGTGATCACATTCAGTGATACCACAACTGGTTGGGGATGTTCTTTTGATAGCTTGGCAGGTGGCGCTGCCAAAACCTGCAGCGGTGAAATTAGCATTCCCGCGACCCTAGAGCCTGGCGTCTATTATTTGGGCGCGTATGCTGACTTGAACGGTGAAGTGACTGAAAGTGATGAAACCAATAATGGACAAGCCGCTGATAATCAGATAGTTATTGCTAGCAGTGTTTCCTCGCTGATCGTGACCCGGGTTGGTTCAGGGGCCGGTAAGGTCAGTAGCAATCCGGCAGGTATCGACTGCGGCAGTCAGTGCAATATGAATTTTGCTACTGGCACCGTGGTAACCCTCACGGCGATTCCCAATTTCGGCTCCACTTTTGCTGGTTGGAGCGGCGGCTGTACCGGTACGAGAAGGCGTTGCCGGACGGCATTAAATGCTGCCCGGAACGTCACTGCAACCTTTAACGCCACTGCGGGCCTCAAAGCCTTCCCGCCGAACGGTATCTTGCCTCGTGACTGAATGATGCCCGTCACCTTTAATGCGGCGTGAACCCTTGCCGGCGATTAGGCCAGGAGCGTGCGATTTGCAGGAGCGTGCGATTTGTGAGACTACCCTGAAGTCATAGTGGAGACCTGCCCTACGGCTTCAGGGTTGGAAAACTGCCTGATGGCAACCGGCTTTGCAAGCCACGCATCATCTTCATCATGCCGCCACCTTTCATTTTTTTCATCATCTTTTGTGCTTGGCTAAACTGCTTGAGCAGACGGTTGACATCTTGAATCTGCGTACCTGAACCGGCGGCAATGCGGCGCTTGCGTGAGCCTTTGATGATATCTGGGAGCCGGCGCTCACCCGGTGTCATGGAATTAATGATCGCGATTAGCCGTTTGGCTTCTTTATCGGTTGCCTGCTCTTTGATTGCAGCTGGGGCGGTGTTAAAGCCCGGTATTTTTTCCAGCAAGCCGGCGATGCCGCCCATATTCATCATTTGTTCCATCTGTTCCCGGAAGTCCTCCAGGTCAAAGCCTTTACCTTTCTGAACCTTTTGGGCCAGCTTAAGCGCTTTTTCCTTGTCGACCTTGCGCTCCATTTCCTCAACTAAACTCAGCACATCGCCCATGCCAAGAATGCGAGAAGCCACCCGGTCGGGGAAAAATGGCTCCAGTGCAGCAGTTTTTTCCCCAACCCCGAGGAACTTGATCGGCTGGCCGGTGATCTGGCGGATCGATAATGCCGCCCCACCTCGGGCATCGCCGTCGGTCTTAGTCAATACCACCCCGGTCAGCGGCAGGGTGGCATTAAATGCCTGAGCAGTATTAGCTGCATCCTGGCCAGTCATGCTATCGACTACGAACAGGGTTTCAATCGGCTCCAGCACGGTATGCAGCCGTTGGATTTCCGCCATCATCTCCTCATCGACATGCAGGCGGCCTGCGGTATCGACAATCAGAGCATCTACACCCTGCAGGCGAGCGTGTTCCAATGCTTGGCGGGCGATGGCTTCCGGTTTCTGCGCAGAGTCGCTGGGAAAAAATTCGGCGCCGACCTCACCGGCTAGCTTCCGCAACTGCTCGATTGCCGCTGGCCGGTACACGTCGCAACTGACCACCAGCGTCTTTTTATGCTGATGCTCTTTGATCCAGCGGGCCAGCTTGGCGACACTGGTGGTTTTCCCGGAGCCTTGCAAACCGGCCATGAGCACCACGGCTGGCGGTTGTGTCCGTAAATTCAATTCAGCGTTGGCTTCGCCCATGATGTGAATCAGTTCCTCATGGACGATCTTGATCAGCACCTGGCCAGGTGTCAGGCTGAGGAGAACCTCCTCACCAACCGCCCTCGCGCGTACTCGATCGATAAACTCACGCACGACCTGTAGCGCTACATCGGCTTCCAGCAGTGCCATGCGTACTTCGCGCAAAGCGTCCTTGATGTTGTCTTCAGTCAGGCGGCCTTGGCCGCGCAGGTTCTTAACAGTGCGCAGGAGTCGTTCGCTGAGATTTTCAAACATGCTGGTTCAACCTTCGTAAGCAGTAGTATGAAGTAATTATAAAGGAATCAATTGGAGAACGTGCTTCTAAGCGAAGGTCGTTCCATGTCATCATTAACGCTTCCACGTTGGAACGTGGGGACACCTATCCATGGAATCATCATGAACGCGTTGATTGGCGGCCTCGCTGCTCTGTTCTATTTTCTCGCCGGTGGCTGGTTAGCTATGCGGCTCGCGCGTGCCAGCGCTGGCCGGTCCGGCGCCAAAGGTGGTCCGCTGGCACTCGGTTGGGGTGCGGCGTTACTGCATGCAATGATCCTGTCGCAGACCGTTTTTCAGCCTGCGGGGTTAAATCTGGGATTTTTCAATGCCCTGTCCTTTACCGGTTGGCTGATCGGTGTCCTGTTGCTGGCGGCGGCGATGGTGCGGCCAGTCGAGAATCTGGGGATCCTGCTACTGCCCTTCAGCGCCATGACATTGGTGCTGGGTTTGCTATTTCCCACTGAACGCATCGTGGCTGACGCCGGGCAATGGCCACTGGAGCTGCATATTCTGATCGCGATTCTTGCTTATTCCCTGCTCGCGTTGGCGGCTGTGCAGGCGGCGCTGCTGGCCGTGCAGGACCGCCGGTTGCGTCAGCGCCAGCCTGGGGGATTCCTCCGTGGCATTCCGCCATTGACCGCTATGGAATCTTTGCTGTTTCAGATGATCGGCGCCGGTTTTATCTTGCTCACCATTACCCTGGTCAGTGGTCTATTCTTTCTACATGACCTGTCCGCCCAGCATCTGGCGCACAAAGCTGTGCTGTCCTTCATCGCCTGGGGTGTTTTCGGTATCTTGCTGTGGGGCCGTTGGCGGTTTGGTTGGCGCGGACGCACTGCAATTCGCTGGACTCTGAGCGGCTTTGCGTTTTTGATGCTGGCCTATTTTGGCAGCAAATTGGTGCTGGAGTTGGTATTGCAACGTTATTAAGTGGATTCGTGACAATTTGCATCGGCTGCTCTTAAAAACGAAACTGACCATCTCAATCGAGGTTTTTGCGACTTGGACGATCTTCATATCGGCGTGCTGGGCATTGTCCTGGTATTGCTTATCGGCTGTTCGGCTTTCTTCTCTAGTTCTGAAACCGGGTTAATGACGCTCAATCGCTACCGCCTGCGCCATCGTGTCAAGGCAGGCGATAAAGCTGCGCAGCGAACCAGTAAATTACTGGAGCGGCCGGATCGGTTAATCGGCATCATTCTGCTCGGTAATAACTTCATCAATGTTCTGGCTTCCTCGCTTGCCACAATTATCGCCATCCATTTTCTGGGCGAGGCTGGTATTGCGGTGTCCACGATTGCTTTGACCCTGGTGCTGCTGGTATTTGGCGAAGTCGCTCCCAAAACCCTGGCCGCTTTGCATCCTGAACGGATCGCTTTTCCCGCCTCGGCGGTACTGGGGCCATTGCTAAAAATTTTCTATCCCTTGGTCTGGTTGACGAATACCATTGCCAACAGCCTGCTACGGCTGTTCCGGGTAGCGATTGAGACGTCAGCCCAGCACCACACGCTCAGCGCCGAAGAATTGCGCACGGTGGTGCTGGAAGCCGGGGTGATGATCCCGAAACGGCATCAGACTATGCTGCTGAGCATTCTGGAACTGGAGGAGATTACCGTCGAGGACATCATGATTCCGCGTAACGAGGTGGCGGGGCTGGATCTGGAGGACGACTGGGAGGCGATCATTACCCATCTGACTCAAAGTCCCTATGGCCGGCTGGTTGCCTATCGTGACACGATAGATCAGGCTGTTGGGTTCCTGCATTTGCGCAGGGTGTTGAATCTGATGGCGCAAAAACCAGACTTTAATCGCGCCGATTTGGAAGGGCTGATTCGGGAACCCTATTTCATTCCGGAAGGTGCTTCGCTGACCCGGCAACTGGTCAATTTTCAGCAATTGCGCCGGCGAGTCGGGCTGGTCGTGGACGAGTACGGTGATGTCATGGGGTTGGTGACGCTGGAAGACATTTTAGAGGAGATTGTCGGCGAGTTCACCACTGATCCGGCTGCAGTTGGCAACCGCAACCTGGTTCCGCGTGCCGATGGCGGCTATGTGGTCAGCGGCCGCACCTCTATTCGCAGTCTGAACCGTATGCTGGACTGGAAACTGCCTACTGACGGACCACGCACGCTTAATGGTTTGATCATGGAGCATTTGGAAGCCATCCCGGAACCGGGTGCCCGGTTGATCTTGGCCAGGCATCCGACTGAAATCGTCGAAATCACCGGAAACCGGGTCAAGACAGCGGTGATCTGGCCAAATCCGGAGCCGATGAAGGAGGGGGAGGGGTGAGCGGGATTGCCTGCCATACCCAATCTTCGATGCCGTTCTCCGGCTGGTACTCTACCACCATCTCGCGCAGCAGCGCCCGCACGATTGGGTAGTCGAAAGCATGTGCGGCGGCATCCAACCGGTTCAACCCGCCCTGAATAACCAGCCACGGCGGATGTCCTTCACAGGCGCGGCGAATCATGGGATGTTCAGTGGGTAAGTCACCTGTGCCGATCAACAGTTCTTCACGTAACTTCTCGCCGCTGCGCAGGCCGGTAAATTGAATTTCGATGTCTCCGTCTGGATGGTCTGCGTCTCTCACAGACAGGCCTGACAACTGGATCATCCGCCGGGCCAATTCCAGAATGCGCACCGGTTCCCCCATATCCAGTAGAAATAGATCGCCACCCTGGGCCAGGGCGCTGGCCTGAATCACCAGTTGAGCTGCTTCGGGGATGGTCATGAAATAGCGTTCTACCTCAGGGTGTGTCACCGTTACCGGTCCGCCTCGACGAATCTGCTCGCGAAACAGTGGCACCACCGAACCGGAGGAATCCAGGACATTGCCGAAGCGCACCATGCACAGCCGGGTCGCATCGCTTCCTTCAGCTAACCCTTGAAGGATCATTTCAGCCAAACGCTTAGTCGCACCCATAACGTTGGTGGGCCGTACTGCCTTGTCACTGGATACTAGCACGAAGGTTTTAACACCAGCGGCGATAGCGGCCTCAGCCGCGTACCAGGTACCAAACACGTTGTTACGCACTCCTTCGATGGGATTGCGTTCAACGATCGGCACATGCTTGTAGGCAGCAGCATGGTAAACCGTTTCAACGTCAAAGCGTTCCATTACCATTTGCAAGCGCCGATGGTGGATGACCGAACCCAATAACGGAATGAGCTCGATATCCGTTGTATCCGCCACAGGAGCGAGGCCGGGGGTGAGAGGGTGAGAATGCTCCATATTGTCTAGCATCACTCGCAATTCCTGCTCGATGATGTATAGCGCGTACTCTGAGCGTTCGAACAATACCAGCCGGCGTGGGCGCAATGGCAGAATCTGCCGGCATAGTTCCGCACCGATCGAACCTCCAGCGCCTGTGACCATGACCGTCTTGCCGTTGACCCGTGCCTGCAGCAAGGTTGGATTGGGCTGGACGGAGTCGCGGCCGAGAATATCCTCGACATCGATCTCGCGGAATTCGTCGATGCGGCGAGCGCCGCTCGTCAATTCCGCCAGCGTTGGCAATGCCAAAACACGCACGGGTAGATTAGCCAAGGACTCCAGAATTTGCCGGCGCCGGCGGTGCGAGGTTGAGGGCAGGGCAAGAAGAATGAGGCCTGCGTCATAGCGGGCAATCAGGCGCGGCAATTTAAACGGTGCCCGCACCTTGAGACCTAGCACCACGCTCCCCCATAGCTGCGGGTTATCGTCCACAAACGCGGCAGGTTCGAATTCGGCGCTGTAGCGTAAGGCATGGACCAATTGCGCGCCGGCCTCGCCTGCTCCATAGATGATTACTGGCGTCCGGGCGGTGGATAAGCGAAATCGCCGGCGCAGGGTGCGGCGCAGCGCCAGCCGGCCGCCGCCAACCAAGGCAATCAGCACCAGCCAGGCAATTAACCATGATGAACGTGGCACGATGCCTTGGCGCATAAACACCCAGACGGCCATCATTAGCAGGAGGCCGGTGCTTGCCCCTAGCACGATAGTGTGCAACAAGCTCTCATCCGCGTAGCGCAGGATCGGGCGGTATAAACCCGCTACAGCAAAGGTCGGAATGAGAATCACGACTGCTAGCGGAAATAACCAGATGACATCTTGCAGCAGGTCCGGCCACCATTCACCGAGACGAATAGCAAACGAGGCCCAGACAGCGGCTAGCACCGCCACGGTGTCGCTGAACATCAGTAGAGCGCGGCGGATGGTAGTGGGAATATTCAAAAAGCTGGATATCACGAAATCAACGCTTTTACGGGCTACTTAGATGAAATCAGTCGTAACAGTAATTTTTGGCATGGTCAGGATAACTATCACGCCATTTCGATGAGCTCACGCAACACGGTGGTGGCATAAGCGCCTCCCAGCAACCGGAATGTAAAAACCACGATGCCCGGTTCTAGAAATTCCAACGTAGAATCCCACACAATCAGCCGCAGTGCTCGCCGTTCCTGCTTCAGACCGGCCGCGGCTAGTCCATCACGGAAAAGGGGCCGCGTTGCAGCCATCACCTCTTCCAGTTCTTTGATTGAGTGGCCGCTGCGTAATTCACCGGCGCCCCACAGTGGCCCTGTCGGATGCAGGTCGAATGTGGCGATTCGCTGGCAGATTGTTTCATCCAATGCATTGGCGGTAAAAATGCTGTGATTGCCAGCCAGCATCAATACCTCGCCCGGTAGCGCCTGGTTCCAGGTTCCCACGGCAACCCGCTGGGCCAGCACCTCATTGAACAGTGCCGAACGTGCGGCGGATAGGTACAGACCGCGTTGATGCCGGTCACGTATTTTGGCTTGGCCGCTCAGCATCGCTTCGGCACGCTCCAGGTTGCTGGCTTCCCGCCCAAAACGCTGCTCGCCGAAATAATTGGGAACGCCAGTAGCGATGACGGCTTGCCACCGGCTGGCTAATTCAGCAGGATCACCATGCAGATCGCGGACGGTAATGCAAAACGTGTTGCCAGATAATGCGCCGCGCCGTAGTTTGCGGGAATGGCGAATAGTTCTCAGTATTGTGAAGTCTGGATGCGGTCCGGCATGCCAATCAGGATCGGGCCTGCCAGGCAAATGCACCGAGAACCATTGTTCGGTAACCGCATGGCGGTCTTTAAGACCGGCATAGCTCACCGCGTTCGGCGGGACATTGGCGCGCATTGCCAGTTGCTTGGCTACCCAATCTGTATTGGCGCCGCGCTTACGCACCCGCAGCCAGGCATGTTCACCGGTGCCATCCAGTGGGAAATCCAATTCTTCACGAACCTGGAAATCTTCGGGGATGGTGCGCAATCGCCCGCGCAGTCCAGGTTGGCCATAAGCGAAAGGGAGTGCATCGAAAGCTGCTACTGATTTCATTCCGGAACTCCGTGCTTAATGATGAAGATCCCAGCCGGCCGGTTGCTGCCGGGCCGGGTGAATCAAAACATCAGGCATTGCGTACCAGCAGTGCCACAGCATGAACGGCGATCCCTTCGCCACGCCCAATGTAGCCTAACCGCTCGGTGGTGGTCGCCTTTATATTGACCTGATCTAGCGTGATACCGAGATCCGCTGCGATCGGTTCGCGCATGGCGGGAATGTACGGTGCCATGCGTGGTGCTTGGGCGATAATCGTCGTATCCACATTGCTGACTGCGAGTTGCCGTTCTTGCAGGAGTAGCCTGACCACTTGCCGCAGCAGTAAGCGGCTGTCAATGTTTTTGAATTCTGCATCAGTGTCGGGAAAGTGCTGGCCAATGTCCCCTAATCCCGCCGCGCCCAGCAATGCATCGCACAGCGCGTGCAGCAATACATCCCCATCGGAATGGGCAATCAAGCCGTGTGTGTGGGGGATACGGATGCCGCCCAAAGTGATGAACTTGCCTGGGCCAAAGGCATGAACGTCAAAACCGTGTCCGATGCGCATACCCATGAAGCCTCTAGGCTGAAGAAGCGGAACGGTGCGCCAAATAAAATTCAGCAAGCGCCAGATCTTCCGGCCGGGTGATCTTTAAATTATCCGCCCGGCCTTCGATCAGGCGGGGCGCAAAACCTGCTGCTTCCATCGCTGTGGCCTCGTCAGTCACTAAAAGCCCGCTTTTCATCGCGGCCTGCAAGGCATCGCGTAAAATTCCCAGCCGGAACATTTGCGGGGTTAATGCATGCCAAAGCTGTGAGCGGTCCACGGTTACCGTGACTCGTTGGCTCGCATTGGCCTGCTTCAGGGTGTCGCGCACCGGAATCGCGAGTAAACCTCCGACCGGATCGCTAGCGAGTCCGGCTAACAGCCGGTCCAGGTCACTCACGGTCAGACAGGGACGAGCGGCATCGTGGACTAGCACCCAATCGTCAGGATGCGCATACTCTGACAACGCATCCAGTCCGTTTAGCACCGAATGGCAGCGCTCAGCACCGCCAGTGACTATTCGCAGCGGTTTGTTAGGAATGATGCCTGCGGCTGCTTCGGGCCACCACTCGTCCCCGGCGCTGATAGCAACCACTAGGCCAGCGAGGCGTGGATAGCGCAGCAAAGTATCTAGGGTATGGGCAATCACCGGTTGACCGGCCAACGGTAGATATTGTTTGGGAATCGCCGATCCCATTCGCTTGCCGGCGCCGGCGGCTGGCACCATCGCCCAATAACGCACTGTGTCCATCATCGCTTTTTTTTCAGAATAGCGCGGATTTCCGGTTCCGCTCAATGAGACGGTGCTGGTGATTTACGGGATGAGGCTCCCGGTTTAGCGGGTGGATTCTCTATTGGTTTCGGTAGAGGCTGTTCAAGGATGCGGTAAAAAGTCTCATCTGGCCGGATCATACCCATTTCGGCGCGTGCCCGTTCTTCGATGGCCATTAATCCGTTTTTTAAATCAGCAACATCTGCTTCCAGAGCGCGATTACGCTCATCCAGTGCGGCATTTTCCTCGGTTTGCGCCTGGATGGTAATACGCAGGGCATAAGTTTGCCGCACCCCGTCTTCAGCCAGCCACAGCAGATACTGCAAGAAAACCAGTGCTGCAATCAGCACCGCGATCAAAATCTGCAGTTTCAATCCTTGTTCGGTTGGATGGGCCATGACAGCGGATGAGCGGTAAAAATAATCGACGCCTCCCTCTGGCCTCATCCGCAACTAAAGCGGCAGGAGAGGAAGGCGCGGTATGGAGGCACGCCACGATCCACCCCCTGACAGGTTCGGGAGCGGATCAGCCAATAGACTGCTGTGTTTAATCGCGGAACACGTTGAACGCTTTCTTGCCTGGATAAACCGCAGCCGAACCCAATTCCTCCTCGATCACCAGCAGCCGGTTGTACTTGGCGATGCGGTCGGAACGGCTGAGTGAACCGGTTTTGATCTGACTCGCGGCAGTGGCCACTGCTAGGTCAGCGATCGTAGTATCCTCGGTCTCACCGGAACGATGGGAAGAGATCGAGGTGTAGCCAGCGTCAGCAGCCATCTGGATCGCTGCCAGGGTCTCGGTCAAGGTGCCGATCTGGTTGACCTTGATCAGGATTGAGTTGGCGATGCCTTCATCGATGCCGCGCTTGAGGATCGAGGTGTTAGTGACGAACAGATCATCGCCGACCAGCTGCACTTTCTTGCCTAAAACCTGGGTCAGATAAGCCCAGCCCGGCCAATCGCTCTCGTCCAGACCGTCCTCAATAGAGACGATAGGATAACGATTGACCCAATCAGCCAGCTTGTCAGAGAATTCGTTGGAAGTGAAAGACTTGCCCTCTGCTTCCAGTACGTATTTGCCGTCTTTGTAGAATTCGGAACTGGCGCAGTCCAGGGCGATGTAAAGATCCTTGCCTGGGGTATAGCCAGCATTGCGAATGGCTTCCATGACTACATCCAGCGCCGCTTCATTAGATGGTAGATTCGGAGCGAAACCGCCTTCGTCGCCGACTGCGGTGTTCATGCCTTGCTTCTTGAGGACGGCCTTTAGCGCATGGAACACTTCTGCGCCCCAGCGCAGTGCTTCGCGGAAACTGGGCGCACCGACTGGCATGATCATGAATTCCTGCATGTCCACGCTGTTGTCGGCATGAGCCCCGCCGTTGAGGATATTCATCATCGGTACTGGCAGATGATACGGGCCGACCGGATTCAGGTACTTGTACAGCGGTACGCCTTTTTCGGCGGCAGAGGCATGAGCGGTTGCCATTGACACGCCGAGAAGCGCGTTGGCGCCGAGCCGGCTTTTGGTGGGGGTGCCGTCCAGGTCAATCATCCGCTGGTCGATGGCGGCCTGATTGCCGACCGCTTCAATACCCAGCAGGGCATCGCGCAACTCACCGTTGACGTTAGCAACGGCCTTCAGGACGCCTTTACCAAGGTAGCGGCTCTTATCACCGTCACGCAGTTCCAGCGCTTCGCGGCTGCCGGTAGACGCACCGGACGGAACGCCCGCTGTGCCTTTGGCGCCGGATTCCAGAACCACGTCCACGCTGACGGTCGGATTGCCGCGTGAGTCCATGATTTCACGGCCACGGATCTCTTTGATTTTCGACATTCTTCAAACTCCTCTGGATGTTGCACTCTTGGGGATAAGGCTGTCATTGACAGTCATTCTAGTCCGGTTTCCAGGAAACCGTGCTGTTTAACCAGGATGTCCAGTGCTTGCAGTGTGGTTAGCAAGGATTCCATCCGGCCCAGCGGCCAAGCATTGAGGCCATCGCTCAGCGCCTGGTCCGGATCAGGATGGGTTTCCATGAAAATCCCGGCAATACCCGCGGCTACAGCGGCCCGCGCCAGCACCGGCACGAATTCCCGCTGGCCGCCGGAGCTATTGCCCTGGCCGCCGGGCAATTGCACCGAATGGGTAGCGTCGAATACGACCGGACAACCGGTAGCACGCATCACCATCAGTCCGCGCATATCAGACACCAGATTGTTATAGCCAAAGGATGCCCCGCGTTCGCAGACCATCAGGTGATCATTGCCAGCCATGCGCGCCTTGGCGACGACATTGCGCATATCCCAGGGCGCCAGGAACTGGCCTTTCTTGATATTCACCGGTTTGCCTTGGCGGGCCACATTCTGGATAAAATCGGTTTGCCGGCACAGAAATGCTGGAGTTTGCAGTACGTCGGCTATCGTCGCAACTTCCTCCAGCGGCGTGTATTCATGCACGTCGGTCAGCACGGGCACGCCGATCTGAGTCTTGATCTTCTCCAGGATTTTTAGCCCTTCTTCCAGGCCGGGGCCGCGATAACTTTGATATGAAGAGCGGTTGGCCTTGTCGAACGAAGATTTGTAAATGAATGGGATACCCAACCGCCCTGTGATATCCTTGAGCTGGCCGGCGGTATCCAGAGCCAGTTGTTCGGATTCGATTACGCAGGGGCCAGCGATCAAGAACAGAGGCCGGTCCAGGCCAGCCTCGAAACCACAGAGTTTCATCATGGCGTGTTAGCCTCCCGCTGACGTTGCTGGTGCTGTTGGATCGCTGCTTCGACGAAACCCTGGAATAGCGGGTGTCCGGTACGCGGTTTGGATGTGAATTCTGGATGAAACTGGCAGCCGAAGAACCAAGGGTGATCGGATAGTTCGATAGTTTCCACCAGCCGGTCATCCAGCGAATGGCCAGATAGTGCCAAGCCAGCAGCTTGCAGCCGTTCCCGGTAGCGGTTGTTGAATTCGTAGCGATGACGGTGGCGTTCAGTGATAACGTCCTTGCCATAGGTAGCGCGAGCGAGGGTACCAGGCATCAACAGGCAGGCTTGGGCGCCGAGCCGCATCGTGCCGCCCATATTGCCACCTTCCTGGCGTTGCTGGAGAGTACCTGTTTCATCGGTCCATTCAGTAATCAGGGCGATGACCGGATGCGGAGTGTCCTTACGGAATTCGGTGCTGTGCGCGTCTTCCAGCCCGGCGACGTGGCGGGCAAACTCGATAACCGCAACCTGCATACCCAGGCAAATGCCTAGATAGGGAATGTGCCGTTCGCGGGCGAAGCGGACTGCGGCGATCTTGCCTTCAATGCCACGTTCGCCGAAACCGCCAGGCACGAGGATAGCATCCATGCGCTCCAGGCTGACGGTTCCTTCCCGTTCGATGCGCTCGGAATCCAAATAATGGATGTTAACCCGGGTATGGGTATGGATACCTGCGTGCAGCAGAGCTTCGTTGAGCGATTTATAGGCGTCAGTCAGATCAACGTACTTGCCAACCATGGCGATGTCCACTGTCCCCATCGCGGTTTCGATGGACTCGACCACCCGCTCCCAGTCAGCGAGCCGGGCAGGGGGGAGGTTTTCCAGCCGTAGCTTGCGGGCCACAATCTCGTCGACACCCTGCGCATGCAGCAGCAGAGGAATACGGTAGATGGTGTCTGCATCAGGGACATTGATCACTGCCTTGGGTTCAACGTTGGTGAACAGGGCGATTTTACGCCGTTCCTCAGCAGGAATTTCCCGATCCGAGCGGCATAACAACATGTCGGGCTGGATACCGATGGAGCGCAGTTCCTTGGCCGAGTGCTGAGTTGGTTTAGTCTTGAGTTCACCGGAGGATTTAATGAAAGGCACTAAAGTCAGGTGAATGAATAGCGAGCGTTCGCGGCCCAGTTCCAGTCCTAGCTGGCGGATAGCTTCCAGAAAGGGTAGGGATTCAATGTCGCCGACCGTGCCGCCGATTTCAATCATAGCGATGTCTGCCTCGCCTGCGCCAAGGCGGATGCAGCGCTTGATTTCATCGGTGATATGCGGGATGACCTGCACCGTGCCGCCGAGATAGTCGCCCCGCCGTTCCTTGCGGATCACGTTTTCGTAAATGCGCCCGGTGGTGAAGTTATTGCGCCGGCTGGCGGTCATGCCCACGAAGCGTTCATAGTGGCCAAGATCGAGATCTGTTTCCGCGCCGTCGTGAGTGACAAATACCTCGCCGTGTTGAAACGGACTCATGGTGCCGGGGTCGACGTTGATGTAGGGGTCGAGCTTGATGAGGGTGACTTTCAGACCCCGGGCTTCTAAGACGGCTGCTAACGATGCGGCAGCAATGCCTTTGCCAAGCGAGGAGACGACGCCGCCAGTAATGAAAATAAATCGGGTCATGCCAGGTGGGGGGTTGCGAAAAGACGCTACACAATACCAGAACCTGTTGCTGATAGCGACTGGAAAACCGGCGGGTCAGCTTAAGGTTTGTAAATTAGGTTGGTAATCTGTTCCGACAACAAGCCCAGGGCGAATATCAGCACTGAAGTCGAGAGCAGGAGGGCGCTCATGTTAGTGAAGCGGCCAACGCTGAAGAAGGTATATAGATAGTAACCCAGCCCGGCTAGGAACAAGAACAGGCTGATAGGGAAGAAGATCTTAAGCGGGGAATACAAGGTGCCGATCTTGAAGATGATCAGTAGAAAACGCACCCCATCCTGCAGAGGTTTGAGGTGGCTTTTGCCCTGACGGCGGGCGGCGGTGATCGGCACATAGGCGACCGGATAACCGGCGCGGAAGAAAGCCATAGTAATGGTCGTCGGATAGGAAAAGCCGTTGGGCAGGAGGTAGAGAAATTCGCGGAATTGGTCCGCTCGTACGGCGCGGAAGCCAGAAGTCAGATCGGTGATACGATGATTGGTCATCCAGCTAGCGATCCAGTTGTAAACACGATTAGCCAGATTGCGGCCCAGAGAGGCTTGCGAATTATTGTCCCGCGCACCGACAGCCATATCGTAGCCTTCCTCCAGTTTAGCAAGGAGCCGAGGGATATCGGCAGGGTCGTGCTGGCCGTCAGCATCGAGGAACACCAACACTTCGCCTTGGGCCTGACGGGCGCCGGTCTTGATAGCTGCGCCGTTGCCCATGGTGTAGGGATGCGTTAGCCGTTGGACGCCGTATTCGGCGCATAGCGTGGCAGTGTCATCCGCCGAACCGTCGTCGATGACTAGGATTTCCGCATGAGGGCAAATTTTTTGTAAGCGAGGCAGCAGGGTTACCAGGCTGGCTGCTTCATTACATGCGGGAAGGAGGAGAGTGGATGGAGGCATGAGTCAGGTTTAATTACCAGATGTTCAAATAGACATTTAGGGTAAGCGATTCAGTCTAGATTTTACGGCTGGAATTTCAAAGACCCAGAGCCGGTTCAAGGTAAAGGTGATCAGAGGAACCATGAATACAACGATAGCCAGTGCTAGTCGGTAGCTCCAGTGACCGAGATCGACCATAGTGTAAACAATAATCTGGTTCAGAACCATGCCGGTCAGGGCTACCACTACGAAACGTGGCAGATAATAGTCATGCTGACCCTGTCTGGAAAATGTCCAGCTATGATTGCCCCAGTATGAAACGAGTACAGCAGTGGTGAAGGCCAAGAAGTTAGCGGTTAGGGCAGGCAAGCCAAGAATTTCGTTGAGCGCAAGGGCAGTGATGATATGCGTGACAGTTGCTGCTCCACCAATAATCGTGAAGCGGAGAAACTGGTTGGCAGTTTTCATGGCATTGGATTACGCGCTGTCGCCAGTAGGGACACTCCAAAGGGCAAGGGGAGCCGACCCACTAGATGGCGTTCGCTGGCGAATATCTGGGTGAGTATGCGGTTGGCCATTTCAGGGGGCATTTGATCGTCACGGCTGATATGTTCGCCGAGCAGGTTTTTGACCAGACGTACGCTGGCGATCATTGGAAATAGCAGGGTGTTGAAGTAAATGATTCTCAGATTTTCAAAGCCAGCGGTGCGAAGGACAGCGGCCAGTCCAGCTTTTCGATAGCGCCGCCGATGATGGTGTAATTCATCGTGGCGACTCCATAAAAACGGGAAGGCAGGCACAGTAAAGAGACCCCATCCCCCCGGTTTAAGGTGTTTTCGCAGAGCGGCTAGACAGCGACAGTCGTCGTCGAGGTGTTCCAACACATCCAATGCTATGACCAAGTCAAAAGCGGCGCTTTCAAAGGGTATTGAGTCGGGCAGGTAGCCGTCACGGATGTCATATTGATTCGGGTTCTGCTTTCTACAAGCATGTTCACGGGCTTCACGATCTGGCTCGAAGGCGGAGACATGCCCAAACTGACTAAGCAAATCGAGATTGCCGCCGGTGCCACAACCTGCTTCGAGAATATAGGTTTGGGAAGATAGATTGATGCGGCGCAGGATCGAGGCGAGGATCTGGCGGCGGGCTACGAACCACCAGTGTTGGTTTTCAATAGCGGCCATTTGTTGATAGATAATCCGTTCCACACTGGCTACTCCTTAGGACTGAGACCATAGAGTTCACGAGTTAGGTAAATGGGGCGTTGCTTGGCTTCCAAGCAGAGTCTGGCCAGGTATTCGCCAATGATGCCTAAGGAGATCAATTGGATGCCACCCAGGAACAAAATCACTACCATCAATGATGCATAGCCAGGCAAATCAATACCCATGATCAGCGTTCGTAGAAGCAGGAAAGTGGCATAGAGAAAAGCCAGCAGCGAGATGATAACGCCAATATAACTCCAGACCCGCAACGGCAAGGTACTGAAGGCTGTAATACCGTCCAAGGCAAAGTTCCAAAGCCGCCAGTAGTTCCACTTGCTGGAACCGGTTTTTCGGGCAGGACGGTCGTAAGGAATACCGATTTGACGAAAACCCACCCAACAAAATAAACCTTTCATAAAGCGATTATGTTCGGGTAGCTGTTTGAGAGCTTCGACAACCCGTCGATCGAGTAGGCGAAAATCTCCAGCATCATGCGGAATATAAATATCAGTCAATACATTGTAAAGCTTATAAAATAATTGCGCAGTGATTTTTTTGAAGAATCCGTCATGGGTCCGGGTAGCGCGGACTCCATAAACGATATCGTAGCCTTCTCGCCACTTACTCATCAGGTGTGGAATGAGCTCTGGCGGGTCTTGCAAGTCGACATCAATGGGGATCACGGCTGCGCCAGTACAATGCTCAAGGCCAGCAGTCAAGGCAGCTTCCTTTCCAAAGTTGCGCGAGAGGTCAATAATCTTAATTACAGGGTTGCGGGTACGCTGGACCAAGAGTTGTTCAAGGGTGCGGTCTTGACTACCATCGTTGATACAGATAATTTCGTAGTGGATACCGCTTGCATCGAGTACCTGTTCAATGCGCTCGAAAAAAAACTCGGCAGATTCCTCTTCGTTGTACATCGGTACAATAATAGAAAGCTCGCACTTAATCGGCTTTAGATTTGACATAGGGAAATAGATCGATTTTACCGTTGGATCAACAGAATAAACCGCTCAGTTTTTGGGAAATCCGAAGAAGCCTTGTAGTGGGCAGCTAGCCATTCTACGACAGGGTGATCTCGAATTAACATGGACTTATTGGCAACGACCAGACCGGGATGTAACTGCTTAAGTTGTTGTAAAAGTTTTTCAGTATGCCGAGCGATAAAATCTGGATTACCCATTAGCAGGGGATAAGTCACCACCATTCCTACTGGTGGTGTACGCTTGGCCCAAAAATAAATTCCCGGTTCCGCTCCCCAATGGTAAACCAGTGTTTCCGGTGGAATATTCTGGTTAATCCATTGACCAATGTATTGCGATTCCAGAGCCTCCGGACCGTGTCCTTGGCCATACTTGTAGAGAGGTACTTGTCCCACTGGAATCGTATATTGGTATAAACGCAATCCGATCAATGGCAATATAGCAACTATCAATAATCCCATGACCAATTTGGGTCCAGAGGTCAAACTTTTAGCGAGCAGCCAGCCAACGCCGATGGCTGTTGGAGGTAGCCATAACTGAAAATAATGTGGATAAAAATATCCAGGCAGAGAGATAGCAATGATGGCTCCAACACAATAAGCCAGCCATAAACCAAACGGCCAATGGCGTTCTTTCCAGAAATATCCAGCGACTAGCACTATGGAAAGCCATGCTAGCCACAGGTAAAAAATACTTCCCCCCATTCTAGGTAAATGGAGCAGTGGATCAGCTAGGAACTTCCAGATGTTTGTCCCCATATTGCCGGCGTAGTCGCGGCCATAGTCGACCAGGGTTTCTTTGAATTCGGCGAAATGACCCTGCCATTGAAAATGTCCTGCAACAAGCGCCCATCCAAATACGATTACTATACCTACCCAAATAGATTGGATGATAGCTCGGCTGCGTTGCATCCAGATCGTGACGCTTGAGGAATCGGTGGTTGCTTTTGCGATCCAGGGTGCCAAGATGACATAGGTTGCCAATATCATGACGGTAGTAACCAGGCTTACCTGCTTAAAGAGGGACGCCAGAAGAGATAACAGACCGATGGCCGCAAAGCGCCCCCAGCATCGTCGGCTAGGAGTTGCATCAAGCAGTAGAGCGAAAGTTCCAGACAGGCCGGCATTGATAAAGGCTTCGGTGTTGGGTTGGTTGGCTTGTAGCGCCAGATCGCCGCTGATGATCGCCCAGATCGCTGCTGCCAGCAGCCCACCTAATGATCCTGCCAAGCTGCGCCCAGCTAGATAACAAAACCAAAGGGTCAGCCAAGCGCAACTCAACCCCATTAGAAAGATTGCCAGTGGACTCGCTCCAAAAAGCTTGGCAAACAACGCGTAGGCCCAGTATACCCCTGGGGGCTTAATATCCCACAGATCAGCATATAATTGGCGTCCTTGTAATAGACCATCAGCGATAGTCATATAGATCATTAAATCGCGTTCAAATGCCTCATTAAAGGCGGGTATACGCGATATTAGAATCAGCAGGGCTAAAAATAGTAATCCTGTCTTTACTATTTCTGCGGGCGATGGTCCTTGAGCTATCTTAAATTTATTCAGTATGCGTTGAAAATGACTCTTAATCACTAGTACATTCTCCGTGATTAACTAGGAGGTTATTGGTCAATTTGATTTGGGTTGTGATTAAAATCGAGAAGTGACTTAGAGTTTTGCGGCTGTGTTAATTTCTGGAGTAAAAAACCGGTTGCATTGCTAGACGCTTCGGGTTTTGACGCATCCTGTTTGGGGCCTTCCTCGATATGCTGCTTCAGAGTTTCAGCGAGCTGCGTGATTGCAGCAGGTTGTGGCGCTGCTTGTATCCGGTCAAGGTGTTCCCGGGCTTCATCCAGCCGGCCAAGCTGCATGAGGAGCATCACATAGTTGATCCGGAACATCGCTTTGGTGGCATTAATGGCGAGAACCTGTTTGAACAGCGTCTCTGCTTCGGTAAATCGCCCGGTATGCATCGCGCGGAGGGCAAGTTCATCAAATAGAGTTGCTCGCAACTCGCCTTCTGTTCGCGGGTTGGTCAGCAGGGCTTGAAATAAACTGTCAACTAAGCCTTCCGGCAAACTGCAATTACGTTGCCGTTCACAGCGGCTTAGAGTGAGGAGGTTGTTGATTGCGGAATCGACGGGGTGCTGGTGGCGCAGGCGGTCCCGCGCTTCTTGGATCATTACAGGATCAGTGGGATTGGCATTCCCAGCGTTAGCCAGGAGGATGGCCAGTGGCGCGGTGGCGTACGGTGCTAAAGCCGCCGTTTTGGCAAAATACTGAACCGCTTCCGTATTGAATTGGTCCTTTTGCAACCAGTCCTGGCTTTGCTCGCGCAGCGCAATATACAAGCGGCCTGCTTCATAGTTTGAGGAGGCAGATTCAGGATGGTGATGAACTTGGCTGAGAATCAACCGGGTCAGATCCTGCCACTGGGAGGCGCGGCCGAAAGTAATAGCGCTGAAGAATATGAAAAACACTCCAGTCAGGAGGAAACGAATTCTTGGTTGGAAGTAAGGGTGTGGACTGTCCATCAGGACAAGCGTAGTGATGCCGCCAAATAGGATACCGGACCCAGCTAAGTAGTTGCGGTGCTCGTGCATGATCTCCAGGGGAAAAATGGAGGATTCCAAGGCGTGGCCGGCAAGAAAGAACAGAATACCAAATGCAAGCAAAGGATATTGGCGGTGAAAGCGTAGAGCGAGTCCGATCGCTAACAGCCAGCCGAGAATTGCTGGCAGTGTAGTCCAAGGGGTGAGCAGGCCGGTGGAGATCGCAAAATCATCGTGAAAAATGCCCAGAGCGGCAGGACGTGGAAGAAGTATCAGTCCAACGTAAAACCACAAGGCGCGAATTTCAGTAAGCAGGCGTTCCGTCAAGGTAAACGTGCGGCCATAGTAGTCGAACATTCCGGGGTGGAAGGCGAAATAGATGAGTCCACTAATCAGCGGTACGATCAGCCAGGCAAACGTATAGAAGCGAGTGCCGAGAGTCGGGCGCGGCTGGAGAGGGTAGAAGAATAACCATTCAATCAGGAAGATGTACCAGGGCAATAGCAAAGCATTTTCCTTGCTGGCTAAACTACACAGCCAGAACAGGGCAGTGACTGCGAACCAGAGCACGCCTTGGAACCGGTGTTTTGGAAATCTTAATCGGCCGGTCGTGTAGGTCAGCAGCGCCAGCAGGATGAACAGAGCAGACAACGAGGCCATCCGTTGTACAACGTAGAGCACACTGGTCAGGTTGATAGGATGAACGAGCCAGAGGGCAGCGATGAGAGCTGCCGCAAGAGTAACCCGGCCGCGAATCACAGCAAGATCTGCTCGTTGCGCTGCGAGCTGCAATACCAGTCGTGCTAGCAGGAAGATCAGGATGCCGCTGATGAGGTGGATGCCGAGGTTGACGGCTTTGAAGGAAGCCGGACCTTCGCCAAAGAAATAATAATTGAGGGCAAAGGACGACATGCTGACCGGGCGCTGGAAGGGGCCAGTATTGGTTGAGAAAGCGGCGAGCTTCAGCGCCGAAGCATTTAGCTCGGTCAATCGTAGGTGCAGGTTGTTCTGGATATTGAAAATGTCATCAAAAAAGAACGGGCCTGACAGTCCGGGCGTGTAGATGGCAATTGCGGTTAGCAGGCCAACTGCCAGCGTAATGAGCGGGAGTATCACAGAAGATGGGGCAGTTGAGCCAGGTGAGGACGCAGGCGTGTTCATGGTAAGGGGATAACTCCGGATCGCAAGGATACTTGACCATTATCCCCAAGCTTAGCCAGTGATTGTCAACCTATCTATCGTTTTGTCCTGCTAGGTCCGCACTTGACAATTTTTGTCAGCCGCTGGTGAGTTGCCGTAGGTGCTGAGTCGTAGGATTCCACCTTTTTAGCAGGGCGTTTCCAGGTTTTTCCGGTTATTTGCATGGAATCGGCGGAGTTGGCCCGTTCTCTGCTTTGGAATGGGCGTAGCAAAAATTCTTTCAAGCCTGCTTTGAGGCATTAAACTGAGGAAGATACTATGAAGAAGTTACAAAAAGGTTTTACCCTGATTGAATTGATGATCGTGGTTGCCATCGTCGGTATCTTGGCTGCTATCGCGATCCCAGCCTACAAGGACTACATCGCCCGTTCTAAGGTCAGTGAGTGTGCTGCCACCCTGGGTGCTTGCAAGACTTCTGTGACAGAGTTTTATAATACTAAGGTGCGTGTGCCGGCTAACGCAACATCAGCGGGTTGTTCGACAAATCCTTCCCAATATTGCCAGAGCCTTAGCGTTGCTACTAGTGGTAATATTACGATTGAAGTAGTCGCTGCTTCAACAGGTGCGGGTGATGCTTCTGGTGGTGACTGCGATCTGACCCTCATTCCTAGTATTAACACCACAAATAACGAAATTACAGGCTGGACTGGCTCTACCGGTTGTCAAACCAAATATGTACCAGCGCAGTTCCGTTAATATGGCGGTTTGATTGTCAAAAAGGCCCTGCAAGGGGCTTTTTTGCTGATGGCGATCTTATTTTAAGACCTTTCGTTGACGCATGAAAAACCGGTACAGCACTGGCACCACGAATAGCGTCAGCACCGTTGAGAAGGCCAGCCCCCAGACGATACTGGCCGCCACCGGTCCCCACAGTAACGACTTTCCGGCCAGCCCGAACGCCAGCGAAAACAGCCCAGCGATGGTGGTGCCGGTGGTCATCAGAATAGCGATCACCCGCCGCCGCGCCGCATAGAGTGTGGCATGCAATGTCCTCATACCCTTGGCCCGGCGGGCATTGGCGGCATCGATCAGCACAATGGCCGCGTTTACTGCGATGCCGGTCAGGGCGATCACTCCATACAAGGTGTACAGCGACATGGGGTTGCCAGAAACCAACAGGCCCAACGTGACCCCGGTGAACGCCAACGGCACGGTGACCAGGATCAGGAAGGGTTGGAAATAACTACGGAACTGGGCGGCCAGGATCAGGTAAATCAGCCCTACCCCAAGCAGGAACAAAGGTCCCATAGCGTCCAGCGATTCATTAATGTCATCCAGCTCGCCGGAGAAATCGAGATCGGTGTTGGGGTAGCGCGCCCGGATCAACTCCCATTCTTTACGTAGCGTGTTGTTCGCAGAGAGCGTGTCATTAAGGTCAGGGTCGAGATCAGCTTCCACGGTGATTGCCCGGCGCAAGTTCCAGTGGCGGATCAGGCCCAGACTCTCACGCTCCTCTGCGACCAGCAATGCGCCCAAGGCCGTGGTTTTTCCACCCGGGAGTGCTACTGGATCATCCAGTATCTCCCTCACGCGAGCTACAGTCTGCGGTTTGGCGCGCACGCGCAGTTCTACTTTTTCACCTTGATCACGCAGATCGGCGACCACTTCGCCGTCCAGATGGAGCCGCACCAGCTGGGCGACCCGCCCTGGGTCCAATCCCGCGTTACGGGCAGCGGTGACATCCACATGCAGGCTTAGTTCGGCACGGCCCGTAGTGTCGTTATCCACCACGTCACGGGCGCCGGGAATCTTGGTTACGATGGTCTTCACCGCATCGGCAGCAGCGCGGAGTTCCTGACGGTTATCAGCGCGTACTTTGACACTCACCGGCTTGGCGATCGGCGGGCCGCCAGACAGTTTAAGGAAGGAAATCGCCGCTCGTCCAGGCGTATGGGTGACAGCTTCGCGCATGTTTTCAATAATTGGATCGAGTCCGCGCATCTCTGGCGTTGCTGGGTTGAGCGACACAGCGATCTGGCCGTACTGATCACCGTAGAGCACCTCGGTTTCGGTAAACTGGATGCCTGCCAGCGAAACTACCGAACGCGCTTCACCTGCATGCAGTCCTGCATGTACTCGTTTCTCGACCGCCAAGGTCTGCCGCAAAGTTTCCTCCAGCGGGGCATCCGCCGGCATGTCCACATTGACGTAGTACAGGCGGATCGGATCGAACGCGAAGAACTGGAACTTCACCCACCCAGCGCCTACCGCGGCGCCTGCACCGAGGAACAATATCAGCGCAAGACCCAGGTAACGAACTGGGTAGCGCATGACATGAATCAACAATCGGGTGTATTGAAGCCGCACCCAGTGAGTCCATCGTTCACGCAGCGCTTGGGTTTTTGAACGGCGGATGGCGTGATTACCTAACGCGCTCACATGGGCGGGCAGCATCCAGAACGCCTCGATGAGGCTGATTACCAACCCAGTTGTGACCACAAAGGGAATAACGAACATAAATTTGCCGACAATCCCCGGCAACAGCATCAGCGGCAGGAAGGCGGCGATCGTTGTGGACACTGCCGCCAGCACGGGCAAGCCAACCTCATGCAGCGCATCCAGAACGGCGTCGAGCGCTGCCATGCCGCGCTCCATGCGAAAATAGGTAGCTTCAACAATGACGACCGCATCGTCCACCAGCATGCCCAATACAATGACGATGCCCAGCAATACCGAAACATTCAGTGTTGATCCGGTTGCATCCAGCAGCATGAAGGCGCCGGTCACCGAAAACACGACGCCAAGCGCCACCATGGTAGCGATACGTGAACCCAGGAACAGCCAGCACACCCCCAACACTAGCAGCAGGCCGATGGCGGCGTTGTTCTGCATCACACGCAGCGCTTGGCGGGTGGGAACGGTCTGATCATCGGTCAGGGTGAGCTTCAGGCCGCTCCCGGCCAGCACTGCATTCTTGCGCTCAATGTAATCGCGAATCCGGCCCACGAGCTCCAGCGTGTTGGTGTAACCGATCTTGGTGATGGATAGCATCACGCCGGGCTGACCGTTCATGGCAGCCAGTTGCAGCGCATCGTCGCGGCCGCGCCGTACCTGAGCGACTGCGTCCAGTGGAATGCGGGCATCGGCCGCGCTCGATGGTTGCAGGTAGAAATCCGCAAGAAGTTCCGGATCGGCGGTGGTGCCGCTAACTCGCACCAGCCATTCGCCGCCGCCGGTTTTGATCTTGCCAGCGAACACATCGCGAAACCACAGCCGCAATGCCTCGGCCAAATCCAGTGCGGTCAGACCGCGCGCTGCCAGCGCCGGCGGGTCGAATTCGACTTGCAACTCCGGATCTTGAAAACCGAGCGCCAGCACTGCATCGACGCCGGGAATTCGTTCCAGATCATCCTTGATCACCCGCGTGGCAGAGCGTAGATGTTCATCATCGGCCTGCCCGGTCAACATCACCATGGCGGTAGGAAAGCCGTTGGAGGTGGTGATTTCGATAATTTCCGGATCCTGGGTTTCCACGGGCAGTTCGGCGTTAGCCTTGTTTTGGATTTCGCGGCGCAGGTCATTGACCCGTTTATCGAACACCCGTACTGGGATATCACGGAACCGGACCAGAATGTTTGAGACTCCTTCGCGGGAGGAACTAATAACGAACTTGAGATCCTGGACCTTACGAACGGCATCCTCCAAGGGGTTGGTGACCCGCTTTTCCACATCTTCGGCGGAAGCGCCAGGCAGGATCGTAATAACGTTAACCCAGTTAAAATTGATTTCCGGGTCCTGTTCACGAGGCATGCGTGAGTAGGCGGCCAGCCCCATTAAGATGACCACTACGAAAGCAATGTTGGCCAGCGGGTGGTTGGTAATCAGCATTCGGACGAAGCGCATTTCAGCGTGTTCCATCCACGGTCACGGACTGGCCATCGTTTAGACCTTGTTGGCCGTGCGTAACGACCAAGGTTTCTGATGGTAGAGCTATGGCAAAGGGTCGGCCTTCTTGGGCATCGGGGATTGGTACGAAACGAGCGTGGCCGTTTTCCACAACAAAGATTCCTAATGCTTGGTCACGCTGAACCAGCAACCCGGCAGACAACAGCACACGGGCGCCCTCCCAGTGCAGAATGCCGCTGCTACCCGGTGGCGCTGCTGGGCCGGTAAACGCCAGTCGAGCGATCTGGGTACGCGCGGCAACATCCACAACTGGCGATAATCGTAGTAATCGTACCGGATAATGTTGCCCTTGGCTGTCGAAGGTCAGTTTATGCGCTTGCAGCAACCCGTCCGCCTGAGCCGCTTGTATCGGAGCCTCAACCTCTGGCGGCGCCAAATCGACAAGACGTAACAGGGTGATTCCCGGTGTGGCTAGCGCACCGGCCTGTGCTTGGCGTTCCAGTACCACCCCGGAAAAAGGGGCGGCAATCCGGCATTTCTCCACATTGCGCCTTGCTACGGCTTGTTGCGCCTGGGCGACGTCACGATCAGCCTCGGCAGCCTGAACACCGGTTCGCAACTCCATCACGGCGTCATCCGATACAAACTGCTTCTTGCGCAGCGATAAACCTTGCTGGAGCCGTTGTTCCGCCAAGGCCACGCGCGCCTGTGCTGCTTTCACCTGCGCATCGGCCTGTGCCAACGCCAGCCGGTAGTCCGTGTTGTCGAGTTCCAGCAATAATTGTCCGTTTTTAACCTTGCCGCCGACTTCGGCATGAATACGTGCGACTTTGGCGGTGACTTCGGCGGCAATGCGGCTGTCGTTGGGTGCAATGACGCTGGCCGGTGCCGTGCTTCGTTCAGGCAATGCTGCTTCACGGAAGGGGCGGGCGCTGACGCTGACAGGATCAGTATCCTGAGCCAAGATGACCGGGCAGAACAGCAGGCCGGCAAGAAGCAGAGCAATTCGTGGCATGGGGATTTGCCTCAAACGTTGCGGCGAGCGTTGCGGATATTGTTCAGTAATTGTAATCATTCAGTCCTCTCACCCCCTCCCAAGGGAAAGAGGTTGAGGTAGTAAGCTATTGAAATTGCTACTTTCCAACCCGGTGGCGGGAATGCTGCCGAATTTGAGGATTGGCTTCACTACCCCGGTGTTCTGCGTGAGCCGGCTTGCGGTGGCAACATCGCCCACAGCGAAATACCTTCACTTGCTCTTGGGCAATATCGCGTCTTGGACAATGACGGGGGATGCACATAGGCTTGATCTCATCGATGCAGATGATTAGTTGCAGAGTATGAATCTGGTCTATTGATGGATGGATGGCTTATTCATCGTGATTCTACTCCAGAATCAACTTATTTTTTATAATTCTATAGATTCAAATGGTTACAAAATACTTTTCTAGGACTATACCAAAAAGTATGCAAATCAGCTGCGGGCGGCTAATCCGTTTCGCAGGATTGGCACGATGTCCGTTGCTCAGGCGGGCGTAGCGCATCATCATATTTAGCGATGCCTAACCACGTATTCCATGAATACCGGGAGCGGATGAGTGTTGTAGCGTCTAAAAGCGGTGGTTTGCGAATTCGCAATGAGGATGATTGCCTGAGGGTGCAGGATCCATCCATTAATAATGGTGGCTATCAAGGAGATCATCAATGACGTTACTGCAATCCTGGTTTTGCTATCGTGCGCTCTGCCGGTTCTCAGTCGTGGTTTTGACTGTCGCTTTGGCCGCGCCTTGGACGCTCGCTGTTGCTGAGCTGAGCACCGGATCGGTTCAGACTTTAATTTTCATGCGTGAGGAAGAGAAGTTAGCCCGGGATGTCTACCTGACTTTGAACGAGGTATGGGAGCAGCCGGTCTTTGCCAATATTGCCCGGTCTGAGCAGGAACACATGGATGCTATGTTGGCCATGCTGGATCGCTATGGACTTCCCGATTCAGCCACGACGGTGGTTGGGATATTCAACAACAGTGATTTACAGTCGCTGTACGATGATCTTATCCGTCGTGGTCAACAATCGGTGACTGAAGCGTTATTTGCCGGTGCAGCGATCGAGGAAATGGATATTCTTGATCTGCAACAGGCACTTGCCGATGAGGGATTGCCTGCGGATTTGCGGCAGAGTTATGAAAACTTACTTGCCGCTTCCGGTAATCATCTGCGCGCTTTTGTGCGCAATATTGAAAATCAAGGGTTGGTTTACGAGGCGCAATTCATGACCAATGAGCAATTGACAGCGGTTTTGAGTATGCCAACCCAGCGTCCAGGCTCGAATTCCGGTCAAATCGGGCGCGGCGGCAATGGTGGACGCTGGCGCTAGTTAAGGTGAAAACCTATGAGTTATGTCGACGGAAGAAGATACAGCGTCTCTTCCCCAGAAGGAGCGGAATTCTGTGGAAGATCTCTGCCCCTTAGACAAAGTCTTTGAATAAGATAGGTAATCCCCCGGCTCCGCCGGGGATGCCTTAGGCACTCGGCGATTCCGGGAGTCCATCGGGGAAATTTCCATTGTAAGCCGCCAAAGCATACGATGGGGAGAATTCCGGTGGGCTATGCGCAAAGCCGAAGGCACTTTGAAAATCTTGATGGCAACAATACCGGAATACCAGAAGGTAGACCTAGTTGATCGGACAGAGTACTCAGGTAGTGTGCCGTGATATCCCCATGCAATCCTTTTTCAAAGGGGGAGCAAAGTGCCAGGGCCTAAATCGCGGGGCTACTTCCTGGGTAGAGGTCAGGCCGTCAGCGCGGCAGCTCCAGTACTGCCTCCAATCCGCCTGTTGGGTGATTACGCAAACTGAGCTCACCTCCGTGAGCGTGGGCAATGTTACGGGCGATGCTTAGCCCCAGACCCGTACCGCCGGTATTGCGGTTGCGTGAGCTTTCTAGCCGGTAAAAGGGTTCAAAAACCCGCTCCAACTCAGTGCTGGGGATACCAGGGCCATGATCACGAACGGTTAGCGTCAGACGGTCCGGCCGATCCGCAACCGTAATTTCAACATCTTGTCCATATGTTAGGGCATTACTCACTAGATTAGTCAGGCAGCGTTTCAGCGCCAGCAGCCGGCAGCGTAAGGGTTGGTGAACGACACCGTTGATACGCACTTCTTGGCCGGCATCTTCAGCTTCTTCCCGCAGGCAATCCAGCAGGGCATTAAGGTCCACCCGCGCCATCGGCTCGGAATCCTCGCCGCCGCGCAGAAAATCCAGCGAAGTTTGCACCATACGCTGCATCTCATCGAGATCAGCTTGAAATTTTTCCTGCAACAGCGAATCGTCCAATAACTCAGTCCGTAGCCGCAGCCGGGTAATAGGGGTCTTGAGGTCATGGGAAACGGCGGCCAGGATGCGGTTACGATCTTCGAGATAGCGGATCAGCCGCTCCTGCATGATGTTAAACGCTTGGGCAGCCTGTTGCACCTCCAGCGGCCCGGTTTCAGCCAGTGGCGGGCGGCGGATGTCGCGACCCAGTTCCGCAGCCGCATCCGCCAGCACACTCAAGGGACGGGTCAAAGCGCGCACTGCCAGCGCTGCCAGTACCAGGACCGAGAGCAGCAAGATCAGCAGGATCAGTAACAATCGAGCTGGCCAGGCGATCACCTCTTCCGGCAATACTTGCTGGAAGGTGACCGTTGCCCCGTCGATCAGCCGTACCTGTACCACGAAATTACGCAGTCCCAACATCATGGCATGCATACGCCAATGCGGAGGCCGGCCGGTCTCGTAGCGCCGGAGTGCAGGTGAATCTGGAGTGACCCAAGGAGGGCGATTGGCGTGCGGCGGTGGCGGCAGATCGCCGGTAATTTCCACTTGAAAGAGCCGATCCGAGCCCAGTTGTCGGCGGAGCAGAGTACGGAACAATGTCGTCTGATAACGCTCATCCGTCGTGGATTCATCGGACCAGGGCAAGTCCAGACTGAGGCGGGTCGGTGGTAAATCCAGCGCTGCTGCCAGTCGCCGCCGCTCAATTTCATCTAGCGTATCGAGTAGCTTGACGATAGCAGCAATGCGTTGAGCAACATGGCCGCCAATGGCGTGATAGAGTGCCTGATCACGATCCTGCAACAAGATAGCAGCACTGAACAACTGAGCGATAATCAATCCACCGGTCAGAAATAAGGTCAACCGGCCCAATAGAGATTGTGGCAGCAGGCGCATTAATATTCCGGATGGACCGGTACGGTTAGTAAATAACCTTCGTTGCGAATAGTCTTAATGAGAGTCGCTTCACGGGGATCATCACGCAAGCGCCGGCGTAATCGGCTCACTTGCATGTCAATGCTGCGATCAAATGGCATGGCCTCACGGCCTTGGGTCAGGTCCAGTAACTGGTCACGGTTCCAGACCCGTTGCGGATGCTCAAGAAATATTCGCAATAGCCGGTATTCACTGGCGCCCAAAGGAATTAGAACTCTATCCGGGGCAATCAGTTGCCGGGTAGCGACTTCGAGGGTCCAGCCAGCAAAATGGAAGCGTTTCGCTTCACCCGGATCGCCAACGGGATCGTGGACTCTGCGCAGCACACCCTTGATGCGGGCCAGCAGCTCGCGAGGATTGAATGGCTTCGGTAGATAGTCATCCGCGCCCATTTCCAGGCCAACAATGCGGTCGGTATCATCGCCACGGGCAGTCAGCATGATAATGGGAATTCGTGAACGGGCACGCAGATTGCGGCATAGGACCAGTCCGTCGTCACCGGGTAGCATTAAATCGAGAATGATTAGATCAACGGATTCCCGTTCTAGCGCTGCCCATAGGCCGCGCCCATCCGCTGCGCTGCTTACCCGGAAACCGTTCCGCCCCAAATAATCACCCAGCAGTTCGCGCAGGCTGGGGTCGTCATCGACGATAAGAAGATGATCGTTCATGGATTTATGTTATCAAAATTACTTGTTGAGGATCGAATATGCCAAAGACAGTGCTTGTTGAGCAATTAGCTTTGATACAATCCGTTACAAAATTCCTCTCCTTGCAAAACCCTAGTTACATAATGGGCGTCTAATAAGCTCATGTTCAACGAGAAACCGAGGAGTTTAATGATGAAAGCACTGCATAAGAATCTGTTGGCTGCTGCGGTAGTCGCTGGTTTAAGTCTATCCACTATTGTAATCGCCAGTCCTTGGGGAGGTTATGGCCCAATGATGGGTGGCGGTGATTGCCCAATGATGGGTGGACATGGTCCAATGATGGGTGGCGGCCGTCATGGCGGAGGATTTGGTCAGCGCCATGCAATGATGCAGCAGTATCATGCCGAAAGGATGGAATTGCTGGAAGCGCGTCTTAAGCTGAAACCTGAGCAGGAAGTGGCCTGGAAAAACTTTCTAGCTGCCCAGGATGCTCATCGTGCAGTCATGTTTAAAGTCAGGCAGGAGATGCGCGACCGGGACGAAACCGCGCTGGCCCATTTTGAGGAACGGGTACAAACGATGGAGCAAAATCTAGCGAGCATGAAGGACATGGCCAAGGTGGCGGGTAGCCTCTATGCGGTCCTTGATTCAAACCAGAAGCAAGTCATGGATAAGTTTTTCACTGACCAGCCCATGATGGGGCGCGGGCAAGGGCGTGGATGCGGCCCGGCTGCTGCAACAGCACAACCCGCTAATACGCCTGCCGGACCGGCTGACGAAAAAGAATAATTGATCTTTACCAAACCCCTTAGCAGGGGAGGCGCTTTCGGGTGCCTCCCCTGATTTTGTGCCGGGTTCTTCCAGTATTTTTATCGCGCCATTAGGTTTACAGAGCATCTAGCAGTCCAAATAAGTCCGCAAATTTGTTATGTTAATCAAATTAGCGGCACAGACGGCGCTCCAGGTATTCGATCTTTCACTTTAAACCCTGGAGTCTTGAGCCTTGAATCTGACGCCCGCTTCCTCTTATGAGAAGGTAAGGATGATGCTGGAAGAAAATATTAGGAAAATAATTGAATTACGTCACGATACCCCTTATGCGGTCCTTGGGCCTCACTATGATAGCCGGGAACGGACGCTGACTATTCGCGCTTTTCTACCGCAGGCTGAACGTGCTTATGTCTTGCCGGCGGATGGGGCCGGCAAGCGCGAGATGCAACGGCTGCACCCGGAAGGGTTGTTCGCCATTCATATTCCGGGTGTAATGCACCTGGATTACCAACTGATGGCGGTCGAAGCCGGTGGTCATACTTTCACGTTTCATGACCCCTACGCTATTCGCCTCACCTCTTTCACCAGCGCCGAAAATCAAGCGCTGCAGCAAGGTACGCTCAACACCTTCTATGACCGGTTAGGGGCGCATCCTGCCACGAGAGATGGAGTGACGGGAGTGAATTTCGCCTTGTGGGCACCCCATGCCAGCCGGGTCAGTGTGGTAGGTACCTTCAATCAGTGGGATGGACGCCGGCATCTCATGGAACGCCATACTTCCGGTGTCTGGGAAATCTTTGTGCCGGGCATCGGTCCCGGTGATTTGTACAAGTTCGAGATTCGCAATACCGAAGGTGCGGCGTTTCTTAAGACCGACCCGTTGGCATTGCAAACGGAGGTCTATCCCAGCACCGCTGCATTTGTCTGCGACCTTCAGCGTCTCCACGCTTGGGCTGATGACGTCTGGATGGCGCGGGCTACGGAAACGCTCGCTTGGACCTTACCCGTCGCCATTCATCGGGTCACGCTCGACGAGAAAACGAGCTACCGCCAATTGCAAGACTGTCTCTTGCCGCAATTGCTGGAATGGCAGTGTACGCACGTTGAGCTGGCTTTCTGGATGCCTGGCGAAACTGTTGCTAGCTATTTCACGCCCAATCCACGCCATGGCCGGCCCGAGGAACTCATGGCGTTCATCGATGCTTGCCACCAGCACCACATCGGGGTGATTCTCGACTGGATTCCGCCCTTGATCCCGCGTGAGGGTCAAGAGCTGACCTGGTTTGATGGAACCCGGATTTACGATGTGGATGTGCCAGGTCAGCCCGATATGCTAGCTTTCAACCTGGAGCGGCCCGAAGTTTGCAATTTCCTGGCAGCCAACGCGCAGTTCTGGCGGCAGGTCTATCATGTGGACGCGCTGCGCACCGATGTCCGCACCTTTGCTGCCCGGCTGGAAAAACAGCCGGTCACCGGGAAGCTGCAATTCCTGTTAGCGGAGCAACCGCCTCAACCCACTCTGAGCGCGCCTGAATGCGACGCTTTGGTACAAGGGCGGCACTCTCATCCCCATGCTCTGTTGGGACCACACCCGCTCGGCGAGCCGGGTCTAAATGTGGTGCGCGCCTTGCTGCCGGATGCGGAATCGCCTTACCTATTACCCAGCGGCCGTCCGCAACTGCTATATCCTCTGCCGCCGCTGTACGCCGGCGGGCTGTTTGAAACGATTGTTGCCGCCGGGCCGGAACCGTTCCGTTATCAGCTCGGCGCCACGGAGCATGGGCAATTTCACACGTTTGCTGATCCTTATGCCGTGGCTTTTTCCATGCTCAGCGACCAGGACTGCCATCTGTTCGCCGAAGGCAATCATTATCAGATTTACCGGAATCTAGGGGCGCATCCTCGTGAAGTCGATGGGTTGCATGGGGTCAACTTCGCGGTTTGGGCGCCCAACGCGCAGCGCGTCAGCGTCGTTGGTACCTTTAACCATTGGGACGGGCGCCGCCATCCGATGCGTTTGCGGCCCGGTTCGGGAATTTGGGAACTGTTCGTGCCTGGTTTGGCGGAAGGCGATTTGTACAAATTCGAGATCCTAGCCCGCAATGGCAATATCTTTCTGAAAACCGATCCGGTGGCTTTTCATACGGAGACACCGCCTGGTACCGCCAGTGTGGTCTATGACCAGGCAGGCAAGCATACATGGCGCGATGGTGAGTGGATGCGGCAACGCGCATGCACCAATGCCTGGGCGCAGCCTGTAACGATTTATGAGGTTCACGCGGGTTCGTGGCGGCGCAAACCGGATGGAACCTTTCTCTCCTACCGGGAATTAGCCGATCAGTTAATTCCCTATGTGCTGGAGATGGGCTTCACGCATATTGAATTTCTGCCGCTGGCTGAGCATCCCTACGGCCCCTCCTGGGGTTATCAGATCTCCAACTTCTACGCACCGACGGCCCGTTTCGGCCGCCCGGACGATCTGATGGAATTGATCGATCGCTGCCACCAGAACGGAATCGGGGTCATTCTCGACTGGGTACCCGCGCATTTTCCGAAAGATGCCCACGCTATGGCCTGGTTCGACGGCACTTGCGTTTATGAACACGCCGACCCGCGCCAGGGTGAGCACCCCGACTGGGGAACGCTGATCTTCAACTATGGCCGCCACGAGGTGGAGAACTTCCTGATCGCCAACGCCTTATACTGGCTGGATACCTTTCACTTCGACGGATTACGGGTCGATGCAGTGGCTTCCATGCTGTACCTGGACTATTCCAAGAAAGACTGGATTCCCAACAAGTACGGCGGCAACGAGAATCTGGAAGCGATCGAGTTCATCAAGCACACCAACGCGGTCGTTCACGCTCGTTTTCCTGGTGTGATGATGATCGCCGAAGAATCCACTGCTTGGCCGAATGTATCGCGGCCGACGGATATCGGCGGGCTGGGTTTTGGCTTCAAATGGAACATGGGATGGATGCATGATGTGCTGTCTTACCTGAAGAATGAGCCAGTGTATCGCCGCCACCATCACGATAAGCTGACTTTCAGCATCGTCTACGCCTTCAATGAAAACTTCATCCTGTCGTTGTCGCACGACGAGGTGGTGCATCTGAAAAAATCGCTGCTCGGCAAGATGCCTGGTAACGAGCGTCAGAAATTTGCCAATCTGCGATTGCTGTATGCCTTCATGTACGGTCATCCTGGCAAGAAGCTGCTGTTCATGGGGGGTGAGTTCGGTCAGTCCGGCGAATGGAATCACGATGCCGAACTGGATTGGGTGCGGGCGAGCTTGCCGCTGCACCAGGGGTTACAACGCTTTCTGGCAGCATTGAACAAACTGTATATTCAGGAACCTGCATTTTACCAAGTGGATTTTCACGGTGCCGGCTTCGAGTGGCTGGACGCGAATGGGGCGGAAACCAATGTGCTGGTCTTCCAGCGCAAGGCCCGTGATCCACGTAATGCGCTGGTGTTCGTGTTGAATTTCTCTGACCTGCCACGCCCGGCTTACCGGATCGGTGTACCGTATCCGGTGGAGTATCGGGAGCTGCTAAACAGTGATGCCCGTGAGTATGATGGCACTGGCCTGACCCTGCCGGGTGGCAAGCTCCAGGCTGAGGAGTACTCCAGCCACGGTTTCCTGTTCTCGCTGGTGCTCGATCTGCCACCGCTCAGCGCGATCGTGCTGAAACCAGCACCACCGCTGTTGGGGTGATGGTCAGGGACGCTCTGCTTTTCAAGCGGGAAGCGGGGGTACTGCTAAAATCCGTACCCCCTAGTTCTTTGGCTTAATCCATCTTTAACAAGATGCCATCGATATTCAGGCTAAGCATCAATTAATATATTGATTTTTTTGAAAAATTTAGACAAGATGTATTAGGTGATTCTAGAATTTCACCTTGAGACCGTCAAAACTAATGATATCTGACCCTATTAACGCTCTGCGATGAACATGTGCGTGCCTGATACCCTTGACCAATATTTCTGAAGCAAGCGAAGAATGAAGACTGACCTGTATTCCGAGTTCGAAATATTCCCCTGGAACAAGAATCTTGATACGGGTCATGCCGTCATCGACGAACAGCATCGCACGTTGGTGGACCTATTGAACCGGCTGGCTAGGACCCTTATTGATGCAGAGCACTCCGTTATCAATGATGCCTTTGATGAGTTAGCCGCCTACGCGAATTGGCATTTTGAAGATGAGGAAGTAATTTGGAGAACCTATTTCAAAGACAATTCCTGGTATTCGTCACATCAGCTGCGACATGCCTCCTTTCTGCCGAAAGTGATCGAATTGAAGGAGGGTGATCCCGGTAAACCCCTGGCAGATGTGATTGAGCAAGTCATCAAGTTCCTCATCCGTTGGCTGGCATTCCACATCATCGACGATGACAAGCGAATGGCGTTTGCGGTGGAGGCCATGGCGTCAGGTGTGCCGATCGATGAGGCGAAGGCGATTGCCGATAACAAGATGGGAGGCTCAATGCGCATTCTCATCGAAACCGTGCTCAATATGTATGACGGTCTATCTTCACGCACCTTGGATTTGTTGCGAGAGCGCAAGGCCCGCATGAAAGCCGAGGAGGAACTGAAGGAGGTAAACCGCAAGCTGGAAGCGCTTTCGCTCACCGATCAGTTGACCGAATTGTTCAATCGCCGGCATTTGTATGCAATCTTTGACAATGAATCGCGACGGGCGCGACGCGACAAAATGCAGTTGGCGTATTATCTGATCGATATTGACTACTTCAAGCGCTTCAATGACAGCTATGGGCACTTGTGTGGTGACACGGCGTTGCGACAGGTTGCTAATTGCTTGCAAGATATCTGCCGTCGCCCCAGCGACGCCGCGTTTCGCGTCGGCGGTGAAGAGTTTAGCATTCTGTCGATGCATTACAGCGCTGAAGATGCAATGGTGTTTGGCGAAAGGGTGCGGCAGTCGATTGAAGACCTTAAGATCCCTCACCAATGTAGCGACATCAGCGAATTTATCACTGTCTCTGTCGGCGGAGCCTGTAAAGTGCCATCGGGCGAGGACACGTTTGACCATTTCATGGCCGAGGCGGACCAGCGCCTGTATCGAGCGAAGTCGTCCGGCCGTAACCGGGTGGTCATGTCAGACTAGGCCTTGTTACTGGTGTGCTCAGTGACCATGCCGGGCATAGAGATACTGATACCAAATTGCGTTCATAGGTATATATAACGCGATATGCAATTTTACGATCAAGCGGCCAGCAAGCTATCCGGGTCCAGCGGCTCGCGACCCTAGCAGAGTTGAGCCAAACGCCAACGGTCCGGAATCGTCGCCCTGTAGAGTCCTGCGAGCACCCTTACGCAACCGGAGCCGGATTAACGGCTGTTCAATGCACACTGAGATATTGCAACATTTGGCGTGGGGTGAGTTTGATACTCGACGGCCCACTACGGATATGGAATTCCTCGTTGCCGCCAGCTAATAGGAATGCGGGTTCCCGGGCTTTTTCACAGACCACTGCGACGACGGTCCTGCCAGTAACCGGGCGGATTTCGGCATGCAGATATTTACTGAACTCAGCACCGATATGCCGGTTAATCAGATTCTTGAAATGCAGTAGGCACTTGTCGTTATTCTCAAATTGATCGGCCGCTATGCCAACCACCTCGCCACCATCGTTGACGCCGATCAGCAAAATACCACCGTCCGTGTTCATAAATCCCACTACGCTCTTGAGCCAAGCCAATTCGATTTCCTTGCCAGCCTGACTGGTCTTAAGATTGGTACGCAAGGTGGATTTGAATTCCAGATTGGGACTTTCGCCATAGCGGATTAGTGCCAGCACTTTCTCTTCGAATTCAGCCGGATTGCCGGTCAGAGAAGGCAGCGCCTTAAACTGGCGGCCGTAATGACGTGTGAGAAGCAGGGTCGCGATTAGTCCCGCGGCGAAGGCCAGAACGCCTACACTGCTTACCAGCATCCAGCTACTTTGCAAGGTACCGAGAAAATCCCATTCGGGAATGGTAATTCCCAGCCAAAGCCCTTTATCTGGATCACCCAATGGTTGCAACCAAGCCCACCATGTACCTTCATGGAACGTCACAGGTTGCCGTGCAGGACGCCCGGCTGCCAGCCATGCTTTGGCAGCATCAAAAATCGGCCCAGCATCCAGTTTGTCCGGTGAGAGGCTCGCCGAAAGCGTGGAATCGCTCGCTTCAATCACGGCCGGTGGCAGCAGCACAGCACCGTTCGCTTCGGCAATGAATGCTGCACCGCGTTCACCGATTTTTAGCTGGGAAAGTGCTTGCAGAATATCCCGCAGAGGCAGATCCAGACCCAGCACATAATCACGGCCAGGTTCGCCCGGTTTCTGAAACCGCACGGCCCCGGTGATACCGGCGGTGCGCTCAGTGAAAAATAAGTAGGGGCGGGTCCAGAACACTGCATTGGCATCCGCTATTTCCAGCGCGCCCTTAAACCAAGGACGGGAGCGGGGATCGTAATTTTCTTGTCCCTGGCGTTCCTGAATTTGCATGCCTGGTCTGCTCCAGCGCTGCCAAACTGCATTGCCTTGCGCATCCAATTGACGAGAAAGCCAGTTTTGTTCCTCACGGGTCAGGTAGAAGGAGCGGCCCTCGGAATCAGCCAGCACCAGCGCAGAGACCTTGGTAAGATTTTCCAGGACAGGGATAAACCGGTTGACTAGAGCGGGTGTGTCGTCCAAATTGAGGTCACCAGCCATACCCCAACCCTGCGCTATGCGCAGACTGTTCTCCGGGAGTTGTAAGAAGCCCGTCAAGTCTTCGCTGGTCTTCTGGGCTAATCCTTGCAATTGTTCCTGGGCTAAACGGTCGCGCAAGGTCTCGCCAGCGATAAATACAGCGATCAGCAAACTACCGATAGTCAGGGTGAGGAGCAGCAATAGATCGCGGAGCAGGCGTTTACGCGGACCGAGACGGTCGGGTTTGCGGTGTTGGGTTTTTGAGAACCACATCATGATGATGGATGATCCTATCAGTAATGGAAGCAAGATGAATTGGTGAGTGAACTGATAGTTATAGATGAACCTCTTTCGGGTTACTGTATCATGTAGCCGTAGAAGGGCTACTATGAAAATCATAGGTAATTCATTGGGTCATAAAAGCAAGATTTGGCGATGCAGTTAGATTTCTGGCTCGGGTCCGCTAACACCTATTCATATCCTGCGGTACGGATCGCTTTCTGCTTCGCAGGGATATTTTAAAAAGGAAATCTCCGTGTTTGTTGTTATCTTTCGTGCCAAGATTCGTCAGCTTGATGCCGAATATGTCCGGGTTGCTGCACGCATGCGCGAGTTAGCTCTATCAGAATTTGGTTGTATGGAGTTTCATGCCGTCACGGAAGAGGAGAACGAAGTGGCTCTTTCATACTGGCCAAATGAAGAAAGTATCCGTGCCTGGAAAGCGCACCCAGAGCATGTCGCTGCGCAAGAGATCGGAAGGAAACGATGGTATGAATCGTATTCCGTCCAGGTTGCAGAGGTTAGCCGTGAGTATCAAATTACGACTTAACCCTTCGTTCCAGCGGATTGCCTTTGACAGTTACTGAGCTTTTCATGAGTAAGTACATATTTTTTATAATAATATTTTACCTCATTAGTCCTTTTGTCATTTCAGCGAAAGAAATAAAAATTCCTAAAATCGAAGTGGATTATCAAAAAAAAGATCCACATGGACAAATAAATCAAATCGAAGTTATTTCAACTCAAGAAGAAATTCTTATTGATATTTCAAGTGAGCATGGAATAGGAGTCAGTACAATTAGCCTCATCGAGGGTGACTGGCCTGCCCGGGTAACGGTTCGCCTGCATCTTGCCGGGCTGGAAGGTTTTTCTGTAACTAATGGAAAAATTAAAATGGAAAAATCTCATTTATTAGTCAATGCATATAATAAAGATGGCAATATAGTTAATACCCGCCATCTTCTTGATGGCGGGTATTACGAAATAAGGTTGCCATCGTCTTTATTTGAAGATGGAATGAGAAAAATAACCATTCATTGGATAGATTTTTATAGATAGAAACTGTAACCAATATGAATTTTAGTGCTTGGAATTGAAAAACCTCATCAGATGTCTACTTGTGCTGAGAATTACCTTGTTAATGATTACATGATCAGTATTTCACAATTTAGCGAGGAATACCGACGCAACGTGGGACTAAACATCTAGGGCTAGCCAGTCACGGGGCTGCAGAAAGAAATTATAAAGCTGGGCTTCAGGGCTGCTGGGTTCGGGCTGCCAGTTATACTCCCAGCGTACCCGTGGTGGTAATGACATAAGAATAGATTCAGTTCGACCGCTGGATTGCAGGCCAAACAAAGTGCCACGGTCATAGACTAGATTGAATTCAACATAGCGCCCGCGGCGGTAAAGCTGAAACTCCCGTTCACGCTCGCCATAGGACCACCTGCGCCGGCGTTCGACGATAGGCAAATAAGCCGGGAGGAAATGGTCGCCGACGCTACGCATGAAGGCAAAGCAATGTGCAAACCCTCCTTCATTCAGGTCATCGAAGAACAACCCGCCGATCCCGCGAGGCTCATTGCGGTGTTTCAGAAAGAAATATTCATCGCAGGCGCATTTGCAGCCTGAATAGACCTCTGGACCGAATGGTTCACAAGCTGCTTGGGCTGTGCGGTGCCAATGGATACAGTCTTCCTCAAAACCATAGTAGGGGGTGAGATCGAACCCGCCGCCAAACCACCAGACTGGATCGGCATCGTTTTTGGACGCATTGAAAAAACGGACGTTGGCGTGAGCCGCCGGAACGTAGGGATTACGCGGATGGGCCACCAGGGAAACACCCATTGCTTCAAAGCTGCGCCCAGCCAACTCTGGGCGTTGCGCGGTCGCTGATGGCGGCAGACGGCTCCCCATAACATGAGAGAAATTAATGCCTGCTTGTTCGAACAGCGCGCCCTCGCGCAGCACCCGGCTGCGGCCACCGCCAGCCAATGCGGCGCCTGCCGCCGGCCGGGTCCAGGCGTCCTCCCGGAAGGTCGCGGCTCGATCAGCAGCTTCTAAGGCTTCGGTCAGCCGGTCCTGCAACTCGTGTAAGTAAGCAAGGACCGTTAAGCCGTCGACAGATGGAGTACCTTCATTCTTCAAAATTATGCTTCCAGCAAGCCCTCATCTGGCAACCGCCCGGGCGGGTAACATCACCAGTTCAGTTTGCGAAACCCGATCCGGCACACGCAGCGCCAGGAGAAGAAGCAGAACAGTCAAGCCGGTTCCTAGGCTGATATCGACGCTCACCTTGAAAAGCGGGTGTAAATAGAAGGGTGCCAGCCACATGCTTGCAGTTAAAAACCGCAATAAAGCCTGCCACCAGCTCATGCCTTGGCCATCATCATGCCGCCTAACCTGCAACCGCCACGCGCGCATCCCCAGGGTTTGGCCACCGCAAACCCAGCATCCACCATAGAAGAAGAAACAGATCAGTAGCAGATAAGTTTGAAAAAAAGGATTACCGCGTAGCGGGTTATGAAGCGTCATTGCCTCATTGCCTAATAACACGGCCATCAATCCCCACGCTAGGGCAGAAGCAAAGATCAACACGCCAGCCAACAACAGACTGTCGTAAACAATCGCTGCAACCCGGCGTGGTAACTTTGCTGGTAAAATTGCCAAATCGCCGGTTGATTCGGGGTCGGCTTTGCGCATCGTCTTCCATCAACCGTAATGGGAACTGGGCTGAATCGCTGTCTATTTTTTGGCAGATTTAACCGCAGCGTTCTTACTGCCCGTCTTGATTGGACCTTGATCGCGGGCAGGTTGAGCAGCTTCCTTGCCCGGTGGAGCGGTAACGCCACCGGTTGGATGAGATACACCCAGCCAGCCATTGATTTCTACCACATCCTCTTCAGTCAACCGGCCTGCCGCCTGCCGCAGCGTCAAGACATTAACTACATACGAATAGCGGGAGGCGGCATAATCCCGTTCGGCTCGATATACATCGCGTTCTGCGTTCAATACATCCACAATGGTGCGTGTACCTACCTCATAGCCAGCCTGAGTCGCTTCCAATGCGCTGCGAGTCGAGACCCGTGTCTGGTCAAGTGCTTTGATCTGACTGATGGCGGTTTCCTGGCCCCGGTAGGCATTGCGAACGATGGTAATGGTGTTCCGCTGCAAATCTTCCAAACTCTGGCGGGATGCCTCGTAGCTATAAGCCGCCTGGCGGGAGCGTGAAGATACTGCACCGCCACTATACAGGGGGATGGTCAGCCGCAAGTTGGCCTGACTGCTGTAGGTATGGGTAAAACCACTGTCGGTATCAGCGCGGCTGACGCTTAAATCTAGAGTTGGATAATGGCCAGACTTTTGGAGTTTGATGTTTTCTCTCGCCTGTTCAACACCATAACCAGCGCTCTGTAGTGATAAATTATTTTCCAGGGCCATGCGCACCCAAGCTTCCGGGTCACTCGGTTTAGGCAGTGCCAGTGGCATCCGTTCGCTGAGGATGTTCAGTTGCGCATAGTCCTGACCGGTCAATTGTCTCAATTGTTCGCGGGTGTTTGCGAGCGTATTGGCAGCGCTGATCTCGGAGGACACCGCACCATCGAAGCGCGCTTGGGCGTCGTAAACATCAGTAATCGTGGCAAGCCCTACCTCGAATCGCCGGTTAGCCTGTTCGAGCTGGCGGGCAAATGCATTTTTCTCCGCTGTGGCAAAGGTCAGATTATCCAGCGCTGCCAGCACACTGAAATAGCTTTGCGCCACCCGTAGGATTAAATCGTTTTGAGCGTTGAGAAAGTCGACATCGGCTTGATTAATTGTTGCCTCCGCCAGTCTTTGCCGCACTTGGTTGCCACGGTTGTAGAGAGGTTGCACCAGGCTGATCGCGTAGCTGTGGGTTTCCCCTTCTTGCGTATTCACTGAACCAAAGGTATTTCCCTGTGAAGCAGTCACCCCTATGTCGGGCAATAACAGCGCCCGTGCCTGTGGCTTAGCCTCTTGGGAAGCTTGCTGGCTGGCCGCAGCGGCCTTGAGTACCGGGTCGCTTTCCAGTGACTGGCGGTAAATTTGCAGCAGGTCTTCCGCCCCCACGGATGGACTGCACAACGCAGCGGCCATGGCTATCCCGATTACGCAACGCATATTGGTCATGGTGAATAGGCTCCCCTAATGTTTTTGAAGGTATCAGGTATCAGTTGAAGATGGGTTTACTGATAGTTGGAGCCTGACGCCTGATACCTTTCTTCTCAGAACTCAAATGTCTTGACCGGAGCAGCACCGCGTAGCGGCGGCAATTCGGTTTCAAACAAGCTCTCTCGCGTCCATTCCTGTTCACCGGCCCGGGTGATTAACAGTGCTTCCATGACCGGTGGCAGGCCGGTCACGATAAACAGCCTGCCACCTAAACTTAGACTTTGGCGCCAGACTTCATCAATCTTGGCGGCAGAACCGGTGACGACGATGAGGTTATAGCGCCGTTCGCCCCAACCCCGGCTGGCATCGCCCGTATGCAAGGCGGCATTCGCGATCCCGCGGGTCTTCAATTTGAGACGGACGGCTTCGGTAAATTCGGGGATAATGTCCACACTCACAACATGATGGACCAATTGTGCTAGGCAGGCGGTCAGGTAACCACTGCCTGTTCCCACTTCCAGTGCCTGATCGGTGGGGCGTGGTGTGAGCGCCTGCAGAATGCGGCCTTCAACATTAGGTTTCAACATGACTTCGCCATGGCCGAGTGGAATGGCGACATCACTGAAAGCCAGATTGCGGTAGCGTTCCGGCACGAAATCTTCGCGTGGCATACGGGTCAGGGTATCAAGCACCCGCTGATCTAGCACCTCCCAGGGCCGGATCTGCTGCTCGATCATATTGAAACGCGCCTGCTCAAAATTGAATGCGGTCATCGGTTCGGGATCCTGTCAACGCCGGGTGAATAGTGGAATTCTAGCGGGAGCGATGCCCGCGGGTTTGTAATCCGGAAATTCTAACATAAGGGAACCAGTCAAGACGTGACCTACAGAAAGGTAGCTGCTGGTGAAAACAGCCGCTCGACTTCAGGAACCCGCTTCTTGTCAATGAGAAACAAAATGACATGGTCCTCAGCCTGGATCATGGTGTCATGGTGGCAGATGATCACTTCATCCTCGCGGGCAACGGCGCCGATGGTGGTGCCGGGGGGTAAGCGGATTTCGTCCACACGCCGGCCGACCACCTTGGAGGTCTTGTAGTCGCCATGAGCCACCGCCTCAATCGCCTCGGCAGCGCCGCGGCGCAAGGAGTGGACTTTAGCCACATCACCCCGGCGGACATGGGCCAGCAGGCTGCCGATGGTCGCCTGCTGTGGCGAAATGGCGACATCGATAATCCCAGAGGACTCGACCAGATCCACATAGGACACGCGGTTGATCAGCGCCATGACCTTATGAGCGCCCATGCGCTTGGCCAGCATCGCCGATAGAATGTTGGCTTCATCGTCGTTGGTGACGGCGCAGAAGACGTCCATATTCTCGATATTTTCCTGCCGCAGCAAATTTTCATCGGCGGCATCGCCTTGAAGCACGATGGCCCGGCTTAATTGTTCGGACAGCCGCCGGGCGGTGACCGGATTGTGTTCGATCACTTTGACCTGGAACCGGTCTTCCAGCCCTTGGGCCAACCGGGTGCCGATATGTCCCCCGCCAGCGATGATCAAGCGTTTGACCATTCGATCCAGTTTGCGTAGCTCGCTGACAATGGCGCGGGCATCCTTGCGAGCAGCGATGAAGAATACCTCATCGTCAGCTTCGATCAACGTATTGCCCTCTGGCATAATCGGCCGGCCCTGGCGAAAAATGGCCGCTACCCGGGTTTCAATGCCCGGCATACGATCTGGCAATGTACGCAGCGCCTGACCGACCAGCGAACTGCCTTCGTAGGCCTTAACACCCATCAGCCGAACCTGACCTTCGGCGAAATCAAGAACTTGTAATGCTCCAGGATGCTCAATGATACGCTGGATGTAATCGGTCACTAGCTGCTCGGGGCTAATGAGTACGTCAATTGGCAATGCCTGATCATTCAATAATTGATCCTGATAGGAAAGATAGCTCCCTGACCGGACCCGGGCGATCCGGCGCGGCGTGTTAAACAGCGTGTAGGCTACCTGACAGGCAATCATGTTGACTTCATCGTTGTCGGTCAGCGCGATCAGCATGTCGGCATCAGCCATGCCCGCTTGTTCCAAAATGGCTGGATGCGATGCATGACCGGCCAGTGTGCGAATATCCAACCGGTCCTGGAGTATCTGCAGACGCTCGGCATTGGCGTCGACCACTGTGACATCGTTAGCCTCGCTTGCCAGAATGTGTGCGACCGAACCGCCCACTTGTCCAGCGCCGAGGATAACGATTTTCATGGCGGCCTTACTCGTCCAGCGCTTTTTTGGGATCGATACCCAGGGCGCGCAATTTCCGGTAAAGGTTGGTGCGTTCCATACCGACGCGCTCGGCCAATCGGGCCACATTACCCTCACACTCACGGAATTGCTGCATCAGATAGGTACGCTCAAATTGCTCACGGGCTTCTCGAAGCGGCAGATTCAGAGGAATGCTGCCCACATCATGAGATTTAGCGCTGGTCGTGCCGCGCACTGCAGCATCAACTTCTTCCTGCGTGATTTCTTCCTCGCTGCCAAGGATGAGTAAGCGTTGTACCAGGTTCTTGAGTTCACGGATATTACCCGGCCAGCTATAGTTGCGCAGCCGGTTTTGGGCCGCCAGGGTAAAGTGACGATAGGTCAGATTTTCTTGGTCGACGAAGTAATTGACATAATAATTCAGTAGTTCCGGAACATCTTCGATATGTTCACGCAATGATGGCAGCTTGATCGGTACCACGTTGAGCTGGTAGTACAGATCTTCACGGAACCGGTTCAGCGCTACTTCCTGTTCCAGGTCACGATGCGTGGCGGTTACTACTCGCACGTTAACCCGCACCGGCTCCTTGCCGCCAATACGCAGGAAGGAACCGTTTTCCAGGGTGCTGGCCAGCTTGGCTTGGGCTTCGAGATCCATATCAGCGAGCTCGTCAAGGAACAGGGTGCCGCCACTGGCCTGCTCCAGCCGGCCATAATGAATTCGTTCACCTTGTTCTGAGCCAAACAGTTCCAAGCTGGCGTTTTCACGGGCGATAGAACCAACGCCTACATCTACAAAGGGGCCACTGCGGCGCAGACTATGGGCATGCAGGAAGCGGGCGTAAACCTCTTTACCGGTACCGGGTTCGCCGAAGATGAGTGCCGGGGCATCATGCTGGGCAATTTTTAGTACTTGGGCACGCAGCCGTTGCACAACCTCGCTTCGCCCAACCGGTTCGGTAACCGTGCGTTGCTGGCGGCGCAGGTTTTGATTTTCCCGCGCCAGCCGGTCTGCTTCCAGCGCTCGCTCCACAGTCAATAGTAACTTCGCCATCGACAGCGGTTTTTCGATGAAATCGTAAGCGCCCAGACGGGTTGCTTCCACGGCGGTTTCCACGGTGCCGTGGCCGGACATCATAATCACCGGGCAGGGAAGATGGTCTCCCTCGCCCCATTCCTTGAGCAAGGAGATGCCATCCATGTCCGGCATCCAGATATCGAGCAGGATCAGATCGGGCCGCTGGGCGCGGCGAGCTTCGCGGGCAGCGGCGGCGTTTTCCGCAATTGCTACGCCATAGCCTTCATCTTCCAGAATTTCCTTCACCAAGTCGCGAATGTCGGGTTCGTCATCGACGACCAGAATATAGGGCGCACTCATCCAGCCTCCTGATCGGTATTTAAGGGTATGGCGGGAACACCGGGTGTTGTCGAAACCCCGGTATCCTCATGGCGGAATGGCAATCGGATCACGATCCGGGCACCGCCCTCCGCCGGCGTTTCCAACTGGATCCAGCCGCCATGTTCCTCGACGATTTTTTTAACAACCGCTAATCCTAGCCCGGTTCCTTTGGGTTTGGTAGTCACATAGGGTTCAAAGGCGCTGGCTAATAAATGGTCTGGGAATCCTGGCCCATCGTCGCGCACACTCAATTCAGCGCAATCGGCCCCGGTGACATGCTCGCGCTGGGTGCGGATCCATAATGTCGAGCCTTGGTTATCGTGAATCGCCTCAATGGCATTTTTGACCAGATTATGCAGCAATTGCCGCAGCCGGCCTTTATCGGCATTGATCCATAGGGGTTCCTGGGCCAGTTCCAAGCGAATTTCCACGTTGGCAGGATAATCGTGATAGAGGTACAGCACCTCGGTCACGAACTCATTCAATTCCAGCGGCGCCAGTTGCAGGCGTGGCGGCCGGGCATATTCGTTGAAGGCGTCTACCATTTCCTTCATCGCTTGTACCTGCTGGACGATGGTGTGAGTACCGCGTTCCAGCACACGTCCTTGCTCTCCATCCATTTGCTTAAGGTATTTGTGGCGGATGCGTTCAGCGGCCAATTGGATCGGGGTCAGTGGGTTCTTGATCTCATGGGCCAGCCGGCGTGCCACTTCGGCCCAGGCGGCATCACGCTCGGCTTGCACCAAGTAGGTGATGTCATCAAACACGATGACATGGCCTCCTCGCAAACCTACTGCGTCTGGTAATGAGCTGCCGCGACACATCAGAATGCGCCGGCCTGTGCTGCTGAACCAGGGGATTTCCTGTCGCCAGTCACCCGTTTGGGTGAGTTGTGGATTGATAATATCGATTAAATCCTGTAACACCGGTTGGACGGTTCCGATGTGCTGACTATCGATGCCGATAAACGTCTGCAAATCCACTCCGAGAATCTGGCTGGCGGCAGCATTGCACGTTTGCAATCGGCCTGCTTGATTAATGGTTAGTACTCCGGAGGAAAGCCGCGCTAGCACTGTTTCCAGATAGGCGTGCTGGCTCTCCAGTTGTTGCTGACTGTGCTGCGCTGCATCGCGCGCTTGGGCTAAGTTGCGGGTCATCTCATTGAAGGACTGTACGAGAAAGCCTAGCTCATCGCTGCTGGCTTTCGCCAACTGCTTGTCAAACTGGCCAGCTGCCACTGCTTGTGTGCCTTCCGCCAGTTCCCGCAGTGGTTGCACTAATCGGCGGGCGGTGTAGAACGCTGCCCAGAACGCTGCCAATACCGCTAGCAGCAGTGCCAGTGACAGAATGAGCGTAAAGCTGGCTTTGAGCGGCGCCCGCAGAAAGATGAGTTCCTTATAACTGTCGAAAGCAGCCTGTACAGCATCCGCTAGCAGGCTGAGGCGATCGGTGACCGGAAACAGCGCTTGGAGCAAGCGATCCTCAGCGCCGGGAATGGCCACTCGTACCGCCACGCGGATATGAAAACCGGTGTCGCCGATCGGCTCCAGGCCAACATAGTTGCGGCCCTGCCGGACTTGCAACAATACTGCATCCGGTGGAGGCAATGGTAAAATGAGCGAAGGGTCGGCCGTGGCGGTGGCGATAATGCGTCCGTCACGGCCGAAGAGGGTCAATTCGGATGCTTCGCCGAAATCTAGCAGGTCGTCCAGACGCCGCGCGGCTTGTTCACCTTCGCTTTCAGCGACACTTTCGGCCATCCGCGTGGTTTGCTTGAGCACATCGCGCATTCGCAGATCCAAGGCGGTGCGGCTGAGTTCTAGCGCATCTTCGAGACCCTGGTCCACTTGGACGTTGAACCAGCTATCAATGCCTCGCTGTAAAAAATTCAATGAGAAGCCATAGACTAATGCGACTGGAAGAATGGCCAGTGCTGCGAAGATGCCAGCTAGCCGGAGCGTCAGGCTAGCACCGGGTGCCCGGCGCCAGTACCGGCGTAGCAAGTCGATCAGATTGTAGACAATTAGCACAACCAGTGAGCCGAGGCCGATGGCGCTGGTGAGTAACAACCAGCCATACACTTGTTGAAACTGTGCCGAATCGGTTGTGGCGCCGCTCATCAGCACCAAGATGATCAGCAATACGCCCAGCAACGCTAGTACGGCGGGCAATCCTCGCCCGCGCGCGAGCCGGTGCAGGATTAAAGCTGCCATGTGAGCCATTTGCTTGCTAACTGCCAATCATCGGAAATATAGGCGAACAGCCGCAGCGGCGTCGGCAGAGCATTAACATCAAGCTGAACACGCAAGGCACCTATGTAACGCTGATTAGGGACTAGCAAACCTTTATCTAACAATGGAAAATCAATAACTTTTCCCATGAATTGCAAGGCGCTGCCTTGATTTGGGAAGGCTCGACGCTCGCCACTGTTAAGATTCGTGACGAGATATTGCCGGCTAAGGGTGTGGTATTCGAGCCGGAAGCGCTGGGATAGGGCGTAAACTGTTTCATCCCACACCCAGCGTTGCCGGCGGACCTCCATCTCTAGCTCGACGGTCAGCGGCACGCCGTTTTTCAAGGCTTCAACCGTTGCTTGACTGAAGCGGTATTCGATCTGCGCACTGAGGCGGTAAACCCCCCCCTCCAGGCGGGTGGAAGCACTGATAATATCAAAGCCAGCCGCCCAAGCTACTGAAAAACTGAGTAGCACAGCTAGACAGCTTATTGCGGCAGATCGATACGATCGAGTCAGGAGTCTGGCTGGCACACAACCTCCCTGACGGATGCCTGGCGTTTGATTAGCACGGCGTAATAGAACCCGTCCATGCCTGCTTCACCCGGAAGAATCTGCCGGCCATGCGACTGAGGATGACCCCATGGTGCGATAATCGGTTGCTCTTCAGCATCTGGCTGGTCAGCAAGAAAGCGTTCCACCACCTGTTCATTTTCTTGCCGTATGACCGAGCAGGTGGCGTACAGCAACCGGCCTGCCGGACGCAACAGAGGCCACAGGCTAGCGAGCAGCGTCTGCTGCTGATTGGCGAGCACGGCAATATCGCTGTCCCGGCGCAGTAGCTTGATGTCAGGATGACGGCGAATGACCCCGGTTGCTGAGCAAGGAGCATCCAGCAGGATCCGGTCATAGAGAACGCCATCCCACCAGTCTGCTGGTTGCCGGGCATCACCAGCAGCCAGGCGTGCTTTGAACTGCAGCCGGTGGAGATTGTCCGCGACTTGCTCCAGGCGGGCAGCATTCTGGTCAAGCGCCGTTAGATCTAGATGCGCCGCGTATTCCAGCAGATGACCCGTCTTGCCGCCGGGAGCAGCACAGGCGTCCAATACGCGCATGCCTGGCTGGGCATCCAGTAATGGCGCGGCGAATTGCGCGGCGGCGTCTTGTATCGAAACCCATCCTTCTGAGAATCCTGGCAGCGCTGCGGGCTCGACCGCTGTACTCAATGTCAGTGCTGTTTCCACATAAGAAGATTCCCTGCTTGCCAGCGGGGGAGGGTGAGGGGTGTGAACGGCTACAGCGGTTTGGCCAGATATCGTCATTAACAGTTTCCGGTACGATTCACGGTCATGGTGGCGCCTATTCACACGCAGAGTGAACGGTGGGCGGTCGTTATTAGCGGAAATAATAGCCGGCCAATCGTTTGGCCAATCCTGTTGCAAACGCTGTAGCAGCCAGCGAGGGTGCGCGGTGCAGGCTTCCGGGTCATTTTTCAATGCGGCTGTCAATTGTTCGCGGCGGCGTAAGGCTGTGCGCAATACCGCATTCGTCAACCCCGCTGCCCATGGTTTCTTTATCTGACGGGCGGCCGTTACGGTTTCTGCTACGGCTGCGTGTTCGGGGATGCGTAAATGCCATAACTGGTAAATGCCGATCAACAGGAGTGCCCGGATCGTATGTTCACGCGGGTCTAGCGGCCGCGCCAGCAGCGGATGCAACAGCGCCTGTAGCTGAGGATGCCATCGGCAAACGCCATAGCATAATTCCTGCAGCAGACCGTGCTCCTTTGATGCAGCGCGTTCCAAGCCAGAGGGCAGTGCAGTCGCGAGCGATCGGCCTTCGCCCAGGACCTGCCCTAGCACCCGAGCCGCGAGTGCGCGGACGTTCATGCCATGCCTAGCCGCTGGCCGGCCAGCCGACGGGCATTCAAGAATGCTGCAACCGGCAACGGCTTACCACCCGGCAGTTGAACTTCAGTGAGATGCAACACGCCGGAACCCGTAGCAACGGTGATTCCAGACATTCCCTCACGCAATACCGTGCCGGGTGGCGCAGTGGCCGGTTCTTCTTCATGAGCTGCTGCCCGCCAGATACGCAGGGCCGATCCGTCTAGCCGGGTATGGGCCACTGGATAGGGGTTGAATGCTAGCACCTGCCGCTCCAGTTCTAAAGCGGGCCGGTTCCAGTTCAGTTCAAGATCGGTTTTATTCAACTTAGAGGCGTAAGTTGCCAGTGCATTATCCTGGAGCTGAGGGACGCAGCGTCCAGCCAGCAGCTCCGGCAAGGTGGCTTGCAACACCGATGCGCCCAGCCTTGCTAAACGATCATGCAGCTCACCCCCGGTGATGCCGCGTGGAATCGGGCAGGGCGCTTGCGCGAACACGGGTCCGGTGTCGAGGCCAGCTTCCATACGCATGATGCTGATCCCAGTCTCGGTATCGCCTGCCAGCAGTGCCCAATGGATCGGTGCTGCGCCGCGCCAGCGCGGTAATAGCGAGGCATGGACATTGATACAGCCGAGCCGTGGAATAGCCAGCACTTCTGGCGGCAGGATCAGCCCGTAGGCAGCGACCACCAGTAAATCTGGTTGCAGGGCAGCAAATCCGGCCTGCACGGCAGGGTCACGCAGGGTGGCTGGCTGATAGACTGGAATTCCAGCGGCTTGAGCACAGGTCTTAAGCGGACTGGCCCGAAGCTGGCGGCCCCGTCCCGCAGGCCGGTCCGGCTGGGTATAGACGGCTGCCAGTGAGTAGCCGTCATCCAGTAGGGTTTGCAGCGAGGGAACAGCGAATTCGGGAGTTCCCGCAAAAATCAGGCGCGGTGCATCCATCTTCAGGCAGCGCGTGCTTCGTGGCGCGCTTGTTTTTCCAGCTTCTTACGAATGCGATCGCGCTTGAGCGTCGACAGATAGTCCACAAAAAGCTTACCATCCAAATGATCAGTCTCGTGTTGGATACACACTGCCAATAGACCTTGCGCTTCTAACTCGAAAGCTTCACCGTCGAGATTGAGTGCGCTGACCCGGATCTTTTCGGCGCGACGGACGGTTTCGGAGAAGCCGGGTATGGATAAACAACCCTCCTCCATTTCGCCTTCGCCCTCGCGTTCGAGGATGGTTGGATTGATAAACACACGCGGCTGATCTTTATTCTCGGATAAATCCATGACTACAACCCGTTTTTGTACATTGACCTGGGTCGCAGCCAAGCCGATGCCCGGTGCTGCGTACATAGTTTCCAGCATGTCGGCAACTAAGGTACGCACACTGTCATCGACGGTTTCCACCGGCAGTGCTGGTTTGCGCAACCGGGAATCGGGATAATGCAATATGTTGAGTTGTGCCATGGCTACTCCGTGAAAGCCTAGTTTCAAATGCTTGACTGGTTTCAAATGCTTGGATTGAGTCATGCGATTTTAGTCATTCGATGCGAAATCATACGAGAAACCCATGCATCGGGGCTATACTTTGCGCAATGGGGGTGATCCGTTACACTCCCGCCCGTTCCTCCGAAGGATGAGCAAGGACCATGAACATCACGCGTTCCTCAAGGTGCCTCGGAACTGCTCTGTCGTTGACGGCAGTGGTTTTTTTCGGGGCATGTGCCCAAAATCCCTCTGAATCCAATGCGCCTGAATCGAACCCGGCTGCTTCGATCTCTGGCGGTCCGCCACCGTTGACCGGATTGGCTCCAAGCCAGCCATCAGCCGTTCCAGGGGCAGTCGCGCTGCGCCCTGACCATCCCCAGACCTACACGGTGGCGCCCGGCGACACGCTGTGGAGTATTGCCGGGCGGTTTTTACAAAACCCCTGGCAGTGGCGCGAAATCTGGCGGCAAAATCCGCAAGTTCGTAATCCGGACCGGATTTACCCGGGCGACGTGCTGCGCTTTAGCCATAGTGTTGATGGCAAACCGCAGTTAGAAGTCGCCGAACGCGAAGCCATCCCGCTGATCAAGCTGTCTCCGCAAATCCGCGTCGAAGAATTGAGCCAACCCATTCCGCCGGTGCCGCGTGACGCAGTTGAATCATTCCTGACCCGTGCGTTGATCCTAAGCGACGCTCAGTGGCGAGGCGCACCCTATATTGTGGCCGACGATGACGATCAAATCGTGTACGCCGATCGTGACCGGGTTTATGCGCGTGGTGCTATTTTTGACCAGCCGCGTTATCAGGTGTTCCGCCCCGGTGAACCGCTACGTGAACCGGATTCTGGCCGTTATCTGGGTACTGCCGGTATCTATCTCGGTCAGGCAGTACTGGAAAAGGACGCTGATCCGGCTACTCTGGTGCTGGCTAAAACGATTGCGCCGGTGCGTGCAGGCGACCGCTTGTTCCCGCTGGAGGGAGAAGCGGAGCTCTACAGCTTTGAGCCGCACCCTGTGCCGCCGGATACTTATGGGTTTATTCTTGCCAAGCTAGATACTGATGTGACCCAGATTACTCAGTACAGCAGCATAGTCATAAACCTAGGTGCTCAAGAAGGTCTCGAGCCGGGTCACGTTCTGGCGATCTACAGCAAGGATCGAACCATTGATGACCCGGTTTCTGGCGGAACTGTGCGATTGCCAGGTGAGCGTTCTGGTTTGGCTATGGTGTATAAGGTTTATGATCTCGTAAGCTATGCCTTAGTGATGCAGGCTGAACGCACTATCCGTTTGCAAGATCAGGTAACAACGCCCTGAACGATATCTCCCCGCCTTCGGCCGAAGATCCAGCTTGGTTGCTGGCGTTGCTGCGGGCGCCGGGTATTGGACCAGCGCGGTTTGCCCGGTTGTTAGAGTATTTTGGTTCAGCGGCGGCTGTCTTTGCCGTGGGTCGCGCTGAGTGGAGCCGCCTGGAACTGCCTGGCGTGGCGCTCGACTATCTGAGTGCGCCAGACTGGCGGCGTGTCGAAACGGATTTGGCATGGCTGGATCAGCCAGACAACCATTTGCTGGCGCTGGCTGATCCCCGCTATCCGCTATTGTTGCGGCAGATTCCCTACCCCCCGCCTTTGCTGTTTGTCCATGGCGACCCGGATTGTTTGCGGATGCTGCAACTAGCTATTGTCGGTACCCGCAATCCGACGCCACCTGGCCGGGAAACGGCCCATCGTTTTGCTGAGCACCTCGCTGAAGCCGGGATGATTATTACCAGCGGGTTGGCGCTGGGTATCGATACGGCTGCTCATGAGGGGGCATTGGCTAGCAGCAAAGGCCGCACCATCGCAGTCATGGGTACCAGCCTCGACCGGGTGTACCCAGCAAAAAATCGTGATTTGGCCCACAAAATTGCTGAACGGGGCGCACTGGTTTCAGAATTGCCCACTGGAACCCCAGCAGCGGCAGGTAACTTCCCTCAGCGTAATCGCCTGATTAGTGGACTAACGCTGGGCGTGCTAGTGGTCGAAGCTGCTGCGCGCAGTGGTTCGCTGATTACCGCGCGCCTCGCACTTGAACAGGGCCGGGAAGTATTTGCCATTCCTGGCTCGATTCACAATCCATTGGCTAAAGGCTGCCATGCGCTGATCCGTGAAGGGGCTAAACTGGTGGAGGTGGCAACCGATATTTTGGAGGAACTAGGTTCCTTAGCGGCTACTACAGGTTCCGTTGAATCACCTGTTGAGGCAGTGCAAGGGGTTGCCAGCGCAGGATTGGACTCACTGGATGAAATGTACCGGCAGTTGCTGGTAGCCATGGGTGACGAACCATGCGGGATCGATTTGCTGGTAGAGCGTTGTGGATTGACGGCGGAAGTGGTTTCCTCCATGCTTTTAATCTTGGAGTTGGAAGGATTCACTGCGGCGGTTCCCGGTGGTTTTTACTGTCGCCTGAAGTGTTGAATACTAGCTGCTGACACCACTGGTGGCGGTCTCTGCGCGCTGGCCACATTGACCAGTGTCTTGTACCCCCGCCGGATGGCCGGGGCTTTTGTACTTTCAAGGCGAGTTTCTGAATGAAAGAAAACATGCTGGATGTGCTGATGTATCTATTTCAGAACGACATGAATGAGGAGATCGACGCCGATCCTGATCGTGAGTCCATCCAAACTGAGTTACTAGCAGCGGGCTTTTCCTGGCGGGAAGTGCGCCAGGCGTTTGATTGGCTCGATAGTTTGGTCGACCGCCAGTCCATTCCACTACTGATGAATCCCCGCTCTTGCCGTATCTATATTCAGGCAGAGCTGGCCCGGTTAGATGTGGGCTGCCGTGGTTTCCTGCTGTTTCTAGAGCAGAGTGGTATCCTTGATTCGGAAACCCGTGAGCTGGTAATCGACCGGGTCATGGCATTGGAAACGGATGACATCGATCTGCATCATCTAAAATGGATCATCCTGATGGTGTTGCTCAACCAGCCCGGCCAGGAAGAAGCCTACGCTTGGATGGAAGATCTGGTGTTTGACGAAGCCCCCGGCTATCTTCACTAGGTATTCAGCATATATTCTGCTGCTTCGTCAGTTCCCGCCGTACTAACGGGAAAACCGAGGGTGCCGCTTTCTTTTCTGGCCGGACGTGCTCCCGGCATTATCCCTATTCTTGTCAGCACCTATTACGGTTATGAGTAAAAATTTGGTCATCGTGGAATCGCCGGCCAAGGCGAAGACCATCAAGAAATATCTGGGCAAAGACTTTGAGGTTCTCGCCTCCTACGGTCATGTGCGTGATTTGGTACCCAAAGAAGGTGCGGTCGATCCTGATCATGACTTCGCTATGAAATATCAAATTATTGATGATAAAAGCGAACGTCATGTCGAGACGATCGCTAAAGCGGTGGCCAAGGCGGAGGTGCTTTATCTAGCCACTGACCCGGATCGCGAAGGTGAAGCTATTTCCTGGCACTTGTACGAAATCCTCCGGCAACGTGATGTACTGGATGACAAACCGGTGCGGCGGGTTGTGTTCCATGAAGTGACTCAACGGGCGATTCTGGATGCTGTTGCCCATCCGCGTAGCCTGTCTTTGGATCTGGTCAACGCCCAGCAAGCCCGGCGGGCGCTCGACTATCTGGTCGGCTTTAATCTGTCGCCGCTGTTGTGGAAGAAGATCCGGCCTGGCCTGTCTGCAGGCCGGGTGCAATCGCCAGCTTTGCGGATGATCGTCGAGCGTGAGGAAGACATCGAGCGGTTCAAAGCGCGTGAATACTGGACATTAGAAGCTGACGCCGCTAAGGCGCGCCAGCCGCTCACCGCCCGGCTGCTTGAATATGCGGGTGAGAAGCTGACGCAATTCAGTGTGACTAATGGCAGCCAGGCACATGCCATGGAGCAAATATTGCGCGATGCAGCGCATGCCCAGCTTGCTGCATCGGGGCTGATCACCGATGAAAGTGTGATCGGTTGCTTGCAGGTCGCCAAAGTCGAGCGCAAGCAGCGCAAGCGCAACCCCGCTGCACCATTTACCACCTCAACGCTGCAGCAGGAAGCCTCGCGTAAGATAGGGTTCTCCACCCAGCGCACCATGCGGATCGCCCAACAGTTGTATGAGGGTATCGATACCGGCAACGGTGCGGTGGGTCTGATTACCTATATGCGCACCGACTCGGTCAATTTGGCTCAGGACGCGCTTAACGATATCCGGGTACTGATTGCCCAGCGCTACGGTGCCCACAACCTGCCACCCAGTCCACGGGTCTTCAAGACCAAAGCTAAAAATGCGCAGGAAGCGCATGAAGCGATCCGGCCGACTGCTGTCACTGTCACCCCGGAGGCAATCCGCACGCATTTGAATGCGGATCAGTATGCATTGTACGAATTGATCTGGAAGCGTACGGTTGCTTGCCAGATGATTTCGGCTACTTTGGATACGGTGTCAGTGGATCTGGCCTGCGGCGCCGGCAATACGTTCCGCGCGACAGGTTCAACTATCGCCGATTCTGGTTTCATGGCGGTTTATCAGGAAGGCGTGGATGACCAGAGTGATGAGGAGGAGAGCCGGACACTGCCGCCCCTGAAACAAGGCGAGTGGGTGGATCTGCGGGGATTGCGCCCGGAGCAGCATTTTACCGAACCGCCGCCGCGCTATTCAGAAGCCAGCCTGGTCAAGGCGCTGGAGGAGTATGGCATTGGCCGGCCTTCGACATACGCCACAATTATCTCAACCCTGCTAGGCCGTGAATATGCGGTGTTGGACAATCGCCGCTTTAAACCCACCGATATTGGCCGGATCGTCAACCGCTTTCTGACGCAGCATTTCGATCAATATGTGGATTATGAATTCACCGCCCGCTTGGAAGACAATCTCGATGCTGTATCGCGCGGTGAGGAAGACTGGTTGCCGCTGATGCATGATTTCTGGGATCCCTTCAAGCAGCGAGTGATGGAAAAGGCGGAGAATGTCTCGCGGCAAGATGTCATCCAGAGCCGGGAACTGGGGATAGACCCCGCGACCGGCAAACTGGTATCTGTGCGTATGGGCCGGTTTGGCTCGTTTGCACAGATCGGTGTCAAGGAAGATTCTGACAAGCCACGCTTTGCTAGCCTGCGGCCTGAACAGCGTCTGGATACGATAACCCTTGACGAAGCCTTGGCGCTGTTTCAATTGCCGCGAGATTTGGGAACCACGGCTGACAACGAACCGATCCAGGCGAACATTGGCCGGTTTGGGCCTTATGTGCGCTATGGTAAAAATTATGTATCGATCAAAAATGAGGATCCCTACACTGTCAGCCGTGAACAAGCCTTGGAGTTGATCGCTGCTCATCAGCAAGTGCTGGCTAACCGGATGCTGCGGACCTTCCCGGATTCGGCCATTCAGATTCTGAATGGCCGTTTCGGTCCGTATATCACCGATGGTAAGAAAAACGTCCGGGTGCCCAAGGGGCGGGAACCAGAGAGTTTGAGTTTCGATGAGTGTGAGACGTTGCTGCGAGAAGCGCCGGAGAAGAAGAAACGCACAATCCATCGCCGGACCGCCGCGCCGGCGAAAGTGAAGCGATCCAGCGGACGTTAGACGTGTGAACCAGTTACAATTACGTGCTGTCACCCATGTGGTTCAGAGAAGTGGCATCATTGCCTATCCGACCGAGGCGGTTTACGGGCTGGGCTGTGATCCGCGTAATGAGCATGCGGTGCGCCGGTTACTGGCGCTCAAGCGGCGGCGGTTGCACAAGGGGGTGATTCTAATCGCTGCTGATTTCATACAGCTTGCAGCCTTTTTACAACCGCTTTCACCGGCTGATCAGGCGCGGCTGGCGGCCACTTGGCCGGGTCCCTTCACCTGGTTGATTCCAGCCCGTGCCGATGTGCCCCGTTGGTTGAGGGGTTGCCATGATACATTGGCGGTGCGGGTTACCGCGCATCCGCTGGCGGCGGCGTTGTGCCGGGCTTGCGGCCATGCATTGGTCTCCACCAGCGCCAATTTTACGGGTCACCCTCCAGCGCGTAGCGCGCTGGCAGTGCGCCGGCAATTGGGTAAGAGCATCGATGCTCTTTTACCCGGTCCCACTGGCGGCATGGCGAAACCAACGGAAATCCGGGATTTGCGTAGCAGTCAGTTGGTACGCCCAGCCTGAAATCAGGCTGTTCCCAGTGTCAGGAAGTTTCCAGTGCCGGTATCACCCGCGCCAATAGTTTTTTTACCCGCTCCAGACCACTGGCCAAATTCCGTTCGATCTCAGTCATGGTGATTGCACCCGCTCCCTTACCCGCTGCCCAATTGGCTACAACCGCGCAGGCGGCATAGTGCAAACCCAGCTCCCGGGCTAGCGAGGCTTCGGGCATTCCAGTCATGCCGACAATGTCGCAACCGTCTTTCTCCAGCCGGCGGATTTCTGCTGCAGTTTCTAGCCGGGGACCTTGCGTTGTTGCATAGGTGCAGGGTTTATGCACTGTCATTTCCAGATCGCGGGCTCCTTCAATCAGCCGCTTGCGTAGTTCCGGGCAATAAGGTTCGGTAAAGTCGATGTGGGTGACTTGAGTGAGGTTATCTTCAAAGAAGGTGCTATGCCGGCCCCAGGTGTAATCGATGATTTGATCGGGAAAGGCGAGCATACCGGGTTCCATATCAGTGCGGATACCGCCAACGGCTGCTGTTGCAATCACCTGTTTAACACCAATGTGGTGCAAGACCCAGAGATTAGCCCGGTAATTGATTCGATGCGGCGGCAGGGTATGATGTTGACCATGTCTAGCTAGGAACACCACATTACGCTCACCGAATTCACCGTAGATCAATGGGCTGGAAGGTTCTCCGTAAGGTGTGGACAGGCTTTCCCGGTGAGTGACCTTCAAAGTATCTAGAGTAGCGAGGCAGGTGCCTCCAATAATAGCGATGGCGGGTATCATGGTGGAATGCCTTGGTAAGCAGGGAAGCAAGGGATCGAATGTGCTGTTCGTCAGCAACTTAGCTGCTGATTGCGTAGATACCTGGCAATTGCCGCCAATATTCTTTGTAGTCCATGCCACAACCGAATACGTAGCGGTCCGGGACTTCTAATCCAACAAAATCAACAGTTAGTCCCGCACTTTTCCGATCATGCCGCTTATTAACCAATACGGCGCTATAGGTCTCGACTGCGCCCTGCCGGCGCACTTCTTCTACAATCGCTTGGAGGGTATTGCCCTCATCGAAAATGTCATCGAATACTAGCACTATTCGACCGGTTACCGCAGGGTATGGCTGGGCGATCCAGTCGATTTTGCCACCCTGGGTGCCGCTGCGATAGCGGGTGGCATGCAGGTAACCGGCTTGTAGTGGAAACTGTAAGCGGGATACGAGCTGCGCGCCGGGAATGAATGCGCCATTCATCACGATCAGCACCAATGGGTTACAATGTTCCAAGTGGGTGGTCACAGCAGCGGCCAGACTATCGAGAGCGGACTGCACCTGCGCCGGCGTGAACAGCAACTCGGCTTTGCGTAGTACGGCACGTGCTTGTTCAGGAGTGATGGTGGAGGGCATGGCAAACTCCGGAAAAATTGGGATGGGCTCTACTGAGCCTAGAAAGCCTGGCTCTAAATCAAATATCCATTTCTAGCAGTGGAGATGCATCGTAATCCTGAACCAGCCGAACTGTGCGTTGCCACACTGGATTGTGATGTAACCGTTTCCAGTTGGGACGGCCGCGGCCGTGGAGGCGGATCAGCCGTACTTGACTGACCGGGTCGGGTTTCTGGCCCAATTGATCGAGAATCGCCACAGCAGCCCGGCGGTCATTACAGGCCAGCACCATATCGCAACCGGCCATCAATGCCGCCCGTGCCCGTTCTGGGGGATCGCCCGCTTCCTGAGCGCCCGCCATGTCTAGATCGTCGCTGAAGACTACTCCATGAAACTCCAGTTCTTGGCGTAAGATGCTTTTGAGCCAGCGCGTTGAGAAACCGGCAGGCCGGTCGTCCACTTGCGGATAGAGGACATGGGCTGGCATTAGCGCCGCTAAACCATAATGAATCATTCGTTCAAACGCCAGCAGGTCGGTCGTGGCTAGATCAACATAAGAGCGCGGATCGACGGGAAGTTCAAGATGCGAATCGGCAGCGATTCCGCCATGCCCTGGAAAATGCTTGCCCACAGCCTCCATGCCGGCTTTCTGCATCCCGCTGGCATAAGCATGAGCCAGATCGGCGACAATTTCAGGGTCGTGGTGAAACGCCCGGTCACCGATAATTCCGCTTACTCCATGGTCTAGATCCAGCACTGGCGCAAAACTGAAGTCGACGCCTACGGCGCGTAACTCGGTGGCCATCAGCCAACCGGTGATTCGCGCCAGTTGTTTGGCGCGCAGTGGATTCTGGTCATAGATCTCACCTAGCCGCCGCACCGCTGGTAAGCGGGTAAATCCCTCACGAAAACGTTGAACCCGGCCGCCTTCATGATCGACAGCAATCAGCAGGCGTGGTTGGCGCAGGGCGTGAATGGCTTCGGTCAACCTCGCGATTTGTTCCGGCGACTGATAGTTCCGGGCGAAAAGGATCACACCACCTACCAGGGGATGCTTCAATAGTTCACGTTCCTCGGCGGTCAGCATTAAGCTTTCCAATCCCAGCATCACCGGTCCTAACGCCATTAATCTACACTCCAAATTCACAGGTCTTACAATGAATAGTTCCAATGATAGCGGCTAATCACGTTATCGTCAGTTATCATACGAACCATTCGGTTTCGGGGTTATATTGACGCCAGTCAGCCAAAAACCGACAATCGTTTCCCCATCTGCTCCGCAGGTCTTTGGTAAAACCTGGCGGTGTATTCATGATCTTGCATCCAGCCCAGCCCTACGGACCCCATGGATCCCTATAAATTAACTCATCTTAAGCAACTCGAAGCCGAGAGCATCCACATTATCCGCGAAGTAGCCGCCGAATTTGAAAAGCCGGTGATGCTCTACTCGATCGGCAAGGATTCTTCAGTAATGCTGCACTTGGCATTGAAAGCGTTCTATCCAGGCAAGCCGCCATTCCCGCTTCTGCATGTCGATACAACCTGGAAATTCCGCGAAATGATCCGCTTTCGCGATGAGCAGGCGAAACGTTTGGGATTAGAACTGATCATTCATATCAACGAAGACGGATTACGCCAGGGCATCAACCCCTTCAGCCACGGCTCGCGGGTTCATACCGATGTCATGAAAACTCAGTCACTCAAACAAGCGCTGGAGCGTCATGGTTTCGATGCCGCTTTTGGCGGCGCCCGCCGCGATGAGGAACGCTCCCGGGCCAAGGAACGGGTCTACTCCTTTCGTGACCGCAATCACCGCTGGGATCCCAAGAATCAGCGTCCTGAGCTATGGAACCTGTATAACAGCCGGGTGCGTAAAGGTGAAAGTATCCGGGTGTTTCCTCTATCCAACTGGACCGAGCTGGATATTTGGCAATACATCCACTTGGAAAACATTCCGATCGTACCGCTGTATTTTGCCGCTGAACGTCCAGTCGTGGAGCGCGACGGAACCCTGATCATGGTTGACGACGAACGGATGCCGCTGGAACCGGGGGAAACGCCCAAGTTGGAATGGGTCCGGTTCCGCACCCTCGGCTGTTACCCATTAACCGGGGCCATTCGCTCCCATGCGACAACCTTGCCGGAGATTATTCAGGAAATGCTACTTACCCGCCACTCGGAACGCCAGGGCCGGTTGATTGACCACGACGCCGCCAGTTCGATGGAAGAGAAAAAGCGGCAGGGGTATTTTTGACATGTCCCACGCCTCTCCCCTGATCAAATCCGATATCCAGACTTATCTGGAAACCCACGAGCGTAAGGATTTATTACGCTTTATTACTTGCGGCAGTGTCGATGACGGCAAGAGTACTCTGATTGGCCGGTTGCTGTATGACACACAACTGATCTATGAAGATCAGCTCGCTGCGGTGCGCCGCGATACCACTAAATATGGCACTACGGGAGAAGAACTGGATCTAGCCCTGCTAGTGGATGGGTTGCAGGCTGAGCGAGAGCAGGGCATCACGATCGATGTTGCTTATCGCTACTTCTCCACCGAGAAGCGGAAATTTATCATTGCTGATACTCCCGGCCATGAACAGTACACCCGTAATATGGCAACGGGCGCTTCTACCGCGCAGTTGGCGATACTGCTGGTCGATGCCCGCAAGGGGGTGCAAGTCCAAACACGCCGCCATAGCTTCATCGTTTCATCGCTGGGTATCCGCCATCTGTTGCTGGCAGTGAACAAAATGGATTTGGTAGGTTTTGAACAGGCTGTGTTCAACCGGATCAGTGAAGAATATCAAGATTTTGTCGATAAGCTTGGAGTGCGCGATGTGCGTTGTGTGCCGGTGTCAGCGCTGCGTGGCGATAACGTAGCACAGCTCTCCGCCGCGATGCCGTGGTACAAGGGACCGGCCTTGCTGGAGTTGCTGGAAACAGTGGAGGTGGCGTCAGACCGTAATCTACGTGATTTTCGCTTTCCAGTGCAGTATGTCAATCGCCCGCATCTGGATTTTCGCGGCTTTTGCGGCACTGTCGCCGCTGGCACAGTCCGGCCAGGTGAGGAGATTGTTGCCTTGCCTTCAGGCCGGCGGTCGCAAGTGGCGGCCATTGTGACTGCTGAGGGAAACTTGCCTGAAGCCTTTGCCGGTCAAGCGGTAACCCTGACCTTGACGGATGAAATTGATATTAGCCGTGGCGATCTGCTGGTTCATCCTGATCGGTTGCCCGCGGTCGCCGAGGCGTTTGATGCCCGGGTGGTGTGGATGGCTGATGCGCCGCTGTTGCCCGGCCGCCAGTACGATTTGAAGCTGGGCACACGGGTATTGTCAGCCATGCCGGAAACTCTCCATTACCGGGTTGATGTAAATACCCTGGAGCATCAACGCGCCGAGGAACTGGGGTTGAATGAGATCGGCCATTGCCGCTTTAGCCTCAACCAGCCAGCGCCATTTGATGCATACGAGGAAATTCCTGGCACAGGCGGCTTCATTGTGATCGACCGGGTGAGTAATGCAACGGTCGGGGCGGGAATGATCGTTCGTCCAGTGATCCGTCCGCTGGTCGATAAGTCGCGCAATGTGGTCTGGCATGAACATAAGATCACTAAGGCACAGCGCGCGAATCAGAAGGCGCAGCGTGCTTGCGTGGTTTGGTTAACCGGCTTATCGGGTTCCGGCAAGTCCACGCTGGCCAATGCCCTAGAGCAGCGTTTGCTGCAGCGAGGATATCACAGCTATTTACTGGATGGCGACAATGTCCGCCACGGATTGAATCGCGATCTGGGTTTTTCCAAGGACGACCGGATTGAGAATATTCGCCGGATCGGTGAGGTGGCATCCTTATTCGCTGATGCCGGGTTGATTGTAGTGACGGCCTTCATCTCGCCATTTCGCGCCGACCGGGCGCTGGTACGGGCGCTGGTGCCGGAAGGTGAGTTCATTGAGGTTTATGTCCACGCTTCGCTAGAAGCCTGTGAGCGCCGTGATCCCAAAGGGCTGTATGCCAAGGCTCGCGCGGGAGTGATCCGTGATTTCACTGGCATCGACTCACCCTATGAGCCGCCGGAGCGTCCAGACTTGGTGCTGGACACTGAACAGGACTCGGTCGAGATGTGTTTGGAGCGGCTACTCGGTTATCTGAACGAGCGGCGCATCCTGCGCGGCGCCTGAGCGGCGGGTTGCGATGCTTATGGGATGGGAAGCCTGGTTTACCGGCGGTTTGATCGTAGCGCTGATGGGAATATTGGCGATGACCCGGGCAGCACCGGACATGGTGTTTCTGGGCGGGTTAGTCTTGCTGGTTCTGGTTGGGATTGTGCCAGCAGAACAGGCGTTTGAAGGATTGGCTAACCAAGGATTGATTACAGTCGGGGCATTGTATGTTGTGGTTGCGGGGCTTCGCGAAACCGGTGGGGTGCAGTGGCTGGTGCAGCGGGTGCTGGGTCAGCCCGAGTCGGTGTCCCGGGCGCAATTGCAAATGATGTTGCCAGTGACGATGCTCAGCGCGTTTTTAAACAATACCCCTGTTGTTGCGATGCTGATCCCAGCGGTGGGCGAGTGGGCGCGCAAATACCAGTTGCCAGTTTCCAAGCTGATGTTGCCGTTAAGCTATGCGGCGATTCTCGGCGGTACCTGTACCCTGATTGGCACCAGCACTAATCTAGTGGTGAATGGCCTGTTGATTGAACGCGCTGGCATTAACCTGGGCCTGTTCGACATTACCTGGATTGGGTTGCCCGTTGCGTTCGTGGGAGTAACATTCATCATTCTGACCAGCCGTTGGTTGCTGCCTGACCGGCAGCCAGCGGTGTCGCCTAGCGATGATCCGCGCCGCTATACCCTGGAGATGCTAGTTGATGTGCATGGCCCCTTGGTGGGCAAGACCATTGAGAAGGCCGGTTTACGCCATCTGTCGGGTTGTTATCTGATGGAGATCGACCGTGATGGCGCAGTGTTACCGGCCGTGTCGCCCCGCGAAACCCTGCAGGGCGGCGACCGGCTGGTGTTCGTGGGCGTAGTGGATTCAGTGGTGGATTTGCAGCGCATTCGCGGCCTGACCCCGGCTGCTAGCCAGGTCTTTAAACTGGCTGAGCGGCGCAGTGACCGGCTGCTGGTCGAGGCAGTAGTTTCGAATACCTGTCCTTTAGTCGGGCGCAGTATCCGCGATGGCCAGTTTCGTAACCGCTACAAAGCAGTCGTTATCGCAGTGGCGCGAAATGGCGCGCGGCTGCGTGGCAAGGTCGGCGATATCGTGTTGCGGCCCGGAGATATTCTGCTGGTCGAGGCTGGGATCGGCTTTCTGGAAGGGCATCGTAATAACCAGGATTTCTTTCTGGTCAGTCCAGTGCCCGATTCGGCACCATTGCGCCACGAGCGGGCGCTGCTGGCATTGACCATTCTCGGAGTCATGGTGTTATTGTCCGGAGTTGGACTGTTAAGCATGTTTGAGGCTGCGCTAGGGGCGGCGGGACTCATGGTGCTGACTCGTTGTGTGAGCATCGTAGGTGTCCGCCAGAGCATCGACTGGTCGGTGTTATTGGTTATCGCAGCAGCGTTTGGCATTGGCGGGGCGTTGCAGAGCACTGAATTAGCGCTGAATATCGCGACAGCGATGGTCAGCCTGGCGGGAGATTCACCTATATTGAATCTGGTCATGGTCTATCTAGCCACCGTGCTGTTCACTGCGGTCATCAATAACAATGCAGCCGCATTGTTGATGTTTCCCATCGCCCAGGCGACGACATCGAGCCTGGATACCAGTATCGTACCGTTTGCCATGGCGATCATGATGGCAGCTTCGGCGGAGTTTTCGACGCCGATTGGTTATCAGACCAATCTGATGGTGTATGGGCCGGGTGGATATCGCTTCAGCGATTATCTGCGGGTAGGATTGCCGCTTAACGCGATAGTAGGCTGTGTGTCGCTGGGGACGATTCTGTGGTTGTACTTCTGATGTAAACACCTGATATCTAGATGCTCGTTTTTGCACGGTAATTCATTGTTTTTCTATTTTTTTCTAGGAATAGTTCACCCAGCATCCATTGAAGAACAATATAAAGGCAGAGGGGCAAATTCCTGAAAATCATGCTTTCAACATGCTCCAGGGAAGCCGTACTGCCGCCACGCCTCGTACAAGGCGACAGCGACCGTATTTGACAGGTTTAAACTGCGTCCAGCCGTTAGCATCGGGATGCGTAAGCATTGCTCTTCGGGGATGGTGCTCAGCACTGTTGCTGGCAGACCGCGGGTTTCTGGGCCAAACAGCAGAGCGTCGCCAGGGCGATAGGCCACGGTGTGGTAGGGATGACGGCTTCGGGTTGTGAAGGCGAATAGGCGCGGCAGACCTAGTTCCGCCAGGCACCTGGCTAAATCGGGATATTCACGAACCCGTGCCCACTCATGGTAATCCAGCCCGGCCCGCCGCAACCGGCGATCCTCCAATTGGAAGCCCAGTGGCTGGATCAGGTGTAGCCTGGCGCCGGTATTGGCGCACAACCGGATGATATTGCCAGTATTGGGCGGAATCTCTGGCTCAAACAGAATAATCTCGAACATGGGGGTTCTTTATGCAGAAAGCAGCAGGATAGAAGGGGAGGGTGGAAGCGAAGTGCAATCCAGCTTCTATGATGGCTGCCGTCGCTCTTCTCCACAAGGGAAGAGCGCCTTACCGGATCAATCCATCCGCAATTCCTTGATCTTGCGGGTCAAGGTATTGCGTCCCCAGCCCAGTAACCGGGCTGCATCTTGACGATGACCGCCTGTCTGCTCCAGCGCTACGCGAATCAGCACCCGCTCAAAGCTGGGTAAAGCGGTGTCTAGCAATGCCTGTCCACCGCGTGCCAATGTTTGGCTCGCCCACAGGCGCAGTGCTGTTTCCCAGTCATAACCATCGGTTGCCGCAGGTGTTTTTTCCCGTAAATCAGCCGGTAGATCCTCTATATGGATCTCTCGCCCTGAAGCCATCACCGTTAGCCAGCGACATAGATTTTCCAGCTGCCGGACATTACCTGGCCAGTCCAGCCTGCCCAGATAGCTCTCGGTTTCCGGGCGTAGCAATTTGGGTTCAATGCCCAATTCACGCGCTGCCTGTGCCAGGAAATGCCGGCTCAGCAGCGGAATATCCTCACGGTGCCGGTTAAGTGACGGCAATTGAATACGGATTACATTTAGGCGGTGGAACAGATCTTCGCGGAATAACCCGTCATGCACCCGTTGCTCCAAGTTCTGATGGGTCGCAGCAATGACGCGCACATCGACTCGGGTCGGTGTGTGGCCACCCACCCGGTAAAACTCACCTTCAGCCAGTACCCGCAGCAGGCGAGTCTGCAATTCCGCCGGCATATCACCAATTTCGTCAAGGAACAGGGTGCCGCTATTGGCTTGCTCGAACCGCCCTTGGCGAGCGGCCTGTGCCCCGGTAAACGCACCGCGCTCGTGGCCAAATAGCTCAGATTCCAGCAGATCGCGAGGAATGGCGGCTGTGTTGATAGCGATGAAGGGTTGATCGGCACGGGGGCTGTGGCGGTGCAGCGCACGGGCGACCAGTTCTTTGCCGGTCCCCGATTCGCCGGTAATCAACACCGTAATATTGGAGCGTGACAGCCGGCCAATGGCACGAAATACCTCTTGCATTGCAGGCGCTTCACCAATGATTTCAGGCAAAGGTTGCGCCGGCTCGTTGAGGCTGTTCTGTTGACGATGGGTTAAACAAGCCCGCCGCACGAGTGCTACGGCTTCGTCGACATCAAACGGTTTGGGCAGATATTCGAACGCCCCGCCTTGATACGCTGAAACTGCGCTGTCTAGGTCAGAATGCGCTGTCATGATGATCACCGGCAAATCCGGCAAGCGCTCGCGCAGAGAAGATAATAATTCCAGACCGCTAATCCCCGGCATCCGGATATCGGCAATCACCGCATCGGGTTTGCCTTGACGCAAAGCCTCCATCACGCCGGTAGCGTTCTCGAAGGTATTCACCATCATATCTTCGCGCTGCAATGCCTTTTCCAGCACCCAGCGGATCGCATGATCGTCGTCGATAACCCAAATATGTTCTTTCCTGCTCATTCAGTTTTATCCAGAGGCAGCAACAGGGTAAAAATCGTCTCACCAGGCCGGCTGACGCATTCAATCAGCCCGCCATGCTGGTTGATGATGCTCTGGGCGATCGATAAGCCCAAGCCTGTTCCATCAGGCCGACCGCTGATCATGGGATAGAAGATTTGCTCCTGATGCTCAGGTGGAATGCCGGGGCCATCGTCGATGATATCCAGATGAGCCACCAGGCGGTGACGCTTGGCGCCGATGGTGTACTGGCGTTGTACGCGGGTACGCAAGCAGATGGTGCCTTGCTTACGCCCGCTTAACGCCTGCGCAGCGTTACGGACCACATTCAGGACCGCTTGAATCAGCCGGTCTGCATCGCCCCACAATAGCGGAATGCTAGGATCATAATCCCGCTCGATGTGAATGCCGGGATTGGCTTCGACTTTTACCAGCGCGCAGACCCGCTCCAGGATTTCATGAATGCTGACCTCACTGTGGTTGGGTAATTGATTTGGGCCAAGCATCCGATCGACCAGATTGCGTAACCGGTCCGCCTCACCGATGATGATGCTGGTGTACTCGCGCAATGCCGGATCTGGCAACTCCCGTTCTAATAACTGGGCCGCTCCGCGCAATCCGCCCAGAGGATTTTTGATCTCGTGGGCTAGATTGCGCACCAGCGCCCGCGTCGTGTGGTGCTGGGCCAGAATATGCTCCTCCCGGCTGATGCGTAGCCGCCAGTCCACCTGCCGCAGCTCCAGCAGTAATTCACCTGTGGGATCGCGTTCCTGTAACGGTGCAGCGGTGCAGTCTACGGTGACAACGCGGTCTGGTAGAAAGGTCAGTTGCAGTTCCCGTTCAATGTAGGGATGGCCGCTCTCCAGACAGTGTTGTAACCCATTGATGAATGCTTTAGCGCCGATGATCAGCTCTGGCAGTGCCAGATTGCACGCTTTGCGGAAACTGAGTTCAAGCAGTGTCTCAGCGGTCGGGTTCATGAACAATAACCGTAATTGCCGATCCAGCACCAGCACAGCGATGCTCAAACCTTCCACCACCCGGCGATAGTAGTCGTCTTTTAACACCTTGCATGGTCTCCTGGTGACTATGGAGTTGGCTTAGCAATAATTGAACCAACTAGATTACTGCATTGGTTTCGCACAAAAAACACGGATGCTCGGTGATATGATAGGTCGCTTTAGCGGGATGATGCACTAAGATAGTGCATATTATGCTTGTTTTGGCTTTAAAGGTGGAATAATGCGTTAAGGAGCGATAGGTGCATCAACCATCTGCTCATGCCACAACAGAAAGGTCATGAGCATCCATAGCTTCAGGCCATGCCGCAAACCTGGAACACCTTCCATTTCATAGTTCAGCAGGCGTTCCACATAGTCTGGATTGAACAGGCCACCGCGCTGGATTTGCCGGCGGGACAGGAGTTTCTGTCCATAGCGGCGCATGTCACTTTGGAACCAGAACCGCACCGGCACCATCATTCCCGATTTGGGCCGGGCGATAATCGGTTTGGGTACAAGGTCCTGCACGGCTTGCTTAAGCACACTTTTTTCTACTGCGCCTGCCAGTTTCACGCTTGGAGGGCAGAGCATGCTGGTTTCAATGATCCGCCGTGAGAACAGCGGCGGCAGCGCCAGCAAACCGTGGGCTGAACTCATTTTCTCGACTTTGACCAGAATCAGGTTGGCACCCTTAAGCCGGATGTTAATGCTCATCAATTTGTTGACGAAATCCTGCGGTTCGGGTTCACGGAAATACGGTTCCAGTAAGGCAATCAGGGCATCCTCGCCACCCGCTTCCCGTAGCAGTGCTGGGTCCAGCAATGCGCTGAGATCTTGATAACAACGCTGAAAAGCGCGTAGATAATTGCGCTCTAGCCAACCGGTTGAGGGTTCGCCTGGCAAAGGGCCGTACAGCCGGGCCATCAGCATCGGAATATTTTTTGGACCGCCGAAACAGGGATCGCCGCCTTCGCCATTGAGCACGACATCTGCGGCCTGGGATGCTGCCTGCGCTAGCAAATAGTTGGGTACGGTCACGGGGTCGCCGATGGGGTCATCCAGCCGCCAAATGATTTCCCGTAATCGTTCCAGGAATCCATCGGGACGGATTTCCAGCCAGTGATGGTCTGTGTGATAGCGGTTTACCATCAGCTGGATAAATTCATTCTCACGGGCATACTCTGCGCCGAAGTGCGCGGAGAAAGTCGGGATGCGTGCTTCCGGCAATTGCTGGGCGGCAACCGCCAGGACGGCGCTGGAGTCGATACCGCCCGATAAAAATACGGCTGGCAATTTGTCCGGGCGCACCGCGAGGCATTCGGTTACTGATTGTTCCAAAGCGGTGCGCACCAGGGCGGGATAGTCTTGCACGATGCAGTTGGTCTCTGCGGCATACTTCTCGAAACGGAAATGCCGCTGCACCTGTGCCTGCCCATTGCGGAAACACAGAAGGGAGCCGGGTTGTAATTCCTTGATCCCTTCAAACATTGTATCGGTGCCAGGAACGAAGCTGAAGCTGAGGTATTCCAGCAGCGCCCTAGCACGCATTTGGCGGGGCAGGGCGGGTTCGGCAAACAATGCCTTAATCTCGCTAGCAAATAACAGGCGGTCATTGCACACTGTCCAATAGATCACCTTGACGCCAGCGGGATCACGTAACAGATAGAACGAACCGCCTAAATGCGCAGCCAGTACGAAACAGCCAGTCAGTGCGTTAAAAACGGGTTCAGGCGCAGGGCCGAGTTTCGCTAATAACCGGGCGGCCGGGACCATTGGCAGAGGATCTTGCGGGGTTACTTCATCCACGTTGAATAACACACCGCCGTAGCCAAGCAGATCACGGCCATGCTGGGCGAGTTGCGATGTCTGATTCCAGGTGGCGATGCCATGACCAATTTCCACACGATCACCGGTAATCGTTGTATCACCTGTGTGCTCCCAGCTTAGCGGACAACGATGGGCCAGCAACGCTGCCATGCGTGCTAGCAGACCGTCTGCTGGCGGCCCGCAGTAACCGAATAGGCAGGCCATGCAGCTAGGAGATGGCTTCCCTTTCCCTTTGATGGGAGAGGGTTAGGAGGAGGTCAATACTGATGACAGTGTCAGCCATAGTCGATTTCTACTTCAGTACCGCTGGCGCTTAGGGTCTCTGGGGTAAGCAGTAATGCTCCAGTAACGATGGCGGTGCTCAGTAGACTGAGCATGGGTTTTGGGCCAATGTAATCCAGGGGAACCCGATAGCCCGCCTGTAACCTTTTACTGGGATGACCGCCGAAAGCGCCACCGGTCCGGGAGGTATCCGTTGGTGTCCAGGGCAGGGAGGCATCGTGCTTAAGTGATGTGCTGGAGATTCCAAGATCAGCCAGACGTTGGCGAGCAAACTGCCATTCTGGATCTGCTGCCAGTTGCGTGGCGAGCGCGAACCCTTGCAGGGAGGCATCGTGAACGACGTGTACCGGGGTATCCGGGTAATTACGCAAAAATGCCTGACAGGCAGTAAATACCCCCTTAGGGTAACCGGTGCGGCTGACGACGGCCGCTTTGGCGGTCAGGTGAAAGCGATTACGAACCAGCATGTCGACCAGCTCATCCCGCTCCACCACTAAAATGCGTTCTGGCGCGTAGTGCGGGTCCAGAAAGTCTGCTGCCAGGGTTTGTTGCCGGAACGCTGTACCATCCGCCAGTCCGTTGATGGGGTGGATCTGGCGGTACTTGCTGACAATCTTGCAAGCTTTGCTGAAAGACAACTTGCTTTTCCCGCGTTGGCCCAGCCAGATTGCCAAGGGCAGGATTACGGCAAACAGCAGTATTCCGCCAAGCCCGTTCCATTCACTGAATGCAATCAGACCCGCGATGACACTTATGATTAGTGCAATCACACTGCAACCGGCAGGCCCCAGTGTTTTTTTGCGCCAAAGCCGGCAAATTTCTAGCGCGAGTTGGGTAGCGGTAAATGCATACTGCCCGTTGTCCGATAGGCGCTGAATAATTTGCCGTAAAGCCATATCGGTTATGTTGTCGTCTTTTTTACGGAAGACGAATTGATAATGGCATTTTTTACAGCGAGTACCATCCTTGTACTTCTGATCCTGTTTACACTCGGGACAACGCATTGGCAAATCCTCTCTGCTATCGCTACCAGGATGATTGCATGCCCGCAGAGTCTATCTCGTTAACCTTTCAACTTCTCCATCAATAACTCGTTCACCTGCTGCGGATTCGCTTTGCCTTTGGACAATTTCATCACCTGGCCGACGAAGAAGCCGAACAATTTATCCTTACCAGCACGGTATTGAGCGAGTTGATCAGGATTGCCAGCCATCACATCATCAATTACTTTCTCAATCGCCGAAGTGTCAGTGATTTGCCGTAGACTGCGTTTTTCGATAATCGCATCAGCATCACCTTCGCCAGCCCACATTGCTTCGAAGACTTCCTTGGCAATCTTGCCGGAAATGGTCCGGTCCTCAATCCGCCGCAGCAATCCAGCCAGCCGCACGGAATCCACCGGGCTGTCAGCGATATCTCGATTGTCTTTATTCAGGAACGCTGAAAAATCGCCCATCACCCAGTTCGCGCAGAGTTTCGGTTCACCACCCAGGGCGGCAACTGTTGCCTCGTAGTAGCCGGCTAAATCACGACTGACGGTCAATACGCTGGCATCGTAACCGGACAATCCATATTGCTCCATAAATCGTTGTTTCTTGGCGTCCGGTAATTCCGGTAATTCAGTACGGGCAGCATTGATAAACGCTTCGTCTAGCACCAACGGCAGCAGATCAGGATCGGGGAAGTAGCGGTAATCGTTGGCTTCTTCTTTGCCGCGCATGGAGCGGGTTTCACCCTTGTCCGGGTCATAGAGCCGGGTTTCCTGCACCACCGTGCCGCCGGATTCGATGAGGTCGATCTGTCGCTCGATTTCGAATTCGATCGCTCGTTCGACAAAGCGGAAGGAGTTGAGATTCTTGATCTCAGCACGGGTGCCAAACTTTGGATCGCCCTTGGGCCGCACTGATACATTGGCATCGCAACGGAATGAGCCTTCTTGCATATTGCCGTCACAAATGCCGAGATAGACCACCAGTTGATGCAGCTTTTTCATATACGCTACGGCCTCTTTCGCCGAACGTAAATCCGGTTCGGAGACAATTTCCAGCAACGGCGTCCCGGCGCGGTTGAGGTCGATCCCGGATTGGCCTTGGAAGTCCTCGTGCAGCGACTTGCCGGCGTCTTCTTCCAGGTGAGCGCGGGTGATGCCAACTACTTTGCTGGAACCGTCCTCCAGGTCAATCGCCGTTTGTCCTTTTTGCACGATCGGCAGCTCATACTGGCTGATCTGGTAGCCTTTGGGCAGGTCGGGATAGAAATAATTCTTGCGGGCGAACACCGAACGGCGGGCTATTTCCGCGCCAATTGCTAGCCCGAACATCACTGCCATGCGTACTACGTCCCGGTTCAGTACCGGCAGCACGCCTGGCATCCCGAGATCAATCGCGCACGCCTGTGTATTGGGTTCTACGCCATAACTGGTTGATGCACCAGAGAATATCTTGCTTTTAGTGGCAAGCTGAGCATGAATTTCCAGCCCGATCACTGTTTCCCATTTCATATTATTGACTCTAAATATCTCGCTAAAAACGGATTAAAAACCGGCTGGCACGCGCTCGTGCCAATCCGTCACCTGCTGGTAGCGATGCGCGACGTTTAACAACCGGTCCTCGGCGAAATAATTGCCAATCAATTGCAAACCCACGGGCCGCTGACCGGCGAAGCCCACCGGTAGCGACAGTCCCGGTAATCCGGCCAGATTCACCGCAATTGTGTAAATATCCGACAGATACATGGTGATGGGATCATCGGCCTTTTCGCCGAGATTGAAGGCTGCCGTTGGTGAAGTCGGTCCCATAATCACATCCACCTGCTCGAACGCGCGCCGGAAATCATCACTGATCAAGCGCCGGATCTGCTGCGCCTTCAAGTAGTAGGCATCATAATACCCGGCGGACAAGGCAAAGGTGCCGACCAGGATGCGGCGTGTGACTTCAGCGCCGAAACCCTCGCCACGCGAACGGGTGTACAGATCCAGTAAATCCTTAGGATTCTCGCAGCGGTGACCGTAGCGCACGCCATCGAAGCGGGCCAGATTGGAGGAGCACTCCGCTGGAGCCACTACATAATAGGCTGGAATCGCTAATTGGCTGTTCGGCAGGCTAATCTCTACCGGTTCCGCGCCCAGTTTCCGGTATTCAGCAATCGCCGCTTCTACGGCTTGAGCCACTTGACGATCCAGCCCTTCGCCGAAATATTCTTTTGGCAGACCAATTTTCAATCCGGCCAAGGGTTGGTTAAGCGCCGCAACATAATCAGGCACAGCCCGGTCGACGCATGTTGAATCCCGCGGGTCAAAACCGGCCATTGCGCCCAGCAGTAAGGCACAGTCTTCAGCAGTGCGCGCCATCGGTCCGCCCTGATCGAGACTGGAGGCATAAGCGATCATTCCCCAGCGCGACACCCGGCCATAAGTCGGTTTAAGGCCGGTGATTCCGCAGAGTGCCGCCGGTTGCCGGATTGATCCGCCCGTGTCAGTGCCCGTCGCGCCCGGCGTCAACCGCGCCGCAACCGCAGCGGCCGATCCGCCCGAGGAACCTCCAGGCACAGCGTCCAGATCCCAAGGGTTGCGCACCGGGCCATAGAAACTCGTTTCATTGGATGAGCCCATAGCGAATTCATCCATGTTGGTTTTGCCCAGCATCACCGTGCCAGCCGCGTTGAGCTTTTCAACGACCGTGGCGTTATAGGGCGCAATGAAGCGATCCAGCATCCGCGAACCGCAGGATGTGCGGATTCCATCAGTGCAGAAGATATCCTTGTGGGCGATGGGAATGCCAGTGAGCGGTACGGCCTCACCTTGCTGGCGGCGTCTATCTGCAGCGCGGGCCTGGGCAAGAGCGGATCCGGCAGTAATCGTAATAAAGGCGTTCAATTGCGGATTGAACTGCTCGACGCGCTCTAGCAAAGCACGCGTCAATTCTTCGCTACTGAACTCGCCGGCGGCGAGACCGGCGCTAATTTGGGCAATGGTCTTATCGTGCATAGTGGCGGATAGAAAAATAATTATTCAATAACCTTCGGCACCAAGTACAATCCGGCTTCGGTCCGGGGTGCAATTGCTTGAAAATAATCGCGATAGTTGGTCTCGCTAATCTCGTCAGGACGCAGGCGTTGCGCCATGTCCAGCGGATGGGCCATCGGCGTGACACCGGTGGTGTCTACGGCATTCATCTGCTCGACCAGTTCTAGAATAGCCGACAAGTTGCTGGCGTAGGCAGGTGCATCTTCTTCGCGGATGGCGAGCCGCGCCAGATGAGCAATCTTAGCGACTTCAGCAGTTCCCAAGGGCGTCATGCAAATTTTCTCCTTGCAGCGGATTCGGACACGCAACCCTATCATAATTTGTCGGCTTGCTCCTAACTCCCCTGCTTGTTAGCATTAGCCCCTTTTGACGCACTGGACTTTCGACAACATGTTCAAATGGTTGCGCGGCAAGTTTTCCAACGATCTTTCGATCGATTTAGGGACTGCTAACACATTGATTTACGTTCGGGGGGCGGGCATTGTTCTCAACGAACCCTCGGTGGTTGCCATCAATCAGGACCCGGTGCGCGGGGTCCGGACCATTGCGGCAGTCGGCACTGACGCCAAGCGGATGCTGGGCCGCACGCCCAACAATCTTTCGACCATCCGGCCAATGAAAGATGGGGTGATCGCTGACTTTACTGTCACCGAGAAGATGCTCCAGCATTTCATCCGCAAGGTGCATGCCCGCAAATTTTTCAATCCCAGCCCGCGGGTGCTGGTCAGCGTTCCTTGTGGCTCCACCCAAGTAGAGCGGCGGGCGATTCGTGAATCAGCGATGGGTGCCGGCGCCCGGGTAGTTTATCTTATCCCAGAACCCATGGCCGCCGCGATTGGCGCAGGTGTTCCGGTCGAGGAAGCGCGTGGCGCGATGGTGCTGGATATTGGGGGCGGCACTTCAGAAGTGGCGGTTATCTCGCTCAATGGCATTGTTTACGCAGGTGCGGTGCGCACGGGCGGCGACCGGTTCGATGAGGCGATCATTAACTACGTGCGCCGCAACTTCGGAGTATTGATTGGCGAACCGACGGCTGAACGGATCAAACACGAAATTGGCAGCGCCTACCCCACGAGTGAGGTCCGCGAAATTGAAATCAAGGGCCGCAATCTGGCCGAGGGCGTACCGCGCAGTTTCACCCTCAACAGCAATGAAATTCTGGAGGCCCTGCAGGAACCGCTGTCGACAATTGTTGGCTCGGTAAAAATGGCATTGGAGGCGACTCCGCCGGAACTGGCCGCTGATGTTGCCGAACGTGGCATTGTGCTCACCGGTGGCGGGGCGTTGATGCGCGATATTGACCGGTTGATTATTGAAGAAACCGGTCTGAACGTCGTTATTGCCGAAGATCCGTTGACCTGCGTAGCCCGTGGTGGTGGCCGGGTACTGGAACTGATCGCCAAAGACGAACGCGCTGTCGATGCTTTTGCTATTGAATAGCCGTTGGCTACTCTTAAACCTAGCCCGCGTATCCGTTACTTGTTTGCGGTTAACCCGACAGCTGTTCTAAGGCTCGGTCTATGGGGCGTCCTGTCCATCGCCCTGATGACGGTGGATCATCGTTATCAGGGGCTTAACGATGTGCGCGATATTCTGGCGACCGCCATCTATCCGTTTCATTATCTGGTGCGTTTGCCGGCTGACGCCGGCAATTGGCTCAGCGAAAATTTAGCAAGCCGTGATGCCTTGCTGGCGGAAAACGCCCAACTGCGTGAAAAGCAGGTTTTCCTCAATGTGCAATTGCAGAAGTTAACGGTGTTGGAAGCGGAAAACCGCCGGTTACGTTCCTTGCTCGAATCAGCGGTTAATACCCCGGAGCGAGTATTGATCGCCGAACTGCTGGCGGTGGATTTTGACCCGTATCGCCATCATATTTTATTGAACCGCGGCCGCCGGCACGGTGTTTATGCCGGACAACCGGTGCTCGATCAGCACGGGGTGATCGGCCAGATCATCCAGGCTGACCCCTTGACCGCTACAGCGATTTTGATTACTGACCCCAATCACGCCCTGCCTATTCAGATCAACCGTACTGGCGTGCGTACTCTGGCACAGGGTACCGGCAACTTCCAAGAGCTGGAGCTGCCGCATATTCCCAACAATGAAGACGTCAAAATAGGCGATCTATTGATCACTTCTGGCATGGGTGGCCGCTTTCCGCGTGGTTACCCTGTTGGTACCGTTACGAAGGTGGAATTCGATCCGGGCAGCCCATTTGCCCATATCGTTGCTAAGCCGGTTGCGCAATTGGATCGCATCCGCGAAGTCATGCTGCTGGAAGGCGAGTTGCCGGCTGTCAAGCCTGAGCCGGGGTCAGCGGTCGCTGCAGTTCAGATGCCATGACGACCGCATATCCTACTGGCCGGTGGGTCATCGTTGTCAGTTTTCTGATTGGGTTTCTACTGGCTGGGATTCCGCTACCGAAGGAACTGAGTCAGTTTCGTCCAGATTGGGTCGCTATGGTGCTGATCTACTGGTGCATGGCGTTGCCAAATCGCATTGGTATCGGTGTCGGCTGGGGTGTGGGGCTGCTGCTGGATATCGGACGGGGTGCGTTATTAGGCCAGCATGCGCTGGCGCTGGCGGTCGTCGCCTATCTGACCTTGCAAACGTACCGGCGCATCCGGGTTGCGCCGCTTTGGCAGCAAGCTTTCAGTGTTTTGGTGTTTCTGCTGGTTGAACAAATTCTGATTTTCTGGATTAGCGGCGTGGTTGGTTATCCGCCGCATGATTGGTGGTATCTGGCGCCGGCCGTGGGTGGCATGGTGCTGTGGCCCCTGTTATTTGTGATCCTGCGCGACGCCCGCCGGTATTTTCAGGTGAGTTGAGAAGATCCATCGCTATGAGCCTTGAAGAATGGTTGAACCGGCCGCCTGGCATGGATTTGCTGGTCCGGGAAAAGGATAATACGGCTGAAAGCGAACTGTTTTTCCGCCGTGCCCTGGTGTTACTGGGTATAGTCCTCGCCGGGTTTCTGGCGGTCGCGAGCCGGCTGGTTTATCTACAAGTGCTCCATCATGAGCGCTTTACCACCCTGTCCGAGAACAACCGGGTCCGGTTGCAGCCATTGCCTCCGACCCGGGGATTCATTTTCGACCGCAATGGTGTTCTGCTGGCTGATAACCTAACTTCGTATCACCTGGAAGTCACTCGTGAACAGGTCCAGGACCTGGACGCCACCATGATGGAGTTGCGTGAGCGCATCGAATTGACGGATGCTGATATTGAACGTTTCCATAAATTGGTCCGGCGCAGTCCACCCTATGCCGGAGTGCCCCTGCGCTTCCGGTTGACTGACGAAGAAATTGCCCGGCTGGCAATTGATCTGTACCGGCTGCCTGGCGTCGAAATCAAAGCTGACTTGACCCGGCATTATCCTCTGGAGGCGCTGGGTGTTCATATCCTCGGCTATGTAGGCCGGATCGATGAGAGTGAATTGAGCCACATCGACCCTGGCCAATACAGTGGTAGTACGCATATCGGCAAGGTTGGTGTAGAGCGTTTCTACGAAGATGTATTGCGTGGCCGTACGGGCTGGCAACAGGTCGAGACCAATGCCGAAGGGCGGCCCTTGCGCATTCTCAACCGCACCCCCCCGGTTCCTGGCCAGCATGTCTATCTCACGGTCGACATGCGCCTCCAGGCGGTGGCAGAGAAAGCCTTGGATGGCTATAACGGTGTGGTTGTCGCGCTCGATCCGCGTAACGGCGAGGTGCTGGCTTTGGCCAGCCAGCCGACCTATGACCCCAACCCGTTTGTCAACGGGATTGATTTTGCCTCCTACCGTAAACTGAACACTTCCAAAGACCGGCCACTGCTTAATCGTGCCCTGCGTGGAGTCTACCCGCCGGGTTCCACGATTAAGCCCTTGATGGCGCTGGCTGGGCTGGAATATGGTGTGGTCAATCGCCACAGTGGAGTGTACTGCCCGGGCTTTTACCGGTTGCCCGGTTCCAGTCATCGTTTCCGCGACTGGAAGCGCAGTGGCCATGGCAGTGTGGGTATGGATCGAGCCATTGCCCAATCCTGCGATGTCTATTTCTATGATCTGGCATTTAACTTGGGTATTGACCGCCTTCACGAGTTTCTGGACCAGTTCAGCTTTGGCCGGCAGACCGGCATCGATCTGTCCGGCGAAAAAAGCGGATTGCTACCCTCCCAGGAATGGAAGCGCCGGATGCATAAACATGGCTGGTTTGCCGGCGACACGCTCAGTGTTGGCATTGGCCAGGGCTATTTTCTAACCACGCCGTTGCAACTGGCGCACGCGACCGCGGTGATTTCGCAAAAAGGTGCCGATTTCAAGCCCCGGGTGTTGCTGGCTACCGAAGATCCCGGCACGCGGATCAAAACCCTGGAGCCACCACGTCAACTGCCACCGGTCAAGGTTAAAAATGCGCAGTTCTGGGATACGATTATTGCTGGGATGATCCACGTGATCGAAGGCGGCACTGCCTATCGCATCGGCATCGGCGCCAAGTATCGTATTGCGGGTAAAACCGGCACGGCCCAAGTATTCACTCTGGGGCAGAGGGAGAAATACAACGCCCGGCAGTTGCCTAAGCATCTGTTAGATCACGCGCTATTCGTTGCTTTTGCGCCAGCGGATGATCCACGTATCGCTGTTGCAGTGATCGCTGAACATGGCGGGGGAGGCAGTAAAACGGCTGCCCCAATAGCGCGCAAGGTCATGGACGCCTGGTTGCTGAATAAATATGACGATGCCTCGATTGCCCCCGGATCTCCGCCTGCTTCGGATGATGGCCTGCATGGAACAGAATGATAACGGTAAACTATTCAAGCTGATCCATCTGGATGTGCCGCTGCTGCTAGGATTGCTGGCCGTCTCGGGATTGGGAATGATTGTGCTCTACAGCGCTGGGCAACAAAACATGGACCTGGTATTGGGGCAGGGTATGCGCTTGGGCTTGGGGTTTGTGATCATGCTGGCTCTCGCGCAGGCGCCGCCTCGTTATTTCCGGCTGTGGTCGCCGTGGATTTATTTGGCGGGTATTGCGCTGCTGCTTGCGGTCATGGCGGTTGGCGATATTTCCAAGGGCGCCCAGCGCTGGCTCGATCTGGGCGTCATCCGGTTCCAGCCTTCAGAGGTCATGAAGCTGGCAGTGCCAATGATGATGGGCTGGTTTTTTGCCGAGAAACCCCTGCCGCCCCGTTGGCTGCATCTGCTGGGTGGAGTTCTGATCACTGCCATTCCGTTTGTGCTGATTGCGGAACAGCCAGATCTCGGTACCGCGCTGGTGGTAGGGTCCGCAGGCGCCTTTGCCCTATTTTTAGCCGGACTGAGCTGGATCATCATGTTCGGAATCACCCTGCTGTTAGGCGCGGCGATTCCATTGTTCTGGACCTTTATCATGCATGATTATCAGCGCCAGCGGGTGTTAACCTTCCTGAATCCGGAAAGTGATCCGTTGGGTACCGGTTACCATATCATTCAATCCAAGATTGCCATTGGTTCTGGCGGTATCTACGGTAGAGGCTGGCTGAATGGCACCCAGTCGCATCTGGATTTCTTGCCGGAAGGTTCGACCGATTTTATTTTTGCTGCGTTTTCGGAAGAATTCGGTCTGGTTGGAGCTTGCTTGCTGCTAGCGCTGTATTTTTTCATCATCGCCCGCAGCTTGTACATGGCTGCGGGTGCGCCGGATACCTATACCCGGTTGCTTGCCGGTAGTCTTACGCTAATCTTTTTTCTGTATGCGTTCGTCAACTCCGGGATGGTCTCCGGGCTGTTGCCAGTGGTCGGCTTGCCACTGCCGCTGTTTAGCTATGGAGGAACTTCCCTGGTGACGATCATGGCAGGCTTCGGTATCCTAATGAGCGTTTATTCGCACCGCCGGACCCCAACGCGGTAATCGCCGCCCTCACCTACGACGAGACTGACGCGTGAAGAGCCCGTATTTATTACTTGGCATCGCTTTGCTGTTGTTGACCGCTTGTGCGCCGACCAGAGCCGTTCGCTCCCCTGTGCAAACCCTGGAAACTCCGTCCGTGGGGGCGGCGTCAGAATTGCCGTCCTCTTCTTCGATGCCGGTTCCGGAAATCGTGGTGGCGCGAGCGGCCCCCGAAGTTCACCCGTCGCTGGCCCAGCGGGCTGATGTGCAAGCTTTTATTCGCGAGATGGCAGCCCGGCATGGTTTTAACCCAGCGCGCTTGCAGGCAGTTTTTAGCCGGGCGCAAACCCAGCCCAGCATTATTGCTGCTATGTCGCGGCCTGCTGAAGCCAAGCCTTGGCATGCCTACCGGAATATTTTCGTCAATGACCGGCGCATTCGTGGCGGTGTGAAATTCTGGCGCACCCACGCAGCGGCCTTGGCCGAGGCGGAGCGGGTCTATGGCGTGCCCCCGGAAATCGTGGTCGCCATCATCGGTGTGGAAACCCAGTATGGTGGCAACATGGGCAGCTATCGTGTTTTGGAAGCCCTATCTACCCTGGCTTTTGACTATCCCCGGCGCGCCAGCTACTTCCGCAAGGAGTTAGTAAATTACTTGCTGATGACCCGTGCCGAAGGCATCGACCCGCTGGCATTGCGTGGCTCTTATGCTGGAGCCATGGGACTGGGGCAGTTCATGCCGAGTAGTTTTCTGTCCTACGCTGTGGATTTCGATGGTGACGGCCATCGCGATCTGTGGGGCAATCCGCGTGACGCCATTGGCAGTGTCGCCAATTACTTCAATAAACATGGCTGGCGTCCGGGTGAGCAGATCACCATACCCGCATCGGTCAGCGGTGCTGATTATTTTGGGCTGGTCAGCCGCACGTTAAGCCCCCCGGAGGACAGCGTTGCCAGCCTGCAAGCGCAGGGCGTCTTGCCCGTGGGGCCAGTGAGCGGTAGCCAAGCGGCGATGCTGCTGGAGTTTGAGAGCCGCAACGGCCCGGAATATTGGCTGGGTTTTACTAATTTTTATGTCATCACCCGCTATAACCACAGTCAGTTATATGCTATGGCGGTGTACCAGCTCGGCCAGGCCATTGGTGAACAATATGCGCGTTCCGGCGCTGAGGTGACCCCGTGGGAACGCTTGGCACGCATTGATAAAGCCTTTCGGTAGTCCTTCATCTGTTTCAAACGTCAATAACGATCGCACGATTTGGCATGCTAAAAGGTGTTGCCAATGCAAGGGAGGTCTTTTATGTCGAAATCCTGGAGCCATGCGTTGCTCTTCGCGTCCCTGGCGGGCACACTGGCCGGTTGTAGCAGTGTTCCTGACCAGCCGCGGCTAGCGCGCCCATTGACAGACGTTACCTATAGCACTGATTTGACCCGTTCGGATCCGGTTCCACAAGCAGAACCTCCCAGCCGTAGCGGCAATCCTGATACCTATGTTGTGTTTGGCCGGCGCTATCGCGTCAAGGAGACCAGTGAAGGTCACCGGGAAACCGGCATTGCCTCCTGGTACGGCTGGGATTTTCACGGACGCAAGACCTCCAGCGGTCCGCCATTCAACATGTTTGAGCTGACCGCCGCCCACAAGAGCTTGCCTATTCCCACCTATGCGCGGGTGACCAACCTGGAAAATGGCCGCAGCATCGTGGTGAAGGTTAACGATCGGGGACCATTCGTAGGTGAGCGGATCATTGATCTGTCCTACGCCGCTGCCGCCCGTCTGGACATGCTGAATCAGGGAACCGCTCAAGTCGAAGTGGTCGCCCTGGAACCCTATCAACACTTGCCGCAATTGGCGGCCCGGCGCGCTGAGGAGCGTGAGCGGCTTGCCCGGCGTGCTGAGGAGCGCGAGCAGCTTGCCCGGCGTGCTGAGGAGCGTGAACAGCTTGCCCGGCGCGCTGTCGAACCCGCGATAACGGGCAAGGAGAACACGCCATCACGGCTGGCAGGAAATACGGGCTCACAGTTGGCAAGGAATACGGGCTCACAGTTGGCAAGGAATACGGGTCCTGTCAAGGGCAGCAAGGTAGGCAATCCAGTTGCGAAAATGCAGTTAGCTTTGGCGGCGCCGGCTGCTAAAGCACGCAAGGATAAACACGAAACGGCCAAAAACAGCACTGTGCCAGTTAGCAGGGGCAATGCGCTCTACGTAGTAGGTATGATCACCGAACGTGACAATGCCCGCCAGGTGCAGACCCGGCTGAGCAGCCAGTTGCAACGCAGCGTACAAGTCGAATCCGGTAAGGGTAAGCAATACGAAGTGCGGGTGCCGTTGCATGGTCCTGGCGAAGCGAAGCAAGTCGCAATTCGTTTGGCGAGTCTGGGGGTGAGCCGTTCCCGGATCGTCGCCGATTAATCGGCATCGAAAAATGACCGCTGGTCTGTCCTAGGGCAGCCAGCCGTTTTCCCTTAGGCTTCTGGTTAGAATCCTGCTTATCATTTTTTTAACTACGAGACTTGTTACGGACCATGTCGTACTCGATTCCAGCGCGCCTTTTTAATCTGCCTGCGGTCCTGATTTTTGCTTGGCTGACGCTGAGTGGAACGGGCGTCCATGCTCAAGAAGTCCAAACCATACCACCGCCACCGCAAGTGCCCGTGCGTGGCTATATTCTGATCGATTATCAGAGTGGCAATATTCTGGCGGAGATGAAAAGCGATGAGCGCATGGAGCCAGCCAGCATCACCAAACTCATGGCCGGCTATGTCATCTATAAGGCGTTAAGGTCGGGCAAAATCCATCTGAACGATCAAGTGACCATTAGTGAAAAGGCCTGGCGGACGGGCGGTTCAAAAATGTTCGTTAAGGTCGGCAGTCAGGTATCGGTGGAAGACTTGCTGATGGGTATGGTGGTGCAGTCTGGTAACGATGCTACCGTGGCGCTGGCTGAGCATGTCGCCGGTTCCGAGGAAACATTTGTCAAACTGATGAATCAGGAAGCCGAGCGGCTGGGTTTAGTCAGCAGTCACTTTGCCAATGCTCCAGGGATGCCCGATCCTAATCACTACATGTCAGCTCGCGATATCGCCTTGCTGGCCCGAGCGATCATCCAGGAATTTCCCGAACAATACACCCGGTATTCAGTGCGCAGTTTCAAGTACAACAACATCGAGCAACAAAACCGCAATCGGCTGCTGCTGACGGATGCTTCAGTCGATGGTGTCAAGACGGGCCATACGGAGTCGGCGGGTTATTGTCTGGTGTCCTCAGCCAAGCGCAATGACACCCGGTTGATCGGTGTGGTGCTCGGCGCTCAGAAAGAACGGGAACGGTTTCAGGCCAGCCAGGCCTTGCTGAACTATGGATTTAGTTTCTTTGAGAGTCACAAACTGTATGATGCAGGTATGCCCATTGTGACCGCGTCCCTCTGGAAGGGTCAGGACAATGAGTTGCCGCTGGGTGTGATTCAAGGACTCTACGTGACTGTGCCAAAAGGGCAGGCACCGCGTGTCAGTACCGTGACGTCGGTGCAACCGGTCATCGTTGCTCCAATCCAGAAAGGCCAGCCATTTGGTGAAATTGTGGTCCGGTTTGGCGAGCAGGATGTCAGTAAAGTACCGCTGGTCGCGTTGAAGGACGTTCCAGAAAGCGGCTGGTTTGGGCGAATGCTCGACTCAATCCTATTGTTTTTCTACTCTTTATTTAATTAAGCGAGTGGCGCGGGCAATTCCATCTCTATCGTAACGGACTGGATAGCCCATCCTATGTCTGGAGGGATTGGGATGAACGATGAATCACTATTGCAGTTTCCCTGTGATTTTCCGATCAAAATTATGGGTACGGGGGGTTCCGATTTTCGTCCGCTGGTGGTGGAGCTGGTGCGCCTGCATGCCCCTGATCTTGATGAGAACCGCATCACTCTTCGAGATAGCAGCAGGGGGCGCTACCAAGCAGTAACCATCGTGGTGCGTGCTCGCAATCGTGGGCAGCTGGATGCAATTTACCAGGATCTTAGCGGCCATCCGCGCGTGGCGGTGGTGTTGTGATGGAGATTAAGAAGATCAGATGAAATCTGGAATCTGATGCCAGCTGCAATCCCTGTTTGATGCTCAAATCTCTCTTGTTCCGCCGTTTGGGACACCAGGAATACCAGCCCGTCTTTGATGCTATGCGGGCATTTACTGAAGCGCGTGATGCGGATACCTTGGATGAATTGTGGCAGGTTGAGCACCCACCCGTATTTACTCAAGGACTGGCTGGCAAGGCGGAGCATCTGCTTGCGCCAGGTAATATTCCTGTCATCCAAGTGGATCGTGGCGGACAGGTCACCTATCACGGTCCAGGGCAGATCGTAATTTACTGCCTGCTGGATGTGCGGCGATTGGGGTTGAGTGTGCGGGGATTAGTGACGGCGCTGGAACAGTCAGTGATCGAGGTGCTGGCCATGCATAATGTAACCGCCTATGCCCGGCCCAATGCGCCGGGCGTTTATGTGGAAGATGCCAAAATCGCTTCGCTTGGTCTGCGGATTCGCCAGGGCCGCTCGTATCATGGTTTGAGCCTGAACGTGGATATGGATCTGGAGCCATTCAGCCGCATCAATCCCTGCGGTTATCCTGGTCTGAGGGTGACTCAATTGCGTGATCTGGGTGTTGCGCTGACCCTGGAGGCGGCCGCTCAAGCCTTGTTACCCCGTTTGAGCCATAACTTGGGTTACTTAAAATCTTCCTTTGATATTAACGCGGTAGCTTGTTAGTGGGGCGGCACAGGATGACCGGTCCCGGTAGCGGCTTCCAGCCGGTGTGCCGTGGCATCGACCGCTCCACCGATTGTTTGAATCCAGGGATCGGCGTAGAGTCCAACGCCGGTCATCACGGCGCACAGCAGGCCGGCCATGATCAGTTCCCGGTAGCGCAGATCGGTCAATGATGACCCCGCGCCTTGCAGATGACGGGTGAGAAAAATCCGCTGATACGCCCATAGCAAATAACCGGCGGCTAATACATTGCCGGAGGCTGCCAGCGTGGCGGCCCCCCAGCCCTGCGCTTCCAGCAGTCCTTCCAGGGCCAGATGCGCGGCTTCGAATCCTGGAGTGCCCGGCATGGCGATGCTACCCAGCACGACAACCAGGAAGGTTAGTCCTAACAGGGGCGCAGTTTCAAACAAACCGCCCAGCCGGTGAAATCGCGTCGTGCCCAAGCGCCGGTAGAGCAATCCGGCGGTGATGAATAAACCGGATGTTGCTAATCCCAGGTTCAAAGCCAGAAGCAGGCTGCCCCGCAAGCCAGCGGGATTCAGCGAAAATAGCCCAGCAACTAACACGCCACTCTGGCTGATTACGGCGAAAGCCAGTAACCGCCGCAGGTCCTTTTGCCGGAAGGCCAGCAACGCGCCATAGAGCATACCGGCCAAGCCCAGCGCAATGACTCCAGTATCCCATTGCTGGGCGGCACCGGGTAATAGCGGAAAAACCCAACGCAACACTGCATAAATCCCAACCTTGGCGCCTGTCAGGAATACGATACCCACCGCTACTGTGCCATGACGGGCTACGATAGGCAGCCAAGCATGAAAAGGGAATAGGGCCAGGCGCACGGCCAGACCGGTGAACATCAGGATAAAGATCAATGATTGTTGACCTGCCGCTACCGGGGTTTCCAGCAGGGCCTGCCATGCAAAAGACCCGCTTCGATCCGTACCGGCTGCATGGTTCCAGCCCAGCAATACAATGCCAGCCAGCAACGCGGCCAGGCCGCCGAGCATGAAACGCAGGAAATGCCGGGCTGCCTGGCCACGCGCTGGACTGGTCCCATAGCGGGCGATTAAAAAGGTGGCTAGGATGATTTCTGCCAGTGCAAAAAACCAGAATTGCAGCAGATTCAGTGCGGTAAACATCCCCATCAGCACAGCTTCCAGCGCCAGAATGTTAGCGACGAACAGGCCGGGGCGTTCTTGCTGCTGGCGGTGTGACTGGGCGTATAGCAGGACAAACAGAGTCAGTAATCCTGTGAGCGGCAGAAACAGCACACTGATGCCATCAATACCCAGATGGATGCTCAGCCACGGCAGAATCTCAAACTGTTCAACGAACTGCATCCCCGGCATCTGTGGCTGGAAGTGGATTAGCAAATGCGCCGTCAGGATCAATTCCGTCACGGCGGTTGCGAGGCCGAACGCAAAGGCGGTATGCGCCTGCGGGGCGCGGAACGCAGCGAGTATCCCGATCAGAGGAACGATCAGCAGCGCACTGAGCAGCGGAAAACCGGCAGATGCCGTGCCTGGCTCCGCACTCGCCATCATTCCGCCCATGCTGGCGAGCATCGCTAGGAGGATTACCAGCGCCGCCATCCCCATCCAGGATCGTCCCATCCATCGCTCCAGCCGGTTCAAACCCCATCCCAGCCGGTGACTCGCTACCGCGAACCGTTGGCCAGCAGTTTTGAACATCAATTGTTCCTCAATCCAGTGGAAAACTGCTGCGGTCCATTCAGTCGCCCGCCCAGCCAGACCGGGTTCCTGATCGATGGCGCCTGGCGCGCGCTCCAGCATCTGCCTGACTCCCAGATGGTGTTCTTCCCATTGCGCGGCTGACGACAGCGCGTTAACTGCCGGTGCGGGCAGTCCAGTCGCTCGATCTATTACCCTGGTGTCGAAACGGCTTAGTCCGCTGGCCAATCGCTGTACCGGGCGGACAATGATTCCATCGATCATGTCGTCCAGCCAGAATCGCTGAAGCGCGGCGGTGTAAATGCCCGGCCGTTGCGCCAGCGCATTTGACACCGGGCGGGTGCGTTCGCCACCAAGCTGACGCAGGATCGAGGGTGCGCTGAGGAACTGATAACCCCGGAAGATGGCATGACAGCATAGGTGGATCAGCGCGAGCCGCCAGAATCCCAGGCCGCAGGCCAAAAACATCAGTCCGGCTTGGCCGGAGGTTGAGAAAATCAAACTGCTTTTGATATCGGTCTGCGTCAGTCCAGCCAGGAATCCGTATAGCGCAGTTACCGCCCCGGTAATCGCTATAACTGCCATGATTATTGGGGATTGCTCGAACAGCGGTTGC
>JACKNF010000012.1 GCA_024234995.1 Gammaproteobacteria bacterium
CGGTTAAAACAAACACAACCTCTCAATCTATCAAGGTCTTCAGATAAAGCAGAATTATCGAGGCGCCAGATATCTTTCCATCAACATCTTAAAATTAAGTTAGGGAACTTCCATGCTAATCCGGGTAGGCTACGACATCATCTTCGAGCATTCGGCGCCCACGCCGATTATTGTGATGCTCTATCTTCATCCTTCATGCCGGCCTTCGATCCGCCGGGGCGAATACTTGCTCGTTGAGCCACAGGTGCCGGTCAGCGAATATACTGATGCTTTTGGCAATCGCTGCGGCCGCCTGATTGCGCCTACGGGTTCGATACGGTTTTGGAATGATGCAGTGGTCGAAGACAGCGGGCAGCCAGATTGCCAGAATCCCGCTGCCCAACAGCATGAAATCCATGCTTTGCCGGATCAGATACTCACATTTCTGCTGCCAAGCCGCTATTGTGAAGTGGATCGTATGGTGGATATTGCTTGGCAACTTTTTGGCACGGTGCCAAAAGGTTGGGGACGGGTGCAGGCTATCTGTGATTTTGTGCATGGCCATATTAAGTTCGATTATATGCAGGCTCGCAAAACCCGCACGGCTTACGAGGCTTACCAGGAGGGGGTGGGCGTCTGTCGTGATTACACACACTTGGCGGTTACTTTGTGTCGCTGTCTGAATATTCCGGCCCGATATTGCACGGGGTATCTAGGAGATATCGGGGTGCCGGTGACAGGGCCAATGGATTTCAGTGCTTGGTTTGAGGCTTACCTGGATGGTCGCTGGTACACGTTTGATCCGCGTAATCACATGCCCCGTATCGGCCGGGTGCTGATGGCTCATGGCCACGATGCCGCAGATGTGGCGTTGTTGACCTCCTTCGGTCCGAGCCGGTTGGAGCGGTTCATCATATGGACTGACGAAGTAAAGAGCGCTGATATTTCATAAATGGATCAGGAGATTGAACGCGGCGATGATGGGCGCCAAGCGACCCAGGACGCCGTCCATCATGCGATGCAAGATCATTCTTGAAATGACGAATCAGCGTTCAGTATCGAAAACATGGTCCTGACCGGCCTTCGATTGTTCCATAAAAGGTGAACCCTGGTATCGCGGGGGTGTTGGCCGATGCTCCCGGTCAACCGCCGCCGTTGCCCTGCGGGTTGACTCACAGACAACGCTTGCAACCCGCAAGAATGTTTGGGCATCGAGAGGCGGCAAGCACACCACCTAAAAACCATGAAAATATTGTGTGAGATAGGGTATAATGCTGCGCAATGGTTTGATGCTCAATCATTTCATCCCGCCGTACAGCGTTTCACCATAATTATTTTAGGAATCATTATCATGCCTATCGGTACCACTATTACTGAATACATCATTGAGGAACAGCGGCGGATCCAAAATGTTTCTGGTGACTTCACCGCATTAATTAACGACGTCGTGATCGCTTGCAAAGCGATTTCCAGCACAGTCCGTTACGGCAGCCTGGTGGGTGTGCTCGGAGTCGCCGACACCGAGAACATCCAAGGTGAGACCCAGAAGAAGCTGGATATTATTTCTAATAACCTGTTCATCAAGCGCAATGAATGGGCAGGGCATGTTGCCGCTATGGCTTCTGAGGAGATGGATGATGTTTACCATCTGCCCAATCAGTATCCGCGCGGCAAGTATTTACTAGTGTTTGATCCGCTGGATGGCTCTTCCAATACCGATGTCAACGGCGCAGTCGGCACTATTTTCTCCATCCTGCGCCGCCCGGAGGGCGCTCGCGGCGAGCCAACCGCCCGCGATTTTCTGCAACCGGGTGACCGGCAGGTGTGCGCTGGCTACGCGCTTTACGGTCCTTCGTCGATGATGGTGTTAACCACTGGCCACGGGGTCAACGGTTTTACCTTAGATCAGCGTATTGGTGAATATATTTTGACCAATCCAAATATGCAGATTCCTGAAAATACTCAGGATTTCGCCATCAACAGTGCTTATATGCGATTTTGGGATCCGCCCGTACGCCGCTATATCGATGAGTGTCTGGCGGGCAAAGACGGTCCGCGCGGCAAGGACTTTAACATGCGCTGGGCTGGGGCGATGATCGCGGATGTTCATCGGGTGCTGTGTCAAGGCGGCGTATTCCTATACCCAATTGATCGCAAACTGCGCTCCAAGCATCAGGAAGGTAAACTTCGTTTACTTTATGAGGCGAACCCAATGAGCTTCATTATCGAGCAAGCCGGCGGGCTGGCGACTACCGGTACCGAGCGGATCATGGCTTTGCCGCCGGCCGGTCTCCATCAGCGCTGTTCGGTGATCATGGGATCAAAGAACGAGGTCGAGCGCATCATTGCCTATCATCTCGAAGATCAATAGTTATTTCTCAATAACGGCTTGCTGCTATCCAATCTTTTGCAGCAAGCCAAGCCGTTTCTGTGTCCAGGCTACCCTGCCCGCCTGCTCTGCCACAGGCGGGCAGGAGCAAAGATTAGGCCGACTGGGTGACGGTTTCGCCTGCCCCGGTGTCTTCAGCGGTGCTTTGCTTTTCAGGCATTGCAATGTGGATTCGCATACCGTAGAAACTGCGGAATACGAAGACCAGGTTGATGATCAGGAACAAGGCTGCCAAATTCACCGCCAGCATTTGCTGGCCTTGAGCCGCGAGGCCAACCCCCATTTCGACGGCGAGCAGCCCAAACAGTGTGGTGAACTTGATAATCGGGTTCATTGCCACTGAGGAAGTGTCTTTGAAGGGGTCTCCAACCGTATCGCCGACCACAGCCGCTGCATGCAGCTCGGTGCCTTTGGCATGTAACTCGGTTTCCACGATCTTCTTAGCGTTATCCCATGCACCGCCCGCGTTGGCCATGAAGACGGCTTGATACAAGCCGATAATGGCCAGCGAGATCAGGTAGCCGATAAAGAAGAACGGCTCGATAAAGGCGCAAGCCAACGTGCCGAAGAAAACCGCCATGAAGATATTGAACATGCCTTTCTGCGCGTAGATCGTGCAGATTTCAACGACCTTTTTGCTATCTTCCGCCGATGCTTTGGTGACTCCATCCAGTTGGATGTGCCCCTTGATAAATTCCACAGCGCGATACGCACCGGTCGATACAGCTTGAGTGGAAGCCCCAGAGAACCAGAAGATGGTGGCGCCACCGGAGATCAGACCCAGCAGGAACGGCGGGTAGAGCAGCGAAAGCTTATCAAGATTCCCGGTCAGACCGCCTGTCAGCAGCATAATGATCGAGAACACCATGGTTGCCGCGCCCACGACCGCCGTGCCGATCAATACCGGCTTGGCGGTGGCTTTGAAGGTGTTGCCGGCCCCGTCATTCTCTTCAAGCAAGTCTTTAGCGACCTCAAAATCAGGTTTAAAGCTAAATTCACGCTGGATCTCCGTCTCGATGCCAGACCATTGTTCGATGGTGGATAGTTCATAGACCGACTGGGCGTTGTCAGTGACCGGACCATAGCTGTCCACGGCAATAGTCACCGGCCCCATGCCAAGAAAGCCAAAGGCGACCAGACCGAAGGAAAATACCGCAGCCATGATCGCCGCTTTCGCCGGATCAGGATTAATGACTGCCGCCAGCTCGTACTGTGATATGAGGTAAGCGCCGGACATGAGCCCAACGATCACTACCCCCATCCAGAAAGCCGAGAAATTGCCAGCCGTTAAACCGGCCAGAATATTCAGGCTGGCGCCGCCTTCGTGTGAAGCGGTCACGACTTCACGCACATGTGCTGATTTTGTCGAGGTGAAGATTTTCACCACTTCTGGGATGACGGCGCCTGCCAGGGTGCCGAAGGTGATAATCAGCGAGAGTTGCCACCACAAATTTGCGTACTGCTGACCACCAATGGTCATGCCGCCGATCAACAGATAGGAGACCATGAATGTAAGAATCAGAGACACGCCCGAGGTAATCCACACCAGCGAAGTGAGTGGCGCCTCGAAATCAAAGCGGGGCTGGTTGCTATAGCGGCGCTGGGCAAGTGCTTCGTTGACCAAGTAGGAGATGCCGGAAGCGATGATCATCATCACCCGCATAACGAAGATCCACACCAGCAGTTGCACCTGCACTGCTGTTTCCGGTATGGCCAGCATGATAAAGCTAATCAGCGCCACGCCGGTCACACCGTAGGTTTCAAAACCATCAGCGGTCGGGCCGACTGAATCGCCCGCATTATCACCGGTGCAATCGGCGATCACGCCCGGATTGCGGGCGTCGTCTTCTTTGATGCCGAATACAATTTTCATCAGATCCGAGCCGATGTCCGCAATCTTAGTGAAGATGCCGCCCGCGATGCGCAGCGCAGCCGCACCCAGCGATTCGCCAATCGCGAAGCCAATGAAGCACTTGCCAGCCAGCGCTGGCGGGACGAATAACAGAATCGCCAGCATGATCAGCAGCTCCGTGGAAATCAGCAGCATCCCGATAGAGATGCCGGATTTCAACGGAATGGCATAAACTGGATATGCTTGACCCCGGAGCGCAGCGAAGGCGGTGCGGCTGTTGGCCAGCGTGTTGATGCGGATGCCGAACCAGGCAACACCCAGCGAACCGGCAATGCCAATCAACGAAAAGGCTAGAATCAACAACACTTCGGTAACATTCATATGTTGGACCCAGCCGAAATAAGCAACGATCACAACGGCAATGAACGCTTCCAGGATCAGCAGAAACTTACCTTGCGTGATCATATAAGTCTTGCAGGTTTCGTAAATCAGCTCACTGACCTTGGCCATCGAGCGATGCACCGGCAGGCGGCTGACTTGAAGATAGATAACGGCACCGAAGAGCAGGCCGCCGATACAGACCAGTAAACTCCAGGAGAGCAGGGTTGCGCCGGAGAGGCTGCCGAAGAACTGGGCAAGCGATGGATCACCGAGATCGGGTAATACCAGATTGGCTTCACTAACGTGGGCCGTTGTTGCAAAGGCCGGAAACGCACTCAGTCCGAGTGCAACCAGCAGCGTCAGCAGCAGTTGACGTACGATCCCACGATGCTGTGCGAGCGTGAGGGCTGAACTTATGGATACCATACTTCCTCCAAAGGCGGCTTGATTTACCAACGCCCGGAATGGACGACGCGAGACCATTAGCAACCGCCGTGCCTTAAAAATAATTTTTATAATATGTTGTAAAATATTAATTTTTTTTATATAAAAAGATCTATTGTGGTAGATGCCACTGTATAGTGGCAGTCATTGTTAACAATCAAACAAGTTCAAAGGAGAGGTTTTATGACAAAAGCCATGCGAAACCCAATGAATTATTGTGTTACCAATGCATTCTTACGGCCCTGATTTCCCGGATGAGCCGGTTCTTCTCGCCACAGGTCTCGTCAAACAATTTGCGGGACGCCGTGTGGTCGACGGTGTGGACTTGTGTTGCCAGGCAGGTCAGGTGCTGGGTTTACTGGGAGCCAATGGGGCGGGCAAGACCACCACTCTGCGCATGTGCTACGGATTCCTCCAGCCGGACGCGGGGACAATTCGCATCGCGGGGATCGACCGGCGCGCCGATCCTGAGGCCGCTGCCCGGCAGACCGGTGTTTGCACCCAGGATGACACGTTCGATACTGACTTTACGGTGTCCGGCAATTTAAAGCAGATGAGCCGCTATTTTCGTCCGCGGCCCACAGCGGTCAAGGCGCGTATTGCAGCATTGCTGGAGCGTTTCGGGCTGGATCGCTACGCACAGGCTAAGCCCGATGTTCTCTCTGGTGGCTACCGGCGGCGGCTGATGATTGCCCGCGCGCTGATTCATCAGCCAAAACTGCTGTTTCTAGATGAGCCGACGACCGGGCTGGACCCGCAAGCGCGTCTGGAGGTCTGGGAACTGATCGACACTCTCCGGCGCGAGGGGCTGGGCATTGTTTTGACCACCCACTATATGGAGGAGGCCGAACGCTTGTCCGGCGAGTTGTTGATTTTGCGCGAAGGGCGCGTGGTCGCAGCCGGGCAATCCCGGGCCGTGCTGGGAGATCTAATTGGTGAACACATGCTGGTGCTGGATGCTCACGACCCGGCGATGCCGGCGGTCTGTGCCTGGGTGCGGCAGGCAGGTTTGCCAGAGCCGGCGCGGGTACTTTCCAATGTGCATCTTGCCCTGGATGGACCCGGTCTAGCCCAGTTCAGCAGCCAGTTTGGCGATTTACGTTTCGAAGTCCGCCCCCCGACGTTGGACGACCTATTCCTGAAGCTTGCTAAGAAACCATGACCTCACACTACCGGGCTGCCTTGCAATGGCAAAGCCGCGCCGTTCTCGGGCGGCACCTGACCGTCTACCGGCGCAACTGGCATACCGCTGCGCTGCCACCCTTGCTGGAGCCGATTATTCTGTTGCTGGCGTTTGGGGTGGGGTTGGGCGGTTTTATCCCAGAGCTCACCTGGCGTGAGCAGCCGGTTTCCTATTTGGCTTATCTAGCGCCAGGCATGCTGGCGTACACTGCTTTTATGACGGCCTTCTTTCAGGCGCTGTTTGCGGCCTACATTCGGATGCATTACCAGAAAACCTGGGAAGGTCAACTTATCACCCAGGTTCGCTTGGAGCACGTCGTTTGGGGCGAAGTGCTATGGGCTGCGACGCTAGGGACGGTTTATGCCTTGATCGTGACCCTGGTTTTAGCGGGATTTTCATTGAGTGGCTGGCTGCATCTGCACTGGATGAATGCGTTTCTGGTTCTCCCTTTGCTGTTCCTTGCTGCGCTGGCCTTCGCCACCTTGGGGCTATTGTTCACAGCGATTGTGCCCAGCATTGACCATATGAATATCCCCTTCTTCCTAGTCATTATGCCGCTTGGATTTGCCAGCAGCACTTATTTTCCGATGGAGGGTGACTCCCTGTGGAGTGTGGCTTGGCTGGCTCTGAATCCCTTGCATCACTTAGCGGAAGGGATTCGTCTATTGTTGCTGGCTAATGCATTGAATTACCACTTAGTTGCTGCCTGTGGTCTGTTTGTGCTGATGATTTTGATCTTGGTGCCGGTCGATGAAAGGCTGCTGCGGCGGCGGGTGCTGGGGGAAAGCTGAACGATCCTAGTAGAGGACTAAGATGTGACTGATGAAAAGGTTTTTGTAAGCAATGCGCTAGAAGCCACCATCCGCATTGGAATCATTATTCTGCTGGCGGCTTGGTGCTTTGATATCGCTAAGCCATTCATCGTTCCGATGGCTTGGGGGATTATTATCGCTGTGGCCGGATATCCCGGTTATCTCAAAGTGCGGCGCCTAATGGGCGGGCGCGATGGGGCAGCGGCTGTGCTGGTTGCGGTGCTTGGTTTGGCGTTGCTCATTATCCCCGCGGTTATATTGAGTACGACATTGGTGGATAGTGTCCAGGGGCTGGCGAAGGGTTTACAGGAAGGAACTATTAGCGTGCCGCCGCCTGCTGAGAGCGTCAAGGATTGGCCGCTGGCCGGTGAACAGATATATGTCTTCTGGCATGAAGCCTTCGAGGATCTCCCGGTCGCTGCTGCGAAGATTGCTCCACAGCTCAGGATAGTCAGTTCGTGGCTGCTATCGATGGTGGCGGGTGTCAGCTTCGGCATTTTGCAGTTTGTGATCGCCATTATTATCGCTGGGTTTCTGTTGGCCAGTGCTGAGGGAGGTGCTAAGACGACGCATGCAATTGCCACGCGCCTGGCTGGTGATAAGGGCGCGGAATTTGCCAGGCTGGCGGAAGCTACGGTGCGGAGCGTCACCCGCGGTATCCTGGGTGTCGCCTTGATTCAGTCCTTGCTCGCCGGTCTCGGTTTCATCGTAATGGGCATCCCTGGTGCCGGGTTGTGGGCGTTGCTCTGTCTACTGTTGAGTGTGATTCAGATTGGCATCGTCTTTATTAACTTGCCTATCGTACTTTACGCTTTTTCCACAACGGACCCGATCCCGGCCACGCTCTTCCTGATTTGGAGCGTCTTTGTCACTCTTCTGGATAATATTCTAAAACCCATCGTGCTAGGCCAAGGCGTCGATGTCCCCATGGCGGTGATCTTCGTGGGTGCGATCGGTGGTTTCCTCAGTTCGGGAATCATTGGGCTGTTCGTCGGCGCGGTGGTCTTGGTGCTAGGTTACAAGCTGTTTCTAGCGTGGCTGTACCAAACGCCTGAAGTTTAGATACTTGTTGCGAATAGCGGGATTCAGACTGGTCCGGATGGCAATAGAGGGCTAGAACCAAGACCACGGTCATACCAGGACGCGTCAAGAACAAAGACAGAATCAAAGAACCGGCTAAACCCATGGAGAAGACGATAATGGCCCTTCCCAGCGAACCGCTCAGCGCCAGCATCCTGGCCATCATGTACTTTGGTGATGCCGTGTTTGCGGTCAGCGGTGCGCTGACCGCAGCGCGCTACCGCATGGATGTCCTCGGTTTTGTGTTGATCGGCGTTATCACCGGGATTGGAGGCGGCACCACCCGGGATCTATTGCTGGGCCGCACCGTCTGGTGGACCCAGAATCCGCTCGAATTGATCTTGTGCATCGTTGCCGCATTGGCGGCCTATTTTTGGATCACGGATGACATGACCCGGCGCAAAGGAATGATTTGGTCCGATGCCTTGGGCCTGTCGGTCTTCGGTGTAGTGGGTTGTCATGTCGCGTTGCAGTTCGGAGCACCCTTCATCATCGCGGTATTCATGGGTATGGTGACCGCTACCGGCGGTGGTCTCATTCGGGATGTGCTCACGAACACCCAGCCGATGATCCTGTGCGGCGAACTTTATGCCACTGCCGCTCTTGCCGGTTCGCTCGTTTACGCCAGCCTGACCTATTTCGCCCTGCCGGGACTGGCCGCGGAAGTCTTGGCTGTTCTCACCGCATTCTCGCTCAGGGCCTCAGCGATCATCTTCGGCATTCGCATGGGGCCGCCAGGTGAGTTTGTTCGTATTGGAAAGGCCGGTAACAATCAAAAAAATGATTTATAAATCATCTATCAATTAAAAATCCCGTGGCCGTTAAGGCCGGTACCCCTAAAGATGGCGGACACGATGGAATTGGTACATAACAGGATCTATTGCAGTGCATGAACCAACCTTGTTAGCGGCAATTTTCTGGGCGCTCAATGTTCTGGTTCAGTTCGCCTTCATTACACGGGTGCTACTGCGGCCACATCGGGAACCTGCTTCGCGCATTGCCTGGGTGGTGGTCATCCTGGTTTTGCCGGTGTTGGGCATCCTGGCCTATATCCTGTTTGGCGAAGTGAATATCGGTCGACGGCGTGTCGCGCGAATGCGTGCGGTGCTCGCACAAATGCCGAAATTGGCCGATGCAGCCGGTCTGGATGCGGCAATCCAGCGGACCGGAGTGCCGGATCGCTACACACACCTGTTTCGCGTCGGGCACTCCATCAGCGGTTTCGAACCGGCCGGCGGCAATCGCGCCCGCCTGCTGGCCGATTCCAATGCGGCCATCGATGCCATGGTGGCGGATATCGATGCTGCTAGCAGCCATGTGCATCTCTTATTCTATATCTGGCTGCCCGACCAGAACGGCGGCAAGATCATCGAGGCATTGAAACGCGCCGCGGCGCGTGGCGTCACCTGCCGTGCGATGGCGGATGATCTGGGCTCGCGTCTTCTGATTCATTCCGCGCACTGGCGGGATATGGGCCAAGCGGGGGTCCGCCTGGCTCGGGCCTTGCCCATCGGTAATCCATTGCTGCGGCTTCTCAAGGGGCGGATCGATCTGCGCAACCATCGCAAAATTGTCGTGATCGACGATCGCATCACCTATTGCGGCAGCCAGAACTGCGCCGATCCAGAATTTCTCGTCAAGGCTCAGTACGCGCCCTGGGTAGACGCCGTGATGCGTTTCGAAGGACCGATTGCCCGTCAAAATCAGCATCTATTCGCCAGTGACTGGATGGCCCATGGAGACGATGATATTACCGGCTTGCTGTGGCGGCCGGTCCCGCCTTCCCCGCCAGGATTGCCTGCTCAAGTCATCGGCACCGGGCCGACGGTGCGCTATTCCGCTATGCCCGAGATGTTTGAGTCGCTGATGTACACGGCCCGCCATGAATTGATTATCTCGACCCCCTACTATGTTCCCGACGAGTCGATGCAGGGCGCTTTGTGCGCCAGCGCCCGCCGGGGTGTCACAACCATCCTGATCGTTCCGGCGCGGAATGACTCCTGGATTGTCGGCGCGGCCAGCCGTAGCTACTACAGTGACTTGCTGGCTGCTGGAGTGCGGATCTTCGAGGTACGTGGGCGGGTTGCTGCACAAGTCCCTGACCTTGGATGGCGAAGTGACGCTGATAGGTTCCGCCATATCTGGACCGTCGCAGCTTGAGCTAAACTACGAGAACAACATTCTGTTCTATGATCCAGCGTTGACCGCCGGATTGCGCCAGCGCCAAGACAGCTACATGGCCCAATCCCATTTGATTACCAGCGAGGAGGTTGCCAGCTGGCCTCGCCGCAGGCAGCTTTGGAACAATGCGATTGCTATGCTCGGGCCAGTGCTTTAATACACTGTTTCTCAGTAGATTCTCCACCGTACCCTTGAGATGGGAATGATATTGCTGACGATGGATCTGGCCGCCTAATATGCTGATTGTCAAAAATCACCGTCAGGGTGTGTGGATCGCCGGTATTGCGGTGTTGGTTATCAGTTTCGATGCGTTGCTGATCCGATTGGTCCACAGTGCGCCCGCCAATGTCGCGTTTTGGCGTGGGACATTGATTTTTCTGTCCTTGACAGTGTTCTTATGGATCACGCGCCGGGTGGAGGAGTGGCGGGCTTACCGGCGATGCGGAGGGCTGGCCTTGCTGGTTACGGGACTCTATGGCGCAAATACCGGTATGTTTGTGTTCTCCATCAGCCACACGTCAGTGGCGAATACCGTAGTGATTCTAAGCAGCTCCTCCTTTTTCGCTGCCTTATTTTCCTGGCTGATATTGCGGGAAACGCTGGCATTGCGCACCTGGGCCGCGATTTTCGTGGCGCTGACTGGCGTATGGATGATCTTTGCCGGTGATTTTGGTGGTGGCAGCCGATTGGGTGATCTGTTGGCCCTCACCTTAGCGGCCAACTTGGGCTTCACCTTGACCTTGATGCGTCGTTTATCCCGCTTGCCGGTTGTGCCGGTCGTGGCGATGGGCAGCCTGGCTGTCGCGTTGGCCGCCCTGCCATTTGCCCAGCCATTGCAACTGCCGGCGGATTGCTATCCGTGGCTTCTGATCATGGGGTTGGGGCAAATGCCCACGGCGACGGTTTGCCTGCTTGCCGCTACGCGCTATTTGCCTGCGCCGGAAATCACGCTCTTTCTGTTGATTGAAACAGTACTAGGCCCTTTGTGGGTATGGTGGGTGCTGGGCGAGGCGGTCCCGCTGCGCACTTTCATCGGCGGCGGCACGATTCTGGCGGCGGTTATCATGCATACGTATCTGTCGTTGCACGGTCAGCAATCTGCACCGGTTTCATCCTAACCTTGGAGATCATGCACTGGCTACAATCGTTATTATCGGTTCTGTTGCCCAGGACGACGTGGTGCGATTAGCCGAACCGCTTCAACCCGGCGCGCATCTGAACGGGGTGCTGGCCGGTTTCCGGCTGGGTGGCGGGGGCGCCAATACCGCCGTGGCCTTGGCCGCGGCTGGACACACCGTCATCTTGTTAGCTGCGGTGGGCCGGGATGCGATGGGAGATGCTCTATTGGTGGAACTTGCCGCCGCCGGTGTTGAAACCCGATGGATAACCCGGCTTGATCAACCAACGACGCATTCGTTGATCCTGATTGACCCGATGGGTGAGCGGACGGTAGTGAATGTCGCCCGCTGCGAAGACGAAGCGTTGCCAGAGCAGCTTCTGGCGATCCCTGCCGAGGCGGTCTACGTGCGGAGCCGCCGGTGCGATTTAGGGCCGCTGTTGGCGGCGAAAGCATCCAGCGCCTGGGTGGTTGCGCACCTGCCCCCGCTCGAAACCAATGTAAGGCCGGCACATATTTTAGTCGCTTCAGCCAGTGACCTTGAACCCAACGCGCTTCAGGATCCGCTGACGCTGGGGCATAGAATTTCTGGCGGACAGGCGCGCTGGATGGTAGTGACCCGTGGCGCGGCGGGCGCCAGCGCCTGGTCTAAAGATGCTCAATGGGAAATGCCGGCGGAAACTGTCCAGCCAGTGGATACCACCGGTGCTGGCGACGCCTTTGCCGCCGGATTGCTTCATGCCTTGGTCAACGATCAACCGCTGACCGGCGCGCTGGCTATGGCGGTCCGTTTTGGTACCGAAGCGACCTTGTGGAACACGTCAGGTTTACCGGCTTCAGCCGTGCAACGCCTGCTGCGGTAGTGATTTCTTCCTGCCTTAAATAGCGTAATCAGGAGCCGCGCCGGGAATTTCGATACTCGTCAGCATTGGACCGTTGCATTCAACCGCAACGGGTTTGCCAATACAGTCCTCGCCGTAGAGAGCGGTTAACGCCTCAGAGAGCAGGTGCGAATCGGCCTGCAGGTGGTGCTTATGCTCGCCCGTGTCCAAAATCAGTGTTGCAATGGTGCCATCATCCATTACATCGGCGATGGTTCCGGCAATGTATTTCATGGTGCGCACTCCGGGATTTTGGCGTGAGTAGGAGGAAAGCTGTCAACGGCGTCAAGGATGATCAACGTTCGGGATGTTTCAAAAATCATTCAATTTCCTCTTAAAATTGGGTGGTAGCGATCACTGTGATGCTGTCTGGTTCGCGGATGATGCGCAGGGGGATCACCATGTAATCCAGATCGAACCCGGCGATAAAGCGCCGGGTGAGCCAAATGATCTTTTCATCGGGATCAGCCGGAGAAACCAGGCCGACACGTTGATGATTGACCGGTGCCTGATCATCATAACCAAAGAGCAGAGGAATATTCATGATGATGTCTCTTGATGGACGGGTTTATCCTGCTCCTGGGGATGTTAACAACATTGCTATGTCTAGGGTGATTTAATCTAATCATACGCTTACCAGGCAACTCCGATATAGTGATGAGCCATTGGACAGTGACTACTAAGGTATCCTTCTGATGCAGATCGACACTGACTTTGCTGCGATCTTCGCTAGTGACGGCGCAACTATCCATCGGTTGCAGTTGCATACCCGGGCGGATGGCTTACCCGTATTGATAGACAATACGGGTGTTAGGATCGCTCCCTGGGAAGTGGAATTGCTTCGTTGGCCACCCTCGGACGAAGCGGCACTGCGGCGTGGCGGCTATCTTCCCATCCGCCGGTTTACCCCGGACATGTGGTGTAATTGCGTGGATTAATGCAGTTTTCGATGTCTTCCTCTAACGGCAATTTTTGGGTCTGTTTCTCAATGATTGCCATACTTTCTAGAGTGCGCTTGGGTAAATGTTGGATTATGCAACGCGCTTCACCTCTGTATAATCTTCCCAAGACGCATTGGGTCCATCATGCCCTGAAATGCGCAACAGGATCGACCGGCCTCCAAAAGAACCGCGCAATGAGTGAAGTGAAAAAATCGGCTTCACATAAGGCTTTGAAAAACAACTTACTTCATCCTCAATCCCAGGAGTCTAAGCTATGAGCCATAACTGTCGCATCGAACTGGATGGAAAATCCTATGAATTCCCGATCGTTGAAGGGACTGAACAAGAACGGGCGGTCGACATCACTACGTTGCGAGACCGAACGGGTTTTATCACCCTGGACGAGGGCTATGGCAATACCGGTTCCTGCACCTCGGACGTTACCTATATTGACGGTGACAAAGGTATTCTGCGTTATCGCGGTATTCCGATTGAACAACTGGCTGAAAAGAGTTCCTTTGTGGAAACTGCCTGGCTGGTAATTTGGGGGCGCCTCCCCTCAGCAGAGGAATTGCAGCGCTTCCGGACGCGGCTGACAGCAAATGAGATGCTGCATGAAAGCCTGCGTAATCATTTCGAGGGATTTCCGCCTAATGCACACCCGATGGCTATTCTCTCGGCAATGATTAACGCCATGAGTTGCTATGAGCCGGAGATGATGGAGATTGAGGACGAAACGACGCTAGAACGGGCAGCAGCGCGGATCATTTCGAAAGTGCGCACGATAGCGGCAGCTAGCTACAAAATGTCTATCGGCCAGCCGTTGATGTATCCGAATCCTGAGTATCATTATTGCAACAATTTCTTGCATATGATGTTCTCCCTGCCTTACCAGGAGTATGTGCCGGACCCTGAGATCACCCGCGCTCTTTCGCTGTTTTTAATTTTGCACGCCGATCATGAACAGAACTGTTCGACCAGCACAGTGCGGATGGTCGCTTCCAGCGGCGCTAACATGTTTGCTAGTTGCGCTGCTGGCGTGTGCGCGCTGTGGGGGCCGCTGCATGGTGGCGCTAATGTAGCGGTGGTGGAGATGCTGGAGTTCATCAATCAATCTGGCATGAGCGTGCCCGACTATGTTTCCAGAGTTAAGGCGAAGGATTCCAAATTGCGGCTCATGGGGTTTGGCCACCGGGTCTATAAGAACTTCGATCCTCGCTCCAAGATTCTCAAGGCGGCAGCAGACAAGATGCTGGCTAAGTTGAATATCAAAGATCCGTTACTGGAGATCGCTGGCGAATTGGAAGATGTGGCGTTGAACGATCCCTACTTTGTAGAACGCAAGCTGTACCCGAATGTGGATTTTTACAGCGGCATCATCCTGCGTGCTATGGGCATTCCGCTCAATATGTTCACCGTGATGTTTGCCATGGGCCGGATGCCAGGCTGGATCGCCAATTGGAAGGAAATCCATGACAATCCCAAGGCCCGCCTCCAGCGGCCACGGCAGATCTATACCGGTAACACCATTCAGGATTATGTGCCGATGGAAAAGCGATAACCGGTTGTGGTCCTCGGTTCCAGAGGGCAAGTGCTCTCTGGGACTGTCGCTGGAGATGGAATCTGGCAGTGCGTATCCGATTGTTGCTAGCGATGGTTAGCACAAGAAAATTGACATGAAGAATCCTGATACGGCTGCGCAGTGTTTTTGGGATCTTTGTCTTGTATTGTTCCGGTCCTCTTACCGGAACGGATGAGATGTTATCCGTTCATTAGCGCCTCTCTGAAACTGGTTCCCGGTGGCCGCTTCTGCTTGTTTCATTACCGACAATCCCCGCCGGTAGGCTGTGGTGTTTGCTACAGCATACTCCCTATCTTTCATATAAAACAATGTAGAACAATAAGTTATTTATAGGCACGGCAGTTGCTATGCATCCCTCGCCGCCCGATTCCGGCCGGCCGATTTCGTGATTTTGGGGGAATTTGCATGGAACCAATGCATCAACAATCCGCTATCGGGGCGACGCCAGCGCTTCATCCCTGTTATTCCCCAGAAGCACACCGGCATTTCGCCCGTTTGCATCTAGCGGTGGCACCAAAGTGCAATATTCAGTGCCACTACTGCAACCGCAAATACCATTGCAGTAATGAATCACGTCCCGGTGTTGTTGCGGAACTGCTAAGTCCGGAACAAGCCGTCAAAAAGGCGCTGGCGGTAGGTGCCGTCATCCCGCATTTAGCGGTAGTCGGCATCGCCGGGCCTGGCGATCCACTGGCTAATCCTGAACCCGTGTTTGCCACCCTCGGGGAATTGCATGCCCAAGCGCCTGATTTGCTGTTATGTCTGTCGACTAACGGCCTGGCGTTACCGGAACATGCAGACGCGTTGGCCGGCCATGGCATTCACCATGTCACCATCACCATAAACTGTGTTGACCCGGAAATCGGCGCGCAAATTTATCCATGGATCGTCTGGCAAGGACAGCGCGTGCGTGGGAAAGAAGCAGCGAAAATTCTTATTGAACAACAGTTGCGCGGACTGGCGTTGCTCACCAAACGTGGTGTTCAGGTCAAGATCAATTCAGTTTTGATTCCTGGTATCAACGACGCTCACTTGCCGGAAGTCAACCGGATCGTGCGGGAAAAAGGAGCCATTCTGCACAACATCATGCCGCTTATCGCCCGCGCCGAGCACGGTACTTATTTTGGAATCATGGGACAACGTGAACCTCATGCCGGGGAACTGGCAGCAGTCCGGGATGCTTGTGAAAGCAACGCCGGGATGATGAGTCATTGCCAGCAATGCCGTGCCGATGCAACGGGGATGCTGAATGAAGATCGCGGCGGCGAATTTAGCATGGCCAAGGTCGAAGCGATGACTATCGATCCTCAAGAGGCGATGGCTAAACGCGAAGCAGTGCGCGCGGCAATTGTCCGCCGTTTGGAAAAAACGCCCCCAACCGCTGCTCGCTCAGTGGTTGTTTCGATGCGGCCTCAGGCTGCCAGGGAAATCTTACGGATTGCCGTAGGCAGTTTGAATGGACGAACCATTGACGCGCATTTTGGACACCTGCGTGAGTTATTGATTTATGACGTGTCCACGGGCGATGTGCATCTGATCGAGCGCCGTGAAATCGCTCGTTACTGTCATGGCGCAACGACCTGCGGTGATTCGGACGCAGCACTGGAAGGGGCCATTCGCGCCTTGCACGATTGTGCATTGCTGTTGTGCTCCCGGGTTGGCTTTACACCGTGGCGCGCGCTGGAAAATGCGGGTATCGAACCCAATAGCGAGCACGGCGGCGAGCCGATTGATGATGCATTGCATGCGGTTTATGCGGAATGGCGGACGAGCGGACGGTTGGCCATTGCGCCAAACCGGATTCAATCCATCAGTGCATGATGGCAAACACTAAAACTGCGGAGAGAGATACCAAGAATGGCTAAAGCACAACTCAGTTTTACGGATATTAATGTAACCGTTTCGGTGCCTGCCGGCACCCGGGTTATCGAAATTTCAGACAAACTGAATTCCGGTATCGTTTATGGCTGCCGTGAAGGTGATTGCGGAACCTGCCTGATGAAAGTGACGGAGGGCATGGAAAATCTGAGCGAACCGTCCGTACTGGAGGCACGGATACTCAAGGAGCACTTCGCCGCGCGTGACATGCGCTTGGCGTGTCAGGCGCAGGTTTTGGGCGGTGAAATTGTTGTGCGTCCTGCTTAAGCAATCAATTTCTTTTAGGAGATTACACTGATGCCATTGATCAACTTTTCAAACTCCGAGCATAAAATTAAAACCGTTTATGCACCGGCAGGCAGCCATACCGAAACCGTTCTAAAAATCGCGAAAGACAATCAAATTCCGATTGCCTTCGATTGCCAAGATGGTGAATGCGGTACTTGTCTGGTTAAGGTAACGAGTCTTGATAAAAAACCCCGGATGAGCGGTCCTCCAACGGAGAAAGAAAGAAATCTGCTGAAAGAATTGGGTAAGCTGACCGAAGAGGATATCCATCGCATTCTGGTGGATGATATCCCGCCTCCTTGGAGACTGGCCTGTCAGATGATCGTGCGGGACGAAGAAATCTTGGTTGAATATTGACGGTTATTGCTCATGGAGCAGTCGTTGCGGCTGGAATCCTTGGCGCTTTCCGCCGGTACGGATCCTCGGCGGGAAGTGTATGATTTCTTGATGAGCCACTGTCATCACTTGCCTAACGACGACACTTTAGCGCGAATGCTGGCGACGCAAGCCGTGGGCGGCGGATCATTACCCGTTGGCTTGGGGTTAAAATCTGAAGCGTTTAACGCGTTGCTGGCGAGGCATTTCCCCAACGCCTCCCCTCTGATTATGCCTCCTCGCTTCCTGCCGCAATGGGATTCGCGATTGGTTGAGGAATTGGATGAGCTGGTCAAACTGCTGGAACTTTTTCAAGCAGGACGGGACCTATCCGAGCAATGGTTAAGTGTGATTGTCGCCACCGGCTGTATGGCCAATGATCATCTCTGGCAGGATTTGGGGCTGTGGTCACGGCGGGATTTAAGTGATTTGATGGCCCGCAATTTCCCGGCGCTGGCCGCAAAAAATGACCACGATATGAAGTGGAAGAAGTTTCTATACAAGCAACTCTGTGTGCAAGAAGGCGTCTATCTCTGCCGTGCGCCATCCTGTGCGGTCTGCTGTGACTATGCCCGGTGCTTCGGCCCGGAAGAATAAGGTTGTGCTATTCTAGGCGGGCTTCGCTGCTCTTCCCCTTGGCTCTATTACTATTTTTTGGAGCGCCGCCATGGATTACGTCATTCGCACGATCCTCTATGCCACCGATCTTAGTCCTCACGGGCCGGAGGTTTTCAATCACGCCTTCTCGCTCGCTAAACAGTACGGCGCCAAAATTCATATCGTTCATGCATTGGAGCCGATGAGCGACTATGCACAATCGCTGGTTGAAACTCTCGTACCGCCCGCTACCCTGAAAAACTTGCATCAAACCGGTTTTGAGCAGGTTAACCAGGAGATGCACCGGCGTCTGGAGACGTTCTGCAAAGATCATCTGCATCCTGAAGCACAGACCGTGGTGGCAAGCATGCGTGTTGTCGAGGGGCAGCCAGCACAAGTGATCCTCGATGAAGCCAAACGGGTCAGTGCAGACTTAATTGTTCTCGGCTCCCACGGCCAAACAGCCCTGGGAGAAATGTTCATGGGTTCGGTGGCGCACAAGGTTTTGATCAAAGCCCGGCATCCCGGTATCCCGGTTTTCCTGGTGCCGATCGATCGGATATAAGTTAAAGTAATTATTAAACATCTTGCAGAAGCGAAATCTTTAGGGAACCAAAGATCGTCTGCTGGATTCTTTTAGGTGATGTTTTACAACCCTCGATAAGACTTGTTCTTAACCAAGCTTCGGGTCCTTAATAACGAAATGAATCATTTTTCTATGGACGTGCGTTAGAAAAGAATAAGTATATTGTTCAGAAAATTGGGAGCTGCGCCACCGCGCCCCGATATCTATCTACCGGGAGAAATTATGACCACGCCACCCGTGTCCGCGAATCCATTTCATCTGACTGAAGAGCTCTGGCGTAATAATTTGCGTGGCAATCTCGATGCTGAACTAGCGGGTCCCCGTCCTTCATGGTGGTGGACAGGCCACATCCCACGCGACTGTCCTGGCCGCCGATCAGATGGGACGATCACCTCGCTGGCACTCCCTGATCTAGCAAATTGCACGCGGGCGCAGGCGTTGGATTACTTCGATAATGGTTGGACCTTGACTGAAGTGCTGTTTTCCAGTCTTCGGGGTGAGGAAGCTTTTTACCGCCCGCCCTACCACCACCTGCGCCACCCGATGATCTTTTACTACGGCCATCCACCCGCGTTGTACATCAACAAGCTGCGGGTCGCGGGTCTGATTGCTGGACCGCTTAACCCCTATTTCGAGCGACTGTTCGAAACCGGCGTGGATGAGATGCGCTGGGATGACATGTCCAAGAACGAAATGCTCTGGCCCAGCATTCAGGAAGTTCATGCTTACCGTCAGCAAGTTTATGCCATCGTGCGGCGGGTGATCGAAACCCATCCCGGCTTGGCGCCGGGCCATCCGCCAGTCACTCAGAAAGACCCGCTGTGGGCGCTGTTCATGGGATTCGAGCATGAACGGATTCATCTGGAAACGTCGTCTGTATTGATCCGTGAGCTGCCATTGGCCCTGGTGCAGCGTCCCGCCGGATGGCCGAAGCTGCATCCTTCCGCCGGGCGGCCGGCGGCTTTTCCGCCCCAAGCAGGCCGTGATTATCCGGCAAACGAACTGATTAGCGTACCCGGTCAAGCGGTGACGCTGGGTAAACCGGCTGACTGGCCCTCTTATGGCTGGGATAACGAATACGGTCAGCGCGAAACGATTTTGCAGCCGTTCCAGGCCAATCGCTACCTGGTCAGCAACGGCGAATTTCATGCCTTTGTAGTTGCTGGCGGCTACCGCGAACCACGCTATTGGCCGGATACCGGCTGGGAATGGCGGGTGTTTCGCAATATCAAACAACCAGCCTTTTGGGTACCGGACGGTCCCGCTGGCTTGCATCGCTACCGGTTACGTACTCTGTTTGAAAGCATCGGCATGCCTTGGGACTGGCCCGTCGAAGTCAATTATTACGAAGCCAAGGCTTATTGCGCCTGGTGTGCTGAGCAGGAAGGCATACCTTGCCGTTTACCCAGTGAAGCGGAACATCAGGCGTTGCGCGCTGATCAGCAGCGGCAGGCAGCGGCGCTTGGCATTGAAGCAGACCCGGTGATGGGCTTCGATGGAGTTTCCCTGATGCAGAAGCGGGGTTGGAATCTGAATCTCGCATGCGGCTCCTCTAGCCCGGTCCATGCGAGCTGCCCGGCTGAAGCCGGCTTCCATGATGTGTTTGGCAATGTCTGGCAGTGGCTGGAAGATCACTTCAACCCGTTGCCTGGCGCTAAGGCGCATGCATACTACGATGATTTCAGTACGCCTTGTTATGACGGCCAGCATCAAATGATGCTGGGGGGGTCTTGGGCATCGACCGGTGACGAGGCCAGCATCTGGTCACGGTTCCACTTCCGTCCGCATTTTTTCCAGCATGCCGGTTTCCGGCGTGCGCGTAGTGAAAGCGATGGGGGTGCGGTGCGGCTGGACCGGCCGGATTCACCGGGTCAGGTCTACGAAGATCCGCAAATCCTGAATGAGTACCTGCTGTTGCACTATGGTGCGCCTGGCGAGCAGATGCCCTATGCCTTCGGGCCAACGGATGCAGTGGAATTCCCGGTGCGGTGCGCTCGGTGGTTGAATGACGCTGCTCGGGAATATCGCATCCCTACGGGTAAGGCGCTGGATATCGGTTGTGCCGTGGGCAGGGCCAGCTTTGAGCTGGCGCGGACTTATCACCAAGTCGTGGGGATTGATCTCAGCCGGGCGTTTATCGATGCTGCCGATGTATTGCGCCGCCAAGGTGAACTGAGTTATTTCCGGAAAGACGAGGGTCGATTGGGCGTTACCCTGAATGCGAGGGTTGATCCGGCGATTGAGCGGAATCGGGTGACCTTCCGGCAGGCCGATGCCTGTGGGCTGCCGGCCGGGTTGCAGGATTTCGACGCTGTGTTACTGGCAAATCTGCTTTGCCGGCTGCCCAGCCCCAAAGCGTTGCTGGGTCGTTTGGGTGGTCCAATGGGGTTGGTCAAGCCGGGCGGTCTTTTGGCGGTTTTCTCGCCATACAGTTGGCTGGAGGCATTCACGCCGCCAGAAGCTTGGCTCGGTGGTTACGAGCAGGATGGCCAGGCCGTTACCAGCACGGCAGCACTCGGTGCATTCCTGACGGCGGAAGGTTTCCAGTTGTTGCGTGAGGCCGAAATCCCGCTGGTCATCCGCGAGCATGCGCGTAAGTACCAGTACATCGTGACCCATGCGGCGTTGTGGCAACGGGCTGCTGACTAATCTGCTAAATCTTCCGTTCAAACGGTGTGAGCGCCCGGCTGGTCAGCCGGTAAAGTTGAGCAGGGCGGTGCGCTCCCGTCCGGAACTGACCGGGAATCGCTTCAATGATGTCCTGCTCCATGATCTTATGACGGAAGGAAGCCTTATCGAGCTGGATACCCTGGGTCTGCTGATAGATACAGTGCAGGTCATTCAAAGTGAATACCTCGGGCAGCAGGAAAGCGGGTAGTGAGGAATAGGTGGCTTTGCTGCGCAGCCGTTCCACGGCTTTGGCGACGATCCGATCATGATCGAAAGGCAGCGCCGGCAAGGTATCGGCCGGGAAAGTTTCGGCAACCTGGCTGCGGTCCAGCAAGAGTGCGGGAACCAATGCGTAGTAGGCGATGCTGACGGACCAGCCTCGGGGATCGCGATGACTGCCGGAAAAGGTGTAAAGCTGCTCCAGATAGGGTGCATCGAAGCCAATCTTGTCACGGATGACACGCCGCGCCGCATCCTCGGCATCAGCATCTTCCTGAATATGCACAAACCCGCCGGGCAACGCTAACACGTCAGGAAAAGGCGGCTCCTTGCGCCGTGCTAGAATCAAACACAACTGCTCGTTCAGGATCGTGAACAGTGCAGTATCGACCATTACCAGCGGTTTTGGAAAAGTATCTTCTATCGGCATCGTTTTTTATGTTTCCTGTTGGGATGTCATACGCAAACAACAACTATTTTTCCATAAAAGATGTTGGTTTGCATTAATGGGGATTTTTAATAAAAATATATTTTACAATAGGATACAATTTTACTGTCGTATGGCCTGTTCATCATGAGCCATGACTCATGAGCCGTTCGTTTAAATCTTGCCATCCCTAGGATTTCCCGAATTGTTCAGGTTATCCTGCGAGGCATAGAGAGTCTCTTATCCTTCAAGACTATGTCTTATCGAAACTTTCTTCGTAATTGTTCCCGTCCCCAGTTAATGTTGCCGCTGCTATGGTTGCTGCTGCTGGTGATCAGCAGCGGTGTGGCGCAGGCACAGAATGTCCTCACTTTGCCGCCCTTGAGTACCGATCCTGCTAAAGCCACCGAACGTCAGAATACCTTGCGTCAAGCCTTGGCTGAACAACAGGCAACGATTGAGCATTTGCGCCAGGAAATTACCCAGCTTGATGCTGAACAGCGAGGCAAACTGCAAACCCTGAAAGGGGAGGTTATCACTGCGGCCATGGTCGAAAAGGCCCGGCTCGACTACGATACCCTGCAGCTTAAACAGGAAAGTGTGCAAGCTGACATCGACGCTACCCAGCGCCAGATCAAGGCGTTGGAGCAGTCAATTGTAACGCTGGAGGCTCAGGAGCAGCTTTTGAGGAATCCGGCAAAAGGCGATAGCCTGGAAACCGGCAACCGAGCTGAGCAACTGGCGCAAGCGCATCAGCAGCTGGAGGAACGCAGTACCGGTCTTAAACTCGAACAAGAAAACCTGAAGAATCTCAAAGAGTGGCTGACGTTGCTCGTACAACGCCAAGCTCTGGCGGGCCAATGGCGCGCCCGTCTGGAAGAACTCTATCTGCAACAGCAGGTCCAGGGACGCCAAGAGGCCCAACAAGACCGCGCCACCCGGCTAGAACGCGAACAGCAAGCGCAACTGAGCAAGGCCGAAGAATTGCGCATCCGCCTGCAGCGTGACGGTGAGAAGCTGTCTGAGGCACAGCGTTCATTCCTGCAAATCAGTATTCAGATCGCCGAGGAGCGTGCCCAGCGGCTGCGTTGGGATAATCGCCTGGCCGCCATCAATGACGGGCTGGCCAATTGGGAGAGTGTCGCCAATGCCCAGAACACCGGTCCTCATCGCTTACAGGAAGGTCTTCGCCAGTTGACGGCGTTGCGGGGCGAATTGCGTGAGATGGGCCGGTTGATCGAGAGCCGCCTCACCTTGCTGGGTCAACAACAGCAATCGATCCAGTTTGAATCCGCCAGTACCAGCGACCGGCAACTGGGTAGCCAGACCCGCCAGTTATTGACGGACCTGGAACAGGAACTCCGTCAGAGCGAGGAACGCTTGCTGGAGCAAAGCGATCGCTTGGAGCGTTTACGGGAAGATCTGGAAACCGCCCATACACAACGCAGCCGGCAGGATTTGCTGGCGCGTGAATCGTTTGTCCTATTTGCTCCGGCGCAGTGGCCTGCCACTGCGGTGGAACTGAGCAAGGCCCCCCGGATTTTGCTGCACCAGATCTGGCTGAGCGTGGAATCGGCGCTTACGGTCATAGCTACAGCTCGCATCGAGCAATGGTTGAGCCTGGCCGGGTTGATTCTGCTGCTTGCAACTCTGGCAGCGTTGAGCCGCCACCGTCTGGCCCGGATTTCCGAACGTTATGCCGCCAATCAAGACGATAGCTTTGCAAATAAATTCGTTCTGACCGTCGCACGTCTTTTGCGTAGAAATCTATGGGGCATCGCCTTGGCTGCCACGCTGACCTTAGGGCTATGGCTGATGAGAGTTCCTCAGCCTGGGCTGGCCATTCTCCTGACCTTGGTATTGTTTTGGGTCAGTATCAAGACACCGCTCGATCTGGCGTGGCTGCTGCTCGCTGCGCCTGATTTGCCTGCTAAGCAATACAATCTGCGCCTCTATCAATGGGTCTTCTGGATTCTGCTAGGGGGCGGCATCCTCAGCGCTCTGGTCATTCTGGCCCATGTCAGCGAATTGCCGTATCCCGCTATCCGGGTGCTGGACCAGGCGTTTCTATTCTATTGGCTGGTGGTCTGTTATCCCCTGCTGCGGTTGCGTCACCTGTTACTGGAGGGGCTGGCAGGGCGTTTTACCGGGCGGCTTTGGCACGGCACCATGCGCTTGTTGACCTTGCTGTTGCCCTTGGTGTTAGCCGGTGCAGCGCTGCTGAGCCTGGCCGGTTATCTTAACCTCGCTTGGCTGATCGTCTGGCGGTTGCTGATACTGGCCGGTGTTTTGCTGGTTTGGTTATTGTTGCGGAGCCTGATCGATGAGTTGATCGTGTTGCTGAAAAACCAGGCTATTGCTTATAGCAACTACGGGTTGCTCTGGACCCAGGAAATTCTTGCACCTCTGAATAGTACCTTGCGTTGGGTGCTGCTATTAATTGCTGGGGCCATTCTGTTGGAGTTGTATAGTGAACGGGGTTATCTCTTCACATTTTGGACGTCGATTGCCTGGGAACCGGTGCTGATCGTCATTGTCGTGGCGCTGTTGAGCTACGAGGGGCTTCTGATCCTGGTCGGCTGGCTGGTGGAGCAGACCCAGAATACTTTTGGTGGCGCCCTGATCCGTCATCTCCGGCAACCGGTTGGCTTGCTCGTGCCGGTCATCGCTGCGCAGTTGTTGCTGCCTGCCTTGGAACTGTCAGGGCAACTGACCAGTCACGCGCATCATGCGCTGATCTTGATGAACATCGCCACCATTGGCTGGCTGCTGGTGCGCCTGACCTCGGTAGCTGAAGATGTGATGCAACAACACTACCTGATCAATATCAATGATAATCTCGGTGCGCGCCGCCTTCGGACTCAATTCCAGATGCTGCGGCGTATTGTGGTGCTGGTGGTGCAGGTATTGGCGCTGTCGGTGATGATGATGACCTTCCCCAAAATCCGGGAACTGGGCGCTGGGCTGTTGGCCTCGGCGGGTGTGGCGGGTATTGTGATCGGTGTCGCAGCCCGGCCATTTCTGGAAAATCTGATTGCCGGTGTGCAGATTGGCCTGACCCAGCCGATCCGCATCGAAGACGTGGTGATTGTGGAAGGGGAGTGGGGGCGCATTGCTGAAATCAACGCCACTCATGTGGTGGTGCGCATCTGGGATGACCGGCGGTTGATCGTGCCGCTCAATTATTTCAATACCAAACCGTTCCAGAACTGGACCTGGGCCAATTCCGAATTACTGGGCACAGCTTTTTTCTACGTGGACTATACCTTCCCAGTCGAGGCAGGACGGCAGGAACTCAAGCGGATTCTTGACGAATCTGGCTTATGGGATGGCCGCGCCTGGGGTTTGCAAGTCACGGATACAACGGATCGCACTGTCACCTTGCGTGCTCTGATGAGTGCCCCGGATGCTTCCAGTGCCTGGGATTTGCGTTGCCTGGTGCGGGAGCGTTTTGTTGCTTTCCTGCAGACGTATTATCCGCAATGCTTGCCGCGTACCCGGTTTAGTGAATCCCGCTATGGCGAGCCGGATCAGGCTCTGCTGGCCTTACCTGCGGATAGCAGCGCCGTGCGAGACGCTGGAAGCAGTGCTTGAAGGCCATGCAAAAACTAAACTGTACATTCATTCGAACGAACAGGGTGAATGTCCGATGCCCATCGAACAACAACGCGGCGATATTCCCGGCTCTTGGCGGCCCAAACTCCACGAAATCATCTTTGAAGCTGATACGCCGGCGGGTAAGTTTTTCGATATCGCATTAATCGTCTTCATCTTGTTGAGCACGCTTTGTGTCATGCTCGACAGCGTCAGCGAGATCCGGGCTGCGTACAGCGCAGTGCTGAATGCACTGGAATGGTTCTTCACTCTGCTATTCACTGTCGAGTACGGTCTGCGGCTTTCTTGCGTGCAGCGTCCTTGGCGTTATGCAGTTAGTTTCTACGGAATCGTTGATTTACTGAGCATCCTGCCGACTTACGTGAGTTTGTTCATTGCCGGTTCTCACTACCTGCTTGTAATCCGTATCCTACGGATTTTGCGTATTTTTCGGGTTCTGAAACTGGTGACTTACGTTGGAGAAGCTCACTTGCTGACCCGCGCGCTCGTGGCCAGCCGGCGCAAAATTGGCGTTTTTCTGTTCGCCGTGGTCACCTTGGTGATGATTCTAGGATCGCTGATGTACATGATCGAGGGTGAGGAGAGCGGTTTTACCAGCATTCCGCGCAGCATCTATTGGGCCATCGTCACCTTGACCACGGTGGGTTATGGCGATATCGCTCCGCGCACTGGCCTGGGCCAATTCCTCGCAGCTTTCGTCATGATTCTCGGCTACGCGATCATCGCCGTGCCGACCGGTATCGTGACGGTGGAAATGGGCAACGTCTTCCGGCAGCCGCTCAATACCCGTGTTTGTCCGGTATGCGCTGCAGAGGGCCACGATGACAATGCGGTTTACTGCAAACTCTGCGGCGGTCAGTTGTAATGGTGGTGGGATGCCCATCTCCAATCATAGGTAATAAAACACCAAACACGCTCCCAGCAGTACCACGGCCCACAGCACCATGCTGCCCGTCGGCCATGTGGCGGCCAGCTTGCCGTGCGGTCCATGGTGGCGTGAGAGCGCGCCCATGACGCCCATGACGCCACACTCGACTGTGCTGTTCAGGCGGCCCCAGGCCCGATCCAGCAAGCTCCACACCCGGACGGTGACGGCAGGCAGCAACTTACGGTAGGTCCAGTCGAAGTCCAGGTTGACCGAGGGAATCTCCGGTGGATACCAGCCCATCTTCATTAAGGTAGTGAATGCTAGCGCTGCGAACAGCAATAGTTGCATCTGGGCCAGTACATGGGTCGTGGTATAGGGTGCATAGTCCACGATGTACGGCAGCAACGGATAAAGCAGCCATTGTGGAAAAATACCCAGCGCCACACACGCTAGCGCGGTCAAGCCCATGGCCGCCAGCATGTTTGCCGGAGCCTCCGCACAACGCTTGCCGCTGTCGTGATAAAAAAAACTGAAGAACGGGATCTTGATGCCGGAATGATCTAAAACGCCTGCTGAAGCGAACAGCAGCACGAGGAAGATGAAGGTGTGATGCCCCTCAGCGGCGGCGGTCATGATCAACGATTTCGAGACGAAACCGCTAAACAGCGGAAATGCCGAAATCGATAGTGAACCAACGATGCAGAACCCCGCTGTGAGCGGCATGGATTTATACAACCCGCCCAATTCTGACGCTTTGATCGTTCCAGTGCGAAACAGCACTGCACCCATGCTCATGAACAGCAGCGCCTTGTAGAGGATATGGCAGAACGCATGGGCAGCCGTGCCATTTAACGCCAGTTCCGTGCCGATGCCGATACCCACCACCATGAAACCGAGCTGGTTATTGAGGCTGTAGGCCAGCACCTTGCGCAGGTCATTCTCGATCACGGCGAAGAAAATCGGGAATGCGGTCATCGTTGCGCCAATATAAATCAGAATTTCGGTACCTGCGTAACCGCGCGCCAAGGCATAGACCGCCAGCTTGGTCGTGAAAGCCGACAGCACCACAGCGCCAGTGACTGTGGCCTGCGGGTAAGCGTCCTGTAGCCAATTGTGCAGCAACGGGAAAGCACACTTGATTCCGAAAGCCAGGAAGATCAGCAAGCCGCCCGGTGTTTCCAGGCCGAGATGATCGAAAGCGATGGAACCCGTGACCCGGAAATGCACGATCAGCCCAGCCAGCAGCAGTACGCCGGAACCCACTTGGATGACCAGATAACGCAAGCCAGCCCGGAAGGCTTCTTCGCTGCGCCGCGCCCAGATTAAAAATACTGAACTGACAGCGGTCAGTTCCCAATAAATGAACAACGTTACCAGGTCGCCAGCCAGCACTGCGCCGATGGCGGCGCCAGCATAAACCAACGCGGCAACATCCTGCACTGTATCGCGCAGATGCAGCGCATAAATCACACCCAGCCACGAGGCAATGAGGAAAATCAGCGCGAAAATGAAACTGAGCCGATCCAGCCGTAGCATGATCAGATTCAGATCGAACAATGAAATGCTGTTGCCGGACCCGTAGTCCATGCCGCAAAGCTGGATGATGCCGAGCAACGGTAACATCAGCATGTAGACGGCGCGAACCCGTCCGCCGAGCAGTGGCGCTAGCAGACCACCTGCGATCAGGATCAGGGCGGGATTCAATCCTTCAGCGATCATAGTAATCCTCGTCTCGCTTCAATATTCGACGCAGCGCCTTGGCAGATAGCACGATGAAACAGTAAGCCAGGAAGCCGAAAACGCCATAAAAAACTGGAAACGACTCCTCGAAAGCAAAATGCCCATGTTTGGCATACAGCGCATCGAACAAAATGAGTCCTGCACAAGCCATGATCAATAGCCAAACCAGCTTGTTCACATTCCGCGATTCATCCAGCCAGTATTTTTTGTCAGGATGATGGGCAGGAGGTGTTAGGGAGGTCATCAGCGGTCCTCAGTGGCCAGCAACCGGTGCCAGCAAGGTGTAAAGGGAGTCCACATAAAAAAACAGCAACACGCAACCGAGCGCGGTCAGGCAGAGCGGTATGACGCAAGCCAGGGGCGCTTCACGGATATTGGTCCATGTGATGCTGTTTTCCGCGTCTTCCTCAGCGCTCTTCCTTGTGGGGCAAAGGTTGGGATGAGAGATATCTGCTCCAGCAGCGAAAAACCCTCTGGCGGCTACCGGCAGCAAATAGGCAACATTGAGCAGCGAACTAATCAATAAGACCGCCATCATCGCCCACTGCTCGGCATCGGCAGTTCCCGCCAGCAGATACCATTTGCTCCAGGAGCCGCCCAGCGGTGGCAAACCGATGATGCTCAGCGCGCCGATCAGGAATGCGCCAAAGGTAAATGGCATCACCCGGCCTAACCCGTCCATTTGGCTGATCTCCGTCTTGTGGGTGGCGGTATAAATGGCGCCGGCGCAGAAGAACAGGGTGATCTTGCCCATGGCGTGCATGGCGATCTGCATCGAGCCGCCGATGACGCCCATCGATGTTGCCAGCGCTGCGCCCAACACCACATAACCGAGCTGGCTGACCGTGGAATAAGCCAGCCGGGCCTTGAGATTATCCTTGGTCAACGCCACGCAGGACGCCAGCAGCACGGTCAGCGCCGCGACCCACATCAGCCATTGCGAGGCGCCGGTCGCGCTCAGGAAGTCGATGCCAAAGATGTAGACCGTGACCTTCATCACCGTAAACACGCCGGCTTTCACCACTGCCACTGCATGTAGCAAGGCACTGACCGGAGTCGGTGCCACCATGGCTGCGGGTAGCCAGCGGTGAAATGGCATCAGCGCCGCTTTGCCGATGCCAAACATGTACAGCGCCAGCAGAACCGCGACGGCGGGTCCTTCGATCTTGCCGGCCAAAATACCGCCTGGGGTGAAATCCAAGGTGTCGGCGATTGAGGCTGTCCACACAATAGCCAGCAGCAGCAGGCCGATAGACGTGCTCAACAGGATGCCCAAGTAGAGCCGCCCGGCCTGCATGGCGCTGGTATTCCCTTTGTGAGTGACCAGCGGGTAGGTCGAGAGCGTCAGAGCCTCATAAAAGACAAATAAAGTCAGTAGGTTATCGGAAAATGCGATGCCCATCGTGCTGGCGATAGCGATCGCGAAGCAGACGTAGAAGCGAGTTTGATGGTGTTCTTGATTACCGCGCATATAGCCGATGGAATAGATCGAGTTTAGCGGCCATAACAAGGCAGCGACGCACGCAAAGGTCATGCCCAGCGGTTCTACTCTCAGTTGCAGAGATAGGCCGGGTACGAATTCCAGCAGATTCACTGTTGGCCTTCCGCCCGCTAACACTTCCGGTAGCAGTGATAATACAGTTCCTAGTAACAACATCGATGCTAGCAGCGTCGCTAACTCACGCCGGTTGGGATAATCCCCATTCATAGCGATGAAGAATGCACTCGCGAATGGAATAAACAACACCAGTAATAGGAGAGCCTCTGAACTCATAGTGGTCTGATTCTCGGCAATATTGCGGATTATTGACCGCCAATCGCCGGTTGATCAGGCGTATCCCTGTATGGGAGCGGCGTAGGGTCAACGTTAAAATTTAGGCTATAGCGGTCATTTCTGCATGAGATTTCGCATGTAAATTTCTCAGCAAGTTATCTTCGGAGAAAATTCAATTAATTTCATTAAATTAAGTGTGTTTTTGCATTAAAAAATAATAACCCATTATCTATATTGTTGCATGAAATTGTTTGGCTAAGCTGGAAATCAACAACTTGGTTGACTATATATGATAATGATAAATCGAAAGAAGCCCGGTTTTTTATAAAAAATTGTCTAATTTTAATGACAAATATGGGCTTTCCCCTTCCTGGTGAGTAAGGCCAAAGCCAATGGTTCTACTCGATTTTTCACTCAAAGATGAGGTGCTTCATGAAAAAGTTTGCTATTACCACCTTGACCGCAACCGCCTTCCTGCTTGGTGCAGGCGGTGTGAACGCTGCTGAGGAAAAATACGTCACGATCGGCACCGGCGGCCAGACCGGTGTTTATTACGTCGTGGGTCAATCCATCTGTAAATTGGTTAACCGCGGCGGAGACAAACATGGCATTAAATGCACAGCGCCATCGACGGGCGGTTCGGTTGCCAATCTAAATGCGATCCGGGCCGGTGAGCAAGATATGGGTGTGGCCCAGTCCGATCAGCAGTATAAAGCACTGAAAGGCGAGGGTGATTTCGAAGCGGCAGGACCCTTCGCGGAATTGCGCGCGGTGTTCGCAGTACATCCTGAATCCTTCACCGTAGTGGCCCGCAAGGACTCAGGCATCAAGACGTTTGACGATCTTAAGGGCAAACGGGTCAATATTGGCAATCCCGGTTCCGGCCAGCGCGCCACCATAGATGCGTTAATGAAGGAAAAAGGCTGGGATAACAGCGTGTTTCAGCTAGCCTCCGAACTCAAGGCGGCGGAGCAGTCCCAGGCGCTGTGCGACAACAAGATTGACGCTATGGTCTATGTGGTCGGCCATCCGAACGGCTCTATTCAGGAAGCGGCTTCCTCCTGCGACGCGGTTGTCGTACCTGTCACCGGTCCGGAGGTGGACAAGCTGGTGAAAACCTATCCTTACTACGCCGTCTCCACCATTCCTGGCAAAATGTATCCAGGAAGTGACAATGATGTCAAAACCTTTGGAGTAACGGCAACCTTCGTGTCGTCCACCAAGACGCCTGACGACACGATCTATGTGGTCGTCAAAGCTGTATTCGACAATTTCGATCGTTTCAAGAAACTGCATCCGGCCTTTGCCAATCTGGAGCCGGCGCACATGCTCAAGGACGGTTTATCCGCACCTCTGCACGAGGGCGCCGTGAAGTATTACAAAGAGAAAGGCTGGTTGAAGTAACCATTACCGGCGAGCGGGTGACTGCAAGAGTTGCCCGCTCATCCGATCCCTCTTAAGCAAGGATACCGCTTACCTTTAGTCAAAACGGTGTTTGAAAATCTGGACAGCTTCAAGAAGCAGCACCCAGCATTTGCCGGCCTGGAGGTTGCAGATAGGGTCCAAGAGGGTCTTTCGGCGCCGCTGCACGAAGGGGCGCTACGCTACTACCGGGAAAAAGGCTGGCTATAAGCTGCGAGCTTGGCGAAAGCCCTATTATTTTCCATCTAATTGCTATGTATTCGTTTTCTAAGTGATTGATCCACCACCGACCCGCGCATCCTGCTGGGAAAGGGGACCTTGATGAGTGAGCAAGTTGATAAAAAATTGGTGATGTCAGAAGAGGAATTGCAGGATCTGGTAGCCGAGGCGGATACCGGCGCCCGATCGCCCAAAGGCATACCGCAGAAAATTTTGCTCGGCGTGGCTGCCGCCTGGTCGCTGTTTCAACTGTGGATCGCATCGCCCTTGCCGTTCATGATCGGCTTTGGTGTGTTCAATGATACCGAAACCCGCTCTATCCACCTGGCGTTTGCAATTTTCCTGGCCTTTTTGGGTTATCCCGCGCTGAAACGCTCGCCGCGCCATTACATTCCTCTGCAAGACTGGGTCATGGCGCTGGTCGGCGCCTTTTGCGCAAGCTACCTATTTCTGTTCTATAACGAGCTATCGCAACGGCCCGGCGCGCCCAACACCCAGGATGTGATCGTGGCTTGTGTTGGCATGGTGCTGTTGCTGGAGGCAACGCGGCGCGCGTTGGGTCCGCCGCTGATGGTAATGGCTATGCTGTTTCTGGGTTACACGTTTGCTGGCCCCTACATGCCGTCGATCATCGCCCATAAGGGTGCTAGCCTGAACGCAGTGGTCAACCACCAATGGATCACCACCGAAGGCGTGTTTGGCATTGCTCTCGGCGTTTCCACGAGTTTCGTGTTCCTATTCGTGCTGTTCGGGGCGATGCTGGACAAGGCAGGTGCAGGTAACTATTTCATCAAGGTGGCTTTCTCCATGCTAGGGCACATGCGTGGCGGTCCAGCCAAAGCGGCCGTTGTAGCATCGGGCCTGACCGGGTTGATCTCGGGTTCCTCCATCGCCAATGTGGTGACGACCGGAACCTTCACCATTCCTATGATGAAGCGGGTCGGGTTTTCGGCGGAAAAAGCAGGTGCCGTCGAAGTGGCTTCTTCGGTTAACGGCCAGATCATGCCGCCGGTGATGGGGGCGGCAGCGTTCCTGATGGTGGAATATGTCGGCATCTCGTATCTCGAAGTCATCAAACACGCTTTCGTCCCAGCGATCATTTCCTATATCGCCCTGGTTTACATCGTTCATCTGGAGGCCCTGAAGGCCAATATGCAAGGGCTGCCAAAGCTTGGTGTAGTCAAACCCTGGCTGCAGCGCATCATGGGTATGTTGTTTGGGTTCATCGCCACTGCCCTCCTTGCTATGGCGGTTTATTACGGGATCGGCTGGCTGAAACCGGCCTTGGGCGATGCGGCGGCTTGGGTGATCTCCGGGCTATTAACCCTGGTCTACGTCGCGCTGGTTTGGGTCGGTTCACGGTATCCCGTGCTGGAGCTGGACGATCCTAACGCGCCGGTGGTTCATTTGCCTGAGACGAAGCCGACAGTCATGTCTGGCTTGCACTTTATCCTGCCAGTCATCGTGCTGGTCTGGTGTTTGATGGTGGAGCGGTTGTCGCCGGGCTTATCTGCCTTCTGGGCTACCATGCTGATGGTGTTTATTCTGCTCACGCAAAGACCGATGTTTGCATTGTTTCGCGGCGAAGGCCATCTTGGCCGGGCTATTCGCCAGGGCTACGATGATCTGGTTGATGGATTGATCGCAGGCGCCCGCAACATGATCGGTATCGGTATCGCCACGGCGACGGCTGGCATTATCGTCGGTGCCGTTTCCCAGACCGGTGTCGGTCTGGTGTTGGCCGACCTGGTAGAGATTCTATCGCTTGGCAACATCTTGCTGATGTTGATCCTGACGGCGGTGCTCAGCTTGATTTTGGGCATGGGATTGCCTACTACGGCCAACTACATCGTAGTGTCGTCGCTGTTGGCACCGGTTATCGTCACTTTGGGTGAACAGTCGGGTTTGATCGTTCCGTTGATCGCCGTCCATTTGTTCGTCTTTTTCTTCGGCATTATGGCTGATGTGACGCCGCCGGTGGGTCTGGCGTCCTTCGCTGCTGCCGCAATTTCCGGTGGCGATCCGATTAGAACCGGCGTTGTGGCGTTCGTCTACAGCCTGCGCACCGCGATCCTGCCGTTTTTGTTCATCTACAACACCGACTTATTGTTAATCAACGTGGATTGGATACACGGCATCGTTATTTTTGCGGTGGCCACCATTGCCATGCTGTTATTCGCGGCTGCCATGCAGGGCTATTTCTTTGCCCGAAGCCGGCTCTATGAATCCATTTTGCTGATGCTGATCGCCTTCACTTTGTTCCGTCCCGGTTTCTGGATGGACATGATCTTCCCGCCTTACCAGGAACTGGCACCTGCGGAGTTAATGGCGGAAGCTAACAAGCTGGCGCCGGGTACGGAGATCCGTTTGCATATCGATGGCACCGATGACGTCGGCAAACCGCGTAGTTTTGTAGCCGTGCTGCCGATGGGTGACGGTGCTACCGGTGAAGAACGCTTGGTAAACACCGGTCTTGAAGTGCTTGAGGAAAACGGCAAGCTCCTGGTCGATAACGTCGCTTTCGGCAGTGCCGCCCAAAAAGCTGGGCTGGCCTTCGATCAGAGCATTCACGGGGTGTTGTTGCCTCTGGATCAGCCCCGGAAGGAATGGTTGTGGATTCCGGCGTTTTGTATTCTGGCGCTGATCGTCAAATTGCAACGAGGACGCCGTGGCCGTGAAACAACAGCAGTAGTGCCAGCTGAGGCTTAAAGGAGATAATCATGTATAAAGATATCTTGTTTCCTATCGACTTAAATCATGACAGCTCCTGGGTCGGTGTGTTGCCGTCCGTCGTTGAATATTGCAAAGCATTCAGCGCGCGTCTGCACGTTGTCACTGTCGTGCCCGATTTTAGCATGCCGCTGGTTGGCAGCTATTTCCCCGCCAACTTCGGCAATAAAATGGTGGACGATGCCAATAAACACCTGCACGAATTTATCAAGAAGCATGTGCCTTCTGAGGTGCATGTCCAGCATATTGTTGCCGAAGGTGTCGTGTATAAGGAAATCATCCGGATAGCCAATGAGATTGGCGCTGATCTCATTATTATGGCCTCGCACCGTCCGGAACTAGGTGATTTTTTGGTAGGTCCAAACGCTGAGCGGGTTGTCCGGCACTTCAATAAGTCCGTGTTGGTCGTCAGAAATTGAGGTTATCTAGGTGCCATCCCTATGCCCTTGAATCCACCGGAATGCTGCATTGAGCGGCGGTGTGAAAACTGCTTCCCGCCGCCGCTGATGGAAGAGAAACTGGGATGGCGGCGGTTTTTATCTAGGCAGGCCCGATGCCTCCACCACATGATCGATGGATTGTTCTGCCCTGAGCAGTTCAAAACGTACGGTATCGTCTTCTTCGATACGGAAACCGTAGACAGCGGCGCCGGGGAGGCTGTTGTACTGGAAAGGCGTTGAAAAATAATAGGCCCCGGTGTCGTGGGCCAGGATGAAATCCCCCGGTTCGAGCAGCGGCAGCGGGCGCTCATGGGCGATGATGTCGCCGGCGAAGCAGCATGGACCCGCTACATCCTGCGGAATTTTCCTGCCCCGCTTGAACCGGCCTTGCGCGTCGAAAGCGCTCAGGCGGATGGCCCACATCTCCGGCAAGAACACCGTGCGCGCCGCGACCTGCGCCCCGGCATGCGTGATAGCGATATGCCGGCCGCCGCTGGTCTTGGTGTACTCCACACGGGCGGCGATGAAGCCGTTCTTGGCCACGACCGACCGTCCGAACTCGGTAATCACCCGATAGGCTCCCGAAAACAGCGCAGGCGCGCGAGCACGCAGAAGCGCGGCGTATTCGTCATAGCCCGGTGTGAACGCGTCGCTGGCAAAATTGACCGGCAACCCTCCACCGATATCGAGCACCTGCACCTGCTGGTGTCCCGCAGCGGCATTGATCTCCTCCGCGAAAGCCACCGCCTTGGCAACCCCGCTGGCAATGAGTTCGAGCGAGCAGCCTTGCGAGCCGACGTGAGTATGCACGCCGGTCAACCACGGTCGTTCGATGTAGGCTTGAATCAGCCGGGTTCGCTGGCCCGCATCCTCCAGCGGGATGCCGAATTTCGAAGTCCGGGTGGCGGTGCTGGTGGCGGCGATAGCGCCGGTCCCGACCTGCGGGTTGATGCGCACACCGATCTCAGAATTCGACGTCAAGGTGGCCATCAACGCGGTCACCCGCTCCAGTTCCTGGAAGTTATCGATATTTAGCGCGACTCCATGCCGCAACGCCTGTTCAATTTCTTTAAGCGTTTTGGCGGGGGAGTCGAGCACGATTTCATGAGGCAGAAAGCCAGCCCGGCAAGCTTGAGCGAATTCGCCAGGGCTAGCGACCTCGCATCCCATCCCGCACTTGCGCAGCAGTGCGAGCACTTGGTGCAGGCAATTGGCTTTGACTGCGAAGGCATGGGTGAAGTGATCGTCAAATGCAGCTCGCAGACGGGCCACGGTCTTTTCGATGCCGCCGATGTCGATAAACGCCGCCAGCAGGTGCTCTTCGCCCAGCAGCCCGCGTGCGATAGCCGCCTGCATCACGGTTTCCTTACGGGGGGATATATCGTCGTTCACGGCGGATTCCTTATCGGTTGCTGGCAATAGGTTTTGGCCGCCGATGAGGCAGAAATGGGTGCGGGAGCGTCATGCCGTGTCCGCTCCAGTCTCAAAAAGGGCGGCCTTCATTTTGTCCATGCTAAGACTACCCGGATAGGCCTTAGATCCCCAGCTCTTTGCTGGCTGGCAGCAAGAGGCAGGTTCCACAGTGCAAACGGTTCCGCCCGTAAAAAAAGAACATATTTGCATTTTTAAAAAATAAAGAACAAAAGTATTTACATGAAAATAAATTTATGTATACTTCAATAAAATACAAATGTACTTTTTTATTATTCAATGATACTTACATAACTATTCATGAGCCAATGACGATGAATGCACCGGACTTTGAAACCCTGATCTACCAAGCAGACCAGCAATACGCTGAAATCCACTTCAATCGCCCGCACCGCCTCAATGCAGTCGTCGAGCAGTTCTACATGGAGTTGCTGGCGGCGTTGTCGCTGGCCGGACACGATCCGGCGATCCGGGCCGTCGTGCTGACGGGCGTGGGCCGGGCATTTTGCGTTGGTGCCGATTTGAAGGAACATGGAGCGGGGCAACGCACGGCTTACCAGCGGCGCCAGTATCTGCAACTCGGTAATGATGTATGTGAAAAGATCACTCGGCTGAGCAAGCCGGTGGTGGCAGCCGTCAACGGTTATGCGCTGGGTGCCGGGGCAGAAATCGCCGTGTCCTGCGATTTCGTGCTGATGGCTGAAAGTGCGCAAATCGGTTTTCCTGAGGTCAGCATTGGCACCAGTGTGGGCGGAGGTGTCACCCAAATCCTGCCGCGCCTGGTCGGCCTTCGCAAAGCGCGCGAGTTGCTTTTCCAGGGTACACGCATCAACGGGACCGAAGCGCAGCATATGGGTCTTGTCACTCAAGTTTGTCCTGGCGAGGAACTGCTGGACCGCGCCCGGCAGTTCGCTCTGGAACTTGCAGGCAAAGCGCCCGTATCTATGGCCGTAATGAAAAATCTGCTCAATCATGCGGCTGCCCAGGATTTCGCCACCCAGCTGCAATTGGAGCTCGATGGCGTATTCAGTTGTACGGTGACCGAAGACTGGCAGGAAGGGGTCAACGCCTTTGCCGGAAAACGTGCGCCGCAGTTCAAGGGGTATTGAACATGAACAGTCCACTCCATCAATTTCTCGCGCCCGGCTCGATTGCGATCATTGGCGCTTCTCTGGACCCGGCTAAGCGTGGCTACAGGGCGCTAGCGGGTCTCCTCAATGATGGCTATGCCGGCAAGATCTATCCGATTCATCCCAAGCTGGAGGCGATCATGGGTCTTAAAGCCTATCCCTCCATCGAGCAGGTCCCGGAACCGGTCGACCTGGCGTTGATTTGCACGCCCGCCAAGACGCTGCCTGGGATTCTCGAACTGAGCGGCAGGAATGGCGTCAAGGGTGCGGTGATCCTGGCCAGCGGTTTCGGCGAGGCTGGAGAAGCTGGCGTTCGGCTGGAGCGGGAAACCTTGGAGGCCGCGCAGCGCAGCGGTGTGCGCATCATCGGCCCAAATACTTCCGGCATGTTCAACCTGCACAAGAAAGTCAATCTGCTGGCGTTAGATGGCGTCAAGCCGGGTAATGTGGGAATCGTTTCGCAGTCAGGCAACATGCTATTGGCGCTGGTGCTGGAGGCCCAGCACAAGGGTCATATCGGTTTTAGCACTTATGTCGGACCCGGTAACCAGACCGACATCGGGTTCGCCGACTACCTGCGCTATCTAAGCGAAGAGGCGAACACGCAAGTGGCCGCTTTGTATGTCGAGGGTTTTAAGAATGGCCATGAATTTTTGCGGGTTGCCCGGGAAACCGCCCGGAAAAAACCGGTCGTGGTCTACAAATCAGGCAGCACGGCGGCTGGCCAGAAAGCGGCCAGTTCGCACACAGGCGCGTTGGCGGGCAGTTACGCCATGACGGTCGATCTGCTCCGGCAGGCCGGTGTTAACGTGGTCGGCAAATCCGGCGAAATCTTGCCGGTCGCTGAAGGGCTGGGGCTGTTGCAGCAAGCCGCCGGCCGGCGCATCGCCATCCTGGCCGACGGCGGCGGACAAGCCACGATCGCCTCCGATCGCCTCTCGGAAGCGGGCTTACAGTTGGCCGGACTGGAAGTGGTTACCCAGGAGCGGTTGCGCGCTGTGCTGTTTCCTCAGGCGTCCCTGGCTAACCCGATTGATGTGGCGGGCAGCACCGACGCCCATCCCCGGTTGCTGGCGGACTGTGCCGGGATACTCTGTCAGGATTGCAACGTCGATCAGGTTTTTTTGGTTGGCATGTTCGGCGGCTATGGGATTCGTTTCGCTCAGGAGCTGGCCGGCCAGGAGCTTGATGCAGCCAAGGAACTGGCCGCAATCAAACAGCAGAGCGGCAAGCCGCTGATCGTTTACAGCTTATATGCACCGTTGAAACCTGAGCCGTTGGAGGTGCTGCGCGGGTCCGGCATACCGGTGTACGACTCGATCGAACACGCGGTGGAAGTGCTGGCCGCCTTGAGCGAGCGTGGCGAGTTTGCCCAGCGTGACGCCAGCGCCGTTTACGCGGAACCCATGCTGCCGGACCCAGCAATGCAACAAATGATTGTGGCCGCTCGCCAGGCGGGCCGGGACCTGCTCGAACCCGAAGCCAAGGACCTGCTTGCCGCTTATGGTATCGATGTGCCGCCTCAACGCGTGCTCTCCAGTGTGGCGGATCTGGACACGTTGGACCCTGCATGGCTCGACCGGCCGGTGGCCATGAAAGTCGTGTCTAAAGACATCCTGCACAAGTCGGATGCGGGCGGCGTCAAGCTGAACTTGCAAGGACGTGATGCGCTGCACGCCGCCTACATGGATATCATGGCCTCGTGCCGCACCTGCCAAGCTGACGCGGATATTGCCGGGGTACTGCTCACCCCGATGGTCCGTAAAGGCATTGAGGTTATTATCGGTGTTAGCCGTGACCCGATTTTTGGTCCCGTCATGATGTTCGGTCTCGGTGGCATCTTCGTTGAAATCTTGGAAGATATCGCCTTCCGTTCGATTCCGCTGAGCCGGCAGGACGCCGAATCCATGGTGAATCAGATCAAGGCCCGCAAGATTCTGGAGGGTGCACGCGGTGCAGCGGGCGTAAGTAAGGAAGCCTTGGTGGCATTGATTCTCAAGGTAGCAGGCATTGTCGAAGCGCATCCCGAGATCGCGGAAATCGACCTCAACCCTCTGATGGCCTATCCCGATGGCTATGCGGTGGTGGATGCCCGCATGATTCTTGATCGGGTCAACGAAAGGAAATGACACGCATGACGGCTCTATTGGAATTGCAAGACGCGGAACTGGTGCTCGATAACCGGGTCGCTACCCTGACCCTGCAACGTGACGATGTGCGTAACGCCCTGACGGGGACTCACTTGATCGACGATATCGTGCGCACGGTGGAATGGGCCAACCTTAACCCGGCGGTTTCGGTGCTGGTGCTAACCGGTGCCGGCGCCGCTTTCTCGGCGGGCGGCAACGTTAAAGACATGGCGGACCGCAGTGGCGATTTCGCCGGTGACGTTGCCGAAGTCGAAGAGCGCTACCGGCGCGGGATTCAGCGCATTCCACTGGCGCTGCACAAGGCCGAGATTCCCCTCATCGCCGCGGTCAATGGTCCAGCCATCGGTGCCGGCTTCGATCTGGCCTGTATGTGTGACCTGCGCATCGGCTCACCGCGCACCGTGTTCGGCGAGACTTTCCTGAATCTAGGGATTATTCCGGGTGACGGCGGGGCTTGGTTCCTGCAACGGCTGGTGGGTTATCAGCGTGCTGCCGAGCTGACCTTGACCGGGCGCCTGGTGAAGGCTGAAGAGGCGCTGGCCTTGGGGTTGTTGCTGGAGGTGGTGCCCGAGACGGAATTGCTGGAGCGGGCTTATACCCTGGCCCGGCGCATCGCGGGGCAGCCGCCGAAAGCGCTGCGCTTGACCAAGCGTCTGCTGAAAATTGCACAACGCGAAGAATTGCCAGATTTTCTCGACCGTTGTGCTGGTTATCAAGGAATGTGCCACAACAGCGAGGAGCATCTGATGGCGGTCACCAATTTTTTGGCGCGCCAGCACAGCGGCGGGAAGTCATCATGATCGACGCCGGGTGCCGCGACATTATTACCCGGCTGCAACGGGAGTTGCCTGACATGCGGCCGGCGTTGCAGCGGGCGGCGAAATTCATCTTGGACCATCCAAACGAGATTGGATTGATGCCGATCCGTGATGCAGCGGCGCAAGCACAGGTTAGCCCTAATACTCTGGTGCGTCTCGGGCAATGGCTTGGTTACCAAACCTATGATCATCTGCGCCAGCCGTTCCGGGAGGCGTTGAAACAGGGTCCGCACGCTATCAGTAGCCAGGCGCGCTGGTTACAAAAATTGGGGCAGGGCGAAGGGTTCGCGCCGCTGTATGCACAGATGGCCTCCGCCAATATATCTAATCTGAAACAGATGTTTTCGGAAAACGACGCTCTAAAGCTGGAACAGGCGGCTCTCCTGTTGCTGCAAGCCCCGCAAGCCTACGTGCTCGGCTCGCGCAGCTCGTACTCTCTGGCGCATTATTTTTTCTACGTGGGGCGGATGGCCATGCCGAATCTGAATCTGGTGCCCCGGCATGTCAGCGCGCCGTTCGATGACCTCGCATTGGCGGGGGATCGGGATGTTGTGCTGGCGCTGAGCTACCAGCCATATGCCAAGGACACGCTGCAAGCCTGCGAATATGCTAAATCGCGTGGTGCCAGGCTGATCGCGATCACCGATAGCGTAGCAGCCCCTTTGGTATACCTTGCTGATCCTGTGTTCGTCGTGCCGACGCAAAGCCCTCAGTATTTTGCCTCGGCGGTGGCCATTATGGCTTTGCTGGAAACGCTCTTGGCCTTCGTGGTGGCCCAGGGCGGGCAGGAAACGCTGGATACCATTGCCGCCTTCGAGAAAGTCCGTGACGACATGGCAGTGTATTGGAACGAGGTGGAGCGAACGCGAACGCGTTATTGAGCACTACTTCCTGGGTTTTGGGCGGGTGGTTGAAGTCACCGCTAGAAATCCAGCCGATTTTGACCTCTTTTGACTCGCCGTTTCCCCTGAAAAGGGGGCAAACGCGGGTGATCTATCAGCGCAAAACTCTGCTTGTGAAACCTGGCAACAGGTGACATATATCCAGATAGCCAAAAGAACCTTTTTGAGCATGAAGGACAGTTAACAATGAAAGTTGTTGTCCACAACCTTCATTGTTAATAATCTATTTAATTGAAATATATTAAAAAAATAAAAATATACTTCGTTTTTAACAATGAAAATTGTTAAAAATAATCCATCGAGATCCAGTTAAATAAAATAATATTTAAAATTCAATTACCTATTTAAATTCTATTATTGGCTTATTATTTGCTTATATTTCTTAAGGTCATGTTCTATCCGAAACAATCTGGACATGGAATGATGATGTAAAAATCTTAATTCATACGCCCCAGATTTTTGTGAACCATTTGTTAAATCAGCCAGACCTTCAATTCAGGGAGCTGATTGCCTGATAAAGCTGAACATCGCGCTAATTGATATTAATAAATTGGAGAACTGCAATGGCAAACGAGAAAAATCCTATGGGAACGGTCATCACGAATAGCTTAATAAAGCGATTTCGTAAATCGATAGTCTGGCTGTATATCATTACCATTATGATTAGCATTCCAATTATTTATTTGGTCACACAGTACCAAGTACATGCGGAATCCAATAAAGAATTAACATTAATGCTGGATATGGTTACTTCTATGAGAGAGTACATCTCAAAGGATGTTCGCCCAGATCTCATGGAAGCAAAAATGTTTCAATCACCTATAACGTCTGGGGCAGTGGCAACAAGCAAGGTAGCTAGCTACTTCACAAAAGGCAGCCTAACTACTACATTAAAGTTGTTCTGATAATCCATTGAATCTAAAAAATATGGCGGGACCGTTTGAGAAAAATTATTGGATCAATATCGTGAAGATAGAAAATTGATGAAATAATACAAATTGGCGATATTAATGGCGACCGGTTTCTAGTTTCATCTGCCCCAGTGTGGCTAAAAAAAGAATGTATGGTATGCCACGGTGATCCGAAAAGCGCCCTATGCTAATAACTAGCAAGTACGGCATGACAAACGGCTATAACTATCAAGATGACAGCGTTGTTGGCACAATTAATTTGGGGGTTCCATTAGCGGACGTTAATACTTTGGTGATTCAACGCGGGCTTGTAGCCGTAGGGATAATTACTTCGATTTTCAGCTTAATATTTCTAATAATTAGCACCCTAGTAAAGAGAAACATTCTTCTGCCAATCGCAAACATTACGGAAGCAGCAGTTGTTCTGAGCAAAGGGAATCTTGAGCAAGAAATTAATGTTAAGCGCGATGGCAGTGAGATTGGTGAGCTGGCTCATTCATTTGAACTGTTACGGCGCAGCTTAAAATGGACGATAGGGCAATCAAAAGAATAGCCAGTATCTCAGTGTGCTAGTTCCTTCGTATGAAGACGCTTTCATTGCCGTTACAAGCTGATTGAGCTAGCACTTATCGTCACTTAGATATCAATTTTCTAAATTCAATTTAAGGTTGATTAACATGAATAATTCACAACCGTTATCTTTGGCTCAAGTAGTAGCTGAACTCCAGAAAATTTCTCAAGATAAACTCTCTGGCAATATGACGATTGTGGCGGAAAATCGCCAAATGATCCGAATTGGTCTTATCAGCGGTAACATTGTCACATTGTCTTATAAGAATAAGCGGGGGGCAGAAGCACTATCGCTGATGCAGCAGATCAAACCGGACTGGTTTCAATTTATCAAGAGCAGCAGCGTCACTCCTGACCCTGATTGGCAGCCTTCAACCACCGAAATTTTTAATTTTCTCAGTGGCGGTAGTATCTCTTCTCTGAAATCGGGATCCGTTAAAACGGCTGCTAAAGCACTTTCCCAGCAGACTCTGGAGGTGTTGAAAGAAGTATTGACCGAATTTATGGGTCCCGTAGCACCGGCGATTTGCAACAAGGTTCTACGACAGGATTTGAATCTAGACATGTCGATTGACTTGCTGGCTAAAGAAATTCCTGAATGGAAAGAGTCGCTTCAATTTAAAGAACAGGTCAGACAAAAACTCCTGACGGATCAGAGCCTAGCTACCACCGCTTAATCGGCCTGGAGGGAGCGGAGCACACTGCCACTATCGGGACGTTGAGGGTGTTGGGTGTTTCGTAGCCAAAGAACCGCCATATATTGCGTTGATTGCTCTCGGCTAGGCCCTGTGCCTTGCGCATTAGTTAACAATTTAACGGCATCAAAAATCGCATCCAGCGATAGATTTCCGATGAACGTCCATTCTTCGTTGGATAGATTACTTTGATAAACTCAAAACCTCCTTTGGTAATTTTTAGATAAAATTAGAAAATTATTAGATAATATTACAATGGGTAGTTTTTTTAAGACAGATTCCCTCCTTAGCTGCGTGATAGATTTATAGGAATCACTTAAGAGTGATCGAGTCCCAGATCTTACCTGCCCATGATCTTTCTTTAGACCAACTGGACTTAAAACCTTTTTCAAGAAAAAATGAAGTGTATTTCTTGTCATTGATCATAATATGGTCTTTTAACCATTTTCTTAGAAAACTCATTAACTCAACATCAATTTGAGCGCCATCTTCAAATTTTCTCTGAAAGTTAATGATACTTTTTGTGAATTGCTGATGTTGATTTTGGTGAGCATCGCCTTCGGCATAATCAAAAATACGGAATAAACTCTCTTCAACTGAGAAATGTACAATAGTGTATTGGATAAGCTCATTGAGTATACTGCCAATAGTAGACTTATCGGCCTTATTCAATATGGCTTCACTGTACAGACGATTGATTAAAGCGATAAGAATTTTATGTTGCTCATCAATTTCCTGTAAGCCAACACTAAAGCTTTCAGACCACGGCAAATATTCTTTTGTTTCGGCCATATTATTATCTCCTGATTAAAACAAAAAAGAAGGGTCTATTCCGGCGATAAGAACCTTGGACAAAGGAAACCGGAAGTTGCTAAGAGTATTTCACAATTTTGTCGCTTTTGGTAGGGTCAGATTTATCCGCAGTTTTGTGAGTTATCAAGCCAATCATCGATGTGTTTGTTGAATACGGACAGCAGGTTTGAGATTAAAGGCTATACGGCTTAAGAAAGAACCGTCTACGATAAGTTAAGTGCTAGGTTGGTGCTGCTGGTTCTATTGCCGGGTCTGCTGCAGCCGTGGCGGAGTAGTCTCTAATCCATACGCTTGACCACCGTAAACTGCATGCTTAGATGCTGAGCCACCTCGTAGATGGCATCGGCATCCATCTCATCATTCTTGTTCAATTTGACATAGGAGTTGACAAACTGCGGTGCGATCAGTTGCACCTCATGGTTGTGATCTGGAAACTGCCGCGTCCCGGCGCGGGCACTGCCACACGCTTCTATCGCCGCCATATGGGCAGAAGGCCGGGCATCCGCTTCCGCGTTTGTCCACACCATAGACGTGAAAATCCTGCTCGGCCAGGCCAATCCTGACAATCTTCACGGCATGTATTGTTGTCGCGATATTCTGTCTACAGTCCGCTCTGTACTCATCAGTGGATGATGGCGGATAACATCGCCCATTATACCCGCGATAGGCTCGTTGAGAGAGCAGGGCGGACTATCCATTGGCTGGTTAATTGTTGCAGGATCATGAATATGATGGAAAAAATAAATCCTCTCACACCCTTGCTTGAGCAATACCCTCTTTTGATCTTGGACGGTGCATTAGCGACTGAGCTGGAGCGGCGCGGTTGCAACCTGCGCGATCCTTTGTGGTCGGCCAAGATTCTGCTTGAGAGCCCGGAGCTAATTCGTCAAATCCACCAGGATTACTTCCAGGCTGGCGCTGATTGCGCTATCACAGCCAGTTATCAGGCCACTGTGGAAGGCTTCATGCGACGCGGGGTGACACGCGAGACAGCGCTGAAATTGATTCAGCGGTCGGTGCAATTGGCTATTGAGGCCCGTGACGCTTTCTGGCAGGACGAGGTGAACCGCGTGGGCCGGCCCCGGCCGCTGGTAGCGGCCTCGGTCGGGCCTTATGGCGCTTTCCTGGCGGATGGTTCCGAATACCGGGGTGACTATGGGTTGAGCGAAACCGGGCTAATGGATTTTCATCGTCCGCGCCTGGCTGCCTTGTTAGAGGCCGGCCCCGATCTGCTGGCGTGTGAAACTCTGCCCTGCTTCACCGAAGCCAAGGCTTTGGTGCGGCTTATCGCTGAATTTCCGGAAGCCTATGCTTGGATCAGCTTCAGCGCCCGCGATGAGATGCATATTTGTCACGGCGAACGGTTGGCCGATTGCGCCGCCTGGCTGGATGAGATTCCGCATGTCGTCGCTGTCGGTGTGAATTGCACGGCTCCACGATATATTCCGGCACTGATTGAGGCAGTCCGGATGAACACGCGTAAACCGGTCGTGGTTTATCCCAATTCCGGGGAGACCTATGATATTGAACGCCGCACCTGGAACGGCCCTGCAACCAATGTGGCCTTTGCTGCCGAGGCGCAGCGCTGGTATGCAAGCGGGGCGCGGCTCATCGGCGGCTGTTGCCAAACCGCGCCTGCGCATATTCGCGAGATCGCTGCTTGGGCGCGCGCGCGTTAAGGTGCGGCGTGATCCAGCCAATAATCCAATCCCTGCGCATTGAGTTCGATATCCGATCGCAGCACCTCGCGCCATTGTTCACGTTCCAGCCGCCAGCCTTGGCGTGCGGCTTCGGTATCCATCAATGCCCATAATCCTTCCAGGATTCGCGCTTCGCGCTCTGGAGCATGCTTCCGTTCTCTCTCAGCCACGGCTACATGCGCATCAATCAGCCGGTGCAGGTCGTTGCCCAAGCGCTGCACATCTCGAACACGGGCAAAATGGGTCAAATAGAGGGCCTCTGGCTGATAACTCAGAATCCGATCCACCGATGCATGCATGACAGAAGGATCAAATTGTGTCGGCGTGGTGGTGGGAATGATCGATGGCCGGCCATCTACATCCAGTTCACGGAAGGATAAGCCGAAAATATCGCCGGTAAACATACTGCCGCTGCGGATATCCTGCAGGCACAAGTGATGGCGTGCATGACCTGGCGTATCGAGACACCGTAAGGTGCGGCCCGCCAGGCTGAACGTATAATTATCGCTGGCGGCGATGATGCGGCTGGCGGCAACAGGTATTGGATCGCCGTACAGACGGTAGGCTTCCTCTTGACCATATACAGCCCCCACAGCGGCAAATAATTTCGCCGGATCAATCATGTGAGCGGCTCCACGAGGGTGCACCACCAGGCGTGCTTCTGGGAAGGCCTGCATCATGACCCCAGCGCCACCCGCATGATCGAGATGAATATGGGTCAGAAACACATAGGCCACATTCGCTGGCGTCAATCCAAGAACCTGAAGAGCTTCCAGAACCCGGGGCAGGGACGCATAACTTGCGGTATCAATGATCACGGCCTGGCCGTTTTCCACAATAAAGTGAATAGCGGCCAATTGGGGGCGAATGTATCCGGAATCGAGGGCATAAATGCCGTGGTCATAACGGAGCAGTTCGAACATGGGGATTCTCATAGCAGAAAAATGAAAAGTGCAGCTTAGCAGCGGATGCTTGAATGACGGAGCGCAATGTTACAATTTTCAGCCTTTAATCCCTAATTCCTAATTCTTACTTTTTGATTTTTAAAGAATGATAATCTTGATTACGTTGGCGGCTTTTGCAACCGCGCTGACGCTGGCGTTTTTGCTGTCCCGGCCCGCTTTCCGATGGCAATGGCTTGATCATCCAAATGAGCGTTCCCTGCACCAGCATCCGGTCCCGCGGACCGGTGGCTTAGCGGTTTTGGGTAGCGGGTTGACGAGTAGCGTTCTGCTAACGCTATTGGTTCCAGCCACGCATCCTCTACTGATAACGCTACCGCTCGGATTGCTGCCATTAGCCATCATCTCGTGGCTCGATGACCGGCAAGGAATGGCGATGGGATGGCGTTTCTTAGTCCATTTCTGGGCCGCCATCAGTCTGATAGAGGTGAATCCTGTCCCAAACCTGCTGGATCTGCCCAGCTTACCGTGGCAGCTTCCCATAGGGGTAATTCATATTCTAAGCATGTTGTTCGTTGTCTGGATGATCAATCTCTACAATTTCATGGATGGCATGGATGGCTTCGCGGGTGGTATGGCAGTGATAGGGTTTTCAGCGCTGGCCTGGCTGGGGCGGGTTGATACCGGATTTACGGCTATTTGCTTGAGTGTGGCGGCAGCTAGTGCCGGTTTTCTGGTGTGCAATTTTCCGCCAGCCCGGATTTTTCTAGGTGATATCGGCTCCACAACCTTCGGTTTTCTGGCGGCGGCATGCAGTCTATGGGGTGCTCGAATGGAACTGTTTCCCCTCTGGGTTTCATTGCTCGTATTTTCCCCTTTTATCATGGACGCTACGGTTACTTTGATACGGCGCCTGCTGCGGGGTGAGAAGGTTTGGCAAGCGCACCGCAGCCACTATTATCAACGTTTGGTGCTGCTAGGCTGGGGACATCGCCGCACCGTGCTGGTGGAGTATGGCTTAATGCTGGCTTGCGCCGGTTCAGCATTATTGGCAGTTCATTTGCCGCCGGTTGGCCAGATAACACTGGTTGTTATTTGGGTATTGATTTATGGGTTGCTAATGCGAGGGGTGTGCTGGCTGGAGCAGCGGTGTCTTTCAGCAGCATGCCAGTGATGTTCTTGGTGTTTTGATTATTGAAGATATCAAGGCAATGTTTGAAGCTATCTTAAACTTGTTTACTTGAGCAGTTCATCGCACCAAGGAGAACCTGTGTATAGGTTAATGAATTTTATACCAACGTTGAATGAGAGTGGATGGATGCAGTGAGCAGGTTGGAGCCGGGCCTTTGAAAGCTCAAATTCATGCCATCCTAGCCACGATTGCCGGTTTCGCCGTTGTGTTGCTGGTAATCTGGGGTGTGGACCATGAGATTGTCCATCCTGCCTTCAAGGAATTGGAGCAGGCACAGGCGCTGGAGGATGGCGTACGGGCGCGGGCCGCTATCCAAAACGAACTGCGTCAACTAGAGAATATCTTGGGTAATTGGGCTGAATGGGATGACGCCTACATTTATGCTGCGAACCGCAATCCGGCCTTTATCGCATCTAATCTAGGTAACTGGAGCGTCCTGGAAAAAAATAGCCAGTTAAACCTCTGTGTAATTCTCAATCCCCAAGGACAGCGGTTGTATAGCGGCGGTTATGACTCCGGGCTGGGTGGTGAGGTGCTCCCGGCCACATTCGCCCGCGATCCGCCCGCGATCTGGAACATACTCCGGCTGGCCCTGGAACGAGCCCGCGCTGGCTTGGTGCTTACTGAACACGGTCTGCTGCTACTGGCGGCCCATCCTATTTTGACCACCCAGGGTAGGGGGCAGGCTCGTGGTGTGATGGTCTTCGGCCGTTTTCTGGACCAGCCTCTGCAGCAATTACTGGCGGCCCAGATCAAAGTAGCATTCGAGCTATTGTTGGCCACCGATCCGCGTTTGACACCGATGGAATACAATTACCTGACGGCCTTGCATGCTGGAAATCCCGAGCTGCGGCAAGGCCCGGCCGGGGCGACATTCGCGTACGAAGTGCTTGTGGATCTGACAGGCCAACCTATTGCGCTGCTGCGCACGCCCGTCCGTCAAACGATCTCGATTACAGCGCGGCGCACCAGTCATGCTCTGGCGGGTGTGCTGAGTTTAGCCATTTTGACACTGCTGATCGGCGGCGCCTATGGATTGATCCGGTTCAGACACAACCAGCAGCAGGCCGCGCCGGCAGCGGCTTGGGGTGCGGCCACGCTCACCGTCCTGATCGGACTGACACTGACAGCAGGTCTGTATACCGAGTGGCGCCAGCGCAGCCAAGCAACGCTGGCGGGCGATTTCCGAGCGGTTTCTAGCATGCTGATTAGCCGGATCATCACCCAGTTCTACGACAATTTGGAAGACATTGATGCTATGCGCCGTTTTCTGGAGGGCGTAGACACCATTGACCGGGCGCAATTTCGCGCATTCGTCACACCGCTGCTAGCCAACGGCGGCTTTCAAGCCTTGGAGTGGTTACCGCGCGTACCGCGGGAGCAACGGGCTGCCTATGAAGCGGCTGCGCGCCGGGATGGCTTCGAGGATTTTCACTTCACCGAACGTGATGAGGCAGGGCGGCTCATCCCCGCCACCGATCGTCCCGTTTATTTCCCCGTCTATTACTTGGAGCCGTTAGCCGGTAATCAAGCGGCCCTGGGCTTTGCTCCCGGCCCGGGCCATCCAGCTCGCGGGGCGGTATTGGCCCAAGCCTGTGACCGCGGCCAGCTTGCCACGACTGGACGTTATGTCCTCGTGCAAGAGACTGCGCCTGAGCCAGTCTATTCCGTGCTGGTGTTCGGTCCGGTGTATGCCGGACCTGCAACAGCGCTGGAGGTGAAGATGCGGCGGGAACAGTTACGAGGCTTTGCGCTGGGGGTCGTGCGTATCGGTGATACGATTACGCGCGCGCTGGCCCCGGCGGGCACTGCTGAGTTGCAGTTTCGCCTGCTCGATCTCTCCGCCGGGGCGGACGCCCAGACGTTATACGAGTTGCCGCCGGCGGTAATGGAGAATGGAAAACCCGTTTCATCGCTTCGCCAAGCCGAGGATTTCCATTTTGCCGACCGTACCTGGCGGATCGAGGTCTGGCCAAGCGAGGCCTTTCTCGCCCGTCACACCGATCCAATTCACTGTTGGGTCCCGGCAATTGGCGGGCTGCTGACCCTGCTAGCCACCTTGTATCTATTCGCCCTGATTGCTCAGCGTTACCGGGCAGAGGCGCTGGTAGCAGTCCGTACAGCCGAACTGCAAGGGAGCGAGGAGCGGTACCGTTTACTGTTCGAACGCGCCAGCGATGCGATCTTTGTGGTGGAAAAACAGACGGGGCGCTTTCTGGCAGCCAACCGGGCTGCAGAGCAATTGACAGGCCGGCCTCTTGCCGAACTCAAGACGCTCACCACAGCTGACCTGACACCGGTTGATGTGCAAGAACGTCTCAAGCAAGCGATCAAAACCACTGAAGCGCTCCAATTGAGCGAAGTCGCTTACCAATTAGGCGAAATCGAATACCCGCAACCGGATGGCGCCCTCCGCACAGCGCTGTTAAGTGTAATTCCCGTCAATGAAACACTCTTATTCGGCATCGCTCGCGACATCACTGACGTTAAGGAAGCGAAGAAGCGTATCGAACATCTGGCCTTTTTCGACGCGCTGACCACTCTGCCGAATCGGGTGTTACTGACCGAGCGCGCTGAGCTGGCATTGGCGCTGGCCGAGCGGCACCATGCTGTTTTAGCGGTACTGTTTCTCGACCTGGACCGGTTCAAGGAAGTTAATGATTCGTTGGGCCACACCGAGGGCGATGCCCTGCTGGTCCAGGTAGCAGCGCGCCTGAAGACGCTCACGCGAGGAGAGGACACCGTCTGCCGGTTGGGGGGTGACGAGTTTGTATTGTTGCTGCCCGAAGCCAACCAGGAGGGTGCGCTGCGGGTGGCTGATAAAGTACTGGCGGCATTCCGCCAGCCGTTCACCGTGGCCACCCACGCTTTGCAGGTGACGGTCTCCATTGGCATCGCGCTTTACCCGCATGATGGCGCCGATTTCGCTGAGCTGCTCAAGAATGCCGACACGGCGCTTTACCAAGCCAAGCAGGACGGCCGTAACACCCGGGCGTTCTATGACCGGCAGATGAACGTAGCGACTTTCGAGCGGCTTCTGCTGGAAGCAGAGCTGCGTAAGGCTTTGGCAGCCGGGCACTTGTGTGCCTATTTTCAGCCGAAGGTGCGTTTGGCTGACGGCACGCTGGCCGGTGCCGAAGCCTTGATACGCTGGTTTCACCCCGAGCGCGGTGCGATCCCGCCTGGGCAATTTATCCCTTTAGCAGAAGCCAGCGATCTGATCGTTGATCTTGGGGAGTGGATGTTGACCGAAGTGTGCCGGCAACTGGCTGTTTGGCAGCAGCAAGGCCGGCCAATCCTGACAATTGCGGTCAATCTGGCAGCCCGGCATTTCTGCCGGCCGGCGCTTGCTAATCAGATTAGTGGCTTGCTGGCGGCCCACGACTTACCGCCGCACGCCTTGGAACTGGAACTGACCGAATCCACCTTGTTGGAGACGGGGGCACAGACGGCGGATACCCTGGCTGCGTTGGAACGGCTCGGGATTGGGCTGGCCATCGACGACTTTGGCACCGGCTATTCGAGCCTGAGCTACCTCAAACGCTTACCACTCACTGCTTTGAAAATTGATCAGAGTTTCGTGCGCAATGTGGTGGATGATCCCGATGATCGCATCTTGGCCGCGACCATCGTCGCCCTCGGCCACCAGATGGAACTGGTGGTCGTGGCCGAAGGAGTGGAAACCGAGGAACAGCGCCGCTGCCTTTTAGAACAGGGCTGCGATCTGGCGCAGGGTTATCTGTTTGACCGGCCTGTGCCTGCCGAGGATTTTGCTGCCGCTTGGCTAGTGCCACAGCCTGATGCCGCCTCTCACCCTAGCCATCGGACGTCCAACCCTAAGTAACGTGAATTCCAGGAAGCCAGTGCCGGTAATCGCTGAGGTCGCGCTGGCATCATTCAGCAAAAATCCAAGACGTGTTTTCAACTCTTAAATCTGGCTGGAGCGGCTGGCCGGTAAGCGAATCTGCATCCGTGTTCCTGTGGATGTTTCCCCCAATTGGATCGTGCCCCGGTGCGCAGTCAACAACGACTTGACCACCGCTAGACCCAGGCCGGTGCCGCCTCGTGAGCGGGCGGTGGTAAAAAAGGGCTCGAAGATACGCGCTGCGTTAGCCGCTGAGATGCCGGGACCATTATCACTGGCCTCGATGAGTAGCGCAGTGTCGAGTTCCGCATCAGGCACTGGGTACGTTACGGCCAAGGTGACGGTGTCGCCACCGTGTTGCCGTGTATTATCCAGCAGATTGGTCAAGATAGACTCCAGCACCTCCTCACTCATGGCGGCGTTGACCCGCGGAAGAGGTTCAATCACAGTAGCGGTTAGACCAATGTTCTGGTAATGGATGGCCAGTCGCTGCACCACAGTGGCAACATCGGTGCTATCGGTCGGGGTTGCCTGCATCACGTCGGCGCGGGCCAGCTCCAGCAGCCGCCGCACCAGACGCTCCAGGCGTTCGGCGTCCTGATCGAGATTGCCTAAAAACCGTTCGCGCTCAGCCAGGGTCATGGTGCCGATATGGTCGCGCAGCAGCTCCACCGCTCCGCGGATGGCCGCTAAAGGCGTTTTGAATTCGTGTGAAACGTGGGCCGCAAAGGCGCGGATATAATCGGCGCGCTGTTCCAGATGCTGGGCCATCGTCGCTACAGCTTGCGACAATTCGGCAGCCTCCTGGGTGACTGGTCGGGCCAGCGCCACCACGACTCCCTGTTCCCCGGCGGTGACGCGCCGGGCCAGGCTCACCAGTGTCTGGAGCGGCCGCACCACCGCAAAGGAAGTCAACACTGACATGATGACGCTGGTGCCCAGCAGCAATGCAGTTGCTAGCATCAAGTGGTAGCGCTTGCCGTATAGGACTTGTATCAGCGAGATCGGTGTACGCCACAGAAGAGTCACTGCAACGATACGTTGTCCTTGCAGAACCGGCGCGGCGACGAACACGCGCAATCGAGCGCCGCGACTGATGGAATCGAGTGCAGGGGATTCACTATCAGGAAGGCGCTGGCGCAACCGGCTTATATGTTCGCCCGTCAGCGCCCGTTGCACTTCTTCCAGCGCCATCAGGGAACGGCCTAAACTGGGTCCAGTTGTCGCCACGACTGTACCCTGCGTGTCTGCTACGGCAATCCCCGCTAAGGTCATGACTTGTGCATCGTGCAGCAGCGACTGCAATTCCTCGCCGACGGCCTGGGCGTGAGGATCAGGCGGGCTGGATGGAGGGATGGTTTCCGGGGGCGGGGGATAAACCGGGTCTTCAGCCAGGTCCAACTGCGCCAGGCGCGGCCGCCAGCGGGTTTCATGGTCATACTGTTCCCGCCAAGGAGCGGCAAGAGGTAGACCATATGCTGGATTGGCCACTGCCTGTGGCGCCAATCGGGCGAGGGCTGCGCGGTAACTGGCGGCGACGAATGCCGCTTGAGCCACCAATTCAGATTCGGTCTGGCGCACCAGAGCGCTTTCGTACAGGCGTAGCGCCTCCAGCCCTAACAAGGGCAGCCATAACGCGGTCAGATTGACCGCCAGCAGTAGATAGCGCAGCTTGAGGCGAGGCAGGGATCGCACCATTCAGCAAGGTCCCAGCCGGTAACCAATGCCATGCAGGGTTTCAATGGGGTCGGCGCCCAAGACTTTAAATTTCGAACGCACCCGGCGTACATGGCTGTCGATGGTGCGGTCGCTTACCACTCGATAGTCCTGGTAGCTGCCATCCATTAATTGATCCCGGCTGAATACCTTACCGGGGTGGCTTAATAGCGTGCGCAGGATACCGAACTCCGTCAGGGTCAGTGCAATCTCCTGTCCCTGCCAATCTGCGGTATAGCGCTCCAGGTCCAGCCGTAACCGTCCGTATTCGAGCAGGTGTCCGGGTGTGGGGTCGTGCCATTCACCTTTACCGCGGCGCAAAATTGCCCGGACGCGCGCTGTCAGTTCGCGAGGGCTGAACGGTTTAGTCACGTAGTCGTCGCCGCCGAGCTCCAGGCCGATGATGCGATCCACTTCGTCATCGCGCGATGATAAAAACACAATGGGAACCGTGCTGATGCGGCGCAGGGCGCGGCAGACGTCGGTACCATCCAGCTCTGGCATGATGATGTCGAGTACCACTAAATCAGGGCCAGCCGCCTGGAATCGCGCCAGTGCTTGTTCCCCGTTTTCGGCTTCTACAGTGGCGAAGCCGTCTTTGTGCAGGGCGAAGCAGATGATTTCACGGATATGAGGATCGTCATCAACGACCAGGATGGTGGGCATGAGGCTATTCCATAAAGGCGCGTTACTTATTTGCAGGAAAGAATACCAAATCCTGGTCAGCAGGAAGCTGACTTGCCGATGATTCAGGTAGTTATCGATTGTAAGCGAACGCTTGCATCAAGGAGCGCTATCACGGGCCACCGGTTGCACTTTGGCATTTTATCCGTCAATTCTTCTTATGCTGCTTTGTATTTTTAGAAAAATAATATGGAATCTATTCAGTTAACTGAGCGCTAAAGTAGCGATGCTGATGAGGTTAAGAGGATGACAGACGGCACGCAGACTTCAACCGGAGGACTCCGCGGCATGGGCCGGACGATCTGGCAATCTACTGCACTGGGATGGCTGGGTTTTTGGTTCTGGGTCTTCAGCTTCGCATACAGCGATTCGTTCTTCCAATACAACCTATGTTCTCGCTTACCTGTGTTCGCAGCCGCTCTGTTTGGGGCGGCTGCCGTGCCGGTGAGCGCGTATCTTGCGTGGAAACGGCATCCATCCATACTAGGTGCGTTCGCCGTTCATGTGGCCGGTCTCGTTGCCGCGCTGAGTCCGCTAGCTCTGGTGTCCTATACGTTGTCCCGGGTATCCGGTCCCTGTCATCTTGAAGCGGATGACGCGATGGGCACCGGAATCGGCTTCCTCATCCTTATTGGCATGAGTATGGTCTCGCTGCTGGCCTTGCTCCTTGCCTGCACGGTCCGTGCGGTTGGCCGGGCAACGGCGCAGCCCTTGCCATTTATCTTCAGTGCCCGGCCCGGCCACAAATCCATCAAGGTAAGTGATAAAAAATAAAAGGGATTTTGAAGAATCTTACGGATAAATCGAGAAGCGCGCAGGGCCAGCTAAGCGAATGCTCTCCAGAGACGGCTTAACACCGTCATACCAGCAACGGAATAATTTGCACCGGATTTGCACGATCATTTCGCAACCTTGCACATGTGCGCCACGAAGCGCACACACTTGATTTTCATACTGCGCGGGCGAACTCAAGGAGTCACGCCATGCGCTTCAAATTCTATTCTCAGCCCGGTCCAATGAGCTTGATTCTGGGCCTTGTTCTGTTAGCCATTCATCCACTGATCTGGCTGGCGGGAACCTGGCTTGATCCGGCCTACGATTCCTACGGTTTGTGGGTGGCGGTGCTGACCGGTATGCTCTTGCTATGGAGCACGGCTAGCCCGCTGCGTACGCCTGGCGTCTCGCAACGCTATAACGGATTCTACCTGCTGGCATTGACCGCCATCGTGCGTCTGCTCGGACAATGGCTCGGGATTAACACAATCGGTGCAGCGGCTTTGGCCGTGGATATCTACGCCATCGGTTTGCTGCTAGGTCTGGATCGCCGCGCCCGCCCGCTATCTCCAGGCTGGTTGGCGGTGCTCTTCATGTTTGCGCTGCCCATTGAACGCATTCTGCAACGCGGTTTTGGCTTCCTTCTGCAACAAATCTCCGCCGCCGGTGCCTGCGCTGCGCTCCAGCTAGGAGCTGCACCCGTGCAGTGCGAAGGCATTCAGTTGCAGTGGCAGGGGCAAACACTGCTGGTCGATTTGCCTTGTTCCGGGACGCGCGGTCTGTTGCTGCTGCTCCTGCTATTCGCTGCGGTTGCCGCTTTCACCCGTCCCTCGTTCAGGCGGGCGTGCCTGGGTCTATTGCTCACTCTGGCGGCGGCGGCTGTGGGCAATAGTCTGCGTATTGTTGCCATCGCCCTGGGTCTGGTCCACCGCGAGACGGGGGGTGGCGTGGATGTGCTTGCCGAGCCGTGGCACAGTGCGATTGGCTTGATCACTTTGAGCCTCTCAGCGCTGCCGCTTCTATTTTGGGCCCGGCTCCGCCGGGCCGGACCGGCCATGCCTCTTTCCTTACCGGGTCAGGCAACAGCTAACGCACAGCGATTCTGGTCTGTTCAACCCGTCACTGGTCTGGCTTTTCTGAGCGCGTGTGCCGTGATCGTGTCCTTGCCGGCACGACCGGTGGATATCGCCCATTCACTCCCCGCACCACAGTTGCCTGATCGCATCGCGGCTTTTATCGCGCAACCCGGCGTGCTCACTTCCCAGGAACGCGAGTACTTCACCCGTTACGGCGGCGGCGCGGCGCGGGCCGCCTATGGCCCCTATGGATTGCTGGTGGTCAGCACCTCCGCGCCGCTGCGCCATCTCCATGCGCCCGACGAATGCCTGACCGGTCGCGGTCACGCGGTGCGTTATCTCGGCCAGACCGGCGGCCCGATTCCCAGCGCAGTGTATCGCAGCACCGATCCGCAGGGACGGGTCTGGCGGGTCGCTGTGAGTTATGTCTCGGAACGTGGTGAACAAGCGATCCATGTTGCTCAGGCGGTGTGGCTCTGGTTACAAGCGCCAGGCACGGCTTGGCGGATGATCGAACGCATCACCCCTTGGGAACTGCCGGTGGATGCAGCAGAAGCTTTCGATAGCGCTGTGTGGCGGGCGCTGGATGTAGCCCCCCCGCTGCCCGCGCTAACTCTGAAACCCGTTTTATGAAACTTTGATTGATAGAGGAAAAATCCATGAAGAACCCTGCATTTTTTCTGATCACGAGCCTGTTTTGGTCCTCCTGGACCACCGCGCTCGCTGTCGTTCCCGGCGATCTAGGCGGTCGCATCGAAACAGAAGTGGACGGGAAATCGATGACCTTGCCCTTGCTCAAGACCGATATCAACGCTGACCTTCAGGGCGACTTGGCGCTGGTCACCGTGACGCAAACCTTTGCCAATCCGCTGAATCAGGCAGTTCATGCGGCTTATTTGTTTCCACTCAATGAGAATGCCGCTGTCAACGCCATGACCCTGGACGTCGGCGGCGAGCGCATTCAGGCCAAAATCCAGCGCATCGAGGAGGCCCGCGCCACTTTCGAGAAAGCGAAAGGCCAAGGCCGCAGCGCCGCCTTGCTCAGTCAGCATCGCCCGAATATGTTTACCCAGGATATCGCCAATCTGATGCCGGGTCTGCCGGTCAAAGTGACGCTGCAATATGTCCAAACCGTGCCTCGGCTGGACGGTGCCTATGAATTGGTTATTCCGCTAGTTGTAGGACCGCGCTATCAGCCGCAAGGCGCTGGTGTTGCGCCGGATGAACCCATGCTACCGGGCGGCGTTCACCACTGGAATGCTCAGACCGGAACTTCCGGCGGTGCGGCGGCGGCTCACAGCCAAACCGCCTATGGGCAATGGGAGGTCGAGCAGTTGCCCGCATATCCCCCCGTATTTGAATTGAACGTGCCTGAACAAATTGACCCGGAGCGAGTCGGTTTGACCGTCCATCTCAACGCGGGCATGGCCATTGCCGCCATCGATAGCCGTACTCATCCGATCACCACCGGGATTCTGGAGAATGGGCGCGCCGAAGTGCGGCTGGCCAATGGCCGCACGCTCGATAATCGTGATTTCGTCCTGCGCTACACGCTGGCCGGGACACGCACCCAGGCCGGTTTGCTGGCTTACCGCGACGCGCGCGGCGGTTTTTTCAGCCTGTTGCTCGAACCGCCGCAGGCCCCGGCTGAGACGGACATCACGCCGCGCGAGATGGTATTTGTCTTGGATTGTTCCGGCTCGATGAGCGGCCTGCCGATTGAAACCAGTAAGACCTTTATGAGAATCGCGCTGCGCCGGCTGCGGTCCACGGACAGTTTCCGCATCATCCGCTTCAGCGATGCCGCGACCGAGTTTTCCGCGCAGCCATTGCCAGCGACACCCGGAAATATTCAGGCGGGTCTGCACTACATCGATGCGCTCAACGGCGAAGGCGGTACCGAGATGAGTGCCGGCATCCGCCAGGCGTTGGCTTTGCCGGTCCCTGCGGGATCGTTGCGCATCGTTACCTTTCTGACCGACGGTTATATTGGCAACGAAGCTGAAATTCTGGCGCTGATCAGCACCCATTTAGGCAATGCGCGATTGTATGCCTTTGGTGCCGGTGCGGGCGTTAACCGTTATCTTCTGAGCGAGATGGGCCGGGTTGGGCGCGGTTTCACCCGCTATATGGACCCCGCCGAGGATCAGGAAAAGGTTGCCGGAGAATTGGCTGAGCGCTTGCAATCGCCCGTGTTGACCGACATTCAGATTGACTGGGGCGGTTTGGACGTGAGTGAACTCAGCCCTGGCCCATTGCCTGATCTGTTTGCCGGACAGTCGTTGCGGATTCAGGGACGTTATGGCCGCCCCGGCCGGTACGAGGTCAAGGTACGAGGCCGGGTACAGGGACGCCCCGCGACCTTGCCTTTACAGATCGAGCTGCCGGAAACCAGCACCCAGGGCGAGGCGGTGCCAATCCTCTGGGCGCGTTCCCTGATCGGCGATCTCATGCATCAATTGACAACGGGCCGCCATCTGTTTCGTGGTGAGGACGTGAACGCTGACACCCTCAAGCAGCGCATCACTGAGTTGGGGCTGAACTTTGCGCTGGTAACGAAGTGGACCGCGTTCGTCGCCGTATCGGAGAAGATTTATAATCCCAGCCCGATTGATACACCCACGGTGCCGGTACCCGTGGCGCAGGTCAAAGGAACAACTGCGCTGGCCTACGGTGAGCCGGCGATGCCAATCACGGCGGGTAATGTTTTCAGCGGTGGCAGCACACCGGAACCGGACGCAATTCCCGGCTTCATCGTGATAGCGCTGCTATTGGCGGGCTTCCTGATCCAGTACCGTCTGCGTACAGGGTTCATTAAATAAGGCACAAAAAATGCTTAAGTAATCTCTATGGCCTGCCAACTTTGAGAAATGTACCCATGCTGCAAACCATTGCGACAGTCCCAACCCCTCGCATGATCGAGCTTTTAGAACTAATCGAGTTAGCAAATCAACGCGATGCCGAACCTCGCCTTACCCACTATCTCTACCAGTGCCGCCGCACCGGCTACGAACCGCCGCCTGAGCTGCTGCAATTAGCGCGTGACAATATTGAGCGTAAACGGCAAGTTTTTTGAACAGCCTGCAACGGCACAGCCCATTTTGGTCCTCCAGAGCGGGCTCACTTGATTCAACCTGTTTGTCAATTGATCCGTAAAAATATCCATGGTTAGGCTATCTCATTCTTCGATTGAGAATGAATAGCCTTGACCACCGGTTAAGTCAGCCTCCAATAGGCGGGACACCGATCAGCCAAGTATGGAGCCAGAGCACAAAAGCAACATAGAGCGCAAGGCCGCCGGTCACGGCAATGAGATCATTCCACTTGGACGGCGGCGCACTGAGGACTGGATGCGGGAGACGGCGTTTTATGGAGATGCGAGCCACCACGGCCCAGGCGAGGAAGGTACCAAAGAGAAGCACATCGGCCAGCATGCCGTTCGCCAGCAGGTGAGCGAAAGCCCATAGCTTGGTAGCAGCCAGCATGGGATGCTGGATGGCCGTCTGGATGCGCCCCGGCAAGTAGGTGGCGAGCAACAATGGAAAGACCGGGACCAGTAACAATAGCGTGATATGACGCAGCCACACTGGCGGCAGATAGAGAAGCACAGGATCATAGCGGGCAAGTCCGTAACCCCAGACAATGAGCCCAAATCCGGCAAGAGACGCCAGCGAGTACAGGCCCCGCCACGGTCCTTCACCGAACTTTGCGGCTTGGCGGTCCCGCCATGATTCGCTGATGATGGAGGTGGAGTGTACGGTTAAAAAGAGGATCAATCCGAGTAAGAGCATGCTCATTTGTAAATCCCCGCTATATGAAAGGCGCTTACCTTAACACATCGAAGCGTAAACGATTGGCGGCGCCATCTGGGAGCTAAAGATACTTCCCGCTGCCGTAAGCACCTGCGGGTTCGCTCAGTCTGCTCGTAAAGAAATTAATGCAACAAGGCTTTTCCGCGAGTGTGCAGTGTTGGCGAGTACCGGTGAGCGTTGCCAGCGGCGGGGCGAACAGGTTGCGCTCGCCCAAGAAATTGGCCAGCAACTATGGGGACGTAAGGAAAGCTAATAAATCCGGATTCTTATCTGCATCTGGACCAGTTGCAGTAGTAGTCGATAAATTGCCGGTCTTGCGTGCTGATATGGTCGGCCAGGAATGCCAGAATCGCTTTCGCCTCCGGTAACGTGAAGATCTGCTCTCCGAAGCTGCTATATTGTTGCTTAATTGCTTCCAATCGCTCCATCAGAGCGTCGTGATCAAGCGCGTGACTATCGTAGCCTGGATAGCTGCTCAAGCGCATCAATAGCTGTTCGGACATGAAATGCATATCGCTGTAAGCTACTAACTGCTCAAGAATTTCATCTATTAACGCTGGGTCTGCATCATCGCTGACTGCGTCGCAAAGCGCTTGTGTCAGGCCGAGTTGGATGTGGTGTTCAGCATCGATGTCTTTCGGGTTGGGTTTGCGATTCATCAATGAGCTTCTCCGTGGGACATTTTACATTATGCGACTGATACCTGGCATATCAATATATTATTATATTGAATAAATAGATTTTATTTTTTACCAAGCTGTATTGAGGGTATCGCTATCTGTTAAAAACTCCTTTGATAGGGGTTGGTTTTTTCTGGAAGGTTCACTCATTTGATAACGGAGAAAAGAATGAAATTCATGAATGCCTTATTGTTGATTATGGCCCTGGCAGTTAGCGGTTTGACTACCCCCGTACTGGCGGGCGATACTGATCCATTGTTTGTCAATATGACCGCTGATGATGCCCATCGCGCCAATATGGCGATCACCTTCGGCAAGGCGCAAATGGAGCGAGGACATCCGTTGACGGTTTTTCTAAATGACAAAGGCGTTTTGGTCGGCGCCAAGGCTAACGCCGGTCAATACGAAGAACACCAAAAGAAGCTGATTGAAATCATGCAAAAAGGCGGCGTGGTCATCGCCTGCCCAATGTGTATGAAGCATTACGGCATCGAAACCGGCGATCTGCTACCAGGGATTCAAGTTGGCAAGCCGGAACTAACGGGCGCTGCGTTGTTTAAAGATGGAACCCAGACGCTGACTTGGTGATAGCGCGAGGCAGGAGATCAATATTTTTTCCGGTGCGTTGCATCTAAACTTGAATCTCCTGCGTAAGCAACTTTGTCAGTCGGGCTATTACGACGCAGACAACCCTTTTTTCAACGCTATTGCAGAGGATATTCACCATGGTCAAGACCGCTCTCAACCAGTTTGCGCTTGCTGCCGCCGTCGCTGGTGCTTTGGGTCTCGCTGCTAGTCCTGTCTTTGCTGCTGGGGAAGGCAAGGAAAAATGTTATGGCATTAGCAAGGCGGGTGAGAACGACTGTGCCAGTGCAGCGGGCACGCATGCCTGTTCGGGGCAATCGACCGCTGATTACGACGGTCAAGATTGGAAATATGCTCCCAAGGGTACCTGTGAAAAAATGGGCGGCAAGGTGGAAGCGTTTAAGGGCATGGGTAATCCTGCATCGAAAGGGCAGGGGTAATCCGGCATTGAGCTGATGTGCCATGTTTGATCTCCGCAATCGCACCGCACTGCCTGCTCAGGCAGGTATTGGCCTGCGTCATCCTCACTTGCCGGAATTTCTGGCCGCGCCACAGCCTGCGGCATGGCTGGAAATCCATAGCGAAAACTACCTTGCCCCCGGTGGTCCTCGTCTGGGAGCCCTGGAACGGTTGCGCGGCGATTATCCGCTGAGTTGCCACGGAGTAGGTTTGTCGCTGGGATCGGCGGCTGGGTTGGATGCAGCGCATCTGGCGCGATTGCGGTATTTATATGACCGGCTGGAACCGGAAGCAATCTCCGAGCATCTGGCCTGGTCCACGGCCCCGGACGGGACTTTTCTGGCTGATTTACTGCCTCTGCCCTATACCGATGAAGCGCTGGCTATCGCCGCCGCCAATATCGAACGGGCACAGCAGGCGCTGGGCCGGCGTTTACTGGTCGAAAACCCGTCCACTTATCTGCGCTTCCAGCAGGCAGACTGGGATGAAGCCGGCTTTCTAAGTGAGCTGGTGCGTTGCACAGGCTGCGGTTTATTGCTGGATGTCAACAATCTTTATGTCAGTGCTGTCAACCACGGTAGCGACCCGCAGGCCGTGCTGAATGCGTTGCCGCTGACAGCCGTCGGCGAAATTCATATTGCCGGACATGCCCGGGTTGCTACGTCCTGGGGCGAACTGCTGATCGACGACCACGGTTCTCCGGTCGCCGGGCCGGTTTGGGCGCTGCTGGCCGCTACCTTGCGATTGACCGGTCCCTGCCCAGTGTTGATGGAGTGGGACACGAATATCCCGGAATTGCCGGTGCTGCTGGCTGAGGCGGAACGGGCTGAAGGTTATCTACGGGAGATCACCGGTGCATCTGGCTGAACTGCAAACCCGGATGCAACGGATGCTGTTATCGGGCGGTGGTCCCGACCCGGCGCTGTTGGCGCTGTTGGCCGATACACCTGAGCAACATGAACGTCGTCTGGCGGTATACCGCAACAATGTCCGCCATGCCCTGTTAAGTGTACTGGAGGCGGCTTTTCCTGTGGTCGAGCAGTTAGTCGGCGTTGAATGCTTCACGGCCACTGCCTTGACCTTTATCGCTGAACATCCGCCGCACCGGCCAGTATTATATGCCTACGGTGTTGATTTTCCAGGTTTTCTAACCGAATTCCAGCCACTGGTGGAATTGCCTTGGCTGGCAGATGTAGCACGGTTGGAATGGGCGCGTAACGAAGCGCTGTTTGCTGCTGAGGCTGAGCCACTCGCACCTGATCAACTCGCTTCAATTCCCGCTGACAAATTGGCCGGTTTGCAACTCCAGTTGCATCCTGCAACACAGTTGCTGGAATCTTCCTGGCCGGTCCACGCAATCTGGGCCGCGCACCAACCCGGAGGCGGGCCATTGGAAGCTGTCGATCTCCAACAGGCCGAAACGGTCATGGTGTGGCGTCAAGCTGGAACAGTCCGCCAGCGTCTGTTAACCCCCGGTGAGTTTGCCTTGCTCGCTGCATGTGTGAAGCAAAGCCCTTTGGCTGAAGCTGTCGAAGCGGCGATCCAGCAAGAACCAGCATTTGATTTACGCATTGTGCTTGCTCGATGGTTGAACGAGGATGTGTTGGAACGGCCTATAATGACTCTTTTGACATCCCAGACCTGTGGTGGATCATCGCCGTGAACGCGATCAGCGCTCTACCGCGCAGGTATCCCGCAGGCTGGTGGTTCATCCTGGTGCGAGCATCCATCATGACATCTTTTGATTCGCTGGCTGACTTGCTGGCCCGTTGTGCATTGAGCGACCGGCGTGCCTTCGAAGCGTTGTACCAGCAGGCAGCACCGAAATTGTACAGTCTACTGCTCGGCGTGACCCGTGATCGCGAACTGGCAGCCGATCTACTGCAGGAAGGCTTTGTGCGTATTTGGCAGCGGGCCGGCGACTACCGGCCGCATCTGGGCCAGCCGCTGACCTGGATGGGGACCATTGTCCGCCGCTTGGCCATCGACCGGTCACGGCGCGGTGATCAACGCTGGCGGGCAGATCTGAGCGAGGAAGGCTGGAGCCTGCTGACTGATGAGGGACCCGGTCCTGAGGAACGGTTGCATACCGGGCAGGGTGAAACTCAGTTGGCCCGCTGCCTGGAAATCCTCGAACCGGAGCCACGCCATGCCGTTTTTCTGGCTTATTACGAGGGACTGACTCACGATGCCATCGCCCAGCGATTGAACCGCCCGCTGGGTACGGTCAAAGCTTGGGTCCGGCGGAGCCTGCAACGTCTGAAAATCTGTCTGGGGGAATTATCATGAACCTGCATCGCCCCCCGTTGTATGATTCACTGGCTGCCGAATATGTTCTCGGCACCCTGCAAGGTGCCGCCCGGCGGCGTTTTGAAAACTTGTTATCAGCGCATCCGGCGTTGCGGCGCGCTGTGAGCGACTGGGAACGCCGTTTAAACCAATTGGCGGTTGCGAGCCCGCCCTTACTGCCGCCTCCGGAAGTCTGGCAGGGCTTGGAACAACGGTTATTTCCTGCTGAACCACGGCGTTCCTGGTGGAACAGTCTGGCCCTTTGGCGCGGCTTGGCCCTGGCCGGGGTATTGGCCACGGCCGTGGTCCTGGCTCCCCAGCTAGCGGCCCCGCCCTCTCAAGGAAACTTGTCGTTTGCCGCTATCCGCGATCCTAATCGTGATGTATTGTGGACCGTGGCAATGGCTGAAGACGGGCGATTACATGTCAACAGCTTACGAGCGATGGACATGCCCCATGACCAGCATTGCCTGCTATGGTTGAAGAGCGGCGATCGCCCGCCGGTGATGTTAGGGACATTGCCTGATCAGGGCGATGACCGCACTCTAGTTCTGCCAGCTAATATGCCGCATCTGTCCCAAGGGACGTTATGGGTCAGCATGCAACCCAAGACCGATGCGACTCCGCCAGCTCGTCCACTGTATCAGACGCGCTGGCAGACGTTGTGACCGGTTTTTCGATGCTACATTCTTTGTTGACAACCCGGTCTGCCGCAGCACGAATTGCATTGCGTCTTCCGTGAGCAAGGCCGGGCGGGTAACCGCGCAGGCAAGACCGGTGTTAGTCGAGGGGTTATTGGCTATTTGTTCAAGCCTCCTCCATCTGCCGCCGTAAATCGGCCTCTTCAGCCAGCGCCGCCAATAACAGGTCAGCCGTCAATGGCTGATCAAGCAGACCGGCGCGACGGCGGACTGTGGCAAAATCACCCAGGGTTAACGGCCCCAAGGCCCAGAACCGGGTCAAAAAATCTTCGGATAGACTCCCGGTAGTCCCTGCCTCGCTGAGGGTGCGGCGTAAACACTGTTCCGCCTGTTCAGCAGCCAACGGCCAAAACCGTGCTTTGATATCAAACCGCCGCCGTACCGCCGGGTCCAAATCACTCACCCGGTTGGTCGCGCATAGCAGAATGCCGTCAAACTGCTCCATCCGCACCAGTAGTTCATTGACTTGCGTCACTTCCCATGTCTGGCGGGCGTGCTGGCGGGCGCGCAGGAAAGAGTCTGCCTCGTCAATCAGCAACACTGCCCGGCTTTGACAGGCATCCTGGAACATCCGGGCGATCCGTTCTTCGGTGACGCCTACCAGCGGATTGAGCAAGTCCGAGGCGGACCGCAGCAACAACGGCCGGTCGAGCTTGCGGGCCAGCCAGGCGGCAAAAGCGCTCTTGCCGGTTCCGGACGGTCCATACAAGCAAATCCGGCCCCGGCCCTGGCGTGTCAACCCTTGAACCAGTTTCGGCAGATCACAGTCACAGTTGATCAGATTCGGGTCATAATCATCGTCTACGCGCACTGTCGACGGCTGGAAAGGCGGTTCGCCGTGGCGGGTGGCCGCTAGCGCATGATCCAGCACCCGGCCCAGCAGCGCCTCGCCTTGTTCAGCAAAAGTGTCTGGTAATAGATGCGCGAGCCGCGCCGCCTTCTGCACCAGCGCCGGACTCAGGTGAGGATCCTCGGCCCGCTCTGCAATCCAGCGCGCATCGACCTGCAACTCACCGAGGTGGCGGCGGATGATGCGCTCGCGCACGGGCCGTGGCGGTATATCCAGTGCGAGTTGCAAATCGAAGCGCCGCAGGAAGGCTGGATCAATGGTATCGATACGGTTGACCACCCAGATGGTTGGCACCTGATTTTGCTCCAATACGCCATTTAACCAGCCTTTGTTAATCCCGCTATCGCGCGGAGTCATGAGAAAGGATAAGTCCAGCTCACTGCTCTCCGAGAGGACATCGCCGGCTTCATCGAACAGCAGGGCGCACTCACGGCGCCGGGCCAGTAGATGTTGAGCCAGACTGTGGCGGGACAGCCGTTGGCGGGCATTGAGCGGATCCTCATCCTCATCGCTGGCCTGCACGGCAAACAGCGTAATGCCGGCGGCCTTCGCCAGCGTTAGAGCTAACTCAGTCTTACCCGTGCCTGGCGGACCATACAATAGTAGATTGACCCCCAGGGTTGCCTCAGTGGCTGCGCGGGCTAGCAACCGGCACGCCAGGATAAAGTCCTCTGCACGATGGGCGAAGTCATCCATGGTTAATGTAGCCGGGGGGGACGGTGCCACATAATGTTGGAACAAGGCAGCGGTATCGATCCACTCATTGAGCAGCAAGTATGGTAGACGATCCAAAATGTCGAATTTGGCTTTTAGATGGTAGCGATGGCTATCGTCAATGCGGATCAGACCGGTGCGGGCCAGCAACCCGCTAGGCAGCAGGGCCCGGTACACTGCTTCAGCACGCGCTCCAAGCATGGCCGCCACCGCTGTGCAGGCGCCTCGGCGGTTGAATTCCCCTAATGGACGGCAAGCCGCATACAGCGTAGGATCAAGATGCAGCATGGCCACCAGCAGTAACAGTTCGCACTCCAATGGCGCCAAGCCCAGATCGGAAGCGATAGCGGCAATGTTACCGAACGGCGGGCGATGGTCGTGGATTCGCTGTCCTGGGTCTAGTTTGCTTAATTGCCGCTGCAGCGAAGATTCAATCGAGCCACGCAAATGAATTCCCAGCGCCACCAGCAACCGGCTCTGCCGGTGATGACGCAGATACATCTCGATCCTTTCCGGACGCACCCCTAACCAGGCGCGCAACACCCACTGGCGCCGGATTACTGAATAGCCGGGACTCAGATGAGCGAGTTCTTCCAGCAATGCCTCGGTGTCATCCTCAAACTCAAGATCGTCATCTTCCAAACCAAATGACAGGAAATCCAAAGCGTCCCCTTCTTCTCCTGGCTGCTCGATAGAATCGTCTAGCGCACGGCGATGATAGCGGCGATGGGGCATGAATTCCTCCAAGCGAGTGGTCAGTAGCGGGTCATTAGCGATGAGTAGTGAGAGGGATGAACATAGTTAGGGTCCATTCACTACTAAGACTTGGCGATTGCGGCAGACTATCCAATAATGCTGATTTTCCCCAGGCAGGATCGAAACTCCATGCAAACCATCCTCAAATCCGTCAAATTGGCCAACGTTTGCTACGATATCCGTGGACCGGTGCTGGCACGCGCCAAACAGATTGAAGATGAGGGCCAGCGGATCGTTAAACTCAATATCGGCAACCCGGCACCCTTCGGCTTCATGGCTCCGGATGAGATGGTGCAAGATATCATCCGCAATTTGCCTGACGCCTCCGGTTATTGTGATTCCAAAGGCCTGTTCGCCGCACGTAAGGCGGTGATGCACTATACCCAGCAGAAACAGATTCCAGGCGTGCAAATTGAGGATATCTACATCGGCAACGGTGTGTCCGAATTGATTGTCATGGTCTTGCAGGCGCTGTTGAACAACGGCGATGAGGTGCTGATTCCAGCGCCGGATTACCCTTTGTGGACGGCGGCAGTCAGCTTGTCGGGTGGAGCGCCGCGCCATTATCATTGCGATGAATCGTCCGGCTGGCTGCCGGATCTCGACGATATCCGCGACAAGATAACCCCTCGCACCCGGGCGATTGTTGTGATCAATCCGAATAATCCAACCGGTGCGTTATATCCTGAGGAATGGTTGCAGGCGCTCATCGAAATCGCCCGCCAGCATCAGCTCATTATCTACGCCGATGAAATCTACGACAAGGTGCTTTATGATGGCGCAAAGCATACCTCAATTGCCTCACTTGCAGAGGATGTGTTGTGCTTGACCTTCAATGGCCTGTCGAAAAATTACCGGGCTTGCGGCTATCGCGCCGGATGGGTGGTGGTATCAGGCGAGAAGAGCCATGCTCAGGATTATATTGAGGGATTGAATATCCTGGCTTCGATGCGCTTATGCGCTAACGTCCCGGCGCAATATGCTATCCAGACCGCGCTCGGCGGTTACCAGAGTATTGATGATCTGGTGTTACCCACGGGGCGTCTGGGTAAACAGCGCGATCTCGCGTTTCAGTTGCTGACAGAAATTCCCGGCGTTCATTGTGTCAAGCCGCAGGCGGCGCTGTACCTGTTTCCCCGGCTCGATCCGCAGATTTATCCAATCACCGATGACGAGCAGTTCGTACTGGAGTTTTTGCTGGAGGAAAAAGTGTTGCTGGTGCAGGGTACGGGATTCAACTGGCCTCACCCGGATCACTTACGAATCGTGTTTCTGCCCCACGAAGATGATCTTACTGAGGCCATTGGACGGTTTGGCCGCTTTTTGGAGCGTTACCGTAAACGTCATAGCCTATGATGGCAGCAGTCAGTCTAGTAACGACTGATACTGCTCGACATGTCGCGCAACGCACTCAGTCATTGGAACCGGGGGCCTCAGAGTCGTTTGCAGCGTCTGCCATAAATCGGGATCTTTAGAGGCGCGGCGCAGGGTGGTGGCTAGACTGTAGGAATCACCTGCGCGGAAGTGCAGTCCATCCCGCCCCGGCGTCACCTTTTCCTTGAGGCCGCCAATATCACTGCAAATGATCGGCCGCCGTGCGGCAAGCGCTTCTTCGACGACCAGCGGCGCATTTTCCCACCAGGTCGAGGGAATAACGATCCAATCATAGCGAGCCATCAGTTCCACGGCATCCTGAGGCTGATAGGGACCGAAATAGATGACGTCATCGGCGGTATCGGCAAAAGCCGATTCAAGACCTTCCCGGTGGGATTTTTCCTGCAATGCCAGGGTGCCATGGATCCCCAGTTGAAAATCCACGTTCTCATTGCGTAGCCGCCGGGTCGCTTCCAGCAAGATATCCACACCTTTAGTTCGAGTCAGTTGCCCGAAGAACCCGAAGCGGCGAGGTAGTATTCTCTTGCCTTGCGGGGGGGAACTGAACCCGGAAGAATGAGCAGTTATATTGCTGGATATTCCATTCACGATGACGTTCAGTTTTTCCGGGGGCAGTCCCCACATCTGATAGCGTTCCAGCAAGAAGCGGCTTGGGCAGATGAAGCAATCAACCTGAGCCAGAAAACTCTTGATCCATTGTTCGCGCAGAAAGAACTGATCTGGCGGATGATCGGGCAGACAGGCGGCGCACTGATACAGGGAAGATTCATAACACAAAGCGCCATCAGCCCGCACCATTTGCCCATCGCGGGCGCAAATCGCCCAGTATTCATGTAAGGTCAGGACGATTTTACAGGTGGGCCGCAGATTTTTAACGATCCGGAATGACTCTAGTCCGACCATCAGGAAATGGTGGAAGTGGACCACGTCGGGATTGACCTTCTCGATGATTCTAGCGAAAGCGCTGGTGAGTTGAAGGTCTCCATGCCGGCCCATGAAGAAATCAAACGCATTGCTGCGAATGGCCAGATCATTATGATCACGCTGGTTGGGAGCGAACACGGTTTGCGCACCATGGCCAGCCAGCAGTTCAGGGTAGACAAAACCCACAAAAAAAGCCTCGTACCCGTTACGGCGCAAGGCTTGATAGATACTGTGAGCAACCAGTTCGCCTCCGCCTGGATGGAAAGCAGGGTGTCCGTGCGAGACAATCAGCAGGCGCATGAAAACCGGATGCGCCGCTTAGACAATGGTAAAGAAATTATCGTCATCGTCATCATCATCCAGTTGTTCTGGAATATGCTCTATGGCAGATGGGGCGCTACCGTCCGATAGAGTGATCTGGCCCGTTTCTCCCCCAGCAACAGTGAGTTGTTCGGCACTGACGCCTTGCAGGAGAACACTGCCGCGGCTGCCATCAGTCCCAATAAAAGTAATGAGCGCGCCATTTTCAGTGTTCTCAATGACGTAATCGTTGCTGTCAAAGATGCCATCACCATTAAAATCACCCAGAATCAGTGTGTCATCACCCTGTCCGAAATCACGGATAACATCGTCGCCATAGCTGTAATCTTCTTGCCCTTCTTCTTCGCCGGGCGGAACTTCCTGGGGGTAAGCAAACGTATCGTCACCGGTGCCACCTTCCAGCTGATCATTCCCTGCACCGCCGATCAATTCGTCATTACCTTCACCGCCGGTTAGCGTGTCGTCGCCGGCGCCGCCGCCTAGTAAATCATCTCCTTCTCCACCATCAATGACATTGTTTCCAAGATTGCCCATGATCTTATTGTCCGCGTCCGATCCTTGAACATTGACATCTTTAATACCACCGAGAATCAAATTGGGATTATCGTCCTCATTCAGTGCAATGGGGGTTTCAGGATCAAAATTGACTTCATCTGTGTTAATTACCTTAAATTCCTGTCCATCCTGAGCGGTCAAGAGATATTCACCCGGAATGCCCGTCGCTGACATCACAGGGCTATCTGATTCTTGACCATCCTGGAAGAAAAGGAACTGATTAAAATCCAGTATTTGGTTGGAAAACTGAGGATTACCTGGATCCCCACCCAACACGTCGCCCGCTGTTTTATCACTGCCTATGATGCCTTGATTAGGGTCGATGGTGGACATTGCTGGTATCTCCTAGAAAGCAGGGTTTAGAAGGCAAGCCGCTTTAATCTTTCTCGCTCATTCATTACGCTGTCAGTATTGGCATGTGGAGAAGTTATGAAAATCCTTATTATTCATCAATTTTTTCCAGGACAATTTCACAGCTTGGTTTGCCATTTGGCTACTAACCGTTTGTGTCAAATCGTCGCTATCGGGCAAGAGTGTCAAATTTCCATTCCACTTGATAAAGTAATTTTCAAAGTATATAAGCCAAAAAATCATTCCACAACGTCCTTGCCACTTTATTTATCGCGTTTTGATCGTGCGGTGCAGAATGGCCAAGCAGTGATGCAAGTGCTGGGATGGTTGAAGAGCCGCGGGTTCAAGCCTGACATCGCCTTGGCGCATATCGGTTGGGGGGAAGCATTGTACTTTAAGGATATCTTTCCTAAGACTCCTTTATTGGCTTACTGTGAGTTCTATTACCATGCCCAGGGCGCCGATGCTGGGTTCGACCCGGCCTCTCCAATCACCCAGGATGACGCGTTACGCATTAGAACCCAAAACGCTCCTCTTCTATTGAGTCTGACTGCGATGGATTACGGCATCAGCCCGACTCCCTGGCAGCGATCGCTGTTTCCACCTGAATATCAAAATAAAATTGAGGTCCTGCATGAGGGTGTCGATACCGCAAGAATAACTCCGGACCCGCAAGCGCGTCTAACGCTGCCAGATGGCCGGGTGGTGCGGCCTGGTCAGGAGATCGTGACCTACGCCGCACGCAACTTGGAGCCCTATCGGGGTTTTCCCAGCTTCATGCGGGCGGCAGCAGAAATTTGCCGGCGGCGCCCTCACTGCCTGATCCTCGTCGAAGGCGGTGATGGGGTCAGCTATAGCCCGCGCTTGCCACGGGGACAAACTTACCGGGAACGAATGCTCAAGGAAGTGCCAGTTGATCCGGAACGGGTGATTTTTCTGGGACATCTCCCGTTTTCAGAACATCTACGCTTGTTACAGGTCTCGGCGGTTCACATTTATTTGACCGTGCCATTCGTGCTGTCTTGGTCCTTGTTAGAAGCAATGGCAGCACGGAATGTGGTCATCGCTTCGGATACCGCTCCGGTACGCGATGTAATCGAAGATGGCAAGAATGGTCTGTTGGTCGATTTTTTTTCACCCCGGAAAATTGCTGACCGGGTGGATGAAGTGCTGGATCATCCTAATCACATGGCTGCTGTATCGGGCGCAGCACGGGAGCATATCCAGCGTTATTATGAGGTTAAAAACAGTTTGGCCCGTTATCAGGAAATTATCACGAAGCTGGTGAATCAGCGATCACCGTTCCGGCAAGAAGGCTAAGGCGTATGGAAGCATTGCTGCGCCGGTTCCGCTCCGTATTCCTAATTATTGGTTTTTTCAGCTTTATCATTAATTTGTTAATGCTGGCCCCGCCGCTGTTCATGCTGCAATTGTTCAATCGTGTATTGTATAGCCGCAGCAACGAAACTCTGTTGATGTTAGTTTTGGTCACGCTGTTCGCCCTGGCTATCGCGGGCTGGCTGGACACGATCCGCGCGCAGTTGCTCAACCGGTTGGGAAATTTCGCCCAGCGCCAATTGCGTATTCCGGCGGTTGAGACCCTCTGGCAATGGGTGCCACGGGGGAAAAATCGTGATCAAAGCCTGGAGGATGTACAGGCCTTAGCCGCCTTCCTTAGCCAGCCGGTTAAGGCATTTTTTGATATTCCCTGGTTTCCGATCTTCTTAGGCATCATTTTTTTGTTTCACCCGTTGTTGGCCCTGGTAGCAGTCATCGGGGCAGCGATCCTGATCGCGCTAGCAATTGCGGAGGAGTTTGTCGAAAAGAAAGCACTGGCAACAGCCGGCGAAGCTAAAACCCGTGCTCAGCAGTTCCTGCGCGAGGCCTTGAGTCACAATGAATCAGTCATCGGGCTGGGGATGCGTGACAACATAGTGCGGTACTGGTTGCAGTTACACGATGATTACCTGAGCGCCCATCAAAGCTCTACTGATTCGACCAGTGGCATTAATGGCCTAGCGCACGTCACCCGTGGCCTGATTCGCATCATCGGTCTGACGGCGGCGGCTTGGCTGGTGATCAATACCCCAGATATGTCGCCTGGCATCATGATCGCTTCCTCCATCTTGATGGGACAGGCACTGGCGCCGATCGGCTCGATCATCGGGGCGTGGAAATCGTTCGTTAAGGCCCGGCAGGCTTATGGCCGTTTGCGGATGGTGGCCAGCGACTATCAGCAACAAACTGAAGCGCGCGACATTCGGCTGAATCTACCACGTCCGCTTGGGGCGCTGGCGGTCGAACAGGCCCATCTCGTGCTGAAGGATCGGTTAATTCTGAACAATCTCTCCTTCCAATTGAACCCTGGCGAGAGTCTAGGCGTGGTCGGTCTGAACGCAGCGGGCAAGACCTCGCTGGCCCGGCTGTTAGTGGGAATTTTTCCACCGACCAGCGGGCGAGTGACATTGGACGGTGCTGATATTTACCCTTGGGCACAAGCTGGACTGGGGCAGCATCTGGGTTATCTGCCCCAGCAGATCGAGCTGTTTTCCGGCACGGTTGCCGAAAATATTGCCCGGCTGGGCGAAGTGGATCAGCGTGAAAACATCATTATCCAGGCTGCACGGCTAGCCCGGGTTCACGATCTGATCTTACGCATGGCTCAGGGCTACAATACCGAGATCGGTGAGGGTGGAAATATGCTATCCGGTGGTCAACGGCAATTACTGGCGCTGGCCCGCGCTCTGTATGGTGATCCGGTCTTGGTAGTACTCGATGAGCCCAATGCCAGTCTGGATGGCCAGGCAGAGATGCGATTATTGGACACATTGCGGGAATTGAAAACAATGGGAGTCACAGTGGTGATCATTAGTCACAAGCCTTCCATCCTGAAAGACGCCGATAAATTACTGGTGCTCAATCAGGGCCGGCAGGTTCGCTATGGCCCACGGGCAGAGATTCTGGAAATTCTCTACAATGAACGGGTTAAACCCGCTCTGAATGCTGACTCAAGTAAGTCACCGCGTTTCCTGCGTCAATCCAAGCCCAATAAGGTGGAGAGTAGTAGCCGTTCAGTCCCTTTATCCCCATCCTCTCTCCTTACAGGGAAAGGTGGAGATGCTGATGTTGATACGGAGGAGAAAAAATGACCGGCCTCGTATCTGCTGAATATCATCATGATTTTGGCCGTATTGTCCTTAAAGGCATGCTGGTGTGCATTCTGTTCGTCGGCGGTTTCCTGGCTTGGGCCACTTTCGCGCCGCTGGGCAGTGCAGTCGTCGCGCCGGGAGTGGTCAAGATCTGGACGAACCGTAAGACGATTCAACATCTCGACGGCGGAATTGTCCGGGCTATCTACGTCTCCGACGGGAGCACCGTCAAGCGAGGTGATCCGCTCATCCTGCTGGAAGACACCACGACCAGTGCCGCATTGAATATTCTGACAGATCAGCTTGATGCGCTCTCGGTTCAAGAGCAACGCCTGCTGGCGGAACGGGGCATGATGGATCATTTTGCGCCGCCTGAGGAATTGGCGGCACGGAAAGACCCCCGGTTAACGGCCCTGTATCAAAGCGAATTATCGTTGTTTAAAGCCCGGCGCAAAAATCTCAATGATCAAATCAAATTACTGTCAGACGGTATCACTCAATCCAAGGTGGCAGCGGCCAGCGTCCGGTCAGAGATCGAAGCGATTAACGAAGGTCTCAGCTATACCGATGACGTCGTAAAAACTATCGCAGCTATGGCAAAAAAGGGATTTGCTGAACGGACATCGTTGTTGCAGAAAAAAGAGGCACTGGCGGAAAAAAAGGAGCGGCTGCATTCTCAAACGGCTGAATTGGCCAATTTACAAAAGCAAATAACTGAACAGGAATTGCGGATCATCGCGTTGCGTAACAGTTATATGGAAGAAGCGGAAACTAATCGCAAGAAAACGCATGAGCAGATTCTTGAAATCGAGGAACGGCTGCGTCCCGCGCGCCGTGCGCAGGAGCGCAGTCTTTTGACCGCTCCAATTAGCGGTCAAGTGATGGCATTGGCCGTGAATACCATTGGCGGGGTCATCCGCCCCGGTGATTCCTTGCTGGATATCGTGCCGCAGGAAAACGATCTGGTGGTGGAGGTCAAGATCGGCAATCGGGATATTGACAATATTTACCTTGGCCAAAGTGCCGAGGTGCAACTCAATGCTTTCAACCGGCGCACGATACCCCTCGTTGATGGCTGGGTAACCTACGTTGCTGGCGATACCCAGGAAGATCCGAGCGCGCCGGGAGCGCTTTATTTCATGAGCCATATTCAACTGGACCAGCCACAACTGGAGCGCATGACCGATATCACGCTATCACCAGGGATGCCAGTGACTGCTTTTATCAAAACCCGGACCCGGACGTTCCTGGATTATCTCATCTCGCCGATCACCGATCACTGGCGGCAGGCTTTGCGTGAAGAATAAGGGGTCTCGGTGATGTTGGTTTGCACCGGGAATGGCGTCCTGCATGGCAGGCCATGCGTGTTATATCAAGTGATCAAGTGAGGAATAATAATAAGATGCAGAATTTTAAGCTGCTGCTGATTGATTCGTCAAAAAATAAAGTCGTCTCAGAAGAAGAGCGCCGCTTTTTAGCAAAAGGTCAATGGCAACTCCGGATGACATCATATCGTGGATCATTACCGCTGGACTACAGTGATGCCTCTTGGGATGCAGTGATCTGGCATCTAGAAAAAGGTGGCGATCTCAAAGCTGTTTTAGAGGAAGCCTATCGGCTGGTTGTGGCAGGGGGTACAGTTTTATTGACGGCAGCGCTGAATGCTCGTGAAAAAGCGAAAATTATTCGTATAGCAAAAGCATTAAGCAGTACCTATGAAATGGTTCCCCTTGCTGATAAAAAGCAGTTATTGCGATTACAGAAGCTAGCTTTATCATCGAACAAGGTTCTAAAAGGATATCTAGATACATGTGATGTTCATTCTATTTGTGGTTGGATAATAGATGAAAATAACATTCATCAACATGTTGAAATAGAAATTATCGTTGATGGTAAGTTGATTGCATGTGTGATAGCAAATAAATTTAGGCAAGATTTGTTAGATGCTGGGGTTGGCGATGGTCATTATGCCTTTAGCATCGCTATGCCAATTTCGTTATTAGATGGGGCAGAGCATAGTATTGATGTAATAGAAAAACATTGTAGATACAGATTGTCTGGATCACCTCAAGTATTTTTATTACCTCATAGTGAATATAAAAATATTGAAGCGAATCGTTTGACTAGCCTTGTTGATTTTTTTCTTAAAAAGATTACCACGAGAACCTCACTCTCCAAAGATATAATCTATTCAGGATTAGGTAGTGCGTTAGAGCAGCTTCATGAATATGAAGAAGCTATGAATTATTATGATAAAGTTTCTCACATGCCGCATGTTGCACAACGTATTTTTGCTTTATCTGCTATTATTGGCCGTATCGAAATTTTTAATGGGAAGGAGATAATAGGATGGGCGATTCGAAAAACACCTATAGGTAGGCCAGTTGAACTTCAAGTTTTTATTAATAATGTCTATTATCAATCTATTATTGCTAAAAAATATCGTGGAGATCTTAAAAAATTAGCAAAAAATTATGATGGCGGTCAGTATGGTATTTCACTCTCCCCATTTATTGATATGGCAGGAGTTGAAGTTTCTATATTTAGCTTGCCGTATCGGTTACCACTAAAGAATTCACCTTTCAAAATACCTTATATAGAACCTTTTTATTCTAAGTCTGAAGTTGTCGCATCGCGAATAATTGACGGTAATTCAAATTCTGAAATTGCAATCATAATTCCAATTTTCAACGCTGTTGAAAGCCTTGAATGTTGTTTAAAATCTGTACTGGAACATACCACTTATCCTGCTCGTTTAATTTTGATTAATGATGCAAGTACTGATTCAAGAGTTGCCATTATTCTTGCAAAATATAAAGGATTAAAATTAGTTGAAGTATTAGAGAATAAAATTAATTTGGGCTTCACTCGAACAGTAAATAAAGGTATTAAATTAGCAGGTAAAGCTGATGTTATTTTATTGAATTCTGACACAATTGTAACTCCGCGCTGGGTCGAAAATCTTCGTTATGCTGTTTATTCTAGTGCAAAAATTGCGACTGCAACTCCTGTTTCAGATAATGCAGGTGCATTCTCAGTACCAGAAATAAATCAACCAAATAAAATACCTTCTTGGCTTGAGCATAATGAGTATGCGCGTGCGATAACGCAGACCAGTTCTAGACTATTTCCTTCAGTTCCAACAGGGAATGGATTTTGTCTCTATATACGAAGGGATTGCCTATGTGAGGTGGGAGTATTTGATGAAACCGCTTTTCCCCGCGGTTATGGTGAAGAAAATGATTTTTGTATGCGTGCCTTACAAGCGGGTTGGAATCATGTTGTTGATGATAGAACGATTGTCTATCACAAGCGTTCGGCAAGTTTTGGTGAGGAGAAAACTGAGCTAAGCGCAGCTGGACGCGACAGGATAGCGCAACGCTATCCTGAATATGGCTGTTTAACATCTGTTTTTTGGGAAAGAAGTGATTTTTTAGCTATTCGTTATCGTATCCGTTGCCTGTTTCATAATCAAATTGATAGCGCCATTGGCAAGCCTCGTATTCTTTACGTCATATCAACTCAAACTGGCGGTACACCGCAAACAAATGGAGATTTAATGTATGGTGTTCGCAATGAGTATGATACTTGGTTACTGCAGTGTAATTCTTCAGTCATGCAATTATTACAAGTTACTGAGTATTCAAATTCTCATCTTGTCGAATCTTATACTTTGCAATATCCAATTGATGTGGTTACCCATCGTTCAAATGAATATGATTATATATTAGCGACTTGGTTGATAAAATTCTCCATCGAGCTTGTGCATGTTAGACATATTGCATGGCACAGTTTGGGATTTTTTACAGTTTGCCAGAGATTATCGATTCCTGTAGTTTTCTCATTTCATGATTTTTATACTGTATGTCCGACTGTTAACTTGCTGGATGGCGACTTGCGTTATTGCGGCGGTACTTGTACGGCAGTTACTGAAAATGATTGCAAATCTGGGTTATGGTCAAAGAACAAAGTGCCACAGTTGAAACAACGCTGGATAAAACAGTGGCAAATAATGCTTGGAGCTGCGCTAAGGCAGTGTGACGCGTTTGTAACCACCTCATCAAGTGCTTATGAGGTAGTGGTAAAAACTTTTTCTTTCTTGAAAGCCGCTGATTTTCGCATCATTCCCCATGGAAGGTCTTTTGACTCAATGTTAATGTTGGGTATGCGTCCATTATTTGAGAAAAGAATTAAGATACTAGTACCTGGTAATATAAACGAGGCAAAAGGAGCTTTAATTATTTCTGCATTACATGATATAGATCGTTTTAAGTTGCTGGAATTTCATATTCTTGGTAATGCTATATCATCATTAACTGGGAGACATATTATTCGGCATGGTTCTTATCAAAGATCTCAGTTTGCACAGAAAGTAGATGCGATAAGGCCTCATTTTGGCGCAATATTCTCAATTTGCCCAGAAACGTACTGCCACACATTGAGCGAACTGTGGTCAGTTGGCATACCTGTTTTTGTGTTTGACTTTGGTGCAGTTGCGGAACGTATTCGAAAAACAGGAGGCGGGTGGATCTTACCACATGAAGATATTGAAATATTGTTTAAAGAGATAATTAAAATTGTAGTTTCTAATTCTGAGTATGAAGAAAAGTTGGCGCAAATTGCCCTATGGCAAAAAAATGATGGAAAAAATAACAATATTAATGCTATGGCGTTACGGTATTTAAATTTATATCGTTCTGTTCAAGTAAAACGTCGTGTTTTTTTAATAGGTAATAAGAAAAGGCAAGCGCAAAATTTTTCTAAATTTCGTGTTGCTGTTATTACTCATGGTGGCGTATTAGATAATATTGCACCAGGTACTGCTCATGTTCGAGTTTTAGAATGGATACACAACTCTCCGTATCGTTCTGTGGAGTATGTAAGATGTTCGATTCTTGAGATTTTATCTACTGGATGTTTTTCAGATTATAATGCTGTTTTTGTACAAAGAAATAGTATTTTTCCTCCTTATGTAGATTACTTTATCGACCTTAGTAGGAGACATAAAGTACCTTTAATAATGGAAATTGATGATGACCTATTAAATGTACCTATGGATAAAGATTGTGGTGGTGACTATTTTTTATATAAAAATACATTAATTAAATTAATTAAAAATTCTGAATTTATAATGGTTTCAACAAATTTTATTAAACAAAAATTTACCAAATATAATTCTAATATTATAGTTAGAGAAAACAGATTGAGCGCTAGATTATGGTTTTCTCCATTGGTTAATGAGTTTAAACTTAGTGAACATCAACAGCGTAATAATAAAGATGAGATTAGGATTGTCTACATGGGTTCAAATACGCATGCAGAGGATTTGATGATTATTCGCGGTGCAATAGAAAAAATAAAAGAAAAAAATCCATTGATACGCTTTTTCGTTATTGGTGGTGAATCAGAAAAAAATAACTGGTACGAGCGAATTGATGTTCCAGAAAATTATATAAATTATCCAAATTTTGTGCAATTTTTCCGGTCTGTTTCCGCTACCATGGATTTTGCTATAGCGCCCCTTTCTGACAATGAATTCAATAAATCCAAATCAAATCTCAAATTCCTTGAATATGCCGGGGCCGGTCTAAGCGGCCTTTATAGTGATGTTTGTATATACCGGAAATTAGTGGAAGAAAGTGGCTTTGGCAGTCTTGTATTAAACTCCGAAGAAGGTTGGCTACATGCTTTAACTGTAGCTATTTCTAATAAAGATATTATGAAGGATCAAGGGATTGCTGTTAGAAACTGGGTAGAAGCCAATTATACTATCGAGCAAAAGAGAGACTGGTTCGACTCCTTGTTTTTTCAGGTCAGCGATGCCTGAATAAATGTAGATCAAAGATTTTGGGTTAGGTTGAATATGGCCGATACAGTGAATTTCTCTCTGTTAGAGGCATGCGAAACCCAATCGCTCTATACTCGAAAAAAAGCATACTGAGATTACCTGGTCTGCCCAGAGCTGATTTATCATCAATGAGATCATGACGCTGCCCGAAACATTTTTTCACGGTACGGCTTCACTCGATTCTGTTCGCTAAAGTCTGTAGAACCTGCCAAAAAATTGGCATTGTACATATTGAGTTACCATACAGGTACGAGTATCAGGAACCTGGTATGCTAACTTGCAATACAGGACCCGGTGAATTTGTTGCTCAAGAAGCCAGTGTGACGCCGATGGTGCTATTCCTCATATTCTCATGCTCCGATCCGATGCTGATCCTTCATTGAAAGAGTAACCCCCATGAATTCAGCAGCCTTGACGGCCTTTACCCACGGTCCACTGCTAATTTTATTTTGGAATCAGGATGCGCCACCGCCTCAGGATTTCCGCATTATTCTGAATAAAACCCTTGAATTGCCCAAGCCGTACCTCGGAATTGCTTTTGGCATTGGAAAAAACCATGCGCTCTTCATCGTGCTGGCAGATGAAGCTGTCTTGTCTGACAAGGTGTCTGTCACGTTAGCCAGTGCCACGGACAACACAAAGCTGGCAGCTACGCGCAAAGCCCGCCTGTCTGCATTGCGGGAACAAGACTTGTCCGGTCTATCGCCTGTGGATCGGCGGCGCATTAGCAAAGGACTGATCAAAGGCTTGCGTGTGACGTTCCCAACCTTGGAAATACCGTTGATTGACAGGTTACAGGCTCTCGTGGCCTGGGAGGAGATCGCCGGCCTGATACCGCCGGCGCTGCCAATCACGGTTGAGAACAGGGCATCCTCTCTCTCAAGAAAGGCGGACGCGTGCGGGATATTGCCAGGCATGGTTGAGAGCTTGCACCGTCTTAATGCGCGATATGTGCTCGGCTGGCTGCCATTATCATCCCCGAACGTTCCTGAGCCATCGACTGTACAGGTGCGTCAACGGGAAACTGGCGCGGTTGGGGTGTTACGGCGGATGATTCGCCTCGGGCGGCCGGAACGGGATGGGGCGCTAGCCTTGTTCGAATTTGCCGATGCACTGGCTCAAGGAGTGATGTTGCAGGTTGAGCGCCAGGCGGATGATTGGCAACCTGTCCAGACGCTGGCGCTGGAAAATGATCCGGGGCATTGGCTGGCGGCGCTGGGTGACAGTATGGAGCTGGCACTGCCGGTGTGGGAGCTCGCGCGGGACTTCAATATCCCTCTGTCCGCGCCACTGGCGGTTTGGCTGGAAACAGGCCGCTGCCGGGCGCTGGCGCAACTGAAACGGGTGTTCCGGCGCGATGGTGAACAACCGGATCAATCATTGGCACTGGATATCGAACATTGCGGAGGGTTGCCCGGCTTGGGCCTGTTCCTGAGTGGCTATCAGATGACCGCACCGGGCCAGATACGCCGTCTGACTCTGCATCTACCCGCCAATAGCCATGACCTGACAGACCGGCTGACTCGTACGGTGCGCCGCGATCTTGTTCGTCAATGCTGCTGGACGGGGAATCCCGTGGAGGATCAGCCAGGACTGGAATGCTTTGTCCTCAACGATCAGCCGTTAGCCACTCTGGAAATGGGCTATCTGGCCGCTGAACTGGACGATGCCACGGTCGCGCGGGTTGCTTTGCGTCCAGTGATCAATCTAGCCGCTGGCCGGGATATCTTAGATATCCAGCAGGCCCTGCGGTTACTGGAAGGTTTTGGCCCGTTGTTGAAAGGGCGCTCGCGACGCGCGCTCCGATCCCTGCTGCCGGTGATTGGCGGCTGGCTGCGGCAAACCCAATCCGGCTTGCACATCAAACAAGGCAATGCCGCCGCCAACGGCATTCATCTCCGGCTGGATTATGTCCTGGCGCTGTCCAATCAGTGTCTCTATCTCTGTGGCTGGCTGATCGACCTTCAGCGCCATGTTGCCGAAATCCACCTGTTTACCGCGTTTGGTGATGGCATCGATTTAACGGGGCAACTACCCAATGCGGTGCGGCCTGACGTGTTTCAGGCCATGCGGCGGAAAGGGCTTCCGCTGGTCAGCGAATTGATCGGCTTTCATCTGCGGGTAGAGTTGCCTTTGCCACTGAGGACGGAGACGCCGGTTTATTTACGTATCCGGCTGCGCGATGGCGCGACCCATCGCTTGCCTATCCGCATGCGCCGTTACGATCCTGATCATCCATTACCCTTGATTCGCGATCTGTTAGGCAGTTTCCCGGCATGGGAACCTCAGTTATTTGACTTTTACAACCAAGCGGTGGGACCTGCTATTGCTCAGTTGTGGGCCGATCGGGTGCGGCCATCGCTGGAAGTGCGGCAGGAAACCTTCGGGGTGATTCCATCCCAGCCTCGGGTTTCGCTGATCGTGCCGTTATATGGGCGTGTTGATCTGCTGAGTTTCCAGTTGGCGCAGTTCGCGGATGACCCGGATTTTCAGAATTGCGAGTTGATTTATGTCCTTGATGATCCAGCGTTGTACAACACATTTGTTGCTCTCTGCCGGCGAGAGTACCCGCTGTTTCGCATCCCGTTCCGGACGGTCATTTCGGGTGCCAACCTGGGTTACGCCGGCGCGACTAATCTGGGGGCTTCCCAGGCGCGAGGTGAGTACCTGCTGTTGCTTAATTCAGATGTTTTCCCGTGTCAGCCGGGCTGGCTGTCGTGCCTGACCGGAATTTTCGAGAGCCTGGATCATCCAGGCGTGCTCGGTCCCAAACTGCTGTTTCCCGATGGCTTGATCCAGCACGCTGGCATGGCTTTCTTCCAGGAACCGTCTCTGCCCGGTTTCTGGTTCAACGATCATCCCAGCAAGGGCTTGCCGAATGATATCGAGGCGGATGCCGGCACACGCGAGGTGGCAGCAGTGACGGGAGCTTGCATGTTGCTAAAAAAGAAAATTTATCAAGAAGTAAGCGGGCTTTCGGAAGATTATATCCTGGGCGATTTTGAGGATTCCGATCTGTGCATGAAGCTAAGGGCGGCTGGCTATCAAATTTGGTTTACACCGCAAGTGGAGCTTTATCACCTTGAGCGCCTATCATTTCCCCATGCAGGCGATATTAGCTGGCGCACTAATCTGTCGCGATATAATGCCTGGGTGCAGACCCGGCGCTGGGGAGAGACCATTCAGGCGATGCAATCCGTGGCGGCAGCCGGATCCACTTGACGAAGACGTTATTAAAAAACAAATTTATCATTGGGTTAAGCTGCTTATGGACGGCTCTTCAACAGTGCCGGTGCGGGTCAAGGCGCACTATGAAAAATATGTTTACCCCGGCTTTCCCCGGCTATCCTCAGTCCGGGGTTGTGATACCTATGCACTGAACCTTGAAGCGCTTTGGGCGCGGTTTAATGGTGAGCGGCTTGATCCCCAGACCGGCCAAATTCTCCTGGCCGGCTCAGGCAGTTTTTCCCCCTACCCAACGGCAATGGCCAATCCGAAAGCGCGAATCACTGCCCTCGATCTATCAACAGCGAACCTTCACCGGGCAAAGCAACATACCTGGCTACATCTCCATTTCAATGTGGATTTTCTCGCAGGTGACCTGACGCAGGCGATCCACCTGTTTGGCAAGAAAGCGTTTCACTTCATCGACTGCTATGGAGTGATTCACCATATCCATGATGACTTGGCCGCTTTGCAAACCCTTCACGCCCTGCTCAAACCTGGAGCGTTTGCCAGACTCATGGTCTACAGCCGTTGCGCAAGAAGATTCATTCAGTCCGCGCGCCGGGCCATGCGGATTCTTGGAATTCAAGACGTGCGCGAGGTCAAGGCGCTCTATCGCAAGGCAAAGCTTGGCAGTCGCCTCCGGGAATGTTTGGATGCAACGCATGAAGCGGCTTTCGACTCGGGTCTTGCTGACCTGCTCCTGCATCCGTATGCGAAGACTTATACTTTGAATGAATTGTTGGGCAAACTGGAGCAGGCCGGTTTAGAGCCGCTGTGGTTTATTCATCCCGGTGCGTTAACAGCGGTCAACGCGGAGAGTGCCCGATTAAGAAATCTGGAAATCGAACGGACGCTGACGGTCAACTTCGCCCTGTTTGTTGGCCGCAAAGAAGATGCCCCGTTGCGCCATGAGTGGGACAATGCGAAAGCGGACCGGGAGACCTGGCTCTCTCTCAATCCTGTCATGAATAAATTCCTGCCCCTCTTCCCGGTGATACCACTGAGACCGGCGCCCCGGTTGGGGTTCGAGAATCCCGCTATCGATCTGCCAGGGAAATTTCTATTATCCCGGTTCAACAAGCCCGTCAAAAGATCATCGATTAAGCCGGCGCATCGGGAAACAGTGGAAAAATACTGCCAAGCCCTGTTCTTGATGGAAACGATACGTTAATTCGTCCTATGGAGAGCATCGATACTGTCGTGATTGGTGCTGGGGTGGTTGGCTTAGCAATCGCCCGGGAACTCGCGGGAGCGGGCCGTGAGGTACTGATTCTTGAGGCATGCGAGCGCTTTGGTACGCAAATTTCCTCACGTAATTCCGAAGTGATCCATGCCGGTATCTATTATCCACCGGGTTCACTCAAGGCCCGCTTGTGTGTCGATGGCAAGGAGCGGCTTTATCGCTATTGCGCTGAGCGCGGCATCGCCCATCGCCGGACCGGCAAACTGTTAGTCGCTTGCGATGTCTCGGAATTACCCCATTTAGCCAGTTATGCGGAGCGGTCGGCAGCGAACGGTGTGCCGTTAGTATCCCTGACGAGTGCCGGCATTCACCGGCTGGAACCAGCCGTGCGCGCTATCGCGGGCCTGTATTCGCCATCAACCGGTATCATCGATAGCCACGGGTTGATGCTAGCGCTGCTTGGGGACGCTGAACAGGCGGGTGCGATATTGGTTACTCACACCCCATTAGTTGCCGGACACATCACACCGGGAGGCATCATCCTGCAAACCGGGGGCGATGCGCCGTGTGAGCTTCAGTGCAGAGTGGTGGTGAATTCAGCGGGCTTGTTCGCTCAGGATGTGGCGCGGCGCCTTGCCGGATTTCCAATGAACCAGATCCCGCCCGCGTTCTATGCAAAAGGTCATTATTTTACGATGGGTGGGCGTAGCCCGTTCCAGCATCTGGTTTACCCCATGCCTGATCGTGCCGGTCTAGGTATTCATGTCACGCTTGATCTAGGAGGGCAATGCAAATTTGGCCCCGATGTGAGCGGTTGGCCTGTTACCCCGGATGACGTGTTCGAGCCAGGCCTGGAGGACAAGTTTTACTGGGCGATCCGCCGTTACTACCCGGATTTGCCCGATGGCGCTTTGCAGCCAGGCTACACCGGCATCCGCCCTAAGATCACAGGTCCGGCGGAAGCGGCTGGCGATTTCCTGATTCAAGGCCCGTCCGTTCATGGGGTAGCGGGACTGGTCAACTTGTTCGGTATCGAATCGCCAGGACTGACTGCATCGCTGGCCATCGCCCGGCAGGTGCTGTATGAGCTTAAGGGTTGTTTTGGATCATCAATCGTTGGGTATTAAGAGCGCCTAGCAAGTCGGCTTCGTTGATTTCAATGCCTGTCTGCTGATGGTCGGCTACAAATTTCACAGGAACGCCTGCGGGCGGATAGGAAATATCCGTAACCGGATTGGCCCGGGCTTCCCGGCTGCCATCAGGATAGGCCGTGATGTAACACCAGCCCTTCCTGCCGCATTCATCAACTTTTAATACCGGTGCTCCCAGCGGAACCGGTTGAGAAAAGGCAGGTGCAGAGGAGACGAGCAAGGTAGCCGCCAATCCCAAAATGGCGCTTGGAGCAGGTGACAAGAGGGTCATCTTGGTCTTCATACGGTTCACCAGGTTGTGAGCGGTCAGATTGTGAGTGCAATTGAAGGATGCGAACCGAAAAAATACACCATTTTTCCGGTAGCGTGACTGGCAATCCTCTAAGCTGGTAATAGGCAACATTATGCGATATTGCCCAACAATTCCCGCATATGAGTTTTTAAATTGTCTGAGTAACGCTTTAAACCTGCATATTCGATCACAAACCTGGGTTTTTGTCATGGGACTCCGCTTTCACTGACACGGCAGCAGTTCAGAGTGAGCAGGTCCGGGGCCAGACTGGCCGGTTAGCGATCAGACCCAGTATGAGGCGTTGATAGATAAATATCATAAAAATGTTTAAAATAAATTACTTATAGAAATGGCACGAGGTGTGCAATAGTCAAATCAAGAGTGCGATTGAACCAGATGTCCAGATAGACTGTGGAATCGATGGCCAACTCGGTTTGAAACAGGTGGCACGGTTTGTCAACCGGTGCCACATGATGAAACAACCAACGCAAAGGTGAATGACATGTCTTATGACTCTTATATGCAAGTTTCGAATGGTATCGAAGGTGAAAGCACGGCCAAGGGCTATGAAAAGTGGATTAAGTTATACAGCTACCAGTTCGGTGCGGCTAATCCATCAACCGTCAGTTCTGGTTCGACCGGTTTGTCTTCAGGGCGGACCTCGGTGAGTTCCTTCAGTGTGATGATGCGGCGCGAAAAAGCCACTCCACAACTGTTTGGTTTCATGACCGCTGGCCAGCATATCGACAAAATCATTGTGCATCTGACCAAGAATATCGGTGCCAAAGGAGCAGTGCAGAAGCCCTTTGAAATTTATACGTTCGAGAACTGCTTGGTCGAGCATGTGGATTGGTCAGGCAGTGGCGGTGAAGACGAGCCGATCAGCAATGTGAGCTTTGCCTATGCCAAGGTGACGGTGCATTACGAGCAGCAAGATACCAAGGGTGGCACGGTCGGCAAGCCGGTCGAAGCCTTCTTCGATCAGACTACGGTAGAAGTAGGTTAATCGGTTAAGCCCGCATATTAACACGGGGAACTGACCTGGATTGATATGCGGGATGGACCAAAGATGATACCTTAGGCGACAAGGACGTTATTCCAACGGTTTATGTTTTGGCGTTCCTTCAGTGTTCCGGATTTTGACGAAGCGGGTCATCGGCTGGCATGGCGGTTACGCCATACGCTCTCTTGGTCACCACCGGTCATTCGCTGGCCGCGAACGTTGCCAGCTTTGATGCGAACATTGCCATCGGCGCAACGCGCAGCCGCTGAAATTCTCGCAACCCGCTATGATCTGCGCCATTGGGCGTCCGTTTGTGATCCAATCGGCTTCCATGAAAGCGTCTATGTCCTAGACGTTCTGGACCGTTACGCAGGATTCCCCGGTTACCCTGCACCTTACCTCGATATCGGCTGTAAAAATGGCGGTTATCTGCCCGGTCTGCAAACGTGGTCCGGCAGTCCCTGGCATGGTGTCGAGTTGGATGCCTATCGCCGCTATTGGACGCTGACGACGCGCCGTGCGCATGGCGAGTTTGTGGCTCGCTCCTTGCCCGGATGCCGGTACATTGCAGGCGATCTATTAGACGTGCGTGGAAGCTACGGTTTTATTACCTGGTTTCTGCCGTTTCTTCATGAAGCGCCGCTAAAGATTTGGGGTTTACCCCGTCAGTTCCTGAGACCCCTCGACTTGCTGGTGCATGCCTGGACGCTGTTGGCGCCAGGCGGGTGCTTATTGGTGGTCAATCAAGGCAAAGCGGAAGCTGCACGTCAGCATCTGTTGTTCCAAGAACTTGGAATTGCCGCGCAAGCCTTGGGGCGGGTGGAGAGTTCACTGTCACCATTCCAGAAACCACGTTTTGGCTGGCGAGCTGATAAACGGTAAATCAATTGGCTGTTCAGCCAAATGTGTCACATTAATAACCGGTATCTGGGTGGCAAGCGTAATGAAATTATTCAGTCTGAACTGCTGATCCGGTCATTCTGAGCGGATAAATCATGCACCTGAATCGCAAATTCTAATGATAATTTTATTTATTATTTTGTTTTATATATATTTTTTATAATGGCATAATATATGCTAAATCTACTAGGAGATTAATAATCGTAAGTGTTCACTTCCTCCTGCAGAAGGGAGGAGAAGCCAAACAACACATTGATCTTGCAAGATTTCCTTTCGTAGAAGGGGGCGTCGAGGTCAAAGGTTTGAATGCTTACGGATAATCTACTGCCAGAATCCCGCATTCAGCGAGATTCTTATTTAAAGCTCAATATATTCGAGGAAAAAATGGCTAAAAACTATCGCTTGATAAAACCCGTTCAGCAATTTGATCCTACTTCCTGCTGGGCAGCTACATTGGAATGGTGGGCGAGAGCCATTGGTACCCGGCCTGTCATTACGCAGATCAATTTGTTGAATGTTTACCTCAGATACTGGGATTCTTCCAATCCGGATACTAATCCAAATTATGGAACCGTTTCGCGGGCCAACTTGATGGCCATCATTCGCGACGGCCGCTGGCGAATGGATTGCGAAGCCATTGCTGGTACGGATTTCACTTGCCATTACGTCAATCAAAAAATGAAGCATGGGCCACTGGTCGTGGGCTATCGCAAGCCGGGAGTCGGTAATCATGTGGTGAGCGTCTATGGTGCTTCCAACACGCATATTGCCTGTATGGACCCTGATGGTGCAAAGTTCCGGGGGCCGTTGGCCAGTCACTATCAAGGCGATGAAGTGATTGTCGGCATCCCTCGATAAGAAAATGATTTTATGGGGAAATTTATTCAAGATAGCGAATGAAATCATTATTTCGCTATCTCGCAGCCGGTTTGCAATGAGCCGATGAAAAGCTAACTCAAGGATTGATATTGCATAGCGAAGAGGTGGTTACCGCGATGGGCCACCTTGCTGATGAATTTGTACGGGCGATCGATCCCGCAGTGATTGATGACCACGGGTCACTACTTTCGCGTCCGGCGGCAATCCGGCTAAGACCTCAATAGCCGCATCGAGCCGTTGCCCAGTAGTGATTGCGGTTTTTAGCGCAATCCCATCCATGACCACATAAACATAACTTTGACCATCTTCACTGATCACTGCTTCCTCAGGCGCTAGCACAGCGTTATCGCGCTTAGCAATGGTCAGTCTGACTGCCATGAACAGGCCATCGGGCAACAGGGCATCGGGATTTGGCAGTTTGGCCCGCACTCGAAAAGCACGAGCCGTTGGATCGATGCGGGTATCCACTTCGTGCACTGCGCCAGTAAAGGAATGGTCAGGAAAAGCCGCACTCGTGGCGCTCACCGTTTGCCCTAAGCGGACTGCGCCGAAATAGCGTTCCGGCACACGGAATTCCAGCTCGATGGTATCCAAGTCATCAAGAGTGGTCAGCACGGTATCGGAATCGATATAGCTACCGGCATTGATATTGCGCAGCCCCACTACTCCCGCGAACGGTGCTCGAATCATTCGTTTTTGCAGCCGGCTGCGTGCCGCCGCCAGCCGGGCCTCCGCCATCCCGAATCGGGCACGTAATTCATCCAGCTCTGCTGCCGACAACAGTTTTCGCTCAAGCAAAGACTCAGCGCGTTTCATCTGTAGACGCAGGTTGGTCAACTCGCTCTCGGCTTCATGGACCGCGGCTTGCTCGCTTTCATTGTCAAGTTCAATTAATAGCATGCCAGGCGCGACTCGTTGCCCGGCGTGAAACGCCACGCGCGTCACCAGGCCCGCTGTGGTGGAAACAATCTTGACAGCATGAGCCGCACGGGCAGTACCTACTGCTGGCACTGATTCCTTAACCTGGCCCAATTGGGTGTGGGCTATTTCGACCACTATAGGGCTGTTCGAGCGTGAGTTTCCCGGACTGCCGCCATCTCTCTTGCTGCCCGCGCCGGTGATCCAGTATCCACCACCGATCGCTAAAGCCGCCATCAGCAGGACGATGCCCAGTTGAGGAAGAAGATGCACTAACCACCCAACGCTTCCCGCAGCTTGGCCAGCCGGATTGGCTTAGCCAGCGTAGTTACTGAATGCAGGCCTTTGAATTCGGCCAGCAATTGGGCATCTTTGGCATACTCGGGGCTATAACCAGTGATGATGATCAAATCGGCAGCATAGTGCTGCTCCATGAGCCACAACACCAGCTCATTGCCATCCATCTCGGGCATGACCATGTCTAATACCACCAAAGTCGGGTGTAGTTCATGGTAGGCGCTTTGGAAATCCCGGCCGTTGGTTGTCACCTGGGTTTCATAACCCAAATCAGCAGCTACCCGTGCCACCAGTTCACCAAATTCAGGCTCGTCGTCGACCACCAGCAGACGTTTTTCGCTCATGTCATTCAACCTGCAGACATTCCAATCTCATGTAATTTTAGGATAACATGCTTCAGGCTCGGGTCATCGGGATCAGAACGAATTGCAAAGCCGAGTGCCCGGTTCAATTGCAGCATCGGTTTGTTTTCTTGCAATACTTCGCCATAAATCTCGCCGATGCCGCGCACCCGAGCGTAGTTGATGATCCGCCGCATCAGGCTGTTGCCCAACCCCAGGCCGATCATCGCCCGGTCGACGATGATCGAATATTCCGCCCGGTCTTGATTCGGGCCGGTGCTGAGATTGGCAATACCATAGATTTCTGCTTTGCCAGGTACACCTGGGCCGGCCGCGACCAGCGCCATTTCTCGATGGTAATCGATCTGTGTCAAGGTCGCTGCCATTTCATGGCTGAGTTCGCGGATCGGCTGAAAGAAGCGCCGCCGCAAATCTTCAGGGGAAGCCCGCGCTACAAGGGCTTGTAGAGAGGGTTCGTCTTCAGGCAGAACCGGGCGTAGCAGCAACTCTTGCTTGTCAGGCAAGACAATAGTTTCTTCGAGTTCCTTGGGATAGGGCCGGATGGCTAGACGCCGGGCAGGGTCGCTTCTGGTTGGCGCAACTTCCACCTGCACATCCAGCGCCATAATACCCTGAGCGTTGCTCCATAGCGGATTAATGTCCAGAGTAACCAATTCGCCCAAGTCAATCACCATCTGGGAAATCTTGACAAGCGCCAGCGCGAGGGCATTGAGGTTGGCGCGTCGCAACAGACCGTAACGCAATCGCTGGTAAATCCGGGTTTGCGCCATAATCTCACGGGCCAGATGCATATTGAGCGGCGGCAGGCCATAGGCCAGATCGTCAATCGCTGTAACCTCGAAACCGCCTTGGCCAAAGAAAATTACCGGACCAAAACGCTCGCCTGAACGCATCCCCAAGGTCAACTCATAAGCGCTATCCCGCGCGATCATTGGTTGTAATACAAATCCACCGAATCGTGCCATTGGCGCGGTATGGTGCAATCGATCCAGCATGGCGGTTGCGGCTTGTTGAACCGCTTCAGGGGTATTCAAATAACCTGTTACCCCTCCCACCAATAATTTATGCGGGATATCCGGGGAGAACAGTTTCAAAAATACAGGCGGATTCAAGAGCGTTGCGATTTCAGCCGCCTCTTCGGGAGAATACGCCAACCGGGTATCCACCATCGGGATGCCATAGGCCATCAATAATTGTGCCGCCTCATATTCATCGAGGCGCCGCCGGTTCTGCGACAAGACCCGGCTAATAATGGCCCGCGCTGCACCGATATCCGGGGCGAATTCTTCAGGAAGAGAAGGTGGCGTCTCCATGAGGAGTGCCTGATTACGCTTATACTGAACGATGCGCATGAAAGCTTGTACTGCAGCGCTTGCCGTTTCATAGGTCGGGATTTGCCGTTTCAACAGGCATTTCCGTGCTTCTGCACCCGTTTGCGGACCCGGAAAGCTGGCGATCAGGCAACAACGGCTGTGGGGAAGTTGTTCAATCAATGCCGTGGCCAGCGGCGCAGTTTCACTGAATGCACTCGGTGTTTTGATCACCAGTACGCCATCCACCCCTGGATCGACGAGCAGCAAATCCAGCGCCTGACGGTAAACTTGGACATCGGCTTGATCACCCAAATCCACCGGATTGAGCGGGGCGTTGGATTCGATCAATGGTTCTAAACCTTGCTGGGTCGCCTCGGAAAATTGCGCCAGCCGTCCGTTAAAACGGTATAAGGTATCGGTGGCCAGCAAACTCATGCTGGAACTGTTGCTGAGGATAGCCAGCCGGTCGTTATTTACCTGTTTTGCAGCTTTCAGCACCTCAACCATTTGCAACAGCTCGTCGCTGTCTTCTACACGCAACAGACCTGCACGGCGAAAGGCAGCCGCATAAACAGCGTCATCGAGTTCTTCAGGGTAACGGCGTGGTTTCAGTACGATTACCGGTTTCAGGCGTGCGGCCCGCCGCGCCGCCGACATGAATTTACGCGCATTGCTGATCTGTTCCACATATAGGAGGATCGCCCGGGTCCGGTAATCATTGGATAAATAATCCAGAAGATCAGCGAGATCGACATCAAGACTGTCGCCAAGATGAATCAGGTGACTGAATCCGAATCCATGATAATTGCCGATATCCAGGGCGGTCTGACCAATGGTATCCGATTCCGTGATGAACGCGATTTCA
>JACKNF010000013.1 GCA_024234995.1 Gammaproteobacteria bacterium
CTAGTCTAACTCAGAACTGATAGGTGGTAAGGGCTGCAAATATTGCAGCCGGTCATCGCAGGGTCCATGATTCAAGGGCCCTCTCAGGGGCTCTTTTCGAAATCACCGGCCGGAGGCAATGATGACCGAAACCAATCGCTATGCTCTGATACAACGCCTGTTGCACTGGCTAATCGCCCTCCTGGTGCTAGGGACGCTGGGGGTGGGCATGATACTGGGATTTCTGGGTTTCGAAGGAACCCAGGAGACCTTTGGGAAGACAGTGACCAATGCCCTCTACACCGGCCACAAAACCTTCGGCATCATGATCCTGGCACTGATGCTCCTGCGCTTAGGCTTCAGGCTGGCGTTGGGCGCTCCTCCGTACCAGCCGCCCCTCACTGGGTTCGAGCGGGTCGCGAGCCGCGCAGTGCATGACCTTCTCTACATGGTGCTCCTGGCTCAACCGGTCCTGGGCTGGCTGGCCACCGCAGCAGGCGGCTATCCCGTGCAGTTCTTCGCTTGGAATCTGCCAGGATTGACCGGCAAGAACCAGGCGCTCAGCGAAATGCTGTTCTCGCTTCACGAGATGGCCGGCTGGGTCATTGCGGGTCTCCTCGTCCTGCATATCGGTGGCGCGATGCAGCACTGGCTGATCAAGCGCGATAGCGTGATGACGCGGATGAGCCTGTTTAATTGATGTATCGCCGCTAATTTTGCAAAGCTCGGGCTGGCATCGATCATGCTTCCAGTTGCCGGACTGCACGGGGGATCACGACCCGCACCGTGACTTTACCTGCATCAAGCCTTCACGTGTCGACGGCATTTATCTATCCTTCGGAGGAGCATGATGTCCACGTTATTTAGCAGCATGACCATTGACGGAACCGATCTTGAGCTTCTAGCGCTCGATGCACTCGGAGCCAGCCGCAAAACTGTAAACCCCTTCCTTGATCTGGCAGTTGATCAACGCCAGCATCAAGCCTTAGTGGCTAAGGCTGCGCGCACCAAGCAACACTACGAGAAGGAAGTCCTCGCGCTCCTTCGCACTATTAACTACACCCGCACCGGCCAGGCGGTGTTCGCCGCCATCCGGCGGCAAAGTCCGGCTTTCACCATTGTGATCAAGCCGTTTATCATCGACAGCTATCTGCAAAAACTGATCGAAGATCTGAAGGCCCGATTGAAGGAAAGTCCGGGGCTTCTGGAAGATCACTACAAGTCTCTGATCAGAAAGTACCAGGAAGAGGCTTTGGCCGACTCCCCGAATGCCACTGCCGGACCGGACGGCCGCGGTAACGAACCTCAGCGACGGGGGCGCGAGGGCCGGCGCGAGAATTCGCTGGTGCGGTTTACTCCGGCTCAATGGACGTATAACCCCATCAACCCCGTATTAGGGATCGGCATTCCATTTTTTGGCCCCGGCTCAGATCCAGACGAGGTGCTACTCCATGAACTGGTGCATGCGCTACGTTTCACCGCCGGACTCTCCAAAAAAGACCACCGGGTCCCTTTTCAGAAACAGTACGATAATAAGGAAGAGTTCTTCGCGATTCTCATCACCAACATCTACCGCTCGGAATGCGGACGGAGAAACCGGCGTTCGGGGCATGACGCTTATTTTTGGGGCAAGAGCGCCGACACCGAAGCCTTTCTCGACGAAGGGGTCAACCGGCTTCATGTGCGCCAGCTTCGCCGCCAACAGCCCCTCCTTTTCAATGATCTGAACAATGTAAATGCTCCCTTCAACCCTTTGCGCAACTTCCGTGACGCGCGGGGTTGAAGATCGAACCGGCTATTGGCTCTGACTGCCGCCACTCCGCGGTGTCTGGCCGGTCCAGATTGCCTACCGCCGCTGCGCCTCTGGCGCTGCCTGGCTGGCCGCTTGACCTCGGGCCAAGCGGAAACCGTAGTAGCCGCGGCGGAAGCCGGGATAATCACGGGCGCGGGCGGCAGAACGCGCGTGCCTGCCGTGACCAAACCAGCTACCGCCGCGCAGCACGCGGGTCGCGCCCGTCGCAGGCTCCACAGGATCAATGGCCATGTCAGCCGGATAGTGACCATACCCATCCTGACACCATTCCCACACGTTACCGTGCATCTGATACAGCCCCCAGCCGTTGCAGGGCAGCGCTTTGACGTCCACGGTCTGTCCTCGATACTGATCTTGGGCCTCACCGGTATAAGGGTGATTGCCATCGTAGTTGACTTGCTCCGGAGTCATCTGCGCGCCAAACCAGAAGGGCGTTTCTGTCCCCGCCCGGCAGGCATATTCCCATTCGGCTTCCGTCGGCAACCGGAACCCGCCCCCCGGCACAATCTCGTTGAGCCGGTTCAGGAAGGTTTGCGTATCACTCCAGCTCACAGTTTCCACAGGCCGCTCCGCGCCTTTAAAGCGGCTGGGATTGTCACTCATCACCGCATGCCAGAGGGCTTGCGTGCAGGCCGTGTCTGCCAGCCAGAAGCCGTGGGTTAGTATCACCCGATGGCGGGTCTCGTTATCTTCCCGCTCCGTCTCAGTCTCCGGCGAACCCATCCAGAATTCCCCTGGCTTGATCCAGCGCAGTTGTTGTCTAACGCCACGATAGCGAAAGCTCATCCACAAGTCATGACAATCCTCGCCCCAGTCGCAGGCCCACACGGCGGGGAATCCGGCAGGGAATGAATCGATGTTAGCTAGAATAGGAACTGCTTCCGTTTGCTGGGCGCTCATGATGACCTACGAGGCAATCGTGGGGTTATGGATTGATAAGGGACCCTTCCAACCAGTCAGTCGCTATTATCGTATCTCTTATCTCAACCGTAATATCTGCTTGAGTCCAGGCCAGACGGGAACCGAGGCAGTTTACCCTGTAGTTGCTCGCCAGGTTGATTGGCTGGCTGGAGATAGAGTCCCCTTGTTGCAGCAGAATGTTAGTTCATTGCCATTGGCCCTTGAGCAGCCTGATACGGATGTCGATGCTTGAGCCAGAGTAGAGCAAATCCGATGAATGGAAGGAAGAGGCCGGTGTACAGAATCACACCGGCGTTTCCAAGAGCAAAATCGCCGGTTCTTACGATCTCTATGATGTGGCCACCCGCGGCACCCAAAAGAAAGCACGCAGGCCCGGTAATAGCAGCGACACGCATGTCGAAGCTTCCTCGAAATGCAAGAAAGCCGACTGCGGCGAAGCCCAAACTAGCGAAGCCAACCTCTCTTTGGAACGGGCTATCTGCCCAACCGATAAACTGGGCTGCCATGTCCCCAAAGAAAACATGCATGAAAAAATTGTATAAGTAACTGAATGCGATCGAAAACAGATGAAGCAGGAAAGAATCGCCTCAATCACCATATGGGCTCTCCATGGGCGAGATACCTGCAACAACGACACGGCTGATGCAACAAAACCAAGCACCAATAGCGTTAGTGTGAAATTCTCTAAAGCGAAACGAATTAGATCTGCCATTGATCCTCCGTATGAGATTCTGTTTGGTTTGTGTCCTGCGTGGCGGCCAACACCCGCAACGAGGCGAGCACATAAAGTATCGGGGATTGTAAATCCCGAAATACATCCGGGACTACGATGAGGGCACTAGCGGCCACCCTCATAACGGTGAGCAGCACGGAGATAGACGGCCAGCCAGCCCAAAATGTATAACTGTCCTTTAACATTTTGAGCAGGCTGATCTCAAAAAGGCACACTGATAGCGCTATTTCCCGCCTTTTTTCACCACCCGGCGTGTCCTTGGTTTAAGCTCTGTTTCACTTAACACCATCAAACCTCTCCAGCAGTAGAGAAAAGAGGAACCGCGCATGCCTATTCAACAGGTTCTTTCCGGTCAGCGTGTCCCAGTCAAAATCTGGACTGACGACGTGGATGAGTCCTCGAAGCAGCAACTGGCCAACATTGCCGGTCTGCCGTTCATTCATCACCATGTCGCCGCGATGCCGGATGTGCATCTGGGTAAGGGCGCTACCATCGGTTCGGTCATCGCCACCCATAAAGCCATCATTCCCGCTGCCGTGGGCGTGGATCTGGGTTGCGGGATGGTCGCGGCCCGGTTGTCGATGACAGCCAACGACCTGGACGAAAAAAGCTTGAAAAAGATCTTCGACCAGATTACCCGCGATGTTCCGGCCGGCCGGGGCCAGCATCCCGATGACCGGGTTCTGGTAGACGCCGCACGCCCGTTTGAAGCGGGGCTGAACGCGCTGACTGCCCGGCACCCTGCCCTGCTCAAGGCTTTTGGCAAGTTCTCCAAATGGATGAACCAAATGGGCACATTGGGCGGGGGCAACCATTTCATCGAAGTCTGCCTCGATGAAGCCGGTCACGTGTGGATAATGCTGCACTCCGGCAGCCGGGGCATCGGCAATGCCATCGCCGATTACTTCATCCAACTGGCCCGCCAGGACATGGAGCGTTGGATGATTCAGCTACCGGACCGGGATCTGGCTTATCTCCCGGAGGGTACCGAACACTTCGCCGATTACGTCGCAGCGGTGCAGTGGGCGCAAGACTACGCGATGCAGAACCGCCAGTGCATGCTGAACTTGGTGATCGCCGCCCTGACCCGCCATCTACCGCCCTTCACTGTCACGTCGGAAGTGGTGAACTGCCATCACAACTATGTGGTCAAGGAACACCACTACGACGCCAATGTCTGGGTCACGCGCAAGGGCGCGATTCGCGCCCGCGAAGGCGATTTAGGCATCGTTCCCGGCAGCATGGGTACGCGCAGCTATATCGTGCGCGGCAAAGGAAATCCCGAAAGTTTCTGCTCCAGCGCTCATGGCGCCGGACGCCGCATGAGCCGCACCGCTGCTGAGAAACAGTTCACCGCGGCCGATCTGGCCCAGCAGACCACCGGCGTGATCTGCCGGAAAGATCGAGGCGTGGTGGACGAAATTCCCGGCGCTTATAAGGACATCGATGCCGTCATGGCGAATCAAAGCGATTTGACGGAGATTTTACATACCCTCAAACAAGTGGTATGCGTGAAAGGTTAGCCGCACCGTAAGCGTTCACCCCCTCCCGCATAGAGGAGGGGGAATCAAGCCACTCATATTGAAATCACCTGGTTTTCTTAAATCTCTCAAAAACGGCCATCACCTTATCAACCACCGCCAATACGATGCCACCCGCGACAACCCCCGCCAGTGCGCTCAAGAGTGCAGGTGTGATGACCGATAACAGCCCGCCAATGCCCGGCAAGTTGTAAACCGTCTCTTCCGCATGGCGCAGCACCTCATGTGAATGGGGCAACCCATGCAATAAAATACCGCCGCCAACCATGAACATGGCCACGGTACCAACGACAGACAGTGCTTTCATCAGATACGGCGCAACCCGCAAAATACCTTGCCCTAAGATGCGTTTGAACCGGCTCCAAGCATCCGCTCCCGCCGCTTTCATCAGATACAAACCCGCATCGTCCAGCTTCACGATGCCGGCCACCGCACCATAGACACCGGCTGTCATCATGACAGCGATGATGGCAATCACAACCACCTGGGTCATAAAGATCGCTTCTTGCACGGTACCTAAAGCGATCACGATGATTTCAGCCGACAGGATGAAATCAGTGCGGATCGCACCTTGGATTTTCTCTTGTTCGAACGCCATTAAATCCACAGCGGGGTCGCTGAGCGCCTTGATTTCCGCCACATGTTCAGCCTCGGTTTCGCCCTTATCATGGAGAAACTTATGCGCTAGCTTTTCGAAACCCTCGAAACATAGATACGCACCGCCCGCCATCAGGAGCGGAGTAATTGCCCACGGCGCCACGGCGCTGATCAAAATGGCTGCTGGAACCAGAATCAGCTTGTTTTTCATCGAGCCTTTGGCGACCGCCCATACCACTGGCAATTCCCGTTCCGCGCGTATCCCTGAAACCTGTTCTGCATTCAGCGCCAAATCATCGCCCAAAACACCAGCGGTCTTCCTTGCCGCTACTTTGGTCATCAGCGCCACATCGTCCAACACCGTGGCAATATCGTCGATCAGGGCTAACAGGCTGGTACCGGCCATGCAATAATTCCTCAATTCAAACGCGATAAATAGGTGAACGCATAAAGAGCTTATTTATTTTCTGCCTCTCGTATGCCCAGCCGCTCCAGAATACCGTCACACTCATCCAAACTGGAAAAGCCGATTTCGATCCGGCCGCAACCCCGGTTAGTGTCGTAACGCAGGCGAACCGGCGCGACTAATCTTTCTCGTAATCGCTCCTCCAAGCGGATTAAATCAGGATCGCGCGGCGCAGGCATACTAACCTGCCGCTTACCGGTCAGCGCGGCCCGGCGTTGTTCCAACTCCCGCACGCTCCAACCCCTGGCAACCGCCTGCTCTGCCAGCCGGATTTGCGGCTCAGGCAGCAGGCCGAGCAGCGTCTTGCCATGCCCTGCTTCCAGCCGGCCTTCCTCGATATGCGCTTGCACCGCCGGATCGAGATTCAGCAACCCCAGCGTCCGGCTGATCGCTGGTTGTGAAATTCCTAGTAACTCCGCCAGTTGTTCCTGAGTCAGCCCAAATTCTTCACGCAAACGCCGTAACGCCCGTCCTTCCTCGATGGGATTTAAATCCCGGCGCAGCAGATTTTCGACCAAAGCAATGGCAGCCGCGGTTCGATCATCCACTTCCCGCACCACCACCGGAACCTGGTTCAAACCGGCCTGCTGCGCGGCCCGCCAGCGCATATGTCCGGCTAGGATTTCATAACCGTTTTCGGCCAATGGCCGCACCACCAAAGGTTCAATCACGCCAAATTGGCGGATACTCTGTTCCAGGTCAGCCAGATAGTGCTCGTCGACCCATTGCCGGGGCTGGTAACAGCCTGCAACCAGTTGATTAATCTCTAGGGTACGGATTTCCGAAGCGGAGCTGCCTTCGTTTTCTAGCAGACTGCCTTCGAAGCTATGGCCACCGGCACCGATCCAATCGCCAAGATTTTTGAGCGACTTGCGGCGGCTCATGACGCCACCTGCACCTGGCCCGCCTCAGCGGCCTCAATCCCGCTGAGAACTTCCTGCTGCCAGAGCTGGCGTACCGCCAGCAAAATTTCACCGTTGACGCCATCCAGCATCATGATCGCTCGATTGTAGGTATCACGGGAACCTCGCGGCTGATCAATCTCATAAATGCTGACCTGGTCACTGGCCGATTTTTGTAATTCTTTCGTCAGGCCCATGCGATTGCTGAGAATCAGCTCCCCGTAAGCCCCATTAATGACTGCGATGTTGTTTAGAGTTTCGGTTGTGTTGTCGACTTTGGTCAGCAGAATATTAAGCCGCTGGACATTGATTTCCCGATCATACAAAGAACAAATCTGCTCCAAAATCCGGAAATACTGGACACTGGAGGAAATATCGTACATATGCGGGATGATTGGCATGATAATCAGATTCGCGGCGGCGATAGCATTGAGGGATAACATGCCTAGCGATGGCGGTGTATCGATCACAATGACGTCATAACGGTCCTCGATCATCTTCAATGCCCGATGCAACCGCACTGGCGGAGGCCCGAGTATTTCATTCTGACGCTCCTCCGGTTGTGACAGCTGCCAATCGGTATATTGCAGTGCTAATCGTGCTGGTATTAGTTCCAGGTTACTCCAATGCGTCTGTTTCACCGCGCCGGCGATGCGCGCCGGTGCTTGAGTCAGTGCTGGAAATAGATCGTCACCATCGTCAAGATCAAGATCGGGGATAAAGCCGAATGCACCAGTAATGGTGGCCTGCGGGTCGGCATCCACCAGCAACACCCGGTAGCCTTCGCGCGCCAGATATTGTGCGAAGTGCAGCGACATAGTGGTTTTAGCTACGCCGCCCTTGAGGTTGGAAAACACCACACGCACACAACTGGCGCCGGACGGACAGACCGGCCGCTTACCAATGATCTCACGAATGATATTGATCTCATTGTAATTATATATTCGCCGCTGGGTCGAGCCAGCTTCGATCAGCCGTGGTTCTGGTAGATCACCGCGCGCCTCCAGATTGCGAATGTGGTTGGCCGTACAGCCGGCCAGTTGTGCTGCACGCTCAATACCGAACTCCGGCAAGGTCTTAACGGTATGCCGCGCATCCAATGCATCCAGCAAGCGCTGTTGCATTTGACCACCACGCTCGGCGGCGTTACGGCACAAGGTCTGAAAGTTAAAGCGTAGGGTTTGCATACGTTAGGTTCTCAGAAGGCGAAAAATAGGCTTGTTTCTTATTTTAGCGCATTCAGCGCTATTTATTGCTTTTAGACTAACCATGAATAATTTGGATAAATTTTGTTTGAAGCCATTAAAATCCGCCAAATAGCAAAATTCATTTTTGAAGAATATTCAGCTAATGTTAACAAGAGTATTTACAGTATGGTTGTTAACCAAGTTACACCTAGCGGTGATGAACAAGGTCACTCAAGCCACTGAAAATATTTAACGAGGTAAAGACGAATGAAATTGATGAAGACAATGCTGGCATTGGGCACGTTCGCGTTGATGAGCTCACTACCCTTTATGACCGTACAAGCTGCGCAAGGGGTCAAGTGTGACGATCAGAAACAAATTTGCCGCGACCGGAGCGGTCCTAGTGTCGAGCAGACCCGCCAACGCTATGGCGACCAAGCTGCCCAGCGTTTGCAAAAACGCATGTCCAGAGATGAAGGCGGCGGCCGGCAAGACGGCGGTCAGGGCGGTGGCCGGCAAGGCGGCGGCCGGCAAGACGGCGGTCAGGGCGGCGGCCGGCAAGGCGGCGGCCGGCAAGACGGCGGTCAGGGCGGTGGCCGGCAAGGCGGCGGCGGGCAACAGCAATCAGGGGATGTTTTTTCGCCGATAGGTGGCGTGCGCTGTGTCCGTTCGGAGCAGACCTGCTACCACTACAACCAGCCTAGCTATCAATTTACCCAGCAATATTTCGGGCCTGGGGCCGCGAACCGGTTGAATCGATAGCAATACGGCCAAATCACTCTTGCCTTAAATGAAGGCCACTACTGACCTGAGGCATTCCTTCCAAGGTCAGTAGTAGTTTGCTGTGTCAGACATTGATCGTAATATTAGGGGAAAATCTAATGAGCGGTTGGGGCTGTCCACATGAATTCAACGGAACCTGTCAGCATGTCAAGGATCGCCCCTGCGATCCTGGAATGAAAGGTTGCGTACTGGCTGGACGTTTCCGCTTCAGCAACGAAACCAAGAACCGTCCGCCGCGGCTGAGGCCATCCACGCTCCGTGGACAAATCGATTCATCTCGCCGCAGCGGAAAATAATTCACATTGCTGGTTATCACCACATCAGTGCAGTATTGATGAGAATTGCTTTGTTGCTGGCGGCGGCCCTGTTTAGGCGTAGAAATTTTAACCTGCCATACTGTGAGCATTGACTCTCACTAATCCAAGGGAATGTTGATCCTCATTGAGGTAAGGCCATGCGCAGAATAAACCAGCCAACCCGGCAGCGACCGACTCTGTATCTGGTCTACGCTACGGCACTGGACAATGGTTCCATTGTCGAAGATTCAGTGGCAGCCAGCGACGAAGATGAAGCTTATCAAAAAGCGCGAGCGTTATACCCGCGCGAACGCTACGATATAACCGTTTATCTACAGTCTACCGATGATGACTAATTCAGAAAAACATCCATGAATCTACCCGACCACGAACGGTTGCTGGAATCTATTGCTCGCCTAACCGAAAAGCGTGATCGCGAATCTCTCGAACTTTGTCTGATCCAGACCATGTTTGAGTTGCTGCCTACCGAAGAGATTTCCCTGTATCAGGTTGAAGGTCATCAGTTCGGACTGCTGGTGCGGGTCAATCCCGAAGGTTGCTGGAGCATGAATGAAGAATCCCAGTACGCTGATTACCCGATGCCCCCTATCAATGATGCCTTGTTTACCGATTGTCTGTGTCGTCGACAAATGCTTGTGGAGCCTGTCTCGGCACGTACTCAGCGTTATGCCTTCCCTATTTTGTATCAGAATCAGGGTATTGGAATTCTGTGTCTCGAATCCACCCGTGATTTGAGCGAGGACCGCCGGCTGATCGCTGGGTTTATGCGCATTTATCAAAATTATCTAGCGCTGATTCATGAAAATGCACATGACCGGCTGACCGGTCTGCTCAATCGTAAAACCTTCGATGAGCGGCTTATTAATATTCTTTTGAGCTATCGCCGTACCGATCCAATGCTGGGCGTGCTCCGGGCAAACGAACGGCGCCAGCATGACGACGGAAACAGCTACTGGCTGGCCGTTCTAGATATTGATCATTTCAAGCGGATCAACGATACCTTCGGGCATCTGTATGGCGATGAGGTTCTCCTATTAATGGCCAATCTCATGCGGCAATCATTCCGCCGTAACGATCTCCTGTTCCGCTACGGAGGTGAAGAATTTGTGATCGTACTCAAAACAGAGACGAAGAGTAATACATTAAGCATCCTTGAGCGATTCCGGCATACTGTGGAACTCTATAATTTTCCACAGGTCGGTCAAGTCACCATCAGCATCGGAGTTTCCCAAATCAATGCTTCAGAAATGCCGACTATGATCATCGAACGGGCTGACCGGGCTTTGTATTATGCCAAGGCTAATGGACGCAACCAGATTCACTGCTACGAAAACTTGACCGCTGATGGCACGCTTTTTTTACAATACGATCAACCCAGCGACGATATCGAATTATTTTAGAGCAGCCGGATATGGTGCAAATCGTGAATCACAGCGCCAAACGGCGGGCAATGATCATTGCTTGTTTTTTAGCGGCGCTGCCGGCCGGCTGTGCTAATTCACCTAAGAATGCCGTACAGCTGCCCATCGTTCCTCCGCAATCCGGACTGAGCGAGAAAGCCCGGCAGGAACAGCAACAGGCTATCCTCAAAGTCCATCACCAGACCTTACGTCAGCTTTACCGGCTGAAACCATTAACTAAAGCTGAAATCCAGCAAGCTGCTGGCTATGGTATGTTTGAAATCAATGGCCTCAATGCCATCCTGGCCGAAACCCACGGACGTGGTGTGGTGTTCGAAAAAGCCACCGGCAAAGCCACCTACATGCACTTGGCACGAACTGATCTCCAACCCGGAGCTACGCTGCAACCCTACCGGCAAGTGCTGATATTTCATAACGCACAAAAACTAAAGCAATTCATTGCTTCCGGTTCGCCAGCCAATATCTCCAGTGACCCAGACATCAAGGTCTACCGTTTGAATACCAAAGGCATAGCGGTACAAGCCGATTGGGGCGCCCGCTATTTCCCTGATACTGATCTGAATGAGACTACTCCGCCCCCAGGCCGCTGAATGGCAAATAGTCTACATAATCGCCAGGCATGACATTAGCGCAGTCTTCCGGCAACTCCACCAATCCATCTGCCCACGATAGTGACGATAGCGCCCCAGAGCTATTTGTACGATACAGACGGGCCAGCGGTTTGCGTTCAGGATCAAGCTGCAACTGCACTCGCAACCACTCGCGCCGGCCGGGCTTACGGCGAAAAGCAAAATCAGCCAGGACGGGCCATCGCATCGGTTCGATGGGTTCCATACCCATTAATTTCATCAGCAATGGCCGGGCGAATAATAGAAAGGACACCATCACCGACACGGGGTTACCCGGCAGACCCAGCGCCAGACAATCCTGGATGCGCCCGAAAGTCACTGGTTTGCCGGGTTTGACCGCCAGCCGCCAGAATTCGATCCGGCCCAGTTGGGCAATCACATCCTTTACCCAGTCTGCCGTCCCCACCGACACCCCGCCGGATGTCAGCAACACATCGTGATGCGCCGCTGCATGCCGTAATGTCTGCAACAGCATTTCCCGGTCATCGCGTAAGATGCCTAAATCAGTTACGATGCAACCGAGCCGCCGCAGCAGGCCGATCAGCAAGTAACGATTCGATTCATAAATTGCCCCCGAAGGCAGTTCCGCACCGGGTTCGTGCAATTCATCGCCGGTCGACGCCACAGCTACCCGCAGTTGCCTAACCACATCCAGGCGGGCGATGCCTTGCCCGGCTACTAAAGCAATATCCTGACAGCGGAGCCGCCGGCCTTGTGACAACAAGACCGTGCCAGCCCGTACATCCTCACCACGCTGGCGAATGTTCTCGCCAGACCGGCGCCGGGCCGCAATATCCGGCTCGATCTCAATCCATCCCTCTTCTGGATCTACGCGACATTGTTCCTGCATGATCACTGCATCCGGCCCCTCCGGAATCAGGGCGCCTGTCGTGATGCGTACAGCAACGCCGCGCGGAACCGGGCCAGGGTAAGGATGACCAGCCAGCGAGCGGCCAACGACCGGTAACCGCGTTACAGTTCCTTGCCTCAGGTCGCTCAGATACACAGCGAAACCATCCATAGCCGAGTTATCGCCGGGTGGAACGTCGAGGCGAGCCAACACATCAGCCGCCAGCACCCGGCCCTCTGCATCAAGCAAGGAGACCGGTTCAATCACATAGACCGGCTGAATGGATTGAAGAGCCGCAGTGACTGCTTCATTGAGTGTCAACAATCGATCCATGGCATCATGGCAGTCAGCGTGGGGCATAAATACTCTCTCAAGCAAAACCTGTAAAAAATACGGCTGGTGATTGAAAACACCTGCTTGCCGGCAATTCAACCTGCGTTCACCGGCAAGCAAGCCCCTGAATACCGGAGCTGATATTACCCTCTCGTCAATCCCCGCAACTCGCGCAACGCTACCGACACCATCGGCATATCGAGGCCGCTGGCTTGCCGTAATTCAGCCACCATCTGTGCATAACGCTCGAACTGGGTATGATGCGCCGTTTCCCAGGCCGAAATCAGCGTCCCGGTGCCATGACCTGGCGGACATCCCCGGAAAACACCAACAGTGAGTTCAGCAATAATGCCAGACAATTCATCACGCAAGGCATCACGCGCCAGCATTTGCCAATGACTCTCGGTCGGAAGCTGCCGGATCTGCTGACTAAGCCAGAGCAAGTCGAGCCGGCTGACGAGTTCAAAATAAATCGCCGCCACTTCTTCAGCACGCCGGTCGATACTGGCAGCAATTTCGGCAATATCGAGCGCCGAATACAGCGGCAGCAAACTAACGACCCGTCGCGCGACTGATTCGGTCACACCCGCCTGCACATAATCCACGGCAGCATCGTCAAAAGCACCACGCTCGGTATCCTGGAAGAGCCGGTCAAGCGTCGATGACAGGCCGGCGATGGCATCAGCAAATAATGTAACTGTGGCAGCCAGATCATTGAGATAGGCTGGCCGGCGCAAGAACCAGCGGGCACTGCGTGCTGCCAGCCGGATAATCTCAGCAAAGAGAGCATTTTGGATCGCCGCAGGCACGGATGTATCCAACGTCTCAATATCCTGCCACAGCTCTGAGAGACGATACGCATCGCGGGTGACTGTATAGGCTTTTAGCACCTGACCGGCTGATGCACCCGTTTCCTCGGTCAGCCGGAAAGCGAAGGTGCTACCCACCCGGTTAATCATTTCATTGATCACACAGGTCGCGATGATTTCACGCCGCAGAGGATGGCGGGCAATAACGGATGGGAAGCGCTCACGCAACAGCGTTGGGAAGTAGCTCTCCAGCACCGCACCCACCAGCGGGTCTTCTGGAGCGTCAGATGCGATAACTGCATCGTAGAGATCCAGTTTACTATAAGCCAGCAGCACGGATAACTCTGGCAGAGTCAGACCAGTTTGCGCTGTCCGGCGCTCGGCCAATTCTTCATCATCCGGCAGGTACTCCAGCGCCCGGTTGAGACGGCCTGCCTTCTCCAGTTGCCGCATGTAACGTGTCTGTTCGTCCAGCAGGCTTGCGCTTCGCGATGCCATCACACTGAGAATCTGGGTTTGCTGAATATTGTCGCGCAGCACCAGCGCCGCTACTTCACCGGTCATCGCAGCCAGCAATTGATCGCGCTGTTTGCGGGTCAGTTCGCCATCAGCCTCTACAATGTTAAGCAAAATCTTGATATTGACCTCGTGATCAGAACAATCCACGCCTGCCGAGTTGTCAATGGCGTCGGTATAGGCACGTCCGCCAGCCATCGCAAATTCGATGCGTCCGCGCTGGGTGAATCCCAGATTGCCGCCTTCGCCGATCACACGGCAACGCAATTCGGCTCCGTTCACCCGGATGGCATCGTTGGCACGGTCGCCCACCTCAGCATGGCTCTCATCGGTGGCTTTGGCGTAAGTGCCGATCCCGCCGTTGTATAGCAAATCCACCGGCGCTTTCAGAATCGCCCGGATCAACGCCTCGCTAGTCAGTGTGGGGAAATCGATACCCAGCGCCCGCCGCGCTTCCGTGGACAGGCTGATTAATTTGGCGCTGCGCGGCCACACGCCGCCACCCTTGGAAATGAACTTGCCATCGTAATCAGCCCAGGAGGAGCGCGGCAGCGCGAATATTCGCTCACGTTCGATGAAACTGGTTTCGGGGTCCGGATTCGGGTCGATGAAAATATGGCGGTGATCAAAGGCAGCAACCAGCCGGATATGGCGAGAACGCAACATGCCATTACCAAATACGTCGCCCGACATGTCACCGATACCAACCACTGTAAAATCTTGGCTTTGGGTATCCAATCCCAGTTCGCGGAAATGCCGTTTGACCGATTCCCAGGCGCCGCGCGCCGTGATACCCATTTTCTTGTGGTCGTAACCGGCCGAACCACCGGAGGCAAACGCGTCATCCAGCCAAAAACCATATTCCCGCGCCACTGCATTCGCGGTGTCAGAGAAGGTTGCTGTACCCTTGTCCGCAGCCACGACTAAATAAGCATCATCGCCATCATGGCGCACCACATTCGGCGGTGGCGAAACGTGGCCGGCAACCAGATTGTCGGTAATATCCAGCAGCCCGTGCAGGTAGGTTTGATAACAAGCGATACCTTCCCGCAGCAACGCATCGCGATCACCCGGCGGCGGCGGCCGCTTGATCACGAAGCCGCCCTTGGAGCCGGTCGGCACGATCACGGCATTCTTGACCACCTGCGCCTTGACCAGACCCAGCACCTCCGTGCGGAAATCTTCCATGCGGTCGGACCAGCGCAACCCGCCACGCGCCACATGGCCACCGCGTAGATGAATGCCTTCGATACGTGGCGAAAATACGAAAATTTCGAACATCGGACGCGGTTCCGGCAGACCCGGCACCTGTTTAGGATCAAACTTGAACGACAAGTAATGCTTCAAATCCGCGCCTTCATCGCGCCGGTAATAATTGGTACGCAATGTCGCTCGAATCAGCGCAAGGAATTGACGGAGAATACGATCATCATCGATGTTCTCAACCTGATCGAGCGCTTCGAGAATGATTTTGACCTTGGTTTCCTCGTGAACAGCCCGGTCGCCGGAATGATTCGGATCGAAGCGGATTTCGAAAAGTTCGATGAGGGAGCGAACGATCGCGGGATGGGCAGCGACTGTCGCTTGCACATACGAGCGGCTGAACGTAAAGCCGATTTGCCGCAGATATTGTCCATAAGCGCGCAACACCTTGACCTGCCGCCAGTCCAGTCCGGCGACCAGGACCAATCGATTGAAGTTATCGTTCTCGACTTCGCCACGCCAAATTTTCAGGAACGCCTCGTGAAACAGCGTGCGCAACCGCTCAATAGGCAACTCTCCAGTGAGATCGTGGCGCAGACCGAAATCGTGAATCCATACGGGGGATGCATCACGGCGGGCAATGCAATAGGGTTGCTCGTCGATCACCTGCACACCCATGTGCTCCAGCATGGGCAAGCTGGCGGATAAGGTAACCGGTCCTTCTGAATGATAAATCCGGAAGCGCAGCGCACCTGGCGGCTCTTCCAGCAACACATACAAGTTTACGGCGATGCCGCCGCACTGCGCCAAAGTCTCCATCAGATCGATGTCGTAAACAGCGGCGCGGACCCCGACCGTTTCCCGATATGCTGCGGGAAATCCCGCCCCATAGCGCAATATCCGCTGGTTACCCAATTCCTCGCCACAGTGGTCGATCAAGGCTTGAACCAGCTTGTCTTCCCAAAGCCGGGCGGTTTCCGCTAACCGCTGCTCCAGTTCGCGCACATCGTATGCTGGCGCTGAACCTTGCGGGGTATGGATAATCATCAGTACCCGGGCCAGCATCGATTCCGAGAGTTGCACCGAAAATTCAGCGGAAATACCAGCAAACGCGGTCATCAACACGTTTTGCATCTGTTCGCGCAGTTCAGTGTTATAGCGATCTCGCGGGACAAAAATCAGGCAGGAGAAAAAACGCCCGTAGGGATCGCGCCGGACAAATAACCGGGTTTTCTGGCGCTCACCCAGGCGCAAGATGCCCATCGCGGTGGTGTAGAGCTGTTCTTCGTCGATTTGAAACAATTCATCACGCGGGTACTGTTCGAGCAGGACCGCCAGCGCCTTCGCGCCATGGCTGTTGGGCAGAAACCCGGCGCGCTCCATCACCCGGTTGACTTTGCGTCTTAGTAACGGAATATCGGTGAGGCTGGCGTTATAGGCTGTATACGTGAAGAGTCCAAGAAAGCGGTGTTCGCCAATCACTTCACCCTGGCGATTAAAGCGCTTGACCCCAATATAATCCAGGTAGGCTTGGCGATGCACCGTGGCGCGGGCATTGCTTTTAGCCAGAATCAATAGCTTTTGCTCACGGGCTTGGGCACGCACCTCCGGCGGCAGGGTAGCAAAACTGCCCGATACGGTATCCGTCCCGCCTCGCAGGATGCCTAAACCGGAATCCGGCGTTACTCGCAGCACATCGACACCGTCTTCTATCTCTAAATCATATTGGCGGTAACCGAGCAGGGTAAAATGGTTATCAGCAATCCATCGCAGAAAATCCCGGTCTTCGGCCGTCTCGGCAGGTTCCTGCGGAGGCGGGTTGCCATTAATCTCCGCCAAGACATCAGCCAGCCGCGTGCGCATGGCGGGCCAGTCTTCCACAGCCGCGCGCACGTCCGCAAGAACCTGCGCTAATCCAGATTGCAAGGCGTCCAAAGCCGGCGCATCGCTACGCCGGTCGACTTCCAAATGGATCAAGGATTCAAGCTTGCCAGCCGTTCCATGACGGCCGGCAGCCACATCGATCAACTGGCTGTTCTCATCACGCATCACCCGCATGACTGGATGAATGATCAAATGCAGCGTCAACCCTTGCCGGTTAACTTCAGGAACAATGGAGTCCACCAGAAATGGCATGTCATCGTTCAATATTTCAATAATGGTATGCGACGACTGCCAGCCATGCTCAGGGACATTGGGGTTATAGACGCGCAGTTTTGGCAGGCCATCGCCCAACCGTTGAATAAAATGCCAATGGGAAAGCACCGCACCGTAAAGATCATCGACTGAGCGTTCAGCCAGATCGTCTGGATCAACCTCTTGGTAGTAGTTCGCGACGAAGCGTGCCGCAGCTTCGGCTTGTTCTCCAGACATCCGGGTCCGTATCCGGTTGATGACATTTTCGATCAATTCCAGTTTGCGGTCTTCGGTATTCATTATGATTTCTCCGGTTGGCATCCGATGACGGGAACATCGAGGCAATATTTCCGGTATAGATACGGGGGGATGCAGAGAGGATACTCAGCGTTCACGTAATTCCCGCCGCAGTACCTTACCGGCGGCTGAGATGGGCAATGCGGTCACAAATTCAATATGGCGGGGGATTTTGTAACGAGCCAGATGTTCGCCCAAATGGGTTAGCAGTTCCTCAGGCGTCACCGCATGATCCGGCTTCAATACGACAAACGCCTTGCCAGCCTCACCCCATTTCGGATCGGGAATACCCACAACGGCGCACTGAAAAACCGCAGGGTGCCGGTACATCGCTGCTTCAATCTCGGCGGGATAGATATTCTCGCCGCCGGAAATAAACATATCCTTAAGACGATCAACGATATAGAAATACCACTCTTCATCATAACGGGCCAGGTCACCCGTATGAAACCAGCCTTCAGCATCAATTACTCTGGTCCAATCAAGCGCATTATTAACATTGAAATAGCCAGAGGCCATGCTGGGGCCTTTCAACACCAGTTCCCCAACCTCGCCCGGACCCAAGGGACGATTGCCGCGATCCACCACCCGGGCATCAACATAGAAGTTGGGCCGGCCGATGCTGCCAACCTTGCGAATAGCGTCTTCAGGGGACAGGGCAAACAAACCGGGGCCAAACTCGGTCATGCCAAACCCCTGTTTGAAACGGATACCCTTCTCGCGGGTATATTGCTTCACGAGCGGCACGGGAAGCGGAGCACCGCCGCTGGTGCAGAAGCGCAGTGAGCGCAGATCAATATCCGTCCACGCTTTGGTTTGGGTCAGCATCTGATACATAGCGGGCACTGCGGCGAACACTGTAACCCGCTCCTCTTGGATCAGTTCCAGCACCCGCTCCGGGTCGAAGCGTTTCAACAGCACCGTGGTTCCGCCAAGCACCACCTGTGGCAATGTGTAAACGAACAGGCCGCCAACGTGGAACATCGGAAACACATTCAGATACACATCGTCACGACCCAGATCGTGAATCACTGTATTCAGGCAATTCCAGGCAATCTGGCGATGGCTGATCCGCGCGCCTCTCGGTAAACCTGTCGTGCCGCCGGTAAAGACAATAGCAGCAATGTCCTCCTCACCCAGTGTCTCGCAAGTGCGTGGCGTCGCGGGCGATTGCGCTAGCAGTCCGTTAAATCCCCGGCTGCCGGGAATCCCCGGACCATCCAAATGAATCCAGTGCTGGATAGAAGTTTCCGCCCGCGCCAGTTCAGTCACCGCCTCAGTGAACATATCGTCGTAGATCAGCACGGCCGGCGTCACGTCAGCGAGAATTTGCTGTAGTTCCCGCCAGTGCAACCGCCAGTTCAGAGCCGTGTGAATAGCGCCGAGTTTGCCACAGGCAAACAGCAGATCGAGGTGTTCGACGCCATCCTGCGCCAGGATCGCCACCCGGTGACCCTTGCCAATATCAGCGATTTCAGCCAGCCCATTAGCCAGCCGGTTAGCCCGTTCGTTCATTTGCGCATAGGTCAGGCGCAATCCGGGATCTTTACCGGTGTCCACAACCGCGAGCGCTTCCGGGCTGTAGATGGTTCGCCGGCCTAGATAATCGCCAATATACATTCTGCTCTCCTCAAGATAGATCGAATGGCCCTCTCTTCACCCGGCAAGGGAGGGCCGAGACAGAGGAATTGAACGCTTGAATTTAAGTATAGTCGGCTACACTACGTGTTCTGGATCAATTTCCGGACATTCATAAACTCGTTTCATAGGTATAACCTTCTCGGGAAATCGTTTTAAACCGGTACCCGGTTGCTAGAAAACGACAGCCTAATCGATGTCACCTTGACGCCAATCGGCTTTTCCAATTCGAAGGAGTTCAACCGCATGTCAGTTTCTCCGTCCTCCTCCCCAGCAAGCTCCGATGAAATTCCCACTCTTCCGGCCCTGGCTGGCGTTTTCGCTGAAGCCTTGCCTCACGTTCAGCAAGATCTGGCCGCCCGCGCACCCGCTCCCGATCAAGATCAACAGCAAATCGCTGCGCTGGTTATGCAGCTTGATTTGCAGGACACGCATTCCATCCTGTTTTTTGGCAGCAGGGCCCAAGAACAATTGACCACGATTTCCGACAACATGCTGGAAGGGGTACGCAGCAAAGACGCCGGCCCAGCAGGTACAGCTTTGAACGAAATGCTCAAAGTGCTGCGTGATTTCAATCTGGAAGACCTTGATCCAAACAAAAAACAAAGCTTCTTCGCCAGACTGTTCGGCAAGATCACCCCCCTGGCCAAGGTCGTGCAGGAATACGAAACCGTGCGGAATCAGATTGACCAGATCAGTAATGCCCTCGAACGGCATAAGACCCAACTGCTCACCGATATCACGGCGCTTGACCGGCTATACGACGCTAATCTCGATTACTTTCACACTCTGGAGTTGTACATCGCTGCTGGCGAGGAGAAATTGCGCCAGGCAGATACCGGAGAATTACCCGCCTTGGCACAGGCAGTTTCCACCAGCGAGGACATGGTCAAAGCCCAGCAGTTGCGTGACCTGCGCGCCGCTCGCGACGACCTCGAACGCCGGGTTTACGATCTCAAACTGACCCGTCAGGTGACGATGCAAGGCTTGCCCAGCATCCGGCTCGTGCAGGAGAACGACAAGAGCCTGATCAACAAAATCAACTCGACCCTGGTCAACACCGTGCCTCTATGGCGGCAACAACTGGCCCAAGCCATCACGATTTACCGTTCCGGCCAAGCGGCTAAAACCCTTAAGGCGGCCAGCGACCTTACTAACGAACTGCTGGCATCTAACGCAGAGAATCTGCGTCAGGCCAATATCCAGACGCGAGAGCAAATCGAGCGGGGCGTTTTCGATATCGAAACCGTCAAGAAAGCCAACCAGACGCTGATTGCCACGATTGAGGATAGTCTGCGCATTGCGAACGAAGGCCGCCGCCGCCGGCAAGAGGCGGCAACGCAACTGGAAGCTTGCGAAACTGAATTGCGCCAAGCGCTGGCCTCCGCCCAGGCGCGCAGCCAACAACCTGTTTCATCCGCGAGAGGCCGCTGATATGGGACTCTGGGACAAACTCATGGGCGAATTCGTCGATATTATTCAGTGGATCGACGATTCCAATGACACGCTTGTTTACCGCTTTGAGCGGCATGGCAACGAGATCAAGTTTGGCGCCAAGCTGACTGTACGGGAAGGCCAGGTTGCGGTGCTGGTCAATGAAGGTCAACTCGCCGATACCTTCGAACCCGGCCTGTACGAACTGAAAACGAACAACCTGCCGATTCTCTCAACCATGCAAGGGTGGCGGCATGGTTTTGAAAGCCCGTTCAAGGCCGAGGTCTATTTTTTCAGCACCCGCCGTTTCACTGATCTCAAGTGGGGCACACAAAATCCAGTAATGCTGCGTGATGCGGAATTTGGGCCGGTCCGGCTGCGGGCATTCGGCAGCTACGCGATCCGGGTTAAAGACGCCCCAACCTTCCTGCGCGAGATTGTTGGTACCGACGGGCGTTTCACCACCGATGAAATCACGAACCAGTTACGCAATATGGTGGTCTCGCGCTTCGCCAATATTCTCGGTCAAGCCAAGATTCCAGCTCTGGATTTAGCGGGGAATTACGATCAACTGGGTCAATTTCTGCTCCAGCGCATCGCCCCCGAATTTGCCGCGGTTGGACTGGAATTGACCAATCTGCTGGTGGAAAACATCTCACTGCCGAAAGAAGTCGAGGCGGTGCTCGATAAGCGCACCAGCATGGGCATTGCCGGCAATCTTGACCAGTACACCCAGTTCCAAGCGGCGGAAGCCCTGCGCGATGCCGCTGCTAATCCGGGTGGCGGTTCCGAAGCGTTGAACATGGGGCTGGGGCTGGCCATGGCCCAGCGGCTGAGCGAGACGCTGGGCCGTTCCGCCCAATCCGCGCCGCCATCGGCGGCATCGCCATCCGCACCGCCGCCGGTGACACCTCCGCCCTTGCCAGCAGCCAATCCCTACTTCGTGGCGATAAATAATCAACAAGCCGGGCCGTTTCCGATGGATGAATTACAACGGCAAGCACAGGCTGGTCAACTGACCCGCGCCACCCTGGTATGGACGCAGGGTATGACGAAATGGACACCCGCCGGCGAGGTCACCGAATTGGCAGCGCTGTTCGCTCACCTGCCACCACCGCTGCCTGGGACATGAAATTGCGCCCTTGCCGTGGTGCATAGCACGGATTTACCGGTTGGATAACTAAGACGCAACAGCCCCGGCTTGAGGCTTGACCGTATCGAGCACTGCTTGCACCTGAGCCTCATCTTCATGATGACAGGGAAGTTTTCAGTAAGTGGCCGCTCGTGCCTTCCAATTTGGCACTCTCACGTGTTACTGCCCGGACTTGAATTATCGAGGATTGTGGATCATGCCTGACCTGATGCGCGTACTGACCGGTCTGTTCTTATGCTGGATATTCGCCAGCAAGGCAACCGCCCAAACCCCATTACCGGCTCACCCCACACCGGCGCCACCGCTCTCACATCGCTTGCTATACGATGTTCAGCATGAAATTGCCACCGTCGAACCGTTGCTGGATCATTATGGATATGGCGCGGTGTTCGTAGCCGTGGGCGTGGAAGGATTCGGCATTCCAGCGCCCGGCCAGACTCTATTGATCGCAGGAGCGGTAACCGCAGCCAATCAAAATCAACTGCGCATCGATTGGTTGCTGTTCGCTGCTTTTATGGCCGCATTGCTGGGCAACAGCGCGGGTTATCTGATCGGCCGCCGGGGCGGGCGGGCGCTGCTCCGCCGGTTCCGGATCAGCGAACGTCATCTGCAACGCATTGAACACGGCTTTACCCGCTACGGCGGTGGATTGCTTATTATCGCCCGGTTTTTCGACGGATTACGGCAGTTAAATGGTATCGCTGCCGGTCTTCTGGAAATGCCCTGGTGGCGTTTTACCTTTTACAATGCGCTAGGCGCGATGTTATGGGTAAGCTGCTGGGGGCTGGGCATTTACACCTTGGATGAAAATCTGCACACCATTCTGGCGGCAATCCATGCGCTCAATCCCTGGGTCACCACGATCACATTGGCAAGCGTTATCAGCTTGATTCTGCTACTCTTACATTACTGCCGTTCGCAACGACCCAACCAGAATGATTGATCTATATTCCTTTTTCACACTGAAATGGAACAGGAACTGATGCTGGACACCACTTCATGGACCGCTTTGACCGGCGTCATGATCGGCGCCGGGAGCATCGTGTTGCTCGGCGTTCGTTATTACCGTAAACACCTTGCAGCGATCCGTGAGAATTACCTGCAAGAATGCCAGGCCATGCTAGATCTGCTGCCACAACGCTTATACCGGGTAGATCGCAAAGGCCGCCTGACCTTCCTCAACCGCCCCTTGCTTGAGGATCTGGATCTACCGCTATCGGCCTGTTTAGGCAAGACCGCTAACGACATTTATCCACCTGAACTGGCTGAAAAATACAATGCCGATGACCAGCGGGTGCTCTCCGGGGAAACGCTGACCTTAATCGAAGAGAATGTCGTACCGGCTACCGGTGAGAAGCGTTATGTCGAAGTCACCAAGATTCCGATTTACAGCACGTCTGGAACAGTAACTGGCATTCAAGGCATCTACTGGGATATCACTGCTCGAAAGCAGGCTGAAGAACAGCTGCGCCAAGCAGCACGGGTCTTTGAAAACACCATGGAAGGCGTAATGGTTACCGATGCCTCGGAACGGATCACGATGATCAACCAGGCCTTCACTAAAATCACAGGTTATAGCAAAGCCGAGGTATTGGGGAAAACGCCGCGTTTATTCAAGTCAAGCCGGCAAGACCCGCAATTCTATGCCGCAATGTGGGCTTCAATCCAAAAAACCGGCCACTGGCAAGGCGAGGTTTGGAATTGCCGCAAGGATGGAGAGGCTTACCCGCAATGGTTAACCATCAGCACCGTGGCGGATGACAATGGCCAAGTTACTCATTATGTGGGTGTATTCAGTGATATCAGCTCGCTGAAACGTTCACAGGAGAAGCTGAATTTTCTTGCCCATCATGATTTGCTAACCCACCTGCCCAACCGTTTGCTGTTTAACGCCCGCCTGGAACATAGCATCGAGCGCGCCAAGCGCACCCAAAAATCGCTAGCGGTGTTGTTCTTTGACTTAGACCACTTCAAAAACGTCAATGATACCCTTGGACACGCTGCCGGCGATGACCTGTTGCGCTGGGTTGCAAAGCAATTAGCCACCCTGGTCCGCTGCGAGGATACGGTCGCCCGGATGGGTGGCGATGAATTCACCATGCTCATTGAAGCGGTGGATGAACCCAACAATGCAGCGACAGTTGCCTACAAGGTACTTGAATTATTCAGGGAACCGCTGCACATCAGCCGGCATGAATTCTTTATCTCCACCAGTATTGGTATCAGCTTGTATCCAGCCGATGGCAACGACGCTGACACTCTTGTTAGGAATGCCGATGCCGCGATGTACCAGGCCAAAGCCCAGGGCCGCAACAACTACCAATTCTACAAGCCAGAGATGACAGCTCGCGTTCTCGAACGCCTGCAACTGGAAACCTCCTTGCGGCGAGCTGTCGAACATGAAGAGCTGATTGTGTTTTACCAGCCACAGGTCAATATCGCTTCGGGGCGCTTGACCGGTGTAGAGGCGCTGCTACGCTGGCAGCATCATCAATACGGCATGATCCTGCCATCCCATTTTATCCCGGTTGCCGAAGAAACCGGCTTTATCAGCACCCTGGATACCTGGGTTATGCGCACAGCCTGCCGGCAGATGCAACGCTGGCGGGATCAAGGATTGGCTTTGCCACGCCTGTCGCTCAATCTTTCAGTCAGACAGATCGAACAGACGGATTTGACCTCCCTCGTCGCCACCGTGCTAAGCGAAACCGAACTCGATCCGGCCTTTCTGGAACTGGAAATCACTGAGTCGCTCATCATGCGCCAAACCACACAGGCGATTCGCGCCATGAAAGGACTGCAATCGCTCGGCGTCTGGCTAGCGGTCGATGATTTCGGCACAGGCTATTCCTCGTTGAGTTACCTCAAACAGCTCCCGTTACACCGGCTGAAGATCGACCAATCCTTTGTGTGCGACATTACTAGCGATCCTAATGATGAGGCTATCGTGCGGGCGATCATCGCCTTAGCCCATGGCCTGGGGCTGCAAGTCATCGCCGAAGGCGTCGAAACCGGAGAGCAAGCAGGTTTTCTGCAGCAGCAAGGCTGTGAGGAAGCACAGGGTTATCTTTACGGATATCCCGTGCCAGCAGATGAGTTTGCCCGGACTTATGGGCATTTGCTCAACTAACCATTACACGCAAATTCTTATAATATATTGAATTCAAATATATTAAATTGGAATTGGGCCTGCATTTCACGTTATTTTCCGGGCCTTAAACCTGTCACCCGGCACGGTACACCTGGTTACGGCCCCGGTTCTTCGCCTCATACAGCGCGGCATCGGCCTGCTGGATCAGCATCGCCATCGTGCCCGATGTGCCAGGCAGCGCGGTGGCCACACCAGCGCTAAAGGTACACGTGAATATTTTTTGATCGCTGACTTGGCGAATGCTGGAGAATTGTTCCCGGAGCTGATCCAGAACCGCGCAACCGGTGTCAAGCGAGGTATCCGGCATAACCACTGCGAATTCCTCCCCGCCATAGCGGCCAATCATATCGGATCTGCGCAAGCGCTTGCGCAGCAGCTTGGCCATGCTCTTGATTACCTGGTCGCCGATAAGATGACCGTAATGGTCGTTGACCTGCTTAAAATGATCGATGTCGATCATCGCAAAGGTCAACGGCGAAGCCGCCCGTTGACTCCGCGCAAATTCAGCCTCTAATTGCAGCTTGAAGGAAATATGATTCAGCAAACCGGTCATGCTGTCTTGACGAATCATCGAGGCCAAAGAACGGAAGCGGGTAACACGCAGGGTAACCGCAGAAACCAGATAAGCGTCGGTGATCGGTTTTTCAAGGAAATCATCTGCTCCGATTTGCAAGGCCGCCAGCTGGTGCTGCCGCGCACTCTCGGTGGATAGATAAACGATGGGGATTGCCAGGTAGCTGGCATCCTGACGAATCACTCGCGCAGCTTCGATACCGGAGCATTCCGGCATGTACAAATCCATCAACACCAGTTCCGGTTTGAATGTCGCCAATGCATCCAGCAACAGCGACGGCTCGGTAACAACCCACACCTCCATGCCAGCAATGCGCAAGACCTCTGCGTAATGCTCAGCCATTTCGCGCCTATCTTCGACAATGAGCACCTGGTATGGCTTATAGTTGTTACGGTAAATGAGTTTATCCAAGACATCCGTCAGGGCAGTGAAATCGAGCGGCTTGACCAAATAGGCATCGGCACCGGCACGGGCAGCCGCTAGACGCACCTCCCAATCCCAGCGTGCCGACGTCAGGATGAGGGGAATACCCTGTTCAGCCAGCGATTGAAACGGCTGAAGCCGTTCGGCGTCCGCTAGCATTCCCTTTGATAAAATCACATCGGCAATTACCGCTGCCGGCAGTTGCGGGTGTAGGGACCCCCTCACCTCGGTGACGTTGCTGAAAACCTGCACTCCCCATCCATAGGTGCCCAATTGGGTGGCAATTTCTCCAGCTAGCAGCGGATCATCTTCAATCACATAGAGTAATGGATTCTCCGTCACAATCTTGGCCGGCCGCCTCACTCTCTCCGCTGCATGTTCTATGTCGGGGCCAGCGCCGGCGATAGCATGCAAATGATCCAGCAGCGCTCCGACCTCTAAGCAAGAAGCAAACGCATGCTCAAGGTCCTGTGCCGCCTGACTCAGGCGAATATAGCCAAAGCTACCGGCGGAACCATTCAGGCTATGCGCAAGCCGGTGCAATTCATTAAGTTTGTCATAAACTTCCTGGGAAAAAACCGATCCCCAGCTGTCTTGAATGGCCGCAATGCGGTGCGACAGTTCCGCTGTATATTGATCCCGGAGCACTTGGAGTTTGGCGCGCTTGATCTGGTTTTGTTGTTTATCCATTGCGGCAATGCATCCAAAGATCGCGGATTTGATCGGCAAGCGCCATGGGGTCGAAGGGTTTGGCAATGACATCGACAGCGCCAATTGATTTAAAGTGGGCAACTTCCTGCGGCTGTACCTTAGCAGTGACAAAAACCACCGGTGTTGCAACCAATCCGGCCTGATCGCGCAGGCGTTGCAACGTAGCCGGTCCATCCATCCCCGGCATCATCACATCCAGCAGAATCAGGTCCGGACGGAGTGTTGACGCCTTCGCCACAGCTTCTGGGCCGGAGGCACACAATTCCAGCGTTAACCCTTCCTCGTCTTCCAGAGCAAATTCAACGATGGAACGGATATCTGCGTCGTCGTCCACATACAAGATACGCACTGTCTCAGTCATAGAGAAATTTAATATTTATCAATCAGTTTCTTGATCGTTGCTAAAAGCCGTTCGTTACTGGTTTTCGACTTGACCAGCACCGCGGCAATCTGCTGGCTCAGTTCGTCCGTCTTGGATTCCAGCCCGGAAAACAGCATGACCTGACTATCGCTGCTGATCTCGTCCAACAGGCTTAAACCTGAGCCATCCGGCAATGTGATATCGAGAATAATCAGATCAAAATGCTCGGCTTGAAGCCGCGGGCGCGCCTCGCGCAATGAGGTGGCAAAAGCATATTCAGCAGCCTCATCGATCAGTGCCTGGGTAATTTGAATAATGTCCGGATCGTCCTCGACATGCAAGATACGAGGGAATCGCCCTTGGCGTAAGGCCTGATCCAGGGCCTGCGCCAATCGCTCGCTATCCACGGGTTTACGCAACCAATCCACCACGGTGAGGGCATCGCCTGACCAGGCGTTGCGCCCTTCCTCAGCGCGCCCCGAGATGACAATGACCGGCACTTCGTGGGTGGTTTCATCTTCACGCAACTGGCGGATCATGGTCAGACCATCGCCATCTGGCAAGGTCAAATCCAATAGCAAGGCACGATAGGGGACTTTGGTCAGCAAACTCCGGGCAGCGGCGGCAGTGGCAGCAATGTCGCAGCTGAGTCCTTCTTGTTCAAGCAGCGCGGCCAGGATGGACGCCACATCAGGATTATCCTCGCAAATCAGCACCCGCGACCGGGTGCGGCCGGGATGATCAGCTTCGATAACCTCTTGCCATACGGGCAATTCGAAGAAAAATTCGGTGCTTTCATTCTCCTGTGAATAGTAATCGATGTACCCATTATGGCGCTCAACAATGGCCTTGGTGATGCTCAAGTCCAGACCTGTCCCGCCTTTTTCACGGGTGTCGGAGCTGTCTGCCTGAGCGAAACGCTGGAAGATCCGGTGGCGGAACGCCGCCGGGATACCGCGCCCGTTGTCCTTGACGCCCACCCGGAAATACGCGTTGCTGGCCGGTTGCACCGACACCGCAACTTCGCCGTTTTTAGGCGAATACTTGATGGCGTTCGATAACAGATTGGCGAAGACCTGCAACAAGCGATGCTCGTCACCCCAGACCATGGCTTGCGGCACCTCCTCGTTCAAATGCAGGCGTATCCCATGTTGCTGAGCATAGCCTTCATTAGCAGCCAGCGCTTGCCGGGCCAGCGCCGCCAGGTCCAGAAGTTTAAAATTGAACTCCAGGCGCCCCGACTCGATTTTCTCCAGATCGAGAATATCGTTGATGAGCAGCGTTAACCGTTCGCTGTTACGGTTAGCGGTTTCCAGTAGTTGCTGGGCCTTGGGGGATAGACCGGCGGAAGCCTTGCCCAAAACCAAGCCCAGCGCCCCCCGAATCGACGTGAGCGGGGTGCGCAGTTCATGGCTGACCGTGGAGACAAACTCGTTTTTCATGCGCTCCATCTTCTTGCGTTCGGTAATATCGTTGCCAATTCCCAGAAAACCGGTAATTTCACCCTGTGGATCGCGCAGGGCTGTTACCGTCAGCGATACTGGAAAACGGCTCCCATCCTTGCGGATACAGGTCCACTCATTTTCAGCAACCTGACCCCGGCGAGGTTTAGCCACGAACACCTCAAAGCCCGGTTCGATGGAGCATGCCAGCTCCTTGGATAGCGCCTTGGCATGCGCAGCGATTTCGCCGGGATCGTGAATCAGCACCAAGTTGGGTTTACCGACCATCTCTTCTTCCGTATACCCAAGCATCCGTTGAGCAGCCTTGTTGAAGATCCGAATCACGCCCTTGATGTCGGTCGAAATAATGCCGACATTAGCGCTATCAAGGATAGCTTGGCGCAGGTGATTGGTTTCGTCTAGTTGCCGTTTGGCCCGCTGGCGTTCGCTTAAGTCGCGTACGACGCCGGTAAATAAGGGGACGCCTTCAAGCGTGGCTGTGCCTACCGCTAAATCCATCGGGAAGATCGAACCATCCCGGCGCCGGCCCGCAACTTCACGGCCAATGCCGATGATGCGCGCCTCACCCGTGGCTTGGTAGCGTGCCAGATAAGCATCGTGTTCGCTGCAATACGGTTCCGGCATCAGGACATTGACGTTTTTGCCGATGACTTCCGGGGCGGTGTAGTTAAAAATATGCTCTGCGGCACGATTGAAAGACTGAATAATCCCTTGTTCATCGATGGTCACCACACCGTCGATAACCGTATTCAACACGGTGTGCAGATAGTTCTCCCAATGGCGCAGCGTATCGGCCGCCTGATGGATATGCGCTTGCTGGAGTTCGACCTCAACGCAGTCGGCCAGATCACGCAGCGCCTGCAATTCCTCAGCGGTGAGGCAGCGCGGCTGATTATCGATGATGCAAAGCACCCCCACCCGGTGACCGTCCACAGTGGAAAGCGGCGCGCCAGCGTACAACCGGATATTGGGCGCTCCAACCACTAAAGGGTTATCGGCAAAGCGTGGATCTTGCGTGGCATCGGAGACATAGAAAATCCGGTTTTCTAAAATGGCATGGTCACAGAAGGAAATATCGCGTGGCGTTTCTATGGTCTCCAATCCTTGACGGGATTTGAACCACTGCCGCTCAGCATCCACTAGGCTGACCAGGGTAATCGAGGTCTTGAACATCTGCCGGGCGATGCGAGTGAGGCGATCGTAGCGTTCTTCCGGCAGGGTATCGAGCACCTTCAGCGCCCGTAATGCCTGCAGGCGTTGAGCCTCATCGGCGGGAAATTGAGGTTTTTGCATGATCCTGCCTCTCTAGGAGACGAATAAATTAGATGCCGTTCTCTTTCATCACACCGCTATCCGGTCACCACGCAACACGGTCAGCCAAGCGCGAATCCGCTTCTCCAGCCAACCTCCTTTCTGCCGGTGGATCAATTCCCGCAATTCAAGCGCCGCCCGCTGGCGGCTGATCCGCTCATCGGTCAGATCACGATAGATCCGGTTTGCCAGCCGGCGCCGGCGGATGGCATCTCCGGCATCAAGAAACGCTTCGATAGCCCCAGCAACCCGGTGAAGGAGGCCAGAGCTTTCATTCTGGGTCTGGGTCTGGGCATGCACTGCATCGAGTGCTTGTTGCAGATTCGATTCAATTAACGTCAATTCTGCCTGAAAGTATTCATTTTGGGCGACTCCCCGGCCGCGAACCAGGGCCAGTGTCTCTTGCACTTCGCCGGCGCTTAACACGCCAAATTCCTGAAAAGAGGCCAATTCCTGCAAGCCTTGACGGGCGATCAGCGGGTCCGCGTCCCGCAACCGCTGGCATGCTTGGCGGCAGGTTTCCCACGCCTGCCAGCGATAGACAAAATCCAGTCCTGGCCCCTTGATATTCTGGATGCCCATCAACCGGTGCTCCATACCCGGCGGCGTTTCTTGAACAATCCGCGCAATGATCTGCTCACCGCTGGCATGAGCATCGCGGATGACCACTAATTTGCGGGCGAACCAGCGCCATAAGTGTTCGTGAAACGCCTGATCCAACGCCGCGCGCTGTTCTGGCGTACTGCTGGCCACCCGCGCCGCCAATGCTTGATAGTCATCGAAACACTGCCCTTCCTCGATCAGGTGGGCCGCCAGTTCGCTACTGTGTTCTTCCGCCACGTCCTGCGCTGCCAGCCAGGTTTTCAGCCCGGACGGATCACGCCAAAATTCCGGTGGCGGCCGGGGCGGGCCGGTCACACCCAGATGCTTCAGCAAGGCGGTAAGCCGTTGCGTTAACTGCCCGGCTGCAGTAGGAATCCGCTGCCAGCCGGCCTGTTGTTTCAGCACCCGCAGCGCCCCGGTAACCTTTGCATCGTCCGGCCACAGGCTAAGGCCCTGGATATATTCTTCCCACGCTTCACGAATGTACCCTTGCAAACCGTCCAGATTGGTACCGATCAGGAAATGCCGGTCAGCGCTCAGGTCCGCGACCAGGATACCGGCGAATACCCGCGAGCGGGGAATGCGGTCAGCCCGGTTATTCACCACCGTGGTGATCCACACGCCGGGCTCCTGTTCTGGATCTTGCCGGTCGAAGCGCATCCGCTGCCAGTTGTTTAGACAGCCGAATCGCTCATTGGCCGACATACCGTTGATAAATTCCAGTCCACGATTCCGCACTTGTGCCTGGGGATAGCGCTTCAACACGCCGATATCCAGCACTACACGGTCGGCCATCTCTTTCAGGGCAAAGTCGCGCGCCACACCCAGCTCTTCAGCCAGCGCTAACACCAGCGCAATATTGTAAGGATGTTCCTCATAAGGAAAACGCTCCAGCACGTCCTCAGTCAGCAAGCCTGCTTCCAGCCAGCCGGCCGTTTTAACCTCAGTACCCAGCTGTTTGGCGGCATCGCGCAGAACCGGCAGCATCTGTTCCTCGCTCGTGAGCAACAACGATTGAGCGGGGATAAACTCCGTCATCACCTCGGGAATGTTGTAACCCGCCGGTCCTTGAATATCTTCATGGTCCGGGTAGGTGTTCGTGATTGTCGCTACGTCATCACGCATCCATTGCCGTTGCAAGATATGCACATAGGCTGGCGTCAGGCCCATGCACTCCCATAGAAAGACGTCGGCATGCAGCCGGTCAGCCAATCGTAAAACATCGCCTTGCTCCCAAATGGTCGCCTTATCATAGGGCCGGAACAGGAACATCTCCTTGAGAGGACCAAAGGGATAGGCGTGCAAGAACATAGCCTCGCACCCGGTGGTTTTAGATACTACGCCAAAGCCTAGCGCATTGATAAGCGCTGCTTTGAGCCGTTCGGTCCCCGATTTGCCGCGCGTCCCCCAGCCGCCCATGACCAGCGCCCGCCGCCGCCGGGCCCGGCGGATGCGTTGGGTAGCGTAGACGTGCTGGCCAAAGAACAATCCACCGGCCACCGCTAGAAAGACGCTGAGATCAAACAGAGAATTTTGATACGCCGAAAAGAAATATTCACGGAACCGCTCCCACAGCCTCGCCCAATCGACCGCAGGCCACAGGGCCAGACCTTGACCCAGGCGGCTGACGCCAGATTCGAGCAACGGCAAGCGGGCTTTTTCGAATGGCGCATCGGGCGGCTTATCCACGGTTGATGGAAAAAACCGTTTGACCAGCGGATCGGGTTCCAGCGGCAACCCGGATTCAACAGGGTACGGCAGCAGACGAACAGTGAATCCCAGCCGGACGATCGCCTGCAAATAAGCAGCAGGATTTTGTTGTGAACCTTCACGCCAATTGCGCAACCGGGCATATCCGGCAAAGCGGACGGTCAGCACGGTCCGCGCCCGCAATCGCCGCCACAAAGCGCGCGGGGCAACGATTTCGGTCACACCTTCACTGGTATAGCGGCGCAATGTCCGGTTCCACTGATCCAGGCTGGAAATCAATTCATCCACCAGCGGCAGATAAGGCCGCCAGCCTGCCTCGACGCTGTCTAACAGCGGCTCGCCTGGCACCTTGGTTTCAGCCAGTTCCGCTAGAATGCTGGATGGCACCCGCAGGTTCCCGTAATAGATCCGGCCCACGGTATGCCGGAACGCCTGGCGTTTATCGGTGGCCGGATGGCGGATCTCGTACAGCCAGCGCCAAGCCCGGAATCCGAGTGTCTGGCCCCGGGTCAGCCAGGCCCCAAAGCAGTTGCGGCGCAGGTCAAAGCCGTGGCCGTTTTGCGCCAGCAGCGCCAGCAGCCGTCCTAGATCGGCATCGTTGCTCGCCAAGGCGCGTGGCAGCCGCCGACTATACCCCGCCGGGATATTGGCAACGTGTTCAGCCAATATGCACAACTGGCGGCGGCGCTCTGGAGTAGCCCATGCCCACAAATGCTCACGGGTTTGGGCGGCCCAACGCCGCACCGCCACGCTGCTGGCCCGCCCATGCAAGCGAGCAATCGCAGGACCCAGCTCCTGGCACCACGTCTGCGCCCGTGATTCCAGCCGTTCTTCTTCCAGCCATTGCTGGTGAATTCGCCCGATCTCACGCAGTGCTACACGCAATACGAACGCATCGGTTTCGGTATCGAGAACGGCTGTTAATCCATCACACAATGATTGGATCAATGCCGGTTCAGCCCACAGTAGCGGAGCGATTTGCAGCAGTGCTGCTGCCCGTACTGGCGGCGCGGGATCATCCCGGACCATTTGTTGCCAGATTGACAGCGCCGTTTCCAAGGGCAGTGCGGGTAAGGATTCGGCCAGACCTTGACGGACATAGGGGCTGGGATCTTGCTGTACCGCCGGCAACAGTGCTAGCAATACGGGCAACGTCTGGAGGTTCCGGCCCACCAGCTGCGCTGCCCGGCGCCGGACAAATAAATCATCGCTGGCTGTACCCGGCTGGGTGAACCGGGCATTTAACACCGTTGCCAGTGAAGGAGGATCGAGCGCTTCCAGCAGTTCAAGCGCTTCGGTCTGAATCCACACAGCCTGCCGGTGATCCAGGGCAGCGCCGTAGAGATAACGCAGAGTGGTACCCGCAACTGCGGCGGTCTGCCCGATTGCTGGCAGTTCGTGCAGCACAGTTGCCAGCGCGTGAAATGCGGCGATGCGGACCCGTGGATCGCCATCGTGAGCCAGCAGCGGCAACAACCGCGCCTCTAGCCCAAGGCGGCGCCATAACCACAGAGAGTCATGCTGCTCACTCAATTGTTTCAGCAGGCGGGCGCTCACGAAACCCAGCCGCTCCAGCACAAAGGCCAGCCGCCGGTCACCGGCCGCCCGCTGACGTTGACAACGCTCCGCCAGCGCGTCGTAGCCTAGCCAGCGCTGGAAAGCCCGGCGGTCACCGATCCGTTGCCGGCGGCTCGCGCCAAGATGGTGAGCGAACGTGAGCAGGTGGTGCTGGCGCTCTGGTTCGGTAACAGCCTGCCGGTAACGCTGGCCATACTCGGTCTGTAAGCGCCGTAATTGATCCAGACGAGCGGTTTGCTGCTCAAGATCGTAGTTGAGAAAAATGAATAATCGATAATGGATTGCAACCGGCAACGCCCAATCCGGCGGATCGTCACGCACACCGGGCCAGTCCCGCATAAAACCAGCCGCCAATTGCTCCAGCAATGCCTGGGAAGCACGGGCTAACACCGGCGGCAAACCATCCCGCAATGTCTGCTGAACAGTCTGGAAGCTCACATTCAGCCACGGTTTGCGTGGTTCGCTCCAGCGGCGCTGACGGGGCGGCGGCGCCTTGGGATGGCCGGACACACTCATTGCGGATAATCCTCACCCGGTGGCGCATCCTGGCGATTGTTGAATTCCAGCGGCAACTGCCGCTCGCGCAGGCCGCGAAAATCCACGCTGCGGAAATCCCGGTAGCCGCGCCCGCGATCCGGGAACCATTGGGCCGACAACCAGGCGCCATAGCTGCGGCTGTCCAGGTCGTACTGCATCCGCAGCTCCAAATTCAACCGGCCCTGGCCACCCCCGCTTTTGTCCCATAGCAAATGGCCCAATACAGTGCGGTTTTGCGTCGCCTCGGGCCGGTCCCAATCGTGGTTGCCTTGTGCGAAATAATAGGTCCAATCGTAGCCAATACCCGCTTGCCAGCTGCCCAATTGCTGCTTCCAGCCGATGCCGGCATTGAATTGCTCCGGGTCCAGCAGATTCCCATCCTCGTCCGAAGTCAGGGCTACGCTGCCATGCCACAGAGCATCCAGCCAAGGCTGGTAAACCAGCGTATCGGCAAGCACCAGTCCGTGCCGGTGGAAATCTTTATACGTGCTGAACACATCCTGGTCGACATAGCCCGGCCGGCCGTCAAAGCCGGATTGCTGATCCAAATAGCGCGTGAAGAACCCCAGGCTGGGCGTGTGATGCAGTTTCGGCGTGAGGTCGCGGCGCTGGCGGATCTGGCCGCGCACCGTGGAATTCCAGGCCCAAGCCCCGGATTGCTGGGCGTAGCCCTCCCAGCTCAATTGATAGGACACGCCGGGCCAATCGCTTTCGTGCTGCCAAAGACCTCTCAGCCCGAAGGTGGGATCGCCACGCTGATGCAAACGGTAGAGCGCCTCCATTTCATAGAAGTTGTGCCAGTCATCGTCGTAATACCGGTAATGACCGTTGATCTCCAGATACTCGTCAGCCAGTCCACCGCTGCCTTCATTTGGCGGAGGAATCGAGCGTGCCAGCGTTGCGCCCAGTCCCCAAGTCCCGGCTTGCTGCTCACCCAGGGCATAGCGGTCCGCCATCACCCAAGTTGAAGGCGGCGGCGCTTCGGGAACCTGTGCGGGCGCGTCCGGGACCGGTTCCAGCGTCCAGCGCGTGATGCGCGGCGGAGTGGTTTCGCGAGGGGCGTCCAGCACACGCTGGCGATGGACGCGAAATAGCGCCTCACTCTGGCCAATAGCGGGGCGCAGCTCCAGGTCGTGCAGCCCCGGACCGAAATAGCGATAGCGGCTGCTGAGCGCCCCGCTCCGCCATTCGTCGATACGCAGCCAGGCCGGTCCTTCCAGCCGGCTTTGCCAAGGCTCCGCAAGGGTGGCGATCTGGTACAGGCGCTTGAGGCCGCTGGTAACCGGTTGAAAGGCGCCGCCCCGTTGCTCACGGACCCGGACCCGCAAGAACTGGTTGGCCGCCGGATCGGCCAGACCGATGCGCAGTACATGTTCACCCGGCGGTATTGTGACGGTTAGCGGCTGGCGGGCGGCGTCCGGCGTGAGCAATACCGGCTGTTCTTGCTGACCATCCAGCTGATGCCAGACGATCAGCGGCTGCGGTGGCAAGTAGCGCAAATCCATGACCTGCAAATCGATTTGCAGCCGGGCCGGGGCCGGGTTGGCCGTCAGCAGCCCCAGTTGTTCAACGCCGGACAATACCTGCTCATCTGCCGCCGCGAGCGGGGTCAACGCCTTGCGCACCCGTAACAAAGGGGTTTCCGGTTGCCAGCCAGACGTTTCGAGGTAGCGCAAGCCGGCGCTGCGGGTGACCGCCAGGAACGGCTCCCAATCCGCGCGGCGGCGCAAGCGGCGCAACAGCGGTTCCACTCCTGGCGTTCCGGGCTGGGCGGCAACCGCCTGTTCCATTCCGGGCAGACGCTGAGCCAGTTGCTCGGGATGCTGCTCCACGTCCCAGAGTGTTTCAATCAAGCGGCTGCGCAGAATCTGTGCTGGACCGGGCGGTGGTCCGGGCCACGCCAGACCCGCAGGATTGGAAGCCGCCACGTGATTCAGCGTGGCTCGCAAGGTATCCGTGTCCAGCTGGAAAAGCGGTTGAGGCGGCAATGGCAAGGGTTGTAGTTGACAGCCAGCAACCACTTGCACCGGCAATCCGGCTTCTTGCAGGGCAGCGTCCCAAGCCGCAGGATCGCGCCGGATGCCTGCCCAGCCGGACGGTGGCCATGTCCATGTGTCACGCACGTTCTGCTTTGATTCGCCAGGCGTCCATCCCAGCGCCGCCGCGGCGACTGCCGCTGGCGTGGGTTCCGGCAAGACGGACAAGGGCTGTTCCGGCCGCCAGACCAGCGGCGCCACCAACAGTGCGTGCTGGTGCGCGGCGATTTCCACGACATGCAGACCGGGGCCGGCCGTGTAGTCCAGACTGATCAGCCGGCCCGGCTGCGCGGTGACATCGCCAACAAGGGTCAAGCCCTGACTGGGCCGGTCGCCGGTGATAGGCAGCCGCTCGATACGGCCGCCATCGCGGACCAGCAGCCAGTCATCCAGCGGCTGCTCCGGTTCATCCGCCGGATGCAGCAACCGGGCAGTGAGCCGCAGGCGGGCCGGGCCGTAAACGGTCAAGCGGACCGGGTGCTCCGGCTGAGCACGAAAGGTTTGAGCAAACAGGTCTCGTTCCACGGCATGGAGCGCTGCCGCGCCGGCGTGATCGCTGACCAGATATTCCGCATTGCGCCATAACCACGGTCCCGGATGATGCATCGACCAAACCACCCAGCCGGTGACAGCGCGCTCCCGCGCCGCCACATCCGCCGCACTGAGCTGGCCGCGTAGCGCCAATCCTTCCTCCAGCGCAGCGGCCAGCGCATGGCCCGTGGGACCCGCCTCCCGCCATTCCCGCAGCGCTTCGGGGTAATGGCCTTGCTTCTCAGCACGATAGCCGCGCCAGAGAGCACGCTGCGCGGCGTCAGGCAATCGCTCCAAGGCATGATCGAACACCCGCTGCCAGCGCAACCGGCCGGCGGCGCGCAACACGATCTCCACCGGCCATTCTGCTGGCGGCAACGCCAAGGCGGTCATCAGCGCCAGATCAGGCTGATCCTGTTCCAGCAATAATCCAGCCAGTTGGCGCAACCGGGTTGGATCGGGCCGGCGGACGGCCGCCACTCCGGTCAACGTCAGCAATGACTCGGCATCTTCAGCGGCGGTATAGCGTTGCATCAGTCTAGTGAATGCCCGTTCCTGCACTCGATCATCAGGGTCATAGGCAAATATGCCGCGCAACATGAGTTCAGCGAGAAATTCCTCATTCAACTGTTCAAGCGCCTGCGTCTGGCCCGTCACCGCTTCTTCCCGTATCAGTGGATTGGCCGCCTCGCTCAATGTGCTCCACTGCTCCAATGCCGGCAGCCATTGTTCGCTTTGCGTCAGCCGGCGCGCGCCGGTCAGGGCTTTTTCGCTGACTGGCGATTGGGGAGCAGGGGCCGGGGCCAGTCCGGCCATGAAATGCCGGGTCTGCGTACTCAGCAGGCGCAGCAGCGGCTGCCAATGATTGGCCAGTTCCCGCCGGGCGTCACGGTCTTCGGCGAAACCGGTTTCAGGGGATGCGGGTCCGGCCTGCACTGGAGAATCAGCGGCCTTCCGCAGCCGTTGCTGAAATTCGTGGTACACCGCGCCCGGACCCAGCCGCCGGACCATGTCCAGGTACGCGCTCTCGGAAAGCTGATAAGGCCGGCTGGCGCGGTAATGCAACGCGACTTGGAGCGGCTGGCCAGCGCCACCCAAGCGGATGCGCCGCACCCCGGCGGGCAATGGCAATTCCATCATCGCTGCTGGAACCAGCGCCCCCGGTGTTTGCCAGGCGCCAAACGGCGCGGTCAGCGTGGTCGGCACCGGCACGCCATGCCGCTTACCGAGCAACGCCAACGCTGCCTCGCCGGGGCTGGGCAGAAACAATGACCCGGCCAGTTCCGGTGGTTGAACCCGCACCGGGACCGGCGGCTGGTCATCGTAGCGCAGCCATAGATCGACTGGCTGATCAAGGCCGGATGGATTGAATGCCAGCCGCAATCGTGAAGGTGTCTGCCGTTCTGGCAATCGATATTCCAATTCGGCCTGCGGCGGCAATTCCAGCAGGTAGGCGGGACTCAGCGTATTGAGCGCATCCACGCTGAACCGCTCGGCGATAACCGCTTCCCGTAGCCGGTCCGCCTGCGCCAGCAACCGGCGGCCCTGCAACCAGACGAACTGCTGCGGGGTGGATGATGGCTTGTTGACCGGCAGCAGCGGGCGGTAAAAAGTAAACAACCCGAATAAGTCTTGGGCCTGTCCAGCCAGCCGCGGATCTTCGCGATGCGCCAGCGCCGCCTGTTGCATCGCGATCGATGCAATTAAACCACCATCCCGGTATTGATTATCGCGCCCCAGACGCAGCGCTGTTCGTTCCTCTCCGGCCAGAGTCATCCGCTCCAGAGGATGGGCCAATTGCTTCGGGGTCATGTCCCAAATTGAGCCGTGTTCGACCGGCCGGGCCGCCCGCGCCTCCGCAGCGGTCAATGGCGGCGCATTGAGAGAAGGGAGCAGATAATCAGAATCATCCTGAGCCAGCACGCGGGCATACAGCGGCAGGGTCGATTCCAGCGCCAGCTCATGTTCACCGGCCGGCAGCTCCAGATAGCCGGTTTCCAACCGGCCCAAGGTTTCGGCGCAGCCATCCACCCAGACCGCCTGCCGGGTCTCGGCACCCGCTGCAAAATCCAGCGCTTGCCAGGGCCGGCCATTCAACCGGGCGTAGATGCGGTATGTCTGACGCGTTTGCGTTTCAGTGAGCGGATAGCGCAGCCGGTGTTCCAGCGCCAGCCGTATCGGCCCGCGTACGTGCAGCCGTGCCGGCAGCCCGGCTGGCAATAGCCAATAAGGCTGAGCGGCTGCCTGGCTGCCGGGCCGCAACCCGGCCTGGGTAACAGGCAGCGATTGCTCACCGGCAAAGGGCTGCATTGAAAAATCCACCCTATCCCGGTAAGGCGCCGGTTCGCTCAACGCATCCCGCCGCGACACAAACAGAGCCGCTTCGAGAGCGTCGCGCGCCACGGCAGGCCGGCTGATGCGCACCAGCCGCTCTTCCGGCCAATCTGGCGGCAGCAGCAATGAATCCCCCTGCGCCGAAGGCTGCACGGCTGCGCCAACATAGAGTCCGGAACCGTTGGAAACCATGAACTGCAAATCTTGCGGGTTGAGCCGGCCCTGGGGACGGTCGACCCGCAGCCCTTCGCTGGCAGGCACCCAAACCGTCGTACTCTCGCCGGAGGACAGACGGACCCGGTAATACCGGTGAGATTCAGGCCAGGCTGTTTCCTCGCTGCCGCCAGATGCAGGAAACGGTTTGGCGCCTGTTACCCACAGCGGTTCATCACGCACATTATCCCACCGCAACGGCAGCGGATAGCGCCCGAGCAAATCGATCTGCACCGGATCAGGGCTGGCAGCGGCGGGCATCGCTGCCAATAGCGTCATCCATGCCCAGACGCGCATCCGCTTTGGCATCAGAGCCGTACCCCCGCCAGGCAGCCGCCGAATTGATCTCGCAATGCAGCATTGACACGGAGTTGTTCCCGGACGGACCGCACCAGTTCGATATGCACAAAGGCGCTGCTGCCCAACGCCCGCAGCGTCTGGCCGATTTGATTGGCCGTGCCGCCCAGCTCCCCAATCTGGATGGGATAGAGCAATACCGGCTCGGTGATTACCCCGCCCAGGCAATGGGCGGTTTGTTCAGCCGCCCGTGTCGGCTGGCTTTGGCCAGCGCTGATAATCGCCCCGGCTGTCCGGCCTGCCTCCGTTTTGCGCTTTTCGGCGGCGAAACCGTGCAGTTGCAAGATTGCACTGGCTGGCTGGGAGAATGCAGCCGCCTTGCTGAAAGCAAGCAAATGGCTCTCGGGCAGATGCGCCAGATCGGCATCGACTGTTTCATCGTCTTCATTCTGATAACGGCGCGGCGCAGTACTCCAGGCACCGGCCGCAAACTGGCCCTGGGCAAACAGGCGCAGCGCAATGAGCCCCGTGAATTTATCGCTTAAGGCATGCGGCGCCTGGAGAACCGGACGGCTGGCCGAGCGTGCAGCGAACGTGTAGAAGCCACGCCCCCAGCGCTGGTCCGGCCGTTCCCGGACAACGGTAAAGACGTGGCCCTGCTCGGTCACCTGCTCTAACTGAAATCCCAAAGCGGCCCAGTCCGCTGCTAGCGCTTCGCCGGTCTCGCCGGCGAAGGTCCGCCGGAATAGCTGTTCGGCCTGCTCCAGTTCGTTCGACGCCGGCGCCCGGTAATCGCGGCTCTGGCTATCGTTCCATAGCGCTTCCAGAATAGAGGCTTGGGCAGGGGCTGCGATCATGGTTAGCGATCATTAACAGAATGATCCGCCCGCCGTACCCATACGCATACCTTTCTTGCACAGGAGGATGGGGATGGGAAGCACAAACGGTTGCCGCAATAGAATTCTCGTAAGACAGAGATAGATTCATGGCTGCGTCTCCTCACGAAACAGTTCGGACAGGACCGGAAGGCCGGGAATCACCCGGTATAGGCTCAGATAACCGCTACCCCGCTCCAATTGCAGGCGGATCCGGTACAGGCCAGGGGCAAGATCGTCACCCAGCGGCAAGAAAAACCGCTGACCGCCGCCCACCTGTTCATTCGGGGTATCCAGCACGGGAATCACTTGGCTCTGATCAGGCAGCAGGTCATAACGCCATTCGCGGGCCGTCAGCCGGCTGGCAGGACCCAACAGAGCGGTATGGGCGATCTCGACCGTGACACGCACCCGGCTGCGCTCAGCCGCGCCCAGAGGCATGTGCAAAACACCCGTCAGGATTTCCTCGCCAGCGGTGGTTTTCGGATAGATAAATTCGAGCGGCTGCCTGTCTAGAATAGAGGCCAGCCGGCGGATAACGCTGTCTCCATTCGCACCGGTATTGCTAATCAGCCAGCGGCTTGGCCGTGAGGCCGTCACAGTCAGGGTATGGGTCCCTGCAGGCACGGGCGGCAGCCGGATAGAGGCACGGCGCACCGCTAGAACACCGGAGTAGACGGTGATGCCATCCACCGCGACCTGGAACGCACAGGGCGCCGCGGATTCCCGCAGAGCCAGCAGCGCCGGCTGCACGGTTGAACGCCCTAGCTGATCCTGGAAATGCAGCACGGCGGGAACGCCGGCGGATACCGGCCGGAACACATTATCCAGCGCCTGAACACGCAGCGGCGTTGCCGGATCGCGAGGACTCAGCAGATAGCGGGCGCGCCAAGCCCCTTCTGGCAGGTAGTCCTGCCAATCATAATGGCCCGCCAGAATGTCCAGGTCCGTTTCGGGTGGCCGTGACTGCACCACCATCAGCATGCTCCGCCCATTCTGGAGCAGCGCCGGCGCACCGGCCGGCAACACCGGGAACCAGAACGGCTGGCCGCGGGCTCCGGGCAAAGCAGGCTGGTAGTCTTCCGGCACCTGAACGAAACGCGGCAAATCCGGCGGCCGGGTATAGGCAGCCGCCAGTAGTGGCGTTTCAGCCTGTAACCGCACCTTGGCTACATGAGCCGGCAGGACAAAAGCGTAACTGGCAGGTTCGGAGATCCGGTCAAAAAAGGCGTCCGGACTGACCAGCCAATCATAATGAGAGGGCAGCGCGGAAACCGGCAGCGTACCTTGACGCAGCACGGTGCCGTGTTTATCCAGCAGTGCATAGCGGGCAGACGCTGTAGCCTCAGCGTCAGGTCGCGCCCGGCGCAAATCGACCCGCCAAAATGCCGGTTGTGACCCAACATGCGCGATGTTGAAATCCAGGGCTTGCTCTAAGCTCATGCGGTACAAGCGTAGATAAACCGGTTCATGAATCAACTCAAAAGGCTGCCCGGATGCCTGGCGCAGGACCGCCCGGACGACTACCGGTTGCGATGCAATGATTTCCACCAGGCCGGGTTCAAAAGCACCCGGCCAGCGCATCGCCGGCCCGGTCAACGCAACTGAATATTCAGCGCGCTGCGAGGGCTGCCGCCCGTACCAGCGCAGGCGGATGGCGGTTGACCGGGACATCTCTTTGGTTCCGCCATCTTCCTTTGAAAGAGAGGAGCCAGGAGAAATCTCCGCCTGCGCCAGCAGGGGCGCGACATCCAGAAATTCCAGGTCAACCATCCCGCCCGGCTCGGGAATTGCGATCATTCCATGCAAATCCGGGCCGGCGTATAAACCGGCGGGCAATACCGGCAACCGGTGCGGTTCCGCTTCGGCCTCAAACACCACATACATTTTCCGGCTGTGGTAGGCATCGCCTTCAACGCCCAGCGGCGCAACAGGGTTCCAGATTTGCCGCAGCAACTGCGTCTGCTCGGTCAGACTCAGCAGCTCCGGACCGTACACGCTGGCGCGCGCCAGCCGGTCCCGCAAACGGCGGCTGACACGCTGCCAGCGGTAATCTTGAGCCGTATCAAACAAATGCCCCTGGGCATAGACACGCGCCACCACTTCATCAATCGCAGCGGCGCGGCTCGCCAAGCGCAAGCGCAGGCGCACGGCCCCCGGCGTCTCACGCACATTAATGGCGATCACCCGGCCATTCGCCGGCAAGCTGCGCTGGTTCAAATAAAACGCCGGGGTTAACGGTTGTTGCGCGCCTTCCGGTTTATACCAGCTCATCAGCGTGCGCTGATGGTAAGTCTCCGCTTTTAGCACGTGTCCTGCCCTGTCCAGCACCTGATAGTCCAAGGCGTAATCCCAAAAAGTCTCAGGCGGGCGAGACCGGGCCAGCGCGGGCGGCAGGCTGGCGTTCGTGACGACCTTGATATAATCCCCTTGCGCAGCCAACGGAAACTCCAGCCAACGTGATTCTTCCAGCACATACACCGCCTCCGCCACTGCTTCAGCCAACCGGGGGTCGGCGTCCTGCCGCCCGTGTGGATCGAATAGCCGCCAGGCTGTCTGTGCCAATGGCCATAACCACCAGACCAGCGCAGTGAGTATTGCCAGCGCCACCAACCCGCGTAATGTTTGGCCAAGCAGGCGAATCATGGCGGCGCAAACCGCAGCCAGCCCGCCTGGCGGCTCTTGAAGCGCATTATTTGTTCAGCCGCCGGCGGCTGGTCCGCAACCACCCATTCTTCCGGCTGGCGCGGCGCCAGATTGGTCACGACCGCCAAACGTCCATAAACATCCAGCGTCAACAGGAAAGCCATTTGCGTATCCTGATCGATCAACCGCAGATAGCGATACGCCGGCCAGCTTTGCAATTGACGCAGCGCCACGATATCGCGCTGTTCCACATAGGCTTGCAACGCCTCCCGCCACGCCTGCGGCGGAAGTTCGGCCGTCAGCGTAAGTCCGGCAATTTGCCGATCGAGATTGGCATGCCGGGTTGGAATACTCAACGCTTCGAACTGGGTTTGTTGAAGCAGATTCTCGCCCTGCTGACGGTAGCTGGCCCGGACCAGCGGCGATAGCCACAGCAGGCAAAACGCCTTGTGAGCGGCTGCGTTCAGATAGCGCGCCTGGAGAACGCTGCTGGCCTGGAAGCCAACGGCATAAGGCGCTCCGCTCAGGAATTCGAAGGTCAGACCATCGGCTTCCAAGGCGGCGACCAGCCGCTGCCCAAGCGCATCGAGCGTTTCACGGCGCGAAGCGCCATCATGCCAACTCAATAGCACATCTTTGGAAGGCGATGGCTCGCCTGGCCGGATCCCGTAGGCACGAACGCCGGCCGCTAGCATTGGCCGGGAACCCGCTTCACGCATCACGACCTGGTTAACCAGCGAAAACAGGCTCAGCGGGTAGCCGGGATTGAGGACATCGGCACTGCCATCTGGGTTGGTCTCCGGATGGGCGCCAGCCAGCAGAAGAACATCGGCTTGCAGTTGTTCAAACAGCCACAAGCCATACTCCAAGGTATTGATTTCAAAAAGCGGATGGGGAATCTGCACCAGATAGCCCGGCCCCTCGCCCAGCCGGAACACATAGGCGCCCCAGTAGCGGCGCGGACGGCGGGTCTCTTCCTCAGCAAGCAGCAGATATTCCTGGCCGCTCAGCCGGTGCTGATAGCGCGACAGGCGGTAGCCAACCGCGCTGGCGGCACTGGCCAACGCCCGCAGGGTCAGCAATCCCTCTTCTGTCCAGACACCGCCCCGGTACCCGGTGCGAATCAATCCCAGGAGCGGCGTCAGAATTTCTTCATCGATATACAACAGCTCTTCCAGCAAGGGAGGGCGATACAGGCTGGTCCCGCGTTCAGCAATACGCGCTTTGCCGGTCAGCAGCCATTCCTGGAGATAACCGTCGATCCGCAGTTCCCCAACGTGCAATGGCGTCTCGGTTGCGCCCACTGTAGCTCGCGCCATCAATCGCCGCAGGTCGCTGCGGTCAAGGACCAGTTCAGCAAAACCGCTGCGTGTGGCGTCCCGTTGCAGATTGGGCAGCGGCGTAGTTTCCCAGCGCACCGCCAGCTCACCCACCAGCGATTTCAACCGGGCCAGATCGAGTCCAGGCGGCAAGCTAGCGCGCACCCACAAAGTGGTGGGCGGTTGTGTGCCGCCGGCTGCGTAGCGGCTAGCGGATAATCCAGCCATCGCTGCGGTATTGCGCGAATCATAGCCGCGGACCTGCAACACATTCCAGCGGGCCATCACGTCATGAAATGCCTGAAAAAGCGTCTGACGGCTGGTCAGCACATCCAGCGAGCGATCGAGGTTGACCATTCGCTTAGCACCGGCAATGGCCAGAGCACGGCCTTGCAGCGCACTGAACAGCCCGCCGCCCGCCGTCAGCGCTCCGCGTTCTTCCAAGGGCGCTGGGACTTCTACCAGCAGATCCCCTGACGCTTGCAGGTCCACCACATAGATGCCCCAACCGTAGGCTGGCGTCCGTTCACGTAGATAGAGATAGCGTTGTTCGATCCGGTAGATCTGGTAATGAGCGGCGTCTAGCTGCCGGGCAGCATCCTTGAGCCGAGCGGCATCCCCGGTATCCAAATAGATCCGCAATTGCTCGATACCGCTGCGAAAGGCGTTCACTTCGCCTGGAAGCGGCACAGGCGCGGTTCCCTCACGGCGCGGCCGGTTCAGCTCCACATGGTCGTCGCTGAGCATCGCCGTCAGTGTCTGGTCAGCGGCGATTATTGAAACATTGGCCGAGGGCGGCTCCCGGACGCCCATCGGCACTCCGGGCAGCAGGGTCAGCGCAAAACCGGCGAGACTAGCGATACCGGCGGCTACCAGCGAAGTCTGAAGCGTAGCGCGGGTCAGGCGGGCGATAATGTCCTTGTCATGCATCCGCAAGGCAATCAACGTAGTCAGCAGATAACCGAATCCGTAAGCATCGGCGGCCGGTACAGTAGGCCAAATCAGCGGCAGCAACCAACCAAGCGCCATTTTATAGACGAAGGCGATGTTGAAAAAAAACAACAACTCGCGCGGACCTTCCAGATGCAGGCGGGCGATCATAGGAATCGCTAGCAATCCTCGGGCCAGCCCCAGAATGATGAACGCCTCCGTAAACGAGGTCAGAATCTTGATGGGATCGTACCACTGCAAAGCCAGCAGTGACGGGATTAGAATGCCGTTAAACTCCCATCCGTAGTGCAGATTCATCCGCGAGGCGATCCAGGCGGTGGTCAATAGGATGATATAGGCTTTGGGCGTAGCCAGCAGCGAAGCCGCTAAATCATTGTAACTGTAGCTCAGACTACCGATGCTAAAATTGGTGAATTCCAGCAGGCCGTAGCGAACGATCAGGTAGGTGAGACCCACGCTGACGATGACCGGCAGCAACCCGGCACGCACACCGGTTTTCCAAAACTGGTTGGCAATGAGTGAAACAACGATCAAACCAAAGCTGTGCAGGTCGCTGCGGTAATCGAAATCCTGCTGAAAGTACTGATTCCACCACTGACCAGCCCAGGGCAGCAACCAGCCGTCCCCAAGCAATCGCACCGCCACGCTGACCAAAATCAGCGCAAAGAAGCGGTCACGCCCGAATAGGCTGCTCCATCCACCGAACCGCGAAAGGCGTTCCGACAGCCAATGGACCAGCAGGTAAGTCACCAGACCCTCGGTGAATACCACTGCCGCTGATAACGGTTTAATCAGTAGCAGAGGGGTCAGGTAGCCGGGCACAACCAGCCCCGACAGATTCCAGCCGAAGCGCAGGGTGAAAAACACCGAAAGCATGACGCCCACCCAGACCGTGGTGATCACGGAACTGGCGAGGGCATCGGGAAACAATGGGATCACGGACTATTCCCCTGGGCCATCGAATGACGTATCCAGGGCCGGTCAGCCGGGCAGCAGTTTGACAACCTGTTCGAGCAGTTCAGGCAAGGATATGGGTTTGAATAGAACCGCGCTAGCGCCCGCACTCAGAATCCGTCCCTGGCGATTGGGTTGCTTGATACTGGTCAGTGCCAGCACAGGCATATCCGGGTGGTGCTGGTTACGCCAGCTCAAGAACTGTAAGCCATCCATCACCGGCATCATGATGTCCAAAATCACCAGATGAGGCCGCCAAGATCCGAGCAGTTCCAAACCTTTTTGACCGTTCTCTGCCTCGCGCAACACATACTTCTCTTCTAAACTCAAGCTAATCAGGCGTCGAATCAAGGCTTCATCCTCAATGATCAGGATGCGTTTTCCACTGCCGCTCATTGATCATTTATCCTTTGATGATGGGTAATGCTAGATAAAACACCGCAATTTCAACTCGAAACAGATGCCTTCACCCAGCGTGCTTGCCCCCGTCAGTTCACCGGACCATTGAGTCATCTGGCGAATCCCAGTCCGTAATTTTTTAAATGCCGGTGTGAGATCATCAACGCTACCTGTCAGGTAGTCCTGAAAACGCGAATTGGGCATACCAAAGCCTTGATTGCTGAGTGTGCATGTAATGGTTTGTTCTTGTTCAATCATGGTGATTGACAGGGTGCTACCGGTGATCGCGTCATCAATCAGGATCGTCAGCAGCATCTTCAATAGTTCCCGCAGTAAATTCGGCTCTGCCAGTACCAGACTCACTAATTCCGGTAATCGGGCCTCGATTTTTAATTGACGTTCTTTAATCTGGTCAGAGGCCGCATCCAGAGTCGCATGGATGGCTTCCAGCAACTCCACCGGATAAGAGTCTTCAATCTGCTGAAGCTCTATCAAGTCTTTGAAAAGATAGTCTTGCGCTTGATCAACAAGACGGATAGCATCATCCACTTGCTGCTTCAGCATATCCAATACATCATTGGAGGCCGGCTGATCTCCGGAATTCAGTAAATCTGCCGCTAGCAAAATAGTCTGTAAATCATTGCGTAACTGAAAATAGATGTGCTCCATAAAACCGCTTTTCATGACACTTAAATCATGCAAACTGGTCACATCAACCAGCTCAATCAGAATGCCGCGTAACTGAAAAGGGGCCACTTCTCCCGCTTCAAGCTGCTGGGGATTAATCACCACGGGCCTGACATGCAGCAGATAGTGATAACGCGGATTATCGGGAAGGTGGGCAGGAAGTGTCGTGGCTTTATGGTCGGTGAAGACCTGGCGGAGAATACGTTGACTATCAGCCATCGGTAATTGGCAAAGCAGGCACAGTAAATCCAGGGCGGTGATTTGATAAATCAGGATGTGCTCCTTTTTCATCAATTCTTCCATAGTGTGATTAACCTGGATCACGCTCCCAAATGGATTGTAAAAAACGGCTGCAATCCCGATGCTATCGAATATTTGCTCTAATCCCAGCAATCGCCGTTGATAAACAGCAATATTCTGTTTCAGCGTGCCATGAAAATTTTCACCGCCTTTCAGTCTCAAATAAAGAAATACATCATGAATTTTATCGATTTTCTGTTGTTGGAGCCATTGCTGGCGGTGATAGATCATCTCGGCGATTTGTACGCTGAATTCGTTTACGATGCTAAAAAATTCGGGAACATGCGTATTCTTGCCGGCCGGCAGTCCCATCACCCAAAAACCCAGTACCTCACCGCCAAATACCAATGGCGTTAGATATTGTTCATAATCAACATTCAGGCGCAAGAAGAGCCGTTTTTGCAGCCGCACCAGCCGATTTTCAGCCATCGCCTCGCTATAGGGAAGCCGGCGATAATCACGGCGGCGCTCGTCGATATCGGCCAGGCTGCAATTCAGCGCGATGATCTCCTTGACGTAATACTGGCCCGGAAGGCGCTCCAGAAAAATCAGCCAGCTCAGATCCAGAGTCTGCTTGACGAAATTGACGACTTGCGCCCAAGGCTCGGCATCGGTGTAAAAGCCGGGAATTTGGCGTTTTTCATGCGACTGACCCGATAACTCCATAATCAACCGGCGCGTCGTCGCTTCCTCGACGCGAAACTTATAATGTGATACGAGAATAAAAGTTGCGATCTGAACGACCACCAGGGCTGTCACCGGAGGCCAGAGCAAAAACCAGGCCGGCAACAACCAGCCACTCACTGCATAAACGCCCGCAGCAGCCCCCGTCAGCAAAATTCCGAACTGGTAGCGGCCCAGTTGATACAGCACCACATTGACGGTGCTAACCAGTAACAGAATGACCAGCTGCCATCCCTCCGGCATGGGATGAACCGTCTGTTGCCCCAGCAAGGTCTGCAAAGCAAATCCTTGAAAAACCAGCGGGGAGATTCCAGGGTTTCCGCCACGGTCAATAGGCGTATGCAAACCGGGGTTATGGGCGGCTAATGCCGGTCCGATCAGCACACTCTTTCCCCGGACTAGCTCGGGGATCAATTCGCCGGCCAGCAGGCGAGGCAAGGCAACAACTGGCAGATAATCCAGCCCGCCGCTGAAATCCACCCAGTAGTCTGATTCCGGAAATGGCTGATCCTGCCCCATCATTTGTTTTGCTGCCTGGGTCTCTAAAATTGGATAGTTCTGACTCCCAAGCTGATAATAGGCATGATTGCGCCGATAAACGCCGCTATCCGCGGGTGGAATGACGACGGCGCCAAAGATCAGCCGGTGTTCGGCTCCTTGGGCAGCCGGTGGCCAAGGCGCCATATCTATTGCATCGGATTGAACGGAAAATTGCGGAAACCGGCCAAATACGAGATTGCCCAACTGGACCGCCCGTTCGTAGAAGCGGCTCGAAACATGCTGGGGGGTAAAAGTAAAGACAATCTGACGGGCGCCGAGTGCCTCCAGCGTTTCGATCGCATCCAGCCATGTGGAATCGCCCGCTGCAAGCTCGTCTTCATTGGCTGTGATCAGCAGAACAGACGGTGTATCGGGTGGGCGTGAGCCATAGCGAACCGCCATATCGTAGACTTGGGCGTCATAAAGATCGAACAGGCCAAGCACGTTAAGGCTCCAGGCGCCGATGGCCGACACCAAGGTAATGAGGATGGCCGGATAAGGAAAATTACGCATCCAGCCACCCTTTTATGGAATTTTTTCTTTTATGATTCAATGCTATTCTTGTGCCGTCGCCACAGCAGACCTCCCCAACCCGCCAGCATCAAACTCAGGCTGGCAGGCTCCGGGATGCCACGCACTTGATGAGCGGCGGCAATCGTCATGTCATCGAACGCAAAACCGTCATTCACATTATCTCCTGGCTTGGTGTCTATCAAGCTAAAGCTCACGCGGGTAAACCGTTCCGAGGGGGTCTTGGCGATCAGCCCATAGTAGAATACGGCACCATTCGCTTTGCTGGACACGGTGTGGCCGATCGAGAATGTATTGATCCAATGATCGCCATTGAAAAGGGACAAGGCCAATCGCCCGCCGGCATCACCGATATCGATGCCATGAAAGCCAAAAGCGGCTATAGGAACGTCAAATTTGATTTCAAAGCCCTTATCTTTTGTATTCGAAGTAACCACCGACCAATAATTGGTTCCTGAAGTCGCATAACGGCCCAGGCCATTGGTTTTTCCTGATTCTATCGTTCGCACCAACCCATCGCCAGTCAGAATGGCATCGCCCGAATCCGGAAACGTGATCGTTAACGGACCGCCTTTACCATCAGAAAAACTCTCGAAATCTTCGATGGCTGGAGTATTTATCAAGGCGAGAAAGCTGGATTGCGCGGCGGTCGCGCCCGGAAAGCTGCTTAACGGATGATCGCTGCTTCCGTTCAGATCCTCCCCGAAATAGATCAGATAGGCGTGTGCTGGCGTGAACCAGAAAAATAGCATGTATATAACACTCAGCTTAAAAAGCCGCATTAGCATTGATCTTTTCATCAAATTTTTTCCGCGGGAAATCCCGGTTCTTGGACCAGGCAAAGAGAGCAAGCCGTAAAACACACGGTATAATCACACCAAAATAGTATATTAAGCAAAAATTATGCCTTACAATTCACCATTAAACGACATAAAGAAAGATTTCCGGGGTATCACCACTCGCTACTGCTTGGCCAACGGACGCGAGACGGGCCGTCATTACCTGGATTCTGCCGCTTCAACACTGGAGATGAAGTGCGCCCGGCAGGTCACGGACGAGTTATTACGCCACTATGCAAACACCCACAGTCAGGCGCACTTCTCCGCCCGGATTGTGAACGATGCCTATCACTGGGCACACCAGCAGGTGCTGAATTTTGTCAGGCCCGGTGATTCAAGACGTCACATCGCCTGCCTTGCCGGGGCAGGCAGTACGGCCCTCTTAAACCGGCTGGCGCGTATGCTCACGGCCCGGCGTCCCGAACGGAACATTGTGCTGGTTTCACTGATGGAACACCACGCTAATGATCTACCGCATCGCAAACACGCGCGCGGCGCCGTTCACATCCCGCTGACGGGCCAAGCACCGGCGCTGGGTGCAATCGACCTTACCGCGCTAGAGCGGTTGCTGAAGCAATATCAAGACCGGGTTAACTACATCGCTGTATCGGCAGCCAGTAACGTCACCGGCATTGTCAACCCAGTCCACGACATCGCCGCACTGGCTCACGCCTACGATGCTTGGGTGGTGGTGGATGCTTCGCAGTTCATTGCGCATGCCCCGCTAGCCCTTAGCGATAACGGGACAGCCGAACGGGAGCTGGATGCCGTGGCATTCTCTGGCCACAAACTCTATGCGCCTGGCTCACCCGGCGTTATGGTGGTACGGCAGATCTTGCTGGAGGGCCAGGAACCCGACGAGCTGGGCGGCGGCATGGTGGAGGATGTCAGCCTGAGCAGCTACCAAATCACCGGCCATTTCCCGGATCGCGAAGAAGCTGGCACACCTAACATCCCCGGTGCGGTGCAGCTTGGGGCGGTATTGAACGTGCTGCAACGGATCGGCATGGATTCGATCCATGCCGCTGAGCAACGGCTGTTACGGCGTCTGCTGACCGGACTGCTCGCTATTCCAGGCGTGCGCATCTATGGCGACCCTGATCTTGATCGTACCGCACGGCTGGGCGTCGTTTCCTTCAATCTGGCTGGATTAGAACATGGATTGACCGCGGCGATGTTGAACGATTATCACAATGTAGCCGTTCGCAATGGCTGTTTCTGCGCCCATCCTTATGTTCGTGAGCTGCTCAAACCGGAATTGTGGGAACTGGAACTTGATCCCGATGCGGACGATGCAGACGCGCTGATCAAACCGTGGCAAGGCATGGTGCGCGCCAGTCTAGGGTTGTATTCCACGGATGAGGATATCGATGCGTTGCTGAACGGTGTCCACGATCTGCTCGCCAACCCCGCGTACTACCGCACTCAATACCAAGGTGACGGTGCCGGGAACTTCCGCCACCGCAGTTTCACCGTTTCAGCCAAATCGCTGTTTGATCCTGAAGCGATGCTTGATCAAGCTTTGGCGTCTCTGAGCGTCAGCACTGACGTGCTATAGTTAGCAGTATCACCTGCTACCGGAATCACCCCGCCGCCATGCCTGACTCTCTGCGCAAGTTCATTGGTTTATTGCTAATTTTCGCTGCGGTAGGCGTCGCCTCCTGTCAAGCGCTGATCGCCTCCTGCTCGCCCAGCGCCACCGCTGCGCCGGTACTGCACACACCGCGCTGATTAAGGAACCGCAATCATGGGCCGCTTTATCCTGCTGGCCAGCGTCATCCTAATCCCCTTCACCGCCCTCTTTTTGTTGATCAAACAGACGATTCAAACTATGGCCGAACGCTACCGTCTGCCCTCTGGCCAGCTTCCTTCTACTAAAGGATTGCTGATGTTTCTGTTACCGTTGCCCGTCCTGGCTGCCGCTCTGATGTCACTAGCCCGGGGGCAGCTCGGCCCCTTGATTGGCGACGCTGCCGGTTATGGATTGTTTTTAGCCGGGGCCCTGCTATTGCGGCGTGGTCTGCTGTCGCAAAGCGAATACGATCGCCGCCGGATCGCCAAAACACCTTGGCCGTTCAAGACCTTAGGCAGCGGATTGATTGCCTTAGCCACTGGCGTCACTGCTTGGCTGGGCGTTGGCCATCATCCAGCCATCGGTGGCGCTTTTAGTCTGGTAGCCTTCCTCGGCTGTTATCTGTGTTACGGCTTCGATCCGCGTTCGGCCAAGCGATTCACCGATGGCTATGGTGTGGATGCGACCGAACACGTCCTGAAGGCGCTGGCGCAGGCCGAATGCAGTATTACCGCTATTGAAGAGGCAGCGCGTGACATCCGCAACGCTGAACTGAATGCCCGGTTACAGCGCATTGCGCAACTAGCCCGGGACATCCTGAAAATGCTGGAGGAAGATCCTCGCGATTTACGCCGCGCCCGCAAGTTCCTAAACGTCTACCTGGACGGCGCGCAGAAGGTCACCGAAGGTTACGCAAAAACCCACAGCCGGGTCGCTGCACCGGAACTTGATGATAATTTCCGGCGGGTGCTGGCCACGATTGAGGAAGTCTTTCAGGAACAGCAACAAAAGCTGCTGGAAAGCGACCTGACTGATCTCGACATCCAGATTGAGGTATTAACCGCTCAATTGAAACGGGAGGGAGTTATTTAGAGGTTGCCGCATCAACCTTGACCCGTTGTCCTTCTTCCAGCTTGCTTGCGGGGCGCACGACCAGCCTCGCGGTCTCCGCCAGACCAGAAATAATCTCGGTTTTTATTTCGCCGGCGATCCCGGTTTCAACCGGCTGGCGGTGCAACCGGTGGTTGTCGACGGTCCAGACATGCCCCTCAACCACACTGGCCGCCGGAATCAGTAGCGCATTTTCATGCTGTTCAACAATGATATTCACCTCAGCGGTCATACCGGTGCGCAATGGTGTCTCCTCCACCAAACCGATACGCACCCGATAACTGCGCGTGACCGGGTTACCTTTCAGGGTAATTTCCGACACCTTACCTTCAAGCACTTGATCCGGCAAAGCCGGTGCGCGAATCAGCACGCGTTGCCCAGACTGGACGAGCAAAATATCTTCTTCATCGACTTCTGCCTCGATCCGCAACGGCGTGCAACAAGAAAAATAGAAAACCGGCTGGCTGGCTGGAATTAACTGGCCAACTTCCCCATCGCGTTGCAGGATTTGCCCGTCTGCTGGAGCGGTCAGCGTCATGAATGCGCGCAAGGTCCGCGCCCGGGCTAAGGCCGCTTCTGCTGCCTGCCACTCGGAACGCGCCCGATCCCGCTCCAGGACCGTGCCCAAACCACGGTTGAGCAGCGCTTGGGCACTGTCAAGCTGAATTTTGGCGAAACGCATGCGTGCTTCCAATTCATCCACCGATTTTTGCAAATCCTGGTCTTCAAGCCGGGCCAGTGTCTGTCCTTCCTGGACATAATCGCCTTCATCAACCTTGAGTTCCATCAGGCGGCTGGTGTTACGAGGGGCAATCGGCAGCATTACCGTTGGCTCTACCGTGCCTGTCGCATAAACTGCCCGCACCGCAGGCCCTCGGACCGGCTCGGTGACTTCCACCGTGATGGGCCCCAATAACCGCCATAAAGCAAAACCAGCCGCCGCCAGCAGAACCAACGTCAGCACTATCCAGAAAAATCCAGGACGTTTCATAAAATCATCCTGCTTGTCCCGCAAGCATTCACTCCCCTTGCCCCCGTCAAAAAGGCAAGAGGAGAGAATGATTACGATGAAGTTCATCGAATCGTCTATTGCCGCCCGGCAGACGCTGATCGTATGTGAAACTGATGGGCTGCCTATGGATTTAACCATTGAGCATGCCATCTGCTTGCATGATAAATTATCTCTTGAATATGGCATCCCTTTGCAAAGAGCCGGCAAACTTCGATGCATCTCCGGGATTCTTGACCGGCTTCGTCAGTGACGATTTCTTGCAGCCAAACGTCGAGCGGCCCTATCCATTTCTTCTCCTGCATGCCTGCGATGTCTCTGTTGCCTAAGTTGACCGAAATGAAATCCGGCAGCCTGGTGCTGATAGCCACCCTCATGGCCAGCACCTTTGCTTATCTTTGGAATCCCATACCGCTACAAACTTTTCGGAATATGACATTCGATCAGTATCAACGCTGGCATCCCCGGATTTATCGGGAAGCGCCCGTGCGTATCATTGATATCGATGACGAAAGTCTGCGGCGGCTGGGGCAATGGCCATGGCCTCGAACGCAAGTCGCCAAATTGGTGTCCCGGTTGCAGGACGCACAGCCAGCGGCCATTGCCTTCGATGTTATCTTCGCCGAACCTGACCGGACGTCCCCCAAGGCCATACTGGATCTATGGCAGGTCACGCCATCACTACGCCACCAGCTGGATAGTTTGCCAGACCACGATACGTTATTTGCTCAGACGATTAGCCGGGGCGGCGTCGTGCTAGGGTTTGGCGTGGAACGTAAGGACCAGCATGCCAGCGCGCCCAGCATCAAGGCACGCTACGTGATCCTAGGAGAAGCGCCGCAAGCCTATGTGCATGCCTTCTCGAATACTGTCAACTCACTACCCATGCTGGAGACAGCAGCCACCGGCCTCGGGGCAGTTACCTTCATTCCCGATGCCGATGGCGTGGTCAGGAAAGTGCCGCTATTGATCCGGGTAGAAAATACGCTGATGCCCTCACTGTCCGCGGAGGCGCTGCGCGTTGCTCAGGGAGCACACAATTACACAACCCGGACCGTCTCCGCGCAGGGGGTTGGATTGGCCGAGGTCCGCATTGGCAATCTGCCCGTGCCGACGACGCCCGAAGGTGAGATCTGGATCCATTACACGGAGCCCGTGGCCAGCCGCTATATCCCCGCCTGGAAGGTCCTGGCCGGTGAGGTGCCAGCCCAGGCATTGCCGGGTCATATCTTGCTGGTTGGCACATCTGCCCAAGGTCTGATGGATCTGCGTTTCAATCCCAGGGGAGGAACCCTGCCAGGCGTCGAAGTGCATGCTCAAATGATCGAGCAGTTGCTGACCGGTGGTGGGCTTGCACGTCCTTCCTGGGCCAGTGCCATTGAATTCCTGATCATCGTCTGCGGCGGTCTCGTCACCGGCACGGTTGCGCTGGCTGCAGGAGCGATCGTTTCGTTCCTGGCATTTGCGGCGTTGCTGGCCTTGGTATGGGCCGGTGCCTGGCACGCCTTTACTGCGCATGGATTGCTGATCGACGCTGTGACACCCAGCCTGGCCTTTACCTTCATCTACGTTTTTTCAAGCATCATTCACCACCTATCGAGTGAGCGCCGCCAGCGCTGGATCAGGCAAGCTTTCGCGCGTTACGTTTCCCCCAATCTAGTGACTTATCTGATCAAGCAACCGGATGCCCTCGAATTAGGCGGGCGCCGCCAGCAGTGCAGCTTTGTCTTCACAGACCTGACCGGCTTCACAACCCTGATGGAAGGCATGGACCCCGGCACCGCCGTGACCCTGCTCAATAACTATCTCGATCGCATGATCGCCATCGCATTCTCGCATCAGGGCACGCTCGACCGCATTGTCGGGGATGCAGTGGCCATCATGTTTTCAGCGCCCATCCTGCAACCGGACCATCAACGCCGTGCTCTGGCTTGCGCATTGGATATGCAACGCTTTGCCCGACAGTATGCAATTGAACTCAAGGCGAACGGCATAGCCTTTGGGCAAACCCGTATCGGAATTCACACCGGTGAAGTCATCGTCGGCAACTTCGGGGGCAGCACGATCTTTGATTACCGTGCTCTTGGCGATCCGGTCAATGTTGCGTCGCGTCTGGAAAGCGCCAATAAGCACCTTGGCACACTCATCTGTGTCTCTGAAGCCACGCTGGCGGGTTGCCCCGATTGGCCAGCACGAACGATCGGGCATATCCTTCTCAAAGGCAAATCGCAGCCACTGGCGGTCTTCGAGCCGCTGGACCCGCAGCAGATCAACGGCCCCGATACCGGCTATCAAGCGGCCTTCGAACAGATGTGCCGTGGACAGCCAGAGGTATTGCAAGTCTTCGAGGCACTCGCGCTGCAACGCCCCGATGACCCGCTCGTGGCCTTGCACCTGAAGAGACTTCGTGCGGGAAAAACCGGGGATTTAATCCTTATGACTGAGAAATGACCGGGAAGCGCCTTTAGCGCACCGTGACTTCAACGCGACGGTTGCGCGGCTCGTCGGTATTGTCGGGTGTCGATACACGCAGGTTCTTCTCGCCGTGGGACTCAATGCTGATTCGATCGGGGCTGATGATGGAACCGCCCAGCTGACTGATCGTTTCCGCGGTTGAACGGGCGCGCACCAGACCTAAACGGGCGTTTTCAGCGGCGTCACCCATAGTATCCGTATGCCCAATCACAGAGATATCCGGCGCAGGGCGTCTCTGGATCTCTGCAAGAATCTCCGGCAGATCGGCTTGTGATTCCGGAGTCAAAACATCCGTGCCAGCCTTAAAGTACAGAAGATAGCTCACCGGCTTCTGGGGACTCGCGGCTAATGCGGCTCCAAAATCCTCCGCGATCTGCTCGTCGCTCACCATAAAAGTTTTGCCGGCAGGGCCGCCAATAGCCGCCCCCTCACGGCCTTTTTCAAGCAGAGTGACCCCCTCGCGCCCCGCCACGGCTACCTTGCCGGTCGTGCCGTCATCGTTTGGGAGCAGCACGACATAATTTTTGGCGCACCCGGCCACCCCTAAAACCACGGTTATCAACACCGCCCAACCCAAGGCGCTACCATTTCCATCACAAAAACTGAGAAACATGATACTTAGTCCTTTGCTTCAACCGTTACCAGAAAATGGGTGCCCCGGATACCTATATTTCCTGCCGGCGTCTTCAAAGAAACCCCTTCCGGCTTCAATTTGGCGATAACTCCAGAGATATAATTCAGAGAGCCTCTGCGCATGCTAGCGCCTAGTTTCAGGTCACCGTCACTGGGTGAATAGAGATACTCATCGACGACCAGTTCGGTATCGGGTCCTAGCGACATGACCGTGTTGTCCTTCAAGGTCACCCCCATGCTGCCCGGTTTTCCGGTCTTCAGAACATTGCCCCGTTGTAACGGAGTCCCAGGCTCCGCTTGGGTGGCTTTACCAGCCACTAACACCACGGCATCTCCGTCGACCGTCTTAACATAGCCAATCACCGCATCTTCCGCTGATGATACATTCACAACCAAAGAAAACGCTCCCGCTAAGACCAGCAATCGCATGGCCAACATATCAAGTCTCCTTCACCAGTCCATTAAAGATTGCTAACGCTGGAAAATAGTAATCCTCTTCAGAGCCATGGAATGCAACTTTAGCACTTCCCCAAAGATCGCTTCCACTCCTTCTGTAAACGGTTACCATCCACTATGCTACTCATTACTTAAAAATTTTCTTGACCGCCTCTCAAATGAACGACACCGGCCCTCAGTCCTTGCCGAGCCTCCTCGCAGCCCGTGAACTCCGGGAATGCGCGGGCTGCGGCACGCGATTTATCGGTTGGAGCTGGCATACACACTGCCACGCCTGCTACCGGTACATCAAGCCCGGCCCTGATGCGTCACAGCACGATCCAGAGACGGAAACGCGCTTGCTCAAAATAGAGCTGGAGATGATCCGGCTGGAGCTGGCACAGGAGCGAAAAGCCTACCTCGAAATAGCCGATCAGTTAGCCGTGCTTGAGCGGGCCTCTATGGACCTGAAAACCGAACGCGATCTATGGATGGAGCGATATTTTAAGGCGCTGGCGGCCCGTTCATCACGGCGGCCAATGATTCCACCAGGCATTCTGCGGCGGCTGCTCTGGTTGTGCCACCCGGACCGGCATGGTGACAGCGAAGCTGCTAACACCGCAACTGCCTGGCTGCTGTCCCAGCGGAAGCGATGACCGGGCAAAGCGTCCGGTTGCTGGCCGCCGCTGTCCGGCCCCGGGTGATCCTGAAATATCTCGGCGTCTTGCTGCTGTCGACCGTGGCGATAGCTGCCGTACCGGCGCTGGCCGCCTTTTTCTATGATGACTCCAAAAGCGCACTGCGCTTTGCCGCCATGGCAGCGATGCTATTCATCGTTGGGCGCGGTTTAGCGCGCATTCATGCCCCTCCCCGCATTCAATTGAATGAGGCGTTAGCAATCACCGCATTGGCATTCCTGGCCGCTGCACTGGCGATGATCTGGCCCTTGATGGCCGAAGGCTTGAGCTTCATCGATGCCTTGTTCGAAGCGGTCTCTGCGGTTACCACCACGGGCTTATCCACCTTGGCAACTGTCGAGGATCGCAGTCAGGCCTTTCTATTCGCCCGCGCCTGGCTGCAATGGTATGGGGGATTGGCGATCACCGTGCTGGCGCTGGCTTTTATTCTGACGCCGGGCGCAGCAACCCGGCGGCTGGCTGGTTCTGAAGCAGATGCTGCCGAGCTGGTGATGGGCACCCGCTGGCGGGCCCGGCATGTCCTGGCCGTATATGTGGTGCTGACTATTGGGGGTATAGTGCTGCTATGGATCGCCGGCGCCCGAGGATTTGATGCGGTGATTCATACCTTGACAGCAATCTCCACCGGAGGCTTTGCCGGCTATGACCGGCTCGATCACCTCGGCGCCTGGCCAGTATTAACCGGATTGATGGTCATCATGCTGTCCGGCGCAATTTCTTTCTCGTTACAATTCCGCTCTTGGGTCAAAGGATTGCGTGTGCTTCGCACCGATCCGGAATTACATGCTTTACTACTCGCCGGCCTGATCACTTTTCTCGCATTGGCGGCCTGTTTCGCGTTTAGCAAGGGTGGCATTCCCGACAAGGATGGATGGGCCAACGCTGCTTTTCTTGCCGTCTCGGCGCAAACCACAACAGGCTTTGCCATGACACCGGTGGCTGAACTACCCGATGCCGTGCAACTGGTGTTAATAGTGAGTATGAGCATCGGTGGCGATATGGGTTCGACTGCTGGCGGCGTCAAGATTTTGCGGCTATTGATTTTACTCCGGCTGGTGCAACTGCTGCTGGCGCGAGTCATGGTACCGCGCCATGCCGTTCTGGATCTTCAGATCGGAAACCGGCGGCTCGATGCCCGCGAGATCGAGGCAGCAGTGGGTGTAGCCGCCGCATTTAGCCTAGCCGCGCTATTGTCCTGGCTGCCCTTTCTGCTGGCGGGCGTCAAACCGCTGGCGGCTTTATTCGAGGTGGCGTCAGCCCTTGCGACCTGCGGGTTGAGCGCCGGGGTAGCTGCACCCGGTTTAAGCCCTCTACTGAAGCTGGTTTTATGCCTAGATATGCTGATGGGGCGATTGGAGATCATCGCCCTGCTCATTCTAGTTTATCCTCGCACCTGGTTCGGCAGGAGATCGGAACCGTTATGAGAGTTGCATTTGTGGGAGCCGGCCCTATCACAGCCGGCGCTGCAAACATCCTGATTCGCCGGCGGGTGGATGTGGTCATTATTGAAAAAGATAAGGGACGCATCGATGCGCTGACGGAAATTCTGGATTGCGGATTCATCCATGGCGATGGTTCAAAGCCGGCCATGTTGCGCGAGGCCGGTCCTCAACACACTGATGTGCTGTGCTGCCTGACTGACAACGATCAATCCAATATTCTGGCCAGTCTGGTCGGGCGATCGCTGGGCTTTCGCCGGATCATCACGCAAATTGAAGATACCGAATTTGAGCATGTCTGCCTGGAATTGGGTCTGACCGATCTCATCATTCCACACCGGCAAGCAGCGCAAGCGCTGGCTGATTTAGCGTTTGGCACGCTGCCCGAAGATTTCGCCAATTTTTTCAAAAATGGCGCACGGCTATTTTCCTTCGCAGTCCGCGAGGAAGACGCCGGTACGGTTGAAGATCTACCCTTACCGAAGCATTGCATGGCGATTTGTATCTACCGCTACGACAAGATGCTTCTGCCCACGAAGGCTTCTCAGCTCGAACTGGGCGATGAGGTCGTTTTGCTAGCGCATGAAGACAGTATGCGCGAACTACGGGAGCGTTGGGCAGTTGCTCCAGCAGCAGCGGATTCTGGCGAAACAGCCGCTTCTTAAAGTGACATCGCCCGGCCGCGCTTAGAGATTGCAGCCCTGGCCATCCGCATGGCGGGTTACCGTCAGTGCCGGATGTGAGCAGCGGCTTGCTCGCGGGTATAGAACTGCTCCTCGCGCACAAAGCCGGCCAGAACAGTGGGCTTGAGCGCGGTCACACGGCCAGCGGCATCGCGGGCGGCTACAACCGCCGGCGGCAAGCCCTCCAGCAAGTGCATGGGTGCAGGCCGCCCGTCGGCAAAGCATGCACGGTAGATCTGGTGCGTTATGGTGTCTAAAAAGGCTGGAGCGAATCCTAGCGCTTGGTTTTCCGCGCTAACCCCGCCGGTGCCCCGGAAGCAGCGGTTTTGCTGGCGCAGCGTCCGGGCGGTCAGGCAGTGAGCCGATCCTTGGGGGGATGGCCAGAAATCCGGGTCTCGATCCAAGCGATTCGTAAGCATGGCGTCGTCTCCTGAGCAGCGTGTCAACGTGAGGAATATCAAGCAATATAAATGCCATACTGAGAACCAATAACTGGTACATGATTATTTTTATTTATTATCAAACAGTTGAATGAAAAACAATCTATTGAAAAACCCGATTACCGGGCTAGATCGCGGAATATCGCGGTTAAAACCATCGTCTTTAGCGGACCAAGTTTGTCTGCTAACCGTACCGGAATGGGCAATCCGTCATGCTTCGCATTCGAACCGGCATTGCACGATGCCGATCGATGATTGAAAAAATTAAATACGCAATTCGATGTCTGTCCAACTTGCCATCGCTGTGACCCAGTTGATCAGCCGCCGCCGACCTACTCTAGTCTCATTAACGGGGATCGCTCTCGGGGTCGCGTTCTTTCTGGCTGTATCCTCTTTGATGCGCGGTTCCGAGCGCGATTTCATCAAGCGGCTCATTGATAACAGTCCACATATCACGGTCTCCGATGAGTACCGGCACGCTCAGAAACAGCCGGTCCGCGAACGGTGGCCTGAAGGTGCGATTGAAGTGCGACGGGTCAAACCATTGACGGAGGTACGTGGCATTCGCGGTCATGGCCAAAAACTGGCCTTCATTGAATCGTTGCCAGGACTACGCGCTGCGCCCGTTTTAGTGGGATCTGTGGTGCTGACGTTTGCCGGACGCATCGAGGGCGTCACTCTGAACGGCATCATCCCGGAGAAAATGAAAGGCGTTTCCACCATCGAGGAAAAGCTGATACATGGATCCTTGGAGGCGCTGGCAACCAACCCGAACGGTATCGCCATCGGCGACGGCCTGGCTAAGAAATTCGGCCTGGAAATGGGCAGCGTGGTCAATGTGTCCTCGCCGGCGGGCGAGGTGCGTACACTAAAAGTGACCGGCATCTTCCATACCGGCAACGTTAATTATGATGATTCCCAAACCTTCGTGCTGCTGAAGCGGGCGCAAGGATTATTGGATCGAGCCAACCGGATCAACCGCCTTATTCTCCAGCTTGATGATCCCTACGCTGCTCGCGAGACCGCCGCCGTGATCGAACGGCGCATCGGTTATAAATCGCTATCCTGGCAAGAATCGGCTGAGGACCTGATGAGCGTGCTGCTGGTGCGTAATCTGATCATGTACAGTGTGGTGGCAGCGATCCTGGTCGTAGCATCGTTTGGCATTTACAACACCATTTCCACGATCGTCATGGAAAAGATTCAGGATATTGCCATCCTCAAGTCGATGGGCTTTCACGCCCGCGATATCCGGCGGATTTTTCTGGCCGAAGGACTGATTCTCGGGGCGCTTGGCAGCCTGATAGGCGTCACGCTCGGCATAGGGCTGATGTGGCTGCTGGCGCAAGTTGAGATCAAGCCGCCGGGCGCTACCGAAATCGTTCACCTGCCGATCTACTGGGGCTGGGAGCAGTATCTAATGGCAGCCGGTTTCGCACTGGCTTCGGCGGCCGGCGCTGCCTATTTGCCAGCGCGAAAGGCGGGGCAGGTACAGCCCGTGACAATTCTGCGGGGAATGGCGTGAATCCGGTATTGGCCGCCGAGCGGCTCGGACGGATTCTGCCAGGCGAGATGCCCGTGACCCTGGTCCGCGATATCGATCTGGAGGTTGAACGGGGCGAGTTCCTGGTCATCATGGGGCCATCCGGTTCCGGCAAATCTTCGCTGCTGTATTTGCTTGGCCTGCTGGACACCCCAACCTCAGGCCGGGTGCTGCTGGATGGGCAGGACACCTCCGGCTACGGTGAAGACCAATTGGCGAACACCCGATTGCGCCGGTTGGGCTTTGTATTCCAGTTCCACTTTCTGCTGGCTGAATTTACCGTACTGGAGAACGTGCGGTTGCCGATGCGCCGCCTGGGCGCGCTCGATGAGGAAACAGCCCGGCATCGCGCTAAGGATCTGCTTGATCAATTCGGTTTGCGCGACCATGCGCACAAGCATCCTCACCAGCTCTCCGGCGGCCAGCGCCAGCGTGTCGCTATCGCCCGGGCGCTGGCTAATGATCCCATGATGATCCTGGCCGACGAACCGACGGGCAATCTGGACAGCCATGCTTCGGCCAATGTCCAGGAAATTTTGCACAACCTGACCCGGCAGATGGGTAAAACCGTGGTTGCCGTCACTCACGATCTGAATTTTGCGGGCGCGGCTGACCGGCGTATTGGCATCGTCGATGGTCAAATTGATCTTGATTGGCAAATGTAACAAACCATTACAATATCGGTTATATGAGGCGGCAGCAACCAGCGCCATGCAACGATAGAGCGGCTAGCCGTCATCTGGACAGCGGATCGTCACTTCAGTCCCCTCGCCCTCAGCCCCTCTCCCGCAAGCGGGCGGTGGGACTGAACGGTTACAGCAGATCTATTTGTCCCCGAGGGATGGCACGTCTACGGCGTGAACGACTGCAACAAGTTGAGCTTTAAAGAAGGCTTGAGTGTGCGGCAATTGTATATGGATCATAAAAGCCTCTTCGTTAGCGAAGTGTTCCAGTAGAACGAAGGAAGCTTCGTCGGAAATGGCTTGAAAGAAAGCAAACTCCACGCAACCTGGCTCCTCTCTTGTATCTGCCTCAAGGATTTTCAAGGCATCACGCAACTCCTGCTCCTGCCCCGCCTTTGCCGTGATTCGTACAACCTTTTGAACCGGATGATGGCTAACCACCTCTACCATAACTGCTCCTTCGCTTGAGTGCCGTGATTGCGGTAACTTCTCGACACACCTGATATTGAAAGCAGGGCAATCCACACTATGCCGGGGATTGACAAAAGGATGAAGACCGGCTGAGAGAAAGCCACTGATCGTGTGGAGGGAACCGGTGCTGCTCCGTTTCCTTGATGACCCCCGTCCGTACTTTGCCAGCCTGCCATGATAGTTATAGCGCTTCTCAATGAATTGTTGCTGCCGGCAACAACCTCCCCTCCACTCTCTTTGGTAAAGAGGGAAACCGCATCAGCGGCACAGAGATTTGAAGCAACCGATAGCGATTCTACAACTTCAGAAGGATGGCTATATCGATAAATCCAGCGGACTTTTCGCTTCCTTGCGGGTAATGCTCCGCACCGTGCGGGTGTAAATCATCGTGGTACGCACATCGCTATGCCCCAGCAATTCCTGGATGGTGCGAATATCGTAGTTCGCCTGCAACAAATGACTGGCGAAGCTGTGGCGAAAGGTATGCGCGGAAGCCCGTTTGGGAATCCGGGTTCGCCGCACTGCTTCCTGAATCGCCTTCTGCACCTGCCGCTCATGCAAATGGTAGCGCCAATATTCCTGGGTATCCGGCATGAGCGTCAGCGTCATGGCTGGGAACAACCATTGCCACGCCAGTTCCTTGGGCGCTCGTTTGCATTTCCCGGCCAGCGCCGACGGTAAAAAGGTTCCCGCGTAGCCGGCAGCCAAGTCCGCCTCATGGAACCGCGCGCCCTTACACAGTCAAAATCATCATGGCGAAATTCAAGTCTTGCACCCGCAGCTTTAAACGCTCGAAGAGTTGCAAACCGCACCCATACAATAAGCTCGCTACCAGCGCATAAGGCGCATCCAGCCAGGTGGCAATCCGGTCCACTTCTTCGCGGGACAATACCACTGGGATGGAGGGCTTGCACTTGGCCCGCAGTTTGTTTTGAAAAGCAGGCAAACTCTGCCAATCCGTCGATGCAAAGCTATACTTGTTACAAAAGTCCAGGTAATAGCGCAGCCACTTATGATAGTGGAGATGCTGCCCGGTCAGAATGTTTTGCTGTGCCAACCTCATAGCACCGCATGAACTCCAGGGGGACAGCGAGCATATCGGGATTTCCAGGGCAATGGAATCTGCGATGAATGTTATACGAATAGAAAAGATTAAAAATATCAATTGATTATTTTAAATAATGACAGTTATGGTAGATAGGCGGAAATCGTATAATCACTTGTTGCTGCGGGCGCTTGCGCCCGCGACAACGGGGCGGCGGATCGGCATCCACTGATTGCGCGGCGCGAAGGCCGCACAACCAGCGGATCAACCGGACATCGCCTGTCCAAAACTGCGTTTTGTCCGGGTTCACCGGTTATCCGCCGCCCCGTTAGAAATCAATTCAAGATCATGAAAGGATTTAACTACAAACACAACGACTTATTTCGTCGCGGTCCCCAAACTCGGCTAAACGCATGCATCGGTACAAATGGCGGTCCATACGATTTCTCAGATTACTCAAGAGGATATTTCCAGTCAGCAAAGAATCAGCTAGATGCGATTATCAAAAACTCCGGTCTAGTAGATATCCTTATTTACCCTCTGTGCTATTCCTACAGACATGGAATTGAACTAGGTTTAAAACATTTAGCTCGTGAGCTTCCCTTAATATTCCAAGAAGGTGAGAAGATAAAACTCACTCATAATCTAAATGACAATTGGAACAGCATTCGGCCCTACATTGTCAGACTCAGAAGATACTTGGATGAAAATAACGAGTCAGTACCATTCATCGATAAAGTTCTAAATGACTTTCTAGAATTTGATCCAAACGGAGAGGTCTTTCGATTTCCCGAAAACAGAAAAGGTGATCTGCATCTTCAGGAAGCAAGAATTATCAATGTGGAGGTACTGGGCGCATATATGGAAAGACTAGCGGAGATCTTTAAGTATTGGTTTTATAAGTCCAGAGATCTATATGAGATACGAGATGAAATTGATTTCTAACAATGCAATCAAGTCGTTCGCTGCACTCACTCGGACATTTGACCGCGCCGCGCCTTTGCTACCGCAAAGCCACGGCACCGTCAAATGCCGCTTATTGCGGCGTTGCCGCAGGTGCGAAGCGCCCGCGGCAACGGGGCGGCGGATAGGCATCCACTGCTTGCGTGGCGCGAAGCGCCACACAACCAGCGGATCAACCGGACATCGCCCATCCGAAACTTTGTTTTATCCGGACTCGCAGGTTATCCGCCGCCCCGTTAGGTTTCAAAAGGAATCCGTGTAATAATCCAACTAAAAATTCATCGTCCGCAATGCGCGATTTCAGCCAGTAACCGAAGTTCTCTTAATAGTGGTAGATTTGTAGCGGTTGGAGAAACTCCTTTATTTAAAGTTTCTTTGCGTTTGTCAAGATTGACAGCAAGTGTCTTTGTTTGACTCTACCAGTGAGATGCAGGTTATCAGTATGCAATACAAATTTACCGAATTATTTGATATACCAGCATTAACCAAGCTTTGCCAAAGTTTCACTGATATTAATGGAGTTGTTACTGCATTGCTTGATTTGGAAGGCAATGTTCACATTGCCACGGGATGGCAAGATATTTGTACAAAATTTCATCGAAAAAACCCTGCCACTGCTCATCGATGTACAGAAAGCGATACTTTCCTCGCTGGTCAATTAGAAAATGGTCTTGAATACAACGTTTATCGGTGTAAGAACGGTTTAGTTGACGTAGCTGTACCAGTTTTAGTGAATGGTGAGCACGTCGCTAATTTTTTTACCGGACAGTTTTTTTTCGAGCCGCCAGACGTTGAGTACTTTAAAGAACAAGCAGCTGAATTTGGTTTTGATCAGGATGAATATTTGGAGGCTTTGGATCGCGCTCCAGTATATTCTGAAGAAACCATAAAAATAAATTTGGCCTTCCTGGTGCAGCTCACCGAGATTATTGGTGAAATGGGAAAAGATAAAATAGAAAAGCTTCAAGCCAACGAAAAACTAAAAGCTTTAGCTTCAACCGATAGTCTTACTGGTATCTGCAATCGTTCCCATTTCATAGAAGAAACTAAAATTTATCTAAAGCTCGCGTCTAGAAACCAAACTCAATTACAGCTGATGATGATAGACATTGATCATTTTAAGGTAATCAATGATACCCATGGTCATCATGCAGGAGATCTTGTGCTTAAAAAGTTTTCCGAGTATGTCCTGTCAATATTACGAGAAACTGATCTATTTGGGCGTATTGGCGGAGAAGAATTTAGCTTGGTTTTGCAGAATACTGATATTCAAGGTGGTGATTTTTTTGCTGAAAAGGTGAGAAAAGGCTTGGAGAACCTCGAGATCAATTATTTGGATCAAAATATTGATCTGAGAGTCAGTATTGGTATTGCTAGTTTTTCTATCAATGACACTTATCACACTCTTTCTCGAAAAGCTGATTTGGCGTTATATCGAGCAAAGGAGACGGGAAGAAACAAAGTATCTCGGCATTGCCCGGAGTTGCCGCAGGCTTCGGATTAACAGTGATTGGCCATACTGATATAACAAGCTCATGTCTGCTTTGGACACACAATGGTCATAAAAAGCCAACAATGCAAATCAACACGGACCTCTAGAGCAGCTTTACAGCTCTTGAGGCCGGTTATCCGCCGCCCCGTTATGCTTTTACGTAGCGATGATTGAAGAATTGAAGAGAAACCTAGATCGGTTATCGATAGTCCACTATCCCAAGGATAGTGGCGTAGCGATACCTATTCAGAATAAATTTGGCGAACTTGAATTTCACGAATTGCCCGGCGACGATGACATTCTGCTCCTATCTGGCGAGGACTGGCATACACATTCATCCGTTGAGGGCAGCCTTGAAGGCATAGTGGTATTAATTCAAAATATTTTGAGCGGCAAGTTCCTCTTAATTCGAGAGGTGTCCGCCAGTGGTGAAATTAAGCGCCGTATTGAACCAGAGCTCAACGAATATCTCAAATGGCTTCCTGACGGCTATAGTTATAAGATCTGCAACAAAGCATAACAAGGCGTTGCAGTGGATCCCCTATACTCCGGTCACTACTGAACTTCGCGTTAGGAGATCATTCCCCCCGGATCTTCTAGCATTTCACCCTGCTAGGGGGATAAATGGAAAAACGATATGAAAATAAAATCAGCGACTATATTTGCAACTGCAGTTTTTTCTGCATTTTTCATGGCTTCGAGCGCGCAAGCAGACTGCAAACTATCCGGGGGTGGTGTTATCCAAGACAATGACTTGGTGAGATTCAACACCAATCTCAACGGAGAAACCCAATATGCCAGAACATTTACTGACACCAGCATGGCGGGAAAGTCGCTGACCGTAAGTCCAAGCTCGAAATGCGACGCCATCGTTTACCAGGGTTCTGGGGCTCATACAAGAGTAAAGCGGGGAACCAGCGGAACCGTTCCGTCTGATGCCCGTGGTGTCGGTTGCGACTGCCGGTAGAATCTTCTCAATAATAGGAACCGAGATGGGAGACAGCCCGCGTAGGGCGGGTTAGCGAAACATAACCCGCCTTTTGGATGTTGACTGAAATTATGGCCTAATATGTGCTTTCAGTGGACCTGCGCTCATCGCGCGGGCCGCTGAGGCTGACGTTATATGTTGAAAGGCTCAGCATGTTGATACAAATCACATTGATTAGCTTGCTGCTCTCGCCTGTAGCGGGTTGGGCATTCTACAAGCCAATGCGTGTATTGGCGCCGGAATGGAATGAGGTTACTTGCATCTCTGAAGAAGTGTGCGTCGAAGACCTTGCAAGGGCGGAGGAAGCAAAGTCCATCTACGAATTGGCGCTGAATTTCGTGAATTCATCTGCTGGCGTGATACGCAGCAATCCCCGGACAACGTTCTGCTCCTCTGCAAAGTGTTTTGAGGCGTTCGGGTTTCATGCTCCGGCCAAGGCCAAAACTGTTGGTGTATCTGGAATCGTAGTCGGTCCTTCGGGATGGAAGGAATATTTTCTGCGCCATGAAATCATTCACCATCTTCAATCGGAGCAACTCGGTGTAGTGGGCCAATGGCTAAGCCCGAAATGGTTTAAAGAGGGAATGGCATATTCTCTCAGCGAAGACCCCCGGGAACTCGTTGAACCACTGGCGAAGTACCGCGATGAGTTCCATCGTTGGCACCAGCGGGTTGGCAAGGAAGGATTGTGGATAGAGGCAAAGAAGCTGTGAACACACATAACAAACCAGTCAAGCCGTTCGCCGCGTTGCTCCTCACTCGGACATCCGGTGCTTTGCAGCTTTTCGCGCATGGCTACGCCATGATTGCGCAAACACCGCGCCGCACCAGCCGCTGCTTACCTTGGCGTTACGTTTCTTAAACGATGAGACCAGAATTTAATAGATCCTTGCGAGAAGTTGCAAAGCCGCAACTCAAATCGATGGGGTTCAAATTCGATGGAAAAAGACGGTTCACGAAAGCTGATAAGAATGGCAGGAAGCAAATTATCGAGTATCAGGTGGGCACTCGAACCATGCAGGGCTGGTTCGCAATAAATTTGATTTCGGGTGACCGAGCCATCCGCCTAGCGATGATTAGGCCAACTCTTATATCAAAATTTGTGAACTGGCTGTTTCGTGATTATGATCCATGGTGGAAAGGGATTTTTTTCCAAAAGATGATTGGTGGAGAATCAGTCCATTTCAGAAGGAAATGGATTCGATCATCAATAAGACCGTGGCTGATTTAAACTCGTATGGTATTGCATGGCTTGGTCGTGAAAAAGAAATATAACAATCCGGTCAAGCCGCTCGTCATTGCGCTCCTCACCCAGACGACTAGCACTCCATATCTACTTGCGCTCGCCCTCCCTTCGGCAATTTGGCACAGCAAGTGCTGTATGCTGGCGGCCTTACTACAGGCATAGTATACAAAATCCCCTTTAATTTATATAAAAAACTTGAGTGATTTTGTTTTCCTATCTGAGAAGACATTTATAAACGCATTGCATTAGTATGATATTAAGATCATAACCTCTTTGAAGGTGAAGATGCATTAACCATGATGGCCGCTATTAAACTCAAAAAGTTAATGAAAGGAAAAAGTCGCGCTTCAATTCAGCGGATGAACGTTTTACCTAATAAAATTAAAAAAGCCATGTTCAATTTTTTTCAAGCGGTTTAGCGATTAAATAAAATTTAACAAACAACTCCACAGGACGCTGAAAACTGCCCCAGTAGGTTAAGTATTATATATTGAAAAATAGAGAAATTATATGAATGAAATAAAGAAAACGGGTGGTGCAAGAATAGGCATGATGAATGCCAGTTGGCCATTTGCTACGCTGAAAGCCAGCAAAAATAAGCTTGAACTCAATGTGACCATCTTTGGCAATCTAGTTTTTACCTCACAAGATATCACTTCGGTAGAGCCTTATGGCTCCATCCCATTTTTAAGAAAAGGAATAAAAATCAATCACAAAGTAAAGTCTTATAAATCGAATGTGATATTCTGGACCGTAGATGACCCTAAAGAGCTAATCAAAGAAATTAAGGAGATTGGTTTTTTGGATAATCCATTACCAGTGCCAAAAGATTTACAACTAGAAATAGATCAAAAACAAAAAAGAGGTGGATTTCCAATAAAAACCCAAGCTGCAATATTAATTGTGATAATTTGGAATTTATTATTTGTAATAGATTTAATCAAATTACCCAGAGAAGGGCTAAGAAGCTCGGCATTAGGGGTAGGTACGCAGCTCGCTATAGGCTTCGTTCTTATTACTTCGATCTTACTACTGACTTCAAAATTTGTGAGAAAACTTATTTTAAAAGAAGGCCATAAAATTGATGATATTAGAAAATTTATATACTTCTTAATATTCATATGTGGATTTTTATTTATAAATATATCTATAACTAATTAATAATATTTTTTACTGGAAATTATCTTCATGGAATTTCATTAGTGCGAATTGGAAATAATTCAAGATATCTTATTGTCGCGGTACCCAACCAAGTCACATTTATGCACTTTATGGTATTATCTTCATATTATCTAGGATATTTTATCTGCTGTAATTGTCTGCAAATTAATTAAAAATTCATAGCATTATCGTGCTCCATCCTTCTGCTCAAGCAGTTGTATAAATAGGACTTTAGCTATGCAAAAATCCCTCACAGCTGCTGCCATTCAAATGAATTGCGACTTAGGAATGGCAAGCAAGAATTTATCATGTGCTGAAGCTATGGTTGCTAGTGCAGTACCAAAAGGTGCGCAATTGGTATTATTGCCTGAATTAATGCCGAGCGGATACACGCTGTCAGAAATAATATGGGATTACTCTGAACCAATCAGCGGAAGATCAGTTAAATGGCTTCTAGAAACAGCTAAGCAATTTCAAATATACCTGGGCTTTAGTTTTCTTGAGGCCGACGGTGAGGATTTCTTTAATACATTTGTGCTATCTAACCCAAAAGGCGAACTAATAGGTAGGGTAAGAAAAAATCCACCTTCTTCTGTGGAGGCTTACTTTTATCGATCAGGCACAGATACCCACACGATTGAATCAGATATTAGTCGGATTGGTGTCAGTATTTGCTATGAAAATACATTATTTGATCAAATGTTATTCCTTTACAAGGATAACGTCGATTTAGTTTTATCACCTGCCGCAGCAGGCAGACCAAAACCCATTATTCCAGGCGATGTTGAGAGGTTCGAGCATATGCTTATAAATAGCCGCTCAGTATTTTATAAAACGCTTGGAGTTCCTGTAATAGTCGCTAACCGGGTTGGCCCGCTTGAGACTGAATTGCCAGGGGTCCTCCCCTATCTGAAGAGTAGCTTTCCTGGCCTGTCGTCGATTGTCGACTATGATGGCTCTGTAAAAGCCGAACTCAAGGATGAGGAAGGGGTAATTGTTGCTGATATTCAAGTTGGTCATGATTCCATGAGAACCTCTATTCCAAAGCTTTATGGCAACATGTGGGGGATACCTGTGCCATGGTACGCATTTATTTGGCCGTTGACTCAAAAATGGGGGGAAAAGAGTTATGAAAGCAATACCAGAAGAAAGCATCTAGCCTGGTCTAAGAGTCAAAGATAAAATGGTGTTTGTTATAAAAATTAAATGGTTCATATTACTGGTACCGCTACTTCTCTTCGTACCTGCTTCCTTTGCAGCGGATGAAGAGTGGACCGGCGATTACTCTTACTCGGCGTCTTACGGAAAGACGTATGGCGGGTCTCCAATTATCCAGGAGTACACAGTCCGGATCCGCGCAGAACAACCAACATGTGAAATCGAAATCGTAGGGTTTCAAGTTCTTGAAGAAATCATATGCAGTACCAAAATAAAAGGAAGCTCTCTCGTGCTGCTATTCCAGCGCTATAAGTCCGGCGAAGTGAAGAATGCCTACGGTGTGCAAATTTATCGCGTTGGGCAGCCGCTAATGACTTTTGAGCGTGCAACAAAGAATGGAAGACGTGTACTCCTTACCCATTGGGGCGGAATCACCGGTGCGGATGGAAAGAGACTGCGAGATGGTGAGAAGTTTGAGCTGGTACGAAAGCAATGAATGCCCGTATCCCCATCCTGCAATGCACCGGAGCTGCGCGAAAAACCGCGCAGCTCCGGTGATTTCTTCGCCCGCTTGCAGGAGAGGAACGTAAGGGCAGCGGTTCCAAGGGCTTACCCTCTCTCATTTATTGTATGGCCGTTTGTGATGCCTCCAATCAGTAGCCCTCCCTAGAATGAGGGTTTTTATATCTATATCATAGAAAATCAATGGATTATACGCTTTTCAGGGCCAATCGATTATGTCTCAGTGCGCACCATCCTATGGCAGCACATCCTCACTGCGCAGATGCGACTCCGCCGGTTGCGGTACCGGATCGTTCAATACTTCAGGGATAAAGATTGGGCAGGGCCGGGTACTGGCTTGCCAGCGTCCGGCAAACTCGCCCCAGTGCGGATGTTCCTCCCGGCCTGCTTCAAGATAATCCAGTAGATTCTGCACACCCAGATTGTGGCTGCGGGCGCTGAGGCGGGTGCTGAAATACGCCCAGCGCAGATAGAGCAAGTAGGTATTGAGAACGTCACCTTCACAATACTGGTTAATGGCGGCATAGTCCCCGGCAGCGGCTTGCTCCGCGACGTTCTCCCCGTGACCATTCCATTTTCCCGGCAGGCCCAACGCCTGAGCAGCCTCATCGAGTCCCAGCCGCGGCGAAGCGCCGAAATCGCTCAGCACGTCCATCAAGTCGCAGTGCCAGTTGGATTCATAGCGGTAGTCATAGCCAAAGCGAGGATCGGTACGGTACCAGTTAGAAGCTGTCAGGCCATGAATCAATGAACGCTGTTTAAGAACGGCAGCATCAAAACTACGGCCATTCCAGGTCACCACACGCGGCCTCTGCTTGTCGATCATTTGCCAGAACCCGGCCAGAATTTCCCGCTCACTTCGGTCAGCGATGCTAGCCGAACCCAGTTTGCGGATCAGATAACGCTCCCGTTCGCCATCGCGTTCGATCCGTGCCAGCAGGAAGCCCAAGGTAATAACTTCGTGCTGGATCGGTTTGGGAAAGGTTTCAGGATCGCGATCCGCCGGCAGGATCACCGCATCGGGCCGGGTTTCCAGATCGATAACCAGCAAGTGTTGAGGAATAGCCATAATGTACTCGGAGGCGAATTGAGATTAGGCACACGAATAGGTTAGCTTCTATACCGTACCCAAGCCAATATCAGCCGCTCTTAATTAAATCCAATTGCGCCATCAAGCGTTGCTGAATGGCATTAACTGGCCGTGTAAAACCGGCCAACTGGTGATAGAGCACCGGCGTTAGAAACAACGTCAATCCGGTTGATAGCAACAGTCCCCCGATCACCACCACACCAATCGCGATGCGGCTTTCCGCCCAGGCTCCGGTGGCCAGCGCCAGCGGCAATGCCCCCAATACCGTTGATAATACGGTCATCAAAATTGGCCGCAACCGTTGACTGGCGCTGGCCAGCACTGCATCTCGAATCTCCAGCCCTTGCGCCCGCAACTGATTGGCAAATTCGACAATCAAGATTCCGTTCTTGGTCATCAGACCGATTAACAACACCCCGCCAATCTGGCTATAGATATTCAGTGACTGACCCGTGAGCCGCAATGCCAGCAGCGCGCCAGTCACTCCCACCGGCACCGTCAGCAAAATGATAAGGGGGTGAATGAAACTCTCGAACTGCGCGGCCAATACCAGAAACACAATCAGTAGCGCAAAACCAAACGTGAAATACAGACCTCCCGAGGTTTCCAGAAACGACGCGGCCGCACCGGTAAATGAGGTGCGCGCCTCCATCGGTAATTCTTCAGCAGCGATGCGCTGAAGGTCGGCTGTCGCGCGGTTCAGATCATAGTCACCCACCAGAGAAGCGTCGATCGTCACCGCCGGCAAGCGGTCAAAGCGGCGCAGCGCCAACGCTGAGGCTTCTTCACGCCATTCCGCTACTGCACTGAGGGGGATCAATTCATCACTCTTATCCCCACGCACGAAAACCCCTTGCAAATCGCCTGGCTGACGCCGGTCTGCCGCCTCAGCTTGCAACAACACCGCATATTCCCGGCCCCGGTCAATAAGCGTCGTCACCTCTCGTGAAGCCAGCAGCGTTTGCAAAGTAGCAGCGATACGCTCAACTGGAATGCCAAGCTCGTCAGCGAGCAGCCGATTGATGTCGACCCGTAAAGCCGGTTGGCTGGCTTGATAATCACTATCGATGGAAGTCAACCCCGGATTTTGCCGGGCGCGAGCCATGATCATTTCACTCCAGGCCACTACAGCCGGGTAATCGGGTCCGCCGATGACGAATTGCACCGCTTGAGCGCTCGCACTGCGTCCCAGCGTGGAGCGGCTGATAGGAATGGCCCGCAGATCAGGAATGCTGCGTAACGGACCACGCAAGGCATTGACGATAGTTTGTTGACTGCGGGCACGCTGGCTCCAATCCGTGAGTCCAACGACCACAAAAGCCTGGTTGCCATCGCCTCGTCCAACCACGGAGACCAGCCGCCAGGCTTCACCATCGTTGAATAGCGGTTGTAGCACCTGCTCAATCTTGCGAACGCCTGCATCGGTAAAATCAGGTGTTGCTCCTTCCGGCGCTTTGGCGGAGATGAAAAACACCCCGCGGTCCTCACTCGGCGCCAGTTCCTGAGGCAGGCCGCGATACAGCAGCAGCGCCACACCCGCTAACAAGGTTGCCACTGCCAGCACTACCAGCGGTATATTCAACGCCCCATCCAACGCCTTCTGGTAACCGCGTCCCAGGGTAGCGAAAATCCGCTCCGCCCGCCGGATAAAGCGGTTGGATGGACGGCCCTCGCGCCTCAGAAACTGGGAACACAACATCGGGGTTAGCGACAACGCCACAAAGGTGGAAATCACCACCGCCGCCGCCAATACCAGGCCGAACTCCCGAAACAGCTTCCCGACATCGCCACCGAGCATCGATAGCGGCACATAGACCGCAATCAGTACCGCGCTGGTAGCCAGCACCGCAAAGGTCACTTGACGGGTTCCCCGATACGCAGCGGCCAGGGGTAATTCACCGTGATCAACCCGGCGCTGGGCGTTCTCCAGCACGACGATGGCATCGTCCACCACCAGACCAATGGCTAGGATCAGTGCCAGTAGAGTCAACAGGTTAATGGAAAAGCCCAGCGCTGCCAGCAGCATGAAGGAACCGGTAATCGAGACCGGAATCGTCAGCACCGGGATCAAGGTCGCCTGGACTGAGTAAAGAAAGGCGAAGATCACCAGCACCACTACGCCGACTGCGATCAGCAAGGTATTCACTACTTCATCAATACTGGCCTGGATGAACAGCGCGTCGTCAGTGGAAACGATCAGGCGCATGTCCTCAGGCAATTGCGGGCGCAGGCGCTCCAATTCGGCCCGCACTCCAGCCGATACCGCCAGGGTATTGGCCTTGGATTGACGAATCACTTGCAAGGTCACCGAATTTCTGCCATTGGTGCGCACCTGGGAACGGTCATCCTCGACACCTGCTCAACGCGGCGCCACTTCAAATAACCGGATCGGGTAACCATCGCGCTGGACGATCGCCAGGTTGCGAAACTCTTCGAGGGTTTTCAGCCTACTATTGACAAGTGACCCGCAATTGCCGGTAGCGGGATTCCAGGCTGCCAGAAGGCCGCTCCACGTTAGCCAGGCGCAGAGCAGCTTCCACATCACTGACAGTCAGACCACGCGCCGCCAAAGCCTCATTGTTTAACCAGATGCGCAGGCATAGCGGCGGGCGCCAAGAACTACCTCACCCACACCGGGCACGGTAGTCAGACGATCGACGATACGGCGTTCTGCCAGATCGGTCAGCTCCTCGCCGACCGGTGGTCGCTGGTCAGGGAAATACGCATCACTGGCGAGCTATCGCTGTCAGCTTTGAGAATGCGGCTCGCTCAACATCCTCAGGAGCCGGTTAGCGACCGAACCCACCGCATCGCGGATGTCGGCGGCCGCGCTATCGATATCCCGCCGGTGACAAAGGTGATCGGTTTGGCCGACGCTTCGCTCGAACCGGATTCCGATACGTTCAACGCCATCCACCTGGGCGACCGCACCTTCAATCACTTCCAGTGATGCTGGTGTCAATAATCACCGGAGCCGCGCCAGTATAACGAGTCGTAACGGTAATCACCGAAGCGTTCACATCGGGCACCACGCACCGGCAGCTCGCGCAGCGCCATAATCCCACCGGCCACAATCAGCAGATTAACAACCACGGCCAAAACCGGACGCTGGATAAATAGATCAGAAAGAAACATGAGCTGATTTCACAAAATCAACTCTATTTTATGAAGGTATCTGCGGTAAGAACCGGGACCCGCACTAGAACATAATCATTGGCCTTCCCGCCCCCGCAAGGCGGAGAGGATGAGGGGTAAATTTGAAACCGCTGTTTCAATCTCGCCCGCACGCAGGCGAAGGGAGTGAACGGTTACGCTAGAACGATCAATGTCAATGCACGCATTTGCGTAACCAGAATGCACCAACATGAAGAAGAAGTATTTATGAATGCGCAACAGTTCGCAAACCAGCCAGGCTTTAGCCTTATCGTTTTCATTTCCGGTAAAACCGTGCCTCGGCTCGCCGGTAATCAGCGAATATAGAGCTTACGCATTGACAAGCATCGTATGATGTGGTCGGTAAAGACGAACTCGGCCCACGAAGGTTTTGGTTGATGAGAGTCATCAGTCGCCCATCGACAAGCGCGTTGCACTTTGGCGATGTATGTTTTTTTGTTGGGTGAGCCGCATTCGCCAACGGGGAATCGCTTGGCAGAGATCTGGAGATCAGCCATGATAGCGTCAACCGGTTTTGCCCGCGAAGACTACACCCCCGCGATTTGTTCGAGGAAGCCTGCTCCGGCTTGAATTTGAAGGGTGGCATCGATCAGTGTCGACGACAGTGTCTTGATAAACCGTACAGCCAATTGATGGCCTTTGTTGGGCATTTCTGTCGGGAAAACATCATGGCGTGGTGAAAGGGATCAATCTGATCACGTTGTATTACACCGATCCGCACGGTCACCATCAACCGCCTGATTACCGCATTTACGATAAAGCCGCGAACAAGACCAAAAACGATTATTTTCAGGAGATGTCGCGGAAGTGTTGGCTTGGGGACTCCAGCCAGCCTTTGTCACCGGCGATAGTTGGTATAGTAGCGCAGCAAATCTCAAGATGATTAAAACCATCATCGGGGATTTCTCTTTGCGCTGGAAAGCAACCGTCGGGTTTCTGTGAAAAAGGCCAATGGCTCCAGGTACAACAACTGGCGATTCCCGAAGACGCCGTTCGCTCGTGTACCTCCGGGGATTCGGTACGGTCAGATGTTTCGGGAGTGGTTGAAAACCAACCACACCATTATGCCTTGTATCAGCCGAACGACGAGGATTGGGTCGCTTTTGATCGTCCTGCTTTCCTCAAGCCCACGACCAACACTGGCATCGAGCAGTATCATCGGACGCTCAAACAAGTGTGCCACATCGAGCATTTTCAGTCTGGCAACCCACCGCCATTCGCAATCATCTCTTTGCGGCGATCTGTGGCTATGTCCAATTGCAACGACTACAGGCTACCGACGTGATTCGTAATTGTTATCGTTTGCAGCGTGAGTTGTTTAATGAGGTGATTGCCACGTTTATTCAAGCCTTCGCCCCCAACTTGGGACACCTCAACCCACAATTCCAACCTCCTGTCAATGCGTAAGTCCTAGAATAGAAAATGAGCATGTCGTCACGCCAGCGCGGATCACCGACAATCGCAATCTTTTCGATATCGCGTCATGCTTGAAAAAGAAACTCACATCTCCCCACGCATCGCTGGGTTCCCACCCAGAGAAATCTTCAAGTTTGATCAATACCTTGACCTTACCTTCGGCAATACCTGCCGGGTTTCGGCTTCCGCCAAAACGATTGAATCTGCCCAATTCAACAAACCACTTAACGTAATAACGTGACCCGGTTTGTTTCTCAACGGCTGAGATTGCCACAATCTCTCCCTCTCATCCTGACGCAAGGTCTCACAGCACCCAAAGGTAAACTGTAAGACCTGTCACCGGAAAAATATCTTTAGTTAAACAGGGGGATTAACGACGATTGATCCAGCCAACGCCTCCGCCCCCGCGCCGGTTGACCCAACCGCCACCGCCCCCATTAATCCAACTACCGCCCCGGTTGACCCAGCCACCGCCCCCCCCATTGATCCAGCCCCCGCCACCGCCGCCATTGATCCAGCCAGCGCTGCCACCACCTCGATTGACCCAGCCGCCACCGCCCCAGCCACCGCGCCGGTTGATCCAGCCACCGGCCTGGACAGATTGACTGACGGCCAAGCCACTACCTAAGAGTACGCAGCCAATCACCGCTTGCGACCATCTTCCCAAGCCGCGTAAGAACGTGCGGCGCTGTTCCTCAGATGGCGCATCAATTGAATCAGGGTGTTGCATGTCATTTTGATCGGTCATGATCATCTCCGCTTACTGAGCTTTCGGAGCCGGTTTGCCGTCTTCCTGGGCGGGCGCTTCTTCCATGTCTTCCGGCGGAGGCATATCGTCACCGGTCAGATTCGAAAAGTGTAAGGTTTGGAATTTCCAGCCGCTTTTCTCTTTCCTCAATACCCCTGACACGTTAAGGACGTATTCGCGGGCCTCCCCATCCGGCGTAACATCTTGCATATTGCAGGAGGCGATCACCCAAGCAACATTGCCATCGTGCCCACTGGAAGCTTCCGGGCATTCGTGCTTGAACGTTCCTGCCTTAAAATCCTGAAAAAATTGCTTATAGGCCTCCTCGACCGCCGCCCTGCCTTTCCAAAACTCACCAGGACCTGTACCCATAAGCACGACATTTGGATCATCTGCGTAGAACATCATCAACGCTTTGACATCCTGCTTGTTCATCGCCTCATCATGCTGGCTTAGCATCGCTTTGACCTCTTCCTTGATTTTATCGCCGTCCATTGGCGGGGCGGCCAACGCCGTGGCCGATAGCAGAGTGCATCCCAGGGTTGTTGCCAATAAAAGAGCATTGGATTTCTTCATGACGATTCTCACTCCAAGGTGTTGGACCAACAAACTCGTCGCTCAAGAGGCGGAACAAAATCCCAATAATTTTGCAGGTTATACTAGCTGAATAACGGTTGAAATTCACGCTTGATATCCGATCAAAGCAAACCGCGCGCTTTTTAGTAGCAATGCTGCAATATCACCGCATCCCTCATCTTTCCGGTGACTGGATTCACGCTAAACCACCGCCGTAATATCCATTAAAGAATAACAATTTTTTATTATTTTAAAATGAGCAACATAAAGTCGAATCAATCATTATTCCAGCAAAATAGGTTTGCATAATTTACCTGAGCGTTGTAAAACTAAATTAAGCTAAAATGTAACCATTAAGTTACTAAACAAAGGGTTTTTAAAATCCCGATACTGATGCGCTAAGCCACCCGCTGATCCGGTCTAACTAGACCGCAACATATTGATAAATAATTGATTACACTGTCTCGTTAACCCATTTGCATATATATGTCGGAGGCGCTGCGGGCAATACATTGCCATAATGCGGATATCGAGTTCAGTGGAACCGCGACCCGGGAATTCTTCCAATGAACATCAAAATTGCAATCAGAAACCTCTACAAGATCTTTGGGGATAACCCAAGATAGCCTTGCTGCTGCTTGAACAAGGCGTGGACAAGGCACAAATTTTCGAGCGTACCGGCCAAAGTGTCGGAGTCATGAACGCCAATTTTGATATCCACGAAGGCGAAATTTTCGTCATCAAGGGCCTGTCTGGTTCTGGAAAATCCACCTTGGTGCGCTTATTGAACCGGTTGATCGAACCTACTTCAGGACAAATTCTGGTGGATGACGAAGACATTGCCGTCCTGCCTGCGGAAGGATTGCAAAACCTCCGGCGGCGCAAGATGAGCATGGTCTTTCAGTCTTTCGCATTGATGCCGCATTTCAACATTATCGACAATGCCGCGTTCGGCCTGGAGCTATCGGCAGTTCCGCGTCCGGCCCGCTATGCACGCGCCTTGGCAGCGCTGGATCAGGTCGGGCTGAAAGCCTATGCAGAAAGCTATCCGGATGAACTCTCGGGTGGCATGAAACAACGGGTTGGATTGGCGCGGGCGCTTGCCAACGATCCCGATATTCTATTGATGGATGAGGCATTCTCCGCCCTTGACCCGCTGATCCGGTCAGAAATGCAGGATCAGTTGCTGGACCTTCAGACACAGCAAAAACGCACTATCGTATTTATCTCCCATGATCTGGATGAGGCCATGCGCATCGGCGACCGCATTGCGATCATGGAAGGCGGGCGTGTCGTGCAAGTGGGAACACCGGAAGAAATTCTTCGCAATCCCGCTGACGATTACGTCAGTTCCTTCTTTCGCGGCGTAGATGCATCCAAAGTATTGACCGCTCGTGATGTGGCACGCACCGAACATGCGACGCTGATCGATCGCCAAGGCACGGGCATCCGCGCTGCGCTGCAACAAATTTCTTCCCGCCTTGAGGATTACGGCTATGTGGTCGGCTCCAACCGGGCGTTTCACGGTGTGGTGTCCGCCGATTCCTTACGCGCGGCGGGCCGGGGCGAAGATGTCCCGCTCAAACAAGCCTTCCTGCCAGACATCGACCCGATCCCAGCCGACACACCGCTGAATGAACTGTTATGCACCGTCGCGCAGGCACCCTGTGGCGTACCGGTCGTTGACCTGAAGCAGCATTACCTGGGCGTAATCACCAAGGCTAACCTACTACTGGCACTCAATGGCGAGGAGGAATTCATATGAGTACTGAAAATCCCTGGGCTGCACCCGATGAATCAGCCGCCGCCTCAGTACCCGCTACAGGAACAACCAGTGCACCGGCAGCCAATCCATGGGGCAGCGGCGGTGAACCGATACCATCACCTGCGCCAGCCGATCCGGATTGGCTGGCTGCCGCATCTGCCTCTGCCGATCCTGCTGCATTCGACTGGCTTCATCCTTTTCAAGAAACCTTGATTCCGTTGAATATTTGGGTAGATCAAGGTCTGGATTGGCTGGTAGACAACTTCCGTCCGGTGTTCCAGGCAATCCGCTGGCCGATCGATGCCATTCTGACCTCTGTCGAATCCGCCCTCTTAGCGGCACCTGCATTGTTGATCATTCTGATATTCGTGCTGCTCGCCTGGCAGATGGCCGGACGCCGGTTAGCAGCAGGTACGCTGGTCTCGCTGGTGATCGTTGGGCTGATCGGTGCCTGGTCCGAAGCGATGGTGACCTTGGCTCTGGTATTGACTTCGGTTTTTTTCTGTGTGCTGGTTGGGCTGCCGCTAGGCATCTGGCTAGCCCGCAACGATCGAGCGCTTGCGATATTTCGCCCGATCCTGGATGCCATGCAAACCACACCCGCGTTCGTTTACTTGGTGCCCATCGTCATGCTGTTTGGGATCGGCAATGTCCCCGGTGTAGTAGTCACCATCATCTTTGCGCTGCCACCGCTGATCCGCCTCACCAACCTAGGCATCCGCCAGGTTCCAGCAGACTTGGTGGAAGCTGCCCAAGCGTTTGGCGCCAACCCCCGGCAATTGCTTTATAAGGTTCAAATCCCTCTGGCAATGCCTAGCATCATGGCGGGTGTCAATCAAACACTCATGCTGGCGCTATCTATGGTAGTGATCGCCTCGATGATTGCTGTGGGAGGATTAGGCCAGATGGTGCTACGCGGGATCGGCCGCCTCGATATGGGATTGGCGACCATCGGCGGCGTGGGCATTGTGCTGCTCGCCATTATTCTTGACCGTCTCACCCAATCGTTTGGCACGAATACCCGGGATAGGGAAGTCCGCCATTGGTATCAGCAAGGTCCAGCAGGTTTGATCTACTGTTTGCTGGGCCGTCGCTAAGGCGCGGAAACGCGTCACCCCGCCGGGGCGCTGACGTGTGCCCTATCCTTAATCTGCTTCGGAAAGAAGGAGAGATTCATGAGATATTTCGCGACTCGATGGACGGGTCTGAAAGCGCTTTTCACTGCATTGCTAACGCTATCCCTGTGGTCTACAGGCAGTCCAGCCGCCGATCTGCCTGGAAAAGGCGTCACAGTTCAACCTTTGAAAAGTTCGATAGCCGAGGAAACTTTCCAAACCTTACTGGTGATGAAAGCGCTGGAGCGCTTGGGCTATGAGGTCAAACCGATTAAGGAAGTCGAATACGCAACCGCGCATGTCGCCATCGGCAACGGTGATGGCACGTTTCTGGCGGATCACTGGGATCCACTCCATGTAGACTTCTATACCAAGGCCGGCGGCGCCAGCAAGATTTACCGGGAAGGTGTTTACTCGCCAGGGGCGCTGCAAGGCTACCTGATCGACAAGAAAACCGCTGACCAGTACAAGATTACCCATATCGATCAGCTCAAGGATTCGAAACTGGCCAAAGTGTTCGACACCAATGGCGATGGCAAAGCAGACCTCGCTGGCTGCAATCCAGGCTGGGGTTGTGAAAAAGTGATAGAGCATCAATTGGATGCTTTTAAATTACGGGATACCGTCACGCATAATCAAGGCAGTTATTCAGCGATCATCGCCGACACTATTACCCGTTTCAAGAAAGGTGATCCGGTGCTGTATTACACCTGGACGCCTTACTGGGTTTCCGGTGTGATGGTACCTGGACGCGATGTGGTGTGGTTGCAAGTACCGTTTTCTTCATTGCCTGGCAAGCGCAAAGATGTCGATACCACGCTGCCAAGCGGCCAAAATTACGGTTTTGAGGCCAATAACCAGCGCATTATCGCTAACCTGAAGTTCGCACAGGAAAATCCCGCGGCAGCCAAACTGTTCTCGATCATGGAGATCAGCGCTAACGACATCAGCGCGCAGAATTTGCGAATGCGCAATGGTGAAAAGAGCATGGCAGATATCGAACGCCACACCGATGCCTGGATCAAGGGCCACCAAGAAACCTTCGATGGCTGGATTCAAGAAGCCCTCAAGGCTGCTGACAGCTAAAAGTTGAATAATAATTTTTGCAGCTTAGTAAAGGCCACTCCTTGACGGTGGCCTTTATTTTTGTTTCTCAAAAGCGAAAATGTGACCGGATCATGAGGCTGAAGAAGATGTCGAAAAGGCCATCGATGATGAACTATCATTGGTGATCATCGAATTTTTATACGATAGCAGGGCGAATGAAACTCGATCCCGCCGGAAAGCTTAAAAACCATTAGAATGGAGGGCTAGTATGGTATTAACCAACCCATGGAACATTACCCTGCGCAACTTAATCGTCCAACCTCGATACTGGCTGGTGATTGCTGCCGGGCTTAGCGGACTCGCAATGGCGCCGGCATGGGCAAATCCGGCTTGGACTGCAGTCATCCGCCCCGATCCGGTGACGCGTCAGTCACGTTGCCTGCTGGTCAGCGAAACCTTGATCACTCCAGATGGTTATGATTCCACGCCAGTTTTCTTGGCGTTGGATGGCATGAGCCTGCGCATCGTCACCGAATCGGAACTGGATGTCTCATTTAACGATTTGCGCCTGGATGTCGATATAGAGCCGCCGGTCTATAGTAACAAATTAATACAAAAGACGATTCTGGTTTTCGATCACGATATCCCCAAGCTGATCGAGCAATTCCGGAAAGGCAAGCAAACAACCGTGCATTTACGTTTCTGGCCGACTTGGCCGGCGACCCAGTCATTCCCGGTTCAATTCAATCTGATCGGATTCAGTAAAGCCCATGACAGCTTTACTCACGGCTGCCAGCCAACCGGATAAGATCCTACTGACCATTGCTATTTCGAGGAGTTTGCCCATGGGTTTGCGCATGAAGTTTAATCTGGTGTTATTGCTGGCCTTCGCGATCGGTCTAACGCTGGCAGCGTATCTGTCCGACCAGATTCTCAAGCAGAATGCCCGCGAGGAGGTGCTCCAAAATGCCCGGATCATGATGGAGAGCGCGCTGGGCGCCCGTGCCTACACCGCCGAGCGTATCCGGCCTCTGCTAGCCTTACAGATGAAGCGGGAATTTCGTCCGGAGACGGTCTCGGCTTTTGCAGCGGTACAAAGCTTCAAGGCGCTACGGGCTAAGTTCCCTGATTATACCTATAAGGAAGCAGCACTTAATCCGACCAATCCTAACGACCGGGCCAATGACTGGGAAGGGGATATCATCCATGAATTCCGCAATAATGCGGAGCGCAATGAACTGATTGTTCAAAGAAATACGCCGACTGGGCAGATGCTCAACCTAGCACGGCCGCTGGGTGTCAATAATGAGGGATGTCTGACCTGCCACGGCCGGATCGAGGATGCTCCCAAGACCATGACCGATATCTACGGGGTGAGCAATGGGTTTGGCTGGAAGATGGGCGAAATCATCGGCGCGCAAATCGTCACAGTGCCAATGTCAGTGCCGCTGGAACGTGCTCAACAGACTTTTATTACCTTCATGATCCTGCTGGGTGGCGTATTTTTATTGCTTCTAGTGCTGCTTAACATCATGCTCCACTTCGTGGTCATCCAGCCAGTCAAGCGAATGTCAATGATCGCCAGCGAAGTCAGCTTAGGCAAGCCGGATGTGCCGGAATATGTCAAGACAGGCTCTGATGAAATCGCCTCGCTATCGCAGTCATTTAACCGGATGCGATTGAGTCTGGAAAGCGCCTTAAAGATGCTGGGCGAATGAAATAATAGGTAAGACATGAGCGAGAACGGCGAGATCAGCGGTGCCCTGCCGCCGCGTGTAGGCCGTTATCGCGTGATAGGCCTGCTTGGCCGCGGCGCTATGGGGATGGTCTATCTTGGACACGATGAGGCCATCGACCGCCAAGTCGCGATCAAGACAATTCATCGCCGCTTGCTGGGTAGCGAGGATGGCGTTGAGTGGCTGGAACGGTTCCGCCGCGAGGTGCGGGCTGCAGGCCGCTGCCTGCATCCCAATATCGTCACCGTATTCGAATACGGCGAGGAAGCGGACGCGCCTTATATCGTCATGGAATATGTGCAGGGGCGGGAATTGCGCGACTATCTTAAAAGCCGCCAACCCATGCCGTTGAGCAACACTGTAGCAATCATCCTTCAGGTGCTACGAGCGCTCGGTCATGCCCATGCGCATGGCGTTGTGCATCGCGATATCAAGCCTGGCAATATCATCCTGTTAGCTGACGGTAAGGTCAAGGTAACGGATTTTGGCATTGCCCGGCTGGAAATGTCCGGCAGTCTGACCCAGGTCGGTATGGCAGTGGGCACGCCTGGTTACATGGCACCGGAGCAGTTCAGTGGCCAGGAAGCAGACCGGCGCGCCGATCTATACGCCACGGGCGTAGTATTGTTTGAATTATTGACTGGCATCCGGCCCTTTCCGGGACGCGGTGCCGGTGAAATCATGTACCAGGTATTGAACGAGCTGCCTCTTCAGGCCACCAAGCTTAATCCACGCTTGCCCCCCGAATTGGATGCAGTGTTTGCCAAGGCATTAGCGAAATCTCCGGAGCAACGGTTTCAGAATACCGACGAATTCATCATAGCTCTAGAGAGCCTGCAGCTAGTAGAGCGCGAAATTACTGCTGATGGTTCCACGGTCATCCGGATGGAGCCGGTCCGGGTACCAGAACCGCCCTCTCAAATGCTACCCGGCTGGGACGCAA
>JACKNF010000014.1 GCA_024234995.1 Gammaproteobacteria bacterium
ATCGGCATGGTACCGGATAAAATATAAAGTGTTATTTTAGTTGTATTTGGTATTACTTTGGGCAAGGACAATTATTGCTATCGAGTGAATAGTCAGTAATATTCAAATGCTTAATCGCTTCGTGGATAGGATTGAATCCAAGTATTTTTGATATATTGTCAATTTCAATCATACTATCGGTCAAATTAAGAGCACCATTGAGCGATTTTCGTGCTCTGTCTATTCTCCGCAACGCAGGGTAGATAGCCCATGGAGGAATTGTTTTATTTACGGATAATTCTACGTTATTAAATCTTAATTGTTCGCAATCAGAGCCAAAACTCACAACAACGTCTGCTCGATAAACCGCTGTGAGTTGTAAAGAATTAATTGGCCACAACCCAAATACTAACACATCCACATCTTTATTTCTTAAATCATAAAAATGTAAGTTTTTAATGGAAATATCAAACTCTTTCCCATCTGCGCTCATCTTAACCAACCCAAGCACATCATTGAAATTAACACTGTTGTTTATTACATACCGGTACAGATTTGAGTCTTTACCGGCAAAAAACAATTGATCCTTCGCCATCCATCGCCCACTCGCCCCCTCATAATCCCTCGCCCCAAACCGCACCAACCCGGTATCCCGATCATAAATCCCGCCCGCGAAGCCGAACGGCTGGAATCCCGGATTGCTATCCGCCAGCACCTTGCCGTATTCGTCGAAATCCATCCGCTGTTCAATCGCGCCGGTGGCGGTGTTCACCACCAAGCGCGGGCTGCCGAGATGATCCTTGAGGATGCGATAGGTCACGCCGCCCTTGATCAGATAATCCGGCACGTTGAGGCCGGTGGCGTAGACGAACCGACTGACCACGTTGCCGCTGCCGTCGAGTTCGGCGGCGGGTTGCAACTGGCCTTGATAGAGGAAGCCTTGCACCAGCGTACCGTTGACCTTCTTACCGATGCGCCGGTTTTGGCCGTCGATCAGGTATTCGATCTGCGTGCCGGCGGGTAGCGTGACTTGGCGCAGATTTCCGAGTGCATCATAGTCATAAGTCGTGGTCTGGCCACCCTGCACCCTGCTTTGCAGTTCGCCGTTGGCGCTGTAGCTGTAAGTCGCGCCGCCATAGCCGGTCATCCGGTCCTGTGCGTCGTAGCTGCCGGATTCGTTGATTCCGGGGCCGGTCTTGCCGAGGCGGTTGCCGTTGGCGTCGTAGTTGTAGCTGGCGGCGACGCTGCCGTTCTGCTTGACCTCAACCAATTGGCCGATGGTGTCGTAGGCATAGTCGTAGGTCGTGGTCACACCCTGGACGGTTTCGGCTTTTTGGGTGATCCGCCCCAGCTTGTCGCGGGTATAGGTGAACGCCAGCAGGTTGGTGCTGCTGTATTTACCGGTGTAGGCACTGACTTCGCCGAAGTTGTTGTAACTATAGGCTTCGGTGGTGTTGCCCAAGGTGGTGCCAGTAAGCAGGCCGTTCTGGCTGCTGCGGGTGAGATTGAGATTGACCGCGCCGAAGCTGGCACGGGTCAGCAAGCTGTCGGCGTCGTATTGGTACGTGACCGGATTCGCGCCGTTGACGGTGATCGAGTTGACCCGGAAATCGGTGTCGTAGCCGAAGCCGACGCTGCCGGCGAGCGGGCCGCTCCAGGTGACGCCGGTCAGGAGCGATCCGCTGTAGCCGTAGTCGAGCGCGACGCCGCCGGGTGCGGTGATGCCGTCCAACTGACCGGCGGCGTTGTAGGCGTAGCCGTACTGACCGGCGGGGATGCTCAGGGTACTGAGTCGTCCGGCGCTGTCATAGACATAGTCGAGTACGCCACCATCGGGTCGGGTGATTTGCGTCACTTGCTTGTCGGCGTTGTAGGCGTAGGCGGTGCTATTCGCGCCGCTGCCAGCCACGGCGGGCGGTGTGTAGGCAGTGGCGAGGTTGACGGCGTTGTAAGCGAAGCTGTGCGCCGGTTGTCCGGGCGGGCTGAGGCTCGTCAGATTGCCGTTGGCGTCGTAATCGAAGTCGATTGTTTGGCCGTTGGCGAGCGTCTGGGTCTCCACCCGACCAGCAGGATCGTAGGTCAGGCTGCCACTTTGGCCGAGAGCATCGGTGGCGCTGGCGAGATAGCCGGCGGCGTTGTAGCTAAAACTGGTGACGCGCTCGTTCGCGCCCGCGCCTTGGGCGACGCTAATCAGCCGGCCGCGCGCGTCGTAGCTCATCCGCACCGGGTCGATGCCGGTGATGCCGGTTTCGATCACTCGGCCCTTGGTGTCGAGGATCGAGTAGCTTTGCCGGCTGGCGGGGCTAGTGGTGTCATTGCGACGAGTAGATACGGTGTAAGTGCTGGTCGTGATGCGCCCGTTCAGGGTGGCAGTACGAGTCAGCGAGGTGAAGGTGAGCGGATCGGTGGGATTCGCCGGGGTCACGGTCGCGGTGCTGCTGGCCGTCGCGGTGAGGCCGCCGGTGGTGACTTTACTGCTGCTGGTGATGGGCGACTGCATCCCGAACCGTGGATCGGGACCGTCCAGGGTTTCAGTGACGCTGCCATCGGGCGCAGTGATTTTGGCGCTGCCGTTTGTGCCGAGCAAAGTAAGCGTTTCGGTGCCGTCCGGGGCGCGGACTTTGCGTTGACGGTCGCCGATGGGCAGGTCTTCCACCGTGTAGGTAGTGGTGCGGTTCAGCGCGGTGCTGCGGTTGACGGTGTAGCCGTCGTCCAGTTCGGTGCGTGCCAGGTTCTGGCTACCGTTGGCAGCGTTGGCGTCGCGTTGCAGGCGGCCCAAGGCGTCGTAGGTGAATTGCGAGGCATTGCCTTTGGGGTCGGTGAAAGCAGTTAGCAGACCGTCGGCGGTGTAGGTGAGTTGATGCGTTTCACCCGCCGGGTTGGCGACGCTGCCGAGATAGCCGTCGCCGTTGACAGTCAGCGTGGTGCGCTGACCGAAGGGGGCAATGATGGCGGTGGGATTGCCGCCGCCGTCGCGCTCGATGGTGGTGACGTTGTTGTCAGCGTCGGTGATGCGGATCAGCCGCCCGGCGCTGTCGTAGCCGAAGCTGTACAGCACGGCTTTGGTGAGGGTGTCCACCGTGCTGAGGTGGCGACCATTGGCGTTGAAACGGTAGAGCAGGCGACCATCTTCGGAGGCGATGGCGATGTCGGTGGCGGAGAAGCCGGGAACCGGAGGACTGATGAGGCGAATACGGTCGTTGTTGGAGTCGCCAAAAATGAGGTTGCCCGCCGAATCTATTGCGATACCGTTCGGAGACCGTAATCTAGCCTGTGTCGCCGGACCGCCATCACCGCTATAACCCGCCGTTCCTGTACCGGCAACCGTCGTGATAATATCGTCTGGTCCGACACGCCGAATGACGTCATTCCCCCATTCGGTAAAATACAGACTACTGCCATCTGAACCTATGGCTATCGTAATGGGTTGGTTCAGTCTCGCTTGGGTGGGGGGGCCACCATCGCCGCTGTAACCCGCCGTTCCCGTACCGGCAACCGTCGTGATGATGCCGTCCGTACCAATTTTACGAATTCGGTTGTTGTTCGAATCAACAAAGTAATAATCGCCCACAGGTCCCAAGGCAGCGCCTAAGGGGAGATTTAACATCGCTTGTGTAGCGGGACTGCCGTCGCCGCTATAACCGGCCGTTCCCGTGCCGACGACCGTGGTAACGACACCATCCGGTCCGACACGGCGGATGCGATGATTAAGATTATCGGTCACGTAGAATCCGCCATCCGGCAGCGGAACGGCTTTCACCGGGAAGTTGAGCCTCGCTTGGGTGGCGGGGCCGCCATCGCCGCCGAATCCTCCAACTCCCGTACCCGCAACGGTGGAGATAACCGAGGCTTTTTGCGCTTTTGCACTCCGCCGACTTCCGTCTCCCCGGTAAAGCACTTGCCCGAGAGGATCGTAAACATGATGGGCGTCCAGACTCCAACCGCCGATACCCGCCTGCCGGAAATCTAAAACTCCGATGCTGCTCTTTTGATCCTGCCACAATGTCACTTCCTGACGGGCAGGAATATCCCCCGGAATGCGCTCGCCGCTCGTCAAACCGAAACTTTTCGCCACGCTGGGCGGCAAGGCGTAATAACCGTCGTACACATAGCCGATGCGGATGTTGACGGGCTGGGTGCCTTGCAAAACGCGGCCATAAGCATCCAAGCCGTCCCAGGTGAAGCTATGGGTCTGGTTCGAGGCAGCGGGGAAGGTTTGTTTGGCAGTCCGCCCGGCTACCGTGATTTCCAGTTCAATTCGCTTGAGCACACTCGGCACGGTCACGCCGCTCAAGGGAATGGTCACGGTGTTGGCGGCTTTGCGGCCCGGAACGCGGTCGCTGCGGTAGTTCAGGTTCAATCCTGTGCCAACAACCGGAATGAATTCACCGAGCGTTTGGTTCTCGCATTCGATGATGGAGCTACAAGTAATCGCCGGTTTGTTATCAATTCTACCGCCATCACCCCCCGTCGTTTTTTCGGTTTGCGGCGGTTGCGCTCCGCTGGCTGCCACAATGGGGTAATTAGGATCGTGAGGAGTGAAATGCGTGACCGCCATCCGCGAGAGCGTCTTGCCAGCGGGATAGAGGCTGGCGATCTGTTGCCGCTCCGCCTCGGTCATGCCGATAGCCATGCCATTATCAGCGGCGTTATCGCCGGTGGTGTCCACCTGGGCCACGCCATTAGCGATGCTGAGCACCTTGATCACCCGCCCATCATCAATAGGTACCCACGCGGCTTTCTCACGGTCGTAGTAAGCCAATGGCACTTGAATCCCGACCGGGAAGTTCAAGAAGTTATCGACGTAGAACGGAATCGGCTGATTGAACTGAACGGTCTTCGCTCCAGCGGCAATCGCCTCGTCCACGCTCAACTCCACCGCATAGGTGTAGGCGCTGGTCGGCGGCAACACCGCCGGCATCGCTTGTGGTCCGTTGGTCCCCACCGTGTACTCGGTCGCCCGCACCTGCAAGGTACTCAGCGGCTGGGTGGTTCCATTGGGCAGCGTCATGATGGCCGTCGTGCCTTGCGGGAACAACAACGTGGCCTGCCGACTGCCGCTGGCATCGGTCATCACGCTGCCACGCGCCACTTGCATCACTGGCGCAGCCAGATTAACCGTCGTGACCTGGCTATCCAGCTGCACCAGCACCACATCATCAGCCACCACAAAATCCTGCCACGGCGCATTAATCTGCCGCTGCGCCGGTAGATAGCCGCTGCGCTGATAATTCAGGGTCAGATAACCGCCGCCATTCACCGCCATGTCGAACCACCCATCCGTCCGGCTCACAGTCTGGCCGAATTCGGGATGATTCAGCACGGTGAGCGTCACGCCCGACAGCGGATTATTGTTCTTGTCCAACACACGGCCACGCAGCACGGCGGCGCGTTTCGGCTCAATGGTTCCCGGCGCAACGCCGGTTTGAATCGGGTTCGCGCCGGTATAGAGGAATTCGGTCGCGGCAAAGGTCGTCGTGGCCACGGTTGCATCCACCGGTGGCGCGACCGTTTCCGGGGCTGGCGGCAGCGGCGGTACATTCTCCTGCTGCACCTGCACATTGAAAGACTGCGTGGCCCGTCCCCCGTGTCCATCGCGGACTTCCACCGTCACCGGGAAAGAACCCGCCGCCGTTGGCATCCAGGCAATCAGGCCCGTAGAGGCATTCATGTTCATGTCCGCTGGCGCGACGTTCAGGACGTAGCTCAAGGTATCGCCATCCGCATCGGTCGCGTTCACGTCATAGGAATACGCCTGCCCAACCGTGGCGGTCGTGACCGGGCTGGAGGTGATCTGCGGGTTTCGGTTCGTCGGCGGGGGCACGGTGACCGTCACGGTCGCCGTATCCGGATCGCTGGCCAGCAACCCATCATGGACGATCAACTGAGCAATGTAGTACCCGGCGAAATCCGGGATGAACTGCGCCTGTGCTTGATCGGCGTCTTGCAACGTGGCCGTACTGCCTACGGGTTGCGTGGTCAGCGCCCACTGATAACTCAAAACATCGCCATCCGCATCACTGGAACCGGACCCATCCAAGATCACCGTGTCACCGGCCTCTACCTGCTGATCCGGTCCGGCGTCCGCCACCGGCTTGGAATTCTCGGTGCTGATGGTCACCGTATCCGGATCGCTGTGGACCGTCCCATCGTTCACGATGAGCTGCGCCACATACGCACCCGCCTTGTCAGCGGCCAAGGTCGGATTTATCGACGTGGGGTTGGTCAGTGTCGCCGTGCTGCCCACCGGTACGGTCGTCAACGTCCATTGGTACGTCAACGCATCGCCATCGGCATCATGCGAACCCGCGCCACTGAGTTGCACGGTCGCGTTCAACGGCACGGTTTGCGCCGGTCCGGCCTCGGCCACCGGCTTGGAATTCTCAGTCGAGATCGTCACGCTGTCGGGCGCGCTATTGGCGTGGCCATCATTGACGAGGAGTTGCACCGTGTAGGAACCGGCCCGATCCAGGGTCAGACGAGGGTTCACCGCCGTAGGATTCACCAACGCTGCGGTACTGCCGTCCGGTTGGGTCAGCACCGTCCATTGAAACGTCAGCGGGTTCCCGTCCACATCGCTGGAACCGCTGCCGTCCAGGGTCACCGTCTTCGTCACCGGCGCGCTCTGATCGGGTCCGGCCTTGGCCACCGGCGGGGTGTTCTCGGTGGAAATCGTCACTGTATCCGGAGCGCTGGCTGCCTGTCCGTCATTGACCACCAGTTGCGCCGTGTATGAGCCAGGCTTGTCCAAGGTCAAACGCGGATGGATCGTGGCCGGATCGGCCAGGGTCGCCGTGCTGCCGGCGGGCACGCCCGGCAAGGTCCAGTCATAGGTCAATGCATCGCCGTCAGCATCGGTCGAATGACTGCCATCCAGGGTCACGGTCGTTCCAACTTGGGCGCTTTGATCCGGGCCAGCGCCGGCGATGGGGGGGGTATTGCGGGCCGCCACCATTCCCATCACATGATGGGTAAAAGAGAACTGGACATTGCTGGGATTGCGGAAGCGCAGTACCACATTGGTTACCGTCGCCCCTGGCGCCAGCGTTCCCGTGGGCAACGGCACCGCGATATAAGGATGCCCATCGCTGGCCGTTCCGCTCGGATTATGCAACGTCACCGTCGTCGGTGTGATTGAGGCGAGGTGTAATTCCAACGGCGCTAGGATCGTGTCGGACGAGATATTGGTCACGGTCGCGACCGTATCGAAGGTCTGCATCACCCGATTGAAGAGCAGCCCGGAGAACTTCACAGCAACCTGACCGCTCACGTCGGCGCTGACCATTCCACCAGAACCGGCGGACTCGGTGCGCAACACCCAGCCGCTCAGAACGAGCGCCAATAGGACTAACCCACTGATCCACTGCAACGAAGCGCGCGCCAAGGCCATGACTTGATCTCCCAAACCGACAATTATTCTTGCTGTTGTTAAAAGCTGAATGGGTACGCCGTGCGTACCCTACTGAAGTTCAACGCGCCAACGCCGCGCAGCGAAACCGCCCAATAACCCCGCGCCAATGAGTAGTGCCGTGGAGGGTAATGGGATGGAAGTGGCCGGTGGCCCCACGATCCAAGTCACTGCTAAAGCTGGATTAGCCGAGGCGAAGACTTGCAGCGCACTGGTCGGCGAACCATCGATATCCACTTGAAACAGCGCCCCCGTACCGATAGGAGCCGTAGTCTCAAACAGCGGGAAGAAGGCCAAGTCATCCAGCAGGAAAAATGAAAATGAATCAAGAGGTGAAGTGCTAGGTACTTGCTGCGACAGAGTGAGGGTGAAACTCAGCGTATTGCCCAAGGTGATCGCTTGCAGAAATTCATTGAAAAAATTGGTATCCGCCAGAGTGACCGGCCCGGGAATCAACGTCCCGGTCACGTCGCCGGCCGTACTGGCACCCCCCAAGATTCCATCGGTGAAAAAATCGCTGATGATGACGCTATTCGATGCGGGGTCGTAATTGAGAAAATCAAAGGCCAGCGATGCGTTTGTGCCGGACAGCGGCGAGGTATTGAGGGTAAATTGCAGTACCGTGGCGCTGGCAGTCAGCGGGGCCACCCATAAAAGCGCCGCCAGACTGGCGGCTAAAATCGAGGGATAACAAGAATTCGTTTTACAAATAGGGGGGGGTAAAGCCATTGAAATCACCTTAACTCCATACTTTCGTTAACTATAAGCAGGAGTCAAGCAACAATAAAGCCATCTTTAGCTAAATAATTAAAAAAATTAAAGAATTAATAATTTATCATTGCATGAATTTTGATAAGTGTAAAATTTTCCGACACCTGTTTATTTCACAAAATAGATACCAACATATCTTTTAATAAACACAAATCATGATTCAACCAAACAATCTGTCGCTTATCACCAGACATGCCAGAATATTAAAATTTGTAATTTCGCCGAAAATTGCATTTAAAAAATCATCTGTATCCAATAAAAGACGAAAAACACTGTTCAAATCCCAAAAATCGCCTCGCGGACTGATTCAAGCCAACGTTGTAAAAAAACCTGACAATCTCACATTGGATTGAGAGATTGGGTGTAAAAAAACCTGGCCGGAATCAATTCTCATACAGTCCGCTTCCAGGCAAGCGCCGTATTACGGGCGCGCAGGCACCTCAGACGACCACCTCACACCTCTCTATTACAAGGACGGTTCGGGAGATTTTTGATTCTGCTAGAATCTCTAGTTATGGACGTTTCCTGGATTCTCGATGATCTCAACGACCCCCAGCGTGCGGCAGTTACCGCTCCACTGGGGCCTTTGCGCGTATTGGCAGGCGCTGGCAGCGGCAAGACCCGGGTGTTGACCCGGCGCATCGCCTGGTTGCTGGCGGTGGAAAATGCCTCGTCCTGGTCAATCCTCGCAGTCACCTTTACTAATAAAGCCGCTGCCGAAATGCGCAGCCGGGTGGAAGCCATGCTGGACCAGCCACTCGGCGGGCTGTGGGTCGGCACCTTTCACGGCATCGCCCATCGCCTGTTGCGCCAGCATTGGCAGGAAGCCCGGTTGCCGCGCGCTTTCCAAATTCTCGACAGCGACGACCAGACCCGGTTGCTGAAACGGGTACTGCGTGACCTGAATGTGGATGAGAAAAAATGGCCGCCGCTGGCTGCCGCTGGCTTCATCAATCGATGCAAGGACGAGATGCAGCGGCCGGCAAATATGCTTGATGATGGGACACCCGCCCAACGCCAGAACCAGCGCATCTATGCCACCTACCAACAGGAATGCGAACGCAGCGGGCTGGTGGATTTTGGCGAACTACTATTGCGCGCCTATGAACTATGGCGTGATCATCCCAACCTGCTGGCCCATTACCAAGAGCGGTTTCAGCATGTCCTGGTCGACGAATTTCAGGACACTAACACCATTCAGTACCAATGGGTGCGGCTACTCAGCGGCAACCCATGCGATGTGTTCATCGTTGGCGACGATGATCAATGCGTCTACGGATGGCGGGGATCGAAAGTCGAGAACATTCAAAAATTTTCCGATGACTTCCCCGGCGCGCAGACGATTCGCCTGGAGCAAAACTACCGGTCCACCAGCGTCATCCTCAAAGCTGCCAATGCGTTGATTGCCAATAACACCGGACGGCTGGGCAAGAATCTGTGGACCGATGCTGGTGACGGCGATCCGGTTCAAATCTATGCCGCTTTCAACGAAACAGATGAAGCCCGGTTTGTGGTCGAGCGCATCCGGCAATGGGTGGAAACCGGCGGTCAGCGCCGTGAAACCGCCATTCTCTACCGCTCTAACGCCCAGTCGCGCATTTTCGAAGAAATACTGGTTGGTGCTGCCATGCCCTACCGGATTTACGGCGGCCTGCGCTTTTTCGAACGCGCCGAAATCAAGGATGCCCTGGCCTATCTGCGTCTGGCTGCCAATCGCGATGATGATCCTTCCTTCGAGCGGGTGGTGAATACCCCGCCACGCGGCATTGGCGGGCGGACCCTTGATCTGCTGCGGGATACAGCGCGCGCCGAGAGTTGCTCCCTATGGCAGGCTACATCACGCCTGCTGGGAGGGAAGGCGCTCAGTAGCCGGGCCGCGCACGCCGTGCGGCGCTTTCTGGATCTGGTCGAAGCACTGGACCGTGACAGTCAGGGCCAGCCCTTGCCGGAACGGGTCAGCCATGTCATCGCGTACAGCGGTTTGCAGGCGATGTACGCAGAGGATAAGGCTGACAAGGGCGAGATGCGTGTGGAAAACCTGGACGAGTTGATCAACGTCAGTGCTCGCTTTATTGCCCATAGCGACCCGGTCATCACCGGCACCGATCCAGCAGAACCGGACTGGCTGAATACCTTCCTCGCCCATGCTGCCCTGGAATCCGGTGAACGGCAGGCAGGGGCCGGCGAGGATTGCGTGCAATTGATGACCCTGCACATGGCCAAGGGGCTAGAATTCTCGCTGGTGTTCCTGGTCGGCTGGGAAGAAGGACTGTTCCCCCATAACCGCTCGGCCGCACAGGAACGCCAGTTAGAGGAAGAGCGGCGACTGGCCTACGTCGGCATCACCCGCGCCCGGCAACGAGTGTATCTCTGCCATGCGGAGCAACGCCGCTGGTATGGCAAGGAAACCCGGCAAAGTCCATCCCGCTTCGTGCAAGAAGTGCCCGAAGCGCTAACCCAGGATGTGCGTGCCCGCGCCAACGCCAAACTACGGCCCAAAGCACCGCCGGTTCTCTCACCGGCAGCGGCAATGGCCGCGGGTGGCTTGCAACTGCGCCAGCGGGTGCACCATGCCAAATTTGGTGAAGGCGTCGTACTGGCCATTGAAGGCGAAGGCTACCATACCCGGGCGCAGATTCATTTTCCTGCTGCTGGTGGTCCCAAATGGCTGGTGGTCGCCTACACCAAGCTGGACCGGTTGTGAGCCGGACGGACTTTTCCGCCGCCACAGCCCGGACGTTCGCGCATGGCGGCGGTGAACCGCATTCCCAACCCTCCTCCCAGCCGCGCCCGCTGGAACACCGGTTAAGCCTCAAGGAAGTATTGGACGAACTGGTTGCGGATGGCCTGGTGGATACCGCCGAAGTGGAACGATCCGGTCTCAGCATCAAAACGGACCACGGTCAACTGCATCCGCTGGTGGTGATTGCCAATAAGAAATTGCATCAGCTTCACCCCCCGCACCAAGCCCTGAGCCTGGAACTGCTGACCGGGTGGCTTGCGGGCAAAGCTGGATTACCGTATCTACGGATTGACCCGCTTAAGCTGGACATTGCGGCCGTTGAACGTCTGCTGCCGTTCGTCTCTTACGAGTATGCAGCCCGTTATCAAATTCTACCGGTCGCCGTCAATGATGACCGCGTCGTTTTCGCCACTGCTGAACCTTGGTTAACGGAATGGCAAAACGTCCTGCGTCAAATCTTGCGCCGGGACATCGAACGGGTCATTACCAATCCGCTAGACATTAATCGTTACCAGCTAGAGTTTTACGGTGTATCGCGTTCAGTGCGCGGTGCGATGAAGGGCGCTCTGGAACCCGTTTCGGGAATTCTCAATTTCGAGCAATTACTGGAACTGGGCCGGCGCGGTGAGTTAAGTGCTGACGAGCGGCCCATCGTCCAGATCGTTGACTGGCTATTGCAATATGCCTTTTCCCAGCGCGCCAGCGATATTCATATGGAACCGCGCCGCGAACAAGGACAGATCCGGTTCCGCATCGATGGCGCGCTGCATTCGATCTATCAGTTGCCGCCAGCGGTGATGAGCGCTGTCACCAGCCGGATCAAAATTCTAGGCCGCATGGATGTCGCCGAGAAGCGTCGGCCTCAAGATGGCCGGATCAAGACCCGCACCCCGGCCGGGCGGGAGATCGAACTACGCTTATCGACCATGCCGACAGCCTTCGGCGAAAAATGTGTGTTGCGTATCTTTGACCCGGATACTGCTGCCAAAGATTTCGCCCATCTGGGCTTTGCGCCAGACGAGGAAGCGATCTGGCGATCCATGATTGCTCAACCGCATGGCATCGTGCTAGTCACGGGCCCGACCGGCTCCGGCAAGACAACAACGCTCTACACGACGCTCCGCCATCTGGCGACGCCAGAGGTCAATGTCTGCACGGTCGAAGATCCGATTGAGATGATTATGCCAGACCTCAATCAAATGCAGGTGCAGCCAACCATCGATCTCAGCTTCGCCCAGGGGATCCGCACCTTGTTGCGTCAGGACCCCGACATCATCATGGTGGGCGAAATTCGCGACCTGGAAACCGCGCAGATGGCAGTACAGGCAGCGCTAACTGGCCATTTAGTCTTATCGACCTTGCATACCAACGATGCCGTTTCAGCGATCACCCGCCTGCTTGATTTAGGCATACCGCCTTATCTCATTCAGAATGTGCTGATCGGTATCATGGCGCAGCGGTTGGTGCGCACCCTCTGTCCACACTGCAAGGAACCCGGCCAGATCGACGATGCATTGTGGGAGGCACTGGTTCATCCATTACGATTACCTAAACCAGAAGCCATCAATAAACCACACGGCTGCCTGGAATGCCGCAACACCGGCTATCTGGGCCGGGTTGGTCTCTATGAACTGCTGGCGGTCACCCCCGGATTGCGCCGGCTTTTTCAAGCCGAAATCAATGAGGACGCTTTGCGGTGCGCAGCTTTTGAAAAGGGAATGCGCCCCTTGCGAGTCAGCGCTGCCTTGCAGATCGCCGCCGGTCTAACCACTGTTGAGGAAGTGATGCAAATTCTGCCGCCACTGGACCACCCTTGAATGGCATTCAATGTTGTTATTTTGATGTATTCCAATACTTTTGACTAATTTGTTGTGTATAACATACAATACCCCTGTTTTTTTAAGTAGTTTAACTTTTCAATCCAATAATATCGCTAAAATAAGATCTTAAGGAGCAGATAATGTCTTCGAAGATGCTCAGGAGTGCCGTAGCAGTGGCTTTAGCTAGCGGCCTGTTTGCAGGAACCGTTCAGGCTTACGAGACGGGCGATTGGATCGGCCGGGCGGGTGTATGGGGGGTGTTTCCTAAATCAGATAACTTGAACAATGTCTTGGGTACTGGCGCTACTCTCAATGCAGACGACGGCTACAGTCTGGGTTTCAACATCACCTACATGGTGAACCCGAACATCGGCATTGAGTTAATTGGCGCCCTGCCATTCAAGCACGACATCGAACTCTCAGGTGCGGGCAAGGTTGCCAGCGCTTACCAATTGCCTCCCACGCTCCTTGTGCAATATCACTTCATGCCGGCCAGCAGCATTCGTCCATACGCAGGCATTGGATTGAATTACACCCTCTTTTGGAATGAAAAGACCACAGGTGCTTTATCCGGTAATAGCTTGAGTTTGGACTCTTCCTGGGGGGTAGCAGGGGAATTGGGCATTGACATTGATGTAGCTCCTAATTGGTTCGTAAATACGACAGTCAGCTATATGAACATCGAGACCGATGCCAAGCTCAACGGTGTTGGTATCGGCACTGTCGAAATCAACCCTTGGGTAGTAGGCATCAATGTCGGAACGCGCTTTTAGCCGATAGCATCCTACGCCTGGTTTCGCCTTCAGACACAGTTTATGGCGGGTAGAAGTCATTTTCTCCCGCCATTTTTTACGCGCCTCAAGCCTTCTCGGGGTAGCCCAGCGCCTTCAGAGCCGCACTCAGTTCCGCCTGAATATCCTCCACTGCCTCCACCGTGACCCGGCCGGCGGGCACATCCACCTGCACCTCCCGTACTTGCGGATTTTTGCCAAGCCCATCGCGAATAGCGCTCGCGCAGCCCTGGCACTTGACATTCTGAACATCAATTTCAATTTTCATGTCACCCAGCCCTATACCAATTCTCGTAAAGTATTTACCTATTTCTTTACATCCGAACGCCGGTTCATAAACAGCAGCCGCTCGAACAGATGCACGTCCTGCTCATTCTTCAATAACGCCCCATACAATGGCGGGATCAATTTCCGCTGGTCGCCGCGCAACGCTTCAGGCGGGATGTCCTCGGATACCAGCAGCTTAATCCAGTCCAGCAGTTCCGAAGTGGATGGCCGCTTCCTCAAACCCGGCACTTCGCGAATCTCGAAAAACGCCTCCAATGCCTCTCTCAGCAACCGCTTCTTCAAATCCGGGTAATGCACTTGCACAATCTGCTCCATGGTCTCCTTGTCCGGGAAGCGGATATAGTGAAAAAAGCAGCGGCGCAGGAAAGCGTCCGGCAATTCCTTTTCATTATTGCTGGTGATAATGATGATCGGGCGATGGCGGGCCTTGACAATCTGCTGTGTTTCGTAGACATAGAACTCCATGCGGTCGAGTTCCCGCAGCAAATCATTGGGAAACTCGATGTCAGCCTTGTCAATCTCATCGATCAGCAATACCGGCTGCACGCCGGCGGTGAACGCTTCCCACAGCTTGCCCTTGACGATGTAGTTGCCGATGTCATGCACGCGCGCTTCGCCCAATTGAGAGTCACGCAGGCGGGAAACAGCGTCATATTCATACAATCCCTGCTGGGCCTTGACAGTGGATTTGATATGCCACTGGATGAATGGACGGCTCAGGGCAAGGGCGACTTCCTCGGCCAACTGGGTCTTACCGGTACCTGGTTCGCCCTTTACGAGCAGCGGTCGTCCCAGGGTCACGGCGGCATTGACCGCCGTCATCAGATCGTCCGTCACAACGTAGCGTTCAGTGCCATGAAAACGGCCTTCGGTCATGCAGGGTCTCCTTAGAAATAGGGGCAGCGACAAAAACTTATATTACTGTTCATTATAAAAAAATACTTTATTATTCTTTATGTTCAGATTGTTGCTTCTGCTATGGTTAATCATGGACAGTCTTCATAGCAGGTAAGTTTAACAGGCCGATACACAGTCGCCGCATTCTACGAACACTGTTCCATGAATCTCTCAACGCAATAAGCTTCATAGACCCTATCAACCACACCTGACAAAGTGCGGCGCTCATACCACCTTGGCTGGAGGATTTTACCGATGAAAGCACACAACATCCTGGAAACGATAGGCAATACCCCTCACGTCCGCATCAACCGGCTATTTGCCGACCGCAAGGTCGAAGTCTGGATGAAACTGGAGCGCGCCAACCCTGGCGGCAGCATCAAAGACCGCATTGGGCTGGCGATGATTGAGGATGCCGAACAACGTGGCCTGCTCAAACCGGGTACGGTGATTGTTGAACCCACATCAGGTAACACCGGCATCGGTTTGGCGATGGCCGCCGCCACCAAAGGCTATAAATTAATTTTGACCATGCCAGAATCGATGTCGCTGGAACGGCGGCGCTATCTGGCGGCGCTGGGCGCTGAGCTGGTACTGACCCCCAAAGAGAAAGGAATGCCGGGGGCGATTGAGAAGGCGCAGGATCTGCTGGAAAGTATGCCGAATGCCTGGATGCCGCAGCAGTTCGAGAATTCTGCCAATGCGGAAATCCACCGCCGCACCACAGCCCAGGAAATCCTCGCCGACTTTCCGGAAGGATTCGATTACATGATCACCGGGGTCGGTACCGGTGGCCACATCACTGGTTGTGCCGAGGTGCTGAAGGAAAAATTCCCGCATTTAAAAGTACTGGCGGTTGAGCCCGCAGCCTCACCGGTATTGAGCGGCGGCCAGCGTGGCCCGCACCCGATTCAGGGCATCGGCGCTGGTTTTGTGCCTGCAATACTCAATACAGAAATCTTGGATGGCATCCTTCAGGTTGCCCATGAGGACGCCTTCAAATATGCCGTGCGTTGCGTTAAAGAGGAAGGCATTTTTATTGGTATTTCATCCGGCGCATCGCTGGCAGCGGTCGCGAGGAAATTGCCAGAAATCTCTGATGGCAGCCGGATTCTGACGTTCTGCTATGACACCGGTGAGCGTTACCTGTCGGTGGCCGGATTGTTTGATTAGGCTGCATCAAAAATAAATTGCTCTACCAAGGCAGTGGCCTGGATGACGCTATGCATCTTCCAGGCTGCTCCCCGGTCATTCATCAAATTGACAACATCAATCTCAGCCTTACTGACGGAGCAAATGCCTTTGTCATCTTCGCCATTCATCTTAATTAACGATAAACTTCCTAGGTAGCTGTATGACCGAAATTCCACAATTGGGGGAATACGATGGATATCCAGGAACAACGTCAGGGTGAGGTCATTGTGCTGGGCCCAGTGGGCCGGTTGGATAGTCTGAACTGCCGTGAGTTCGAAAGTCACCTGCTGAGTGCGCTCAATGAAAGCGGAAAGGTAGTGGTGGATTGCACCGCGCTGGCGTATATCAGCAGCGCCGGGTTGCGGGTGTTGCTGGTCGCAGCTAAACAAGCGCGTGCCACCAAGAGTCAACTGTCGCTGGCAGCACTCAAAGATAATCCGCGCGAAGTATTCGATATCAGCGGCTTTTCCGCAATTTTCTCCATCCATCCAACCGTCGAAGCGGCTATCGCCTCCTTCGGCTGATCCTCACCCCTCCAATGGCTGTTATTACGAGGGAGCGCTGCCATGCTGCGAGCTGGCCAACATCTAGGTGTCTACCGCATCGAAACGTTGCTCGGCCGTGGCGCCATGGGCATCGTTTATCGCGGTGTCCGCCTTAGTGATAACCAGCCGGTTGCTATTAAGACGGTGCATACCGATCTGTTAATGCGACCGGAACGGGAAGCCATTCTCAGCCGATTCCGTCAGGAAGCCGCTATCGGCATGCGGCTGCGTCATCCTCTGATTGTGCAAATCTATGACTGCGGGGAGCAGGATGGGGTTCTCTATTTAACCATGCAGCTAGTCGAAGGCCAGGAACTTGGACATTTGCTAGAACAGCAACCAACGCTGCCGCTGGGCATGAATCTGGCTATTGTGCTCCAGATGTTGAACGCCTTGGCTTATGCACATGGGCAAGGTGTTATTCACCGTGATATCAAACCCTCCAATATTCTGGTTCGCCGGGACTATACCATCGTTCTGACTGATTTCGGCATCGCGCATGTCCATGGCTCTGAACTGACCCATACCGGCGAGCTGCTGGGATCACCGCTGTACATGTCCCCGGAGCAGTTGCGCGGGGAAGCAGTTGATAAGCGCGCCGACCTGTTTTCAGCAGGCGTGGTGTTTTATTACTTATTGACCCATCGTAAACCATTCGCCGCTGATTCGCTGGCAACCCTGATGTACAAGGTGCTCCAGGAAGAACCGCTGCCGCCATCGGCCGTTAACCCTGAGCTACCTGCAGTATTCGATAGCGTTTTGCAACGGGCATTAGCCAAACGTCCAGCGCAACGCTTCACGAGCGCCCTCGAATTCGCCACGGCCCTGCGCCAAGCGCGGATCGATGCGCTGGAAACCACAGTCGTCGTCTCGGCAGGCCGGCGCGTAGAACCGGCTGCTCTATCTGCCAAGGCTCACCTGGAACAGCCGACGATCGTTGTACCAACGACGGAGATATTAATCGAGCAGATCGTATCTCTGACGCAAAAGTGTCTGACAGAACGGGCGACTCGACCACGGCTCGATCAATTGGCCGAATGGTTCGATATGTGGTTTACGTTACAAGCGCGCGCGCCGTCCAGGATGGATAGCAATGCCGAACGGCAACGCTTTCAGGAATGGTGCGCCGGTGAAGTGTTGACCGCGCTCGCTGAACGGATTCACCATGATGCGCCATTGCCTGGTCAAATCTTGACCGGGGCGCGCGGTGACTGGCTGGAACTGATGGGTTTGTTTATCTCGCTCCGCAATGCGGTACATCGATTGGGCCAAGCGCCGGCCTTGGATGCGGCGCGTGACCGGATTATTCAGGAGCTAACCGGTGCAGTATTCCATTATTCAAATGAGTTAAATCGCCTGCTGTTCAGCGAAGACAACCCCCAGTTGATACGGATTTCTGCAGATTTCACACGGCTGGAGCTGTTACAACTGGCATTAGAGGAATTGGGGGCTGACGCTGAAAAACGGACCATCCAGCAAACGTTGCTGCTGTTCGCCAATCAAGTCATGAGCAAGATCAACATGCTAATCCGCCAATTTCTCGGCAATCAGGATCCATTGGCACGTTTTGAAGTCACGAGTTTACTGGTCGAAGTCGAGGAAATGATTGTGCTAGCGGAACGGCTGCTCGAATGGGGCGCGGGAACTGCCGCCGTGGAAGCGGTTGGGCCAAACGGCACAACGATGACTGAATTTCTTGAAAGCGCCCATGCATTGGGCCGGTTGCTGGCCGATGAACTGATCCAGCAATTCCAACAGGAACAAAGCCGTTCGATGAGAACCGGGGAATCCGCTTTCAGTTCGGGCCAAGCGGTTTTTTTGGGGCGCCTGCGTCAGCTAGGATTATTGTACCGGTTTGCTGCGCGTCTAGAACCCAGTGTACAAGTCCAGTCCCTGCATCAGCTGACTACCGAAGTGTATCGCTGTTTGGAGCAACTGACCGAGGGATTGCTGACAATCCTGGAAACAATGGACCCGCAGCAAGCAATTACGACAGCGGAACCGCTTTGGGTACGTCTATCGGTCATTGCCGAACTAGCCGAGCAATTTGCCTGGCAAGAATTGCAGCAGCGCGTTTTACGCGCTATCCGCCATCGGGTGATTGCGGCTTAAGAGACCGTCGAAAAACGCCTCATTGATTGCCACCTGGCAAAACACCAGCCTTTCCCTTTAAGCGGATAGGTGAAATGACGTTAGATGTTTAGCAGACATAAAAAATCGTTCAAAGGACGGCACGCTTTAGTCTGATACCGATCGCTTTCAATCTAAAAACAATCTATTGGATTTATCAAAGAAACAACAATGCGCCAGCAATGGCGTAGAACAACGCTGGTAGCAAATTGCCGATGTGGATCCGGCCAATTTCCAGCAAATTGATGCCAATGCCCAGAATCAGCAAACCACCGGTAGCATTGATGGCATCTAGCACCGCGGGTTGTGACAGGAAAGCCAGTTGCGCTGCCAGCAACGTGATACTGCCTTGCACCAAAAACACGGGCAGTGCCGAAAACATCACACCGATTCCAAGCGACGACGCCAATGTCACCGAAGCCACGCCATCCAGTAGTGATTTAACCAGCAACACGCTGGGATCGCCAAGCGTTCCATCCTGAATCGAGCCAACAATGGTCATTGCTCCGGTCAAGTAGAGCAGGCTAGCGGTGACGAATCCTTCAACAAAGCGGCTGGAATCGGAGCGCAGTATCCGGCGCAAGAGCTCAGCGAGCGTGTCCAGGCGTTGTTCGATGCAGAGTAATTCACCGGTCACACCGCCCAGCAGCAGACAACTAACCGCGAGCAATACATGTTGCGCCTCCAAAGCCATGCGCAGACCGATAGCGACCACCGCCAACCCCAGCGCCTGCATCAAAATCACCTTAATCCGCTCTGGCAGCCGCGTCCTTGCAGTCAAACCAACGGCGCTACCCATCACCACTGCGCCCGTGTTGACCAATGTTCCCAGCATCAGCATTCAACCTTTTGAATTAAAATAATTTTTATAAGAAAATACACTTTATATTCATTCCTGTTTTTGTAGATAAGGGGTATATTGTTTGTCGCTTTTCTGGATGTGGTTTATCAACCAATCTTTAAGAAATTTCATCAACTCCACATTGATCCTTTTACCGTGCTTAAATTTGTCATAAAGCACACCGGCCTGTTGAAGCAGCTCGGCATGAAGCGCTTGGTGTCTGGCAAGGTGCGGGTAATGTGCCGACTGCATCCGTTCCTCTTCGTAGCTAAAGTGCTTCTGGGTATATGCGACTAAACTATCTAATAAATCCTTGAGTTGGTTTTTAGTACTCTGAGTCGCCATAACATTGTGCAAGGTATTGATCATTTCGACCAGTTTCTGATGTTGCTGGTCCAACGCCGGATCGCCGACGCTTAGTGTGTCGCTCCATTCAATAAATGCCTTTTTTCCATTTCCATGTACCTTTCTGGCAGCCGGCGAATGCACAGGCAAAGAGCGGCCAGACGGGTGTATTGGATTTGCCAAGGACTCATTCTGGCGATTCAGTACCACATTCACCCCAGCCTGCTGTTCACCCAGCTTAAAGAACGTTATCAGTTGTTGCAGCTCCTGCGCTTGTTCACCCATGGATTGACAAGCGGCTGCGGTTTCTTCCACCAGGGCTGCATTCTGCTGGGTGACCTGATCCATTTGCAAAATGGCCTTGTTCACTTGCTCAATTCCCGAGGCCTGTTCGCGCGCCGCCGCTGCCATCTCCGCCACAATATCGCTCACTTTCTTGACCGCCGTGACAATCTCTTGCAGGGTCTTTCCGGATTGTTCGACCAGCTTGCCGCCGTCTTCGACTTTGGCCACGCTGTCGGTAATCAGTGATTTGATCTCTTTGGCGGCATCGGCGCTGCGTTGCGCCAGTTTGCGCACTTCGCCGGCCACAACCGCAAAGCCCCGGCCCTGTTCGCCCGCCCGCGCCGCTTCCACCGCGGCGTTCAATGCTAGCAAGTTCGTCTGGAAGGCGATTTCGTCGATGACGCTGATGATGTCGGCAATCTTGCGGCTGCTGGTGTTGATCGCGCTCATCGCGGTGATGGCTTGATCGACCACGTGCCCGCCCTGCTCCGCCTGGCTCCGGGCGGCGCTGGCCAGTTGATTGGCTTGTCCGGCGTTGTCGGCGCTTTGCTTGACCGTCGAGGTCAGTTCTTCCATCGAGGAGGCCGTCTCTTCCAGGGCTGAGGCTTGTTCTTCGGTGCGCTGCGACAGGTCGGCGCTGCCTTGGGCGATTTCCGCAGCGGCAGAACTGACTTGTGAAGTAACCTGTCGAACATTGTCAACAATGCGCCGCAGCTCTTCACTCATTGTCCGCACGGCTGCCAGTAATTGCCCGGTTTCATCATTGGAGTGAACACCGATATCCACGGTCAGATTGCCCTGGGCAATTTGTCCGGACGCTGCCACCGCCATCCGCAGGGGGCGGATCAGCCCGCGAATCAGCAGAAAGGCGATGAGCGCCCCTACCGCTAAACCTAATACCAAAACGGCCACCAAATCCGTGACCATTTGCCCCAGCACCACATCAAAGACCTCATCTGCCTCCCGGCCTTTCCGGTTGAGAGATTGGTTAATCCGCCCCAGAGGCTCCAGTGTCGTGTCGCGCATCGTATCAATAGCGTTGTCCAGCTCACGAATTTTTAACTCATCCGCTTCTGTTACCGGCCCCTTTTTCAGAAGAGGCAACATCTCTTTTTCAAAGAGATCCAGATACTGATGATAGTGTGCCGAAAAAATGCCGCTCCACTCCCGTTCCTGATCCGTATTGGCCAGTTTCACCATTCTTTGGATGTCTTTTTCAGCATTCGCTTTAATCACAGCAAAATCCTTTTGCGTCTCTGCCAGATCACGGTTGATGATCGCATCGGCAACGACGGGATAAACGCCTTCTACCCGTTTCGTGATATCACCAATTTCCAATGTATCGTCTGCACGTCCGGCCCGGACATGTTGCAATTCGCCAAGTTGCTCCAGTTGCCAAAGCTGAAATCCGTTGGAAGCCGCGAAGATCAACAGGACTGCTGCAAAGCCAAGGGAAATCTTCAAACCAATTCCCATCCGGGCAAACCGCATGACGCTTTTCCTCTACTATAAATACGCTATTGACTAAATCGCTTATCTGTACTGAGACAGGCTGCTAAAACTCCTCCCACTCCTCAGAAGCAGAATGAGCGGGTGCCGGTTTCCTGGCAGTAGAGGCGGATTTAGCAATAGTAGGCTTCCCCGCCGGTTTGGAAGGTGATGCCGGTTTCTTACTGGCAGTTCGTGGAGGAGCAGTCTGCGTCATTGTGGGCGGCTGAATTCTTTCTTGTGCATCCAGCCTGAAAAATGTCATTAATCCTTGCAATTCACGCGCCTGTTCGCCCATCGATTGACTAGCGGCTGCGGTTTCTTCCACCAGGGCTGCATTCTGCTGGGTGACCTGATCCATTTGCAAAATGGCCTTGTTCACTTGCTCAATTCCCGAGGCCTGTTCGCGCGCCGCCGCTGCCATCTCCGCCACAATATCGCTCACTTTCTTGACCGCCGTGACAATCTCTTGCAGGGTCTTTCCGGATTGTTCGACCAGCTTGCCGCCGTCTTCGACTTTGGCCACGCTGTCGGTAATCAGTGATTTGATCTCTTTGGCGGCATCGGCGCTGCGTTGCGCCAGTTTGCGCACTTCGCCGGCCACAACCGCAAAGCCCCGGCCCTGTTCGCCCGCCCGCGCCGCTTCCACCGCGGCGTTCAATGCTAGCAAGTTCGTCTGGAAGGCGATTTCGTCGATGACGCTGATGATGTCGGCAATCTTGCGGCTGCTGGTGTTGATCGCGCTCATCGCGGTGATGGCTTGATCGACCACGTGCCCGCCCTGCTCCGCCTGGCTCCGGGCGGCGCTGGCCAGTTGATTGGCTTGTCCGGCGTTGTCGGCGCTTTGCTTGACCGTCGAGGTCAGTTCTTCCATCGAGGAGGCCGTCTCTTCCAGGGCTGAGGCTTGTTCTTCGGTGCGCTGCGACAGGTCGGCGCTGCCCCGGGCAATTTCTGCTGCCGCTGAACTGACTTGGTTGGTGGCTTGCGTGACTTGGCTGACCGTGTTTTTCAACTGAGTAGTCATAGCTTGCATGGCACGGGCTTGATCGCCAATCTCATCCCGGCGGGCTACCAGCTCGGCAGACACGTCATGGCTCATGTCACCCTCGGCGAGCACGCTAAAAATTCTGCCACACCGGCGAAGTGGAGCGGTCACACTGCGGGTAATAAGCCAGCTCAACAGTATGGCAATTATGACACTCAAGGCTGTGGCTATAATTGACCGGATTTCCAGATTCTGCGCCATATTATGATCTTCATCGACCATTCTGGTCGTTACCATGGCGTTTTGCTCGATCAACGCATCAAAAGATTTCCCCATTGTGTTAGAAATAGGCACCATGCGGCCAACTGCCTCGCGGTATTGATCATAGAGTACATGCCGCTGGCTGGCATCAGCGGCGTCGATAAGGCGGGCGATGAGGCCATCCAATTCTACATAGATGGCCCGCCAGGACTGATATTCCCCTTTAAGCTGCTCAACGATTATCCGGCCCCGTTCACTGCCCCGTGGGATCTTGGAAAATTTATCCCACGCGTCATCAACGTTTTGCCAGCTTTTTTGGCGCTCTGCCTGGATATCGCGAAAATGCTCGATGGGGTCAGCTTGCGTCTCCTGCGCTAGGATCGCTAATGTCTGAGCGCGAATCGCCATGCGCTCACGGTTGAGTTCAGCCAGCAATAACATCCCTGGAAAACGATTGCTGGTGAGGTTATGCATACTGGCCGACAATGTTTGCAAGCCGAATACCGCCATGACGCCAAGCAGTAATGCGATAGCGACCACCGCACCAAAGCCCATTCCCAGCCGTACGCCGATTTTTAAATTGGTTATGTTCATCACGATGCCATATCTAAAATTGGTTTATGGTTCTGTATAGCCGCTAAAACTGTTCCTATTCCTTGGACACAATAGAAGCCGCTGCGGATTTTATTGTATGGGTAAGGACTGAGCTGCCACCCTGGGTTTGTTCGCATGGCCTGCAACAACGGGCCGGTTTCGTCTTTAGCAGCCATTTAGGCTGTTGAGATTCAGCACCAAAATGCAATCTTATTTCAATAAAGATTATATTTTGATTATTTACAAACAAAGACCACAGCCAATATTTAAAGGATAAAACATCTAGATTGACTTGTCTTGCATCAGCTCAACAACATCCGGGTACCGATGATTGCCAGGAAAACCGCAAATACTTTTTTCAATACGTCAGTCGGCAGCGTATGTGCCAGCCGGGCCCCCAGTGGAGCTAACAACATGCTAGTCACCGCAATGCCTAGCAGGGCTGGACCATAAACATAACCCAGGCTCCAGGCAGGCAGATTAGGCGTATTCAACCCAGTCACGATGAAACCAAGAGCGCCGGCGAGCGCAATGGGCAAGCCGCAGGCGGCGGAGGTTGCGACTGCCTGGCGAATCGCTGTGTTACACCAGGTTAAAAAAGGCACGGTCAGCGAGCCGCCACCGATGCCTACGATGGCAGATACCGTGCCGATCATCCCACCAGCGGCAGCCATGCCCACGGTACCTGGCAGCTCACGATGCGGAGCCGGTTTAGCGCCAAAACCCATTTGCGCCGCCACGGTGAGCACGAAAATTGCGAAGACCTTGCTCAGAATCGCACTGGGCAGCGCGTCAGCAATGGCCGCCCCTACCCAGGCACCCACGACAATGCCCGGCGTCAACCGCCAAAACACAGGCCACAGCACAGCCCCGCGCCGATGGTGCGCACGGATTGAAGAAATGGAAGTCACCACAATGGTCGCAAGCGAGGAGCCAATCGCCAGGTGCATGGTGACTGCATCGCTGACCTGCTGGTGATGAAAAATCCACGCCAGCACCGGCACGATGATCAAGCCGCCACCCACGCCAAGCATTCCAGCCATGATCCCGGCGAACGCGCCCAGCATCAAATACAACAGCAAAGTCGATAACAGGGATTCCACTGGTAGGTTATCCTTGCGGGTTAGAGATTTCAGTGTTTCCGGCGGGAAGCGCGCAAACGATTTATGGTAAATTTTGCCGTGGAACAATTGCCAAGCACGACGCATGCAAATGGCTATTGTAATTGTAAAGAGTAATTCACTGGGCATTTTCTGTCCCGATCACACCCCATTGCACGGCGCTCGGTCCGCAGTGGACAGCACAAGAACAGTGAGGAGCAGGCAAGGCATGAACATTAAAAAAATCTGCGTATTGGGTGGCACCGGTTTTGTTGGCCAGCATCTGGTAACACGGTTGGCGAATCGAGGGTATACGGTCCGGGTACCGTCCCGTCACCCACAACGGCATCGGGAAATTGCGGTTTTACCCGGTACGGAACTGGTCAGCGGGAACATCCACGAGCCGCAGGCGCTTCAGGAACAGCTAGCTGGCTGTGACGCTGTGATCAATCTAGCTGGCGTTCTGCACGAATACGCTAACCAAAGCTTTCGCACCGTCCATGTCGAATTGCCCAGCAAGATCGTGGACGCCTGCCGGGCAACTGGCGTTAAGCGGCTGCTGCACATGAGCGCGCTGAACGCCGATGCCGCTAAAGGCCCGAGCCAGTACCTGCTCACGAAGGGCGAAGGCGAACAAGTGGTACTGCAAGCCAAGGATCTGGCAGTCACGGTCTTCAAGCCTTCCATCATCTTCGGACCGGATGACAACTTCTACAATCAGTTCGCCAATCTGTTGAAATTTAGCCGGGTGCTGCCCTTGGCCTGCCCGAACAGCCGTTTTGCGCCGGTCTACGTGGGTGATGTGGCACAAGCGTTCGAGACCGTGCTAGAGAATGATGCAACCATCGGTCAGAGCTATCAACTGTGCGGGCCACGCATTTACACCTTCAAGGATCTGGTCGAAGACATTGCCCGGATGTTAGGCAAAAAACGGCTTGTGGCCGGTCTGCCTGATTCAATGGCGCGGTTGCAAGCAAAAATCTTTGGGATGTTGCCAGTGAAAATTTTCACCACCGATAATTATCTCTCCTTGCAAGTTGACAGTGTCTGCTCCTGCAACGGACTTGAAACGCTCGGCATCACCCCGCATTCGGTTGAAGGGATCATGCCCGCCCATTTTGCTATAGCCCCCTATGACACGCTGCGCCAGGCAGCACGGCGGGGTTAAAGCTGAACAAGCTACCCAGGGCGTTGCTCTGGGTTAAATGAGAATCTCCTTTTGGAAATTATCCCGCTGCCATTCACTTAAGAATTTGCGGGAAATCCGTTCCATGAAAAGACATGCAATGCGTACCGCTACGACCAAGCTCATGATGCGTAGCGATGGATACGGAAGTGATCCGCCTCGCGGATGATATCGCCTACATGCAGGTGAAAAACGCCGGTCGGCCGCTCAGCGAAGTACTGCCGCAGGGTCTCATGCACGACGGTGAAGGCAATTTCCTCCCAAGGAATCTCGTCTTCGGCATACAAACCCACTTCCAGGCTCTCTTCGCCGGGACTGGCCTGCCCATCCTTGAGCTGGCCGCGAAACATTAAGTAAACCTGACTAACATGGAGCAGCGAGTACACACCGTACAAACTGAGGTTTTCGACGACTGCGTTGGCTTCTTCCAGTGCTTCGCGCGCTGCCGCGGTCACGGCCGATTCATGATTTTCCATGAACCCCGCTGGCAGTGTCCACAAACCATAGCGGGGTTCAATTGCACGCCGGCACAGGAGAATCCGTCCCTCCCATTCAGAAATGCAGCCAGCAACGATTTTTGGATTCTGATAGTGGATCGTATCGCACGACTCACAAACATGCCGGGGCAGATTATCGCCTGCGGGAACGCGCAAGATGACGGGAGCACCGCACTGACTGCAAAATTTCATGGGGCAGGTTCCTTGGAAAAGGGTTCTTGATTCCGGAAAGGAAGTATTTGAACATTCTTCACATGAATACCACACCTTTTGATGCTCAGCCTGTTACTGAATCCCGGTCCGCCGATGAACGCCAACGCCGCTGGCGGCTCATTTTGGGCGGTGGCGCTGCGGATGGCGTGGGTTGTTCCCTGACCACTGCCGATCTGGGCATGGACCGGTGTTTGGAAAGTCTCTACGATGAGGACCGCAAGGGCGGATTGGGCAGTTCAGCGCCGAAAGCCGCTCGCTGGCTGGGCGATATCCGCCGCTACTTCCCTACCTCCGTGGTCCGTGTACTGCAACAGGATGCGCTGGATCGCTATGGCCTGCAACGGATGCTGCTGGAACCGGAGATGCTGGAAGCAGTCGAGCCGGATGTCCATCTCGTTGCCACGCTGCTGTCATTGAGCGGGGTCATGCCCGCCAAGGTCAAGGATGCTGCCCGGCGCGTCGTTCGCCAGGTTGTTACGGAGCTGGAGCGTAAACTGGCCAGTCCCTTGCGCCAGGCAATCACGGGCAGTCTCAATCGCAGCACCCGCAACCGCCGCCCGCGTCATGCCGAAATTGACTGGCATCGCACCATCCGCGCTAACTTGCGTCATTACCAGCCCGAGTACCGTACCGTCATTCCGGCGGCCCGGATCGGTTTTGGCCGCCGCACTGCGGCCCTGCGCGATATCATTCTCTGTGCCGATCAAAGCGGGTCGATGGCTGCATCGGTCGTTTACGCCAGCATCATGGCAGCCGTCATGGCCTCGATTCGCTCGGTACACACGGCGCTGGTGGTTTTCGACACCGCTGTTGTTGATCTGACCGGGCAACTGGACGACCCCGTGGAGGTGCTGTTTGGGACGCAACTGGGCGGTGGCACGGATATTCATCGGGCATTGAGCTATTGCCAAGGTCTGGTGCGCACGCCTCATGACACCATTCTGGTGTTGATCAGCGATTTGTACGAGGGCGGCGATCATCAGCAATTGCTGAAACGCGCCGCCAATCTGACCGCTTCCGGGGTGCAGATGATCGCCTTGCTGGCATTGTCAGATAAAGGGGCGCCCGCCTACGATCACAGCATCGCCGGTGCGCTGGCCGGGATGGGCGTACCGGCATTTGCCTGTACGCCCGATCAGTTTCCCGATCTGATGGCCGCTGCCATTGAACGGCGCGATCTGGCGCAATGGGCAGCAGCACGGGGTATTGTCATCGCAGGGCATGAGGCGGGACAGCGGTTGTAAAATAATGAAAAATCATCATCGGGGGATAGTGGCTCAAGACCCGTAAAGCAAGCTGTGAGCGTTTACAGTGCATTCAATTGCCTAAATGCACTATTTTAGTACATTGTGTGCAATAATCTTGATTTAACTAATTAATAAATATAAATTTAATTTATGGAACATGGTTTGCTTCCAGCGGGCGGTTCATTCCCCGGGAGGACTCATGGAAGCTTACAAGTGGAGCAGCGATACCCTGTTCATTTTATCCGGCGCGGTTATGGTGCTCGCCATGCATGCCGGTTTTGCCTTTCTCGAACTGGGCACCGTGCGCAAGAAAAACCAGGTCAATGCGCTGGTTAAGATTCTCTGTGATTTTGCGATGTCGACCATCGCTTACTTTTTCATTGGCTATAGCATCGCCTATGGCGTCAATTTCTTCTCCGGCGCTGAGACGCTTTTGCAGAAGAATGGTTATGAGCTTACCAAGTTCTTCTTCCTATTGACATTTGCAGCGGCGGTTCCAGCGATTATTTCAGGCGGCATCGCCGAGCGCGCCCGGTTCAATCCGCAACTGATAGCAACCTTCCTGCTGGTCGGTTTCCTCTATCCCTTCTTTGAAGGGATCGCCTGGAACCAGCATTTCGGTATTCAGGCTTGGTTAAAAGCCAGTTTTGGCGCGGAATTCCATGATTTCGCCGGTTCAGTCGTGGTGCATACCATGGGTGGATGGATCGCATTACCGGCTGTATTACTACTTGGCGCCCGCCGGGGCCGCTATGGTAACGATGGACAGATTTCTGCCCATCCGCCGTCTTCGATTCCATTTCTCGCGCTTGGCGCATGGATTTTGACTGTCGGCTGGTTCGGTTTTAACGTAATGAGCGCGCAAACACTGGAGAAAATCAGTGGCTTGGTTGCACTCAATTCACTGATGGCCATGGTGGGCGGCACCTTAGTTGCCCTGTGGGCAGGCCGCAATGATCCAGGTTTCGTGCATAACGGCCCGCTGGCTGGACTGGTCGCGGTCTGCGCTGGCTCCGATGTTATGCACCCAATTGGTGCGTTAATCGTTGGCGGTATTGCGGGCGGACTGTTCGTGGTCATGTTCACGCTAACCCAAAACCGCTGGAAAATCGATGACGTGCTGGGGGTATGGCCGCTGCATGGTCTTTGCGGGGCTTGGGGAGGCATTGCTGCCGGCATCTTTGGTCTTCCTGCGTTGGGCGGCGCGGGCGGCATCGCATTCCTGCCGCAATTGCTGATGACCGCTATGGCGATTGCCGTGGCGCTGGCTGGGAGCGTTATCGTCTATGGGGTGCTAAAGAAGGGACTGGGACTGCGCCTTAGCCCTGAAGAGGAGTTCAATGGCGCTGACCTGACGATTCACAAGATTACGGCAACGCCAGAACGTGAGTCGAATTGGTAAACGCATATACAGGATAAGCACGGCCCCCCTCCCCCTAAGAGGAAGGGAGGCCAGAAATTACATATTCCTTCGATACTGCCCGCCGACCTCAAACAAGGCATGCGTGATTTGCCCCAGAGAACAGCACTGCACCGCATCGACCAGCACCGCGAATAGGTTCTCGTTGTTGATCGCCGCCTCTTTCAATCGATTGAGCATCCGGTCGCTATCTGGGCAATTCCGCGCCTGGAATTCCCGCAGCCGCCGCAATTGGCTTTGTTTCTCCTCCTCAGTGGAGCGAGCCAGCTCAATCTTGACCTGACCGGATTTGGCGTTAGGATTGCGGAAGGTGTTGACGCCAACGATAGGCAACGAGCCATCGTGCTTCAACGTTTCGTAGTGCAGCGATTCTTCCTGAATCTTGCCGCGCTGATAGCCGGTTTCCATCGCACCCAGCACGCCGCCGCGCTCGCTGATCCGTTCGAATTCCTGCAAGACCGCTTCTTCCACCAAGTCGGTCAATTCCTCGATGATGAACGCGCCCTGATTGGGATTTTCGTTCTTGGTCAAGCCCCACTCCTTGTTGATAATCAACTGCACGGCCATGGCCCGCCGCACCGATTCCTCCGTCGGTGTAGTAATCGCCTCATCGTATGCGTTGGTGTGCAGCGAATTGCAGTTGTCGTAGATGGCGATCAACGCCTGCAAAGTGGTGCGGATGTCGTTGAAATCCATTTCCTGGGCATGCAAGGAACGGCCTGAGGTCTGAATGTGGTATTTCAGCTTCTGGCTGCGCTCGTTCGCACCGTATTTATCGCGCATGGCTGTGGCCCAAATGCGCCGCGCTACCCGGCCCATCACCGAGTATTCCGGGTCCATGCCATTGCTGAAGAAAAACGATAGATTCGGCGCGAAATCGTCGATGTGCATCCCCCGCGCCAGATATGCCTCAACGTACGTGAAGCCATTGGCCAGGGTAAACGCCAGTTGCGAAATTGGATTGGCGCCGGCTTCGGCGATGTGATAACCAGAGATCGACACCGAGTAGAAATTGCGGACCCCATGATGGACAAAATACTCCTGAATATCGCCCATCATCTTCAGCGCGAATTCAGTGGAGAAAATGCAAGTATTCTGTCCCTGGTCCTCTTTCAGAATATCGGCCTGCACCGTGCCGCGCACGTTCGCCAATACCCATTCCCTGATCTTCTCAATTTCGTTATCGGTGGGCGGGCGATGATTGTCGCGCTCAAACTTCTCAATTTGCTGATCGAACGCCGTGTTGAAAAACATCGCCAGGATGATTGGCGCCGGGCCATTGATGGTCATGGAAATCGAAGTAGCCGGGCAGCACACGTCGAAGCCGGAATACAGCACCTTCAAATCGTCCAGCGTGGCGATGGAGACACCGGAATTGCCGACCTTGCCGTAAATATCCGGCCGCTCGTCCGGGTCACAGCCGTACAGGGTCACCGAGTCGAAGGCGGTGGACAAGCGGGTTGCTTCGGCATGTTCCGACAATTTTTTAAAGCGGCGGTTGGTGCGGAACGGGTCGCCCTCGCCGGCGAACATGCGGGTCGGGTCTTCATTCTCGCGTTTGAAGGCGAATACCCCAGCCGTATAGGGGAAGCTGCCGGGCATATTCTCACGCATCATCCAGCGCAATAATTCACCATGTTCCTCGAAGCGCGGAATAGCCACCTTGGGAATGCGGGTGCCCGACAGGGAATGGCGGGTCAACGGGGTGCGGATTTCCTTGTCGCGAATCTTCACCACATACTCGTCGCCTCGATAGCTTTCCCGCACCTGCGGCCACATATCCACCAGCTTGCGCGCGTGGGGGTTAATTTGCGATTCCACGCGCTCCACCAGGGGCTCCAGGTCGGTAACAGATTTATTCTCGGCTTCCAAAAGCGCCTTGACCGCTTGCAACTGCTGGCGCTGACGAATCAGCTTGACCTGTTCTTCTACCTGTTTGTGGTAGCCGCGCACCGTGTCGGCAATTTCCGCCAGATAACGAGCGCGTGCCGCCGGCACGATCACCGTTTTACCGCTGGACGCCTTGCCTTCCACCGTGGCCAGCCGGCCCGGCTCCAGTTTTAACCCTTTGTCGCGCAGCAGGCAGGTCACACCGTGATAGAGCGCTGTTACACCGTCGTCATTAAACCGGGCGGCAATAGTACCGTACACCGGCATGTCGTCCGGCGTGCGGTCGAACGCCTTATGATTGCGCTGCACCTGCTTGCGCACGTCGCGCAGCGCATCCTCGGCGCCCTTGCGGTCAAACTTGTTGATCGCCACCGCATCGGCGAAATCGAGCATGTCGATCTTTTCCAACTGCGAAGCTGCGCCGAATTCCGGGGTCATCACATACAGCGAGCGATCCACCAATGGCACAATGGCGGCATCGCCCTGGCCGATGCCCGATGTTTCCACAATCAGCAGATCAAAACCGGCCAGCTTGCAGGCGGCGAGAATGTCACTCAGGGTTTCCGGCACCTCGCTACCGGCGGCGCGCGTGGCCAGCGAACGCATGTACAAATTGGACCCATTGATAGCGTTCATGCGAATACGGTCGCCGAGCAATGCCCCGCCGGTCTTGCGCCGCGAGGGATCGGCGGCGATTACCGCGATTTTCAGCCGGTCGTCCTGATCCAGCCGGAAGCGCCGCACAAGCTCGTCAGTCAGCGAAGACTTACCGGAACCACCGGTGCCGGTGATGCCGAGAACCGGCACCGTGCTGGCCTTGGCTTCGTTGAGAAGCTGCTGGCGTAGTTCTGGAGAGATAACGTGATTCTCCAGCGCCGTGATCATGCGGGACAAATCCCGCCAGTCACCGGCCTTAACCCCATCCAAGGTCTGGGGTGCATGTTGAGCAGGATCGGTATCACAGACGGTGATCATATGGTCGATCATGCCCTGCAAACCCATCGCTTGACCGTCTTCCGGCGAAAAAATGCGGGTCACGCCATACTCATGCAACGCATGGATTTCCTCAGGCACAATCACGCCGCCGCCACCGCCGAACACTTTAATGTTGGCGCCGCCGCGCTCGCGCAGCAGGTCGATCATGTATTTGAAAAACTCGACATGACCACCTTGATAGGAACTGATCGCAATGCCTTGAGCGTCTTCCTGAAGAGCAGCCGTGACAATGTCATCGACCGAGCGGTTGTGACCAAGGTGGATGACTTCCGCGCCGCTGGCTTGCAAGATACGGCGCATGATATTGATTGAAGCATCATGGCCGTCAAACAAACTGGCGGCAGTCACGAAGCGCACCTTGTGGCGGGGCCGGGCCTGATCGACGCCGGGCATGGGGGATCTGAACGAGCTGATGACCGCGGACATAAAAGGGATTCTCCTTAAAAAAGGTTATGCGCCTTATGCGCTAAATAATACGCCTTTACAGCAATTCGTGCGGTGAGAAGCCGGTGTCCATGCAGTATCGAACCTTGGCCGGTCTCACCAGCTCCATGCAAGCCGGACGATCCCGCTCTATCGGATTTCCAGCACGCTCTCCGCCTTGACTCTGGAACTGGCTGGCGTCACCGCCGCCCATCCCACCGGTTACGAATCTTGCTGCCAAGGAGATCGGACAAACCCGTTACCGGCGGGATGATCGACGGATTGCGTTCGCCAGCAATGCTTGCCACGCCAACCGGAGCGCAGCGTGTTTGCTGGCAACGCTGGGCCGTCGCGGCCATAATTTCAGCAAACCTGCTTGTCATGATGGCCACAATGGTAAAGGGAACGAGAAAGCGAGGTTTGCCAACATAGTTGCAATTTTTGCCAGGCATAACGCCGGTATAGTTGCAATTTTTGTCACTCTGCATAGTATTGGACTTTGAACATGAGCTGACAATTCAAACGAATAGACGTGTGATGCCCGAGGTTGCAATAACACCTGTAGCGTTCGTCCGCGCAATCGTTGCCGCATATCAACGCTATGGCAAAAACCCAAGCCATGCCCTTCGGTGCGCAAGAGTGACGCCAGAATTTCTATTGGACTCCACGAATAGAGTCACCGTGTCTCAAATGGAGACCCTGTTCGGTACTGCCATAAAAGAGCTTGACGATGAAGCGCTTGGGTGGTTTTCACGTAAACTTCCCTGGGGTACCTATGGAATGCTATGCAGGGCCTCTCTAAGCTCGCCCACATTAGAAGTCGCCTTGAAACGCTGGTGCCGTCACCATCGATTGTTAGCGGATGACATTACGCTGAAATTCGGTGTTACCAAAGCAGCCGCATCCATCGCCATTGAGGTCAATAGGAATTTAGGCGACATGGAGGAATTCTGCTTCGCCACGCTCTTTCGATATATTCTTGGATATGCCTGTTGGGCGATTAATTCGCGGATACCTTTATTGGACGCCTGCTTTCCTTTCGGCACACCAAAGCATATCGAAGTTTACCAAGCGCTCTTTCCGGGCCCGCTGCATTTCTGCGCGCCCATAGCCAAGATCAGTTTTGATCCGCAATACGCAACGTTATCCATTCGCCGGGACGACCGGGCACTCAACAAAATGCTCCAGCAAGCGCTTCCTTTAACGATGTTTCCCTACCGGCGGGACCGGCTACTGGTTCAACGCGTTCGCGAACTTTTGAGAATGCAGCCTGATAGTCCGCATACCGGGGAATCGCTCGCCATGGAACTCCATGTATCATCCAGGACGCTACACCGGCAGTTGCAAGAAGAAGGCACATCGTTGCAGGCGCTAAAGAATGAAATCCGGCGGGACCGGGCCGTTGACCTTCTAAACAGGACATCCAGACCCATCAAGCAAATTGCACCGGCTGTCGGCTTTCTTAATGAAAAAAGTTTTTCTCGTGCGTTTAAGCAATGGACGGGTGTGACACCGGAATCCGTCCGGGAAAAGGGCCGGCATTTTGTTTCGTGATTTTCAAATTCTGAGCGATCTTGCTGCTGAAATGGGCACTCAGCCGGACCAGCCCCTCTCTTGCCGCATTCGTGCCCGGATAACAGGGCGGCAAACTGCAAGAAGAGGATTTTCTTGGAAACCCTGACCGATGCCCTTGGTCTGCGGCATGAACCTGCCAGCACGCCCGCCCGGATTGTCTCGCTAGTCCCGAGCATTACCGAATTGTTATTTGCATTAGGACTCGCTGACCAGATTGCGGGCCGCACACATTACTGCATCCATCCCCAACCGGAAGTCGCAGCCATTCCCAGTGTTGGCGGAACCAAAAAGATTAAATACAACCGGTTGAATATGCTTCAGCCGACGCATGTCATCCTTAACATCGACGAGAATCCTCGTGGACTGGCAGAAAGGCTAATGGCGGATGGATTGGAGGTGATTGTCACACACCCATTGGCCCCAGAGGATAACCTGCCGCTCTACCGGTTGCTCGGAGGGATCTTTCACCGTGAAGCGGACGCGGAACGGCTGGCAGCGAACTTCGAACAAGCGCTGGCTGAACTGCGTCAGGTAAATTGGCCCCGGAGAAAGGTGCTATACCTGATCTGGCGTCAGCCGTGGATGGGCATTAGCCGCAAGACCTATATTGCCCGGATGCTGAACCTGGTAGGGTGGGAGACGCTACCCGTCGAGCCGGAAGCACGTTACCCCGCGCTGGAAGTGGATCAGGCCCTGCTGGACGCTGCCGATCTGATCCTGTTCAGCAGCGAACCCTACCGTTTTCAGATGGATGATTTGGAAAGTTTCGCCCGTGATTATCGTTGCCCATTGGAGAAATTGCGGCTGATCGACGGGGAAATGACATCGTGGTATGGCAACCGGGCCATTGAGGGGCTGGCTTATCTGGGACGCTTTGCCCGGACAGTCTCAGCAACTGAGAAAAAGCTTTATTAAAAAAACAAGCCGCACGAGGCAGGGTACGCATTGCGTACCCCCGGCTGTTCTTTCGAGCGAATGAGGAGCGCGCAGCGTGCCGCTCAGGTCGCCATGCCGCGGATATGATGGGTCAAGCGGCTCTTGTGGCGGGCGGCCTTATTAGCGTGAATCAGCCCCTTGCGGGCCATGCGGTCGACCACGGGCACCGCGATCCGGTACTCGGCTTCGGCCTTCGCCTGGTCGCCGGAATGGATGGCTTTGATCACCCGCTTGATATAAGTGCGCAACATGGATTTCATGCTGGCGTTGTGCTGACGATGCTTCTCCGCCTGGCGGGCGCGCTTCTTCGCTTGAGCAGTATTGGCCAAAATCAAGACTCCTTAAAATTCATACAGTCATTATCCGCTCCCTTCTCTCCTTCAGGGAGAGAAACCAGGGGTCATGGCGGCATTAGGATATTAAAAAAGTTAAATACTATTGATGTTTCCAATTGCCCTGTCAATCCCTGCGCTACCGCTGACAGCCAAGGCCGATCCAGCTATCATCCGCGCCTTTCCATCCCTTGGCAGAACCGCCATGAGCAAGGCTCTTCTCAAATCCACCGGCATTGTCAGCGCCATGACCTCGCTGTCGCGTGTAACCGGCTTCATCCGCGACATGATTTACGCGCAACTGTTTGGCGCCGGAGCCGGTACTGACGCGTTCTTCGTCGCTTTCCGCATCCCGAATTTTCTACGCCGACTATTCGCTGAGGGAGCATTCTCGCAAGCCTTCGTACCCGTATTCTCGGAATATCAGACGCAACACTCTCCCGAGGAATTGCGGGAACTGGTTGATCAAGTGACCGGCACTCTGGGCGCGATTTTGTTGTTGATCACCGCCATTGGCGTCCTGGCCGCGCCGCTGCTGATCCTAATTTTCGCGCCAGGTTTCACTGCGGATGCGGGCAAATACGCGCTGACGGTGGAAATGTTGCGCATCACCTTCCCTTATCTCCTGTTCATCTCACTGACGGCCTTGGCCGGCGGAGTGCTGAACAGTTGTGGCCGATTCGCCATTCCAGCCGTAACGCCGGTGTTTCTGAACCTGACCATGATTGCCGCTGCTCTGTGGCTAGCGCCACTCATGGATCAGCCGGTCATGGGATTGGCTTGGGGGGTATTTATTGCCGGAATTATCCAATTAGGCTTCCAGATTCCTTTTCTGCGCCAGGTCAAGCTGTTACCGCGTCCCCGCTGGGGTTGGGCCGCGCAAGGCGTGCAAAAAGTACTGAAACTGATGTTGCCCGCCGTGTTCGGCTCGTCGGTCGCGCAGGTCAATCTGCTGATCGATACCCTGTTGGCCTCGTTTCTGGTGTCCGGCAGCGTCAGTTGGCTGTACTACTCGGACCGGCTGGTGGAATTTCCGCTGGGCATTTTCGGCGTCGCGTTGGGTACCGTGATCCTGCCTCGACTTTCCCGGCAACACGCCAACGCCGCCCAAGGGGATTTCTCCCGCACCCTGGACTGGGCGCTGCGCTGGGCGCTGTTGATTGGCGTACCGGCCACGGTGGCGCTGGTTCTGCTTGCCGGACCGATGCTGTCGGCGCTGTTCCAGTATGGCGAATTCGATGCCCGTGATGTCGCGATGTCGGCGCGCAGTCTGATGGCTTTTGCGCTCGGCCTCGTGGCTTTCATGCTGATCAAAGTGCTGGCGCCGGGCTTCTATGCCCGTCAGGATACCCGTAGCCCGGTCAAATACGGGGTAATCGCCATGGGCGCTAATACGGCGATGGTGCTGATCCTGATCTGGCCGCTGGCGCATGCTGGACTGGCGCTGGCAACGTCGCTGGCGGCGTTTCTCAATGCAGGGCTGCTGTTTATCAACCTGCGCCGGCGGGGCATTTACCAGCCGCAGCCAGGCTGGGTGAAATACCTGCTGCAACTGGCTATTGCTAATCTGGCGCTGGGGCTGGTGTTGTGGTCCGGCACCGGTGATCTCGAACACTGGGTGCACGCCAGCGCTCATGAACGCTTGTGGCATCTAGGCGGATTGATTGCGGGCGGCGGGGGAAGTTATTTGCTGGCGGTGCTGGTGGTAGGGATACGCCCTAAGCACTTGTTGCATCGGTAGAAGGACGGATTCGCCGCCCTTATCGTGATCAACACTGCGTAATAATCTATTTTTACATGAAAATTGCTGTCAACTCCGTATAATCACGAATTTCCCGAATCCGGAGTCAGCACGAACGGCATGGAATTCATCCGCGGTCAACACAATCTTCGCCCGCGACATCACGGTTGCGTGGCCACTATTGGCAATTTCGATGGAGTGCATCTCGGCCATCAGGCGATTCTGACCCAGCTGGCTGAGCCGGCGGGGCAGTTGCGCCTGCCCCGGCTGGTCATTACTTTCGAACCACAACCCCAAGAGTTTTTCGCCGGTCCGGCAGCACCGCCTGCCCGGCTGATGCGCCTGCGGGAGAAATTATTGGCGCTGAACGGATTGGGTATCGAAAGAGTGCTGTGCCTGAAATTCGATCAGCGGCTGGCAGCGATGCCGGCAGAGACCTTTATCGAAGACTTACTGGTTCGCCAGCTGGGTATCCGCTCTCTGGTGATTGGCGATGATTTCCGCTTTGGTCACCGCCGCACCGGCGATTTCGCCATGTTGGTTGCGGCAGGCCAGCAGCATGGTTTTGCAGTCGCTGACAGTCACAGTTACATGGTCGATGGTGAGCGCGTCAGCAGTACCCGGATCCGGCAGGCGCTGGGTTGGGGGGATCTGGAATTGACGATGCAACTGCTGGGCCGGCCCTACGACATGTGCGGGCGGGTAGCGCACGGCGACCAGCGGGGACGCACGCTCGGTTTCCCGACTGCCAACATCCACCTGCACCGGCGCGCTACCCCCGTCTATGGTGTCTATGTGGTGCTTATAAGCGGCCCTGGCCTGAAACTTTGGCCTGGCGTGGCCAACGTGGGCCGCCGGCCTACCGTGCAAGGCGTTCGCGAGCAACTGGAGGTCCACCTGCTGGATTTTCAGGGTGACCTCTACGGTAAGCATGTCAGAGTCGATTTTTTGCACTATCTGCGTCCGGAACAGCGTTTTGGGTCCCTGGATGCGTTGCGTCAGCAAATTCAGCGGGACGAGCAAGATGCCCGGAACTGGTTTGTGGCGCGAGGGATTTTGCAAGCTCCCCCCTCACCCCCAACCCCTCTCCTGCAAGCGGGAAAGGGCGTCAATCCTTCACCCCCTGCTCCTTTTTCTCAAAAGAACAAGGAAGCAAACCCCCCGCCTTCCACCCCTCTCCTTCAAGGCCAGAGGGGCGTTTGAGTACTGGTTTTCAGAGGTTTATCGTGGCCGATTATAAAGACACTCTTAACCTGCCCCAGACCGCCTTCCCGATGAAGGCCGATCTTGCCAAGCGTGAGCCGGATTTGCTGCACTATTGGCGGGAGCTGGATCTGTACCATCGCCAGCGCACCGAATTTGCTGGCCGGCCTAAGTTCGTGTTGCACGACGGCCCACCCTATGCCAACGGGGTGATCCACATCGGCCACGCCGTCAACAAAGTACTCAAAGACATCATTGTGAAATCCAGGACGCTTAGCGGCTTCGATGCGCCCTACGTGCCGGGCTGGGATTGCCACGGACTGCCCATTGAACAGGTAGTGGAAAAGAAACTGGGCAAGGTCGGCGTCAAGGTTGACGCGCATCAATTCCGCGACGCCTGCCGGGCATTTGCCACTGAACAGGTGGCCAGCCAGAGCGCTGATTTTCAGCGGCTGGGCGTGCTGGGCGACTGGGCAAATCCCTATCTGACCATGGATTTCCACGCCGAAGCCGACATCGTGCGTTCGCTGGCGCGCATCATCGCCAACGGCTATCTGTATCGCGGCTCCAAGCCGGTGTATTGGTGCATCGACTGCGGCTCGGCGCTGGCCGAAGCTGAAGTGGAGTACGAAGACCGGGATTCGCCAGCGATTGACGTGCGCTTTCCCGTGGCGAACCCCGAAGCATTGCTGGCGCGATTACGCCATGTTGAAGGTCATGAAGGCCAAGGGCCGCTGTCAGTCGTCATCTGGACGACCACACCGTGGACCTTGCCAGCCAACCAGGCAGTGGCGCTCAATCCAGGACTGGAATATCTTGTCATCCAGGTTGAGACTGACCGGGGCCGGGAACGGCTGGTCGTCGCTGAAGCGTTACTGAAAGACTCGCTGGTTCGCTGGCAGGTGGAAAACTATCTGGTATTGGCTCACGGCCTGGGCAGCGGCCTGGAAGGATTGGCCTTGCGCCATCCGTTCTATGATCGAGAAGTTCCTATCATTCTCGGCGATCACGTCACCACCGAGGCCGGCACAGGCGCGGTGCATACTGCCCCGGCTCACGGCCAGGAGGACTATGTCGCGGGTTCTCGCTATGGACTGCCCGTGGATAACCCGGTCGGTCCGGATGGCAAATTTCTGGCGGATACCCCGCTGTTTGCCGAGCTGCATGTTTTCGCTGCCAACGAGCGGGTGCTGGATGCCCTTAAGACGCATGGAATGCTGCTGCGCGTGGCCCAGATCAGGCACAGCTATCCCCACTGCTGGCGGCATAAAACCCCCATCATCTTTCGCGCCACGCCCCAATGGTTCATCGGCATGGACCAGCACGGGCTACGTGCCCGCGCCCTGGCGGAGATCAGCAAGGTCCGTTTTACCCCGGATTGGGGCGAAGCACGGCTTCAAGGCATGGTGAGCAATCGCCCGGACTGGTGTGTCTCCCGCCAGCGCTATTGGGGTGTGCCGATCACCCTATTCACCCACAAAAAAACTGGAGAGATGCATCCCCGCACGCAGGAATTGATCGAACAGGTGGCGCAGCGCATTGAGCAGAGCGGTATTGACGCCTGGTTCGGGCTAGACCCGGTGGAGTTATTGGGCGCGGAGGCGGCGGAGTACGACAAGGCGCCGGATACCCTGGATGTGTGGTTCGATTCCGGCACCACCCACCTTTCAGTCTTGGAGCGCCGTCCCGAGCTGCATTTCCCGGCGGATCTGTACCTGGAAGGTTCTGATCAGCATCGCGGCTGGTTCCAGTCCTCGCTACTGGCCTCGACTGCGATGCGCGGGATTGCACCCTACAAGGGATTACTGACGCACGGCTTCACCGTCGATGCCCAGGGCCGCAAGATGTCCAAGTCACTGGGCAATGTGGTCGCGCCGCAGAAAGTGTTCAACTCGTTGGGTGCGGATGTGTTACGCCTGTGGGTGGCGGCGACCGATTATCGGGCGGAAATGGGTGTTTCTGACGAGATTCTCAAGCGCATGGCCGATTCCTACCGGCGGATGCGTAATACTGCCCGATTCCTGCTGGCCAACCTCAATGGCTTCGATCCGGCGCAGCACCGTCTCCCTCCGGAGCAAATGCTGGCATTGGACCGTTGGGCGGTCGATCGTACCCAGCGCGTGCAGAAAGAGATTCTTGAGGCTTACGACCAGTACCTTTTCCACTTGATTTATCAGAAGATCCATAACTTCTGTTCGGTGGACATGGGTAGTTTGTACTTGGATATCATCAAAGATCGCCAGTACACCACCGGCCGTGACAGCATTGCCCGGCGCTCGGCGCAAACCGCTATGCACCATGTTCTGGAAGCGATGACCCGCTGGCTGGCGCCGATTCTCAGCTTCACCGCTGAAGAAATCTGGCGGAATCTGCCAGGTGAGCGTGGCCCGTCGGTGTTCTTAACGACCTGGTATGAAGGACTGTTCGCGGTGGAAAATAAGGAATCGCTGAACGCCGCCTGCTGGGAACGGTTGCTCAACGTCCGTGAAGCTGTCAGTAAGAAACTGGAGCAGGTACGGGTCGAAGGCGGCATCGGTTCGTCACTGGATGCCGAGGTAGATGTGTACTGCGATGGCGAACTGGCGGCTGATCTGAAACGGCTGGGCGATGAGTTGCGGTTCTTCTTCATTACTTCCTATGCCCGGGTGCATCCACTAGCCGAAGCGTCAAACGCAGCGGCAGTGCTGCCAATCAACGGTCAGCCGCTGGTGGTGCAGGTCACAGCCAGTACACACGGCAAATGCATTCGTTGCTGGCATCATCGAGAAGACGTAGGTCAAAATTCCGGGCATCCTGCACTGTGCGGGCGCTGCGTGGAAAATGCATTTGGCGCGGGAGAAGAAAGAAAATTCGCCTGAGCACAGACCCTGGCCTGGAATAAACCAATGCTCAAATCCTGGATTTGGCTGAGCGGCTTGGTCATCGTTCTCGACCAAGTCACCAAATACCTCGCCGAGACGCTGCTCGTGATGCACCAGCCAGTAGCGGTGATGCCCTCGTTCAACCTGATGCTGACCTACAACACCGGTGCAGCCTTCAGCTTTCTAGCACAAGCCGGTGGCTGGCAGCGCTGGTTTTTTCTGGGACTGGGATCATTAGTCAGTATCGGCCTGGTAATTTGGCTAACGCGGCTGAAATCACAGGAAAAATGGCTGGCCGCCGCATTGGCGCTGATTTTGGGGGGTGCGGTTGGTAATCTGATCGACCGGGCTTGGCTGGGCCAGGTGATTGACTTTATCCAGCTCTATTATGATCGCTGGTATTGGCCGGCTTTCAACATCGCCGATTCAGCAATCTTCGCCGGCGCAGCGCTGCTCGTCGTAGAGAGTCTATGGGCTAAATCGGTCCACTCTGAACAATCCGGCTGACGATCCCTTACGTTTTCCTCGGAGATCTGCATGAGCGCACATATTCATCTTGCCAATCCTCGCGGCTTCTGCGCCGGGGTCGACCGAGCCATTGGCATTGTCGAGCGGGCGCTGGACTTGTTCGGAGCGCCGATCTACGTGCGCCATGAAGTGGTGCATAACCGCTTCGTTGTGGACAACCTGCGGCAACGAGGGGCGGTGTTCGTCGAGGAGCTGGATGAAGTGCCAGACGGGGCAACGGTAATTTTCAGCGCCCACGGCGTGTCGCGGACCGTGCAGGAGCAGGCGGCTCAGCGTGCATTGAAAGTCTTCGACGCCACCTGTCCCCTGGTGACCAAGGTGCATCTGGAGGTCAGCCGTCATGCGCGCGCTGGCCGCGAAGTGATCCTGATCGGCCATGCGGGTCATCCCGAAGTTGAGGGCAGCATGGGCCAGTATGACGAGAGTGCGGGCGGGCGGATGTATCTGGTGGAAACCGTCGAAGATGCGCAGTCCCTGGCCGTCCACAATTCTGCTGAATTGGCCTATGTAACCCAAACCACGTTATCGGTGGACGACACGGCGCGAATCGTGGCTGCCTTGCGCGAACGCTTCCCCGCTATTCAGGGGCCGCGTAAAGATGACATTTGCTACGCCACGCAAAATCGCCAGGACGCTGTCAAGGATCTATCGCGGGACTGTGAGTTGATGCTCGTGGTGGGTTCGCGTAATAGCTCCAATTCCAACCGTTTACGAGAGCTAGCTGAGAAAGAAGGAACCCCGGCGCAATTAATCGACGGGCCAGACGATATCGACCCGGCATGGCTAAACGGTAAAACCGCTATCGGCGTCACTGCTGGCGCTTCCGCGCCGGAAGTGCTGGTACAACAAGTCATCGCCCGGTTACGGGAGCTGGGGGCAGAGGCGATGACCGAAAGCGCGGGCCGGGAAGAGAATGTCGTGTTTGCTTTACCCAAGGAATTGCGGTGAATACTACAAACAGGAGAGCGTCTTATGAAATACGTCCAATCTCAACATCGGTCCTTGATCCAGCCAGCTGCTCTTTGACAATCCGTTGCGAATTACTGAATGTACCGCCATAACTAAACCGCTCAGTAAAAACAATGAACACATTTCACCCTGTAACCATCCTTCTAGGATGGCAAAAACGAAAAAGTGAGCCAATCTGGTGTGGCCGGCTGCGTATAGGGAATCGGCGTTATTGGCTGCTGGTTGCCGTGCTTCTGCCGCTTTATGCCCTGGCCCAGGAAGCGGGTGAGATGGTCAGCGTGACGGGAACCGCCGAAGTATTACGCCAAGGGCGCTGGCAGCCGATCGGTACGGGGGAGTTGCTGGCAGCTGGCGAGGTGGTGCGGACCAATGGAGGCAGCCGCGCCGCAATTTTATTAGCGAACGGCGCGCAAATCAAACTCAACGGCAACAGCCAGCTGGAACTCAAGCAGATCGCCCCCCGGGAAATCATCCCTGCCTCGAACAGCATCTTGCAAAACATCCTTCGCTTGCTAGGTGGTGAAATCTGGGTCCGCGACAACAACCAGTTACTGGAGATTCAAACCCTGCCGGCCACTGCCACCATTCGCGGCACTGAGTTCAATTTAGCGGCCGGCCCCGCTGACACGACCCAATTAGCCGTGCTCGACGGGCTGGTTGAGCTCAGCAACCCGCAAGGCAGCGTGTTCGTAGCGGCAAACGAACAGGCCAGCGCGAAGATTGGCGAAGCGCCGCGCAAGACGGTGTTGATCAACCCGCTCGATGCAGTGCAATGGTCACTCTACTATCCGAATACAATTGATGCCTCAGCGGAGCATGATCGTCGCCGCGATGACCCGCAATCCCCCGGATATTGGGTCCAAACCGCACAGAACCATTTGTTGCAAGGCCAAGCTGTTGCTGCCCGGCAGGCCATCGGCCAGGCACTGGCGCTCGATCCTAACAATGTACTGGCTTACAGCCTGCGTTCCAATATCGAATTGGTGCAAAACCGCAATGCGCAGGCGCTGGCCGATGCCGAACGGGCGGTCGCTGCCGGTCCATCCTCCTCCCCGGCGTACCTCAGCCTGAGCTTGGCCCGGCAGGCCGAATTCAATCTGGATGCCGCGCTGGAGGCGGCCCGCAAGGCAGTGACACTTGATCCCGACAATGCCCGCGCCTTGATCCAGCAAAGCAGCTTGCTGTTCGGTATAGGCCGGCTGAAGGAAGCAGTAAAAGTGGCGGAACAAGCGCGGCAACGAGCACCGGATGATGCCATGGTCAACACCGTCTGGGGATTCCTGCAACTGGCGCATAACCGGGTGGACAAAGCCCGCGAGGCGTTCCAAACCGCCATTGGACAGGATTCGACCCTGGGCTTACCGCAACTCGGCCTGGGACTGGTGCTATTCCGAAACAACCAAACCGATGAGGCGATCAAGGCGATACGCAAGGCAGTGCTGCTGGAGCCGAAGGTTTCACTCTACAACAGCTATCTCGGCAAGGCGTTTTACGAGGACATGCAGAACCAGCCAGCGCAAAAATATCTGGAGGCAGCCAAACAGCTCGATCCCCATGATCCGACACCCTGGTACTACGACGCCATTCGCCTGCAAAGCATCAATCAACCCATTGCAGCGGTAGAAAACCTGCAAAAATCTATCGAGCTGAACGATGATCGAGGCGTATACCGGTCACGGTTGCTGCTGGACGAGGACTTGGCGGCCCGTTCGGCGGCTTTGGGGCGCGTTTACAACGAAGCCGGTTTTACCGAACTCGGCCTGCAAGAAGGCTGGCAATCAGTCAACCGCGACCCCGCCAACTACTCCGCCCACCGCCTGCTGGCAGATTCCTATGCCGCACTCCCCAACGTGGAACAAGCCCGCGTGAGTGAATTGCTACAAGCCCAGTTGTTGCAACCGATCAATATCACGCCGGTGCAACCGCAAATGGCGGAAACCAGGTTGCTGATCCCGCCCGGCGGTCCGATCACGCCCTCCCTGTACGAATTCAATCCGCTGTTCGTGCAAAATAAACCGTCACTGTTCTTCTCCGGGCTGGGCGGCAATCAAGAGACCTGGGGTAATAACCTGATCGTCTCTGGTTTATCGGATCAGTTTTCCTACAGCCTCAGTCAGTTTCACTATCAGACCAATGGTTACCGGGAAAACAGTGATCTGGAGAATAGTATCTATGATTTTTTCGTACAAACAGCGGTGACCCCAAGTTTTAATCTCCAAGCCGAATATCGTTATCGGGAAACCTTATCGGGTGACCTTGGACTCAGGTTTAATGAATTATTTTTTTCCTCACAGCATACAAGCATCGATCAGGACATGAGCCGGGTTGGCGCCAATTATTCACTGTCACCACAAATGAATGCGATCGCCTCGTTTATTTACGCGAATCAGGATTACAAAAACAGTTTTTCAAATACTACTTTTGCAACAAGATATAAAGGCTATCTAGCGGAAACCCAGTTACTCTATAAAACGGACCACTTTAATTTAATCACAGGCCTCAGCGGTAACTCGTCTGATATAACATCGATAGGCCTGACAGATAACGAAGAATCTAACGCTAATCAGAAAATCGGCTATAGCTACGCCAATATTAAAATCCCAAACAATTTAATCTGGACCATAGGATTGAGTTATCAATCCGCTGAAAGCTTCGTCTTACGACTTGAACAAACTTAACCCAAAACTGGGTGTACAGTGGGCGATCAACGACCATGCCACGTTGCAGGGCAGCGGCATTCCAAGTGGTCAAGCGGGAATTCGCAATTGAACAAACTATTGAACCAACTCAAGTTGCAGGTTTCAATCAATTTTTTTGACAACCCAGCAGGAGCGGTGTCCAAAAATTACGGCGTGGGTCCTCTCGATATCCGGTTTACTAAACAACTATGGGGTGGCTTGACTGCACTCAGACGCGATCTCGAAGTGCCTTTTGGAACGCTAGAGCTGCCTGAATTCTATGAAATTGAGCAGACTCAGGAAAATTACTATAATGCCTATTTATACTGGATGCCTAACCGTCAGTGGGCCGTAAGCATGTCAGGGTTTACCAAACTTTTGAAGTTGAGCAAGACTTGCAGGGCCAAGTCTTTTTATTCCCAGACCTCACTACTTGCGAACGATCTCCTGCCCATCAATGTCCAATATTTCGACCCGTCCGGTTTTTTTGCTGGAGCGGGCCTCGTTTATGTCAATCAGCGTATCAATTTCTTGATCCAATATCATCCACCCCCATTACCAATGCCGCATGCAAAATGAAAATTTCACCTTGATTAATGCCGGTCTGGGTTACCGTCTTCCCAAACGATGGGGAACTGTTGCCCTCCAAGTAAATAATCTTTTAACCAGAATTTCGTTATCAGGATTATAGTTTTTCAAGTTGGGGAACGGGCAATCAACCCTTTATACATTCCCGAACGAACCATTTTTATCCGCATGGTTCTTAATTTTCTAATCTTAATTTACCAAGCGAGAAAAATCCATGAAACCTAGCAGGCGTTGAAATTCCTCTTGAATCCCCTCTCTAAACTTGAACCCTAATACGATTTTAGTCACTGTTTCCGATGAACAAGAAAAAACCAAACTGATTAAGATCAGCAGTCCATCTTTTTTAGAGACTGATGCCGTTTTGAAAGTGGCTGGAAATGCCACAAATGAAGAGACTCAACCACAAAGCGGATGTTATGTATGGAATGGAGTCAAGTGGGTATGGGCGGACCCTTGCCCACGTTGAAGATGAGGTAAAACAGGTATCTGGCGGAGGTGTGAAGTTAAAATAAATAGCTTTTCGCCCTCGCCTTGCGAGACTTGGATTCATTATCTAAATTATAGACGCCACTCCCTGTAGCGGCGTAATCCAAACCAAAATCGCAAGATCGAAAGGAGATCAATAATGAATAAGAAATTATTGATGAGCATCGCTGTATTCTGCACCATGGGGCTTATCTGCGGGTGCATGGGCGACCGGCACTATGACTGTCGGCGAAATCGTTGCCGAGACCAGAGAAGCCGCTGCAGAAATGAAGACCAATGCCGGCGGTATCCTTGCTAATCATGAGACGGTTTTGCGAGTGGCGATAAATACTATGGGTATAGAAACAGGACCACAGTATCAAGGATGTTATGTATGGAATGGAACCCAGTGGATATGGGTAGATCCATGTCCACGGTAAGTTAACACTTTGCCAAGATTGCAAATCTCGTCGATTTGGCTGGCGGCGCTAGTTGCTGTCTTGGCCTTCGGATTGGTTCTTGCGCTCTCCAACACCTCGTTTTTTGCGCTCCTTGAACTCAAGGGATTGGACCTGCTGTTCACCTTGCGTGGCGTGCAACCCCCGCCTGAATCCATTGTCATCGTCGCCATCGACGAATCGTCCATGGCCGAAATCAAACAACAATGGCCCTGGCCGCGCAGCCTGCACGCTCGCTTGATCCGGCAACTTCACCAAGCCGGCGCGGCGGTGATCGGTTTTGACATCCTGTTCACAGAACCCTCTGAACCGGCTGAGGATCAGGCACTGGCGCAGGCGTTGCGCGAAGCTGGCAACGGCGTACTGGCTAGCGCGCTGTCGGTGGTCAACGATCCTCTATTCCGCCACACGATTCGGGTCGATCCGATTTCCGCTCTGCAAGAGGCATCTCTGGTCGGCAGCGCCTTCGTCAGCATCGACCCCGATGGCACCGTGCGGCGGGCGCGGCTGCTCGCTCCGGATTTGCCTTCTTTCGCCCTGCAAGTGGTCCGGCGCTATCTCGAACGGCCCGCGGCGGAGGCGACCGTCAAGCCGGAGCGGCAGCGCTTCAGCCAAAAAGATCTGCTGCAGGAACAGCTGATTGACTACCGGGGGCCTCCGCAGACGATTCAGACCCTGTCCTACTATCAAGCGCTCGACCCCCAAAACCTGCTGCCACCGGGGATTTTCGCCGGTAAAATCGTGCTGGTAGGCCGCGCGCTGGAAGCCACTCCCGAACCGCAGCGCCTGTCAGGTGATACCTTCCTGACCCCGTTTTCCTGGACCGGCGGCAATCCCACCGCCGGTGTCGAAATTCAGGCTACCTTGGTGGACAATTTGTTGAGCGGACGCTTCGCCACCGAACCCGCTCCAGTCGCACGCGGGTTCGGGCTACTGGCGCTGGCGCTAGCTGCCAGCTTGCTGGTGATGCAATTCAAACCGTTCGTTGCCTTAGTGACAACTGCCGCGCTAGCGGTGCTGTGCCTTATCATCGCCTGGGCAGTGTTCGCGGCGACCAGTCTATGGTTGCCAATTTTACCAGGGATACTGACCCTGTTTCTGGTCTATGGCGGCCATCTGCTGCTGCGGACATTGAGCGCCGAGCGCGACCGCCGTCGTTTGCTGGAGGCCATCAACCGCGATCTGGAAGCGAAAATCGCCGAACGCACCCAACAACTGGCAACCACTCATCAGGCACTCAGTCAACGTCACCAGCAGCTCGAAACCGCTTATGGGGACTTGGCCCGCACCCAGCACCAACTGGTCCAATCGGAAAAAATGGCATCACTGGGACTGTTAGTAGCCGGTATCGCTCACGAATTAAACAACCCCACCAGCTATGTCTACAGCAACCTGGAATTTATCGAAGAATATACCGAACGCTTGGTGATGGTGCTCGAAGACTATGCCGGTGAGGGCGGGCCGGACGGTCAGGCTCACTGCCAGGGCAATGCGCATTATCAGGAATCCTATCTTATTGATACCCTGAATACCTTGCGGGAATTGATCGCCAGTTGTAAGGGAGGGTACCCAGCGAATCAAGAAGATTGTACTGGATCTGCGCACTTTTTCGCGCACCGACGATATCGGCCTGATCAGCCGATTTGCACAAAAGGCATCGAATTGGCCTTAAGCGCTCGCTAAACAAACAGTACCAGATCGTATTACCATCCACCGGGAATACCATCCCCTGCCGCCCGTAGAATGTTTGCCTGGACAAATCAACCAGGTTTTCATGAATCTGCTGCAAAATGCCGCTCAAGCCATCCTCGGCAAAGGCAATGTCTGGATTAAGACATGGGTGGAGGGTGATTGGGTCAAAATCGCCATCCAGGATGATGGCGCAGGGATTGCGGAAGAGAATCTGTCCAAGGTTTTCGATCCGTTTTTCACCACCAAGCCCGTGGGTACGGGAACAGGATTGGGACTCAGCGTCAGCTACGGCATTATCGAAAAACACGGCGGCAGAATCCGCGTGGCCAGCACGAACCATCAAGGCAGCGAATTTACGATCGAACTGCCAGTACAACCGATTAAACGAGCACTACTGCCAGCCACATAGACAGACCCTATAGCTACACCTCACCGTAGCGCGCCCCCGCACCAATCCAGCGGTGAATCAGCGGTTCAACACAGTCCGGGTGGTCACGCAGCAACAAGTCGGCGGTATGGCGAACAACATTCAATAAATCCTGGTCACGCAGTAGATCGGCAATCCGTAAACTCTGTTCGCCCGTCTGGCGAGTGCCGAGCACTTCGCCAGGACCGCGCAACTCCAGGTCACGGCGGGCGATTTCAAAACCGTCGTGACATTCTCGCAGCACCGCCAGCCGGCTCTGGGCCACCTGGGACAGAGGGGGCCGGTAAAGCAGTACGCAACTGCTGTCAATGCTGCCTCGCCCGATTCGCCCCCGTAATTGATGTAGTTGCGCCAGACCCAGGCGCTCGGGATTCTCGATAACCATCAGGCTGGCGTTAGGGACATCAACTCCGACCTCGATCACGGTGGTGGCGACCAATAACGCCAGTTCCCCGGCTTTGAAGGCCGCCATTACCGTTTCCTTGGCATTGGCTGATAGCCGGCCATGCACCAGGCCAATGCGCAATTCCGGCAACAATCCGGTCAATTGTTCCGCAGTCACCGTCGCCGCCTGGCATTGCAACGCCTCGGATTCTTCAATCAGCGGACAAACCCAGTAGGCCTGGCGGCCCTTGCGGCAGGCCCGGCGGATACGTTCAATGATCTCATTGCGCCGGTGATCGGGCACAACGACGGTTTTAACCAGGCGGCGGCCGGGCGGCAGCTCATCGATGATCGACGTATCAAGATCGGCATAGGCGCTCATCGCCAGGGTGCGCGGGATAGGGGTGGCGGTCATGATCAACTGATGCGGGCAGCGGCCCTCATTGCGGCCCTTCTCGCGCAAGGCCAGCCGTTGATGAACACCGAAACGATGTTGCTCATCGACAATCACTAAGGCCAGCTCCGCAAATTCGACGGTTTCCTGAAATAGCGCGTGGGTGCCGATCGCAATTTGAATCTCGCCAGCAGCCAAACGTTCCAGCAAAAGCTGCCGCGCCTTGCCAGTCAATCGTCCGGTCAGCCAAGCAATGTCCAAGCCCAGTTCGCCCAGCCAGGCACGGAAATTGCGGTGATGCTGTTCAGCCAGCAATTCGGTAGGCGCCATCAATGCCGCCTGAGCGCCTGCTGCGACTACCCGCAATGCTGCAGCAGCGGCAACCACGGTTTTCCCGGAGCCGACATCGCCCTGTAGCAGCCGGAGCATGGGGCGGGGCTGCATAAGGTCGGCATTGATTTCCTCCAGTACCCGCTGCTGAGCGGCGGTGAGCGTAAAAGGCAAGCGTTCTAGAAAGCGCTGGCTCAAGCAACCGCTGGCCAGCGGCGGCGCAGCCTGGCGGCGGGTCTGTTCGCGCAACCGGCGCAAACTAAGCTGGTGCGCCAGCATTTCCTCGAAGGCCAGCCGCCGCCGGGCTGGATGACGGCCGCTCTCCAATTCCGCAACCGGCGTATCTGCCGGCGGCTGATGTAACAACCGCACAGTTTCGGCAATCGGTGGCAGATTTAACTGAGCAAGCAGCATTGGCGGCAATAACTCGGGCAACAAAGCCTCTGCCTGTTCCAGCACTTGTTCCGCCAGATTACGCAGGGTGAATTGTTGCAAACCGGCAGTTGCCGGATAGATTGGAGTGAGCTGGCCATCAACCGGTGGCGTGTCTAGTTCAATCCGGCGGCATTCCGGATGAATCATTTCCAAACCACCGGCATAACCGGACCGCACTTCGCCAAAGCAACGTAACCAGGTACCGGTCTGACTGAGCCATTGCTGCTGGGCAGCGCTGAAGTGAAAAAAACGCAGGGTGAGATCACCGGTTCCATCGCTTAGGCGGCAGAGCAGAAAGCGCCGGCTGCGTCCGCTGATTTGGCTGCTGACTACGGCCGCTTCAATCTGTGCCTCTTCGCCAAGCTGCAATTTGCCGATAGGCGTGATGCGGCTGCGGTCCTGATAGCGTAATGGCAAATGCAGCAACACGTCTTCGGCGGTGTATAGACCGAGCCGGTGCAACCGCTCCGCCAGCTTCGGCCCGACGCCTTTCAGCGTGGTGATTGACAGCCGTTTGGGCTTTAGCGGGACAACATCGCGCACCTCGGACTTCATCTATACTCCATTCGCCACTATGATGCGATTCCGGCCCTGTTCCTTGGCCTGATACAACGCAGCATCGGCGCGGCTCAACAAGGCGCAGGCATCCGTCTCTTCCGGTTCCGCCATCGCCAAGCCAATGGATACCGTGATGGCAGGCAATTCGTTGTCCCGATGCTGTAAATGCAGTTGCATCACAGCCTGGCGCAGCTCTTCCATTCGCCCCTGAGCAGTGCTCAGGGTTGCGCCAGGCAGAATCAAAACCAATTCTTCCCCGCCATAACGGCAGGCCAGATCGTCACTGCGCAAGAAGCGTTGCAGTAATCCGCCAACCGCCCGCAATACCGTATCACCGGCTTCGTGACCGTAGTCATCGTTGAATTTCTTAAAGTAATCAAGATCGAGCATGGCCACGGTTAATGGTTCGCCGTTGCGCCGGCAGCGATGAAGTTCACGCGGTAATGTTTCGTCCAGATAGCGGCGGTTAAACAAACCCGTCAGTGGATCGCGAATGGCTTGTTCGCGCAACGCTGCTTCCAAGCGTTTCCGGTCGGTGATGTCTTGATTGGTACCGGAGAGCTTGACGACGTGGCCCTGTTCATCAAGATGCGGTGTGCAAATCATGATAATGGAACGTTCCTCGCCATCAGGGCGGCGGATGCGCAAATCAAGGCGATACGGTTCGCCCTGCTCCACCGCTGCCTGCACAGCTTCATTGAAACGTGGCCAATCCTCGGGATGGATGAATTCCCGATGCGCGTCATAGGCGGGTGTGCCTCGATTGGGGTCGAGTCCCCAGACCCGGAACATGCCTTCTGACCAGGCCGGTTGTTGCGTGAGCAGATCGTAGCTCCAACTGCCAAGTTGAGCCGTTCGTTGCGCCCACAACAAGTCACGCTCACGTTCGCTGAGCTGCTGATTGATCCGTGCTGTTTGCTGCAAAACAGCGGCGATACGCTGTTGGCTGGATGTCAGTACCTTGACAAGGAGCGCTAGCAACAGGCTGCTAATACTACCCGTGACGGCAAGCAGAATGGCTTTTTCACTCAGCAACTTTGCCTCGAACCGGGCAGTAGAAGTGATCTGCAGGGACCAAGGATGCCCCCAAAATAAGAATCGCTGAACGGCCCAAAATGCCGGATTGGCTGTAATTGCCGTAGTGACAGGATGTAGCATGAATAGCCGGGTGTCCGGCAATAAATCAACACCGTCATAGATTTCTATATTCAGATTTGACCATAATTCATTGAAATCAAAGCTTCTCAGTATGCTATCCATGAAATCGTCCATCCGCAGAAGCGAGTAGACCCAGCCGATCAGCTTCGCGCGGCGCACTTCGATGGTGGTAAGAGGTACATCGTCATGGCGATACACTGGAACAAACAGCAAAAAGCCAGGTTGAATGCCAGCCGCGGTTTCCTGCTGCAATATGACCTTGCCTGATAGAGCCGCCTTACCCTCGTCTCGTGCCCGCGTTGCCGCCGCCCAGCGGACCGGTTCAGAGGACATGTCATCGCCAAACGCATGAAGATTGCGGCCAGAGAAGGGTTCGAGATAAACCACAGCGGTGTAGAATGCACGCTCCCCTTCTGGATGGATGGTGTAATTGGGAAAGCCTTCCTGGCGAATCGCGGCAATATGCGCAGTCTTCTGGCCGGACGGGATGAACAAGGAGAAGCCGATCCCCTGAATGCCGGGGTAGCGCTCCCCGAGACGCAGGGCTTCGACATAGTGATGGAATTCCTGGCGCGTGACCACTTCTGAGGCATCAAATAGACCAACGACACCGCGCAAGATATGCACGTAGTCATCGAGACGGTATTCGATCCGGTCGGCGATCTTGTTCACCCAAAGCCGGAATTCCGCTTCCAATGCGCGCATGGCATCCTGGCGGGCGTTTTGCCAAAGCACATAGGTCATCCCAAAACCCAGTGCCAAGATTAACCACGGCAGCAGCACCAGGATTTGCGTTCTCGCAGGACGGCGCTTCTTTATCATCTCTGCCTCCGGTCATTCCCGGTTCAGCGCCAGCAACCAGGGTAGCACTTCTTCACCGCTCAGATCCGCTAGCCTGCTATGAGCGATGGCAACTGCTTCATCCAGAATCCGATGGATGTTGACTTGCCAAACTGGACACGGGCTATAGAGATGAATCCGTATGCGCTTTTTGATTCCGGCAGCCTGTCTGGTTTGGGGATCAGCCGCTTAGGATAGCCTGTAGATAGCCTGGGTACGATCCCGGAAATACGATCTCAGGAACCTGCTGGACCCGCGCCGGAGGATTGAATCAGTTCTCGCAGAATTGCGAGAGGGTGCAGGCGGCTTCAACGATGGCTTGGGATTGCATAATTAATCTTGATAACCGGATTTCTCTGATGTCCGATCCGCCTGCATGCGTGATTTGTTTCTGGACGGATAGCTACTTGCTCAGGACCAGTACTGCATCCATCTCCACCTGCGCGCCGCGCGGTAAGGCTGCAACACCAATCGCGGCTCGTGCCGGATAAGGCTCTTGGAAATACTCGGCCATGATTTGATTTACCAAGGCAAAATGGCTGAGATCGGTTAGAAACACGTTGAGTTTGACCGTGTCTGCGAGACTGCCGCCACTGGCATGGGCGACCGCCGCCAAGTTGTCGAACACCCGGCGGATCTGCGCCTCCATATCGCCCTCCACTAGCTGCATGGCAACCGGATCGAGGGGAATCTGGCCCGATAGGTAAACCGTGCCGCCAGCCTTGACCGCTTGGGAATACGTGCCGATAGCAGCAGGGGCTTGATCAGTCTTAATGATTTCACGGAACATCGTCGAACTCTCAAGAGTTTAAAATTTAAAGTTTAACCACGCCGCGCCAGTCTCAGCACTTCCGGCACGGTACGCAACTGACGGATCACCCGCGCCAGATGGCTCCGGTCACGGACATCGAGCAGCAGATGAACCGTGGTGGTATTACCATCCCGCTCCGAAGTATTGATGGTTTCAATATTGGCATCGGTTGCCGAGATAGCGGCAGCGATGGTAGCCAAAACGCCACGTCTGTTGGTGACATCGAGCCGTAATTCCGCCGTAAAGTCGGCACCGATACACTGTTCCCATTCCACTTCGATCCATTTATCGGGACTTTTCTTGTAACTAGCAACGTTTTTGCAATTTTCGCGATGGATGACAATCCCGCGTCCGGCGTTGAGATAGCCGATGATAGCGTCACCTGGCAGCGGCCGGCAGCATTTGCCAAAGCCGACCACCGTGCCTTCGGTACCCTTGATGAGTAAGGGTTGGGCGCTGGTGTCCGATAGGGCCTTCTCATTTTCATCCGGCAGCAACCGCTTGACGAACAGCGCTGCTACTCGATTGCCCAGCCCGATATCAGCCAATAAATCGTCGAAACCGCTCAGCCCCAGTTCCTGAACCAATGCTTGAATCCGGCCGCCCGGCAGCTCGTTGAGGCCACCAATATAGCCAGCCAGCGCTTTTTCCAACATCCGTTTACCCAGCAGGATCGCTTCTTCGCGCTGCAAATGCTTGAGGTAGTGGCGGATGCTGGAGCGTGCCTTGGCGGTGATCACGAAGTTGAGCCAAGCCGGATTAGGCCGGGCTGTCGGGGTAATAATGACTTCAACGCTTTGCCCCGTCACCAGCGGCGTGCGCAACGGCACCAGCCGGCGATCCACCTTAGCGCCCACGCAGGTATTGCCAACATCGGAATGGATGGCGTAGGCGAAATCCACTGCCGTCGCACCGCGTGGCAGTTCGATAATCTCGCCGCGCGGGGTAAACACGTAGATCTCATCAGGGAACAGGTCTACCTTGACGCTTTCCAGAAATTCCACCGGATTGCCGGCACGGCGCTGCATATCCAACAGCTTGCGTAACCACTCGCGGGCACGCTGCTGGGCATGATTGCCCTGGTTGTCACCACCGGATTTGTAGCGCCAGTGTGCAGCGACCCCAACCTCAGCCATGATATGCATGTCTTCGGTGCGGATCTGCACTTCGATAGGGACACCGTTGGGACCGAATAGCACCGTGTGCAGCGACTGATAGCCGTTCGCCTTGGGAATCGCAATGTAATCCTTGAACCGGCCCATAATCGGCTTATACAGGTTATGCATGACCCCTAGTGCCCGGTAGCACATATCCACGCTTTCGACGATCACCCGCACCGCGTAAACATCGTGGACTTCTTTGAACGGCAAATGCTTGCGGCGCATCTTCCGGTAAATACCCCACAAGTGTTTGCTGCGGCCCATAACCCGGGCCTGGATACCTTCGTCATTCAGCCGGGTTTGAATGCAGGTCTCCAGTTGACCAACGATTTCACGGCGGTTACCACTCATCTTGCGCACTGCATCTTGCAAAACCCGGAAGCGCAGCGGATACAAGTGGTTGAAACCGAGATTCTCCAACTCCTGACGCAGATGGTTCATTCCTAGCCGTCCTGCGATCGGTGCGAAAATCTCCAGGGTTTCCCGGGCAATGCGGCGGCGTGATTTCGGACGCATGGCTCCCAGGGTGCGCATGTTGTGTAAGCGATCGGCCAGCTTGATCATGATCACCCGCAAATCGTTGGCCATCGCTAGGAACATCTTGCGAAAGTTTTCAGCCTGGGCCTCCAGTTTGGAGTTGAACTGGATTTGCGTCAGCTTGCTGACTCCATCGACTAAATCAGCAACTTCTGGCCCGAAACGGTGGCTGAGTTGTTCCTTGTTGTAGTGAGTATCTTCAATAACATCGTGCAGAATGGCTGCTTGCAGGGTTTCATGATCAAAGCGGACATTGGACAAAATGCGAGCGACGGCCAGGGGATGAAAGATGTAGGGCTCACCGCTTTTGCGGTAGATGCCAGCATGGGCTTCAGCCGCGAAATGACAAGTTTCACGCAACTGATCGACCTGAGCCGGTTCCAGATATTCGCTGGTGATGGCGCAGAGATCATCGATGCGGAGATGCAAATCATCCAGCCACTCGTCATCGACGGCCAGTTTATGACTGGGCTGGAATTCATCACGCACTTCCCGCAAAGATACGCTCAACATGATCGATTTCCTGTCTCTGGTGTCCCAAAGACGCCTATGCTGACGCTACCGGCGCGTCGTCGTGATTGAGAGGAGAAGCAGATTCATTCCGTGAGGCAAGACCACGCCCGCGGTATTTTTCCTGGAGTAAATGATCGAGCTTGCCTTCGGCTAATTCGCGTAAAGCGACAACAGTCGGTTTGTCGTTTTCCCAAGGAATCAGCGGCTCGCGGCCCAGTGCCAGTTCGCGGGCGCGCCGCGCCGCGATCAGCACCAATTCAAAGCGATTGTCCACGCAACCAAGGCAGTCTTCAACAGTAATTCGAGCCATTCAGATGTTTCTCCGGATTCGGCAACCATCAGCAGTGCCAGGCCATAAAAGTGGGAATTAGAACTTTTCAGTTTAATTAAAACAATTAGTTAAGACAAGAGTAAATGCAGAAGTTCTCGCTGCTGCTCCACTTGAACTATCCGGCGCTGACGATGGGCGATCAAAATGGCGCGCAAGGCATCCAGAGCACGCTTAAAATCATCATTAATGACTAAATAATCAAATTCGACATAGTGTGATAGCTCATCAAGCGCTGCCGTCATTCGCCGTTCGATCACCTCAGTGCTGTCCTGACCTCGATGGGCCAAACGCTGCCGCAAGGCCTCCCGCGAAGGAGGCAAAATGAAGATACTTGTACTATTTGGCATCTGCGCACGCACCTGCCGGGCCCCTTGCCAGTCGATTTCCAAGATCACATCCAAGCCAGCCTCCCGCTGTGCCTGCACGGTAGCGCGGCTCGTGCCATAGCAGTTGCTAAATACTTGGGCGTGTTCCAGGAATGCGCCTTCCGCGGCCATCGCCTCGAACGCTGCGGGAGCCACGAAATAGTAGTGCTCGCCATCACGCTCGCCGGGACGAGGGGGGCGGGTAGTGTGTGAGACCGAGACAACAACACCCGGTGTCGTTTCGACCAAGCTTTTTACCAGACTGGTTTTTCCAGCACCGGATGGGGCGGCAACGATATACAAGGTTCCGAGAGTCATAAGGAATGGAGATACACGGTCTTAGGTAGAAGTGATGAGGAAGCGTCATACATCCACACGTTCAAAGATGGCATAGAGCCGATATTCAGCGCATGAAGAATTCATGAATAACTTCAGGCAGGCGAATAAGAGCACAATCCTACCAGAGTTGTCGAAAAAGCACCTGCTACGGCAAATTCCTCTTTGCCAAAGCGAGGTAAGAAGGGATTTTTGCTACTGAGCGCGACGAGAACCTGTTTAGGAGCGTTAAGGTTGGGCCGGCATGAGTGAAACTGCCGGACGTGCCGGGAATCGGCGAGTTCATCAGGTCAAACTGAGAATCCAGAATGAAACGTTGCACTACCCCTCAATCGATATGATCGATCGTTACCCGCCGCAAAACTGGCCCGCAAGCGGCGGGTTTAGTGGTTTAAAGTGGTTTTCTTAAAGCTGCTGTGCCCGCTCACGCAGAATATATTTCTGCATCTTGCCGGTTGATGTCTTGGGCAATGGGCCAAACACTACGGTCTTAGGTACTTTGAAGCGCGCCAACTGGTTGCGGCAGAATTCGATGATTTCCTCTTCGGTGATATGCTCCATACCCGGTTTGACGGTGACAAAAGCGCAGGGCGTTTCGCCCCACTTCTCATCAGGCCGGGCTACTATCGCTACTTCCATGACAGCAGGATGCCGGTACAGCACATCCTCGACCTCAATGGTAGAGATATTCTCGCCGCCAGAAATAATGATGTCCTTGGAGCGGTCTTTGATCTCGATATATCCATCCTCGTGCCATACGGCCAGGTCGCCGCTGTGGAACCAGCCACCTTGAAATGCTTCTTCACTCGCACCAGGATTTTTAAGATAACCCTTCATGACATTGTTGCCACGCATGAAAATTTCGCCAATCGTCCGGCCATCCTTTGGCACAGGTTCCAAGGTTTGGGGGTTGGCGATCATTAATCCTTCTAGCATGGGATAACGCACACCCTGACGGGATTTGAGCGCCGCCCGTTCTTCCAAACTTAATGCGTTCCATTCATCGTGCCAGGCACAGACCACTGATGGACCGTAGGTCTCGGTCAAACCGTACGTGTGGGTGACTTCAAAATTCATTTGCTCCATACCCTCGATAACTGCCGCAGGCGGCGCTGCACCCGCAGTCATAACCTTGACCGGATGATCAATACCCGCCTTCAGGTGATCAGGGGCATTTCTGAGCAGATTCAACACAATGGGAGCACCACAGAAATAGTTAACTTTTTCATTCTTGATCAAGTCGAAAATTAGATCAGCGCGCACCTGCCGCAGGCAAACACTGGTTCCGGTCGTTGCTGCAATCGTCCATGGAAAGCACCAGCCATTGCAGTGGAACATTGGTAAAGTCCAAAGATAGACCGGATGCAGGCCCATGTCCCAAACCATGGCGTTGCTGATAGCATTCAAGTAAGCACCACGATGGTGATAGACCACACCCTTGGGATTACCGGTAGTACCAGAGGTGTAGTTCAGAGTGATCGCTTGCCATTCATTAGCGGGATTCTGCCAGGCAAATTGCGGATCACCCTCGGTCAGCAGCGTTTCATAATCCAGCGTCCCCAGTTTTTCGCCACCCGTAAATTGTGGATCGTCGACATCGATCACCAGTGGCCGCTTGGCCGCCGGCATTAACCGCAATGCCTTACTGATGGTCTCGGAAAACTCGCGGTCGGTAAACAGGATCTTTGCTTCGCCATGTTCCAGCATGAAGGCTACAGTTTCTGCATCCAACCGGATATTGAGGGTATTCAACACTGCACCGGTCATGGGCACGCCAAAATGTGCTTCGAACATTTCCGGGATATTAGGCAGCATCGTCGCTACGGTATCGCCCAAACCGATACCGCGCTGGTGCAGCGCTGAGGCCAGTTGTCGGCAACGAGCGTAGGTTTCTGCCCAATTGCGCCGGATCGAGCCATGCACGACTGCTGTGCGCTGCGGATAAACAGAAGCAGCACGCTCGATAAAAGTTAACGGGGTGAGAGGCACATAATTGGCAGGGTTGGGATCCAGGCTCATCTCATAGATGTTGCGGGCGCTGGCACTCATTGCAGAATCCTCCAGGTGGACGGGTCAATTTGATTCGTTCCCTGTTAGCTGCTTTGTAGCAGCAAGGAATAAGCGATCTCATGAAGTAAGTGAAGCGCTTATCCAGGGAACAATCTATTATAGTTGTGATTGTGTGACCCCACCGATCAGGAGATTCACAGATTAGGTTAGGATTTTACACTTTAACATAAATTTTTGATTTTATTGCACAAATATCAGATACACTCGTCCAGCTTGGGTTCCGGTAGAGTCACACACCGTAACGTGTTGTCGCTAATTCGTCCGAATACAGCGCCTCCAATGCCTCTGGTTCGGCGCGAATGACTTCAATGTCCCCCTTGCGGATGAAATTCCAGCCATGCGCATGCTGTGGACCAAAAATCGCGTAGGATTGAAGGGAATAACCACGCAGGCCAATCCGTTCCGCAATCTTCATTGTGCTGCTTGCCTGGTCAAGCGCTTTACTTTGAATGTTGTTCCCGTTCATGGCTGTACCCTCAAAGTTGTTAACCCTTTTTTATATTGGGTTTTATAATCAAATTATCAGCAGTAGTCACCTTATCTGCAGGTGTTCTCTCATAACCTCTGTACCGCAACGCGATATCTTAGAGATGACCAGGATTTTAATGCAAATTTTACGCCGATAACCAATAAAAACCGTCGGCTTTCTCTTTACAACGCGCTTTATCCTTTCCTCTATCTGCCTGGAAAAGAGGAATTGAAGGAAGTCTCAACGATTTCCATGCTGAGGTTCGGAGGCAGGCAATGGTGGAATGGAGAACGTGTGAGTCGCCTGCCATTCTTTGACCTTGCGTTCGGCTTCTTCGACCTGGGCAGGGGTCATTTTTTCGATGATCTCCTGCTTAGCCTGGGGAGCCTGGCTATCTCCCTGGCTATCAGCCATGGCATACCAGAAGTAGGCTTGTACGTAATCTACTGGCCCGCCCTCGCCTTCTTCGTACAGAATACCCAGGTTGATCTGCGCTTGCGGCAGGCCCTGCTCAGCAGCTTTACGATACCATTCTATAGCCTGAAGGTCGTCCAGTGGCACGCCATAGCCGTTGTCATAAAGCACTCCGAGGTTGAACTGGGCAAAAGCGAAGCCTTGTTCCGCCAGTGGCCGGACAATAGCGGCTTCAGTGGCGTAATCACCGCGCTCGTGGGCCATTTTGGCCTGCTCCCAATCGCCCTCAGCAGCCCAAACAGGTGCAATATTTAGCAAGCCGCCTGTTAGAAGTAAAAATATTAGTTTTTTCATGCGGGGATACTCGCTCACGCAACAGATAGATGGATGGAAACTCTTTGCCTCTTTTCAGAGAGTGAAGTCATGCAAAGTATGCATGAGGATGGGCCGGTCCAATCTGGCACTCATTTGGCGCAAGTTGGATTCACTCAATGCACCTGCCAGATGCAATCACCTGCCGCAGAAGCGGGATAACGATATCCCCGGTGCAGAACCGCTGCTCAATCGCATCACGCAACTCGCTGGCGATACTCAACCGGTTCGAGACCTCGCTCATGAAATAGCATAATTCAAACTCCATTCGACGAAGACCAAACCAGCACTGGACGGCAGACCCCGGAACCCGTGGCGCGGGATTTGCGCCATCCGCTGAATTTCGCCCAGGATCCGAGTCCATTGAGTGACCAGGACACTGAAAGGCAGGAAAGGTTGAACCGGTTGGGCCAGGCTCACAGCCCCCTCCAGAGCAGACCCAGGAACGGGATTACCGGTGGCAAGCAAAACAACCGCATGGAGCAAATGGTGAATGGCTCAGGCCCAGCGTAGATCGTCGTTGTTGTTCCAAGCGCGGGCTAACGAGGCCCACCCCGCCATCCAGGCGTGGTAGAGGTGGCTATTCGGGGTATAAGGATTACGGTCCTCGCCTCGACTGGCTGCTTCGATGCCTTGCCGGAAGGCTTGGCGTAATAGCGGAGCCAGCTTTTTAGAAGAGTCGACAGTGTTGCGCATTAGCCGTTTTAGGAAACCACGTTAGATTTTAAACGCCAAAGAACATTGTTGTGTATTTGACGATATTTTTATTTATTTTGCAACTTTGTTGCGTTATTGCTATCGGCTTGCATGCGGTACAAACTGGCGTAAAGTCCATTATGAGCCAACAAGCTGGCGTGATTGCCGATCTCGACGATCACACCCCGGTTAAGAACAATGATGCGATCAGCATTCTCAATCGTGGACAAGCGATGAGCGATGATAAAGGCAGTGCGCCCCTGACGCAGGGTTTCTAACGCCTGCTGAACCTTGCGTTCAGACTGCGTATCCAATGCTGAGGTCGCCTCGTCCAAGATCAGGATCGGCGCATCTTTCAATAAGGCGCGGGCGATGGCAATGCGCTGGCGCTGACCACCCGATAGCCGTGCTCCGTTTTCACCAATCAGAGTATGTAATCCCTGGGGTAGCTCACAGATAAATTCCATGGCATGGGCATGCTCAGCCGCCTGGATAATCTGCGCTTCACTGGCCTGAAATCCGGCGCCATAAGCGATGTTGGCGGCGACCGTGTCATTGAACAGCACGATATCTTGGCTGACGTAAGCAATATTGGCGCGCAAATCAGCCAGCCGCAATTCTTGAACCGGTGTACCATCCAGCAAAATTTCGCCGGAAACCGGTTCGTAAAAACGCGGCAGTAAAGCCATCAACGTCGTTTTACCGCTTCCCGAAGGACCCACAAGAGCAATAGTTTCCCCTGGCTGCACATCGAGGCTCAGATTCTCGATAACCTGGACACCTTCGTTATGATAGCGGTGGCTGAGCTGGTGAAAATGGACTGCACCCCGGGCGCGACCGAGGGTCTGCGTACCGTGATCCAGCTCCGGCAGCTGGTCCAGCAGAGCAAAAATGGTTTCCGCCCCGGCCAGCCCGCGTTGTAATTGCTCGTTGACTTTGGTCAGGCGCTTGATCGGCGCCAGCAGCATCGCCATAGCCCCAAACAGCGAGACAAAACCACCGACCGTAATCTGGTCAGCCGCTGATTGCAGGGAGGCGAAGTAAATCACCGCGCCGAGGGCGAGAACCGCCAGTAATTGCACCAGCGGCCCGCTGGCCTCCGAGGCAGCGACCAGTTTCATACTGAACTGGCGCACCCGGTTGTTGACCCGGTGAAAGCGATCCCGTTCGTAATCTTGGCCGCCAAAGATCTTGATGACTTTGTGGCCCTGCAGGACTTCGTCGATCACATGGGTCAGATGGCCCATCAATTCCTGCAATTCCCGGCTTAACCGCCGTAACCGCCGGCTGACCACCCGAATAATCAAAGCGATACCCGGGGCAATCAGGAACGCCATCAGCGAGAGCTTCCAGTTGAGATACAACATCCAGCCCAATAGGCCAATCACGGCCAGCCCGTCCTTGACCAGCGTCACCAGCGCTTGAGTGGTGGCCGTCATTACCTGACTGACATCATAAGTCAGGCGAGAGAGCAGGTTGCCGGCAGAATGATCATCGAAATAGTGCGTCGGCAAGGCTAGGAGCTGATTGAACATCGCGTTGCGCAGGTCCATGACCACCCGATGGGCAATCCAATTCATTGCCACTGAGCCAACGAAACCGGTTATGCCTCGAATAATAAACACCGCTACCAGCAATACCGGCATTAGACGGATGGTATAGGGATCTTTTTCGACAAAGCTGCCGTCCAGCAATGGCTTAATCAGGGCTGGAATCATTGGCTCAGTGGCCGCCGCCGCAGCGGTGCCCAAAATCGACAGCACGAAAATGCGAGTGTAGGGCCGAACGTAACGTAGCAACCGAAAATAAAGATCTTTGCTGTTCATCAGATTCCAAATTGCAGATTCCAGGTTCGAGGTTCAAGTAAAAAACCTCATTCCTGATCCTATTTATTGCCATGCTATCATGCCATCCTTATTAAACAGCCTCCCATCCGCTCATGACACTGCAAATTCCCTCTTTCGAACCCGCCCGGGTGCTGATCGCCGGCGATGTGATGCTTGATCGCTATTGGTATGGTCTCACCTCTCGCGTCTCGCCGGAAGCACCCGTACCCGTCGTCAAGATCGAAGACGTCGAGGAACGGCCCGGCGGTGCAGCCAACGTCGCCGTCAACATCGCGACCCTCGGTGGCCAGGCCCGGGTGCTTGGCGTGGCTGGCGCCGATGAGACTGCCACGGTCCTGGAGACCAAATTGCACCGGCTGGGCGTGACCTGCGAACTCATCCGCCAGCCGGGTCAAGCGACCATCACCAAGCTGCGGGTGCTGAGCCGCAATCAGCAATTGCTGCGGCTAGACTTCGAAGATGGTTTTCCTGGTTTCGATCCCGCCCTTCTCCACGAACGGTTCGCTGCCCGGCTACCGGAAACTGACGTTGTGGTGCTTTCCGACTATGGGAAAGGCGCGTTGCGCCAGATCGAGACCTGCATTGAGCGAGCCCGCGCTGCTGGCAAGCCGGTATTGGCCGATCCCAAGGGCCACGAATTTAACCGCTACCGGGGCGCGGCTCTGCTGACCCCTAATTTAGCCGAGTTCGAGGCCGTTGCTGGCCCCTGCCGCACTGAAGAAGAGCTAGTGGCCAAGGGGGAAAGAATGCGCCGAGAGCTGAATCTGGATGCATTGTTGATCACCCGGGGCGAACAAGGCATGACCCTGTTGCAAGATGGTGCAGAACCCCTGCATCTAGCAGCCCGCGCCCGCGAAGTGTATGACGTGACCGGTGCAGGGGATACAGTGATTGCCACCCTGGCTGCCGGGCTGGCCGCTGGGTTGAACATGCCAGCCGCAACGATGCTAGCCAACCTAGCCGCTGGGATTGTCGTCGGCAAACTGGGCGCCGCCAGCGTCACTGTCTCTGAACTGCGCCGGGCATTGTATGCGCATGATGAGCCGCCGCGCGGGGTGTTGGACGAAGAACAATTGCTACAAGCGGTCACTGACGCCAAGGCGCATGGGGAAACAATCGTGATGACCAATGGCTGTTTCGATGTTCTACACGCTGGCCATGTGACCTATCTGGAGCAAGCCAAGCGTCTCGGCAACCGGCTGATCGTCGCTGTCAATGCGGATGAATCCGTGCGCCGTCTCAAGGGTGCCGGCCGGCCCGTGAACTTACTTTGGCAACGCATGCGGGTGCTGGCTGGATTGGCTGCAGTGGATTGGGTCGTGCCTTTCCATGAAGACACTCCAGAACGATTGATCAGCGCGGTTCAGCCAGATTATCTGGTCAAGGGCGGTGACAATGACCCGGCTCATATTCCCGGCAACCAGAGTGTTTGGGACGCAGGCGGACAAGTGGTCGTCATGGACTATATCGAGGGTTGTTCAACAACGAGCACTATCGCTCGCATTCTCAACCGGCCCGGAGCCTTATGAATCCTACTTTCAATATTAATGTCGCCATCATCGGCGGCGGTATTGCCGGCTTGTGGCTGCTGGCTCGATTGCACGAGCGAGGCTACAGCGCGCTATTGATTGAAGGAGACCGTCTGGGGGCCGGCCAAACGATCTGTGCCCAAGGCATCATTCACAGCGGCGCCAAATACACCTTGCATGGCCAATCCAGTGAATCTGCTGAAGCAATGGCCGGAATGCCAGCATTATGGCGGCGTTGCCTCAAAGGCGAAGGTGAAATTGACTTGCGCAACGCATGGATGCTGACTGAGCATCAGTACTTATGGACGACCCGCGCTCCGGTTTCACGATTGGCTGCTTTTTTCGCCAGCAAGCTAATGCGTAGCCGCATGGAAAAAATCGCAGCTCAGAAAACGGATGAAATACCCCCGGCATTGCGTCATCCTAAGTTTGATGGCGTGATCTATCGCTTGGATGAACCGGTGTTGAGTATCGCTTCGGTGTTGAGCACGCTGGCTAAACGTTATCATCCGGCCATCGTCCTCAATGGAGGACCCGTGGTCCTGAAGGCGGATGGCACTCTGACACTGCATTACCCCCAGCAACCACTATGGATTATTCGTCCATCGGTGACTGTGTTCACTGCCGGCGCGGGCAATACGGGGCTGCCGTGGGCAACATTGCAATTGCGCCCCTTACATATGGTGATGGCGCGTGGCGTTAATCTCCCCGGACCGCTCTACGCGCACTGTCTGGGCGCCAGCAGCTTGCCGCGACTCACCGTCACCAGCCATTACGATGCTGGCGGCCGCTTGATCTGGTATCTAGGCGGTGCATTGGCGGAGGAAGGCGTCAAACGCGACCGTCTAGCTCAAATCCGTGCAGCCCGGCGCGAGTTGCAGACGCTGCTGCCGTGGGTGGATTGGAATCCTGTAGAATTCGCCACCTTTACGATTCAACGCGCTGAAGCACACCAGCACGGCGGGAGCCGGCCGGCGGCTCCCGGTGTGTTTCGCGATGGACGGGTGATCGCTGCCTGGCCAACCAAGCTGGCGATGGCACCGCTGCTGGCGGAACAGATTGAGGAGATGTTACAGACCCTTGGAGTACAGCCCCGTCTGATTGATTTACATCCTCTGGCGGCATGGCCACGCCCAGAACTGGCCGTCTATCCCTGGGACCGGGAGGATATGGAGTGGAGCTGAGGTTGCTGGGTACCACCGGTTTGCGTGTGAGTCCGCTAGGGTTAGGCACAGTCAAGTTCGGTCGTAATCAGGGCGTCAAATATCCCCAATCGTTCGAACTGCCTTCGGATGAGGAAGCGCTGGCGTTGCTGGACATGGCCTGGGACTTGGGCATTAATCTGCTGGACACCGCTCCGGCTTATGGCCAGAGTGAAGAACGGCTAGGCCGGTTGCTGCGGCAACGCCGGCGGGATTGGGTGATCGTCACCAAGGTTGGCGAGGAATTCCGCGATGGCGTCTCCTCATTCGACTTCTCGGCTGCCGCCACCCGCGCCAGTATTGAACGCAGCCTGCGGCGGCTGGGTGTGGAGGCGCTGGACACCGTGCTGATTCATTCCAATGGCGACGACTTGGCCCTGCTTGAGCAGGCAGAGGTTTTGCCAGCCCTGTTGCATCTCCAACAGGCTGGTTGGATTCGCGCGGTGGGGATGTCCAGCAAAACGATTGCAGGCGGGTTGCGGGCGGTGGAATGCTGTGACGTGGTCATGGTCACCTACAACCTTGCCCAGCGGCAAGAACTTCCCGTCATCCGCGCTGCGCATGCTGCCGGCAAAGGGGTCTTCATCAAGAAAGGTTTGCTCAGCGGTCATCTGGATCCGCTGGCGAGCACCGATCCTGTGCGGACTTCGCTGGAGCTGATTTTCGCGGAGCCGGGGGTGAGCAGCGTGGTTGCGGGGACGCTAAATCCGCTGCATTTGCTGGCTAACGTGATGACAGCAGAAAGCATTTTACAACATCTCAACCCTGCAAAGCCCGCCGGAGCCTTTCCACCCCCTCTGCTAACTGCGGGATAGCGTTGGTATAGGCGAAGCGGACATGCTGGTTTGGCTGATGATGGCCGAAGTCGATACCGGGAGTCATAGCAACACCCGCTTCATCCAGAAGGCGCAACGCAAAGTCATAGCTATTGTCAGTGAAACGGCGGCAGTCCGCATAAAGATAGAACGCGCCATCCGGAGTGACCGGAATCGAAAAACCCAGTGCCCGCAAGGCCGGCAAGAGAAAATCCCGCCGTGCCTGAAACTCCCGCCGCCGCGCCTCGAAAATCGCCTGTGCCTCCGGGGTAAAGGCTGCCAGCGCGGCATATTGCGCTGGGGTGGACGCCGCCAGAAATAGATTCTGCGCCAGCTTTTCCACCGCATCAACGGCATCATCAGGCGCGACCAGCCAGCCCAGCCGCCAACCGGTCATGCCGTAATACTTGCTGAAGCTGTTCACCACAAAGGTCTGGTCTGAGTATGCCAGCGCTGTTTGCAGCGCTGCGCCATAGACCAGCCCGTGATAAATCTCATCCATGATCACCCGCCCGCCGCGCGCTTCGACAGTAGCAACGAGGGCTGCCAATTCTTCAGGAGAAATCACGGTGCCGGTAGGATTAGCCGGTGAAGCCAGCAACACCGCCACGGTCCGCTCATCCCAGTATTGCTCGACGAGGTGTGCGGTCAGTTGATAACCGGTCTCTGGCCCGACCGGAATACCGGCCGCTTCGCCTTCCACCAGCCGCACAAAATGCCGGTTGCAGGGATAACCAGGATCGGCCAGCAACACCCGGTTGCCAGGATTCACCAGCACCGCCGTTGCTAGTTGCAGCGCGCCGGATGCACCAGGTGTGACAAGAATACGCCGGGCGGGAATCTCTACTTGGTATCGTTCCCGGTAATGATCGCTGATCGCTTGGCGCAATTCCGGCAAGCCTGCGGCGGCGGTGTAGCGGGTGCGGCCTTCCGCTAGCGCCCGCTGGCCAGCAGCAATGACCGGTTCAGCTGCTGGAAAGTCCGGCTCGCCAATCTCCATATGGATGATCGAACGGCCAGCCATCTCTAAATCCCGTGCATGGGCCAGCAGCGCCATGACATGAAATGGCGCAATATCTGCCATGCGGCGGGCAAGTGTGCCGTTCATATCCCGAATATCTGGCCTTTTTCCTCATGGTCGTCGAGCATCATATTAGACGGCGATTTACTTGACTCCATCCCCTCGGCCAGCCGGATCTGCAAGCCGACGTTATTCTTGGAATCAGCGTTCTTGATGGCCTCTTCCTTAGAAATCTTGCCGTCCTTGTACAATTTGAACAACGCCTGGTCGAAAGTCTGGGTGCCTGATTCCGTCGATTGCTCCATAGCATCCTTGACATAATCAATCTTGCCTTTTTGAATCAGGTCGGCAATGTAAGGCGTATTTAGTAACACTTCCACCGCTGGCACCAGCCCCCCGTTCAACGCACGCACCAATCGCTGCGAGATAATGGCACGCAGGTTCAGTGACAGGTCCATCAGTAATTGAGGACGCGCGTCTTCAGGGAAAAAGTTGACGATACGCTCCAGCGCGCCATTGGCGTTATTCGCATGCAAGGTGGACAGTACCAGATGGCCGGTTTCGGAGAACGTCAGCACATATTTCATCACATCGCGTTCACGGACTTCGCCAACCAGAATGACGTCCGGCGCTTCGCGCATGGCGCTGCGCAGCGCAAACTCGTAGCTATGGGTATCGATGCCAATTTCGCGCTGGGCAACCACCGATTTCTTGTGTTGGTGGGTAAACTCAATTGGATCTTCAATAGTAATGATGTGGCCCGGCGAGCTGGCGTTCCGATGATCGATCATCGCCGCCAGCGTGGTTGATTTACCAGAGCCAGTCGCCCCGACCAGCAGAATCAGACCGCGCTTTTCCATGACAATCTGGCGGAGCAACGGCGGCAGGCCCAGTTCCTCAACCTGAGGAATGTCGCCTTTGATGTAGCGGATCACCATCGACACTTCGCCACGCTGCTTGAACACATTGGCGCGGAAGCGGCCCACGCCATGCAGTGGAATGGCAAAATTCAACTCCCAGTTGTGCTCAAAATCTTTGATCTGGTCATCCTTCATCACTGAATAGGCGACCTCGCGCACGCCGCCTGGACCGAGCACCTTGTTGCCAATAGGCCGTACTACACCGCCGATCTTGATATTGACCGGCGCTCCCACATGGAAAAACAGGTCAGAGGCTTCCTTGTCGACCATCAATTTGAGATAGGGGGTGATATCCATGAAAATCTCCCTCAGGCTAGCCGGTTCAGACCGTTTAGCGCCGCTACCCGGTATGCTTCGGCCATGGTGGGATAATTGAAAGTAGTGTTGACGAAATATTGAATACTGTTGGCTTCGCCCCGCTGGGCCATGATGGCTTGGCCGATATGGACGATTTCCGCTGCCTGATCGCCAAAGCAGTGGATACCCAGGATTTCCAGGGTGTCACGATGGAACAGCAATTTAAGAATCCCAACCGTGCGTCCAGTGATCTGAGCACGCGCTAAGCTTTTGAAATAGGCGTGCCCAACTTCGTAAGGTATCCGGGCTTCGGTTAATTCGCGCTCAGTACGGCCGATTGAGCTGATCTCTGGTGAAGTGTAGATGCCGGTCGGGATGTAATCTACCAAGTGATGGTCGCAACTGCCGTTAACCAGGTGTGTTGCAGCAAAGCGGCCTTGATCATAGGCCGCGCTGGCCAGGCTAGGATAGCCGACAACATCGCCTACCGCATAGATATGCGGCAAGGCCGTGCGGTAGTTGTCATCGACCTTAATCTGACCGCGGCTGTTGGGAGTAATACCCAGCTCCTCCAGGCCCATATGCGCTGTGTTACCGGTACGGCCATTGGCCCATAGCAATACGTCAGCTTTGATCTTCTTGCCGGACTTGAAGTGCATCAGCATGCCGTCCGCTAAGCCCTCAACGATTTCATATTCTTCGTTGTGGCGAATCATGACCCCTTGATCGCGCAAGTGATAGCTAAGGGCATGGCTGATTTCGTCGTCGAGGAAGGACAACAACTGCGAGCGGGTGTCGACCAAATCTACCTTGCAGCCCATGTTACGGAAAATGCTCGCGTATTCGCAGCCGATCACACCAGCGCCATAGACCAAGATCGAACGCGGAGTGTTCGACATGCTCAGAATGGTGTCGCTGTCAAAGATGCGCGGATGATTAAAATCAATATCCCGAGGCCGGAAGGGATGGGAGCCGGAGGCGATGACAAACGCGTCAGCGGCCAACACAGCAGGTTCACCTTGGTTGCCAACGCGGACTTCTAGCGTATAAGCATCGATAAATTTCGCATGCCCGTGGTAGAGCTTAATCCGATTGCGCTCGTAAAAATCCCGGCGCATGCTGGTCTGACGAGCAATAACTGATTCAGCAGAACGCAGTAACTCAGGATAAGACAACTTCAGGGCATGACCCAGGGCATTGCGGAATGTCGGACTGGTATTGAACTCCAGCATCCGGTTGATGGCGTGCCGTAACGCCTTGGAGGGAATGGTGCCCCAGTGCGTGCAACCGCCGCCGACCAGGTGGTGTTTCTCGATTACCGCTGCGGATTTACCTTCCTTGGCAGCTTTCATCGCGGCTCCTTCTCCTCCTGGGCCGGTGCCAATCACGATGACATCATAGTGCTGGTCGTTCATGCGTCGTGCTCGTCGCTGGTTAAGGCAGAAATTAATCTACGGGACTTCCGCAGGTTATTAAATGCTTATCTGATGATAGTGTAAACTTGTTCAGATGTTGATGTGCAGCGAGATTGAGGACATGGGCCGGTTTTTGGAATCGGATCACCTTGTTCCCTGACCGATGGACGATGTTTATGCCACTCTCAAACAGACGGATACTTCATAGTAATGAGATCAAAGCATCCGGGTGTCATGATATCCATCTTTATCAAGCAGGAATGCAAGCAGACGGCTGCCAGAGATTTTGAATCCTGGAGATTTTTTATAGAGATGGAAACACATGAGCAATGGTTTACTCCCTAGCCGGACTACCGGCAATATTCCCCTTATTCCTGTCATCAAAAGTGAATTTGCCGCCTGGTTAGAAAAGCAGGATGAAATGTTGCGCTGTTGGCTAGTTGCGACAGGATTCAAGGCAAAGCCAGGTCAATTTTGCTTGGTTCCTGGTACAGAAAGCCAAGTGCGGGCTGTGGTTATCTGCATTAGCAAAGCTGATGATCTTTGGGCTCTGGGTCACTTGCCCACTGCGCTGCCAGAAGGTGATTACATGCTTGATGCAGCATTCGCACCCTGGCAAATGGAGCGGCTTATTCTGGGCTGGGCGCTGGGTGCCTACCAGTTTATTCGCTACAAGACACCAAAACGGGCCGTTGCGCGGCTGGCACTGGATGCTGCCTGTGACGCTCGCCATATCCAGCGTCAAGTTGATGCAGTCACTCTGGTCCGCGATTTAATCAACACCCCGGCAGAAGACTTAATGCCGGAACAGCTTGCCGAGGTGGTGCAGACATTAGCACAGGAGTTCGGTGCGACGTTCGAACAAACCATTGGCGAGGAACTGCTAACGCATAACTTCCCGCTTATCCATGCTGTCGGTCGAGCTAGCATACATTCTCCTCGTTTGCTGGATCTGCGCTGGGGTGATCCCGCGCATCCCCAAGTGACGCTGCTGGGCAAAGGCGTCTGTTTCGATAGCGGCGGGCTGGATTTGAAACCATCCAGCGCCATGCGCCTGATGAAAAAAGATATGGGTGGTGCAGCAACGGCATTAGGACTGGCGCGGCTGATTATGAGCACCCAACTTCCAGTGCGGTTGCGGGTGCTGGTGGCAGCGGTGGATAACACCATTGCCGGCAACGCCTTCCGGCCCGGTGATGTGATTCGTTCGCGTAAGGGATTAACAGTTGAAATTCATAACACTGATGCCGAAGGCCGGCTGATTCTCTGCGACGCGCTAGCGGAAGCGGGCAATGAGCAACCGCAAGTAATGATTGACTTTGCCACATTGACCGGTGCGGCGCGGGTCGCATTAGGAACGCAGGTGCCCGCGCTGTTCTGCAATGATGAACCGCTGGCATCTGGTCTATTGGCAGCGGCGGAATGCGAGCAGGATCCCTGCTGGCGCTTGCCGCTGCACTCCCCTTACCGGGACATGCTGGATAGCACGATCGCTGATCTCGTCAATGCTTCGGATTCTTCCTATGCCGGAGCGATTACCGCCGCCCTGTTTTTGCAAGAATTTGTGCCCAGCGGCATACCCTGGGCACATTTTGATCTGATGGCTTGGAATCTGAAGACGCAGCCAGGGCGGCCAGAGGGCGGTGAAGCGATGGCTATGCGCGCAGTATTTGGTTGGCTAGAGCAACGCTATGGCGGGGTAGACAGGCTGTCTATGCACCCGTCTCCTTGCTCCTCACTCTCAACGTAGAATCATCCTCAACAGTTGGTAGATGTAGGCTAGGTTAGTGGGTAGCGGTACCCCAGCATGATCAATGTGCGGGATTATGACCTGCGGCCCAGCCCAACCTACAAGATATCAATATGCTATTAGGCAACTGGGTGCTGTAGAGCTGGATTTGGTATCGGCGGCTTGACAGAGTAATCGTAGAAGCCCTTGCCGGTCTTGCGGCCTAGATAACCGAGTTGGACCAAACGGGTCAGGGTATGCGGTGAAGATACATGCGGCTGATGCATATCCTGGTAAATATTCAGCGTCATGGCTTCCACCACATCCAAACCGATATAGTCCGCTAACTCAAATGGCCCCATCGGATGCGCAGCGCCCGACTTCATCGCATGATCAATATCGCCAATCGTGCCCGTTCCCATCTCCAGCAGGCGAATAGCGCTCAGCATATAGGGGGTCAGCAGGCGGTTAACGATAAAGCCTGTTGTGTCTTGGACAATGACTGGATCTTTACCGAGCTTCTTGCAGAATTTATCCAAGGTGTCGATAACTTCATCCGACGTCTCGAAGCCGTGAATAATCTCGACCAGTTTCATCACGGTCGCAGGGTTGAAGAAATGCAGGCCCGCTACCCGATCACGCTGCTTGCAAACGGCCATCATCGCCGTAACCGACAATGTCGAGGTATTCGTGGTCAGCAGTGCCTGTGGCGAAACAATGTTCTCCAGCCGTTGAAACAACGCCTTCTTAGTCTCCAGATCTTCAATAATCGATTCAATAATTAAATCGCATCCAGCAACCTCTTCTTCCTGGGTTGTGAATTGCAACAGGCTGAGGGTCTGATCTTTTTTCTCAGCGGTCATTTTGCCGCGCTCGACCATCTTGCCGAGCGATTTTTCCAGTCCAGAGCGAATCTTATCTGTTGAACCTGGTGTTGCTTTAACTGCGACGGTCGGAATGCCCGCCTGCGCACAGACCTGTGCTACGCCTAACCCCATCGCTCCACAACCCATAACACCAACTTTTTTAATTTCCATCGCTTATTCCTTTCTAGATTTTAACGACACAAATTCCTAGCGATTGAGATGCGCCAGGCATTAACAACATCAAACATAGTGGATTTAATCAACGATCCGGTCAACAAATTCTACAGTGCAACGCCGACCGGATTGCCCCTTCAATTCAGCGGTGCTTGAACTCCGCAGCACGTTTGCCAGAAAACGCTTCCATGCCTTCCTTTTGATCTCCGGTCGCGAATACTGCATGGAAGGTCCGGCGCTCAAATAACAATCCCTCGGCCAAAGACGTTTCATAGGAGCGATTGACGCACTCCTTGGTCATCATCACCGCTGGCAGTGAATATCCGGCGATAGTCTCTGCGGTTTTAACCGCTTCCTCGATGAGTTGAGCGACCGGAACGATCCGGCTCACCAATCCGGCCCGTTCAGCCTCCTCGACATCCATCATTCGCCCCGTCATGCAAAGTTCCATCGCTTTGGATTTGCCAATTAGCCGGGTCAGGCGCTGGGTGCCGCCAGCACCGGGCAAGATACCGAGTTTAATTTCCGGCTGACCAAATTTGGCCGTATCAGCAGCTAGAATAAAGTCGCACATCATTGCTAGTTCGCAACCGCCGCCCAGCGCGTAACCCGCCACTGCGGCGATTACCGGCTTACGGCAACGGCTGACCCGCTCCCAGTTGCGGGTGATAAAGTTGCTTTTGTAGGCATCCATGTAGGAATAATCCTTCATGCCTTTAATATCAGCACCGGCTGCAAATACTTTCTCGCCACCGGTTAGGACGATGGCGCGAATGTTCTCATCCGCCTCAATGATATCCAGTGCTTGCGTCAGTTCGTCCATCAGATCGTTAGATAAGGCATTGAACGCCTTAGGCCGATTCAGGATGATCAGGGCGACCGGGCCACGAGTTTCGACCCGGATATTTTCGTAATTCATGCTTTTCTCCTTACCGAACGTGATGGGCGAGACCGTTTCAGCCCTGGGGGCAACCACCATGGCACAGCTTGCACAAATGCGCCATGCAAGGTTACTTTTAATAATGAAATGATAACACAGGGCAGAATGAACCGGGTTCAGGAGGATTCAAGCCAGCAATTCTCATTTTGGCGATGATTC
>JACKNF010000015.1 GCA_024234995.1 Gammaproteobacteria bacterium
GCCCCTTCAACGCCCCCGTCTAATAAGCCAACTCCTGCTAGTTACTTGGCAGGAACGACAACAGGAGTTCCCAGTCTTCGTTCAATGGTAGCTAACCCCTTATAATCCGTATCGCAGGTACCCACCATGATACGCACCCCGAGGCTACAAACAAGTTAGCGCTTATGGGTTGCTATCCCCGCGTCGCCTCCCCAACTCTCTCTGTTCAGAACGTCAAATCATCATCAAACCCGGCCTGGGCCGGTTCCGTTCTCGGTTTCGGCCTGGCGCGCAAGGTCACCAGTTCGTCAATCACCACGTCCAGGCCGGCCTGTGGATCGCCTTGCTTATCCAGCCAGGCGGTCAGCTTGGCGCGGCCACTGATCGAAACCGCTTGACCGGCTTTCAGCGCCGCCAGTCGTTCGCCGGTTTCCTGGAATCCAATCAGTGAGACCCACACGATGCCATTCTCCGTGGCGTCGGCCTTCAGCTTGCCGGTGGTGAACGGTTTGCCGTTCTGACTGGTTCTGGCTTGCGGGTCGTTGTGCAGCGTCCCAGTCACCAGGGCACGGATCATGGCGCTTCTCCTGTGGCATACCAAAATCCGGCTTTTGCTTCGATCAGTCCTTGCAGCATCGCCGCGTCTTTCACCTCTTCCCAGCGGGCTTTATCCCAGCCAAACGCTTCCATCAGCGCCGCCCGGTCACGGCCTCGATAACCGTTCTTCAAGCCATGAACTAGCGCTTCAATGTCGTTTTTCGACGCTGCGAAATTTTCGGACCTTGGAGGGACAGACTCCCCTGACTCCCCCGACTCCCCTGCGAAATTTTCGGAGCTTGGGGGGACAGACTGCAAAGACTGAACAGACTGCAAAAAGCCAGTTTGTTTTGAATTTGCAGTCTGAGCAGTCTTTGCAGTCTCAACACCCTGACCTGTAAATTTTCGCAAGCGGTTTTGATCGACAATGACCACATGCCATAAAGTTCTAGTGCCGTATTCTTTTCCATCAAACCGTGCTCCAATCTCCACGCGGCGACTGAATTTCTTGAGAAATCCACCAATAAGCTGCGGCTTGATGTTCCCGCTACGGTCCTGGAAATGATCATTCAGCACTTCCCACAGATCGGGATAGCAGCGCTCTTCATCCCCTTGGTCATCGATGCGCGTCTCGTTCGCCTTGGCGTCGGCCTTCAGCTTGCCGGTGGTGAAAGACTTTCCGCTCTGGCTGATGCGGGCCTGCGGGGCGCTGTGCAGCGTCCCAGTCACCAGGGCGCGGATCATGGCGCTTTCTCCTCGGCATACCAGAATCCCGCCTTGACGTAGATCAGTCCTTGGCCAACTGCAGCGTCCTTCGCAGCTATCCAGCGGGTTTCATCCCAACCCAATGCTGCCTTGAGCGCGTCTCTATCCTGGCCTTTGTAGCCGTTTTTCAGGCCGTGAACCAGGGCGGCCACGTCGTTTTTCGACGCTGCGAAATTTTCGGACCTTGGGGTGACATCCCTACTATCCCTACCATCCCTACCTTGATGGCGGTCGTAGATCGGTAGAGATGGTAGAGATGGTAGGGATGTTTCAGGTAGGCTGTAATTTTTCGCATCGTCAAAAAACGGTACAAACCGCCTCTGGTCAACAATCGCTACACGCCACAAATTCCCCTTTGTGTTGCCTCCGGCGATTTCAAACCGTGCGCCTATTTCCACACGCCTTTGATTTTTTCGCAAAAAATAGCCGATGGCGTTTCCATTCACTTTCCCGCTACGATCCTGGAAATGATCATTCAGCACTTCCCACAGATCGGGATAGCAGCGCTCTTCATCCCCTTGGTCATTGATGCGCGTCTCGTTCGCCTTGGCGACGGCCTCTTTACTGGTGGCTCCCGCACTCTTGAACGTCGCATACCACGCGGTCATCAGCGCGCGCAGTTGCAACCGATCGGGGTCGGCTTCCTCAAATTCCGCGCGTCCGACATTGGGGTCGGCTTCGCCCAGCCAGATCAGCGCGGCGCGCACGGTGTTGGACCAGTCCTCGAAACCACCCAGAGCTTTCATGGGTTGCTTGGGTTTGCCAGCAGCCAGGTAGGCGCGCAGGACCGTCAAACCGGCTGCCACCAGCTCCGGGCGATGCTCAGGAATCCAGTCGTACAGATCACGCTTGAATTCCCGTTCTTCGGGGTGTTCGCACTGGGCATCTAACCGGCAGGGGATACAGCGCCGGGTGATGTCACCGATCACTTGCAGGTTATTGCCCGTGGCCAGCCAGGTGCAGCAGGTCGATACGCTGATCGTCCGGCTGTACTGTAACAAGCGGTCACTGTACGAGGTTTGCGAGAGTGCGCTGCACAGCGCCGCCCCTTGCAACGGCTCCTCCAGGTTGTCGAGATTGATCACAGCGGCACCTTGCAGCAACACGGACAAGATGCGCTTACGCATCTCTTCCGGGTCACGGGTGAAGCTCATGACCTTGGCGGTGTTACCGGTCGCCACCAGCGCGACCACATCGGCCAGTAAACTCTTACCGCTGCCAGGGTGCGGGGCATCGAAGGTATGCATCGGGGCAGTGCGCAACGCGGGCCGAATCAAGGCCGTCAGCAGGGCGGATAACGCAGCGGCGCGGTCACTGGGTTCTGCAAAGGGGAAGCCAGCGAGTAGCTCCTGCTTGATGAAGGTCAGCGCCGCCTCGGCTTGGGCACGGGCCGGACGTTCGGGAATCGGTGGAAAGACCACGCCCTGAGATTCAAACAGCAATCCGGTGGCTGGGTCGTAGCCGGGTTGATCCAGCAGTGAACCATCGGGCCGCAAGGTGGGCGCGTTGACCACGCCACTGAGCGCCGGAAATTGCCATTCACCTACACGCGCCAGGAGAGCGGTAGCGGCGGCGCGCGGCGCATGGCACCGGGCATAGTCGTTTTTGCGATCCGACCAACGTTCAAAGTGAATCAGCCGGTTGATTCGATCCAATAGATGTTCGGCATCGAGGAGCAGGATACTGGTCACCTGTTGGGGGCGCTCCTTGCCGCCACGAACAACGCAATCAGGAACGCACACCACGCGGCAAAGCGCATCGCCACGCTGATAGATCGGGGCGCTATGCGTCATCAGTGCCGCCTCAACCGCGTCGACGGCTTCCGGCAACTCACCGGCGTTGACCCGAATCTTGGCAGAGCGCGGCGCGGGAATCGGCGGTTGCTCCTCGATGACTTCTTGTAGCGTGGCTTCTTGGCGAGGAGCGGGGGCTTGCTCCACCAGGGCAAGCAATTCTTCTTGCGTATGCCCTCCTTGGTCAAGCCAGTCTGATAGGTCGCCTTTATCGGGCAGGCCGGGCAGTTCCAGCCAGCGGATGTCCTCCACCTTGCCACGTAACGCCGTGGCGATAGCTTGCATGTGCGCGCGGCCGGGGGCGTCGTTGTCTGGAATCAACACCACGCGGCCAGCGCCGGTGATCTGGGCGGTGTACTCCTTTCGCCACTTGGCTTTCTTGCCGGGTTCGGATGCGCCTTCAATGTTCGTGGTGGCGGTCCATTCGAGCGCCGCCAGGCGGTCAACGTCCTTTTCGCCTTCCACAATCAAAATGGTTTGCCCTTCGGCGATGCCTTTTAAGAGTTCCGGCAGACGGTAAAGCGCGATGGCGCCGGAACCGGCTTTGTAAACCCATTGTCCAGCCGCGTCCTGATGGCGGATGGCAAAGCCTTTGGGTTCATAGCGGACCTTTTGCCGTACCTCCTGGCCTGCTGCGTCCTGGTAGCTGTAGGTCGCCACGATATGCCGGTTCCGCTTCTGGGGTTTGCTGTCCATCCCCAGCTTCATCACGATATCGCCGTAGTCGCAGCCCGCATGGCAATTCATCAGGATTTCCTGCTGGTCGCCTTGGCGAACCGACAGGCTCGGGGTGTGAGTCCGTCCATCGGCTTCATGTACCGGGCAACAGGCGCGGTATTCATCGCCGGATCGCTGCGGGGCGTAGCCGGTGACCTGGGTCAGCCGGTTCAAAACCGTATCAAGATGTGCGTTGGTCATGATTGCACCTCCCCACGCAAGTCGGCATTCAGCGCACACTGCAATTTTTCATGCAGGATGCTGATGGTAGAAAGCTCGTTGCCGAGTAATCGTGCCAGGCCGTGAAGTCCTTCTGGGTTTAGCTCGAAGTTATTACAGTCGGCATTTCCGGCCATGTCGGCCAGCAGGCTGACCACGTTGCGCACCCACAGCAACCGGCAATCGAGTTCTCTTTCGAAATCCAATTGCTCAGGATCAATGGAGGTGCTGTTGAGCAGCGCAGCGTGTTGCAGGGCGACGGCGACGGGATTTTTTGATTGGAGATAGGCGGCGCTCATGATTGCGCCTCCTGTTCCAACAGGCGCTCAACATGCTGCAGCGTATCCTTGACCATGAGTAACAGGTAAAAATGCCCGGTTTGCGCGCCATCGGGCACGGCGTCATCTTCGAGATTGATCATGCTCAGCAGCGCCAAAATGCCTTGGACGTTGCGGATGCAATCAAGGGGGTTGTCGTCGACCATCCGATTCAGCGGCAGGGAGAGAGGGCGGGAGATTTCAGACTTCATAAGACGAACTCCTGTGTTGAAGAGGGAGCCGTCGCTGCCCGTTTCCACGCGGGCGAGGGCGGCGGATTGTGCAGGGGTGGAAAACCGGACACAGGGAACCGGCCAGCCGCAAGGGCTGCCCCACACAACCCGCCATTGCAGAGAATGCGGGCGCAAAAAAAGCGCCGGTTTCGCAGCAAGTGGCGCTGTGCGCCTGTGATTCTTCCGGTTTCCACGCCGGGCCGCTGATTTTGCAGCGACAGGAAAAGTATAGCACGGCTCCATCGTTAAAAGAGGATTTACACGCGGTTGACAGCCGCAATACAGGGACATTATTTACACGCGGTGGAGTAGTGTGCAAGACCTTGTTTTATGGACACATAGATTGATAATCATTCTATGTGTCCCGTTCTTGCGTAACGTCAACAAACTCAATGGATGAAGCGTATCCGGTGATAGGATCATGAACGCGGCTAGCCTGTGGATAAGTTTCCAGCCGCGTCTGGGCCTGGGCAAGGGCCGGTCCCAATGCAGCTTGGTTCTGCCGTAGGGGGGATCGAGTATCACGCTGTCCACCGACCCGGACGGCAGGGTTTTGAGGATCGGGAGGCAATCGCCCAGGTGGAGTTGGATCATGATCATGCTCTGCCGGATAGCAGCAGGAAAAACCCGGCAAACGCTCTCAACCCAGCCTGCCGGAAACCTCCCTACCGTGAACCTAGAACGGCAACCCGGCTTCTCTAAACTCGGCCATCAGCGCTTGATGGGTTTTCTCCACCAGGGCGCGCACGTTGGGATGACTGAACAGCCAGGTGGGGTCGCTGGGGCTGTAGGCCACCGGGTCGGGAATGGGCATATTCCGGGGTCGCTGGATCAAGCCCAGTTCTTCATGAAAGGGCGGCGGACCTTCCCGATGCAGCGCCGGGCTATGCCGGGCCGCGATGGCTTGCAGTGCCTGGATTTTGGCGTAGGCGCGCACCAGGTCATCCCCCGCCGCGACATACGCGCGCCCAGCGGCGTCTTGTTCGCTGATGACGAACGCCTTGAGGGCGGCGGGTATGGTGTCTTCAGCCCATTGCTGCGCCAGCGCGTCCCGGCGGCGTTCCAGACCGGCCAGAGTCTGCTGGGCCAGGTCGCTCTGGACGGTTGCGGCGGTCTGGGCTTTCGCGAAATCGGCCTGCGCCTTGCGGAGTTGGCTGGCCAGGGTTTCCGGCTCTTGGTCGGGCGTTTCACCGGCGGCAGCCTGGGCCAGCGCGTCCTCTAACTGGCTCTGCATCCGCTCTACCGTGGAACGATCCACAACGGCGTCGGCGATGATTTTCTGCTGGGCGGCCATCGCGGCGTCCAGCTTTGCCAGCGCTTGGCCATGTTCCTGTTGACGGTTCAGCACGTCCAAAACGGCGGTTAGGGCAGCGTTCGTTTTCATGTCTGAAATCTCTTCGTTGGGGGGCGGGGGAAGGGTTAGCGGGCGGCATAGAACGCGTCGGTTTCTAACTGTTGCCAGGCTTGTCCATAGCTCAGGCCCTTTTCCCGAGAGAGGGCGAAGGCGCTTTGGGCGCGCTGGGCGGCCTGAAACCGTTCTATCGCCTCACTGGTGGTCAGGCGGTGGTTATCGGCCTTGAGGCGTTCAATCTGGGCGCGATGCACTGGGGCAAAACGGGCGAGCGGGTCGGCGCTGGCGCGGTTGGTGGTTGACAGCATGGCAGGGGTTTCTTTTCGGTTGAGGGCGGTAAGGGTCAAGTTGGGTTGATTGGTCAAGCCCGCCGATTTCAGAGCGACAATGCGACGGCTAGCTTTTTCGTAGGTGAATACCGGGCTGAGATAGCGGTATTCGCGGGCCTGAATCTGTTGGTCGGCTTTGGGCGTCCATTCGACGTGACCCCAGACAGCGGAACCATCTCGCACCTCCAAGCGAGTAACCCAGCCAGCGGCAGGCGCATCCAATCCCTGGGGGGCGCGGTGTTCGCTGGCGTGTTCGTAATCAATCACCAGCGGAGTTCTGGAGCTGGCGGCCACCGAGTGGGGTAAATCAAGCGTCCAGGTTCGGCCATCGGCACCGATAATTTCAGGTCCAGCGGGTAAAAGTTCAATCCAGTCCGGGGCGGCGCTGGCCGTCGCGGGCAGAGCAACATTTAATGCATTGGTTAGCATGTGGGTTTCCATCCAGGGGGTAGGGAGTAATGCGCCAGGCCGCAGCCACGGTCTTGAATCGCGGCAATGGGCCAGCCACGGCAGCGCAGGCGGTAGATGATGCTGCTTAACCGCCAGATCGAATGCCGATCAGCCGCGCTTACCGCATCCACGGGTTGGCCGGTCAGCAGATCGGCGGCAATCGCGTCAAGCTGCCTTCTTCGCTTCACGGGCTTCTCGTTCGGTCAGAACATGCTCGGCCATTTCGCAGCGATGAACGCTGCACACCACGTCGCCTAAAGCTTCCTCAAGCTGGCGCAATGCGGCGTCTGCCAGACCGGATGGGGCCACGGTTGCGCGGAGTTCTTCCACGCGGATCAAGGCGGTTAGTGCGGCTTCCGAGGCAGCGCTAATTTCGGGGGTCACGAGGATCATGAACGCGCCTCCCCCTGCTGTATGCCGTTGCGTTCATCCAGCCAGGCGAAGAACCGGGCTTCATCGATGACGATACGCCGACCGCATTTGAGGATGGCACCGGATTCTTTAAGGCCGTTTCCGGGGAGCTTGCCCTTGCTGCGGTCGCGTTCGTCGGCGCAATGGATCAAGTGCCGGATTCCGGCTTGGCTGAATGCGGGGTGGCGTTCGGAGAACTGCTTAACTGACAGTAGGGTGTGCTGATTCGGGGGGTTCATGGTAGTGATTCGCCTCTTGATGTGGATCAATGGGGCGAATCATGACGGGGTGTTTCGGGGATGTCTTACCAATTGGAACCAATTAGAACCAATTGGTAATTGGCAGTTATCGGCAGCGCTTTTCAGCTATGCGGTTTAACCACTTAATCAGGGCGCGGCGTTCTGCGGGAGGTGGAATGCCTTGGAGGTCTAAATCTCTAATCCACTGATTTGAAATGGTTTCGATATCTCCATCAAGCCAATCTTGCCCGTATTGTTGAGATAATGCGGCATCCAGCATTTTCAGCAAGGTTGATTTGGCCTTAGGAGGTAGCGAGTCAGAAGTCGTGATGTTAGCGCTTTCTGGGGTGTTTGATGGGCTTACGGTAGGGTTTTCAGGATGAATCAATGACTGCCGATCTTCTGGGAACAGAAATAGTGGGCGCTGGTTCGAAGCTTCTGCAAATTGTCTCAAGTCTTGTCGGGAGTAATGAGCGCCTAAGAAGACGTTAAACTTATGCTCCTTTCCCCACTTATCATGTATAACCTCCCGTCGCATAGGCGTTTGGTTTGTCACTATTCCTTTCTCTTCTGCATGTCTAAGAGTGCCTAGCATGAATAGGACATTATCAGGGTGATCGTTGCTGTGGCTGGGTTCAAATCCGAGCCACAGGTAGGCGGCTTCGATGTCACTGAACTGGTCTCGTAAATCCAACAGGCTAAAATCGGTTATCCTATGGACTGTCATGATGTCCTCGCAAAGGCATGACGGTCCGGAATCCTAGGGTCAAATAGGTTCCGGCCTTTTAATTTGTGGAATCATTCTCCAAAAATCTTGGCGTTCATCCTGCCCACCACACCGGCCACATGCGATTCTGATAGGTGGCTGTATCGCTTCACCATCGCCAGCGTCCTATGGCCGAGAATCGCGGCGATTTCTTGATGGCTTGCGCCGTTCATCGCCAGGTAGCTGGCGGCGCTGTGCCGTAGATCGTGCCAGCGAAAGTCCTCGATGCAGGCAGTTTGCAAAGCCGTCTCCCAGGCATGGCGAAATTGCGCCGGTTGGCCGGGTAGCCGTCCGGGAAACACCCAATCGGAATCAATGCGCCGAACCTTGGCGCGCTCCCGTAACAGGGCCAGCGGTTGTTCCCCCAAGGGCAGGGCGCGGCGCTCGCCGTTCTTGGTTTCCAGTAGCGTGATGGTCTTACGAACCAGGTCGACCTGGGGCCAGCGCAGACCGAGAATCTCCATGCGGCGCGCGCCGGTGGCCAGCGAGAGCAGCACGGCCAGGTAAAGATCGGGGTTGCTACCGGCCTGACAGGCAGCCAGCAGGCGGTTTCGTTCGTCATCGTTGAGATACCGCACCCGGCCGCGCGACTCTTGGCCTCGGCTGACATGCTGCAACGGGTTCCGGTCCAACCATTCATACTCACGAACGGCGATGGTAAAGACATGGGACAAAGCGGCCAGGTAGCGATTAACCGTAGCCGGGGAGCGGGTTTCTGCGAGGGCTTCCCGCTGCTGAATCAGGAGAGCCGGGCTGACATCGGCCAGGGGCAAGTGCCCTAGCAACTGCGTTTGCCACCAGTGAAGTTGCTGGGCTTGTTGGGCAGCAACCCGCTTCCGAGTCAGGTGGCCTTTGCTGTAGCGGTCAATCAACTCGCTGAGGGTGTGTTGCTGTGATGCGGCGATGGGAAAATAGCGATGTTCCCGGATCTCGGTTTCAATCTTCGCGGACCATTTTTTTGCATCGCTGCGAGTAGCGAATGTGGCTGTCTGCGGACGATGCCCTTTCATGCGCACCTTGACCCGATAGGTCATGTTACCGTCGGCGGTCGGGCGTTTTTCGATGGTGGCCATAGCGGTTCACTCTGGGGCTTAACAGAGAGAACACCCTACCAAAACCAGCGAAAATCAGCAACACAGGATTAATAATCCTGTGCGGATATGGTATAAATCTAGCTTTATCCAGCTTGTGGGACACTCAAGGGACTTTTTGCGGTGCAACATCAGAAAATTTTCTGATTCCAGCACCATACAAATTGATGGTAGAGTGTTGCTAGTTGTCTTGGGTAAGTGTCCCGCTAGTGCCCCAAGCTAGGAAACAGATAAGGATAAATAGTTGAATAATCAATAAGGTTATGGAAGGCACGATTAAGACTTAAAATCTTGCGCCCTTACCGGGCTTGTGGGTTCGAGTCCCACCACCAGCACCACTTAAACAAGCCATTCGATACGTGGCGCTTCAGGATTGTGGCGGAACAGAACGGCAATGTGGCCGATCCGCTGCACTAGGGTTGCGTCTGATCCCGTGCATAGATCTTCAATCATCTTTTCGCGAGTATCCCGATCCGCAGCGTTGACCCGAACCTTGATGAGTTCATGGTGGTTAAGCGCCTGATGGATCTCCAGCCTAATGGCGGAGGTGACTCCATTGTTGCCGATGATGACGACTGGCTTGCGATGATGAGCTAAAGCTTTAAGGTGGCGTTTTTGCGAGTGAGTTAGCGTGAGCATAGGTAAAAAACCAGACAAGGTAAAAGATGTTGACAGTGTAACCGTCCGCAAAGGGCTAATGGTAGCGCCAAGCCCGTTGAATGAGGTTAAATTGGACTTGGGCGTCATCTTGGCCGTTGGTTTAGTGTTGCTGCTGGTGCAAGGACGGGTGTTGGATAATCTGTTATTACAACTACTGTTGTTGTTGAGTTATGGCGTGCTGGGTATGACCTGGATCATCATTCGAACTCGCCGGGTCATCGCTAAAATCACCCGTGAATGTGAGCAACACCCGGATGCCCCGTAGTAAGAGCAGCATTCGCTGGTTGCGGGAACACTTCAGCGACGAATACGTCAAGCGCGCTTTGCAGGAGGGCTATCGCTCCCGTGCAGCGTACAAGATTTTGGAAATTAACGAGAAAGACCACCTGTTCCGGCCTGGAATGACCGTGGTGGATCTGGGTGCTGCACCAGGCGGCTGGTCGCAATTGGCAGCAGGTCAGATCGGCAAGCAAGGGGTGGTCATCGCTTTGGATATCCTGCCAATGGAGCCGCTTCCCGGAGTCGAATTTATGGAGGGAGATTTCCGTGATGCAGCAGTTTTGGAACGTTTTCTGACGGTTCTCGGCGGGCGTTCTGTGGATCTAGTGCTGTCTGATATGGCGCCTAATGCCAGTGGCATCAAGGCGGTGGACCAGCCGCGCGGAATGTATCTAGCCGAACTGGCCCTTGATTTCGCTGGCCAATGTCTACGTCCTGGTGGCGATTTTCTAGTGAAAGCTTTTCAAGGCGAGGGCTTCGATCAATTTTTTAAAAACTTGCGCACCACTTTCACTGCTGTGGTGCCTCGTAAACCCCGGGCTTCACGTGCCCGCAGTGCCGAGCAGTATCTCCTGGCTCGGAACTATCGCGGGTAACCCGGTCTAAAAAATCGACTTTTTTGAATCTCTTGAAATCTTAAAGTCATTGATATTGGAAAATCAGTGATGCATCCCCAAATACTTACAATGTATTCATTATCCTGCCCTGGCTTGCTGAGGTATCCGCTTTGAACGACATGGTTAAAAATATTCTTTTGTGGGTAGTCATCGCCGTGGTGCTGATGTCAGTTTTCAACAGCTTTGGTCCCAAAGTAACCCCTTCCGCCCAGATGTCCTATTCACAGTTCCTGCAGCAAGCTAAACAAGGGCATATTGCCCAGGTGAGCATTGATGGCCGCGCTATTTTGGGGCGCACCAGTGGTGGAGAACGTTTCACGACTTACAGTCCAGAAACTGACAACAGTGCCATGATTGGTGAACTGCTCAATCACGGTGTCGATATCGAGGGCCAGCCGCCCGAGAAACAAGGATTGTTGATGCAGATTTTCATCTCCTGGTTTCCAATGCTGCTGTTGATTGGCATCTGGGTATTTTTCCTGCGGCAAATGCAAGGCGGCGGCGCAGGCCGTGGTGCGATGTCCTTTGGTAAATCGCGCGCTCGTATGATGAGCGAGGATCAAATTAAGATTACGTTCGCTGACGTGGCCGGTGTAGATGAAGCCAAAGAAGAAGTCGCTGAACTGGTTGAGTTCCTGCGCGATCCTGGCAAGTTCCAGAAGCTTGGCGGGAAAATCCCGCGTGGGGTGCTGATGGTTGGCTCGCCAGGTACGGGTAAAACGCTGTTGGCCAAAGCCATTGCCGGTGAAGCCAAGGTGCCATTTTTCTCGATTTCTGGTTCGGATTTTGTCGAAATGTTTGTTGGTGTCGGTGCTTCACGAGTACGTGACATGTTTGAGCAAGCCAAAAAGCATGCGCCCTGCATCATTTTTATTGATGAAATTGATGCTGTTGGCCGTCATCGTGGTGCTGGACTGGGTGGTGGACACGATGAGCGTGAGCAGACCTTGAACCAGTTGCTAGTGGAAATGGATGGTTTTGAGGGCAATGAAGGCATTATCGTCATTGCCGCTACCAACCGCCCTGATGTTCTCGATCCGGCGCTGCTGCGGCCGGGCCGCTTTGACCGGCAGGTGGTGGTGCCGCTGCCCGATGTCCGGGGCCGTGAGCAGATTCTCAAGGTCCACATGCGCAAAGTGCCGCTATCCAGCAACGTCAAGCCTTCGGTTATTGCTCGCGGTACGCCCGGTTTTTCCGGTGCTGATCTGGCTAATTTGGTTAATGAGGCTGCGTTGTTCGCCGCCCGCTCCAATAAGCGCGATGTAGATATGGATGACTTTGAGAAAGCCAAGGACAAGATCATGATGGGTTCTGAACGCAAGTCAATGGTGATGAGTGAAGATGAGAAGAAACTGACTGCTTATCATGAGGGTGGTCACGCGATTGTTGGCCGGCTGGTGCCTGCCCATGATCCGGTCTATAAGGTCAGCATCATTCCGCGCGGCCGGGCGTTGGGGGTGACCATGTTCTTGCCTGAGGGTGACCGTTATAGCTTTAGCAAGCAACGATTGGAGAGTCAGATTTCCAGTCTGTTCGGGGGCCGTATTGCCGAAGCATTGGTTTTTGGGGCGGATATGGTGACGACGGGTGCTCAGAACGACATTGAGCGGGCAACCGATATTGCCCGTAATATGGTGACTAAATGGGGCCTGTCTGACCGTTTGGGACCACTGACCTACAGTGAAGACGATGGCGAGGTGTTCCTGGGCCGCAGTGTGACCCGGCACAAAAATGTTTCAGATGAAACCGCGCACGTTATTGACGAAGAAATCCGCTCGATTATTGATCAGAATTACCTGCGCGCCGAGCAGCTATTGCGTGACAATCTCGATAAGTTGCATCTAATAGCGGAAGCACTCATTAAATATGAGACCATTGACTCTGATCAGATTGACGACATTATGGCGGGCCGTCCGCCGCGTGAACCTGCGGATGTCAGCCCTGATGAGGAGCCTCCATCAGGTTCGTCGATTAGTTTGGACAAAAATCGATGTGACGAAAAACCGATTGGCGGACCGGCTCAGCAGCATTAAATGGTAAGCATCTACATCTGCCCTCTCTCCCTAACCCTTCCTGATAGATGAGGAGAGAGATTCAGTGCGTTCTGTAAAAGTTTTCCCTCCCCTGGCGGGGGAGGGTTGGAGTGGAGGAGGGTGTAAGGTCATGGGGGTGCTAAATATCACCCCCGACTCTTTTTCTGATGGCGGGCATTATCTTGCGCTTGAAACTGCATTGCGCCGCGCTGAGACAATGCTGGCGGAGGGTGCTGCCATTATCGATGTCGGTGGTGAGTCAACCCGGCCTGGCGCGCTGCCGGTCTCTGCCCAAGAAGAACTAGATCGGGTATTACCCGTCGTGGAACGATTGGTGCGGGAAATACCAATTCCTATTTCAGTGGATACCAGCAAGCCTGAGGTCATACGCGAAGCAGCTCGAATAGGGGCAGGTATGATTAATGACGTGCGGGCGCTGTGTCTGCCAGGTGCACTAGAAGCGGCGGCAGCTAGCGGTCTTCCAGTGTGCTTGATGCACATGCAGGGTAATCCCTCGACCATGCAAAAGGAACCTTATTACGCCGATGTATTGGCGGAGGTAAGGGCTTTCTTGATAGAACGAGTGGGTGCTTGTGAGAGAGCGGGTATCTCGCGTGAGCAGATTCTTGTCGATCCGGGCTTTGGTTTTGGCAAGACGCTTGATCACAATCTAATACTGCTCCGTCATCTGAAACATTTTACCGGCCTTGCGGCTGGTGTAATGGTTGGCCTTTCCCGGAAGAGTATAATCGGTCTTCTGCTGGATGCTCCGATTGATAAGAGGATGGCCGGCAGCTTGGCGGCGGCAGTGATTGCAGCCTGGCAGGGGGCATGTATCGTGCGTGTCCATGATGTACGAGAGACGGTTCAGGCGCTGCGCATCTGTGCTGCCGTGCGGGCAATGGATTGACCGCATCGTTCTTCATTCTTCTAGCCTTTGTCCCTAATAAGAAGGAATAGACATATGCTCGGGTATGCGCACTGCCGTCATATGGCTATAATTCCCAGCCATATTGAGTAGGAGAGGTATGGCGATGGGGAAAAAATATTTCGGTACGGATGGTATTCGTGGACAGGTGGGGGAACATCCAATTACGCCTGAATTCATCCTCAAGCTGGGTTGGGCGGTCGGCCGGACTTTGCGGAGCCGGGATTTTAACAAGGTTGTGATTGGCAAGGATACCCGTATTTCTGGCTATATGTTTGAATCAGCTCTGGAATCGGGATTATCGGCGGCTGGTGTCAATATTGCTTTGCTGGGGCCGATGCCGACGCCAGGCATCGCCTATTTGACCCGTACCCTGCATGCCTGTGCTGGTATTGTGGTCAGTGCTTCGCACAACCCCTACTACGATAATGGCATTAAGTTTTTTTCCCGCGATGGCCAGAAGTTGCCTGATGACACTGAGGAACATATCGAAGAGCTGCTGGATCGTCCGTTAGAGACCGTTAAGCCGGATGCTCTGGGCAAGGCTGAGCGTATTGTTGATGCCTCTGGCCGCTACATTGAATTCTGCAAAAGTACTGTTCCAGCTTGCACCAGTTTGGCAGGTCTGAAGATCGTGGTGGATTGTGGTCATGGCGCAACCTATCATGTTGCCCCCAGTGTGTTTAATGAACTGGGTGCGACCGTGATTCCCATCGGTGTTTCGCCAGATGGTCTGAATATCAATTTGGACTGTGGGTCTACCAAGCCGGCCATGTTGCGTGAAACAGTACAGGAAGAGGCCGCTGATCTAGGCATCGCTTTCGATGGTGATGGCGACCGGGTGATCATGGTCGATCATCGAGGAGAGATTCTCGATGGCGATGATTTGCTGTTTATCATCGCTCGTGATCGCTTACGCTCCGGTAGCCGTTTCAACGCTATTGTTGGCACCCTGATGACCAATCTGGGGCTTGAGATGGCCTTGCGTGCCTTGGGACTCGGATTACATCGAGTCCAGGTCGGCGATCGTTATGTGATGGAGCGGATGTTGGCCGAGAATTTGATGCTGGGAGGCGAGAATTCCGGGCATATCATCTGCCGGGATCGCACCACCACTGGTGATGGCATTATCTCAGCTTTACAAGTGCTGGCAGCGATGCTGCATTCTGAAAAGAATTTGCATGATCTCAAGGCGGGCATGACCAAGTACCCGCAAACCTTAATCAATGTGTCGGTGAGTGGAGTCGTGGATATCCAGCGCACACCGATCCTCCAAGCGATACGTGCCGTCGAAGATCAGATGGGCGATCACGGTCGAGTGCTGCTGCGTCCCTCCGGAACCGAACCTGTGGTGCGGGTCATGGTTGAAGGCGCTGACGCTGGGGTTGTTGAGCGTCATGCTCGCGAATTGGCGGAGGTTGTGAGAGAGACCTTGTCAGTGTGATTGATTTCCAGACGCGAAGTCCGTAAGCTTCACCGGTTTTTAAATCCAGGAGATAAGAATATGCGCCGTAATCTGGTGGCCGGGAATTGGAAGATGAATGGCTCTGCGGAAAGCATCCGTGGTTTATTGCAAGGGATCAAAGAGGGTGCTGCTGCAGTGGCAGCCGTCGATCTAGTGGTGTTCCCCCCCTTTGTGTACATTGGGCTGGTCGAGCAACAGCTTACCGGAACAGCGATTGCCTGGGGAACGCAGAATCTCTCCGAACACGCCTCAGGTGCTTACACCGGTGAGGTCGCAGGTCCGATGCTCCAGGATTTCCATTGCACCTATGTCATAGTGGGTCACTCAGAGCGCCGCACTCTGTATGGAGAAAGTGACGAAATGGTGGCTCGGAAGTTTGCTGCTGCCCGCAAGGTGAATATTCAACCGATTCTCTGCGTAGGCGAGACGCTGGAAGAACGCGACCAAGGTGTCACCGAGTCAGTTGTGGAACGGCAACTCAAGGCTGTGCTGGATCTGGAAGGTATCGAAGCGTTCAATAATGCGGTCATTGCTTACGAACCGGTTTGGGCGATTGGCACCGGCCGGACAGCGACACCCCAACAGGCGCAAGACGTTCATGCCTTTATCCGCGCCAAACTGGCTGAGCGGAACCCAACCGTCGCGGCGCAAACACGCATCCTCTACGGTGGTAGCATGAAAGCGGCGAACTCCGGGGAATTGATGGCTATGGCCGATATCGATGGCGGTCTGATCGGTGGCGCCTCGTTGGACGCTAAGGACTTTCTGGCGATTGCCCGCTCAGGCTGTTAAACTGTAGCTATCATGGTTTATACCCTCATTCTTGTCGCACATGTCGTGGTTGCTGTTGCCTTGGTCGCGCTGGTTTTGCTGCAACAAGGCAAGGGCGCTGATGCCGGTGCGGCCTTTGGGAGCGGTGCTTCCACAACGATGTTTGGATCGCAGGGTTCGGCCTCCTTTTTGAGCCGGACGACTGCGATTCTCGCTACGGTGTTTTTTTTGACCAGCTTGACACTGGCCTACTTTGCGACGCAGACCACCAGGACGTCAGAGAGTGTGATTGAACAGGCAGCATCTGAAATGCCAGTGCAGCAACCGCTGGAGAGCGTCAAAGGTCCGGTCGATGTGCCCCGGTTGCCGCAAAAGTAGCAATGATTAGTATGCCGATGTGGTGGAATTGGTAGACACGCTAGCTTGAGGGGTTAGTGGCGCAAGCCGTGCCGGTTCGAGTCCGGCCATCGGCACCAAACCAAATGTTTTACCCACCAGCAGGATGGAATGTATGTTTCTTAGATTGAGCAGGGTGGGTTTTTCCTAGCGCGTTCTCTTCGGAGTCATGCGTTGCCGTTAGTTCAAAATAGAGGCTTTATGAGTTATGCGGGGTTTTAAATATAAAAAACAACACACCCCATTATTTGGTTTATGGTATCCAGCAGATTCTGGCCTAGTCGCCCGGTTGGTTGGGCTGTCTTCAGTTCCAGTAACAGGCTTCCATAACGCTTTCTCCTGGCCCGCTCTGCCGAAGGTGTGACTCTGATGCTGTCTAATTACCTTCCTGTCCTGATGTTCGTAGTCATTGCCTTAGCGATGGCTGTGGTTGTCATTAGCCTCGGCTTTTTCCTTGGCCCCCGCCGTCCCGACAGTGCAAAATTGTCGCCTTATGAGTGTGGTTTTGAAGCTTTCGAAGATACCCGGATGAAATTCGATGTTCGCTATTATTTAGTGGCCATCCTATTTATTATTTTTGATCTGGAAATCGCCTTCCTGTTTCCTTGGGCGATTGTTCTTGACCAGATTGGCCTATTTGGTTTCGTAGCAATGGCGGTCTTTCTCGGTATCTTGGTGATTGGTTTCATCTACGAATGGAAGAAAGGAGCCTTGGAATGGGAATAGAAGGTATTCTTGAAAAAGGTCTGGTGACCACCACTGCCGATAAGCTCATTAACTGGGCGCGCACTGGTTCGATGTGGCCAATGACCTTTGGTTTAGCCTGTTGCGCAGTGGAAATGATGCAGGCTGGTGCAGCCCGTTATGATCTAGACCGGTTTGGTATTGTATTCCGGCCCAGCCCGCGTCAGTCTGATGTCATGATCGTTGCGGGTACCCTGTGTAATAAAATGGGACCAGCTCTGCGTAAGGTTTACGATCAAATGGCGGAGCCACGTTGGGTGATCTCCATGGGTTCATGCGCCAACGGTGGTGGCTATTACCATTACTCCTACGCTGTGGTGCGTGGTTGTGATCGCATCGTCCCGGTTGACATCTATATACCCGGTTGTCCGCCGACTGCAGAAGCGTTGATCTACGGCATTTTGCAGCTTCAAAACAAAATTCGGCGCACTAACACTATAGCCCGTTGAGAGAATCCTCCATGGCTGAAGCGCTTCAAACCCTCGTAGAAAAATTGCAGATGCGATTTGATGATACCTTGCTGGATTGTCGGCTGGATCGCGCTGAGGTGACTATCGAAATCGCGCCTGATCAGGCGGTTACAGTCTTCGGTGCCTTGCGCGATGAACCGGATTTTGCCTTTGAGCAGGTCATGGACGTGTGTGGCGTTGATTATTCGGCTTATGGCGATGTGGAATGGGCGACCAACGAATCAACGAACCAAGGTTTTAGCCGAGGCGTGGTGGAGCGGGCAACCGGACGTGGTCCGGCAGCTATCCAAACGGCAGCAGGGTGGACTTTCTCTGGTAAGGGCCGTTTTGCGGCGGTTTACCATCTGCTTTCGGTGTCTCGCAATCAGCGTTTGCGGGTTCGCATCTTTGCTCCGGATGATGATTTGCCGGTGGTGCCTTCGGTTGTGTCTATCTGGGCTAGCGCAAACTGGTTTGAGCGCGAGGCCTTCGATTTATTCGGCATTGTTTTTGAGGGCCATCCGGATTTGCGGCGTATTCTCACCGACTATGGGTTCATCGGCCATCCGTTCCGTAAAGATTTCCCATTGATTGGTCAGGTTGAGATGCGTTATGACCCAGAACGCGGTCGCGTGGTTTATGAGCCGGTGAGCATTGATCCGCGTGTGTTGGTACCCCGCGTCATTCGCAAGGACCACCGTTACCTCGAGTCGCATTGAAGGAAAGTCGCTGATGCCCGAGATTCGTAATTACACCCTGAATTTTGGTCCGCAACATCCGGCTGCACATGGCGTACTCCGCTTGGTGCTGGAAATGGACGGCGAAGTAGTGCAGCGCGCCGACCCTCACATTGGCTTGTTGCATCGGGCTACTGAGAAACTAGCTGAAAGTAAGCCATTCAATCAAAGTATTGGCTATATGGATCGGCTCGATTATATGTCGGCAATGAGCAATGAACATGCTTATGTGCTGGCAATTGAGAAGTTGCTGGGAATTGAACCGCCAGTTCGCGCTCAATACATCCGGGTGATGTTTGCGGAAATCACTCGCATTCTGAACCATCTATTGTGGATTGGTGCCCACGGTCTGGACATCGGTGCCATGACCATGTTTTTGTACGCCTTCCGCGAACGTGAAGATTTACTAGATTGCTATGAAGCAGCATCCGGAGCCCGGTTGCACGCGGCTTATTTCCGGCCTGGTGGCGTCTATCGTGATCTGCCCAATGTCATGGCGAAATACGAGTATGAGAATTCGCGGCTCCACAGCAAAAAAGACGTGGATGAGCGGAATACACATCGCCATGGTTCACTGCTGGACTTCATTGAAGCGTTCACCGATCGTTTTCCGCACAGGGTCGATGAGTATGAGACGCTGCTGACCGACAACCGTATCTGGAAACAGCGTACGGTCGGTATTGGCATAGTGACTCCTGAGAGGGCGTTGCAATTAGGCTTTTCTGGGCCAATGCTGCGTGGTTCCGGTTTCGCCTGGGATTTGCGTAAGAAGCAACCCTATGAAGTTTATGATCAACTGGATTTTGATGTTCCGGTGGGCGTCAATGGCGACTGCTACGATCGCTATCTAGTGCGAATTGAGGAGATGCGTCAAGCGAACCGGATTATTCGGCAATGTGTAAAGTGGCTTAAGGAAAATCCTGGCTTGGTGATGATCGATGATCATAAGATCGCACCGCCCTCGCGGGAGGCGATGAAAGAGGATATGGAGGCACTGATTCATCACTTTAAACTATTCACGGAAGGTTATTGTGTCCCCGAGGGCGAGGTCTATGTGGCTACTGAACATCCTAAGGGTGAGTATGGGATTTATCTGATTTCCGACGGTGCTAATAAGCCTTATCGGGTTAAGGTGCGAGCTGCGGGTTTTGCCCATCTTTCGTCCATGAACGAGATGACCCGAGGTCACATGCTGGCCGATGTGGTAGCGGTGATCGGCACCCAGGATATTGTCTTTGGAGAGGTTGACCGCTGATGAGTACACGTAAGAGCGATCAGTTGTCCGCCCATGCCCGTGCAGAAATCGATCATTGGCTGACTCGCTACCCCGCTAATCAGAAACAGTCCGCCGTGCTGGCTGCACTCCGCGAGGTGCAGCATGAAAATGGTGGCTATCTTACGACGGAATTGATGGATGCGGTTGCTGACTATCTCGACATGCCGCCCATCGCCGTATATGAAGTTGCTAGCTTCTACTCGATGTTTGAGCTGAAACCGGTGGGGCGGCATAACATTTCCGTTTGCACCAATATCTCCTGCATGCTGCGTGGCGGTGACGCTATTCTGGCGCATCTTGAGAGGAAATTGGGCATTAAACTTGGCGAAAGCACCATGGATGGCAAATTCTATCTGAAGCGGGAAGAAGAATGCTTGGCAGCTTGTTGCGGTGCGCCGATGATGCAGGTTGACCATGTCTATTACGAGCATCTGACCCCGGAGAAGGTGGATCAGGTGCTGGATCGCCTGGAGTAAACCGCAATGGCCAATGAGGTATGTTACCGGACACTCGGCTTGGAGCAGCCTTGGTCTATCGAAACCTACATGAGCGTAGGCGGTTATGAGGCCTGGAAGAAAATCTTGGCTGGCCAGATGACCGGCGATCAGGTGATCGATGAGGTTAAAAAGGCTAGCCTGCGTGGGCGGGGCGGCGCAGGTTTTCCAACTGGTCTGAAATGGACATTCATGCCGCGCAACGCGCCGGGTCAGAAATATATGGTGTGTAATTCGGATGAATCGGAACCAGGCACTTGCAAGGATCGCGATATTTTGCGCTTTAACCCGCATGCTCTGGTGGAAGGTATGGCTATTGCCGGTTTCGCTACCGGTTCCACGGTGGGCTACAATTACATGCGCGGTGAGTTTCTAGACGAACCTTATCAACGGTTTGAGAGCGCGGTCAAAGAAGCCTATGCTGCCGGTCTGCTGGGCAAAGATATCCAAGGGACTGGGATCGACTTCGATCTGTATCCGACGCTGGGTGCTGGCGCATATATCTGTGGTGAAGAGACAGCCTTACTGGAATCGCTAGAAGGCAAGAAGGGCCAGCCGCGTTTCAAGCCACCCTTTCCCGCTAGTTATGGTTTATATGGTCGGCCAACTACTATCAATAACACGGAATCATTCGCCTCAGTACCATCAATCGTATTAAATGGTGGTGAATGGTTCGCCAGCCTTGGTACGGCGAACGCCGGCGGGACTAAAATCTTTTCGGTATCAGGTCATGTTGAGAAACCGGGTAATTTTGAAGTATCAATGGGCCTGCCTTTTGCTGAGTTACTGGCTCTTGCTGGTGGTGTCTGGAAGGGGCGCCAACTCAAAGCGGTGATCCCCGGCGGTTCCTCAGTGCCAGTGGTGCCGGGTGACATCATGCTGAAAGCTAATATGGACTATGATTCAGTGGCCAAGGTTACCGGGTCGATGCTTGGTTCTGGTGCGGTGATTGTAATGGATGACACTACGGATATGGTCAAGGTGCTGCAGCGTGTCTCCCGCTTCTATTTCTCCGAATCTTGCGGGCAATGCACGCCTTGCCGCGAAGGTACCGGCTGGTTGTATCGGGTAGTTACCCGCATTGTTGAGGGCAAGGGTCGGCCCGAGGATCTGGATTTGCTGGATAGTGTGGCCAGTCGCATCGAGGGGCGTACAATCTGTGCCTTAGGCGACGCCGCCGCCATGCCGGTGCGCAGTTTCGTCAAGCATTACCGCCACGAATTCGCGTACTACATCGAATATAAGCGCAGCATGGTTGCCGGTGCAGCGGCGCTGGCCGCATGAGCCACAAAACTACCAACAGGGTTGCAGTGGGTAAAAGATGAGCGAGGAACAGGTCAACATCGAAGTCAACGGTATCCCGCTGAAGGCCCGTAAGGGCGCGATGCTCATCGAGATCACCGATGCAGCGGGTATCCAGATCCCCCGGTTCTGTTATCACAAAAAACTGTCCGTCGCCGCCAATTGCCGGATGTGTCTGGTCGAGGTGGAGAAGGCCCCCAAGCCGTTACCGGCCTGCGCTACTCCGGTGATGGAGGGTATGAAGGTTCATACCGAATCGCCCAAGGCGCTTGCCGCACAAAAAGGCACCATGGAGTTCTTGTTAATCAATCACCCATTGGACTGTCCAATTTGCGATCAGGGCGGGGAATGCGAATTACAGGATGTGGCGCTGGGTTATGGCGGCGATGTGTCACGCTTTGCCGAGCGCAAGCGAGTGGTTCGGGACAAGGATATTGGCCCGCTGATTGCCACCGAGATGACTCGGTGTATCCATTGTACCCGCTGTGTGCGCTTTGGTGAGGAGATTGCCGGGTTACGGGAACTGGGTGCGACCGGGCGTGGTGAAAATGTGGAAATCGGCACCTTCGTCGCGCATAGCGTCATCTCAGAGCTATCGGGCAATGTTATCGATCTATGTCCGGTTGGGGCGCTGACGGCTAAGCCGTCTCGTTATAAGGGCCGTTCCTGGGAGTATGTGCAGCACGCGAGTGTCGCGCCACATGATTCCATCGGCTCAAATATCTTCATTCACACTCTGCGTGGCCAAGTGATGCGAGTCGCGCCTCGCGAAAATGAAGCGATTAACGAAACCTGGATTTCTGACCGGGACCGGTTCAGTTATGAAGGCATCTACAGCGACGACCGCTTGGCTAAGCCCATGATTAATGGAGCAGATTCAAGCTGGGAAATGGCGCTGGAAGCGGCAGCGGCTGGTTTAAAGGACGTGATCGCCCGGCATGGACCTGCGTCCGTCGGATTTCTGGTTTCCCCAACTGCGACAATTGAAGAAATGTATCTGGCGCAGAAATTGGCGCGAGGCCTGGAGGTTGTGAATATTGACCATCGGCTAAGACAGGCTGATTTCAGTGATCAGGATATGGCACCGGTGTTTCCGTGGCTTGGGCAGGCACTTGAGGATTTGGAAAAGGTTGGGGCAGCGTTATTGATTGGTTCCAATGTAAGGATGGAACAGCCTTTAGCGGGCCATCGCTTACGCAAGGCGGCGCTGGCGGGTGGCCAGATCATGTTCGTTAACCCCCGTGACTTTGAATTCCGCTTCCCGATCGCTGCCAAACGGATTGTCGATCCTGCTGGCATGGTGGAGGCACTGGCGGGTGTCGCCCAAGCTGTTGCCGAGTTGAATAAGGAACCCTTGCCGGAAAATCTGGCGGGTTTAATATCTGGCGCTCCGGGCGAAACTGAACGCGCGATAGCTGCTCATCTAGCCAATAATGCTTCAAGTACGGTGCTGCTGGGTAATCTGGCGCTGGCTCATCCCGCGTTTGCTACATTGCGGGCGCTGGCCGGCTTTGTGGCGCAGCACACAGGTGCTTGCTTGGGCTATCTGCCGGAAGCTGCCAATTCAGCCGGTGGCTGGCTGGCTGGAGCATTGCCACACCGCCTGTCTCGTGGTCAGTTAGCTCCAATTACTGGTCTGGATGTGCGGGCAATGCTGGAAAGCCCACGTAAGGCTTACGTGTTGCTCGGTGCTGAGCCGGAATTGGACTGCTGGGATGGTGCTGCAGCTTTGAAAGCCATGCAAGGTGCGGAACTGGTGGTTTCCATTAGCTCTTATGCTAGCGCCGTTAGCCGTGCCTATTCAAAGATTATGCTGCCAGCTGCTACTTTTGCAGAAACATCTGGCACCTATATTAACGCTGAGGGGCGTTGGCAAAGCTTCCAAGGCGCTAGTAAGCCATTTGGTGAGGCGCGTCCTGCGTGGAAGATCTTGCGAGTATTGGGTAATTTATGCGGGATTAGTAACTTCGAGTACACCAGTTCCGAAGAGGTACTTGCTGAGGTGCAAAGTGCTTGCGCCCAAGTACAGCCAGATAATGCTCTGGATTTTAGCAAACCCCTGGTGCCGTTCCAGGCGAAAACCCTCATGCGTGTGGCAGAAGTACCCATCTACGCAACTGATCCATTAGTTCGCCGCGCTCGTTCCTTACAGGCGAGTGCTTTGGCGCGGCCAGCCGAAGTTCGGTTGCATCCGGATGTGGCCCAGGAATTGGGTGTGGCTGGGCGGGAACAGGTCCAAGTGCGCCAGAATGGTGTTGCAGTCGATTTGCCGCTGGTGTTGGATGAGAGCATCCCTCGAGGTTGTGCCTGGATCCCAGCGGGATTGCATAGCAGCGTCGCTCTTGGACCGGCAGTGGGGCCGGTGGCCATTCAATAACAATCAGGATCCAGGATCATGGAAACGCTGTGGACGGTCATCTTTAATCTTCTAAAAATTGTCGCTGTGCTGATGCCTCTGCTATTGGCGGTGGCCTATTTGACGTTTGCCGAGCGCAAGATTATCGGTTACATGCAGATACGGATTGGACCGAACCGGGTCGGGCCTAAAGGTTGGTTGCAACCGATTGCCGATGCCATGAAGTTGATGTTCAAGGAAATTGTTATCCCGACTCGAGCTGACCGTTTTCTATTCCTCCTGGCACCCGTAATATCCTTCGGTCCGGCATTGGCAGCTTGGGCAGTAATTCCCTTTGGTGACGGCATGATGATTTCCCATCTAGATGCCGGTCTATTATATCTGATTGCGCTGACCTCGATGGGGGTTTACGGTGTGATCATTGCAGGCTGGGCCTCGAATTCCAAATATGCTTTTCTAGGTGCCATGCGCTCAGCGGCACAGATTGTTGCATACGAAATCGCCATGGGCTTTGCCTTAGTGGGAGTGTTGATGGCTGCGGGTAGCCTGAATCTCAACCAGATCGTACTGGCTCAGCAGGGTAGCTTGTTTCATTGGTTCTGGTTGCCGCTGTTGCCGCTGTTCTTGGTGTACTTCATTTCTGGTATCGCCGAGACTAACCGGGCGCCTTTTGACGTGGCTGAAGGCGAGTCGGAAATCGTTGCTGGCTTTCATGTCGATTATTCTGGTATGGCTTTCGCTGTGTTCTTTCTGGCGGAATACGCCAATATGATCCTGGTATCAGCGTTAGCGGCGACGATGTTCTTAGGAGGCTGGCTATCGCCCTTCGAAGGTATCCCGGTGCTGGGCAGTTTGTTCGCCTTTGTGCCCGGTGCCCTCTGGTTAGTGATCAAGATCTCGTTTCTGTTGTTGTTTTTCCTGTGGTTCCGCGCGACTTTTCCACGCTATCGCTATGACCAAATCATGCGGCTAGGTTGGAAGGTGTTTATTCCAGTAACTTTAGTCTGGTTGTTGGTGGTCGGACTCGGTGTATTGGGCCAGGTCGGGCCGTGGTTTGATTGAGCGGAGAAAGCTGATGAATACCCTGAATGCTCTTCGGCACTACTTCAAGAGCTTCCTGCTGTGGGAATTGTTGCTTGGCTTACAAGTGACTGGCCGTTACCTGTTTGCTAAAAAAATCACGGTGCAGTACCCAGAAGAGTTGACTCCGCTATCACACCGGTTCCGTGGCTTGCATGCTTTGCGTCGTTATCCGAATGGTGAGGAACGTTGTATTGCCTGTAAGCTGTGTGAAGCAGTCTGTCCAGCCTTAGCGATTACGATTGAGTCCGAACAACGAGATGATGGCACTCGCCGTACTACTCGCTACGATATTGATCTTTTTAAATGTATCTATTGCGGTTTCTGTGAAGAGGCCTGCCCAGTGGATTCCATCGTCGAAACCCGGACTTTTGATTATCATTTTGAGAAGCGCGGCGAGCATATTATGACTAAGGAGAAATTGCTGGCTCATGGTGCACGTTGCGAAACGCAGATTGCTGCTGACCGGGCCGCCGATGCGGCTTACCGTTAGCTGACCCTGTTTCCAGAAAATAACTAGCAGGCTTGTTCATGGGATTTGAAAAATTTCTATTCTACATTTTTGCCCTGATCCTGATCTTTGCTGCGGTCAGAGTTATCACGGTGCGCAACCCGGTTCATGCTGCGTTGTTTCTGGTGCTGGCATTTTTCACCAGTGCCGCATTGTGGCTGTTGATCGAGGCGGAGTTCCTGGCCATTACTCTGGTGCTGGTTTATGTTGGCGCAGTGATGGTGCTGTTCTTGTTTGTAGTCATGATGCTTGATCTGAATGTCGATCCGGTGCGGGAGGGTTTTATCAAATATCTGCCGGTTGGTGCAGCGGTGGCATTGCTCATCGTGATTGAGATGGGGCTGATAGTCGGATCTAGTTATTTTAGCAGTGACCAATACGGCCTGACTGCGCATGCAGCTGATTACAGCAATACCAAAGAATTGGGTAGCGTTTTGTACACCTTTTACGTCTATCCATTTGAGATCGCTTCAGTGATTCTGCTGGTGGCGATCATTGCAGCTATCTCGCTGACCATGCGGCGACGAGAAGGAGTGAAATCCCAGGACCCCGGCCAGCAAGTTCTTGTATCACGAGACAATCGAGTACGGGTGGTGCGCATGGCACCAGAGAAGAAGATTAGCAATTAACGATTATGGAACACAACCTTTGCTATTTAACTTAGTAGCGGTCTTTTCAACCATGCAAATAATCAAAACCGGGGGATAGATGATCGCGCTGACTGATTATCTTGTACTAGGAGCGATCCTCTTTTGTCTCAGCGTGGCCGGCATCTTTCTAAATCGGAAAAATGTCATCATTCTGCTGATGTCGATTGAGTTGATGCTGTTGGCGGTGAATTTCAATTTCATCGCTTTTTCGCAGTTTCTCGGCGATACCATTGGCCAGGTCTTTGTATTTTTCATCCTGACTGTGGCGGCGGCTGAGTCAGCCATTGGCTTGGCTATCCTGGTGGTGTTGTTCCGCAACCGCCGCACCATCAACGTCGCCGATCTCGACACGCTGAAGGGTTAGCCGCCATGCAAAATATCTATCTCGCGATTGTACTTGCGCCTTTGTTCGGCGCCATTATCGCTGGACTGTTTGGTCGTAAGATTGGTCGCGCAGGTGCTCACTGGGTGACTATCGTTGGTGTGGCAATTTCCTTTCTTTTGTCACTGGTGGTATTGCGTCATCATTTGGGAGGTGCTGATCCGTACAACGAGTCAGTTTACACCTGGATGATGATTGAAGGTATCCGCCTTGAGATCGGCTTCCTAGTGGATAATCTGACTGCAGTGATGATTTCCACTGTGACGTTTGTGTCATTGATGGTTCATATTTACACCATCGGCTACATGCATGATGATGACGGTTATCAGCGCTTCTTTAGCTATATCGCATTGTTCACTTTCGCTATGTTGATGCTAGTGATGGCTAACAATTTTTTGCAATTGTTCTTTGGCTGGGAAGGCGTAGGTCTGGTGTCCTATCTGTTGATTGGCTTCTGGTATAAGCGTGAGAGTGCTATTTTCGCTAGTCTAAAAGCCTTTTTGGTCAATCGAGTAGGCGACTTTGGTTTCCTGCTAGGTATCGCTGCGGTGTTGATGGCCTTTAATAGCATTGATTATGCTGACGTATTTGCCGCTGCACCGTTGATGAAAGATATGGTTGTGCAGGTTATTCCCGGTGTAGACTGGTCGTTGATGACGTTGATTTGCATTCTGCTATTCATCGGTGCGATGGGAAAATCTGCACAAGTGCCTTTGCATGTGTGGTTGCCAGATTCAATGGAAGGTCCTACTCCGATCTCGGCATTGATCCATGCTGCGACAATGGTGACTGCTGGTATTTTTATGGTCGCTCGTATGTCACCGCTGTTCGAATTATCGGAGACCGCGTTGAGTGTGGTGCTAGTCATTGGTTCGATTACCGCACTGTTCATGGGATTCCTTGGCATCATCCAAAATGATATCAAGCGTGTGGTGGCCTATTCTACGCTTTCGCAGTTAGGCTATATGACAGTGGCGCTGGGTGTGTCGGCTTATTCGTCCGCGATCTTTCATCTGATGACCCATGCTTTTTTTAAGGCGCTATTGTTCCTCGGTGCTGGCTCAGTGATTATTGCGATGCATCATGAGCAGGATATCCGCAGAATGGGTGGCTTGTGGAAATATATGCCGGTTACCTGGTTTACTTTTCTATTGGGTACGCTGGCGTTGATCGGTACACCGGGCTTCGCTGGCTTCTATTCTAAGGATAGTATTCTGGAAGCGGTACATTACTCGCACATTGCGGGGGCAGGATTTGCCTATTTTGCAGTCATGTTAGGAGTATTTGTGACTTCGCTCTATTCCTTCCGGCTGTACTTCATTGTATTCCATGGCAAGGAGCGCATGGATCATCATACGAAGGAACATCTGCATGAGACACCAGCGGTTGTGACGGTACCGCTGATTCTACTGGCAATTCCTTCAGTAGTGATTGGTGCTATGTCCATTGAGCCGTTGCTAATTGGTGATGTGTTCAATAACGCGATTTTTGTGTCGGCTGAACACAATGTTCTGGAACCTCTCAGAGAACATTTTCACGGAGCGGTTAGCTTTGCCCTGCATGGGTTGACAGGTCTGCCGTTTATCCTCGTGTTAGCTGGGTTTGGCTCGGCGTTCTATCTGTACATGATACGGCCAGACCTGCCAGAGCTGATCCAGCAGAAGTTTGCCGTGCTTTATGACATCATGGTACGCAAGTATCTGTTCGACGAAATCTACCAATCGGTGTTCATGCGAGGCAGCCGGAATTTGGGTACGGCATTATGGAAATATGCTGATGCTGGCTTGATTGACGGTGTGATGGTCAATGGCACGGCGCGGCTGGTGGGTTGGGTTGCTTCGATGGCGCGCTGCATACAAACCGGCTATCTGTACACCTATGCCTTTGCCATGATCATTGGCCTGCTGATCCTGCTGACCTGGTTCGTCACCCGCTAACCTGGAAGAAGAAAAACCATGCTGTCGGAACTGCCTCTGCTGAGTCTTGTTATTTGGTTCCCGATCCTTGGCGGCATTGCGGTGCTGTTCGTGGGTGACGAAAACCCTGCACGCGCTAAGGCGCTGGCCCTGACGGTCGCGATTCTAAGTTTTATGGTCAGTATCCCGCTGTTTTCGTCGTTCGATGCCACAACAGCGGCGATGCAATTCCAGGAATTCGTGCCGTGGATTCCCATGTTCAGTGTCAACTACCATTTGGGTGTCGATGGATTCTCGATGCCGTTGATCCTGCTGACTGCGTTCATGACCGTGCTAGTAGTCATTGCCGGTTGGGAAGTGGTGCAATACCGGGTCGCTCAGTACATGGCGGCCTTCCTGATCATGGAAGGCTTAATGATTGGGGTATTTGCCGCACTGGATGCCATTCTGTTCTATGTGTTTTTTGAAGCAATGCTGATTCCGATGTTTCTGATCATCGGAATTTGGGGCGGGCCACGCCGGGTATATGCCACGCTCAAATTTTTCCTGTACACCTTCCTAGGTTCGGTGTTTATGCTGATTGCCTTAATTTACCTGTACAATCAGTCTAACAGTTTTGAGATTCTCGATTTCCATAAGCTGCCGTTGGGCTTGATGGAACAAGGAATCATCTTCTTTGCTTTCCTCTTGGGTTTTGCGGTCAAGGTGCCGATGTGGCCGGTGCATACCTGGTTGCCAGACGCCCATGTTGAAGCGCCGACTGGCGGCTCAGTCATTCTGGCGGCAATTACTTTGAAAATCGGTGGTTATGGCTTTCTGCGCTTTGCGCTGCCGATCACCCCGGATGCTGCAGCAATGTTGGACTGGCTGGTTATTACCCTGTCACTGATTGCAGTGGTCTACATTGGTCTGGTGGCACTGATTCAACAGGACATGAAAAAGTTGATTGCCTATTCCTCCATCGCGCATATGGGGTTCGTGACCCTGGGCTTCTTTGTCGTCTTTGGTATCTATCGGCAAACAGGTAGCTTGAGCGGTGCGGCTATGGGTATTGAGGGTGGCTTGGTGCAGATGGTATCGCATGGCTTTATCGCTGGAGCGCTGTTCTTGTGTGTTGGTGTCTTATATGACCGGGTGCATTCCCGGCAGATCAAAGATTACGGTGGTGTGGTTAATACCATGCCGGTCTTCGCCGCTTTTATGGTGCTGTTTGGGATGGCTAACGCTGGTTTGCCAGGTACATCAGGTTTTGTCGGCGAATTCCTGGTAATCCTCAGTAGTTTTAAAGCTAGTTTCTGGATCGCTTTTCTGGCGGCAGCCACCTTAATCCTGGGAGCAGCCTATACCCTGTGGCTGGTCAGCGGGTGATTTTTGGTGAAATCGGCACAGCCATATCGCTGAGCTGCAAGATGTTAATACCCGGAGATCATTATGCTGAGCTACTAGCGGCGGCGTTGTTGCTTATTGGTATCTGGCCCCGACCCTCTGACCTCGGTGATGTATGCTTCGGTGGATAACCTGCTGCAGCATATCACCACATCTAAGTTGTTGTGATCGAGTTCCTCGCAGAGAGAAATCGGAGAATAGAAAATCAATGAATTTCGTCGCCTGATTTCATGCCGGTTCTGCCGGAACTGTTCCGTACTGACCCTAGCCTGCTTGATTCTGGTTGATGTGTTCCTGGAACAGCGGCAACGGCACATTACCTATGGGTTGGCGCAGATCACTCTATTGGGTGCAGCTCTGTTGACCTTGTTAACTATGCTCATGCGCCAGTGACTACTATGTTTGGTCACTACATTAAGGATGCAATGGGTGATTTGCTTAAGTTATTTATTTGCCTGACTGCTGCGGCTGGGTTTCTTTACTCACGTGATTATTTTGCGTCAGCGTAATCTGTTCAATTGAGTACTATGTGCTCCGGGTTGTTTGGTGTGTTAGGCATGATGATCATGGTATCAGCGCATAGCTTGCTCACTGTCTATCTTGGCTTGGGTTACTCTCACTTTCTTTATATGCGCTGGTGGCTACCGACCGTGACTCGCCAGTGGCCTCCAGAAGCGCTATGAAGTATTTTGTGTTGGGTTCGCTGGCTTCCGGCATGTTGCTGTATGGTATTTCGATGATTTACGGTGCGACTGGTAGCATTGATCTCCAAGTAGTAGCTGATGTAGTTGCTGATCAGAAGATGAATAATCTGGTACTGGTATTCGGGGTTGGTGTTCCTGGTCGTTGGGTTGTCGTTCAAATTGGGTGCAGTGCCGTTCCATATGTGGCTTCCAGATGTTTATCAGGTGCGCCAACTTCGGTCACTTTGTATATTGGCTCAGCGCCCTCAAGTTAGCAGCATTGCATTGGTGATGCGGGTTCAGTGGATGGCCTTGGTTCCGTTGCAAAGTGATTGGCAACAGATGCTCATTATCCTAGCAGTGTTGTCGATGGCGATCGGTAATTTGGTCGCGATTGTCCAGAGCAATATCAAACGGATGCTGGCTTATTCGACGATTTCCATGTCGGTTTTCTACTGCTCGGCATTCTGGCAGGCACCCCAGAAGGTTATGCGGCAGCATGTTTTATGCCATCGTCTATGTGTTGATGGCGGTGGGTGCATTCGGCATGATAATTATCTTGAGCCGAACTGGCTTTGATGCAGAAAATATCGATGATTTCAAGGGTTGAATGACCGCAATCCATGGTTGGCGTTCTTGATGATGATGATTATGATGTCAATGGCCGGTGTTCCGTTCCTGGTTGGCTTTTATGCCAAGTGGGTGATATTACAGGCAGTGGTGGACATCGGTCTTGTCTGGTTGGCATTAGTTGGCGTAGTGTTTTCAAGTAATCAGTGCCTTTTATTATCTGCGAGTCGTGAGTGTATCTATTTTGACAAGGCTGAGCCGGGTGAGCCGGAAATCGAGATGAGCCGGGATACGGAAATTGTGATTAGTGCTAATGGGTTGTTGTTGGTGCTGCTCGGTTTGTATCCAACGGCACTGATGGGCTGGTGCGCAGCAGCGATGCTAGACTGACCTGACCGAATGATTGATGACTCAAACCTTTGTCGTTGGCCTGTGGTTGGTATTGGCAGCAGTGACTGCTAACCTTCCTTGGTTGAGTGAGCGCTGGTTGCTAGTAATCGCCCGCCGTGATCGGCGGGCGAAGCCGTTCTGGTTGCTGCTGATCGAATGGGGCTTGTTGTACAGTCTGATCATCGGTATCGGGTTGGGATTAGAGTATAAAGCTACCGGCGCGATGCATGATCAAGATTGGGAATTTTATATTGTGACGCTGTGCTTGTTTGCGGTCAGCGCTCTCCCCGGATTTATCTATCGCTATCAGTTACGGCGATTGCTGGAGCAATCAGGGCGAGTAGACACTCAGGGTTAACAGCCTGTGAGATTTTTAACCCTCTGTTTGCTGCGATGCAATATAAATCAGGGTATAATCAAGCCGCTGGGATTTAATGAGTGAGCGGCTATGTCGAAACAGCATCCCATTATCGCTATTACCGGTTCCTCTGGCGCTGGTACCTCAACAGTCCGGGTTGCGATGGAACATATTTTTCGGCGGGACGGGATCAATGCCGCCATCGTCGAAGGCGATAGTTTCCACCGCTATGACCGCGATGAGATGCAACAGCAAGTTGAGCTGGCGTTACAAGAAGTTCGTAATTTTAGCCACTTTGGTCCAGAGGGTAATCTTTTTGACCGGTTAGAGTCCCTGTTTATGGAATACAGTGAACGGGGTACTGGACTGCGACGCTATTATCTGCATGATCAGGAAGAGGCCGTTCGCTACGGCCAGGAGCCCGGTTCATTTACGCCCTGGACTTTATTACCTTTAGGAAGTGATTTGCTGTTTTACGAGGGGCTACACGGCGGGGTGGTGACAGATAAGGTCAATGTTGCTCGTTATGTCGATCTACTGATTGGCGTAGTACCCATCGTCAATCTGGAGTGGATCCAAAAAATCCACCGTGATACCGCTGAGCGGGGGTATAGTGCTGAGGCTGTGACTGATACTATTCTGCGGCGTATGTATGATTATACGCATTACATTGTGCCGCAATTTTCCTGCACCGACATCAATTTTCAGCGGGTGCCAACGGTGGATACCTCCAATCCATTTGCTGCTCGCGACATTCCTAATCTAGATGAGAGTTTCGTCGTGATCCGCTTTAAGGAGCCTCGAAAAACCCAGCCAGATTTCACCTATCTTTTGCACATGATCCACGATTCATTTATGTCGCGCCGTAATACCATCGTGGTCCCAGGAGGCAAGATGGGGTTTGCCATGGAGTTAATCCTTCAACCTTTGATCGAGCAGTTGATTCGCCGGGAGTATTGAGTGGCTCCTGTGACCGGCGGCCGGTAATGCAGACGCGCGTAAGGTAATCACTGCGATGCCTGTCAACGTCGTGAGTCCGCCTAATAGCAACTTCCAGGTGGGTTGATCACCCCAGATGAGTACTCCCAATAGCACCGCCAATACCGGTGCTAGTAGCAGCAATGGCGTGATCAAGCTAACTGGATAGCGAGTCAGTAGATGATAGACAATGCCATGCCCTACCAGTGAAGCACCGATGGCTGAGTAGATCGGAGTGGCGAAATCTAGCCAATCTGCGGAGCGCAATGCATCGGCTTGTCCTTGTTCTAGCAGCAGTGATAGCAATAATAAATTCGGGGCAGCCACTGCACCGATCCAAGCCTGCAGGGTAAAAACACTGACATCTGATAAGCGGCGCATCAAGATAGTGGCCACTGCCATCATTAATGAAGCGCCAGCGATCCACGCTATAGCATCGAGATGGGTAATGACTATTGGGTCGAAGCCAACGACCATCACTCCAGTAAAAGCCGCGATGATGCCAGCAACTCGCCAGCGATCCAGCCGTTCGTCCAACCAGAACACTGCCAGCAGTGCCGAGAAGGGAACATAAAGTTGGGCAGTAATAGCCACCGAAGCAATATCGCCGCTCACGTCCAGCCCGATAAAAATCATGCTGAAATGGAATACGCCTAGCAGAAGGCTGATTTCCAGCACGGGGCGCATTTTTCCCGGCAGCCAGCGCAGCCAGGGCCATAACAGCAGAATGAGTACCGTGAAGCGCAGAGTAGCGAACATTAGTGGTGGAAAGTGTTCCACGCCCGCCTTTCCCGCCAGGAAATTTAGCGACCATGCGGTGTTTGCCAGCAGCACCAGGAATAAATCACTTGGCTTCACGGGTGCTGTCGCCGGGGGCAGCGTGGAAAATTGGGATTAAAGAGCCTCACGTTTCCACCAGGCTTGTGCTGCTCTCAGAAACCGGGTATCCAGTTCCGTCTCTTCCTCAGCAGGCAGGGCGCCAGTTAGACACCATTGCTCACGTAAGGCTTGTGGATCGTAAAGCGCCTCAGACTGGACAGTGCCACGGGCCAGTGAGGCTGACAACCGGGCTACCTGGTATTCCATTCGCATTGCAGCGAAGGCCGGTGGTGATTCTATTCCGGCAACGATTTCCATGCACACGCACCAAATCTTTTTGCGCTCTAAATTTTGTTCTAGATAGACACGCAAGCTTTTTGTTTGTTCGGGGGAGCTGGTCAGTGCCTGACAGATCTTGTCGAAGCGTTGCTGAAGCGGTTCCAACAGCGCTTCTGGCAGCGCTGGCAATGCCGCCCATTCATGTTGCAAAGCTGCTAGGGTGATAGTGTCAATCGGCAGTGTTGTAAGCAAAGCTTCCAGTTGTGCACACAGCCGTGAGCGTTGGTACAGGTGCTGAAAGACTTGCTCGTCGTGAGCCCGGCATATAGCTTGTTCATGGTCAGCAAATTGGCGGACGGCAGCGTCAAAACGCTGTTCAAGAGCGCGCTGTTCAGTCCGAGGTATGGAACCGATAATGTTCCACTTTTGTTGAGCCGCTTGCAATTGCACCCGTGCTTGCAGCAAATGCTCGTGATCGACTTCAGTTAATGCTTCGATTTCCTCACATAATGCCAGCTTGCTGGCTAGATGGGCTTGGCGCTCACTGTTGGCGGCTTGATGTTCCGCCTGGCGGCGGGCGAATACCGCATCGCAGGCAACGCGGAATGTTTTCCAGAGCGCCTGTTCCTGGCGAGGGGAAGCTTGAACGGTGGGCGGCCATTCCGCTTGGGCACGCTTAGCGGTTTCGATGGCGACACGCAGATCGGTGCTGTCTGCCATTCCTTGAACTTGTTCGATAAGTTGCTGACGACGTTGCACTTCACGATTACGTTCGGCATCCAGATGGATATCTAGGCATTGCAGAGCCTTTTGGAAGCGGCGATCCAAAGGCTTGCGGTCAGTGCGGTTGACTGGACCCAGTTTATGCCATTGCTCCTGAGCGCGGCGGCGCACCCGGTCTGCCTCACGCCAGTCGACCTGTTGCCAGTCAGTCGCAGCCTCAAATTGCTCCAGTTGGACGCAAAGTGCGGTTTTTTGCTCGAAATGTTGTTGGCGTTCGCGGGCTTGGGCTTCAAAATAGACTTGGCAGGGGGCGTAGGCGCGCTCACAGGTGTTGTTGAATCGTTTCCAGAGTGCTTTGGGGGCAGCACCTTCCTGGTGGTCGAGTTTCTTCCAAGCATTGCGAGCCTGCTGAATACGCCGGGCAATTTCGGTTGGGTCGATCTCTAGACCGGTCAGGCTTTCAGCAGTGGCGCACAGTTGTTCCCGCGCTTGATAGGCACCCCAGCGCCGCCAGTCACGCAGTTTGCCTAATTGAGCAGCGCTACTTTGCAGGCGTTCATCGATTTCTGTCATTTGTGCCCGGCTTAGCCCGATATTCTGCTTCAGCCGCCGGCGGGCTTGCTCCTGAAGGGCGGCTGCTTGTTGCGATTCACCGTTCTCGATAGCGGCCTCCAATTGTGCTGTCAGTTCTTGGAGTTCCTGCCACTCCTGGTCGCGTTCCTGGGCCTGGCGCTGCATTCGGGCGCGCAATTTATTGAGGAGGCTATCAAACTCGCTCTGTAATTCAATAGTGAGTGTTCCAGATTCAGGGTGTTCCAGGCTTTGCCATTGATGACGTAAGGGAGTGATATCAGCTTCTTGGATTTCGCTAGGTTGTTTTAACAACTTTTCTGTTTGCTGTAACACTTCGCGCAAGCGATTAGCACGAATCTGGTTACGTTGCAGGATGCGCTCCTGCCCATGAATGGCTTCAATCAGTTCCTGAAAGCGTTGCTCTAGCCGCCGGCCTTCATTATCTTGGGGCGGGCCGAAACAAGCCCAGGCGGCAGGCGCTTCGCAGGCGCCGTATTGGATTGCAGCACTAAGTTCAGCGCTGGATTCACGTTCTGTGCGTAGCCGCTCCAACAGATTTTCTAATGAGGTAATCAGCTCCAGACGTTGGACCCGGCGATTAGCGCTGGTTTGCCGTTCGGTCAGGAAGCGTTCACGGGCCTGGCTGTAGCGTTCCTGCAATTCCAGAGGGGGCGGTGATTTTTGACTCCGCCATTCTTGGTCTAGCTTCGGGAATCGGCCAGCGTTAAGACCACTTTCACCGTCCCAGCGTAGATTTTCCATTTCGTTGCATAGGTGTTCGAAATGAGCAGCTTGAGTCTCAGCTGCTTGGCGGGTATCCAGCCGTTCCTTGGCCTGGCGATAGACGCGCTTGTCACGATTGCGGCTTTGGCGGGTAACCTGTTCGAGTAATTCAGGATCTTGTATCCGCTCTAACGCTGCCAACCGCACGTCCAAGTGAGTATTTTGCACGGCAATCCCAGCCAGTGCCGGTTCTGTGGTTATCTGCTTTAATGCGGTCAAGCGCAGTTCCGGTTCTACGGCGTGATGCAATAGAAATTCGATCAGCGCCGGATCAAGATTCTGGCGCAGTTGTTCCAACCGCGCGGCTAAGGATGGACCTTCAGCGATTTTGCCAGCTAGCAGATGTCGGTACTGTTCCTGGGCAGCGGTTCGCACCTTCAGGTCGGGGTCTTGGCTGGCGATAGTCTGGAGCAGATCGAGGTCGCTAAGGCGCTTCAGCGCGGCACAACGGATTGCTGGATCAGTATCCTGCCGGGCTATTTCAATTAGTGCCGGGTCAGTAGACTCCAGCCCCTGTAGAGCTTGTTTGCGGGTCTCGGGATCGGTGTGTTGCCACTTGGGCTTGAGAAAACGGCTCAGGATCATGGGGTGATCGGCATGATTGCAGAGTAGTGGGGAGGTGTTGCTGGCCAAAGTAAGGCCAGATCGACTTGTTGGCTAACAAGGTACTTTATCACACCGGGTTGTAAATCGTGGCCTTGGCATTAGGCTGCTTGCGCTGGTTTTGCCTGCTTAAGTTAATTTAATTCAAACACATTAGGGTGAAATCTAAGTAACTCTATGACTAAATTGGTAAAAGATAGGATGAGCAAGGCATAAAATAACCCAGCAAGCTGGCAAATTTGCCGGGTGATCAAACCATGAAGATGACCGGAGAAATTATCAGCCAAGCGGAGAAACAGGTAGAGGAAATCCGGTTTGAATTGAAGATGTTCGAGGCACACCGGTACTAGATTACCTGAAGCAGGCCTTTGAGAATCGAGCCTTCAGGCCCTGAAATGTCTGAAAGTGCCAACCTACGATGATTTACAGGATATTTGGCGGCGAGGTGAATTGGGTTGCCGTATCTCGGCAACCCAACTTAGGAGATGACAGGAAAAGAGGGAGTTTTTACGGTAGTAGATTTTTCTGATTGGTTCAGGCGTTAAGGTTAGGGATAATCTTGCTTTCCAAGTGTGCAATCATATCTTTAAGCATGAGTTTGCGCTTTTTCAGGCGCTTTAGCTCAAGCTCGTCGACCAAGGGGTCTTTGGCTAGGCGGGCGATCACATCATCCAAGTCGCGATGCTCGACGCGCAATTCGACGAGCCGATGCTTATAGTGTTCGACGTCGTTAGTCTCCATAGGTGGAGTTCTCCGAATAAGGGCGGGGTCTAATTTGTCCGGTACAGCCAGCAGTGCCGGTCCGGACGGATTCCCGACGCACGGCTTTCGCTGTGGTCATGAAACGGGAGTCTAGCCCGCTGATGAACTGGCGGCAAGCAATCTGCCTGACGCCATTGTACTGGATTTCGGGTAAAGTTTGCCCTCGCGCATAGGCTCCCGGAGACACAACGATGACCGTAGCGATTAGAAAGCAGCAGTTCAATTTTAATAAGCTTCAGAAGCGCCTGCGCCGGAATGTCGGCCGGGCAATTCAGGATTTCAATATGATCGAAGATGGCGACCGGGTAATGGTTTGCTTGTCCGGTGGCAAGGATTCCTTCGCGCTGCTTGATATTTTGCGAAACCTTCAAGCGCGGGCACCCGTGAGCTTCGAACTGATTGCGGTCAATCTTGACCAGAAACAACCAGGTTTCCCAGAGCATGTGCTGCCAGAGTATCTGCGTCGCATAGGTATTCCTTTTCATATCCTTGAGCAGGATACCTATAGTGTCGTTAAGCGGGTCATTCCTGAAGGTAAAACCACTTGTGGGCTGTGTTCACGCTTACGGCGGGGGATTTTGTACACTTTTGCCGCCGAGCAGGGGATGACAAAAATTGCACTGGGCCATCACCGTGATGATATTCTGGAAACGCTGTTTCTGAATATGTTTCATGGTGGCAAGCTCAAGGCAATGCCACCAAAACTGCTGAGCGATGATGGCCAGCATGTAGTAATTCGCCCATTGGCTTATTGCCAGGAGCGTGATTTGGCCACCTATGCTGAGATCAGTCAGTTTCCGGTTATCCCTTGTAATCTATGCGGTTCGCAGGACAATCTGCAACGTCAAGCAATCAAAGCGATGCTACGGCAATGGGAGAAGCAGTTTCCTGGACGGGTAGAGAACCTGTTTGCAGCGTTACAGAATGTGGTGCCTTCGCACTTGGCGGACACCGGGTTATTCAATTTTTCCAGGCTAGGGGCTCGCAACAATGGACGGGTACCCGATTGGTTACCAGGTGGCCGAGACAAGGTGGAGGAGGGTAATGAAGAGGAAACGCCGGCCAGAATGATTGGCAAGTTGCCTGCGGATGTGCGTGCGCCGCTGTCCGTGGAGCGCGTTTGACGGTTATTGAATCGCTGCTATTGTTAATTAGTTAAGAATCATCATGCTGACTTTCCTGATACAGTTCTATGTCGATAGCTGGCCTACTCACAAGGAGATACCTGTTATGAAAAAACCACTTTTGGCGCTGGTCGCTGTGATCGGTCTGGTGACTGGCGGCGTTGCGCAGGCAGCGGATGCGATCAAAATCGGCCTGATGGCGCCGCTGACCGGTTCTTGGGCCAGTGAAGGACAAAGCATGAAGAAGATTGTTGAGTTGCTGGCTAAGCAGCAGAACGCCAAAGGTGGGGTACTGGGTAAGCAGATTGAGGTGGTGACCGAGGATGATGGCGGTGATCCGCGCACAGCCTCATTGGCTGCACAACGTCTGACCACTCAGGGCATCGTCGCAGTCATTGGCACGTATGGCTCTTCAGTCACCGAAGCAACCCAGGCCATTTATGATGAAGCGGGCATTCCACAGATTGCTAATGGCTCCACGGCCATTCGCTTGACCGAAAAAGGTCTTAAGCACTTCTTCCGCACCGCGCCGCGTGACGATGAGCAGGGCCGGATAGCAGCGCAGACGATTGAAAAACTGGGTTTCAAGCAAGTTGCTGTTTTGCACGACAGTACCTCTTATGCCAAAGGCTTGGCGGATGAAACCAGCGCTCTGCTAAAAAAGAAAGGCCTAAAAGTAGTGTTTTTCGACGCCCTGACCCCTGGTGAACGGGATTACAATGCCATTTTGACCAAGCTAAAAAGCGCCAATCCCGATGTGGTGCTGTTTACCGGTTATTATCCGGAGGCCGGTCTCTTACTGCGGCAGAAGCGTGCTATGGGTTGGCCTGTTCCGTTTATCGGCGGTGATGCGACCAATAATCCGGACCTGGTCAAAAGCGCCGGTCAGGAAGCGGCCGAAGGTTTCTATTTTCTGAGTCCGCCCGTGCCGCAGGATTTGGATACTCCGGAGGCGCAAGCCTTTCTGGCAGATTACCAGAAGCAATATGAAGAAGTGCCTGCTTCCATTTGGGCTGTATTGTCCGGTGATGGATTCCGGGCGGCGGTGGCCGGTATCGAAGGTGCTAAATCCACTAATGGGGGCAAGATTGCTGAGTATTTGCATAAGAGCCTGAAGGATTACCCTGGCTTAAGCGGCCCGGTCTCCTTTGACGAAAAGGGTGACCGTGAGGGTGAGGTATACCGGCTCTATAAGGTGAATGCGGATGGTAAGTTCGTGATGCAGAAGTTATAAGGCATCCGGCGGTTCCCGCCTTCAAGGGGCCGCCATAATCATCCAAATCTTAGCCAATACTCCCCTCGTTTCTCTCCCTCCAGCCTGAATTCTAAGCGATCTCATGGAAGAATTTCTCCAGCAACTCACCAACGGTTTGGCCGTGGGAGGCATCTACGCTCTGATTGCCTTGGGTTACACCATGGTTTACGGGGTGCTCAAGTTGATCAATTTTGCTCACGGTGATCTGTTTACTTATGGTGCTTATCTAGGTTTGACTCTATTGACCTCTCTGGCGCTGACAGACCGGCTTGGTTTTTTCATGGGAGTGCTGGTGCTAGCGCTGATGGTAATGGGATTAGTTGCAGTGCTGGGGATGATTCTGGAACGGGCTGCCTATCGTCCATTGCGGGAATCGCCACGGCTGTCAGCCGTTGTTTCAGCATTGGGTGCATCGATCTTCTTACAGAACACGCTAATGCTGATTTATGGGGCGCGTTTCCAAGTTTATCCCGATAACATTCTACCGGTCACTGCCTTTGATCTATTTGGTCTCCAGATTCCGGTGATGCGGGTACTGATTGTGCTGGCTTCGGTAGTGATGATGGTGACTTTGTATCTATTTATTCAAAAAACCAAAATTGGTACTGCGATTCGTGCTGCAGCCATTGATCAAGGTGCGGCGCGATTGATGGGAATTGACGTCAATCGCGTTATCCTGCTGGTGTTTCTGCTGGGGCCAGCATTAGGTGGTGCAGCCGGATTAATGGTCGGGCTGTACTACGGGCAGATCAATTTTACAATGGGTTGGGTTTACGGTATGAAGGCGTTTACTGCTGCGATCCTTGGTGGTATCGGCAACATTCCTGGTGCGATGATCGGAGGGTTGCTGTTAGGGGTGGTCGAAGCCATGGGTGCAGCTTACCTCTCCATCGCCTGGAAGGATGCCATTGCTTTTTGCGTGCTGATTCTGATTTTGATTGTGCGGCCTACGGGGTTGTTAGGCGAACGAGTGGCAGACAAGATTTAAGAAGAAGATATCAAGGGTCAGCAGGAGTGAAGGATCAGATGGTGATGCGAAAATCATGAACCGTTTTACGTCGTTCGCTGTTGCGCTGTTTGTCGCGTTGATGGCGGTAGCGCCGCTGTTTCTCAATGCTTATCATGTGGATGTGCTAAACAGCATCGGTCTCTACGGGCTATTGGCGTTGAGTCTTAATTTGATTTTAGGCGAAGCGGGGCTATTTAATATGGGCCACGCTGCATTCTATGCAATGGGAGCTTATACGGCTGCGATTTTAAATACCCGCTATCAGATTCCTATTCTTTGGACGCTGCCATTAAGCGCTTTGGTTGCCGGATTTTTTGCATTGGCAGTGGCTCGGCCTGTTGTTCATTTGCGCGGTGACTATCTGCTGATCGTCACTATCGGTGTCAGCGAAATTGTCCGTATCGCCCTGGTGAATGATGTCTTTGGCATCACTGGGGGCGCGAATGGTATTTTCGGTATCAGTCGTCCTGAATTATTTGGTTTTGTCATTCGCCAGCCCCAGCATTTTTATTATTTGATCTGGGGTTTTGTCGCGTTCACTATTTTTCTTTTTCTACGCTTGAAGCAGTCGCGCTTTGGCCGGGCGCTCAATTACCTGCGCGAAGATGAAGTTGCAGCCGAGGGCAGCGGTGTTAATACCGATTATTACAAACTGGCAGTTTTTGGTTTAGGTGCGGCATGGGCAGGGATGGCTGGTACCTTATTCGCCGCTAAGATGACAATTATTTCTCCAGAATCATTTAGTTTTTGGGAGTCAGTAGTGTTATTCATGATTGTTATTCTTGGCGGGGCAGGTAATGTGGCCGGGGTGTTGCTGGCCGCTTTTCTAGTGATCGGGTTGCCAGAATTATTCCGGGAATTCTCCAGCGCCCGGATGTTGGTATTCGGCTTGGTGATGATGGTCATGATGTTGGTTCGGCCACAGGGGCTGTTGCCGGCAAAAAGCAGGCAATTCTCATTCGCTGAACTAAGTAATAAGGGATCATTCAGGTGATCAATGCCGTTCCGCCGGTCCTTGATATAACACCTTTGCTAGCTTTGCAACGGCTCACTAAACGCTTTGGCGGCTTGACTGCAGTGAAAGACGTATCCTTTACCGTTGAGCACGGTGCAGTTGCCGGGTTGATTGGCCCTAATGGAGCCGGTAAGACGACAGTATTTAATCTGATTACCGGTCAGTATCAATCCGATCAAGGTGAGATTTTCTTCGCAGGCACCCGATTGAATGGGTTGCGGACTCATTGCATCATTACCTTGGGCATTGCCCGCACCTTCCAAAATATCCGGCTGTTTCAGAAATTAACGGTGCTGGAGAATGTGTTGGCCGGTTGTCATTATCGGATGCATAGTGGACTTGTCGCTGCTATGCTGCATTTGCCTTCACAGCAGCGTGAAGAGCAGGAGGCTATAGATCGCGCCTTGCAGGAGTTAGAATTTGTTGGCCTGCGTCAGCAGGCATCGGCGCTGGCAAAAAATCTGGCCTATGGTGACCAACGACGGCTGGAGATCGCCCGAGCGTTGGCCACTCAGCCGCGCCTGCTGGTTTTGGATGAGCCAGCCGGTGGCATGAATGAACAGGAAACCGAAGCGCTCATTGGACTCATTGGGCGGATACAAGCACGAGGTATCACCATCTTATTGATTGAGCATGACATGCGTTTGGTCATGCGCGCTTGTGAGAAGCTGGTCGTGCTGGAACATGGCGGCAAGATCGCCGAAGGGCCGCCGGAGCAGGTACGCTGTGATCCTAAGGTGATTGAGGCCTATCTGGGTACTGAAGATGATATGTAGAGTAAACACCCGGAGGCATTTCTCCTATCTCCAATGATGGCGGCCGCTCACAAACAAGCTACTGACAAAAACCTGGCCGATCCGCCTGAGTACATCGTCAGCGAAATCATTCATGGCCAACTGATCACATGCCCCCCATCACCCAAGTTTTGATGTGATGTCGTTCCCATCGCGGGACACATGACGCTGAATCGCTCCTGTTCAGGATATTATCTCTATGCTGCTTGAAGTTGAAAATCTCCATGTTCATTATGGCAATGTCGAGGCGTTGCACGGCGTCAGCCTGATGGTTCGCCAAGGTGAAATTGTTGCGATTTTGGGGGCAAATGGTGCTGGTAAGACCACAACGTTGAGTGCTATCAGCGGGCTATTGCGTTCATCGGCTGGAGAGATCCGTTTTGAAGGCCGCTCAATTCACAAAACGCCTGCTCATCAATTAGTGGCGATGGGTATTGCACAAGCACCAGAAGGCCGGCGCATCTTTGGCACGTTGACCGTGCAGGAAAATCTGAGTCTCGGTGCGTTCACGCAAACTGACCGGGTACGCATCGCCAAGAATTTGCAATGGATTCATGAATTGTTTCCGGTGCTGGCAGAGCGTCGCGAGCAGCTGGCAGGTACGCTCAGTGGTGGCGAGCAACAGATGTTGGCCATTGGCCGGGCGCTCATGGCGCAACCGCGCATTTTGCTGCTGGATGAACCTAGTCTCGGCCTGGCCCCACTTCTGGTTAAGGCGATTTTCCAGACTTTGTGGGAGATCAATTCGGCTGGAGTTACAATTGTACTCGTTGAGCAAAACGCCCATGCTGCGCTGAAATTGGCGCATCGTGGTTATGTCATGGAAGTCGGGAAGATCGTGCTGGAGGACCGCGCTGAGGTGTTGCTGGCTAATTCACAGGTTCGAGATGCCTACTTGGGTGGTTAGGCAGCCTGGGAGACAGTATTAAAACTTTTTCTGGAGGCAAACCTCTTGAACCGTTTTTCAAGGCAGTTTCTGGTTTTTGTCCTCGTTGGATTCTGGTGTTCGCCCATCGTCCTGGCGGAACTCCCGCTAGGTAGTGAAACCTTCTCTCTAAGTGGCTTTGGCACGTTGGGCGGACCTTATAATTTCGATGATGGGGCAGGGTTTATCCGCGATATTTCGCAACCTAAGGGTGCTCGTGGCAATGGCGTCGACTGGGCGATCGATTCCCGCTTGGGATTACAGGGGACTTGGAAGCCGCGCGAGGATTTCTCAAGCACCCTGCAATTAGTTAGTAAATACCGCTATGACGGTAGTTACCGTCCTGAAGTCACCTGGGCTTTCCTTAAATACGCGATCAATCCAAACGTGCAGGTTCGTGCTGGGCGGTTAGGCACTGATATCTACTTGCAAGCTGATTCCCGCGATGTCGGGTATGCTTATCTTTGGGTCCGGCCACCAGTGGATTATTTTGGCCAGTTATTTAATTCGTACATCGATGGGCTCGACTTGACTGCAACGCGAGGATTCGGTGATGGATTGTTGCGAGGTAAGCTGTATGCAGGCCAGTTGCATGAAACTCTTCCTGGAGCAAAAGGAAGTGAGTATTCTTTAAACGGTTCCACTGTTGCAGGAGGGCATCTTGAGTATCAGCACCTTCACTGGCTGTTCCGGGTTGGTTATGCTGCCGTACGGTTGGAAAATGAAGGCTCCATTGAGCCATTACTGAATGCGTTGCGGAGCACGGGTGTTCCTCAGGCGATAACTCTCGCCCAAGAGATGAGTTCAGCTGGAAAGCACTTTGATATCTTCAGCGCAGGCGTTGCTTACGATAATGGTCCATTGCAAAGCCAACTGATGATGAGTCACCTATCATCCGATCTGGCTATGTCTTCCAATAATACTGCGGGTTATTTATCGATCGGCTATCGGATCGGCCAGTGGACCCCTTATTTGGTTTATTCCAGAATAAAATCTAAAGATCCTCAATATACAACCGGTCTGCCAAACAGCCTGCCTTTCGAGGCTATTAATGCTGGAGTTGCTCAAGCATTCTCGTTCAACCAAGTCAATCAGGAGACGTTTTCCCTGGGTGTGCGCTATGATTTTGCCCAAAATGCGGATTTCAAGCTGCAACTGGATTGGATTGATAGCCGCGATAATCCATCCATACTATGGATCGATCCAGAGCCGGACTGGGACGGGCAGGCGGCGGTGCTCAGCGCCACATTTGACTTCGTGTTCTAGGACGGGGGACCAGTTATGTGCTGTTCAAAATTGCGACGATTTTTGCTTTGCAGTTTCGGTAACGGATTTCCGAAGCAGGCTTGGGTCAGAATTGGGGGGTTGTTTGGTTTAGCGCTCAGCGCGAGTCTCACTGCTGGTGCTGACGATCTTGCAGTAATCGTTAACCCGCAAAGTGGCGTTGAGCAATTGACCAAGGCTGAAGTCGTTAATCTCTTTCTGGGCCGTCAGAAGAAATTACCTTCTGGAGCCACAGCGTTAACTGTCGATCTGGCGGGTCCAAATGCTGAGAAACAGCAATTCTATACCCGGTTGGTCGACAAGCAACTGGCTGAAATCAACTCCTATTGGGCGCGCTTGTATTTCTCCGGGCAGGGATCACCACCCCGTCAGGCCGAAGCGGCCGAGGAAGTGCTGGATATTATTGAAAACAACAAAGGCGCCATTGGTTATGTCGAGCGGGCTAAAGTCGATCCGCGTGTGAAGATCGTCTATATTCTGGCAGATTAATCTCAATTTGCGCCTTTTATATCTTCGTGCCAATGTCTCAACCAATCAGCCTTGTTACTCGTGCTACCCTATGGATTTTAGCGGTAGTAGCCTTCGTCGGTATTATCTTTTTATGGTGGGGTAATATGTTGGCGGTCGAGCGAGAAACCGGCCGTGCCCAAAATCAACTACGGCAATTGTTAGATACCGTTGAACGCCCTGCAAGCATTGCCTGTTTTCTACAGGATCAGCAACTAGCCAGCGAGGTCAGCCAAGGATTACTGAGCAACCGGATTGTGGAACGGATTATCATCCGTGCTGGAGAAACATTATTAGCGGAAGCCATCCGGCACACCAAGCCAGGTAACATCGATGATTTGGCTATGGAAAATTCAACCGATTTTATCCGCCGCCAATTGGTTTCTCCCTTCAATCCTGATGAAACAGTTGGGGAAATACTGTTAGCAGCCGATCCCATAGAACTGAAAAACCAGGTTATCCAAGCTTCATATTTTATTGGTATCCTGTTGATGGTGCAGATTTTTGCCGTTGGGGCTACTGTGGTGCTGGTGGTATATAGATTGATTACCCGGCCGATTAAGCTGATTTCCGATAATTTGCATAATCTGCCCGTTGAACAAGGAAAAATTCTTGCTTATCCACATCGGCGGCATAAGCACGATGAGTTGGGCGGGCTAGTGAACTACATCAATCGTATGATTACCCGCTTAGTCAGCTTGCTCAACGAGGAACGGAATCTACGGCTGCAACGCGAAATCGAAGAGCGAAAATTCCGTTCAATCTTCGAACATGCCGATACCGGGATTTTCCTAGTTGATCAACATGGTAGAATGCTCTCCTACAATCCAGCGTGCCGGGAAATCATGCAGGCAGTGGGGCGTGTAGAAATCGATCCTATTTCTCGGGTAGCTAGTTTTTTTAACAACGATGAAGAACAAGTACGGGACATGATTAAAGCGTGTCTCGAAGAGAATAAGAATGTTCAGAGAGATATCAAACTAGTTGGCAAACATGGCAGCCCTGATCGTTGGATTCATATGACCCTTAGCCGGATTGAAGATGTGGTATTTCAAGGTGTTGCAAATGATATTACTGACCGGAAAATGGCCGAAACTGCTGCCAAAAAAGCTGCTATAACTGATGCCTTGACTGGGATTTTGAATCGCTTGGGATTCGAGTTAAAACTGCAAGACCGTCTCAATAAGGGTTATGAAAAGTCAGAGTTTTTTTCAGCTTTGATGATGATTGATCTGGATTTCTTTAAGCAAGTGAACGATACCTACGGTCATGATGCGGGTGACCGTGTTTTGATTTATTTCGCCCGTCTATTGAAAGGCATCGTGCGTAAATCGGATTTGATCGGGCGGCTTGGCGGTGACGAATTCGTTTTATTCTTGGATTATATTGACCAACCTCGAATACTTGAGAGAATCGCGCAAAATATCATTGCAAGTATTGCTAAGCCCATTGATCTTAATGAAGAGCAGACGGCACAAGTCGGTGCCAGTATTGGTATTGCCATATTCAGAGATATAAGCATCAAACAAGAGCAATTATTCAAGCAAGCGGATGAGGCAATGTATCAAGCCAAGAAGAACGGACGTAACACCTACTGTATTTACACGTGTGCTCAGAAATAGGAAGCCGGGTTAACTTTGAGCAAATCATCATTGCCTGTTTCCGAAGCCTTTACGGTCGAACCATCACCTGTTGCCACCCCGCTGTTAATTCCTAATACCGAATTGACAGCGGCAGTGTTGCTTGAACCTGAAACTGCTCTGCCTGAACCGGCTGCTATTCATCGCCGTGCTGTGTTGATGCTATTGGCAGCGGCGCTGTTTTGGAGTTTTGGCGGGGTATTAATTAAGTGGATCGATTGGAATCCCGCTGCAATTGCTGGGATGCGCAGCCTGATCGGTGCCGCCTTGATATGGGCGGTGTTTCGCCGTGAGCTGAAAATCGATGGGTCATTCGAGCAAATCGGTGGGGCATTAGCCTATGCCGGTACGGTGGTGCTGTTCGTGGTTGCCAATAAAATGACCACGGCAGCTAATACTATTCTGTTGCAATACACCGCGCCGCTTTATGTCATCCTATTTAGCCCGTGGTTTCTCGGCGAGCAGGTCAGCCGTCGTGACTGGTTGATTCTGCTGGTGATGATAGGCGGTATGATCCTGTTTTTCCTGGATGACCTGACCCTGACAGGTTATTGGGGCAATATCATTGCCTTGATCGATGGTTTCTGCTTCGGTTGGATGGCACTGTTCATGCGTCGGCAAAAGGACGGTTCCGCCCTGTCTTCCTTGTTGCTGGGAAACCTGATCGCCGGCGTAATTGGTCTTCCGTTCATGTTTCAGTTCATGCCGGATCTATCGAGTTGGTTTGGCTTGGTCCTGCTGGGTGTAGTGCAATTGGGTCTGCCCTATATTCTGTTTGCGCTGGCGTTGCGTCATGTCCGCGCCGTCGAGGGCATTCTGATTCCGATGATCGAGCCGGTATTAAATCCGGTCTGGGTGTTCCTGATGATGGGCGAGAAACCGGGTGTCTGGGCCTTGCTCGGTGGGGCAATTATCCTAGGTGCAGTGATGGTCCGCGCGCGCCGATAGCCGTTTATCTGCTATTTTTTCCTTATCACTTTTGTTGCAAGATTCCGGGTATAACCATGGAACTCACTACGCTTACCGCGATTTCCCCCATCGATGGCCGCTATGCCGATAAAACCGCCGATCTGCGGCCGATATTCAGCGAGTATGGCCTGATTCGTCACCGGGTACAGGTTGAAGTCTGCTGGCTGCAAGCGCTGGCGCGTCATCCTGGCATCTCTGAAGTTCCGCCCCTGAGTGCATCGGCTATCCATATCCTTAATGGACTCGTGGAGAATTTCGCCTTAGCCGATGCCCAGCGGGTTAAGAATATTGAGCGTACCACCAACCACGATGTGAAGGCAGTGGAGTATCTGCTCAAGGAGCGTATCGCTGGCAACGCCGAATTGGAAGCAGTCAGCGAGTTCATCCACTTCGCCTGCACCTCTGAAGACATTAACAATCTAGCTTACGCGCTGATGCTGCGCGAAGCGCGTACTCAGGCGTTGTTACCGGGATTGGATGAAATGATTGACGCCATCACCCGGTGGGCGCATCAATACGCAGATCAACCGATGCTAGCGCGCACTCATGGCCAGCCAGCTTCGCCGACGACGCTGGGTAAGGAAATGGCCAACGTTGCCTACCGGTTGAAACGGCAACGGGCGCAATTGGCGGCCGTGCCGCTGCTGGGGAAAATGAACGGCGCGGTCGGCAACTACAATGCGCATCTAACGGCTTATCCGGATGTGGATTGGGAAGAACTTGCCTGCCGCTTCGTCACCGAAGATTTGGGATTAGATTGGAATCCCTACACGATTCAGATTGAGCCGCATGATTACATGGCGGAGTTTTTTCATGCTGTGATGCGCATGAATACAGTGCTACTGGATTTCTGCCGCGATATCTGGAGCTACATTGCCATTGGTTATTTCCGGCAACGCACGGTGGCTGGCGAGATCGGCTCTTCGACCATGCCGCACAAGGTCAATCCTATCGACTTCGAGAACGCCGAAGGTAATTTGGGAGTGGCCAATGCGTTGCTGGATCACTTAGCGGCTAAACTGCCGGTGTCGCGCTGGCAGCGGGATTTGACCGATTCGACAGTGCTACGGACCTTGGGTGTCGGATTGGCGCATACCTTGATTGCTTACCAGTCGGCGCTAAAGGGTATCGGTAAGCTGGAAGTGAATGTAGCGGCGCTGGAAGCCGATCTGGACGCTAATTGGGAAGTGCTAGCCGAGCCAATTCAAACCATCATGCGCCGTTATGGCATCGACCAGCCTTATGAGAAACTTAAGGCGCTGACCCGTGGCCGCCGGGTGGACCGGGAGACCTTGCAGGCCTTTGTCGTTAATCTGGCTATTCCCGATAAGGCGAAACAATCTCTGCTGAAACTGGCCCCGGCTCATTATATTGGTAATGCTGCTGCTCAGGCGAGAAAGGTATGACAGTGTAGAGCCATTAACCAGCATGTATAAACATCAACCAGCGAGGTAAGAGTGATGGCAAATGACAACGGGGTGTCCTCGATTTCGCTGGACGGCTTGGAGGATAGCCGGGGTGCTTTGCTAGAGTTATTGGGGGGTATGCGGCGTACCCTTTATCTATACACGCCGCTGGTGCGCTCCGATTTGTACGACGATCCTGGAGTGATTGATGCCATCCGTAGCAGGGTGGCGGACCAGCCCAAGTTGCGGTTGCATCTGGTGCTGCCACCGGCGCGGGAGTGGCGTAATGACTGCCCGCGGTTAGCGCGGCTGGGTGAGCGGCTCACCAGTGCCTTGCTTCTGCGCACGCCAAACCGCGAGGAAATGCCGCATCGTCCGGAACTGGGTCAAGCTTTTGCTATCGTGGATGAACAAGCATTGCTGCGTTTCAGCGATCCACGCCGCCTGATAGGCAGTTATGAATCCCAGCCCAGCGAGCGTATGAAGGAGCTCCTGGAGTTATTTCACACACTTTGGAGCCGCTCGCAGACCGATCCCGATCTGCGTTGGCTGGGGATTTAGGCCGGAGTCAATCCCCAACGCTCCAGCAACTTAGCCCGGTTCAGTTCTAGCCATTGTAAGGCAATGATCGGTGCAGCAGAGTTAATGCGTCCAGTGTTGCGCAAATCGAATGCTTCAGAGCGGGAAACCACATGTAACCGGATATCCTCATGCTCCTCGGCGACGCCTTGCAATCCACTGATTTGGGAAGTATCCACCCGGCCGCAAAACAAGGTGATGCTCTCGGAAGTGCCACCGGGGCTGACCAGGTAATGGCAGATGGGAAGGAGGTCCAGCAATGAGCAGCCTGCTTCCTCGACCGTCTCACGCCGCGCTACCTCCTCGGTTGTTTCTTTCGGGTCGTCCATGATGCCGGCCACGATTTCCAGCAGCCAGGGCCCCCCTGGAAACTCCAGCGCCCCAACCCGGAACTGCTCCAGCAAAACTACTTGATCATGATCAGGGTCATATAGCAGAACGGCAACGGCATGGCCGCGTTCCAAGCATTCGCGGGTAATTTCGGGACTCCAGCCGCCCGCGAACAGTTCATGGCGCAGCCGGTAGTTCTCCATACGGAAGAAGCCGCTGTAGCTGATTGTTTTATCAAGCACTTCAAATCGATAGTTCATGATGGGGGCGTCCGTATTGGGAAAGTCAATTCAGATCAGTATGCATTGTAATCCGGAGCAGGCGCGATGCGCGGACTAAGTGAATGGGGGACCACTGCAGGAGGGTTGGCCTTGGCGCTGGTATTAACTGCCTGTGGAGGCAGCCCGGAGTCACCTGAAACTGAAATTCAGACCTTTATCGCCAAGGTGCAGACTGCTGCTGAGGAACGCAATGCCCGTGAGCTGCGGTCGTTGATCGCTAAGGATTATATTGATATTCATGGTAACGATCGCAAGGCGATAGAAGGCTTAATTCACTTGCATATTCTGCGAAATCAATCAATTCATGTGTTTACTCGGATTCAGGCTATTGAATTTCCCGAACCGGAACGGGCGCTGGTGATCGTCATGGCAGCGTTAGCCAGCCGCCCTGTGGCGCGTGCTGACGAACTGGCGGGTCTGAATGCCAATCTGTACCGTTTTAATCTCGAACTGATCCGGCATGGGCGGGATGACTGGCTGGTCCAGCATGCCGCATGGGAAACGGCCCAATTGGCCGATTTTTGGTAGCTTAAAGGAGACTCAATGGCAGTATCGCACACTCTTTCCCGCCGGCTGGCCGTGACCGGTATGAGCTGCGCTGGTTGCGTGGCTGCTGTGGAAAACGCTCTGCGCAGCGCCCCCGGTGTAACGACAGCCAATGTCAACTTCGCTGAGCGCACTGCCCAGGTGAGCGGTGATGTGCCCTTACCTGCGCTGATCCAGGCGATTCGTGCTGCTGGCTACGATGCCGCTGAACTTAAGGATGCCGCTGCTGAAGCTGAACGCGATGCCGCCGAACACGCGCATTATCAGCGATTGATCCGCAACACCATTGCTGCTGGTGCGTTGGCTGCACCGCTGATGATTGCGGAAATGGCCGGTTGGCTGCCGGTGGTGGCCACGTCTGCCGGTCAGGCTTTCTGGATCAGTGCTGGATTGGTGACTCTCGCCGTCATGATCTATAGTGGTGGCCATTTTTTCACGGGCGCTTGGCGGCAGTTCCGCCACCATAACGCCAATATGGACACCTTGATTGCTTTGGGTACCGGTGCCGCTTGGTGCTACTCGATGCTGGTTGCGTTGTTCCCAGCGAGTGTGCCCAGTCTGGCGCAACACGCCTATTTCGAAGCTGCGGTGACGATTATCGCTCTGATTAACCTCGGTGCCGCCTTGGAGAGCCGGGCGCGCGGCAAGGCGTCTGCCGCTATCCAGCGCCTGCTTGGCCTGCAGCCGAAAACTGCCCGGCTGGTTGAAGGAGACCAAGAGCGGGATGTGCGCATTGAAACCTTGCAGCCCGGCGCGTTAATCCGGGTCCGTCCTGGCGAAAAAATTCCAGTAGATGGCGATATTGTTAGCGGTCAGTCGACAGTGGATGAATCCATGTTAACCGGCGAACCGCTTCCGGTTGTTAAACAGGCGGGCGATCCGGTCACGGGCGGTGCTTTAAATAAAACCGGCACTTTTATATTCCGCGCTATCCGGGTGGGCGAGGATACCGTGCTCGCGCATATCATTGCCAGCGTGCGCCAGGCACAGAACAGCAAACCACCGATTGGCCGGCTGGCTGATCGGGTCGCGTCGGTCTTTGTCCCCTCGGTGCTGATTGTTGCCATGTTGACCGCACTCGCCTGGTTCAACTTCGGCCCTGAACCCCGGGCTGGCTATATGCTGGTCACTACCTTGACCGTGTTGATCATCGCCTGTCCCTGTGCGCTGGGATTGGCTACGCCGATTTCCATCATGGCCGGGGTCGGCAAGGCTGCGGAATACGGCATCCTGATCCGCGATGGTGAAGCCTTGCAACGAGCCGGACAATTGACCACTGTGGTGCTGGATAAGACCGGCACGGTGACTACCGGGCGGCCCACCGTGACCACGATCATCGCTGCCGCAGGCTTCAGCGAGGATGAGGTGTTCGTGCTGGCTGCGGGCTTGGAAGCCGGTTCCGAACATCCTTTGGCCCAGGCCATTCTCGATGCCGCCCGCGGACGCGGCTTAGCCATTCCCGCTGTAGAACAGTTTGAAGCTATTGCCGGTCATGGTGCTCGCGGCGCAGTGAATGGACGGACGGTACTGGCGGGCAATCGGCAGTGGCTGGATATGCAGAGGATCGATACGACTTTGCTCCAGGCTGAGGCGGAACGCCTGGCCGCTGCGGGACAGACACCCATTTTCGTCGCTGCCGATGGCCGGGCAGCCGGCATTGTTGCGGTGGCCGATCCGTTGAAACCGGACTCCACCGCGGCTATCGCCCGCTTGCGGCAACTCGGTTTAAACGTCGTGCTGCTGACCGGTGATCATACTGCTACCGCTCGGGCCATTGCTGCACAAGCCGGGATCGAGCGGATTCATGCTGAAGTATTGCCCATGCACAAGGCTGATGTCATTTCTGAGTTACAATCTCAAGGGGAGGTGGTGGGCATGGCCGGGGATGGCATCAATGATGCTCCAGCGCTAGCCCAGGCCGATGTGGGCTTGGCGCTGGGTACGGGAACTGATATTGCTATTGAAAGTGCTGGCATCACCTTGGTGCGCGGCTCCTTGCATGGTATTGCCGACGCCATTGCGCTATCGCGGGCTGCTATGCGTAACATCCGGCAGAATCTATTTGGCGCCTTCATTTACAATACCTTGGGTATTCCATTGGCAGCCGGGGTGCTTTATCCCGCAACCGGGCTATTATTGAACCCAATGCTGGCTGGCGCGGCTATGGCGCTATCCTCCTTTACCGTCGTTAGCAATGCCAACCGATTACGGGGGTTTCGGCCGCCGGATCTGCCTGGAGGTAATCCACGATGACCACTTTCATCGTCAATCTGGCTGGATTGGGCCTGATTGGCCTGATCATTTGGTGGTTTTGGGGCGCTCATTTATGAATGCGCTACCCTCAACCAAACCGTCCTGGCTGGGTCGCTTGGGTGTTGCATTGGCGACTGTCGTGACCCTTGTGGTTGGCTTTATCACCGCTTCGCTGCTATTCGTCTTGCTGTTGACAGCGGGGCTGGCCTTTGCCGGCTGGTTGTGGTGGCAGTTCCGCCGGTTGGCGCGCGAGGCGCAGGCGAGCACGCTGCATGACCTTGAAGGTGAGTATACGGTTGAGTCCGTCTATACAGTGGAGCCTGTCCAACCGGTGCTGGAAGATCAAAATGTATCCAATCGGGAGCCGCATTCCGATGCGCCGCGCCCGTCCCAGACCCTATAAAAATCACCGTGCTGCCCGATCCTGCCCCTGATCCCGGTGTGCAATGTGCCGGCATTCAACAAGTGCAGCGGCTGTACGCACGGATCCCGTTGGATGCCGTCGTTAGTTTGTTGATCGCGCCCGTGCTGGTTTTCAGCGTCTGGAACGCCATTCCCTCTTCTGTGCTGTTGATCTGGCTGGTGCTGCTGGAAGTGAGCGTTGTTATCCGTTTGACGTTGATCTTCATCTTTCAGCGCTGCCCTCATCCGGAGGATGATGCAACCCGCTGGGCCGTTCGCTACGTCTGGGCTTGCCTGGCCAGCGGGGTAAGTTGGGGAGGGGCTGTGTTATTGCTGATCTACTCGCCTTCCCTAATCTACGATGTACTCATTGTTCTGGTGCTGGGCGGTATCTTGATGAGCGGGTTATTGACGCTAACCCCAGTGCTGAAAGCTTACCTTGCTTACGCCCTGTCGCTGTCCTTGCCACCGGCTCTCTGGTTGCTATGGCAGAGTGATCCAATTCACATCGTCCTGGGGGCCGCTAGTCTGCTGTATTTGTTACTGGCAGTGGGAATTGCGCACCGTGGCTCTCAAACTCTGAACCAGTCCCTGCGGTTGGCGCTTAGAAATAAGGCATTAATCCAATCTTCCCTTACAGCTAAGGAACATGCTGAAAAAGACCATCGGCAATTGGCTGAACAGCAAATAGCGTTGATGGACAGCGTAGAAGCGATGCGGGAGCTGTATCGGGTCATCTCCTCCTCCGTGCGTTGTGCCGAAAGAATGCAGGCGATGCTGGTGATGGGTTGTCAGCGGTTTGGATTAGCCACTGGCATCCTGGCGAGGATCGAAGGCGATTGCTATGAGATTGTTCAAGTACAATCGTCTAGCGGCGCGATTAATCAAGGTGATATCTTGGACTTGGGCGATACCTATTGCCGCGATACCCTCCACGCTCAAGGGCCGCTGGGTTTCGAACATGCTGCGGCTGGCGTCCAGCGGTATCATCCCTGCTACCAAAAATCCAGACTGGAAGCCTATCTGGGTGTTTCAGTATGGGTGAATGGTTCACTCTATGGAACGTTGAATTTTTCAGACCGCCAACCGCGTGCCACGTCATTCACGACTGTGGATCGGGAACTGATTCAATTGATGGCTCAATGGATTGGCGGTGCATTGGAGCAGGAGCGCATGGCGGCTGCTTCACAACGGCAACAAGCCTTGTTAGCGCACGCCTCGCGCCTTAATACCTTGGGAGAAATGGCCTCTGGACTGGTCCACGAGATCAATCAGCCGATCACCGCCATTATGCTCTACACTGATGCGGGCTTGGCGCGACTGCGCAACCCTTCGTTTGAATGGGATGAGTTGCGGGAGACACTGGAGAAAATTGCCGCTCAGAGTGCGCGGGCCGGTGCCATCATCCAGCAGATCCGCCACTTCGCCCGCCGGGGAAAACCCCAGTATGTCCCAGTGCATGTTAGTGACTTGTTTGACGAAATTTCTGATTTCCTCAATCTTGAAGCCCAGCGCCATGCCATCCGCATCCGTTATGATGCTTCTCCAGCATTGCCGTTGGTATTAGCCGATGCGCTACAGATCCAGCAGGTGATTCTTAACCTGGCACGCAACGCCATGGATGCTATGGATGCCAGAAAAGGAATATTCATGATTCTGGTCTCTGCGCATCTTGACCAAGGGGTGGTGGAAATCGCAGTTCAAGATAACGGTCCCGGCCTGGAACCCGGTGTCCTCAGTCAATTGCTGTATCCTTTTTTTACGACCAAACCTCAGGGTCTTGGCCTGGGACTGCCGATCAGCCAATCTATCGTTGAGGCACATGGTGGCCGGTTGTGGGTTACCTCTAATCCCGGTTCCGGGGTGACCTTCCACTTCACCTTGCCGGTGGCTGGCAACGCCGATCTACCTGAAAGTGCACCGATCGCACTGTCTATTGAAACAGGTTAGAGAGGTCAGGTTTTGGGCACTCGATCCTTGCTTCCCACGCCCTTCCGGTCAGCGGAGGAGGGCAGTGGCAATGAACGATGGTTCCTCGGGCGAATGATTCAGCTTTGGTTTGAAGGTTTGCGCCGTTACGATTCTCCTGCCTCCTTGAGTCTGCTCTATATCGCTCTTGGCCTGCTCTGGCTGATGGCCGATGATCTATTGCTGGTGATTGGTTTCAGCCGCACTGCGTTATCGTCAATGCCTAGCCTGTTGAAAAATGGTGTGGGTATCGTCATCAGTGGCGGCCTTCTGTACGGGTTGCTGTCCGCCCATGCCCGTAACGCCCGTCGTGCTCGCCGGATGCATGAATACGTTGAGGACCGTTTGCGTGGAGCGCGCGATGAATTGGAAAGCCGGGTACAGGAACGCACAGCGGAACTGCAGGCGATCAATCACGCCATGGAACAGCAATTTGCGGCCCGCATCCAGGTTGAAATTGCCTTGCGCGATAGTGAAGAGCGGTTTCGTCAGCTGGCTGAGCATGTCCGGGAAGTGTTCTGGGTTTATGGCATTGTTGAAGAACGTATTCTCTATATCAGTCCCGCTTACGAGGAGATTTGGGGACGATCTGTGACCAACCTGTACGAACGGCCGTTGGATTGGCTGGAAGCGGTTCACCCTGACGACCGCTTGCGTATTCATGCGGCGCATGTGGCGAAAACTCAGTGCGGCTACTTGAACGAAGAGTACCGGGTTGTGCGGCCTGATGGCGCCGTGCGTTGGGTTTGGGATCGTGGCTTTCCGGTGCGTGACGAGACCGGCCATGTCTATCGTATCGCTGGGCTAGCAGAGGACATTACTGCTCGTAAGCTGGCAGATGATCAGTTGCGCCAGCAGCAGGTGGAGTTAGCGCGGACCTCGCGGCTTAGCCTGGCCGTCGAACTGGCCTCTAATCTAGCGCATGAAATGAACCAGCCATTGGCGGCTATCGTTGCCTACACGCAAGCCTGTTTGACCCTGTTACGGCAAGGTAAAGCCGATCCTCGTGAAGTCACAGGCGCTCTTGAGGAAGTGGTCAATCAAGGTTTACGCGCCGGTGCGATTATCCGCCATCTGCTTGAGTTGGTGCGGCGGCATACCGTTGCGCAGACTGTGCTGAACCTTAACACTGTCATTCATGCAGTCATCAGTTATGCGCAGCTCGAATTGCGCCAAGCCAAACTGACTTTGAAGCTGGAGCTGGCAGAATCCCTGCCTGCGGTGCTGGCCGATGATTTGCAAATCCAGTTGGTGGTGCTGTATTTGATGCGCAATGCTATTGAAGCGATGCAGGAGTCGCAGGAGCCGCATGAATTAACGATTCGGACGAGTTTGCTCAGTTCGAATGTGGCGCTGGTTACCATCCGTGATACCGGCTATGGCTTCAGCGAAGAAGCTGTCGAGCGGTTGTTCCAGCCTTTTTTCACCACTAAACCCGGAGGCATGGGTTTGGGGTTGTCAGTGAGCCGCTCAATTATTGAAGCCCAGGGTGGACAATTATGGGCGACACCCAATCTGGATCGCGGTGCCTCCTTTCACTTTACCCTGCCGATCTCAGTGACAGCTTATCCTGTGTATTTTAGCTATGAACCTGATTCCGACCGTTTTTCTCATTGATGATGATCAAGCTATCCGCGATTCAGTAGGATTGTTATTGCGTGCTAACGGGTTGGTGGTGGAGGCGTTTTCCAGCGCTGTCGATTTTCTGGAATCCGACGCGATCCAGCGGCCTGGCTGCCTGCTGTTGGATGTACGAATGCCTGGCATGAGCGGTCTGGATTTGCAAAAGCACCTGCAAGCATTGAATCAGAAAATTCCAATTATTTTCATCACAGGCCACGGTGATGTGCCGATGGCGATTCGTGCTATGAAGGCAGGCGCATTCGACTTTGTCGAAAAACCGTTTCAAACAGAGAATTTGCTAAACCGGATTCACGAAGCATTGGCGCTTGATGCTCAGGAACGCTGCCGGCAGGCGCAACGCGACGAGGCAGCAGTCCGGATAGCGTTGCTGTCGCCGCGCGAGCGGGAAGTGCTAGAGCGAGTGGTGGCTGGCCAGTACAATAAAGTGATCGCTGCTGAACTGGGTATTAGTATCTCTACTGTGGAAATCCATCGCAAGCGGGTGATGGAAAAGCTTCAGGCTGGATCGTTATCCGATTTGATCCGGTTGCAGGCGCTGTACAATGGCGAGAATCCAGGATCAGATAAGCAGTAATTTTCCAGAGATTCGACGTCTACCATTCACGGCTGGCTCATGACCTATACCTATAGCACTCTTATTGATGTTAACACCCTGCATGTCCACCTCGCTGATCCCCAATGGGTGGTTGTGGACTGCCGCTTTAGCCTTATGGATACGGAAGCAGGCCGGCGCGCCTACCAGAAAAATCATATTCCTGGTGCCCGCTATGCGCATCTGGACGAAGATTTGTCGAGTGCCATCACTCCAGTGACGGGCCGGCATCCGCTACCGGATCCAGCGCGGCTGGCACGACGGTTGAGTGAGTGGGGTATCGGTGACAAGGTCCAAGCCGTCGCCTATGATGATGCAGGCGGAATGCTGGCAGCACGGCTGTGGTGGTTGCTGCGCTGGCTTGGGCATCAGGCGGTTGCGGTGCTGGATGGTGGTTTTCCGGTCTGGCAGCGGGCAGGATTGCCATTGACCAGCGGCTTACCCCTGATTCAACCCGTTGCTTTCCTGGGTGGGCCGGATGACCGGCTATGGGTCGCTACGGAACAAGTGATGGCGCTATCGCCCGATGAATTGATCATCGATGCGCGTTCAGCGGTCCGGTATCGTGGAGAGATGGAGCCGATTGACCCCATCGCTGGACATATCCCCGGTTCAATCAACCTGCCAGCTGAGGATAATCTGGCTCCAGATGGATGTTTTCTGCCATTCACCGAATTAAGAACCCGATTTGCAAACGCTTTAGGCAAGTATCCTCCGGCTGCGGCGGTGCATAGCTGCGGCTCAGGAGTGACCGCCTGCCATAATCTGCTGGCAATGGAAACAGCCGGCTTGGGCGGTTCGCGGTTGTATGCAGGTTCCTGGAGCGAGTGGATTCGTGATCCGGGCAGGCCCATTGCAATGGGTTAAATTCCCTCTTTATATTAGGAAACGGCTATGTCCGAACCGACTGTTCTTCACGATTCCATCATGACCATTGTCGACCCTGCTCCTATTAAACCGGCCTCCTCTGTAGCTGGCGAGAAGTTGCGCGGTGCAGAGAAGGTTGCCCGTATTCCTGTCAAGATTGCACCGGTTGATCCCCAGCAGCGGGCACGCAAGCCAGCCTGGATTCGCGCGCCGTTCCCCGGTACGCCAGAAGTGCAGCGATTGAAGCAAATCTTGCGGGACAACCGCCTGCACACGGTCTGCGAAGAGGCCAATTGCCCGAATCTTGGCGAGTGCTTCGGTCACGGCACCGCCACGTTCATGATCATGGGCGATATTTGCACCCGCCGTTGCCCGTTCTGCGATGTGGGGCATGGCCGGCCCAATCCGCTTGATGCGCAGGAACCGGAAAATCTAGCGCGCACCGTGGCGGCGATGGGTTTGAAGTATGTGGTGATTACTTCGGTGGATCGGGACGATCTACGCGATGGTGGCGCTGCGCATTTTGTGGACTGCATCCGGGCAGTGCGTGCGGCGCAACCGGGGATCGTTATCGAGGCGTTGACCCCCGATTTTCGCGGGCGCATGGACGTGGCGCTGGATATCCTGGAGCGAGAGCCGCCGGATGTGTTTAACCACAATCTGGAAACCGTGCCGCGTCTGTACCGGCAGGCCCGGCCTGGCGCGGATTACCGGTTTTCACTGGAACTGCTCCAGCGTTTTAGGGCGCGGCATCCGCAGGTACCGGCCAAGTCGGGATTGATGCTGGGGTTGGGGGAAACGCTGGAGGAAATTCGCGAGGTCATGCGTGATTTGCGCGCTCACGATGTAGAGATGCTGACGTTGGGCCAGTACCTGCAACCTAGCGTTCATCACTTGCCGGTCGTGCGCTATGTGCCGCCGGAGGAATTTGAGCAATTACGGGTGGACGGTGAGGCGATGGGTTTTACGCATGTTGCGTCGGCCCCGCTGGTGCGTTCCTCCTATCACGCCGATTTACAGGCGAAGGGTGCTGGCGTCGCGTAGAAACTATGCTTATGGCCACAACCGCCGCCACGCCACCAGCCCGCCCAGTATGGCTAAAGCTGCCGCCAGGTCAAACATCATCGCTGGTCCCAATCCTTCCCATAGGTAGCCGGCAGCGAGGCTACCCACGGCGTTGCCGGCTCCAAAGCTCAAACTGCTGTAGAGCGCCTGGCCGCGTCCTTGCAGCGCCCCAGGAAAAAATTGATGTACCAGATGAATGGATGCTGCATGGAACACTCCAAAAGTGAAAGCGTGCAATGTCTGAGCAAACAGCAGTATAGGTAGATCAGCAGCAAAATGACCAATCAGCAACCAGCGCAATGCTGCCATGATCAGCGCCGCTAGCAGGAGCCGGCGCGGTCCAAAGCGTGGCAGCAAGCGGTGCATGAAAATGAACATACCGACCTCTACTGCAACTCCCAGTCCCCACATCAGCCCGATAAATTCTCGCGAATAGCCAAAAGTTTCCAGATACAGCGAGAAAAAGCCGTAATAAGGTCCATGAGCGGCTTGATTCAGAAAACAGACAGCAAAAAAAGCGATCACTGCTGGTTGACGCAATACTTGACCGATCGGCCGTGTTGGATGAGAGTCTGGTGCCTGCACTGGTTCTGGCACAGCCAGGCTGTTCAGCCATAATGCTGCGAACAAGCCCAGTAGCGCCGCGGGCACTGTTGCCACCCCCCAATTTTCTACCACCGGCCCCATGCCTACTGCTGCGCCAATAAACCCCATGGAACCCCAGAGCCGCACTTGGCTGTAGCGGTGGACATGTTTACCCAGATGATTGAGGGTGACCGCCTCGAATTGGGGCAGCGCTGCATTCCAGAAGAAACTGAAGAGCAGCGTTATCAATGCCAAGCGGCCATACGAGCTGTCAGCAATATAGACTCCAGCGAAGCACAATGCCGTTGCCAGACAGGCCCAGCGCACAATGCGGATACGCTGACCGGTCCGGTCACCCAGCCAGCCCCAGAGATTGGGTGCTATCAGTTTGGTCACTTGCGCGATGGCCAGCAATTCGCCTATTCGCGCTGGCTGAAAGCCCAATGCCAGCAGGTACAGCCCCCAATAAGGTAACAGGACACCTAAGGTAGCGAAATAAAACAAATAAAAGCCTGACAGGCGAATGTACAGCGCCGGCGTTAACACGGCAATTCCGCGAAAATACGGGGTTGTCTGCGGCCAATAGCTAGCAAAGCTTTTACAATAAGTCGGGTAGCAACCATAAGCCTATCATTCACTCACAGGGAAAATTAGAATCCTCATGTCCGAAAATATTCTGTCACGCCGCGATTTCTTGCGTCTATCGGGCGCTACTGCCCTGACGACTACCCTGACCGCTTGTGCGGGCTATCCCCCAGTGGCGGCATCGAATCCGGATCCGGATTCGATGCCGCCACACGTTGCGCAGGCACCCAGTGGAGCTGGCGGATACAGCGCCCCTGAAAAGCCGGTGACTCTACCTCAGGACGCCTTGCAGCGCCTGATGGAAGGTAATCAGCGTTTCGTTGCTAACCGGCTCCTTGATCCCAATCGTTCGCCCCAGCGCCGTTCCGCTGTCGCCCATTCCCAGCAACCGTTCGCCACCATTCTGGGCTGCGTCGATTCCCGCGTGCCGCCGGAACTGGTGTTTGACCGTGGCTTGGGTGATCTTCTGGTGATTCGCAGTGCCGGTGAGGTGTTGGACGAAGCGGTTATTGGCAGCATCGAGTTTGGTAGTTTCGAACTCAAAATACCTCTGATCGTTGTGCTGGGGCATGAGCGATGTGGCGCTGTTAAGGCCGCTATTGACGCGCTTGAACATGGCGGTGGGGGTCATCGGCGAAGCAAGAAAAAAGGCGAACATAGCGCCGAACCGGGCGATATTGGTTATATCGTTGAAGGCTTACGGCCTGCCATCGAAAAAGCGCAGTCTTGGGGCATGGGCGACTTGGCGGAAAACGCCATGCGGGCTAACGTGTCGCTGACCGTGCAACGTTTGAGGAAATCTCCCGTGTTGTCTGCCGCCGAGGAAAGCGGTCGGCTTAAGATCGTCGGCGCCCGTTATGACTTGGATAGCGGCGCGGTAGAGGTGCTGTTCAGTTAACTCGGTTCCCTATCCACCGGCGATGCAATCGCGGGCGTCACCGGGCGCACATCCAGATTCTGCGCACGGTGGCGCAAGGCGTGATCCATCAGCACCAGCGCTATCATGGCTTCTGCAATCGGCGTCGCACGGATGCCGACACAGGGGTCATGCCGGCCCTTGGTCACTACCTCTACTGGTTCGCCGTGCAGATTAATGGTCCGTCCCGGCAGGCGGATACTGGAGGTCGGCTTCAAGGCAATGCTGGCGACGATGTCTTGACCGGTGGAAATTCCGCCCAATGTGCCGCCAGCATGATTGCTTAAAAATCCCTCAGGAGTCAGCTCATCGCGATGTTCCGTGCCGCGTTGCTCAACGCATGTGAAACCGGCGCCGATTTCTACACCTTTGACAGCATTGATGCTCATCAGGGCATGAGCAATATCAGCGTCCAAGCGGTCAAACACCGGTTCACCCCAACCGGGTGGTGCACCGCTGGCTACGACTGTGACGCGCGCTCCAATCGAGTCGCCAGATTTGCGCAGCGCATCCATGAACGCTTCCAATTCGGCTACTTTATCGGGGTCGGGGCAGAAAAATGGATTGTTGCCGATTTCCTCCCAGACCACTTTGGTAAGGCGGATCGGCCCAAGCTGGGCCAGGTAGCCGCGAATTTCCACGCCGTAGCGTTCACGCAAGTACTTCCGGGCGATAGCGCCGGCAGCGACCCGCATCGCTGTCTCTCGCGCTGAGGACCGCCCGCCACCCCGGTAATCACGGAAGCCATACTTTTGATGATAGGTATAGTCAGCATGACCAGGCCGGAAACGATCCATAATCTCGCTATAATCACCAGATCGCTGGTCGACATTTTCAACCAGCAGCCCAATTGGCGCACCGGTCGTTCGACCCTCGAAGACCCCTGATAGAATGCGTACGGCATCCGGCTCGCGGCGCTGGGTGGTGTGCCGGCTTTTGCCAGGCCGCCGCCGGTCAAGGTCCAATTGTAAATCGGACTCGGATAATTCCAGACCGGGTGGACAGCCGTCCACAATCGCTCCAAGCGCCGGGCCATGGCTTTCACCGAAAGTGGTGACCGTGAATAGCTTGCCAAAGGTATTACCAGACATGGAAAAATGATCCTTGAGTACGGAACAGCGGCACAAGATTTGCTATCTAAATTTTCGAAGAACTTTAGCATCTCTCTGCTGTGAATGGGGTTGGTTATCGGAGATTCAGGCCCACGCAACCCTATCATAGCGCACCCGCTCGATAGCGGGCGGCGCAACAGGTTGAATAGACCACCGGTTACGGTTATCGGGACCAGCCTCTCGGGATCTAAACATGCATATTCCAGGTTATCAGATTCAGCGTGAACTTGGACAGGGTGGCATGGCGATTGTTCACCGCCATTCAGGAGTCACTGCATCGCCATGTTGCGCTGAAAGTCATCAAACCCGTCCTGACCACCGATGAGGAATTCGCCCAGCGCTTCTTGCGTGAAGGCCGCATTATCGCGCAGCTTAGCGATCCACATATTGTCACGGTCTATGATATTGCGTCCCATGAGGGTAATTATTATTTGTCGATGGAGTATTTGCCGGGTGGCACCTTGCAACAATATATCCGCAAAGGTCTGCTGCTTGCCGATGCGTTGCGCATTGCCCGGGCTATTGCTGGGGCTTTGCAATACGCCCATCGTCGCGGGATTGTCCATCGTGACATCAAACCCCAAAATATTCTGTTCCGGGAGAATGGCCAGCCGGTGCTGACCGATTTCGGGATTGCTAAAACCTTGGGTACGAGTTCGATTATGACCCGCACCGGTCTTTCGCTCGGCACCCCGCGTTACATGAGTCCGGAACAGATTCGTGGCCAGGCAGCAGACGCCCGCGCTGATATTTATAGTTTCGGCGTCCTGCTCTACGAAATGCTAACCGGCAATGTGCCTTACACGGCAGATGACAGTTTTGCGCTGGCAATGATGCATGTGACGTCGCCAGTTCCCGAATTGCCGCCATATCTCAGCCGCTTTCAGCCATTACTGAACAAGCTGCTGGAAAAAGACCCCAACCAGCGTTTTCAGAGTGGCCAAGAGGTCATTGCCGCTATCGATGCTGTCGAAGCAGGTGACTTTGACCTGCTGAGTGTGACGGGTCCGATGCGGCCTGTTGCCACCCCCGGCGTGCGTCCAAGCCGCCGGATCGGCTGGAAGATTGGCATACCAGCCGGGGTACTGGCTGGAGCGGTGCTGGCTGGCGGCTACTGGTTTTTTTTACATCCGCCTGCAGTCCTGCCGGTTCAATCACCTGTGGCTTCGACTCAAGAGGCATCTTCGCCAATTGTTGCGCCTGTTTCGCCGCCGCCGATGGATACATCAGTCATTGCGACACCGCCGATTGAGACTCCCGCCGCTGATGCTGATGCCCAAGCGCGACGGATGGAAGCGCAGGAGCAGCAGCGCCAGAATCGTCTGCAAGCTGAACAATTCTTTGAGCAGGCTCAGCATGCACGGCAGGATAGAGCGTTGCAAGTCAGTTTGGTGTATATCGAGCAGGGTTTGCAGGCCATGCCTGGTCATCCGGGTTTGTTGAACCTCAAGCAGGAAGTTTTGCAGCAGCAGGCCGATCTCCAGCGCCAGGAAGAAGCAGCCCGGCGTCAGGCCGAAGCTGAGGAACAGGAGAAGATCAAGGCTGCGCAACGTCAAGGCCGGGCGGATGAGTTCCTGGCTCAAGCGCTGGATGAACAGCGCCGCCGTGCTTATGAAACCAGCCTGCTGCATATCGAACAAGGTTTGCAGCAAGTGCCTGACCATCAACGGTTGTTAGCATTGCGCCAGGAGGTTCGTAAGCAACTGCATGAGGCGCAGGTTGCAGCAACGGCTAAACCGTCTGTTAAGCCGTCTGTCGACGATAACGCCAAAATTGCTGCATTGTTGCGAGAATGCGAGGCCCATTTGAAGGCTAATCGTTTAACTGTAGGTCAGGGTGGCAATGCTGCTGATTGTTATAACGAGGCACTCAAACTTGATCGTGGTAACGCTGAAGCCCTGGCTGGAATCGACCAGATCGCCATTCGCTATGCTGACCTGGTGAAATCGGCTCTCCAGGATGGCGATACCCAGCGGGCTAAAAGCTTTCTCCATCGAATGGAGTCTGTTGATCCAAATTACGTGCAACTACCGCAGTTACGCCAGCAATTGGCATTGGCTGAGTCATCAAAGCCGGTTGTTGCAGCAGTTTCGCCACCTAAAGCGGAACCGCCGCCCCCTGCGCCTGAGCCGGAAGAATCCGTCGTGCCACCGCCCATTAGCTTGGTTTCAGTGCCGCGGCCTGTGGAGCAGCCGCCTGCTACCGCTCCCGGTACCCAGGTTGTTGTACAGGATCGCCATACTCGGGTGGCTAAAAGTCAAACCAATGGTAATGTTAGCCTGCAGGTTACTACTTCACCGCAGGGTCTTCTTGACGAAACAGGGCAGGCGGCGGTAAAGAGACAGATTCCGCCCGGCACACCGGCCCAATTACGGGTTCGATCTGATGTCGAAGGTGCTGAAATATGGATCAATAACCGTAGCATAGGTACAACGCCGATGGAAATCGAGATGCCCCCCGGTTCTTATCGGGTCCGGGTCAGTCAGGAAGGCTACACAGCCTGGACTGGTAAAGTTGACCTTGCGCCGGGTGATGAAAGTTCGATTATGGCCGTGCTGCCGCGTCAATTGGAGGTTGCGACGGCAACTCCGCCCGCGGCGCCGGCGATCATTTCAGAACCATCTCGCCCGATCGCCAAACCCGAACCTCCGGCTCGTGAACCGGAACGCCAGGTTGCTACGATTGGCCGTCAAGCATCCGGTTGTCTCAGTGGCAATTGCGAAAATGGTCAAGGTACCTACCGTTACCCGGACGGTAGTGAATATTCAGGCGGTTTTCGCAACGCTAAAATGCATGGCCAGGGGACTTATGTTTACGCTGGACGTGGCGAGAAGTATGCCGGTGAATGGCGTAATGGCGTTATCAACGGCCAAGGTACTTATTACTATCGTAGCGGCAATCGTTACGAGGGTGAATGGCGTAACGGCCGGAAGAATGGCCAAGGGATTTATCTTTACGCCAGCCGTGGTGACCGGTATGAGGGGCAATTCGCGAATGATCAACCTAACGGTCAAGGTACTTATTACTATGGCAGTGGGGATCGTTACGAGGGTGAATGGCGCAATGGCCGGAAGAATGGCCAAGGGGTGCTTTATGAGGGCGGTCAGAAGATCATCGGGGAGTGGAGAGATGATCAGAAGGTCCGGGTCCAAGTTGTGCAGTAGATTCATAAAAAATAGCGGCAAATCCGGAGTGAACCTGGATTTGCCGCTAAGTGTTGTAAGCCCGCCTTGGCCTTGTTATGTTATGGTTATAATGAATGCCACTTCTGTTGGCATAGGGGTTTCAAAAATAGCGCTTCTAACGATGTGATAGAGGATAAGCCAAACGGCGCGGTATCTTTAGCCAGTGGTACACTGCAAAATCCGCGTTGTTTTCCTCCAGGCATCGAACTGAGTGAAGCTGTGTGCCTTTAATGGGCGCGTCACCACCATAGCCACCGCAGTAACTGCCGCCACTAGCGCTGACACAAGATGTCTCGCCACGGTATGGACAACTGTATTTGTCAACTGGCATCAATCCTTCATTGGCGTAACGTTTGGCCTTCACTGGCCGAGTAATCTCATGTTTCATCAGATTGGGTTCCTCGCTTTGATGGTAATGGTTTTTATTACTAACCTTATAATTTAATTAGCTGGGTCAGGGTTATTCTTCTTTTGAGGTGCAGATCAAACCCCTGTTACCAAGCAGGGACATATTAAAACCTGGCACTTTGGAGTAAATAAGGACATTCTAGAGTAGGGTCGGGGTTTTTCCTTATTGTCTATGCCATTTATTCTTCGCGTTCGTCTGACTGGATTGCTTGAGGCTGCTAGCATACTGACCTGCATGGCCACCTTGATAGGATTTGCTGGCCAGTTTGGGTGGGTGCTCGACTTGGCGGCCCA
>JACKNF010000016.1 GCA_024234995.1 Gammaproteobacteria bacterium
GAATGGATAGCCGCTGATCCCTGATCACCGTTGAAGCCCTCAAGGTGGTATAATTTTCAGCCTTTAACGGATTCGGGAAAGCTGGGATTATGAACGATTCGTCTTACACTTCGTCGAGCATCACAGTCCTAGAAGGGCTGGATGCCGTGCGCAAGCGTCCGGGTATGTATATTGGCGACACGGATGATGGCACGGGCCTGCATCACATGGTGTTTGAAGCGGTGGATAATTCCATCGACGAGGCGCTAGCCGGTTACTGCTCGGAAATCAGCGTAACTATCCATGCCGACGAATCCATCACTGTTACGGACAATGGCCGCGGCATTCCCACCGATGAACATTCCAAGGGCCGCTCTGCCGCTGAAGTCATCATGACCGTACTGCATGCCGGCGGCAAGTTCGATGACAAATCCTACAAAGTCTCCGGTGGTCTGCACGGCGTTGGTGTATCGGTCGTCAACGCTCTATCCGAATTTCTGCGGTTAACTATTCGCCGCGATGGCAAAATCAACCAGCAGGAATACCGGTTAGGTCATCCGCAAGCGCCATTGGAAGTGACTGGCGAAACTGATCTGACCGGCACTGAAATTCATTTCAAACCTAGCGCTGCTATCTTCAGTAATATCAGTTTTCATTATGATGTGCTGGCGAAGCGGCTGCGTGAATTGTCGTTTCTTAATTCCGGCGTGCGCATTCGCCTCCGCGACGAACGGACCAGCAAGGAAGACTGTTTTGAATATCAAGGCGGCATTAAGGCATTTGTCGAGCATTTAAACCGCAATAAAACACCGTTGCATGAGCGTGTGTTCTATCTGGATGCGGCCCGTGATGATATTCAAATAGAATTAGCGCTGCAATGGAATGATTCCTATCAGGAAAATGTTTTTTGCTTTACCAATAATATTCCACAGCGTGACGGTGGCGCCCATTTGGCTGGCTTGCGCGGTGCCTTGACCCGCACTCTGAATCAGTACATGGATACGGAAGGGATTCTGAAGAAAGCCAAGGTTGAAACCAGTGGCGATGATGCTCGTGAAGGCTTGACGGCTGTATTGTCGGTGAAATTGCATGATCCAAAATTCTCTTCACAGACCAAAGACAAGCTGGTGTCTTCTGAGGTTAAACCAGCAGTCGAATCAATAGTATCTGAGAAATTACAAGAATACTTATTGGAAAATCCCAACGAGGCGAAGGCAATCACTAGCAAGATTGTCGATGCAGCCCGTGCGCGCGAAGCAGCCCGCCGCGCCCGCGAGATGACCCGCCGCAAGGGTGTTTTGGACATCGCTGGCTTGCCGGGCAAGCTGGCGGATTGTCAGGAAAAAGATCCGGCGGCTTCTGAATTATTTCTGGTTGAGGGCGATTCTGCGGGTGGCTCGGCTAAGCAAGGCCGCGACCGGCGCTTTCAGGCGATCCTGCCGCTCAAAGGCAAAATTTTAAATGTAGAGAAGGCCCGTTTTGACAAGATGCTAGCGTCTGTCGAGGTCGGGACATTGATCACCGCTTTGGGTTGCGGTATTGGCCGGGAGGAGTTTAATCCAGATAAAATACGTTATTATCGTATCATAATAATGACGGATGCTGATGTTGACGGGTCGCATATCCGTACGCTCTTGCTGACATTTTTCTATCGGCAAATGGCAGAATTGATTGAGCGTGGCCATATTTACATTGCACAACCACCACTTTACAAAGTAAAAAAAGGCAAACAGGAGCAATATGTCAAGGATGATGTTGAGCTTTCCGCACATCTATTACAGATGGCGCTGGAAGGGGCAACACTGGTGACGAAAAGCGATGAAACTGTTCCATTGACCGGACTGGCACTGGAAGAGCTGGCCCGTGGCTACATGGCGGTCATGGCGATGATCCAGCGCCTGTCCCGCCGCTACGACGCGGCTTTATTGGAGCAACTCATTTATCAGCCGCCATTAGGTGAAAGCCAGTTGCGTGATGAATCTTATCTGAAAGAATGGGTTGCAAGATTGGTCGAGCGGCTCAATGATGGGCAAGGTGAGCGTTCGGTCTATGACGCGATTGTTGAGCCTTGTGAAGATGATGAAGGCTATAGCATCGTTATCCTTCGTCGTGCGCATAGTCTAATTCGGCAGGCACGGTTGACAGCGGAATTTTTTGCTTCCCCAGAATACGCGGCCTTAATCCAGTTTGGTGGTAAATTATCGGGCCTTTTTGAGCAACAAGATACAGAAATACGGCGCGGAGAACGGGTTCAGCCGGTCAGTAATTTCCGGGCGGTCATGGACTGGTTGCTCGAAGAAGCTAAACGTGGCCAGCACATCCAGCGTTACAAAGGATTGGGTGAGATGAACCCGGCTCAGCTTTGGGAAACTACCATGAATCCGGAAACCCGCCGATTGTTGCAGGTACGGATTGAAGACGCCGTGGCTGCCGATGAAGTATTTACAACCCTGATGGGCGATCAGGTCGAGCCACGACGGGATTTCATTGAGCAGAACGCTCTGGATGTGCTGAATCTGGATGTTTAAGCGCAAAGAAAGGCATAACGCATCGCCTGCCACGCTTTTCTCTCTCTCACCAGATAAAAATCCCGGTTTTCTACCTGATTTCTGCGCTAATTCTACTGTTTTCCTAACAGTTTTACTGGCCGAATTATTTGCGTTAGTGCTGGCGCTGAGCGAAGCCGACCGGCTAGGCGGCTTCTGGAATCGCCTGGCGCTGATTTCACTGTTCGTGCAATGGGTGTTGCTCGGTGCGGCTGCTGTTCTGTGCTTGTGCAAGCGCTGGCTGGCCCGCTTGGGACCTGCTGCAACCACTTTCGCTGTTCTTGGCCTTACGCAACTGGTTACGTTGAGCTTCTCGCTCATCAGCGGCGGATTTTTGGCTCCATCCCCTGGTTTGGAGATTCCTCCGCTGACTTTTATCGCGCGCAACTTGGCTATTGCTGGCATTATCACCTTGATTGCCCTGCGTTACTTTTACATAAGCTACCAGTGGCAGCGGCAGATCAAAGCTGAATCCCGCGCCCGGTTGCGGGCTTTGCAGGCGCGTATCCATCCCCATTTCTTATTTAATACGCTTAACACTATTGCTAGCCTGATTCCTGGCCAGCCAGACCAAGCCGGGCAAGCGGTACTTGACTTGGCGGATCTACTGCGTTCGGCACTGAAGAATCGCAGCGCAATTTCTCTAGCGGAAGAACTGGAATTGACCCGGTGCTATCTAGCTATCGAGCGATTACGCATGGGCGAACGGTTGAAGATAGACTGGCAACTGGCTGATGATTTACCCTTCGATACTCCTTTGCCGCCGCTGGTATTGCAACCGCTGGTTGAAAACGCCATTCGCCACGGTCTTCAGCGGTTACCCGAAGGAGGAACACTGATGCTGCGTATCGATAAACAGCCTGACAAGCTGCGCTTTACTCTCATCAACCCTTGCCCTGCTATTGATGGTGCATCTGGTCAGCGTATTGCTCAGGACAATATCTGCCAGCGATTGGCGCTTGCCTATCCCCAGACGCTTCCATTGGAAATTGTCAAAACTGCCGGCCGCTACCAAGTCACATTTACGATTCCGCTGAAGAAATGAAATAGACTGGGGCGGGGTATCCGTGCGCACCTGCTACACTGTGAAAAAATCATACGATGTCTTTCTGTTATGCGCATTTTGGTCGTCGATGACGAACTTCCAGCCCGCATTCGTTTGCGTGAACTACTTAATCGGTTGCCCGATCATGCGTTTTGCGGTGAAGCCGGCACGGGTGCTGATGCCCTGCGCTTGGTTCAAACGCTTAATCCCGATATTGTCCTGCTGGATATTCAGATGCCGGGGCTCAGTGGATTGGAAATCGCCCGCCAGTTAGCAGAAATGGAGAAACCACCCGCTGTCGTCTTTACTACAGCCCATGATGACTACGCGCTGGAAGCCTTTGATACGCAAGCCATTGCTTACCTATTAAAACCGGTTCGGCTGGAACGTTTGGAGCAGGTCTTGACCAGTGCGAGCCGCGTTAACCGCGCTCAACTGAGCCGGCTGGCGGCAGATCAGCCGGTTGATAGTGGCGGTCGCACCCATATTCGCGCCCGGATCGGTCAGCGGCTGGAATTGATCCCGCTCGCGGATGTGTTCTATTTCCAGGCTGATCAGAAGTATGTCATGGTTCGCTATTGCCACGGTGAGGTTTTAATTGAGGAATCGCTGAAAACCCTGGAACAGGAACTGAGCACACGAGTGGTGCGGATTCACCGCAATGCTTTAGCGGTGGCAGTCCATATTGCTGGGTTGGAGAAGGCCGCTGACGGTGGTATGGCGCTGATTTTTGATGATATCCCAGACCGGTTGGAAGTCAGCCGCCGTCATCTTCCCGCTATTCGCCAATTCCTCAAAAAAACCTGAGCGTGTGAAAAGAGAGCAAGCCGGTGAATATCCGCGCTTGAAAACTTCCCTTGTCTTTAAGGTGATCAACAAGCTATCATCTTTGCCCCGAAAATTGCCGGAATAGCTCAGTCGGTAGAGCAGCTGATTCGTAATTAGCAGGTCGGAGGTTCGATTCCTCTTTCCGGCACCAACTAAATCGAGTTGTTACAAAACTAGTTATTAGATTGGCTAATAACCGGTCAAAGGAAAGCCTAAGGCGCATCATTAGTTTTGGTTAGCGTCTAACATTGCCAGCTGAGACGGATTTCTTGCTGGCCAGCGCAAGAAATCACCGGCAGTTTATGGATAACTCAGAGTGATCCTCCGCCGTGTAAGAGACGCCCTCGACAGCCGCTACGGTCGGGGGCGTTGTCGTTCGGAGGCGGCTATACCGCTGGTTTTGCGGTGCGAATCCGGGCAATGAAATCGTAAATCTGAGTGACCGTAAGGTCATAGCTACGAGCAAGACCGGCGTGGTTGCGGCCATTGAAGCCCTGCTAGATCCCGGCATCGCGCCAGGCGCGTTTCATGGTGTCTTGCTTAGAGATATAAATCTGGCAGCCAGAAAAAGTCAGGCCGAGATCCTTGGCGCAGGCCATTGTCAGAGTTTCGGCGGTTGCACCGGGCAAGCGTTGTTCTAGGCGTGTGTGGCAGGTGAGCGATGTCCGCTAGGATCGGTGGGTAATGGCCAGGCAGTTCCATGATGACCTCGGCGTAAGGCGGGGCGGGATAGTGGCTGTTTTGCCCGGTATAACGGGTCGTTTCCCTTGTGCATTCAGTGCCTTTGCTCTTCCGGGATAATCTGCTTTGATAGGCCGGGTTTTGTGGTGTGCAGTGAGGATTTCTCCCCATTATGAAAAAGATTTCTGGGTCAGGTGTTCCTGCCTCAGATGCAGGCCGGTTGATTCTTCTGGGGGCTAGGCGTATTTAGGGTAGAGGCGAATTCGTTTCAGACGTTTATGCATGAGGGGTGCGTCATGCGCAGCATCATGCCCTGCCGATGATGCACGAACGGGGATGGAACTCCCGCAGCGGCACTCCTGCAAGGTGTGCGGTCAAGCTGATGGGTCCTTTACCCTACGGCATTTCATGATCTTATTGCCTCATGATCATCTCATTTATGCATAATGCTATATAGTATAGTATTACTCTATATAGTTTAATATTATATGTTAATAATACAGGGGAGCATCATGAACCCAGAAACCGGATCATAGGTCTGGCTCTGTTGGATCAAGTCCACCCGCTATTACGCAATCCACTCAGGCCCGGACCGGTGAGGGCAGTGGATCGTTACCTGGATCTGGAGACAAACCGGAACGGCTCTAGGCTGGAAGGCGAGCGTACCTTGCGCCTCCTACCAGGAGGGCTTGCAACGAATCGCCTTGGTCAAAGCGTGACGGCAGCGCGTGACCTGGCGGCGCGCTACCAAGGCCTGATCCCTGATACCGGGGGGTGGGACTCGGTAGAACTGCATTCACCTTGGCCTGGCCGCCGGAGTCACCAAAGCGTGCATCCTGTTAGGCAGCTTTGAAATTTGCATCTGGCCAGCGCCGCGATCCGCGACCGCATCGCTTATTGCAAGGCAGCACGGGAAGGCTTGAGTATGGAAGAGCAGAAACCGGTTGATCCGAAAGCTTTAGACGAAATGCAAGCACTGTTTCAGGAGGTATTCCAGGATGAGTGACAGCAAACTGAGTAGCCACCCGCCGTCAATGGGCGAGGGACGGAATTCCCTGGATGAGTTCATCGGCGGGGCCGGTGTCCATACCCCCGAGCCACCCGCCCCGGCTGGAGCGGCCCTAACCATGCCGGTTGCTGCCCCGGAACCTTACCCCTGGAAAATGCCGGGGGTACGCGAGGACGTGGCCAAGGTGTTCAATTTGCGCTTGCCGGAACCGGACCTGCTCAAACTCAAATACATCGCTGAGCATACGCCCGATAGCATGCAGCAGTTCTGCCAGCGGGTATTGCGGCCCGCCATCGAGGCCAAGATTCAGGAATTGACCGGAAATTAGCCAATGAACAAAGCACAGATAGCTGCTCTGCTCCTAGTTCTCGCCGGAAATACGCTCGCCGCTGCCGATGAATTCGCCCTGCTGCGGGCCGAGCACATCGGCCCGCTACGCATTGACCAGCCCGCCGCCGAAGCCGAACGGCAAATCCCTTGTCCCGTGCAACGCAGCCCCGCGGAATTGTGGGGCGCGGATGGGGAATATCATCAGACCTGGGCCGCGCCCGCGTGCGGGCTGACGCTGGACATGAGCGCCGCCGGATCCACCGGTCCGTGGATTCTTGCCGCCATCACGCTGACCGCTCCAGGCACCTGGAGCACCGGGCGAGGCATCAGCCTCGGGGCTACTGAACAGGAGGTGATGACCGCTTACGGGCAAGACCGTAACACGGAGGAGAGCCAGGCTGAACAGACCTTCGTAGCAGGTTCCATCTATGGCGGCCTGTTGTTCACCTTCGAGGCGGGCCGGGTTACCCAGATCTTTCTAGGGGCAGCCGCGGAATAGTCTCGCTCACGGTCCCCCTTCACCCTTTTTATCAACTGCCGCGGTCCCTGGAGGCCGGTGATTACCATGCCCTCTTCTTTAACCCGAACCCTGGCGCTGCCCGTCTGCTGGATCGCGGCCGCTGTCGCCAGTCCGGCGCCTAGTGTACTGCCAGATGGCTTCGTCGACCTCCAGCAAGCGATACCTGCGATCCAGCTGGATCTGCGCTATTACGGCACCGGTAATTTCGTCGGTGAACGCATTGACGGCTATCAAGCACCCCGGGCAATCCTGACCCGGCCTGCCGCCGAGGCGCTCGCGCGCATCCAAAAGGAGCTGGCGCCCTTCGGTCTGGGCCTCAAGCTCTTCGACGCCTACCGGCCGCAGCGGGCTGTGGAACACTTCGTGCGCTGGGCGCGGGATGTGAATGACCTTCGCATGAAAGCAGAATTTTATCCTGGCGTGGAAAAACGTGATCTGCTCAAGGAAGGCTACATCGCTGAGAAGTCCAGTCACAGCCGGGGTAGCACGGTCGATGTGACCCTCGTTCCACTGAACGCCACCCGCCCGGCTCAGGCGCTGGATATGGGTACACCGTTCGACTGGTTTGGCCCGGAATCCTGGCCGAACAGTCCGGCAGTCACCCCGGTGCAGCGCGCGCACCGGCTGTTGCTGCGCATGGTGATGGAAAAGCACGGCTTCCAGCCCTATGCCCAGGAATGGTGGCACTTCACCCTGATTAATGAACCTTTCCCCGGCACCTATTTCGATTTTCCGGTGCAGTAAGTCGCGGCAAAGGCGCTCCAGAAACCGCTTTGCAGGCGCTGGCGCTGGCCCCCGATCACCCGAGCCTTCCGGCCGGTAATCCTTTTCAACAGGAGCCACCATGATCACGGATACAGAGTACATTCACACCAAGAGTGCTTCCCGCGGTCTGGGTTCGCCTTGTTGAGCTTCGCGGATATTAAGGTAATACGCTCACATGCATACCGTTCAGGGGGGAGCGGCAAAATGAATACGAGGCCATTCCATGAGTTAATGCTGAAAGAGGTATTGACGATTGAAGAAGTTGCCTGTGCCCTCGCCGGCGTGAATTGCAAAGAGGCGGATCCTGCCCAGGTCATGCTACGCGAGCGCGACCTGATTCACGCCATCCAGCGTCAGCTTCTGCCCGCAAGCTACGCTTACGTCGACAACGACCGGAATTTAATCGACTGGCGAGCCACGACCCTCACTCGGCAAGCGCTGCTTAACTGGTGTAAAAATCGAGGGATCTCCCTAGCAACTCCGGAAAACCCGAAATCACAGCAATCGTCCGCTTCCCAAAACAATAGCCGTGAGGCCCTGCTTAGGGTTATTGCCGGATTGATTATGCTGCTAGCGGACAAATCCAGCTTGCGATACCACCGGGGCGCATCAAATCTAAATAGACTTCAACTGCAAAACCATATCCAGCGTGCGCTTGAAAAGACAGGAGTTTCACTGGAGGGTGCCGGTAAAAACATATTAACGGCTATTTTCGATGATGCTTTTTATGAAGAAATCATCAATCTGATTAATACATCAGATCATTCTGACGTCCACAATCAACCGGCTAGCACGTATCGAAGAAAGAAATAAAATCCAGGATCACAATCCTGCGGTTCACTGGCCCGGCGCAGCACAAGCCGGTGGCATCGCCTCGCCAAAAAATGACTTTTTCAACAATTTCAAAACACCCGCATTCTTCAAGGATGCTTGCCTTTTATTTTGGATAGGATCGGGATCGGCGGCGGGCTCAAAGAACGCATAGCATTGTTTACCGCGCGACTTAGCGGCATACATAGCCTTATCGGCGTTGCTTAGCAAGGCATCCACATCCTGCTTGCCCGCATCGATCACGATACCGATACTGGCGGTTACCAGGACATCGCCATGCGCCAGTTTGAACGGGATGCATAAAGTGTCAAGCATGCGTTCTGCCAACTGGGTCACGTCATCAAGAGAGGGCGCATCCTCGATTAAGACGGCAAATTCATCACCGCCTAACCGTGCAGCGGTATCGCTGGTTCGAATGCAGCGCACCAAGCGGTGCGCGGTGTCCACGAGCAATTGATCACCTGCGCTGTGGCCCAAGTGATCATTGATCATTTTGAAGTTATCCAGATCCAGAAACATGACAGCCAGCGGCTGGTGATGGCGTTGCGCTCTTTGCACCGCGTGCTCGATCCGGTCGCGAAACAGGACACGATTTGCGAGCTGGGTCAATGAATCGTAATGGGCCTGTTGCCAGATCTGCTGTTCCAAAGCGCGCCGCTCACTGATGTCGCGGCTGTTGAGCACGATACCGAGGATCGTAGGATCGTCGAGGCGATTGCTGGCAACTGTTTCAGCATGCATCCAGCTTTGGTCGCAGCGGCGCACCCGCCACTCGATCACCCCGTTTGCTCCGGGGTGCTGCAACGTATCCTGGAAAAACAGGCAGCCCCGGCTCTGGTCTTCGGGATGCAGCAGCGTCAGCCATGAGATCATCTCCAGCTGATGCGCGTGATACCCCAGCAGGTTCCACGCGGCGGGGCTGACGAACCGGATAACGCCCTGCGGATTAGTGATCGCAATCAGGTCGGAGGACTGGCGCACCAGTGCGGCAAAATGCGCTTCACTCTCGTGTTTTACCTGTGCAATACGCAATTGCAGATTTTCTTCGTAAACAATGAGCTGACGAATGATTAACAGTATCGTTAAGAGAACGGCAGCGAAAATCAAGCCCCCGAGCGGTGCTTGCCAAGGGTTTCTCCAGTAATCGAAGGTCACCGCAAGCAGCAGACCATACGCGACCAGAACCGCCAGGTGAGGGAGTGACTGGAAGGGGTTATTATATTGTTGTTCATGAAGCGAACGGCGGGGGCTGTCCGCAGAAGCGTGGACATATTCCCATTGTGCCCCGGTCATCAGCAGCAAGTCGGCTACTAAATATAGGGTATCTATCGGATCGCCGGTTTGATAGGTGTGTTCCTGGATCAAATGATTAAATGCTATATCCGCTATACAGGCAACGAGCATGGCCAGTGCCAGCCATCGCAGAGGAGCGTTATTACGCGACCCTGAATTTTTAAAGAGAATAATTAGAGCAATGAACAACAGCACAAGCGTGGTGGCTGGGTATTGTAAGAGCAGCGCTATTTCTGAGGCATTTGAATGGATTTCTACGATAGGCCGTACCAAGAAATACCAGACCGGTGTGCCAAGGCCAACCAGCACGATCCCGGTATCGAGAAAGAACTTGAATAATTCGGCACGGCTTTTAAACGCTTCAGTAAGCAGGATAAATCCAAAAAATAGGAGTGGAAAAACTACATATAGGGTCAAGGACAGCGGCATGTACCATTCAAAAACAAGCTGGCTATCCGTCATCGAAGGGTAAGGTTGTTGCTGCAGTACCAGCTCCATGTAATTCCAGATAATGGAACTAGCGATGCCATAGCATAACGCGCCTGCCGTCAGCAATCGCCATCCCCAACGAGCGCGTCGTGATAAAGCCGGATGCATGGCGGTTCGCCACCACATGGCGATCCAGGAAATTTCGACCGGTGCAAAAGCCAGATTACCAATTAGAACTTGATGCTGCTCGCCACCCCAGTGAAATTGGGTCCATAGGAAAAACAACGCAATATAAATCCCATTAACCCTGATGACCCACCAGCCTCGATTTATAGCGGGCTGATACACATCCCCGGAAGGTATTTGATTATCCATAAGTGTTATGCAAAAGAAAGATAACTAACCTTTGGCTGAATCCAGCACATTGGCTGAAAGCCTTTTTACGCTTCTGGCGGCCTATGGCTAGCTATTGCTGGTGAGCAGCAAGCATATCTCCAGCATAGAAACCTGCATTCCTCGTGCCGGCAAAGAATCGTAGTGTGAGCCGGACCTTGCGTTTCAGCTATGCCAAAATTTCCATCACATACACTGTTCCATCAGAAATTTTCCATTTTATATCAAAATCATAGAGTTTCATGCCGTATTGTTGTTGTGCAGCATTGCTCTGCTCATACGCCGGGCGTGGATCCTGACGCAGGACCTGTGTAATCAGTTGGTGTAAATCGCCATCCGGCCAGTTTACGCAAAATGCAGTTGCCTGAGGACTGAATTCAATGGTCAGTTTGGTAACAGGTGTTGTGGCTGCGAAACCGCCTGTAGCTTCCAGGAGGCAGTCTGCATAGGGGATGTACGGCTTGATATCGAGCACTGGCGTTCCATCGAGCAGGTCCACCCCCGCCAAGTGCAACGTGATCCGGCCAGAGCGAATCACAATTTGCTCCAGCTTGACAGCTGATAATCCCAGCGGATTAGGCCGGAATGGAGAGCGGGTGGCAAACACGCCTAACCGTCGATTGCCACCCAGCCGTGGTGGCCGTACTGTGGGCTGCCAGCGTCCTCTTGGTATGCTGTGAAATACGAACAACAGCCACAGATGGGAAAAATCTTCCAATCCACGCACGATTGCCGGTTGCGCGTATGCCGGCAGCAATTCCAAAGTTGCCCGTGCCGCTGGCACTAATCCTGGCTGGCGGGGAATGCCAAATTTTTCCCGGAAACAGGAACGGACAATGCCGATCGGCTCGAACGGGAACATCCTCGTTCGATTAGTGGCGATGGGGGTGCGGTTCCGGCCGGTACGGCTCCTCGCGGTCATGCAAATGCATCCGGTATTCGACGAAACCTGGACTATTGTCGAAATGCAGGAATGGATTACCCTCTCGTTGTTCGAGCATGGTCGATACCGGTACGATGCCGTAGTTGTGGCCAGGGCGAATAAGTGTATTGCCTGGCAACCGCTCGCCCAGCCGGCGCAAGCTTTGATACATCTGTTCGGGATCACCGCCGCGAAGGTCGCAGCGCCCGCAGCCGAATACGAACAGCGTATCGCCAGTCAGCACTTGATTACCCAACCGATAGCAAGCTGAACCAGGGGTATGCCCTGGAGTATGCAAAATTTCAATCTCGGTTTCACCTAACTGAATGCGATCGCCGCCCTCATGCAGAGTTGGTAAATCCAGATAGTTATTCCAGAATGCTGCTTCAGCCCGAAGCAGGTGCAATTGAGCATCACGGGCGTTCAGCAATGCCTCGACGCCGTTGATGTGATCGAAGTGGCTGTGCGTCAATAAAATGTCGGTGATCCGCAAGCCGTGCCGTTCTGCAATGGCTAAAATGGCAGACACGTCCCAGGCCGGATCAACGACTGCGGCGCGGTTGGTGGCATGATCGCCGATTACATAGATAAAATTACTCATGCGCCCCAGTTCGAGGGCGTGAATGGTACAGGGAGATGTCTCGGTCATCATGGATTCTCACGGTGAGGCGAGGAACGCCACGAGCCACGTTGGAACATCCGCAGTCACGGCGGCTCTCAATGGCGAATACGGTAGATCAGTAAATCCGGCTTGGGTTGGGGCTTTCTGGTCCTTATCTCCGGGATTCAGAGGAGTTTTTCATGCGTTTCAGTCTCAATACCGACACAAGTAGACATTTTATCAAAAGCCGTGGCCCAGGCTGGATCAATGTCAACGAGCAGCAAATATGCTGTAGTGTGATTGTCACCCCCGATCAGTTGGTTACCGATTGGCCCCCTCAAACCTTTGCTGATCTGGAAGAGCAACACTTCGAAGCGATCGTGGCGTTGGAGCCAGAAATTGTATTGCTGGGTACAGGTGACCGCCAGCGATTCCCGCATCCAAAGCTAACCCGATCCTTGCTGGCGCAAGGGATCGGTGTGGAAGTGATGGATACCGCTGCCGCTTGCCGGACCTACAACATCATTATGCTGGAGGACCGCCGGGTTGCAGCAGCGTTGTTGATGATTGATTGATCAGGCATCAACGTCCCCGTTCTCGCTTCCAGTAGAAAGGGGACGTTGGTTATTTATAAAAAATCTTGAGAAAACCCTTCGCCTTCCAGAATCTTACGCAGTCGACGCAGGGCATCAATCTGAATCTGCCGCACCCGCTCGCGGGTAACGCCAATTTCATTGCCAACCTGTTCCAGCGTGGCTTTTTCCTGGCCGCATAATCCAAACCGCCGTTTTACGACGGTCTTCTGCTTATCGTTCAACTGATCCAGCCAGGATTCCAGTTTTTCATTAAGGTCGGCATCCTGCAGTAACTGTGAGGGATCGGTATTGTTATCGTCGGGAATAGCATCCAGCAGCGAACGGTCTTCATCCTTGCCGATCGGGGTATCCACCGAAGCGACCCGCTCGTTAAGTTGCAGCATCCGCTTCACTTCCAGCACTGACTTGCCCATAGCCTGAGCAATTTCCTCGGTGCTCGGTTCATGATCCAAGGTCTGCGTCAGCTGGCGGGCAGTACGCAAATAGCCATTGATTTCCTTGATAATGTGGATCGGAAGGCGGATGGTGCGGGTTTGGTTCATCAGTGCCCGCTCGATGGTTTGCCGGATCCACCAGGTCGCGTAGGTCGAGAACCGGAATCCGCGCTCAGGATCAAACTTTTCGACAGCGTGAATCAGCCCCAAATTACCTTCTTCGATCAGGTCGAGCAGGCTGAGACCCCGGTTCATGTAGCGACGGGCAATTTTGACTACCAGACGCAGGTTGCTCTCAACCATGCGATTACGGGCGGCGGCATCGCCTTGAATGACCAGGCGAGCGAAATAAACTTCTTCCTGAGCGGTCAATAGTGGAGAAAAACCTATCTCGCTCAAATACATCCTGGTCGCATCCAGCTCCTCCAGAGTAACTTCCCGGGGAGTGGCGGCTGTCGGGGATGACCAGGCAGGCTCTGCGGCTTCCTGCAATTCTCCCTCCCCAATGACGATCTCATCGTCTTCATTCTCTTCCAACTTGTCCTCGTCCAACAGGGGATCTTCCATAATCACTTCGTCGTCACATACGACCGTTTCTTCCAGACAGGCACTGATCCGTCGGGACATCGATAACCTCCTCGACATGCTTCGCTTGGTGGAACTTCGCTTTTGACGTTGGGCCGGAAGATGATCAGCCGCGTCTTTGTTTATTGTTTTTTTGATCGCTAAGCCACACTTATCAGATAGTGATGAAGCTGACATAGCTCACTTATGTTTAAGCCTGAGAATGGCGGATGATTTTCTTCCTTGCTCCGCGCTAAAAAACGTCCAACAATGATAAGCTTTTCAAAAGCGCTAAGTCTACCAGTAGAATTGTAAGCATTTTGAGCGTCATCGTTTTTGGGTAGTGATTTCAGGAGATTTTTCATTTAGCCACTGATTGAGAGTGTCAATGGCGCCATGGCGGGTCAGGTCAACTTGCAAAGGGGTGATTGAGACATAGCCGGCGCGCACAGCATGGAAATCAGTGCCGGGACCGGCCTGTTGTTCAGGGCCGGCGGGGCCAACCCAGTAGATGGGCCGGCCGCGCGGATCGGTACTTTTGATGACCGGCTCCCACTTGTGGCGATGACCCAGACAAGTGACTTGAAAGCCGGATAGCTGTTCCCAGGGCCGGTCAGGGACATTGACGTTCAGGATGATATCGGATGGCAATGGCCGCTGCCGTAAGCGGTTGACTAACCAGACCGCGGCACGGGCTGCGGTCGCGAAGTGCTGCGGTTGGAATGATGCCTGTGAGATAGCAATCGCTGGCAGACCCAGGAAGCGGCCTTCCATCGCTGCTGCTACCGTGCCGGAGTAGATAACGTCATCACCCAGATTGGGGCCGTTATTGATGCCGGAGATTACCATATCCGGTTCCTGTTCCAGCAGACCTGTGATAGCGACATGGACACAGTCAGTCGGCGTACCTTCGATACTGTAGAACCCGTTCTCGTGGCGGGTGACATAGAGAGGATTCTTCAGGCTCAGAGAATTGCTGGCGCCGCTGCGGTCGCGATCGGGAGCAACCACGACGATTTCTGCCAGTTCACGCAGTGCGGTTGCCAAGCAGAGCAGGCCCGGCGCTTGATAGCCGTCGTCATTGCTGACCAGAATTTGCATGTTATTGATAAAATCCGCTTGCCGTTGTTGAGCTGAATAGCCTATCAAAGTTGTTACTTGATAGCTGCTTTTTCATCTGACCTTCCTTAGGCGTCAATAATCAGAGAAGGTGTTTTCACTGGAATGACATTTTAGTGAAACTCAAAAATATCGCTCATAGATCGTGTGCATATTATCCAGGCTATTTGGTAGCAGTCATCCTTGAACGTACAGAGCGGCGAGAGGGAAATACATTTTTCATCGTTGCCTCGAAGCCGGCGACCACGTCCAACAGTTCAGCCGTAATTGCCTCCTGACGTTGCTGGCGGTAAGTCACATTCAACTCTGCCAGCCGGTCGGCGATGTTACGTTCAGCTGCTTGCATGGCCAGCAAGCGGCTGGCATGTTCGCTGGCCAGCGACTCAGCACAGGCCCGGAACAATTCTACAAATAGCCATTCCCGCAGTAGCGCCGGCAGCAACGCTGTCCGGTCAGCCGCATAGCCAGGTAGAGAGCGTCCTGGTGGAGACATCCCGTGGCTTAGGGACCCGGTATCCAGCGGCAACAGCCGCACCCAAGCCGGTTTATGGCTATTGGCGCCCTGATGACGATTATGGAATAGCAGAATCCCAGCTACTCCAGTTGCTTGCCACTGTTCCAGTACCGGCAATATTTGCCGCACGGTCTGCTGGATGGCATTGGCAGCGCCTGGTGTGTAAAACGACTGCTGAGGCGATAAGCCTTGTTCTTCCAAGGCCGCCGCCTGCCGGACGCCCACCGCCAGGACCCAGCGATGTGACTCCGGCCAGGCGCGCAGGGTCAGCGCGGCCTGTTCGGCCAGTACTTCGTTGAAACGGCCGCATAACCCATGATCGGAACCGAAGACCACCGCGCCGGTTGCCGGCGGGCTGCCAGCGGTGGATGGTATTTCCGGTATTGCGTCCGCCAGCGCCAGACGTTGCGCCTGGGCTTCTACCATCTGCTCGCGTAATACTACCCGCAATCCTTGCCGTACAGCGCGATCATAATCCGCCAGTGCGGTCACTGCCCGGTCATACTGGTGGATACTGACGGCTGCTAGTGCCTTCATGGTGCGGACGATGGAACGCAATTCCTCGACGGTGGCCAGGGTATGGCGCAGTGCTTCCAGGGTAGGCATGGTACCGGCTCCCCGCGCTAGCTTTTACCCAGAGGGAGAAGAGATTGTGTATCTGCATCAGGCTTAAGATTAACTATCGCAGCCCGTGCTGCCGCAAGCAAGGTATCCCGCTCAGCATCGCTCAGCGGCGATCCTGAAGTGATGCGTGCGCCAATTTCAGGGCAACGGGCGACTGCCTGGGCGCGCACAGCTTGTTCTGCCACTGTCATCTGCTCCAACGGTATTGAATCAAACACGCCTTCGGTGACTGCCAGCAACACGGCGATTTGTTCGGCAACCGGCAAAGGCTGATATTGCCGTTGCTTTAGCACTTCCCGCACCCGGCGTCCGCGCTCAATGGTCTGGCGGGTCGCCTCATCCAACCGGGTGCCGAAACGGGCGAAATTTTCCAATTCTTCGAATTGGGAATAGGTCAATCGCAGTTCGGCGGCAATAGCCCGGTAGGCTGGCAGCTGGGTCTTACCGCCCACCCGTGATACCGATTCACCGACATCGACCGCTGGCAAAATCCCTTTCCGTGCTAGCTCTGGAGACAGTACGATTTGCCCGTCGGTGATCGAGATTAAGTTCGTCGGAATGTAAGCCGACAGGTTTTGTGCCTCGGTTTCGATAATCGGCAACGCTGATAGTGAGCCACCGCCATGCTCTGGCCGCAAATGGGTTGCCCGCTCCAGCAGGCGCGAATGCAGGTAAAAAATATCGCCGGGGTAGGCTTCCCGGCCTGGCGGGCGGCGCAGCAGCAGTGACAGTTCTCGATAGGCTTGGGCATGGCGGGTCAGATCGTCGTACACGATCAATACATCATGGCCCCGCGTCATGAACCATTCGGCCATCGTAGTCGCAGCATAGGGGGTCAAGACTTGCAATCCAGGCGGGTCTTCACCGGCCGCCACCACCAGGAAGGTGTAGCGCAGCGCGCCGCGCTGGCGGAGATCATCAATGACCCGTGCCACCGCCGCGCCACGCTGGCCGATAGAACAATAGACGCAGATAACATTCTGACTTGCTTGGTTGAGGATCGTATCCACCGCTAGCGCGGTTTTACCGGTCTGACGGTCGCCGAGAATCAACTCTCGTTGACCGCGTCCAATTGGGATAGCAGCGTCGATCACCTTGAGACCAGTGGCTAGCGGCACGCTCACGGGAGCCCGTTCCATAATGGCTGGAGCCGGCCGCTCCAGAGGCCACCGTTCAGCGGTAACGAACGAACCGGCCTCATCCAGCGGTTCACCCAGCGCATTGACGATCCGTCCTAACAATTCCGGGCCGGCCGGGGTATCGACCACGCGCCCGGTACGCTCGACAGGATCACCGGCCTTAAGGCCGTTATTGTCGTTGAGCAGTACCACGCCCACTTCGTCAGGATCGAGATTAAAAGCGATGCCGAGAATACCGTTGGGAAAACGCACCAATTCCATGGACTCTACCGCTGGCAGGCCACTGACCCTTGCAACGCCTTGGCCAACCTGTTCCACGATGCCGGTTTCAACCACCGACGGGGCCGGGCGGTAGGTGGCTAACGCTTGGTCGAAAGGAGTGAAGAGCGGCTCGATACCTATGCCATGCACGCCTCTTCTATCAATCAAAGAGAGCATACAGTTTTCAGCGTCGCTCATCGGAGTTGCTCGTGGCCGGCACTGGTGAATTTAATGCCTTGGCCAGCGTTTCGCCAAAGCCGTCAAGATAACTGTCCAGCGTCCAGGCCAAGCGGTGCCCTGGCATTTCCAAGGTGATGCCGCAAGCCATACGCGGGTCGTGATGAAAGGTAAACGTAATGCCATCTCCCAGCAGCTCGCTTAGAGCAGCTTGGCAGTGTTGCTGCAAGGCAATATCCAAAGGAAATGCGGTGTTGATAGTGCAGCCTCCCTGGGCAGCCTGCGCCAGCGCCGTGCGTTCAGCCATATCCAAGGTGCGTAGCTGGGTCAGTAGCGGTTCGAGCATGCGCCGCTCCAGATCGGCGTCTGCTAACTCGCGCAATGCATGGCGAACTGCCTCGGTGAGCCGGCGGGTTGCTTCCCGTTGCAGGGTATGCTGGTTTTCCGTTTGCTCCCGCTGCCAAGCCATCAGCCACTCTTCGCGTTGCGCGTCAATCTCGCGGCGGGCCTGTTTTAGCCATTCCTCGCGGCGTGTTTTGATTTCCTGGCGGGCCTGTTCCAGCCATTTGTCATGTTGGGCGTCCAGTTCAGCCCGTTGGGTCTGGTATTTCCGGGCTTCCGCTTCAGCCTGTTCCACTTTTTGCCGGGCATCGTCCAGAGCTGCCGCTATCTTCTGCTGGCGGGCAGTCATCGCCCCGGTAATTGGCCCGTACAGGAATCGCTTGAGTAACCATAATAGAATCAGGAAATTGATGATCTGAGCGATGACGGTGAATCCATCAATCTGCATGGCTACTGACCGGTAACAGCGACGAAATGATTCCAGAACGGGTTGGCGAAGATCAGAATCATCGAAACCACGAAGCAATAAATGGCTGTTGATTCAATCATCGCTAGCCCAACGAACAGGCTGCGGCTCAATATCGCTGCTTCGTCCGGCTGCTGAGCGATGGCGGCCAGCGCCTGGGCTACCGCCCGTCCTTCCGCCAGCGCTGGAGCGACCGTGCCGATAGCGACCGTAAGACCGGCAGTAATGATGGAGACAAGGCCAATCATGAGTGTGGCATCCATAGGCAATGTTACCCTTCAATGTTCGTTAATGCTCCTCGTGCCCTTTGTAGGGAGAGGGGTTGGAGGCGGGGGAGAATCCTCATGCGCCGCCGTCGCTGCTGCCAGATAAACCGTTGCCAGAATCGCGAAGATATACGCCTGAATCAACCCAGTCAGGAGTTCCAGCGCATGCATCAGCACAGGGAAAAATAACGGTGTGATGATTAGTAGAATTGCCCCGACCACCGCGCCGCTCATCACGTTGCCGTACAAACGCACTGCCAGCGCCAGGGTGCGGGACAATTCACCGATAATATTCAGAGGCAGCATAACCGGGGTGGGTTCGACATAGTTTTTCAGGTATGCTCGCCACCCCCGGCGCTGAATGCCATAGAGCGGTACTGCGATGAATACACATAGCGCCAGGGCCGTGGTGGTGGACAGTGATCCAGTCGGCGGCTCGAAACCGGGGATGATGGCCAATAGATTGCTGGCAGCAATGAAAATGAACAAAGTGCCAATAAACGGCAGATAGGGCGCCGGGTCCTGACGGGTCACATCACGGATTTGTCCCTGAATCCCCTCAACGAGAACCTCTAGCAGGTTTTGCCAAGGCGGCAGCACAGTATCATGGATCACGCGGCGGGTGATCCTGCGAGCCAGCAGCACCAGCAGCGCCATGATCAGCCAGGTAAATACGAGGGTGGCGCTGATGCGAATGAAGCCGAATTCGAAGAGCACGATTTGATCAGAGCTAATGTTCATGGTCGAAGCTCCGGTGTTGGCGGCGGCAACCCGCGAGTCAAGGCAACCCGCGCTGCCAGAAACGCCAGCAGCGCAATCCCCAGCCGGGTCAAGTTGCGATCCGGACCCAGGATCACGTAGAACCCCGCTAAACTAACGGCCAGCCGCAGGATGAAACTGCCTGCCACCCACAGCGCAGGATGCGGATGGCCAGGCAGCCGGCGCAGGGTAAACCACAGGCCAGCGAAATAGAACGAACCCAGCACCGCACCGCCCAGTGCAGCCAATACCCAGGTGATTATCTCAGTCATCGCGTTGATCCCGATCCGGTGGATGCTGTTTCTGCAACCACTGCCAAGCGCTAGCACAACCGAGCACCAGCCCAGCGGCTAGCAGCGTCAATGTCCAGGAATGCCGGCCCGGCCAGTTCCGGTCCAACCACAGTCCCAGCAAAGCACCGAGCACTGTCGGCAAGGCCACTGACCAGCCCACAGCGCCAAACAGTCCCAGCCCGAACCAGACGCTCGATCGATCCGCTTGGCGCGCCCGCAGTTTACGGGTTGCTTTGTACTTAATTTGTTCTGGCAAAGGATCACTCTTTCTTCCCTTTTCGCTGTTGGAAGAAGGGCCGGGCATGAAAGGTGCCGTCATCGCCGGCCTTCTCCCAGCTTTAGAAACTGCCGGATCATTCCTGCTTCCAGCCGGGCGAGCGTGCTGCGAGCGATCCTTTCCTGTTCATCCAATTGGCGAAATTCATTTTCCACTACCTGCCGCAACCGGGCCAGATCATCCTCCCGCACCGCCCGGCGTACCGCAATCAATACTTCGGCGCCGCATTTCGTCAGTACTCCTTGATCGACGGCTAAAAACCGCTCTTGGCCCTCCACTGTAGTGAAGCCAACGATGCCCGGCTGCAAGGCTGCTACCCAGTCGCGGTGGCGTGGTAATAGACAGAAAGACCCTTCCAGCCCTTCGGCGTGAACCCGCACCGCCGGTTCATCCACCAGCGTTTGGACCGGAGTCAATACTTTCAGATGCATCAGCGCCGTACCTCGCTCAGATCACCGATCATATACAGCGCTGCTTCCGGCCAGCCGGTGCAACCATCAACGAGAATCCGCTCGCAATCGTCCAGCACGCGCGGCAATGGCACACTCTTCCCGGAGCGGCCGGTGAAGTGCTCCGTGGTAAAAAACGGCTGGGTCAGATAGCGTTCCAAGCGCCGGGCACGGTTGACGGTGCGCCGGTCGGCCAGCGACAGTTCCTCTAGCCCGAGCATGGCGATTAAATCCTTGAGTTCCTCGTACTCGGCCAGCGTCCGGCGCACCGCCTGGGCAATCCGGTAATGGCGTTCGCCAACCAGCACGGGGGTGAGTAACTTGGAGTCGGAGGCCAACGGGTCCACCGCTGGATAGAAACCCTGGCTGGCGCGCTTGCGCGACAGAACCAGCGAGGCAGACAGGTGGGCGAATGTGTGAGCGGCGGCGGGGTCGGTGAAATCATCGGCGGGCACATAGACCGCCTGTACCGAGGTGATCGATCCACCCGCGGCGTTGCAAATCCGCTCTTCCAGTTCTGCTAGCTCGGTACCCAAGGTCGGTTGATAACCCACCCGCGAAGGAATGCGGCCCATCAACCCCGACACTTCCGAACCGGCTTGAATAAAGCGAAAGATATTATCGATTAACAACAACACATCATGGTGGGCGGTATCGCGGAAGTATTCGGCAATCGTCAATGCGGCATGGCCAACCCGGAAACGGGCGCCCGGTGGTTCATCCATCTGACCAAACACCAATACGGCATTCGACAGGACCCCCGCTGCGTGCATCTCTCGATGCAATTCCTCTGCTTCCCGGCAACGCTCGCCGATGCCGCAGAATAGGCTGACTCCCTGGTAGCGGCCCATCATATTGTGGATCAATTCAGTGATAATCACGGTCTTGCCAACGCCAGCGCCGCCAAACAAGCCGGTTTTACCGCCACGCTCCAGCGGGCACAAGAGGTCGATGACCTTGATGCCGGTTTCGAACATCTCCAAACCGGCCCGCCGCCGTGCCAAGGGGATCGGTGGCTGATGGATCGAGCGTTGTTCCGCGCCGGCCAACGCGGGGCCATCGTCAATCGTCTGACCGAACACGTTGACCATCCGCCCTAGCAATTCCGGCCCGACCGGCACCGTCAATGGACCGCCGCAATCGCGCACCGGATCGCCACGCGCCAAGCCTTGCGTTGGGGTCAGGGCGATGCCGCGCACCCTGTCAGCAGCTAGATGAGCGCTCACTTCGATGATCACCAGCTCCTCTCGTCCGGCACGCAACTGCTGGCGCAGGGCGGGCAATTGACGAGGAAAACAGGCGTCTACCACGCTGCCGCGCACCGCGATCACTGTGCCACATTGTTCAGGTGGAGTTGAAGCAAGTATTGAAAGCGGGGTGTTGGAGGGCATCTTTCGTCTTGGTAAATAAGATAACGTCGATTTCGAGGGTGAGTGTTATGAAAGTTCCTTATCGATCGCTCCAGGGCGGGTACGGCATCCGGTCTCCCTGTGCAGGCCGTCTTATCATGAACAGCCCCCACAGAAACACAATACAAGGGCGGGTTAGCGAAGCGTAACCCGCCGATTCCGTGGGATTTCCCCCCAAGGCGGGTTATGGGCGGATGCCCTAACCCGCCCTACGATTCTCCAGCAGCATTCCATCATTGTTGAGTGGTGGCTGGCTCCAGAACAAGGCATGTAACCGCAGGAGAGTTTCTGGATTAGCAATCAGTTCACGCTTCTGCATGGAACTCAGACTGTCCGGCCCTTCTTCCTCCAATTGATGAATCAATCCTTCCAGATAATGCCGGCGGCGCTTACTGGGCGATTCACTTTCTGGCAATAATGACCGGTGCAAGGTGTTGACATAGGGATCGGTCAGCGCTTGCAGGAAGCGGCTGGATGCCGTTTTCCGCAGCACCGGCAACACCGGTTCATCTTCTTGCAGATACTCATCCAAATCCTGCAATACTTTTGGCGGATCGGTCTCCTCTGGCGTCAAAAACAGGCCCATCCGGCGCGCCTGGCGGCCCAAAGCGATGCTGCTGGATAGCATCGATACGGGGATCGACAATCCCAACCCCAGCAAGACCGGCGTAAACCACCAGAAGAACGCTGGGACGTAGAGATAACTCAATGTTCCGGCAGCCACACCGATCAAAGTATGGCCGCCATGAGTCAGCACGGCCTCTACAAAACCCGTCTGATGATCACCTCGTTGCTGTGGCGGCCAGCCTACTGCCCGGCGCATCAGGATCGCCAGCACAAACTTGGTCTGGAATAGCATCAGCACCGGTGCGGTCAGGACTGAAAAGACAGTTTCCAGGGTGACGCTGAGCGATGCCTTGAACATGCCGCCATACGCACGGCGCAGGCGTTTCTCCTTGAGCAGCAGGAGCAATGCCAGCAGCTTGGGCAGAAACAGCATGGTCAGGGTCACCAATAGCACCGTGGTCATTTCCACCGCAAACGACACTGGCCAGACCGGCATCCAGTTTTCCCCGAAGAAATACACCAGTTCCTGCTGAGTCTGGATAAATGCCTCGACTCCGGTGGCGATGAGAAACAGGAGCCACAGCGGCGAAGCAGCATAGGACATGACGCCCATCAAGAAATGCAGTCGGCTTAACAGATTGAAGCCTTGAGCAAATGCCAGCCGCAGATGCTGAAGATTGCCTTGACACCAGCGGCGGTCGCGTTTGGCATAGTCAATCAGCGTGGGTGGGATTTCCTCATAACTGCCTTCCAGATCATAGGCCAGCCATACCTCCCAACCGGCCCGGCGTAGCAACGCCGCCTCCACGAAATCATGGCTGAGAATTTCGCCGCCAAACGGTTCGTGGCCTGGCAGCTTTGGCAGGCCGCAATGCTCCAAAAACGGCTGGATGCGAATAATGGCGTTATGGCCCCAATAGTTGCTCTCGCCGAGTTGCCAATAATTCAAGCCAGCGGTAAACATCCGCCCATAGAGGCTGCTGGCGAATTGCAAAATGCGGGCAAACAGCGACTCGCGGTTGACAGGGACCGGCGGGGTTTGAATCAGCGCCACGTGAGGATGGCGTTCCATCAACCGCACCATCTTTACCAGTGTTTGGCCTTGCATGACGCTATCGGCGTCCAAAACGATCATGTAACGGTACCGCCCGCCCCAGCGCGTGCAGAAATCTTCCAGATTGCCGCTCTTACGGCTGGTGTTCTCTGGCCGGTTGCGATAAAAAATGCGCTCTTTGCCGTCCAGCGACCACACCATATCCTGCCAGCGCAGCTCTTCCTCAACCCAGACCTCCGGATCACGGGTGTCGCTGAGAATGAAGAAGTCAAAACCATCGAGCTGGCCTGTATCCGTCAACGACTGATGGATAGCGCGCAGACCGGCGAATACCCGTTCCGAGTCCTCGTTATAGATAGGCATCAAAATGGCGGTGCGTGGTGGCGAGGTAGCGGAATCAGGCGGGATATCCAGCGGTTGGCGGGAAATTGCCCAGCGGTCGCGCCCAAATAGAATCACCCAGAAACCCATGAATGCCGTCCAGAAGGAAATACAGATCCAGGCAAATAGGATCGTGTACAAGAACAGCAGCAGGAGTTCCATCGGACTGAAGCCATTGGGTTGAAACACACTGACCAGCAGGCCCAACGCAATCAGTGAAGTCAATATCACCAGCAGAAAAAAAACGAACCGTCGAACGGTATGTCCTACCACCGCGGGTCGGGGAAAGTGCGCCATAACAGTTTCCAGAACGGAGGAAAGAATTAGGTTATGCGTTGATGGATGTTGGCCACCAGCGGCGAAGTAAACCCAGCAATGAAAAAAGCTCAATACGCTGCGTAGGCATGGCACTGGGGCTGGGCGCCGGTACCGGTTTCGCAATCGCCGCACGCAAGCGCTCCAGGGCAGTGCCTGCTGCGCCAGGTGGCGCGAACAACGCTGTAGGCCAATCTGGCGTCACTCCGCTTAAGAGCGCCGCTCGCGCTGCGGTTAGTTCTGGCGAGGGCCGGGGCAGTTCGAGTGCTGTCGCTAGCCAGTCATCGAGCAATTCACCTGCGGCAATAATGGCGTGTGCCGTTTTGGAGGCTTCATTCTCCGGAATTTCCGGCAATCGCCGCAGCGTTTGCTCACTCAAAGCCAGCGCTAGATTGGAGTCGCTCACGCCAAGCGCCTTCCAGTAATTTCTAAGGCGGTCCAGGCAGTTTTCATCGGATAAAGAATCCGCTGGCGTTATCCAATGTGATCGAAGCGCACCTACTTTGCCAAGGTCCACTGGTAGCTCCAGGTTTCAGTCAGCACATTGTTACCGAGCTTGAGAAAGCAGCGCAAATCAGCTGGATCGCCTTCCTGTGGCAGCAGTTCGAAAGATACCCGCCAGCCATTGATATAGGGGTTTTTGTGCGTTACTACATTTTTGATCTGGCCGCTGGAGCTAGTGACCATGGCCTCAACCGGCGCATCGTCTGCCAGCTGGGCGAGGGCATTGCCGCCGAAGTCAATCACGAATCGCCGGTGCGAAGGATCCAAATCGCCGGCGCCGCTTGCCCCGATCCGGCTGCTCAATACGCGCCCGCCTGGCGACAGGTTAGCCATCTCCAAGAAGAAATAAAGCCGGTAGTTGTATTCCAATTGCTGGCCGGGTTCGACCGGTTTTTCAGGAACCCAAAAAGCTGCAATGTTATCGTAACGTTCGGCGTCGCTGGGAATTTCGATCAACTGTACCGAACCCTTGCCCCATTGGCCTTGTGGCTCGACCCAAATGCTGGGGCGGATATGGTAGTGTGCCTCCAGATCCTGATAATCATCGAAATCACGGTCGCGTTGCAGTAATCCGAAACCGTGTGGATTTTGATCTTGAAAGGCGCTAATGCGCAGCCGGGCCGGATTGTTCAGCGGCCGCCAGATCCATTCGCCGTTGCCATTCATCATCAGCAGACCATCCGAGTCATGCACCTGGGGGCGGAAATCGTCAAAGAAACGCTCATTCAGTGCGCCATGAAAAAACATGCTGGTCAGTGGCGCTACCCCGAATTTCTGGACCTTTTCCCGGACAAAGAGACTGGCCTTGACTTCAATTTGGGTATTGACGCCCGGCTTGATCATGAAACGGTAGGCGCCGGTTACGCTCTGGCTATCGAGGAGCGCATAGACCGTTAGCTCAGTTGCATCTTTGTCGGGCTTTTCCAGCCAGAATTCGCGGAAATAGGGAAATTCCTCCGGTTTGGGCAGACCGGTGTCAATCGCGAGGCCGCGCGCTGAAATGCCGTAATTCTGATTCTGGCCAACAGCGCGGAAGTAGCTGGCACCTTGAAACACCGCGACCTCGTCGTACCGGCCGTCAATGTGCAGCGGATAGAGTACCTTGAATCCCGAGAAGCCGAGATCCTTGGGTACATCGTCAGGAATCTGATTTTTACCGTAATCGAATAAATCATTGGCATATTCAACCGGCTGGCTTGCGCCTTCTTCGACCACGTTGATGGCGACCGGTTGCTTGAACAGGAATCCGAGCGGGACAAACTGGACTTCAAAAGGCAGTGCCTCGGCGCGCCATAGGCTTTTATCCGCTTGAAATCGGATATCCCGGTATTGGTCATAATTCAATTCCTTGAAAAATTTCGGCAAGTCATTACCAGGTGCTTTGAAGGGTTGGGTAGCCAGTACTTCGGCGCGGCGGCGCACATCAGCAAAATTGAACCGCTTGGGCGGTGGTGTGGTGGCTGGGGTCGCTTCAGGTACATTCGGCGCGCCCCAACTGACGATCGGACCTGCACAAAGACTCACCAGCACAACAGCACTCAGTAACATTTGAAGTTTCACAACGTCACAGCTCCGTCAGTATTTCAATTCGGTGGAATTCAAGTGATCCATTTTTAGGGTCAAGAATAATGGGGTAAAGAATAAAAGGATATTGTATTGCGGTCTGGGTGTTCCGGCCATCTTGTTTAGAGATCAAAAGTTAGGTATCAGGAGAAGACGGGTATTTGTTATCAAGGGAGAGGATAGGCGCCGGTCTTTTAAGGTGTCTTCGTCTTAATCCATGATGGAATTTCTCATTTTTTATTAGTAAGTTGATTTAGCTATGATTAATCGCTTAAAAGAATGCCAGCCGGCTGGTATTCCACACCCTGTTAAGGCCAGTCCAGTCCAACTGACTGCCGCGGCCTGTAGCGAAGATGCCTTCATCGCTATCATCAGCGCTTGTTTGAAGCATGCTGAGGCTAATCATCCAGCGGTGCTGGATGCGCAGGTTGAGGGGGTTCATCAAATGCGGGTGGCCTTCCGGCGGCTGCGCTCTGGCCTAAAAACCTTCCGGCCCTTGATTCCTCGTGAAGCCAGCACGGTGCTGGTTGAGGACATTCGCTGGTTGAATGGGTACCTAGGGCCAGCCCGGGATTGGGATGTGTTTTTGGAGGAAGGCATGGCGCCGATGCTTGCCCATTTTCCCCGCAAGCGTGGCTTACTGCTGTTCCGGAACAAGGCTGCGGCGATCCGGCAAAGCCATTATCAAACACTGCGCGAGGCCTTGGAACAATCCCATTACTCTTTACTCTTGCAACGCCTTACCGATTGGTTGGATCACCGCACCTGGCACAGCAGTTTGAGTGATAAACAGCGCATGCGGCTGGAAGAGCCTGTTCTGAATTTCTCGACGCCATTGCTTGAGCGCAATCATCAGCGGGTCACAAGGCGAGGTGAAATGTTTGCGAAGTTGCCGGCTGAAGAAAGACATATCCTGCGTATCCGTATTAAGGAATTGCGTTATGCACTGGATTTTTTCTCCAGTCTGTATCCTGCCCTGGCCGTTAAGGCTTATCTGGGAGCGATGTCTCACTTGCAGGACTGCTTGGGGATTATAAATGACATCATGGTGGCCCGGCGGCTGTTAGACGAGGCAAAATTGACCACCGCCTCCGCTGCCCGGCAAGTTATCGAGGGCTGGTATGGCTGCCGGCTGGACGTGCATGAACATCAATTCGCGGAAGTTTGGCAGCAATACCAGCAATGTAAATGCCCTTGGAAGGATTGATAACGGTTTCTCTCCAGCAGGACAGCTACAATCAATAGAAGATTTCTAATTTCATCTAATTCTGGAGCGCTGCAACCATGTCCGAAACCACGCTCACCCAACAACTGACCGAGCTGATTATGGCCAAACCGGTTGCTGCGGCTGATCTCCAGCAGGCTGCTTTGCTGACGCTGGATGCGATGGCCAATGCCATGGCTGGACGGATCAGTGAACCGGGGGCGATTCTGCTGCGCTGGGCAGGAGCGACCGGAGTGACCGATGCCGAGCGTAACGCTTTTTTACTCGGATCGCTGACTCATATTCTGGAAACCGACGATCTCCACCGTGCTTCGGTGGTGCATCCTGGCTGCGTCGTCGTACCGGCAGCTTGGGCCGTCGCCGTCCGGGAAGGCATTCGCGGCCATGCCATGCTGAAGGCCGTGTTATGGGGATTCGAGGCTGTGACCCGGATTGGTATGGCAGTTGGTCCCTCGCATTATCGCATCTGGCATAACACAGCGACGTGCGGACCTTATGGTTCAGCAATGGCGGCGGCAGCCCTGCTGCAGCTTGATTCTGCGACAGCCGTTCATGCTCTGGGCAATGCAGGTACTCAATCTTCGGGTCTCTGGCAGTTTCTGGAAGCAGGCACTATGACCAAGCATCTACATGCTGGACGAGCGGCGGAAGCCGGGGTGTTAGCAGCGGATCTGGCTCGATTCGGGTTTACTGGACCGCCGAATATCCTGGAAGGCGCTAAAGGATGGTTCACTGCTACGTGCCCTGACGCTGAACCGGAGGCGGTAACCCGCAACCCCGAGGCACCCTGGCAGTTGCTGCAAACGTCGATTAAACCCTGGCCATCCTGCCGGCATACCCATCCGGCTATCGACGCGGCTCGTGAATTGCGTCATCAGGTCGTGGCCGAGGCGATTGAGCAGGTTGAGGTGGAGACTTACGCTGCTGCTTTGGACGTGTGCGACCGGTCCTTGCCGCAAAGTGATTATGAAGCCAAATTTTCACTCCAGCACTGTGTTGCAGCGGCATTGAACCGGGAGGCTATCGATTTTGCCGCGTTTACCGGGACGGCACGGGCAGAATTGGCGGCGTTGCGGGAACGGGTCACGTTGCGTCTGGCTGAACCTTACGCCTCGGCCTATCCCTATGCGTGGGGCAGCGCGGTCACCGTGATTACCCGCGGGGGAGAACGGTTGACCGTGCGGCGGACCCATGCCAAAGGCGATCCTGAAATCCCATTATCGCCTGTTGAGTTGATCGCTAAGGCGCGGATGCTGATGAATTATGGCGGAGTACATGAAGCAGACCGGTTGATCGATGCGATTTTGGCGCTGTCTGATGATTCCGTGTTGCCTCCTTTGCCGGAGATGCCAGTTTTTTTGGCAGTGCAGCAAAATTTTGGGGTATAACCTGTTGTTTATACAATAAATTGTTGTTTTTTGCCAAAAAACAACGAAAAATCGTGTGTTTAATTTAATTTTTTGCTAAAATAATCACCGTGTAGTAGGCAATGGCTTCTGCTTGGTCTATTACACATCCTCCTTTGGTGGTTTTTGGCCGGGCACCTTGCCCGGCCCTTTTTGTTTCTGGAAACGAAAAACCCCGCGTTCGCGGGGCTGGGTAACGGCTCAACGAAAGATTCGATCAATCATCGCCGGACATGACGCCCAGGATTTGCAGCAGACTCAGGAGTAGATTGAAGATCGTGATGTACAAGCTGACGGTCGCCATGATGTAGTTGGTCTCGCCGCCGTGGATAATTTCGCTGGTTTGCCAGAGAATCATGCCGGACATCAGCAGGATGAACATCCCGGATACCGCCAGCGACAGCATCGGGATACTAAACAGCACGGCGCCCAAGCTGGCCAGGAAAGCGACCAGGATGCCGACCATCAAGAACCCGCCCATGAAGCTAAAGTCCTTGCGGCTGACGACTGCATAGCCTGACAGGGCTAGGAAAATTACCCCTGTGCCACCCAGAGCGGTCATGACCACTTGCGAACCATTGGGCAGGCTGAGATAAAAATTCAGGATGGGCCCCAGGGTATAACCCAGGAAACCCGTCAAGGCAAAGACCGCTGCCAAACCCCAGATGCTATTGCGCAGGCGGGTGACCGCAAATAATAGGCCAAAGTAACCGCCCATTGTAATCAACCAGTGCAAAGGCGCGGCATTCGTGACCATGGCAACGCCTGCCGTGATGGCGCTGAACAGCAACGTCAATGACAACAATAAATAAGTGTTGCGAAGCACCTTGTTGTCGGCCACTGCTGTTTCCGGCGTCAATGTGATGGGTGCTTTGGTCAGTACGTCATTTCTCTGCATCATGGTGGTAAGAACCTCCTTAAGGTGTGGAATCTGCCCATATTGACCGTCTAAAGGCGCAGGCGGTTCATTCGTGACCTTCACGCCAGCGGTAGGAGATGCTTTTTATCATAAAAAACTGGCTGACCGTCAAGCCGATCACTCAATTTGCTCCTTTCACAGCCGCCCGCCACGTTTAAGATCCAAGTACTGGTTGACCATGACGGCTGGCAAGCGTTGTGGCGGGGTATCCAAGACGATACTCCCTCTATGGCGCAGTTCTTCCTGTATACGTTCCCGTTGCAACAGGTAATGACAAACCGCTGCGTATAGCTGGGCTTGAGGCAAGTCACGAATAGGTTGAACCAGCCACTCATCGAACACCGGTTCGCGCAGATTGGCGATCAATACCAAGTGCCGGCGGCTTAATGACGCGATGGCTGGACGTAGATCATCCTGATCCTCATCGCGCAGGTTGGTTAGTAATACGATGAGCGCCCGTTTACGTTGCCGGATCAGGGTTCGGTGCGCAGCCTCGGCATAATCCGGGGGTTCCAGGGTCGGTTGCAAATCGTAGATGCTATTGATCAGCGGGGTTAGCGTTCCTGGGCCCGTGCGCGGTGCCAGCCAGCGATGTGTGCCGCCGAAGCTTTGCACACCAACGGCATCTCCTTGCCGCAGAGCGACATATGCCAGCAGGATCATCGCGTTGAGGGCATGATCAAAATGACTGAGATCGTCATCTTGAGCGCGCATCCGCCGGCTGCAATCGAGCAGAAACAACACGGTTTGGTTGCGTTCGTCCTGATAATCCTTAGCAATGGGTTTACGGGTGCGGGCAGTCGCTTTCCAATCAATCTGGCGCAGACTGTCGCCAATCCGGTATTCACGCAATTGCAGAAAGGTGTGGCCCTCGCCACGCCGGCGGCGAGGGTGAATGCCAAGCAATGTTTCACGCTGATCCGAAGTGAGCCGGATGTAGCGGACAATCGCAGCAAAGTCCGGGTAGACACGCACAGTTGCTGGTTCTCCTAACCGGTCATCGCGGCGCCACAACCCGTGCGGTGATTCCAGCCAGGCTTGCACGGGTGCGAAGGTCCATTCGCCGCGGACCACCGGCCGCACCCGGTAGCGGAGTTCAACCCAGCCGCCCGGTTCGACCGTTAGCCGTTGCGGCAGGCCGCTGCAATCGGCGGCCGCTGCCGGGTAGTGGTCAAATATGGTCAGGGTTGCCCGATGGTACCGTTGAGAATTGGTGATGCGTAGCCGCACTGCTTGCCATGTGCCCAAAGGCAATGCCGGAGAGATCAGCCGTTCGACCTGCAGGGGTGGGCGCAGGTGCAGCGCAAAGGCGTCCTGCGCAGCGATGGCCAGTAACAAGCTACCCGCCAGCAGCCAATACGGAAGCCACACGGGCCAAAATACTGGCGCTAGGCCAAGAAGGGTCCAGCCTGCCAGCCAGCCCAGCAGTTGTGAAGTGGGGCTAAGGGAAAAACCCATGAGGTAGTCCTGAAATCAATTAGAGATGCGGATGGGTTAATACGCAGGGGGTAACCCGGCCTCATTAAAATAGTATGTTAAAAAAATCATATATCTTATAGTTAATTACATATTAAACCACTCGATATTTACTCCTTGATCACCCCTCTGAAAAAACCGCAGCATGTCAAAGCCTATGCCGGTGCAGCCAGTGAAACCATTGCCATCGGCCTTGCCCGATACTTTTCTGATCACCGGTGCCGGTGCATCGGTCAGCGGAGGCATTGGAGCAGCGCTTGCGTCCGGTGTTGGGCTGACAGTGAGGAACTGCGCCAGGCGCGGGATGCGTTGAGCGTTCTGCTTACGGACAAAACCGGTGAATTGGCGTGGCTTCAATCGATGCTGGGTGACAAACCGGGAAAATATCCCGCTGCTTAGTGAAGATTAAAGAGAACTGAGTCCCGCAGCACCATCATGGAAAACGGCACAATGGCGAAAGAGGGCGTGATGACGGTCTCTGCATCCTTGAAAATCGCGGAAAAAATCCACAAATTATATTTTGAGTCAAATGCTTGAAAATGTGTGCGCCAGCAGGTCTAGATCAATGAGCCAAATGTGCGGTGCGCCGAAGCGGGCGTAGAGTGGCAGTTTCAGTGCCCGATCCTTGCGGGTAATGCTGGACGAAAGGACTTTACAGACCTAATCAAGGGCTACTTCGCAGTGATGATCTCCCGGTAGCGTAGGCATCCGTTTCCGGCGCCCGCCGGCTTATGGGCGAGGCTTGGGTGTAAACGGCCAAGTGTTCCGGCAGGGTCAGCCGTTGGTCATACGAAGGTGACGTCTTGGGTAAGGCCGGAGTGAGGCATGGGGATTTTTTGATTTTAGAGGTTATTTCGCATTATGTAGTCTATTCTATCCAAATAGACTGGACAATTCACAAGGTTTTTGTGTTGGCCTGATAGGCGATCCTGAACGGATGGATCGGAGCTAGGAAGTTTGCGCATTGTTAGTGTGCGGAGCTCGCGTCATGAAGAAAGATCAGAGTCTGTCATGGAATAAAACCGGATTGCGCCGCCGCGCCGAAACGGTGATCAAGCAACGTGTGCTTCACCGGAACCCGCTGCTATCGAACGTAAGCGAGGCATTGTGGCTGATTCATGAGCTGCAAGTCCATCAGTTGGAATTGGAGTTGCGAAATCAGGTATTGCAGGAGACGCGCCAGCAACTCGAACAGCGTTTAAAACGCTACACCGATCTTTATGATTCTGCGCCAGTCGGCTATGCGACCCTTGCCCGTGACGGCACGATCCGGGAGATTAATCTCGCTGGCGCCACCTTCCTTGGTCTGGAGCGCACTCGCTTAATCGGCCAACGGTTAGCATCCTTTATTTCCACAGATACCTGTCCCATTTTCAACGCTTTTTTTGACAAATTGCGGGTTAACGTAACCAAGGAAAGCTGCGAGGTGGCCCTGGCGCGCGACGGCGCACCACCTTGTCATCTACAGCTTGAGGGCATAGGTGGTGCGTCTGGCAAAGGCAATGGGTGCCGCATCGCTATGGTGGACATCAGTGCGCGCAAACACATGGAACATCTTGCCTATCACGATGCACTGACTCTGTTGCCCAACCGTTTCTTGCTGGTGGACCGATTGCAACAAGCCATGGCCCAGGTTCAACGAGATAACAAGCGGCTCGCAATTTGCTGCCTCGACTTGGATAACTTCAAACCGATTAATGATACCTACGGCCACAAATGGGGCGATCAAGTGCTGATCGAAGTCGCCCAGCGCTTAAAGGAGTGTGTTCGCACCGGCGATACCGTGGCCCGGCTGGGCGGCGATGAGTTTATATTGTTGCTGGGGGAGCTCACCGGCATTGAAGAATGTGAGCAGGTGATTGTCCGGGTGCTGACCGCGCTACAAGCGCCCTTTATCGTGATCGATCAGCCCGTGCAGCTCAAGGCTAGCCTGGGGATCACCTTGTACCCCGATGATAACGCCGATCCTGACACGTTACTGCGTCATGTTGACCAGGCCATGTATGCCGCGAAACAGGCCGGCGGCCACCGGTATCGATGGTTCGATACCGGTCTTGATCACCGAGCCCGCGACTATCGCGCACTGCTGCAGGAGATTCGGAGCGGGCTGGAATCGAAGGAATTCCGCCTCTATTACCAGCCTAAGGTTGATATGCGCCGGGGTGTAGTGACCGGTGCTGAAGCGCTGATTTACTGGCAACACCCGCAGAAAGGCTTATTATCTCCGGCCCGGTTCATTTCCGCCATCGACACCAGCGAATTAGCCTGCGCGGTGGGTCGATGGGTATTGAATGAGGCGCTGCGGCAAATGACCGTTTGGGTGGCGCACGGTCTACATTTGCCGGTGAGCATCAATCTCTCCGGCCACTATTTCCTGCAAGCTGATTTCATTACCCAATTACGAACGCTGCTGGCGAACTATCCAACCGTGCCGCCAGACAATTTGGAGCTGGAAATTCTGGAAACGGCCATTTTGGAAAACATGACAGAAGTTTCTAGCCTTATCACCGGCTGCCAGGAATTGGGCGTGAGTTTCGCCTTGGATGATTTTGGTACGGGCTACTCCTCGCTGACCTACCTCAAACACCTGCCGGTGAATTTGCTAAAGATTGACCAGTCGTTTGTGCGCGATATGCTGGCGGACGCCGATGCACTGGCGATTGTCAAGGGTGTGATCGGACTCTCGGCTGCGTTCCGGTGCAAGGTGATCGCTGAAGGCGTGGAAACGGTTGAACATGGCCGCCAGTTGCTGGATCTGGGCTGCGAATTCGCTCAGGGATACGCGATCGCCCGGCCTATGCTGCCGGAACAAATCCCCGGCTGGGTTAGCGGCTGGGCATCGCCTGACGAATGGGCGGCATAGTCAAGGCCAGAGCTCTGCGGCCTGTGCCCGGAACCGTGCGCTTCTCATGGCAACTATCATCATGCTGTATCAGAGTTCCTTTGCCATCACGAGCGCGTCTTCCCGGCCCTTGGCGGCGGGGTAGTAGCCATATCGAATACCGATCTCACAGAAACCAGCCGCTTGGTAGAGCTGCAAGGCGGCCGTGTTAGAGGTGCGGACTTCCAGGAAAACGGTTTGCGTTTGAACCGTATGCGCCAGTTCCAGTAGATGATCCAGCATGCGCCGCGCTAGGCCGCGTCCCTGCAATTCCGGCCGTACGCACAGGTTAAAAATATGCGCTTCGCCGGCGGCCGCCGACATCACGCCGTAGGCCTGTATGAAGCTGTGCGGGACTTCCATCACCCGGCAGTGATTGCCCGCCTGGATACAGTCGCGGAAGATCGTCTCGGTCCAGCAAAAGTCATAGGCTCGCTTTTCAATCATGAGAATTTCCCGCAAATCAGCATAAAGCATCTTGCGAAACTGGCTGATGCCCGGTTGTTCTTGCGGGGTGATCCAGGGTAATGCACTCATGAATCAACAGGTCTCCAGGCTGGATCAGGCGATTCAGCCGCGAAGGTGCGGCGCGCCAGGCGCAGATCATCCCAGGTTTTGCGCTTTTCACGGGGCGAGCGCAGCAGATAAGCGGGGTGATAGGTGACGACCAAGGGAATACGCGCCGGTCCGAAATGATGGACCCGGCCGCGGAGCTTGCCAATGGGCGTGTTGGTTTCCAGCAGATTCTGCGCCGCGATCCGGCCTACCGCAAGAATGATGCGTGGTTGAATCAAGGTGATTTGCCGTTCCAGAAACGGGCGGCATTTCACGGCTTCCGCTGGCGTGGGTTCCCGGTTTTCCGGTGGACGGCATTTCAAAATATTCGCGATATACACCTGCTCGCGTTGCAGGCCAATCGCCAATAGCATGGGGTTGAGCAACTGACCTGCCCGTCCGACAAACGGCTCGCCTCGCCGGTCTTCATCAGCGCCTGGTGCTTCACCGATGACCAGCCATTCCGCCTGACGATCGCCAATGCCAAACACCACTTGAGTGCGGGTCGCGCACAATTCACAAGCGGTGCATTGCCGGGCTTCTGTTGCAAGCCGTTCCCAGTCCATTTGGGCGATATGCGCCTCGCGGCTGATCTCGGGCGGTACAGCCGGGAGACCGGTAGCATCAATGTCAAAAACCGGTTCCCAGTTATCATCCATTGGCGGGCTCCAGCCGTCTGAAGGAGGGAGAAGATGTTGGGAAGAATCTTCGCAGTTTAACTTCTTCTCTCCTGGCGGGGGAACATCGGGATGGGGTAAGGACGGCGATGCCGGGTTCAGAGAGGGACCAAGCGCAGTGCATCCCCTCTGGTAGGAGAGGGGATTTTCTGGAGAACTAGCATCTTCCCTATTTTCCTCCTTAGCTAAGGAAGGATGGCGCGCAGAGCCAGGGTGGTTTGACCGCGGTAACCACAACGGGATGCCCAAAGCGTCCAGGTAGAGACGTTTGCCGGTCATTGCAGCCACTACAGCAATTGTGGATGCGCTCGCTCAATGGGTTGCAGCACTTTGTTCAAGGCATTGATATATGCCTTGGCCGAAGCAATCACAATATCGGTATCGGCGCCTTGGCCGTTAACAATTCGCCCTTCCTTGGACACGCGCACGGTTACTTCGCCCTGCGAATCGGTACCGCTGGTGATATTGTTGACCGAGTACAGCAGCAAATCAGTGCCGGTCCGCAAAATGCTCTCGATGGCCTTGAATGCAGCATCGACGGGGCCGCCGCCTTCAGCGGTCGCGCGATGCTCATCACCATCTACCGATAAGGTCACTTGCGCATTGGGGACCTCGCCGGTTTCCGAACAAACCCGCAGATAGAGCAGCTTCACCCGCTCATTTTCCGCAGTTAAATACGCGTCGGTCACCAGCGCCTGCAAGTCCTCGTCGTAAATTTCATGTTTTTTATCAGCGAGTTCCTTAAAGCGGGCAAAGGCATCATTCAACTCCTCTTCGGAGGAGAAACTAACGCCCAGCTCTTCCAGCCGGGTGCGGAAGGCATTACGGCCAGAGTGCTTGCCCAGCACCATGCGGTTGGCGCTCCAGCCCACGTCTTCGGCACGCATGATTTCGTAGGTTTCACGGTGTTTAAGGACGCCATCCTGGTGAATGCCAGATTCATGGGCAAAGGCGTTAGCGCCGACAATCGCCTTGTTAGGCTGTACCGGAAAACCGGTGATATTGGCGACTAATCGCGATGCCGGAACGATTTGCGTCGTATCAATGTTGGTTTCGAGCTGAAATACATCACGACGGGTGCGCACCGTCATGACGATTTCCTCTAGCGAGGCGTTGCCGGCGCGCTCCCCGAGGCCGTTGATCGTGCATTCCACTTGCCGTGCTCCAGCCAGGACGGCTGCCAGCGAATTAGCCACCGCCAGTCCTAGATCGTTGTGGCAATGCACTGAGAAAATGGCTTTATCGGCATTCGGCACCCGCTCGATTAAGTTACGGATAGTGTGAGCAAATTGCTCAGGGACGTTGTAGCCGACAGTGTCGGGAATATTGATGGTGCGGGCACCTGCGTTGATCACTGCTTCGGTAATCCGGCACAGAAAATCCAATTCCGAGCGGCCAGCGTCCTCGGCGGAGAATTCCACGTCATCTGTCCAGCGCCGGGCGCGGCGTACGGCTTCAACGGCGCGTTCCAGCACCTGATCTGGCTCCATGCGCAACTTCATCTTCATATGGATCGGTGAGGTGGCGATGAAGGTATGCACACGACAGGCGGCCGCTTCCTTCAACGCCTCGCCAGCCCGGTCGATGTCCACATCCGAGGCGCGCGCCAATCCGCAGACCGTGCTGCTCTTAACCGCTCGTGCGACCGCCCGCACGGCTTCAAAGTCGCCAGGACTGGCAATAGGAAAACCTGCTTCGATGACATCGACCTTCATCCGCTCCAGCATTTTGGCGATGCGGACCTTTTCCTCCTTGGTCATCGACGCGCCCGGACTTTGTTCTCCATCGCGCAGGGTCGTGTCAAAAATGATCAGCTTGTTCATGCAACGCTCTCCAAGTGGAATTCTGATAGCGATTATGGCGATTTTGCTGGGTTTGTCAGCCGAATATTGGGCCGCGCAGGAGAGTAAACCGTTAAACGGATGCCTGGCAGGCTTTTATGCCTGGGCATAGCTTACTTTGTCAGTGATGGTGCAGGGGTGATCCGTTTGTGGCCGATACCCAACACCCCCGTGGCCACCCCGCCTAATGCGACTGCAAACCACAGTGTGGCAATCCGGCATAGCAGGGTAATCGCCACTGCTGTTGCCCCATCGGCGCCAAACGCCACCAGCAGCACCCCCATGATGGCCTCGGTGCTGCCCAGCCCGCCTGGCAGAAGCGACAGGGCGCCTGCCAGAACGGCAATGGCATAAACACCAATACTCGTAGCAAGAGTGACTTCAACTCCAACATCGTGTGCAATCAAATACAGGGACAATCCCTCCAGCCCCCAGGACACGATGCCTAAGCTTAAGCCAAACAGCAGATAAGCGGGCCGCAATAGCGCCGCCGCTGAATCGAGCAACCGGGCTAGCCGGCCGGATTGATGGCCGTAGCGATGACCCTGACCCCAGCCCCGGAGTTTCTCCGGTAACCAGGTGCGGGTTATCAGCCAGCCCAGCCCCAGGGTCAATACCCCGGCTATCGCCACCAGCCAGGCATAGTCAGGCCGGGCCAACAGAATCAACAGCGCCAAGAGGCTCATTGCCAGCACATCCAGCAAGCGTTCTACGAACAGCGCCGCCAGACTCTGAGCATAGGCCACCCCGTACGGATGCAAATACAGTGACCGCACCGCCTCACCGGCCTTGCCAGGCGTAACCGTCAATGTGAAACCCGCCAGGTAGTAGAGAAGATGCCGTCCTGCCGGCAGGGCGTGGCCAAAAGCCGCGACATAGCGTTGCCAGCGCCAGAACCGCAGCAGGTAATTGAGTAACGATAGGGCAAAAATCGCTAATAATACGGGCAGACTGACCTGCCGCAAGGCAGCGAATACGGCCTGCTGGTCAGCAAATAGCACAACACTCAGATACAACAGAGCAGCGAGGCCAATACTGAATGTCAGCGCACGGCGATGGTGGAGGGGCACGTTAAAGTTTCTTTTACAGCTGGGTGCGGATCGCTTCGATCTCTACATCGTCGAGCTGACGCATCAGCTTGCCGATGTACTGCAACTGCCGTTTGCGCCCACCCCGTTGTGAGATGCTTTGAGCTAACTGCACTGCGGCCAGCAGGTCCGCCGGCAGCGGTATCCGGTTCAACTGCGCTGACGTGAGATTGACCAAGCGCTCGCCCAGCGCTTGCAGCGCGGTTGCCTCCCGCTTGCGCTGGCTCTTGCTGGGGGGGCGCGGCGTATCGTATTCGTCCAGGCTGTTGCTGGATGCATCGTCATGCATGGAGGGCGTCTTGCGTAGAACGGACGGCGGATGCAGGGAAGCGCCGCCCGCGGGTGGAGGTTAGAGCATCACGCGCCGGAAGTCCGCCAGCAGTTGCGCGAGGTAGACGTTAAAGCGGGTTGCCAGCGCACCGTCAATGACCCGGTGATCCGCGGTCAATGATAATGGCAGGATCAAGTGCGGTACGAACTGCTTGCCATCCCATACCGGCTTCATCACTGACTTGCTAGCGCCTAGGATCGCTACTTCCGGGGCGTTGATGATCGGCGAGAAGGCGGTGCCGCCGATGCCGCCTACCGAGGAGATGGTAAAGCAGGCGCCCTGCATCTCCGCCGGTCCCAGCTTACCATCGCGCGCTTTCCTGGCCAGCTCGCCGGTCTCTCTAGCGATGTCGAAGACGCCTTTTTTATCAGCATCTTTTATCACAGGCACCACCAGCCCATTAGGCGTGTCGGCAGCGAAGGCGATATGAAAGTACTGCTTGTAGATCAGGTTGTCGCCATCCAGCGAGGTATTAAATTCCGGGAATTGTTGCATCGCCCGGACGCAGGCTTTGATCATGAATGCCAGCATGGTCAGCTTGATACCGCCGCCTTTCTCGTTCTCCTTGTTGATCTGAATGCGAAAAGCTTCCAGATCAGTAATGTCGGCGTCCTCGTGATAGGTCACTGCTGGAATCATCACCCAGTTGCGCGACAGATTGGCGCCAGAGAGTTTCTTGATCCGCGGCAGAGGCTTGGATTCTACCGGGCCGAATTTGGCGAAATCCACCGTTGGCCATGGCAATAAATCCAACACGCCGCCGCCCGTGACACCGCCTGCGGATGCTGCTGCTGGCGGGGTGCCGGTCATCACCCCTTTAACGAACGCTTGCACGTCTTCTTTGAGCAACCGCCCCTTGGGGCCGGAGCCTTTGGCCAGCCGGGTCAGGTCGACGCCCAATTCACGGGCGAAACGCCGTACCGAGGGGCTGGCGTGAATCTTGGCAAAGCCCGGCGCGGTAGCGGCTTCAGCCGGCGGCGGGGACAGGGTGGCGACGGGCGGGGGCTTGGGTGCGCCTTCCGCTTTAGGTGCGCGTGGGCCAAGCGTGATAGCACTCAGGGTATCAGGTAGTTGCGGTTTGGCGGCAGCGTCAGTCACGCTCGTCCTTAACTGCAGGATCAGGTCACCCTGTGAAACTGGGTCACCCACCTTCGTCTCAATGGTTTGCACGGTACCGGCATAGGGCGAAGGCACTTCCATGCTGGCTTTGTCACTTTCCAAAGTGATCAATGGCGTGTCGATGTCAACATGATCACCGGGCGCGACCAGCACTTCGATGACCGGTATGTTTTTAAAATCACCAATGTCCGGTACCCGTACCTCGTGTACTTCACCCGGACCATCCGTCGAGGTGGCTTCGCGGGTATCAGCGGATGGGTGTTCGGGCGCGGACACGCTTTCGGCTACATCCAAATAGAGGATCAGATCACCTTGCGAGACTTTGCTGCCAGCTTTCACTTTGACTTCACGGATCACGCCCGCTAAAGGGGAAGGCACCTCCATCGACGCTTTATCGGTTTCTAGGATGATCAGCGGTGTTTCCACGTCGACGCTGTCGCCGGCGGCGACCAGCACTTCAATGACATCCACACCCTTGAAGTCGCCGATATCCGGCACATGAATTTCTTTAATAATGCTCACAGGCAACTCTCCCTTATACCGTCAGCGGGTTCGGCTTTTCGGGGTTGATAGCGTACTGGGCAATGGCCTCAGCGACCTTGGCAGCAGGGATCTGGCCTTCATCGGCCAATGCCTTGAGCGCAGCCGCTGTCACGTAGTACTGATCCACCTCGAAATGCTGGCGCAGTTTTGCGCGGGTGTCGCTGCGTCCGTAGCCGTCCGTACCCAGCACCAGATAGTGGCGCGGGATGAAGGGCCGCAGTTGCTCGGCGTACAGCTTCATGTAATCGGTCGCCGCGACCACCGGTCCGGGATGATGGGCCAGGCAGCTTTCAACATAGCTCTTGCGGGGAGGCTCGGTGGGATGCAACAGGTTCCAGCGGGCTATGTCCTGCCCCTCGCGGGTCAAGCCGTTGATGCCCGGTGTTGCCCAAATATCAGCCACCACACCCCAATCCTCACGCAGCCGGCTGGCGGCGGCGATTACCTCCCGCAGGATAGACCCGCAACCCATCAGTTGCACCCGGGGTCCGTCGCCTTCACCTTTGCGGAACAGATACATGCCCTTGAGAATGCCTTCCTCTGTCCCTTCTGGCATGGCTGGATGATGATAATTCTCGTTCAGGGTCGTGATGTAATAAAAGACGTTTTCCTGATCCTGGAGCATTCGCTTCAGCCCGTCCTGAATGATCACTGTCAGTTCGTAAGCAAAGGTCGGGTCGTAAGACACGCAATTGGGGATGAACTGCGCGAAGATTTGGCTATGCCCATCCTGGTGCTGCAAACCCTCGCCGGCCAAGGTGGTGCGTCCGGAGGTGCCGCCAATCAGGAAGCCGCGCGCCTGCAAGTCGCCCGCCGCCCAGGCCAGATCGCCAATACGCTGGAAGCCGAACATTGAATAATAGATATAGAACGGCATCATGTTGACGCCATGATTGCTGTAGGCGGTACCCGCAGCGATCCAGGAGGACATGGCGCCGGCTTCGTTGATGCCTTCCTGCAAAATCTGCCCCTTTTTGTCTTCCTTGTAGAACATGAGCTGATCCGCATCCTGCGGCTCGTAGAGCTGTCCTCTGGGCGAGTAGATGCCGATCTGGCGGAACATGCCTTCCATACCAAAGGTGCGTGCTTCATCGGCAACGATGGGTACGATTGAACGGCCGATGGTTTTGTCCCGCGCCAATTGGGTGAGGATGCGGACAAATGCCATCGTTGTGGACATATCGCGTTCGCCCGTGTCTTGCAACAGGGCGTCGAAGCTGACCAGTGGCGGCACCGTGAGCGGCGGTGCTGTGCGGCGGCGCTGTGGCAGGTAGCCACCCAGCGCTGCACGGCGTTCCTGGAGGTATTTAATTTCGGGGCTGTCGTCCGCTGGCTTGTAAAACGGCGCGGCGTTGAGTTGCTCATCGGAAATCGGAATATGGAAGCGGTCACGGAAGTCACGCAGCGCCTGCTCGCCCATCTTCTTCTGCGAGTGGGTGATGTTTTTGCCTTCGCCAGCGACGCCCATGCCATAGCCTTTGACGGTCTTGGCTAGAATGACGGTTGGCTGGCCGGTATGCTTTGTCGCGGCCGCGTAGGCTGCATAAATCTTATGCGGGTCGTGGCCACCTCGATTCAGCCGCCAAATATCTTCATCGGACAGATGGCTCACCATCTGCTTCAACTCTTCGTATTTGCCGAAGAAATGTTCGCGAGTGTAGGCGCCGCCCTTGGCCTTGAAGTTCTGATATTCGCCATCCACGCACTCTTCCATGAGTTTCAGCAACAGGCCTTTCTTATCAGCGGCTAACAGCGGATCCCAGTAGGAACCCCACAATACTTTAATGACATTCCAGCCGGTGCCCCGGAAATCGCCTTCCAGCTCCTGGATGATCTTGCCGTTGCCACGCACGGGGCCATCCAGCCGTTGCAGGTTGCAGTTAATGACGAAGATCAGGTTGTCCAGATTCTCGCGGGCGGCTAGCGCGATTGCACCGAGTGATTCCGGTTCATCCATTTCGCCATCACCGCAGAAGCACCACACTTTGCGGCCTTCGGTGTTGACAATGCCCCGGTTATGCAGGTACTTCATGAACCGCGCTTGATAAATGGCCTGGATCGGGCCGAGACCCATAGACACGGTGGGGAATTGCCAGAAATCCGGCATCAGCCATGGGTGCGGGTAGGAGCTGAGGCCATTGCCGTCCGCTTCCTGGCGGAAATTGTCGAGTTGCTGTTCGTTCAGCCGCCCTTCCAGATAGGCGCGAGCATAGATACCAGGCGCAGAATGGCCCTGAATAAAGACCAGGTCACCACCATGCGCATCGTTGGGAGCATGCCAGAAGTGGTTAAAGCCAACGTCGTATAATGTGGCGCTGGAGGCGAAACTGGCGATGTGCCCGCCCAATTCTGAGGTGATGCGATTGGCTTTGATGACCATGGCCAAGGCATTCCAGCGGATCAGCGAGCGGATGCGCCATTCCATACCGGGGTCGCCAGGCGTGTATTCCTCCTGATCGACTGGAATCGTATTGATGTAAGGAGTATTGGCGCTATAAGGCATGTGGACGCCGGCAGCGCGGGCTTGGTTTTGTAGCTGGCCTAATAGATGGTGGGCACGTTGCAGCCCTTCAGCTTCCAGCACCGCGTCGAGCGCATCAAGCCATTCCTGGGTTTCCTGCGGATCGGGATCGCTATAGTTTTTGATCGTCATGGACGGTCCTAGAGGGTCGTGATTGGATTTTCTGCGCACCGCTCCCCTACTTGGGAAATGACAGGAACAGCCTTGTCAAACGGGCGTGGATATTTCCTAAAGAATAGGTCGGGAATTGGAAAATGCATCTATTGAAAATACGTCTAAAGCTAGGTTCTGTGGATAGTGTTAAGCTGAAATCAGCAAAAATCCGTGAGGCATTCAAACATGCAGCGTTTGCAAATCCGCCATCTTACTGTTTATGAATTTTCCAATTCAGTGATGCTCCAACCGCACCGGTTACTGATCCGGCCACGCGAGGGACACGATGTTCGCATCGAATCTTCAAAGCTGGAGATTTCACCCGCGCATCGCGTCAAGTGGCATCGAGACGTCTTTGATAATTCAGTCGCGGTCGTTCGATTTCTGGAAACTGCACAACGGCTGGCTATCGACAGCAAGATCGTCATCCAGCATTACGAAGAAGCCCCGCTCGACTTTATTGTCGAGGACTATGCGGTTGATTATCCCTTTGAATATTGCGAAGAAGAGCGGGTCGATCTGGCACCTTTCCAGCAATTGATCTATGCCGAACAGCAATCAGTATTGCACGATTGGCTTAGGGGCCTGAATTTGCTGTCAGGAAAAATTGAAACGTATGTGCTGCTGGATCGGTTGAATCGAATTATTACAAATGAATTCAATTACATGGTTCGTGAAGAACCGGGGGTGCAATCGCCCGCTCAAACTTTACGCAGCCGCAGTGGTTCTTGCCGGGATTACGCCACGCTGTTTATCGAAGCTTGCCGCTTCCTTGGTTTGGCGAGCCGGTTTGTTAGCGGCTATTCACACGTTCCTGGGCTTGATGCCGGCGGCGCGGCGACCCATGCCTGGGCTGAAGTCTATCTACCCGGTCCTGGCTGGAAAGGGTTTGACCCAACCGCCGGTGAATTAACCGGCAGCCGGCATATTCCGGTTGCAGTTGCCCGCCATCCGGAAATGGCACCGCCGGTTGCTGGCAGTTTTGTGGGGCCAAAAGATACTTTTTCGACCTTGCATGTTGAAGTTCAAGTGACAGCATCAGTGTATTCTTTGTAATGCATTTTAGTAGTGCCATCACTCTCGATAGTTGGCCGCCAGCATCTAAAAACTTCAGAAGCTATCTCAGAATATAATTGATTTTAAAAAATAATTTTTAGGGTGGCGCCATCAAAAACCGTTTTCAAGCGGCTCTAAGGATCAAGAGGAACTGAAAACCTGCGCAATCCTGCAGTTTTCTAGACAGTTTCTTAGATCCTTCAGGACGTTGCAGATCTGATCCCTCAAGCCGGATCTGGACGGCGTAGAGGAGCGTTCTTAAAAATCACGTTATGTTTCCGAAAGGGCTGACGATGGTTAACAACAAAAATTGTTAACCTACAACTTTTATTGATCAATATAATTGATTGAATATATTAATAAAAATTAAACAGATCTAATGATTGACAATAAAAGTTGTTGTTAATTGCTCTTTAAAAAACAATCAGTAAATATAAATATTATTTTAATCATATAGTTATTTAAAATTTTTTGTTGGCTTGTAATTTGCCTAATTCCTAATAGCAAGTTTCACTATGAAACAATTCAAAATGTGGAATCAGTAGCTCCCAGACTGCAGGATGGCGCGAAAAATTTTAGTTCACATCCTCCACATTTTCGCAAACCGTTTACTCAAATGGGCCAGATTTTTATTTGAGTATCTGGTTGCTTGATAAAACCGGATATCGCAATTTATATCCTTTCTAGAGATGAAGCTAATGAAAAAATACCGATTGTCGATCATGTTACTTATTCCACTTTTTTTTATGCTGTATTTTTCGATGACTGTCGTGGTGGATAAACTTAAATTAGCTAGTGAAATGGATGCAGTAGAGGATTTGGTAAGTCTGACTGTCAAGGCCGGCGCATTGATTCACGAATTGCAGAAAGAGCGAGGTATGTCGGCTGGCTTATTGGGAAGTAAAGGAACGCAGTTTAGAGATAGAATCTCCCAACAGTGGGCTGACACCGATCAACGAATTGCCGATTTAAAAAAATTTCTTGAGGACTTCAGCAGTCAGCCGTTTGGTGAAGCATTCAATACAATCTTGAACAATGCGTTACAGGAACTCCAGCAGATTAAAAATAAAAGGCAGGCGATTAATTCCCTGAATATCAATGTGAAAGAAGCCATCGGTTATTACTCTAATTTAAATGCCTCATTTTTAAATTTAATTGCTTACATTATTAAGGAAACTGATCACGGAAAGATCGCAACTCAGGCCATGGCTTATCTTGGATTTTTACAAAGTAAGGAAAGGTCTGGAATTGAGCGTGCAGTCTTGAGCAACACCTTTGCTAGTCATACTTTTTCGCCAGGAATGTTCAATTATTTCAGTGAGATTGTGGCAGCTCAAAATGTGTATATGACACTTTTTACAACGTTGGCCACACCTGATCAGAGAGCCTTTTACCAGGATACAATGAAGGGGCAGCCTGTCGATGAAACAGCACGATTGCGCAAGATTGCTTTTGAAAAAGCCAATCAAGAAATCGAGGATGTGGATGCCAATTACTGGTTTGAAATGCAAACTAAGAAGATTGATTTGTTGAAGAAAGTGGAAGACCGGCTTTCCAGCGATCTGATTGATCGAGCCCGCCAGATGGGAACTCAAGCCCAATGGAATTTTGTGCTGTCCTCACTGATCACGCTGATTGCTCTCGCAGTAACGCTGGTTTCTATTCGCGCAATCAAGCAGCCTTTAAGAGCCGTTGTGAAAACGGCCAATCAAATTGCCAATGGCGACTTGACCAATCAGCTTGATAGCCATTTTCATGATGAAATTGGCCAATTGCTGCAAGCCATGCAGACCATGCAGGATAGTTTGCGGAAAACCGTGAGTGAAGTGCGGGTGGCGACGCATACGGTCAGTACAGCGGCGGCTGAGATTGCCCAAGGCAGCGGTGATCTATCACAACGCACTGAGGAGCAAGCTTCGGCGCTGGAAGAGACGGCGTCCAGCATGGAAGAACTGACCTCAACGGTGAAGCAAAGCGCCGGCAATGCCGGGCAGGCTAACCAATTAGCCGAGGCGGCACGGACTCGGGCGGAGCAGGGAGGGCAGGTCGTTGGTCAGGCGGTGGCGGCTATGGGCGAAATCCACACGAGCAGCCGCAAGATTGCTGATATCATCAGCGTCATTGATGAAATTGCCTTTCAGACCAATCTTCTTGCCCTGAACGCGGCGGTGGAAGCGGCGCGGGCGGGCGAACAGGGCCGGGGCTTTGCGGTTGTGGCCGGCGAAGTGCGCAAGCTGGCGCAACGCAGCGCCGATGCCGCCAAGGAGATCAAGGTACTGATCACCGATAGTGCAGCCAAGGTCGAGGATGGCGGCAGGCTGGTGGAACAATCCGGACAGACACTTCAGGAAATTGTCACAGCGGTCAAGAAAGTGAGTGATATCGTCGCTGAGATGGCGGCAGCGGCCCGTGAGCAAGCTACTGGTATTGAGCAAGTCAATAAAGCGATCTTGCAAATAGACCAGGTGACCCAGCAAAACGCAGCATTGGTGGAAGAAACGGCGGCGGCTAGTCAAGCGATGGGTGAGCAAGCTGGCCAGCTGAGTACTCTTATGGATTTCTTCCGTCTGGAGCGCGAGGCTGCTGCCTCATCTGCGGGAGCTAGCGCCAAGTTGCAGCTACCTGCTCCATCGAGCCGGTCTTCCCATGCGGAACCACGGAATCAATCGGGTATGAAGCCTTTTGCGGCCAGCAACTGGAAGCCTGTTACAGTTGGCAGTGATAACCAGGAATGGGAGATGTTTTAGAGGCGGGAAAACCTCTCCCCTGTTGACTGGGGAGAGGTTGTGATTTATCGCTTTATCCATCATCCATCACTACTTCTCAAGCACATACCGTCCCGGTGCTGGCCCCAGAACAGGGTAGCTGGCGTGCCCCAGAGAGGGCGGTGGCCCTAGGGGGCCACAACGCTCAGCCAGCCAGCGGGTCCAGTCTTCCCACCAGGAACCCGGTTGCTTCTCGATATGTTCCCGCCAGGCTTCGGGATCATTGCAGCCGGTGGCATCGCCTGCCCAGTAACGCCGCTTGGGTGGGGTCACCGGCGGGTTGATGATGCCGAGAATATGGCCCGACGTCGCTAATATGTACCGTGCGGCTCCACCCGTCAGCCCGCACAGCTGGAAGGTTTGCCGCCAGGGTGCGATATGATCTTGTTCTGCGCCGACCGCATAGAGCGGTTCGGTAATTGCCCCCAGGTTGAGCCGGCGGCCGCCAATCTCCAGATTGCCTGGCTCCATCAGCTTATTGTTCAGGTACAATTCCCGTAGATAGAATGCATGCATTGCCGCTGGCATCCGGGTGGTATCGCAGTTCCAGAACAACACATCGCTGAGCGGCAGTTCCTCGCCGTATAAATAGCTATGCATGACGTAGTGCCAGATCAGGCTATTGGGGCGTAGCATGCGAAAGGCTTTGGCCATATCAGCGCCATCCAAGAACCCGGTTTTTGCCATGCGCTGACACAGAAAATCGAAACTGGCTTCATTCAGAAATACCCTGATCTCGCCTGGGTCACTGAAGTCCACCAGTGTAGTAAACGTTGTCCAGTGCGCGACTGGATTAGCAGCACGGTCAGCGGGATCAGCATTAAGCCAAGCCAGTAGCATGGCGATCGCCGTGCCTCCTAAACAGTAACCTGTGGCGTGGACCTGGGGAACACCGCAGATGGTGCGGGCCGCTTCCAGCGCTGGACGTACCCCCTTGAGCAGATAATCATCCAGTGTCGTCGCTCGCGCTTCGGAACCGGGATTCTTCCAGCTGGTGATAAATACGGTGAAACCTTGGCCGGTCAGATAGCGAACCAGACTGTTGCGGGGACTCAAATCCATGATGTAAAACTTGTTAATCCATGGCGCGACCAGCACGATGGGCGTGGCATGAACCTGGGTGGTAACGGGTGCGTACTGGATCAGTTCCAGCAATTCGTTGCGCAGCACTACTTGGCCAGATGCCGTTGCCAGATCACGTCCAACCTGGAAGGCGTCAGGTTCCACCATCCGCACGTCCTGAGCGGCGGCGTCCTCCAGCCAGTTTTGCAATCCCCAAAGCATGCTTAAACCTTGGGTCGCGAGGGCGCGGCGCAAGGCTTCAGGATTGGTCCAGAAGTAATTGGTAGGAGCGGTGGCATCCAGCCATTGCCGATTCCAGAATGCCGCCCGCCGGCGCTGTTCGGGCGTGACGCCTTCAGTCGCATGGATCGCGTCTTCCAGCCAGCGGACATAGAGCAGATACATTTCCTTGAGATACGCAAACCAGGGTTGATCGGTCCAGACCGCATCTTTAAATCGTTCGTCGTAAACGACGGCGGTGACTGCCGGGGCGCTGGGGATGCCGGAACTGGCGCGGCTGAAGCGATCATGAACCTTGCAAGCGTCCAGCATCAGCTGCTGCAAGGTGGTTGCGAGCCGTTCTGGCTGGCGCAGCCAGGCTTTCTGGACAGCCAGGCTGGAACCGGCAATATCAAAGGGGTCGAGCGTGGAAGCAAATGGATTCAGTGTGGTGGGGATGGCCGCGGGAGCATTCATGTTCATTCTCCTATGCTGCGCCGGCCGCAGGATCGTGGGCGGCGGATATTAGCCACTGAACACTGCCATTATATCCCTTTTAGCCTTTCATCTTTCACCTTTAATCGCATAACACTGGTGAATTTTCGGGTCGCGGGCGAAATCCAATGGCAGGGTTTTCCGGCTCCAGTCTTCAATTCGCCAGCCGGTCAGCGCATCCCGGTTCAGCCGGAACCGGCGATGGTTAGTTGAGAAAATCAACAACCCGCCTGGGGCCAGGAGCCGTAACGCCTGATGCAGCAGCTCTGCATGGTCCCGTTGCACATCAAAAGTATCTTCCAGACGTTTAGAGTTAGAGAAGGTCGGCGGGTCGATAAAAATCAGGTTATAGCGATCTCTTGCCTGGGCCAGCCATTCACGGCCATCGGCCCGGATGAGCTCATGCTGGGGACCACGGATTCCATTCAATTCCAGGTTGCGCCGTGCCCAATTAAGGTAAGTTGCCGATAGATCGACGGTCGTGGTGCTGACTGCGCCGCCTAATGCGGCGTAAACAGTGGCTGTGCCTGTATAGCCGAACAGGTTTAGGAAGCGTCCCCCATTGGCCAGTTCGCCCAGCCGCCGGCGGGTGATGCGATGGTCGAGAAACAGCCCGGTGTCGAGATAATCCGTGAAATTGACCAGGAATCGTGCAGGTCCTTCATGAACCTCGTAAAAGCGGCCTTGTTCGCCTTGTTTCTGATATTGGTTCATGCCTCGTTGCCGCTGGCGCACTTTGAGAAATATCTGCTCCGGCGGCAGTTCCAGCACAGCAGGTAGCGCCGCTGTCACCTGTTCTAAGCGTTTACGTGCCTTGACTGGGTCAATGCTGGCGGGAGGCGCATATTCCTGGACATGCAGCCATTGCTCGTAACGATCCACCGCCACCGCATATTCAGGCAGATCGGCATCATACAAGCGGTAGCAGCTGACCGCTTCTCGTGCGGCCCAACGCCCTAAATGGCGCAGATTTTTGTGTAACCGGTTGATGAAATCCCCGGCACTGTGTAATTGCTGATTTCCTTCCTCCCAAATTTCTTCCGTCAAGGAGGAGGGAGCCGTTAAGCGGGAAGGACGGATGAAGAATTTTGGCTCCACCTGGAAGCGCAGCAATCGACACTCCAAGGGGCCATTGTAGAAGACATGGACTTTCCCGGCGCGCAATCCCATGCGCTTGCCCAGTTCGGGGTTGCCGGTGAAGATGGCCGCTTGCCAACCGGTAAAGCCGGTCTTTAGCCGGCTGCCGAGTTGGGCATACAATTCTACCAGCGTGTCATGTTCACCCAGCCGCTCCCCATAAGGCGCATTGGCGATCAACAGGCCCGGCGGCCCTGTTGGGGGTTCGATCTGCGCCAATTCCCGGCGTTCGATACGAAGATGATCGGCTACCCCGGCCCGGTCTGCATTGATTAACGCCGCTCGCACCGCTTTGGGATCATGGTCGCTGGCCAGAATCGGTGGAATGCGAGATTGACCCGCCTTGCTTCGCTCCTGGGCTTCAGCAAGCAGGCGATTCCACAGTGCGGGAATGTGTCCGAGCCAACCCCCGAAACCCCAATATTCGCGCAACAGACCCGGCGCCCGGTCGCTGGCGATCCAGGCGGCTTCAATAGCCAGGGTCCCAGAACCGCACAGTGGATCGAGCAGAGGACCGCCGGCTGCTGCAATATCTGGCCAACCGGCTTTTAGCAGCAAGCTAGCTGCCAGGGTTTCCTTGAGCGGGGCCGTTACGGTGGCTTCTCGATAACCGCGCCGGTGCAGGCTGTCGCCGGACAAATCGAGGCTGACCATCGCCTGATCGTTGCGGATTTGCACATGGATTCTTAAATCTGGCTGCTGCCGGTCTACATTAGGCCGCTGGCCATACCGCTCACGGAACCGGTCAACAATGGCATCTTTGACCCGTTGCGCACCGTAATGGCTATGGTTAATACCAGGGCAGCTTCCATTGAATTCGATGCTCAGCGTACCGTGTGGCGGAAGATGCTCCTCCCAAGGTAGATCGTGGATGTTAGTGTAGAGCGCCTCGGCGTTGACGGCAGGAAACGCAGTCAATAGGAGCAGCACCCGGCTGGCGGTGCGTGACCAGAGGCAGGCACGGTAGGCGGATTCCAGCGTCCCCTGAAAACGGATGCCGCCGCGAACCGGCTTGAGGTTAATCGCACCCCATTGAGTCAATTCTGCCATTAACAACGGCTCAATGCCGGCAGGTGCTGTGGCGAGAAAGTCAATTTCGTTCACTCTTTAACCTCTTGATAGCCACATTGACTAAAGTGGGTTGTAACAGGCGGAGAACCTCGGACGGTGTCAAGCTGATTAGGAAACCCCGTTTACCGCCGTTGAGATAGATCAATGGCACGTCGAGGATACTGGCTTCCATGTAGACCGGCATTGTCTTGCGAACGCCAAATGGAGATGTGCCGCCAACCAGATAGCCGCTGTGTTTGTGAGCGGCTGCCGGCTCACAAGGGGCGATGGTTTTGACGCCCAGCAGACGGGCCAGATCCTTGGCGGAAACCTGGTGAGTGCCATGCATCAGCACAATCAGTGGCTGCCGGCGCTCATCTTCCATGATAAGGGTCTTGATGACACAGTATTCGTCCACCTCAAGGCATTGCGCACTATGCGCAGTTCCACCGTGATCCTCATAGGGATAGAGATAACTGTTGAATGCGATTCCCCGGCTTTGTAGCCATCGGGTAGCTAGAGTGACTGGGAATTTTTCATTTTTTGTAGACATTAATTTTGCCTTAATTAATCATGTTTTTGACATTTTGTTGTTTTTTGTATTTTTAATAATTTTTGTTAAATAGAAAATAATGATTTGCTTACATTAAGAAGAATTTTAAAAAAATAAGATAATAATTTATTATTTTCATTTACTTATTAATTAATTAATAGGGGTATTGCAGAATAAACAAGGTGAGAAAATAACTTGTTTTTTTGTTGCGATAAAGATAAAAATTAGCCATGCAAAAGTTGGGACAACTTTATTGTTGTTTAATAGCAATAAGATTTTTGTATGTATGATTCTTGCCATATCAAACTTATTTTGGCTAGAGTGAAGCAAAGTCTAAATAAACGACGACGAAGGGAGGTACGGAATGTGTGCAGATGCAGTCCTTCAAGAGCAAGGCTATCATCGGGAAAAACAGCCGGAACCCGGCCGGCGTAGGTTTCTGAAACTAGCATCTGGCGGTCTCGGTGCGCTGGCTTTGCTATCAGGACCGTTGGAAGCTGCAGTGCGGCGGGAGCGCTCTCTTTCATTCTACAACTCCAATACCGGCGAAGCCATTCGCCAGGTCTACTGGACCCCGCGCGAAGGCTACATCCGCCAGTCTCTCAAGGAGATTAGCTGGGCGTTGCGCGACCATCACAACGACTTGGTGAAGTCGTTTGATTACAATGTGTTAGACCAGCTCTACGCCCTGCAATTACAGTTGGACTCACGCTTTCCAATCCATGTGATCAGCGCCTACCGTTCGCCAGCTACCAATGACCGGTTGTGTGAAAGCCGCCGGGGAGTAGCGCGCAACAGTTATCACATACAGGCCATGGCACTTGATGTTCGCCTGCCAAACGGGCGCGTGTCGGATCTTTGCCGGGCTGCCCGTTCGCTGGGCGCCGGCGGGGTCGGCTACTACCCCCGTTCCAACTTCGTGCATATCGATAGCGGCCCAATTCGCTATTGGAGCTGAGCGGCTGCTGGCTTACCTTCCCAATCAGTGATCAGTGATTGAGGAAGGTAAGCCAAGCAGTCAGCAGGAGGCTGCTAGAACAGCAAGCGGGGCAGGAACAGACTGACTTGCGGGATATAGGTGACGATGATGAGGAAACTCAGCATCACCATGAGCCAAGGCATGGCGGCTTTTACTACATCCCACAACGGCATACCAGTAACTCCAGCGGTTACGAACAGGTTGAGTCCCACCGGTGGCGTGATCATGCCGATTTCCATATTCACCACCATGATAATGCCCAGGTGGATGGGGTCGATGCCAAGTTGAGTCGCGATGGGAAAGAAGATCGGCGCAAGGATCAGCAGGATCGATGACGGCTCCATGAAATTCCCGGCGACCAGTAGCACGATATTAACCACAATCAGGAATTGCCAAGCCGACAATCCCCAGCCCACGATGGTTTCCGCCATCACCTGCGGGATGCGCTCAGTGGTTAGCACATGGGCGAACAGCATGGCATTGGAAATGATGAATAACAGCATCACCGTCACCTTGCCGGCGTCCGCAAACACGCGGGGCACGTCGCGAAAGCCCATATCGCGGTGGATGAACAGGGCAACCACGAAAGCGTAGACGGCGGCGACCGCCGCTGCTTCGGTGGCGGTGAAGAAACCGCCGTAGATGCCGCCCAGCACCACGATGATCAGTCCCAGCCCCCAGATGGCCTCGCGTGTCGCTACCAAAAGCTCCCGGAATGAGACGCGCGGTTGCAACGGGATTTTCATTTTCCGTGCACTGATGTAAATAGCGATCATCAGCATCAGGCCCAGCACGATGCCCGGAATGACCCCTGCCATGAACAATTGGCCGACCGAGGTTTCCGTCGCGGCAGCATAGACCACCATCACGATCGAAGGTGGAATCAATATCCCCAGCGTACCAGCGTTACAGATGATGCCAGCGGCGTATTTCTGCGGATAGCCGCCCTTGACCATGGCGCCGATGACGATCGAGCCGATCGCGGCCACGGTGGCTGGCGATGAACCTGACACCGCTGCGAACAACATGCAAGCCAGCACCGAGGCAATAGCCATCCCCCCGGTAATATGGCCGACAGCGGCGACTGCGAAGCGAATCAGCCGTTTGGCCACCCCACCTGTGGTTAGAAACGCCGAAGCCAGCACGAAATACGGAATCGCCAGCAGGGTGTAATGCTCCATGGTATCGAATAACTTCAATGACATGGAGGCCAGCGAATCATTGGTAAAGAACAAGATGGTCAGGATGCTGGACAGGCCCAAAGAAAAGGCAATAGGAATGCCCATTAGCAGAAAGACGAACAGCACAGTAAACAGGAACAGCGAGGTCATGGTGCTCTCTCCTGACGGGCGGAGCCAGTGGCGGGATGCAGGATTTCGACGGCCTCAACGACCTCGACGCCCTCGACTGATTCAATCGCTTCGCGGGCTTCATCGGCGAGTTGCAGTCCTTCCTGCTGGCCGAGGAGAGTACGCCAGCCGACTTGCAGCAGCCGCAGCAGGGCCAGGGAAAGCCCGATAGGCAACATAATGAAGGGAATCCAGCGCGGAATCGGCAAATCCTGGGCTTCGATACCCAGTTCATAGAGCTTGTAAACATAGCCGGCTGAGCCGACCAGCATGATAATGCAATAGGCGCAGCAAGCCAGTATCCCGATCAGGCCAATAGCACGGCGCAGCTTGTGCGGAAACTGGCGCACCAGCACATCAATGCCAATATGCGCGCCAGTCTTGATCCCGTAAGAAACGCCAAATAGCACGAGCCAAGCGAACAGGTAAGTAACCAGTTCCAACGCCCAGGTAAAGCCCGTGCCCAGCACGTAGCGGTTAATGACCTGAACGAAAGAGATGGTGACCATCAGCGCTAGCAACAGGGCGATAAACCCTTCTTCCAGATGATGGACGATGCGGGTAAACATGGGGAATCCTCTGAGCGGAAGCCTGAAAAAACGCACCTCCCGGCGTTTGGAACAACGCCGGGAGGTGCGGCTGAGGAAGAACTACTTGTTGGCTGCCAAAGCTGCATCGACAATGTCCTTGCCGATAGAGGGAGTGAACTGGTCATAGACCGGCTTCATGGCTGTCTTCCAGGCTGCTAATTCCTCGGGTGTCAGGGTCAGGATTTCTGTCTTGCCGGAATCCTTGATTTTCTGACGGTCGCCTTCGCTAAACTCGGTCGCCCACTGATTGACTTGTACCGTGACTTCGGTAAGGGTTTCTTCCAGCGTCTTGCGCACGTCGGCTGGCAGGCTGTCCCAAAACTTGGTGTTAGTTACCAGCATGTAGCCCAGATAGCCGTTATTGGATTCGCTGATGTATTTCTGGACTTCGAAGAACTTTTGCGAATAGATGTTCGACCAAGGATTTTCGGCGCCATCGACCACGCCGGTTTCCAGTGCTTGGTAGACTTCCGCAAACGCCAGTTTTTGCGGGAAGGCGCCGACCGCCTTGAACTGCGCCTCAAGAATGTCGGAAGACTGAATGCGGAACTTCATGCCCTTGGCGTCTTCGGGCTTGCGCAGCGGCTTGTTCGCCGAAAGCTGCTTCATGCCATTATCCCAATAGCCAAGGCCGGTCAGGTTCTTCTTTTTCAGTGAGCCGAGAATCGATTGGCCAACCGGCCCATTCTGGAAGCGGTGGACTGCATTGATGTCTTTGAATAGGAACGGCAGGTCGAATACCTGAATCTGCTTGGTGTAGCGATCGAACTTTGACAGCGAGGGTGCGATCAACTGTACATCGCCAAGCAGCAGCGCCTCCATTTCCTTACCATCACCGAACAGCGAGCTGTTGGGGTAGACTTCCACCGTGACTTTGCCCTTCAGCCGTTCTTCGGCCAGCTTCTTGAATAGCAGAGCGCCTTTGCCCTTGGGGGTGTTTTCAGCGACTACGTGCGAGAATTTGATCACGATTTCCGCATGGGCCATGCTGGTCAGCAGCGCCAGCGCCGCGCTGGCTAGAATGGCTTGGAAGGTGAATTTGCGCATAAGCATTTTTCTCCTTTAGTGTCATCATTATTGTGGCTGGATGAGATGCCAGCCTAGCGAAAAGGGCCGGCAGAGCGCCGGCCTTTTTTAAGAGTAGAAGAAACTATGATGAATGCACAATTAAGCATACAGAAGAAGTGGATAGCAATTTTTCAAGAGGACTGGGGAGTTAGCTGCGAATACCTGTTCCATGTTGCAGTAGCCACAGACTGTAACTAAACAGGATGGCGATGAATAATAGGATGATGGCGAAAGCCAGCCGGATATCGATATCTGAAACTCCCAGGATGCCGAAACGGAAGGCGTTGATCATGTACAGGATGGGATTGAACAGTGAGGTCTGTTGCCAGAATGCAGGTAGCATCTTGATGGAATAGAAGATACCGCCAAGATAGATGAGCGGGGTGAGAACAAAAGTTGGGATGACCGAGATATCGTCGAAGCTCTTGGCGTAGATGCCGTTGATCAATCCGGCAAGGGCGAACAGTATTGAAGTCAGGACGATCACCGTAAAAGTCAACAAGGGATGCTGCCAGTGCAAATCGGCAAAACACAGCGAGATTGCTATGACGGTGATACCGACTGACAAGCCTCGTGCTACCCCGCCGCCGACGAAACCCAGCACGATGATGGTGTTGGGCAAGGGCGAGACCAGCATTTCCTCGATGTGGCGCTGGAACTTGGCGCTGAAGAATGAGGACACCACGTTGGAATAGGAATTAGTGATCACGGCCATCATGATCAAACCTGGCGCGATGTATTGGGTATAGTTCAACCCTTCCACGGGTCCGATCTGGGTGCCGATCAGCTTGCCAAAAATAATGAAATACAGGGCGGTCGTCACCGCTGGCGGCAGAATCGTTTGAATCCAAATCCGTAGGAAACGCAGGGTTTCCTTGATCAGAATAGTTTGCAGGGCAATAAGCTGTGCATGAATAGGCATAAAGTTGTCATAGCGTTGTCAGGTATTATTTGGCATTTTAATCTCAAATCATTTTTGAGGCTTCGGGTCCTGCTTTATTCAGGACGCTATCAAGCACGATCTCTAGTTGGTTATATCTAAACGGGTGTATGCTACGCTGCACTGCAGCATTGCGCGCCTCACGTAAGGAACGGCTATGACGATCCCCATATTGGTTGTCGCCACTGAGCAACGGGTTGGATTGACCACTGTTGCGCTTGGATTAGTTCACGCCCTGGATCGCCAAGGCATTCCTGTCGGTTTCTGTAAACCGATCAGCCAGCCCCATGCGACTGATACGGGACCAGAACGCTCAACCCGGCTGGCGCGCACTGTCACCAGCTTGCTGCCGCCGGAACCAATTCCAGTCTCCGAAGCCGAGAATCTTCTGGGTCACGACCGGGAAAATGTACTGCTGGAAGAAGTCATTACTCGTTATGAGCAGGCAGCGCAGAACGCTAGTGTCGTCATTGTCGAGGGCCTGGTCGATACCGAAGAGCAACCCTATGGCACCCATCTCAACGCTAAAATGGCGCTGAGCCTGGGCGCTCGGATTATCATCGCCGCTGCTCCGGGTCACGATACTCCGCGTCAGGTGGCCGATACTGTGGAAGTGGTTGCCCAGGCCTATGGCGGCATTCGTCATCAACGAATGCTTGGCTGCATCCTTAATCTATTGGATGCGCCGGTGGATCCTACAGGCCACATCCGCTTCGATTTCAGCCGCGCTGTGGATAACGATGGGCCTGGCCACGAGGTCGAATTCCGCGCTGAATGCACCCGGCGCTGGCCGGAAACATTCAAGTTACTGGGCTGTATTCCTTGGCAACGTGATTTGATTGCGCCCAGGGTGCAGGACATCATGCACATGATTGGTGCTCAGGTACTCAACGAAGGGCACCTGGGCCGGCGTGTCACCCATGTCGTCCTCGGTGCGCCTACCTTGGTCAATACGTGTCAGGAATTTCGGGCCGGGGCCATGGTGATCGTTCCCGGTGACCGTGACGATCTGCTGCTGGCTATCTGTATGGCAGCGATGAGCGGCACTCAGGTGGCGGCGGTGTTGCTTACCGGTGGTTTCAAGCCCGATCCCCGCATTTGGAAGCTCTGCGGGCCTGCGTTCGATACGGGCTTACCGGTGCTAACGGTACCCTACACTGCGCTACAAGCGGTGCTTTATTTGCCCTACCTCAACCTGGAAGTTCCGCTTGATGACCGCAGCCGGATTTCGCAAGCAGTGGAGGCGGTGGCTTCGCATATCAGTCTGGATTGGAAAGAGCCGTTGTTGAGCACGATCGACGAACGGCGGCTCAGTCCGCCAGCCTTCCGGCATATGTTAGTGGAACGTGCCCGCCGGGCCAGCAAGCGCATTATTTTGCCCGAGGGCAACGAGCCGCGCACCATCGAAGCAGCGATTATCTGCCATCAGCGCGGTATTGCCCATTGTATATTGATGGGTGATGCTGGCCGTATGCATCGGCTTTCCGCCCGGCGCGGGATGAGCATCCCGTCAGATATCGAGATCATCGATCCGACGCATATTGAGCAGCGTTATATCGATGCCATGGTGGAATTGCGTGGGCACAAGGGGTTGAATGCGGGGTTAGCCGAGGAGCAGTTGCATGATACCGTGGTGCTGGGCACCATGATGTTGCAGCTGGGTGAGGTGGATGGACTGGTCTCCGGCGCAGTGCATACCACCGCAAACACCATCCGCCCAGCCTTGCAACTGATCAGGACCGCGCCTGACGTCAAACTGGTATCGTCGATTTTCTTCATGTGCTTGCCGGAACAAGTGCTGGTGTACGGCGATTGCGCCATCAACATCAATCCCAATGCCGAGGAATTGGCCGATATCGCCATCCAGAGCGCAGATTCTGCCCAAGCCTTTGGCATTACTCCGCGGGTAGCGATGCTGAGCTACAGCACTGGTGCTTCCGGCAGTGGCAGCGACGTGGAAAAGGTCAAGGAAGCTACCCGCATTGCCCGCGAACGCCGCCCGGATTTGCTAATCGATGGTCCTCTGCAATATGACGCTGCTACCATCAAGGCAGTTGCGGAAAGCAAGGCGCCGGATAGCCAGGTTGCGGGCCGGGCCACGGTGTTTATTTTCCCGGATTTGAATACGGGTAACACAACGTATAAGGCCGTCCAGCGTAGCGCCGATGTAATCAGCATCGGCCCGATGCTGCAAGGAATGCGTAAGCCGGTGAATGACTTATCGCGAGGGGCGATGGTGGAGGATATTGTTTTCACTATCGCCCTGACCGCGATTCAGGCCGAGCAAGCCGCCGCACGGGAGCGGGGCGCGCGCTGAATTAACCGGCGGACTCCCGTTCGAACACTTCCACCCGTGCAGGTGGCAGGTTGCCCCAGACAATTCGGGTGGACCGCCGGCGGAAGTGTGGCAGCAGGCGGGGAGGGACGCCGCGCAAATCATAGGTGTACTGGACGAAGAGGCTATCGGGTTGCAACAGAGTTTCGAGCTGTTGGGCGATGGCCCGGGTTGTCGTAGGATGCAAGGAGCGCAATGGCAGACTGGAAACGATGCTGCTCACACCGCGTGGACGGTCATGATCCAGTAATTGGGTGAGTTGAGCTGCGTCACCCTGAACAACCCGCAGTTGAGGGAAACGCTGGCGCAGGTGATGTGCCAAGGTCGGCGAGCGCTCAATCACCACCAGCTTCCAAGGAGGTATGCCATGCTTAAGTAGCGCTGCAGTGACGGCGCCGGTGCCGCCGCCCAGTTCTACCACCAACCCATCCCGATCTAGAGGAACATGAGCCGCCATGTGGCTGGCCAATGAGGGCGCGCTGGGGCACGCCGCGCCCATTGCTCGTGGATTTGCCCAGATTTCCCGCGTGAACAGCGCCAGTGATGCTGCGCCTGGATTTTGCATCAGAACCTTCACGAGACGTTTCATATCCTACCCAGTAATCAAAAAATCCAAAAATACGGTGCTCGCGAAGGCGCTTAAACGCAATTCGCCAATGACCGGAATTGTCAATCAGTCGCAAGGGATCATCTTGGAAGCCCATGCAGCCATCAAATGACCACGGGACCTCGTATAAATTCATTGCGGGACCCCGACCTTGGAATGCACGGTCCGGTGGGGCAGTCAAGTTAGGTTGACAGGGAGTTTATTATGGCGGCGATGGAAACTAAAGGCCATGCCAAATATGATAGTTTTATTCCCTATTCCCTGTAAGGAGCTGAGGTAAGAAAGCGTAACCGATTGCACCAGCATATCTCTGCAATCTGAACTAATATATTCGAATGTGGCAATAACGCAGTGCAATGAGACAGGCACGATGCTGATCGAGAAATCTCGCGATGGTAACCGCTCACTCCCCTCGCACGCTTGCGGGAGAAGGGTTGGGGGTGAGGGCGGCGGTGCAAGGGGCGAGGGGGCTGAATGATTACTCGTGATGAAGCTCGTCCGCCCTTGAGCGCGCTCGGTGAGTTACATGAGCTGGCGGTGTTTTTGAACACGGAGGACGATCTGGAATCCCGCTTGGATGAGCTGGCCCGGCTTGCAGCACGGGCGACTTCCGCTGCGAGTTGCTCCATCATGTTGCTGGCAGATGATGAGAATGAGACACCCCATCTTAAACTCTGGGCCTGTACGGAAAAGTTGCCGGCCGAAGCCTGGAGCGACAAACCTGATTCTGATAATGAAGGCTCCATCGCTAACCGGGTTTTGGAGCGGGGAGAGCCGATCCTGATTGCCGATATTCAGACGTCTGAATTCGCTGCGTTAGCCCGCCGCCGCACCAGTATTGGCTTCAGTTTTATCAGCACCCCCATTCAAACCGGCCAGCGGACAGTTGGAGTCATGAATTTATCAGGCCGTCCGGATGCCCTGGCTTTCGGCGATGCTGATTTGATTCTGGCCAAGGTCGTTGCGACGCTAATTGGACGTTCTGTGCAGGTTGAGTGGTTGTGCAAGCTGGTGCGCTCGCGTATCGCCCAGACTGCAATAGCCCGGCAGGGTGAGCAGGCGGTGTTGCAGTTGACCGATGGCAGTTTGCCGCCCTCCCGCTTGGCGAAATTGCTCGCGAAATCCTTCTATAAGGATCTGGCGGCGGCAGGTTTTAGTTCCGGCCAGATCATCGAGGCAGCTTCGGAAATTATTGGGCAGATTTCCGGTGGCTTGACGCGCCACAAGAAGCGCATGGAGCGTGAAGCTGGGGAGAGTGAGGGGTTATGAAGAATACCTTAGCGGTGATTTTCTTCGTTGCTGCGTTGATGGTGCTGGTTGCCTGTTCGCCCGGGCCTGCAGAAACTCCACCGGCGGTTCGTCCGGTGAAGTCCATGGTAGTGGCTGCCGAATCCCTCGATCAGGTTTCGCAATACGCCGGCGAGGTGCAGGCTCGCTATGAAATCACCCTGGCTTTCCGTGTTGGCGGCAAGATTACCGAGCGTTCAGCGGAAATCGGGCAGCAGGTTCAACCGGGGGACGTGTTGATGCAACTGGACGCTGGCGATCTGGCGCTCAATGAACAAGCGTTACGCGCGCAACTGGCGGCTGCCCAAGCCGATCTTAATCAGGCGCGCGCTAAATTCAATCGCGCCAAGGCATTATTAGGGCGTAATTTGATCAGCCGCAACGACTTTGACACCCTTCAGGGCGCTTATGAAACCGCAGAAGCCCGCGTCCAACAGGCCCAATCGCAACTCTCGGGCGGCGCCCGCCAGACCGGCTACACCCAATTGCAAACCGATCAGGCGGGGGTAATTACTGGTGTACAGGCTGAAGTCGGACAGATCGTTACTGCGGGCCAGCCCGTGCTTAATCTGGCGTTGCCCGGTGAGAAGGAAGCGGTGATCAGCGTACCGGAGAATCGCTACAACGAATTGCGGATCGGGGAGACGGTCGAGATCCGCTTGTGGTCGGCACCAGGCCAAATCTATCAAGGCCAGGTGCGGGAAGTTGCGCCGCTGGCAGATCCGCTGACCCGCACCTATGCGGCTAAGGTTACCTTTGTGGATTCTGACAGCTCAGTAAAACTGGGTATGACCGCTTCGGTGCGGGCTCGCCGCCAGCTCGCATTGTCGGCTATTCGCCTGCCTTTGACGGCGCTGATCGAGCATGACGGCCAGCCGGCGGTCTGGGTGGTAGATCCCAAGAGCCTGAAAGTCATCCGGCGCAAGGTCGAGCTGGGCCCCTTCCATAATGACCAGATCACTATCGCCCGGGGTTTAGCGCCGGGCGAGCGGGTGGTGACAGCTGGTGTTCATAAGCTTTATCCAGATCAACAAATCCGGCTGTTGGATCACGCGTTGTGAAAGGCCCGAACCTGTCCGCCTGGGCAATTAGCCATCCTGCTCTAATTCGTTATCTGATTGGACTGCTGCTGCTCAGTGGGGCGTATGCCTATTTCACCCTTGGCCAGATGGAAGATCCTGAATTTACTGTCAAGGTATTGGCCATTAAGGTTTACTGGCCGGGCGCGACTGCACGTGAAATGGAGCAGCAGGTTACTGATAAAATTGAGAAAAAACTTCAAGAAACACCCTGGCTTGACTTTATCCGCAGCTACTCCAAGCCGGGAGAGGCGCTGATCTACATTTTCCTTAAAGAATCCACTCCTCCCAAGGAAGTAGCTGGAACTTGGTATCAGGTCCGCAAAAAAGCGGGCGACATGCATCATGAATTGCCAGAAGGGGTGCAGGGACCATTTTTCGATGACGAGTACGATGATGTCTTCGGCTCAATTTATGCCTTTACCGCCGATGGATTCAGCTACGCTGAACTGAAGCATTACGTTGACTATGCGCGTCAGGAGTTGCTCCAACTGAATAATATTAAAAAGGTTGAAATGCTTGGTGCTCAGGATGAAAAAATCTATATCGAAATGTCGGATCGGCAACTGGCCGCGCTAGGCATCAACCCTTTGCCGGTACTCTCATTGTTAGCGGCGCAGAATGCCATGGAAGCGACCGGTGTGGTGGTGACGCCTGAAATGCGGATGCCGCTGCGCGTCGAGGGAAGTTTTGATTCCCTGTACCGCATTCGTGCTATTGGCATCCGTGCTGCGAATGACCGGACCTTCAGCCTAGGTGATGTTGCCCAAGTCTGGCGCGGCTACGAAGATCCACCGACCTTCAAGATGCGCTATAGAGGCCAGGATGCGATTGGACTGGCGGTGTCCATGGTGAAGGGCGGCAATGTCCTAGAGTTGGGCGCGGATTTACGCCGGACTATTCAGCAGCTCCAGGCCGGATTGCCGGTAGGTATCGATATTCACCAGGTGACTGATCAGCCTCGTGTGGTCAAGGAAGCGGTCAACGAATTTATGAAGACCTTCATCGAGGCATTGGTAATCGTGCTCGCGGTGACGTTCTTCAGCCTGGGCTGGCGCGCTGGGGTGGTGGTGACATTGTGCATACCGCTGGTGCTGGCCATGACCTTTCTCGGCATGAAGTTGTATGGCATCGATCTGGATCGCATCTCGCTGGGGGCGCTGATCATTGCGCTGGGCCTGCTGGTGGACGACGCGATCATCGTCATGGAGATGATCGACCGGAAACTGGAGTTAGGTTGGGAGCCACGACAGGCCGCTACCTTCGCTTTTTCCAGCACCGCGATGCCGATGCTAACGGGCACATTGGTGACAGTGGCCGGTTTCCTGCCCATCGGCCTGGCAAAATCAGCCGCTGGCGAGTACACCTTCGGCATTTTTGCCGTGGTCGGTATTGCTCTGATTTCATCGTGGATCGTCGCGGTTTTGTTCACACCTTATTTGAGCTATACGCTTCTGCCGGAAAAGCACAACCCTCTTGAGGATGCGGATGCACCACCCGCTCTCACCATCCGCCCGAGCTGGTTTGCGAGAGGGCGCCTACGCTATCAATCGTCGATTATCCGTTGGGAAGAAGTCATCAATGACGGTTTATTGCGTTTAGTGGAGTGGTGTCTGCGCCACTATGCATGGGTGCTTGTTCTGACGGTGGCGGCGCTCATCCTAGCGGCGGCGGGTTTCCGCTTTGTGCCGCAGCAATTTTTCCCATCCTCATCCCGGCCTGAATTGCTGGTGGATCTGTGGTTGCCGGAAGGCTCCTCGTTTGCGGCGGTCGAAACCGAGGTCAAGCGCCTGGAAGCACGACTCATGCAGGAAGAGGGGGTGGTCAACGTGGTCAGCTACGTGGGTAGTGGCGCTCCGCACTTTTATCTGGCGATGGAGCCGCAACTGGCCAATCTCAACTATGCGCAATTGGTGGTAATGAACCGCGATGAAGTCGTCCGTGAGGTGATGCTCAAGCAATTGACGCGTTGGTTTGATGAGGATTTCCCGCAGGTGCGCGGCCGGGCATCCCGGCTGGAGAATGGACCGCCGGTCGGCTATCCGGTGCAATTCCGGGTCGTTGGCCCGGATGCGCAGCGCTTGAAACCCATCGCTGCTGAATTGACCGGGATCATGCGCGCCGATCCCCATACCCGGGATGTTCATATGAATTGGCGGGGCATGATCCTGAATGTCCAGTTGCGTGTGGATCAGGATAAGGCGCGGGCGTTGGGGATCAACCCGCAAGATCTCTCACGCAACCTGAATTCTATCTTGAATGGCATGCCGATTACTCAGTACCGGGAAGACGATCAGACCATCGATGTCCTGGTGCGCGCTCGCCCGGGCGAGTCCGGTGATTTGGGTGGCTTGAAGGACCTCAATCTTCATACCGGCCATCAGCGTTTCGTCCCACTGGGACAGATCGCCTATTTTGATAAAACCTTTGAGGAAGGCGTGGTTTGGCGGCGTAACCGTTTTCCGGCGATCACCGTGCTGGCTGATATTACGGATGATGTTCAACCGTTGGATGTGAGTATGCAGATCGATCGTGCTCTGGAGCCGTTGCGCGCCAAATTGCCTGCGGGGTATCGCATTGAAATTGGCGGTGCCCACGAAGCCAGCGCGAACTCCGAGGGGTCGATTTTTGCCATTATGCCGCTCATGGTGGCGGTCATTCTGACGCTGTTAATGTTCCAGCTACAGAGTTTCCAGCGTACGTTGATCGTCTTGTTGACCGCACCGTTGGGTTTTATCGGCGTCACGCTCTCGCTTCTGGTTTTTCAACAGCCGTTCGGTTTCGTGGCTATGCTGGGCGTGATTGCACTGTCGGGGATTATTATCCGCAATGCGGTGATTTTGCTGGATCAAATCGAGCAGGATTTGCAGGCCGGCGTGACCCATTGGGATGCTGTGGTTGGATCGACGGTGCGGCGGTTCCGGCCGATTATGCTGACCGCGCTGACGGCAATCCTGGCCCTGATTCCGTTGACCCAAAGCACCTTCTGGGCGCCCATGGCCGTCGCCATCATGGGTGGATTGCTGATAGCGACGGTTTTGGATCGCTTAACATTGCCAGCGTTATACGCCGCCTGGTTCAAAGTGCAGCAGCCGTCGGTTTCCTGAGCGCCAGCATCCATCATAATTTAAAAACCAGTAGGTTGGCATTACGATGAATACTCCTCATTTGGACAATCATTTCCAAAATTACTTTGACGTATTGCTCGCCGATACTGAGGAATTGCGGGAACAAGTTTACCGCCTCCGTTATGATGTGTATTGCCGTGAGTTCCACTATGAGCGGGAAGAGGATTGTCCAGGAGGGATGGAGCGAGATGACTATGACTCTCATTCCCTGCATGTCCTGATCGCCCACAAGGCGAGTAATACTGGGGCGGGATGTATGCGGTTAATTTCGCCTCCAGCGGCCGAGAGCGGCTTTTTGCTACCGATGGAGCGTTTTTGCGGCCAAAGCCTTACCGATCCGGTTTGGCATCCGGCGCGTTTGCCGCGCTCGCACATTGCTGAAGTCTCGCGGTTGGCGGTACATACTTGGTTTCGGCGGCGTCTTGGTGAATCCGAATCGCCGATAGGTATTGCAGCAATTGGCGACTTCAGTCCTGATGAACGCCGCACCTTTCCTTTGCTGAGCTTGGCGTTGTTTTATGGAGGGGCCGCCTTGATGGTTCTAGCGGGCCGTTCAGAGGCCTTTGTCATGGTAGAGCCGCGCTTGGCGCGCCGTTTGCAAATGGCTGGACTTCCTTTCATCAGGATCGGGGAAGTGATTGAATATCATGGGCCACGCGCCGCTTATTACGTGCCAGTACAGCAGGTGCTGGATAATATCCAGGGCGAGTTCAGGTATCTCTATGATTTTGTTTATAGGAGTCTTGCTGAGCGGATACAAGGCGCGGCGTTGGATTCATCCCTGGCGCCGCTGCTTCGGCCTTGAGTCAGAGAGAGACTGCCGCTTGGGGAAAACGGATTGGCTAAGGATGGATGCCATGGTCTTGAGTTTAAATCATCTTAGGTGATTTTCTT
>JACKNF010000017.1 GCA_024234995.1 Gammaproteobacteria bacterium
GGTTTATGCGCCGGATTGAAGTGCTGTGTGCCGATTGCGGGGCGCACCTCGGTCATGTATTTGACGATGGCCCTGCGCCAACTAGCTTACGCTATTGCATCAACTCAGCAGCGCTGAAGTTACAAAAAACCGGGTGACTACCCGGTTACTATTTATGGGGAACCCAGCGCTTAAGCGTCTGGTAGAGATCATCGCGTGAAAATGGCTTTGACAGGTAATCATCCATGCCAGCGGTCAGGCAGCGTTCCCGGTCACCGGAGAGCGCATTAGCGGTGAGCGCAATGATTGGAATGTGACGGGGTGTTGCATGATGGGATTGCGCTGCTTCGCGGCTGCGAATCACGGCTGTCGCTTCAAAGCCATCCATCTTGGGCATCTGGCAATCCATAAGTACGAGGTCAAATTGATATTTGCCGCAAGCATCGACAGTCTCCAAGCCATTGGTCACTGCCTCTACTTCCAGTCCTAGCGATTTCAGTATCTCTTCAGCTACGAGGCGATTGACGGGGTTATCCTCAGCGAGGAGCACGTGTCCTGCCAGCGGTTGTGCCTCAGCGGGTTTAATGCTTGACGACTTGGGATCGCCGAGGACGATAGCAAGATTTATCGTGAACCAAAAAACCGTACCCTCGCCAGGCGTGCTTTCAAAATCGATTTCGCCCCCCATCATTTTCACGATTTGCTTAGAGATCACCAGACCGAGACCGGTACCGCCGTATTTACGTGTGGTAGATCCGTCGGCTTGGGAGAACGGCTGAAACAGATGCGTGCGCGCCTCGGCAGAAATGCCAATCCCTGTATCATGCACCGTAAAGCGTAACCGGCAGGAATCCGTTCCAGACGGATTGGATTCTTTCATATCGCTGCGAATGACATCCACCCGGACGCTGCCTTGCTCGGTGAACTTGATAGCATTACTGACCAGGTTGGCCAGAATCTGATGCAGACGCCCCGGGTCCCCATACAATCGGGCGGGGATAGCTGCATCGACATGCCAGGTTAATTCCAGATGCTTGCTTTGTGCTTGTAGTGCGAGCATCTGCAATGTTTCAGCGATCCGCTGCCGCATGTCAAACGTGGTTTCGCAGAGAGTGAGTTTGCCTGCCTCAATTTTCGAAAAGTCGAGGATCTCATCAATAATTCGGAGCAGGGTTTTACCGGAATCTTGTAAAACCCCCAGGTAGTACCGCTGTTGGCCGGTGAGCCTGGTCTGCTCCGCCAACAGTTGGGCCATACCCAACACGCCGTTCATTGGCGTGCGGATCTCGTGGCTCATATTAGCCAGGAATTGCGATTTGGTCCGGCTCGCTGTCTCGGCAGCGTCACGGGTTTGGCGTAACTCTTCCTCCACCCGTTTGCGTTCGGTCAGATCGTGGGCGACCACTTGCAAGGCCAGTTTACCCTGATACATGAACGGGGCAGCGGCTACTTCCACAGGAAACACGGTTCCATCGAGCCGCACGTAGCGCTCTTCCAGTAGAGGAACTGCTTTTTTCATCATGTGGATCTGCTGCAGACGCTCGCGTACCATTTCGTGGCAATCGGGATGGAGCCGGTCCCAGAATGACATTCCCAGCAGCGCCGCCGGGGAGTTAGCCCCGAACAACCGGACACCAGCGGCATTGATATAGGCGATTTTTTCATCGCAGTTGATGTAAATTGCATCGGGTGACAATTCAACAAGCTGCCGATAGGCATTCTCACTGTTTATCAATGCCTGTGTCGCTTGCCGCAGCGCGTGCATGGGGATCAGCCGCAGCGGAAAAAAGACGATGAGGCCCAATGTAAAGCTGCCTAGAGCGACGATCGCGGTTTCGACCATTAGGCCCTTCAGTGGAGCTGCCACTTCCAATGTGCCAATTTGAGCACCGAAGTCGTAAATTGGGTAGGTGTGGCTCAATAGTAGCGTGGCCGGTTCCGGCAACGCCAGGCGGGCAATACTTTTTCCGTTCAAGTCGGCTACTGTGGCGCCGTGTTCCGGGCTGATGTATTTACGCAATACATCGTACAGCCGTTCAAATTCGAAGCGCCACAAACCAGCATTGCGGTTAATATATTCGGTAACTGCTGTTGCAGCGATGCGAACTTCGCTTTGCAGCGCGCCGCTGCGATTTTGATAGGACAACAGAAAAAAAACGGCGGGTGGCGCCAGCGTTACGATCATTGCTAAAGCGCCTGCCAGCCAAGTCAATGAGCGTTTGAGTGAGGGGTGTTCGCTCACGGTTGGTGCGAGACGGGCTTGAGGGAGGGATGCTCGCTCACGGCTGGTGTGGGACGGGAGCGTAGCCAGTACGGGCAAGCACCTCCCGCCCGGACGTCGAGAGCATGAACTCCAGAAAGCCTTGGGCTACTGGCGACAGCGTGGGGCCGCGTGTGACGTAGAGGGTCTTGAAGTAAGGATAATTCTCCTGGGTCATAGCCGCCAGGGTCGGCTGCATGCCGTTGAGAGGTAAAATACGCAGCTTACGTTTCTGGTTTTGCATCAAACCCAGGTTGGTTGTGCCGATGGCGTTGGGCGTGCTCTCCAGCAAGGCTATGTTTTCCAGGTCGTTAGCGGCTACCAGCATACCGGGCCGCGCTAAGGCGGCATCAATCGCTTGATCCATCGTTGGCGATAGATTACGCAGGATCAAGGTGTCCGATTCCATCGGACTGCGCAACACCAGCCGGATCGGTGAACCGTCGGCCCAAGTGGTTGTTTTGCCGCTGTAGATCGCGGCGAGTTGCTCGATCGTAAAACCAGCATGTTCCTGTTCCTTGGAAGTGACCACAAGAAAAGGCGTGTGACCGAGCGGCCAATCTTGGCCGCCCTGGGCCTTTTGTTCCTTGGTTAGCGGCTTGCCAGGTATGGCGAGATCAATAGTGCCGGCCAGGACCGCGCGAATCGAAGCATTGCTGCCCATGGGTGGATTGATCAAACGCACCGTGACTTCTGGCTTGAGGCTCTTATAAGCTTGAGCGAATTGCTCGACCAGCGGCGCGGATGAACCTGTGCCTCCAACAGTGAGTGTTCCGGCCTGGGCGAGACGTAGTGGGCTCACCATATCCACTGCCAGCAAAAAAATCAGGGTAATGAGGGCAGTCAAGCTAATACCATCTTTCCACACAGTGCGTTGCATGACGCTTCTCCCAATTTGTCTAAATTTTAACTATACCGGTCAAGGCCGTTGCATTTCCCATGCAGTAGGATTATTCAATACGGCATTGCATGTTGCCGGTAAGCGGTCCGCGGAGGGGGGGCTAGGCTTCCGGTAGGGTTTAGGCGAGCGCGCTGCCTGCACGATGTCCCGGACCCAGTTCGCCAAATCAGCATCGCAGCCATCACCGGGCGGGATCGGTTGTTGCGGCTTACACTGGCCGGAATCAGGCGGACAGGCCAGCCGGACGTGAAAATGGGCGTCGTGACTCCACCAGGGACGTACTTTATTCAGCCAAGCACGGTCAGTTTCGCTGTCGCACAATGCCTGCTTGATGATCGCGTTGACAAAGATGCGCTCTACACGCGGCGATTGTGCTGCAAGCTTTAAGGCATCCCGGTAATACGGTGACCAGCGGGTGTGATTTAACCTGCCCTCAGTCGCACGCACCATCGACAACATATTGATTCGCTCAGTATCCGCCGGCGATAGCACTCGATCACGCGGTTGCTGCAAGAACCACACATCCACATCCAAGCCACTCTGGTGGCTGCGGTGGCCATTGGGCATGGGGCCGCCGCGCGGTTGTCCTAAGTCGCCAATCAGCAATCGATTGCCATGCCCGGCCGCCTGCCGCCCCTGTTCTTCGATGAACCGGATCAACAGGGGATGACCGTAGTAACGGTTGCGGCTCGCGCGCATGACCTGGTAGCCGTCGCCCGTCAAAGGGAGCGCGACTGCTCCAGCGATACAGCCAGCCGCGTAGGAACCGATCACTTGAGGCCGGCCGGCTAGCGGATAACCGATTTTACTCCAAGCATTACCCGCATATGCGGAAGTCATGCCTGAGGAAAGCAGGAAAAGTAGTGCGATGAATTGGATAACCATAGGATGCGCTCCTTCCGGTGCGGGACATGGTTATAAATTTAGCCAGAAAATACGGCCAAGACTTTTTTCCAGCTTACCGCCATTGCGGCATTCCTTCCACGCCTAGTCCATTAATCAGCGCTGCGCTCAAGCTGGTTTCTACGCCATCCAGCAGCCGCTCGACCCAACCTGTGCGCTGGGTGTAGTCTAAAATAGTTTTTTCACCGATCACTTCCTCGGCTACATAGCGGGCGCTGCCCAGCGCATCCACTAGACCGAGCTCCACACTCTGCGCACCCGTCCACATCAGACCACTAAATATTTCAGGATGATCTTTCAAGCGCTCGCCCCGGCCTTGTTTAACTGCAGCAATGAATTGCTGATGGATCGCATCCAGCATCCTCTGTAGATGCTGGACTTCATCCGGGTTCACCGGCTTGAATGGATCAAGGAAGTCCTTATTGGCGCCCGCTGTATAAGCCCGCCGTTCCACCCCCAGCTTGGCGATCGCATCGGTAAACCCGAAACTGTCCATGCGTACTCCGATGGAACCCACGATGCTGGCTTGGTTCGCGTAGATGCTCTGTGCTGCCGCAGCGATATAGTAGCCACCCGAGGCGCAGACATCGCTCGCCACTGCGTAAACCGGGGTTTTTGGATATTGTTGGCGCAGTTTCTGGATCTCGTCGTAAATCTCTCCGGCTTGCACCGGACTGCCGCCGGGACTGTTGATTTGCAAGACGACACCGGCTGTTTTGTCATCCTTGAAGGCCTTGCGCAACGCTCCGATGATATTTTTTGCGCTGGCTTCAGTGCTGCTGGAGATTAACCCGTCGATGCGAACCAGCGCAGTGTGGCGTTTGGTGCTAACGGTTGCCTTGCCCAGATTATCCGGCCAAGCCAGCGCTAGCAGCAGTACCAGATAGGCGAAGAACAGGAATTTAAAAAAAATCCCCCAGCGCCTGGCTCGCCGCTGTTCAGTCACTGCAGCGAACACCAGCTTGGTCAGGGTATCTCGCGCCCAACGCTCGTCATCAGGAGGGGTGGAATTCGGATTCAGGTCGTTCATGTCAGCCTTTTGGAATTAGCGATTAAATGCCCGCTTTCTCCTGCCTGGGGAAGAAGGTCCGGGAGAAGAGGGGATGCTGTGAATTGTTGCCGAACCGATCAAATCCAGTACTGTTTTAAGTTCGGCGCTCAATGGCGCGCTGACGGCAATATCCCGCCCGCCCAGCGGCAGACTCAGACTGTGAGCATGCAGAAACAGCCGACGCAGCCCATAATCTTCCACCATCCTCCGGTTGAATGCAGCATCGCCGTACTTATCATCGCCAGCCAGCGGATAGCCGGCATGCGCGGCATGGACGCGAATTTGATGGGTGCGTCCGGTCGCAATCCAGGCTTCCAGGAGCGAAGCGGGTGCATGCAGGCTGACCGGCTGGAACCGGGTAAGAGCCGGTTTGCCATCATCCAGCACCTCGACCATGCGTTCTCCACCGCGCAACACATTGCGCCGCAAGGGCTGGTTGACTTCACGCGGGCCGTGGTTCCAATAGCCACGCACCAGCGCCAGGTAGCGTTTCTCCACCCTTCCAGCCCGGAATGCTTCCTGAATTTGCCGCAGCGCCGCCGGCGTTCGCGCTAACGCTAGACAGCCGCTTGTATCGCGATCCAGCCGATGTGCCAGCTCCAGAAACGGCTCATCCGGCCGCAATGCTCGTAGAATCTCGATAATCCCATAATCGACGCCGCTGCCCTTATGCACCGCTAATCCAGCGGGCTTATCCAGCACCAGCAGCTCCCGGTCCTCGTAGAGCACAACTTCCCGCAACTGTTCCGCCAACCCTAATGGTGGCCTGAACGGTTGGCCGTTCTGTTCCGTTAACCGCACGGGAGGGATACGTAGCACATCACCGGCTTGCAGGCGCTGACTCGGTGAGACCCGGCCACCATTCAGCCGTACCTCGCCAGTGCGTAGAATGCGATAAATTAGGCTCTTGGGCGCACCTTTCAATTCACGCAGCAGAAAATTATCGAGGCGCTGCCCAGTATATGCTGGAGTAATTTCCAGATAGCGCACCCCGCCGGGAGAAGGGGAATCAGGCTTTATTTGAAGCACGTTCATCAGACTGTTATAGTTGCAAAGGTTGTCGTCAATGGCTCGAAAAGCCGGCGAAACTGGAACAATATACGATATCGGTTTTCACACCTGCGCGCCATTTTGCCCGGCGAGCGGTGGTTTTCAAAGGGTTTTCCCGCCGCTCGACCCTTTTCTGACCAGAGCGGCTCTTGACCGCGCTCCCAGCCGACTGGCAACGACCTTTAGCGTATTGGGGACAGCCCGTTTTTGTACCTTGATTCCCCGGGCTATCTCTCGCCCCAGACACGCCTCGGCGACAACTGTGTTGCCCCCGGTGATGGTTGAGCGCAAGGAATCTCAATTTATATGAAACGCATGCTGATTAACGCAACTCAGCAGGAGGAGCTGCGCGTAGCGCTCGTTGATGGCCAAAAACTGTTCGATCTCGACATCGAAACTCCCTCGCGGGAACAGAAAAAATCCAACATCTACAAAGGGCGCATTACCCGTGTCGAACCCGGATTAGAAGCCGCATTTGTCGATTACGGGGCTGAACGGCACGGTTTCCTGCCCTTCAAGGAAATCAATCGTAGCAATTTTGATCCTCAGGCGGACAGCAGCCGCCCCAATATCCGTGAAGCGATCCGCGAAGGCCAGGATATTGTCATTCAGGTAGAGAAAGAAGAGCGTGGCAACAAGGGTGCGGCACTCACCACCTTCATCAGTTTGGCCGGCCGCTATCTGGTACTGATGCCTAACAATCCGCGGGCAGGCGGGGTATCGCGGCGTATCGAAGGCGAGGATCGCCAGGAAATCCGCGAAATTATGAGCAGCCTGGATATCCCCGACGGCATGGGCCTGATCGTGCGGACTGCCGGTGTTGGCCGCTCGCAGGAAGAATTGCAATGGGATCTGGATTACCTGCTAAACCTGTGGCGGGCTATCGAGGCTGCCTCCTCGCAGAAGAAGGCGCCTTTCCTGATCTATCAGGAAAGCAACATCATCATCCGCGCCCTGCGCGACTACTTGCGCGCTGACATCGGCGAAATTCTGATAGACAACGCGGCGGTTTACCGGCAGGCCCAGGAGTTTGTGCAGCAGGTGATGCCGCATAACCTGAGCAAGCTCAAGCTCTATCAGGACAACGTTCCCCTGTTCTCCCGTTTTCAGATCGAGTCGCAGATCGAAACCGCCTATCAACGCGAGGTCAGCCTGCCATCTGGCGGTAGTGTTGTCATTGATTATACTGAAGCACTGGTATCCATCGACATCAACTCGGCGCGCGCTACGAAGGGCAGCGACATTGAGGAAACAGCGCTGACGACCAACTTGGAAGCAGCGGATGAAATCGCCCGGCAGATGCGCTTGCGCGATTTGGGCGGATTGATCGTCATCGATTTCATTGACATGAATGCTGCGCGTAACCAGCGGGAGGTCGAGAACCGGTTGCGTGAAGCATTGAAGATGGATCGTGCCCGGGTGCAGGTTGGCCGTATCTCCCGGTTTGGTTTGCTGGAAATGTCACGGCAACGGTTGCGGCCTTCACTGGATGAGGCCAGTCATGTTATCTGCCCGCGTTGCGAGGGCCGGGGTACCATCCGCAATATCGAATCATTGGCGCTGAGTGTATTGCGGCTGATCCAAGAAGAAGCCATGAAGGACAAGACGGGCCGGGTTGTCACACAATTGCCTGTCAAGGTTGCTACCTTCCTGCTTAATGAAAAACGCGATGCGATTCGTGCTTTTGAACAGCGTCACCGGGTGGGCATTCTGCTGATCCCCAATGAATCATTGGAGACGCCGCATTTCAAATTAAGCCGCTTGCGCGTCGAAGAATTGTCAGAAGCTCAACGGCTATCGTACACCTTGGCCGAAGATTACGAGGAACAATACGAGGCGCAAGTCAATGCGACCACGCGTGACACTGTCGACGAACCAGCCGTCAAAAGTGTCGCGCCAGCCAGCCCAGCGCCACTCCCGCCGGCACCAGTGCCCAAGCCGGAGGTTAACCCCAGTTTTTTCCGCTGGCTATGGGGCAATTTATTTGGGCAGCCGCAACTGCCGTCTTCCAGAGATGAGCGGCCCGGACGGCCCAGTGGAAAGCCGGCTAAACCTGAACGGCAGCGCCGTGACCGTCCGGGGCGACGCACTGAGGCAGAACAACCGGCGGCTGTAGAGGCGCCTGCTATCAAGACAGCCGCTGTGCCATCTGCGGTCGAGGCAGCGCCGGTGCCGATCCCACCGCCGGCTGAGGAAGCGCAGCCGGAATCCAAATGGGTGGATGGATCTGTGGTAACGCCTGCTACGGAACTGGAAACAACTGTTGCGGTTGTTGAAAGCGAAGAGGAAGCCTCAGGGCGGAGCCGGCGGGGTCGGCGGGGTGGGCGGCGGCGGAAGCGCAGCGAAGCAGCGGCTGATGCAGTTCCAGCCCATGCTGAGATACCTTCGGAACCCAGCGCGGGGATTGAGTCAGGCGATCATTCGGTAACTGGCGAGCCGGCTGCGCCAACGATCACGACTGAGTCTGCCGCGCCTCAACGGCGTATCCGTAGCGGCCGCCCGCGCCTGCCTCGGGAGGTGCTCGCCGCCCAAGCGGCTTCAAAAGCGGCGAATGTATCCGCTCCACTCAATGATGAGCTACCGGCGCCACCCCTCACCCGTCTGGAATATCCGACAGTGGATGAAGATAGAAAGGAGACGTCGAAAGGGGCAGATTCTCCTGCTACGGAGGCACCCGTCCAGCTTTCAGCCCAGGCCGAGGCCGAGGCGTCATTGGTGGAATCAGCCAGTTCAGCAACCGGACCGCTGCCGCCAGCCGGACCGCTGCCGCCGGCCGGACCGGCTTTCACCGAAGCAGAAGCGTCAGTTGTTATCAATACGGAAGCCGTTCAGGCTCCGGTCATTCTAGAAGCAATAATCCCTGAGACCGGTGATACAGCGCCAACACTTGCAGTGCTGGATTCCGAGGTCAGAGAAACAGAAGCTGTGGTGGAAGCGACTGTAGCCGAAGTCCCGCCTAGCGAGCCTAGCGAAGCACCCGCTGCGCCGGAAGCGGCCATCGAAGACGTAGAGAACATCATCCCAGCCGCCGGATCCGAGCCGCCTCTTCCCGTTGAACCCGTGACGGGATCTGCGGAACCAGTTGAATCTACCCCGGCATCGCTGGAAGGTGACACCAAACCTTAATGAAAATATTCACCCCCTCTTGCGAATGGGAGGGGGAATTCATAACCGGCTGTTATTCTTAAAGGCTCCTGTTCTCTTACAGGCGAGGGCGGAGGCGGAGGGTTGCACAGGCCAGCAATCACGCAAAGCTCAAAGCCGGTGCTGTTCGCGGATATGCATTAGCAAGCCCTGAGCTGCTACCTCGATCAGATCCATCACCCGGTCGAAACCGGTTGGACCCCCATAATAAGGATCCGGCACTTCCCGCTCTGGCAGGTCTGGGGCAAAATCCAGGAATAACTGAATGCGGTGTTGCAGCTCTGTATCCTGGCACAGTGCCAGTAAATTCTCGAAATTATCCCGATCCATTGCCAGGATATAGTCGAACTTTGCAAAATCAGTGACGGTCACCCGCCGGGCGCGGAGACTGCGCAAATCCACCCCTCGGCGCTGGGCCGTGGCTTGGCTACGCATGTCAGGCGGAGCGCCAATATGGTAAGAATGCGTGCCTGCTGAATCTACAAAAACCTTTCCGGTCAGACCGGCCCCTTCTAGCATTCGCCGGAACACCCCTTCTGCGACCGGAGAACGGCAAATATTTCCCATGCAAACAAACAACACTCTGACCATCGCTTTCGCCTTTGCCTCATCCAGCCGTTGCGAGGAAGCAAACATCGCACGGATCGCTTGCACGATTGTGGAACCCATCACTTTGGTTGCTACCCCTCATGCTGCAGATTAATCTTGATAAACTCAAAGTCCTGCTTGGCCAAACTCTGACCTATCAAGGCATCCCTTGCCAGGTCATCGAAGTTCTGGCTGATGAATTAGCCCTGGTCCTATGTGACCAGGCGCATCGAAAGATCATTCATGCCAATCAATATGGCGATGCGGGCGATCACTTGCCTAGAACGTTCACTATCCCTATTCTCAACCCTCACCGCAACCGCCTGAATCCAGACCTGCCAGAACTGGCCAGATTTGGCTTATTGATCTGAAGACGTCAATTGCCTTGCTACCCGCGCCAGATCGGCTTCGGTATCCACCCCCGGCGGCGGAATCTCGGTGGCTTCAGCGACATGGATACGGATACCATGCCACAGTGCGCGCAACTGCTCCAGAGATTCGGCTTGCTCGGTCATCGCTGGCGTCAGGCGTGGATAGCGCGCTAATACCGCTACCCGATAGGCGTACAAGCCAATGTGCCGGAACCAGTTACCCTCTCCCGGTAACCGGCTCGATTGCTCCCTGTCAACCTTAAACCCCTCACGATGCCAAGGAATCGGCGCGCGGCTGAAATACAAGGCATAATCCTGTAAGTCTCGTACTACCTTAACTACATTTGGATCAAACAGTTCCTTGGGATCATCAATGCGGGCGCAGACTGTTGCGATACCCGCGTCAGGATGTTCTTCCAGCCCCGCTGCCACTTGTCTGATCAATGCCGGCGGGATTTGCGGCTCGTCACCCTGGACGTTGACAATGATGGCTTCATCCGGCCAGCCCAACTGGGCAGCGGCTTCCGCCAGCCGGTCGGTACCCGAGTGGTGGCTGGGCGATGTCATGCAAACTGTCGCGCCGAAGCGCTTGGCCACGTCCTGAATGCGTAAGTCATCTGTAGCGATGACTACTTCCAAAGCCCCGCTAGCCAGCGCCCGCCGGTAGACATGCTCAATGAGCGGCCGCCCAGCGATCTGACGCAGCGGCTTGCCTGGTAGCCGGGTCGAGGCATAGCGTGCAGGAATTGCTACCCGAAACCGGGAGATAATTTTACTCACTGGGAATCTCTTCATCATCAGCCAGGCGCCGTGCTTCGGCTTCCAGCATCACTGGAATACCATCACGCACAGGGTAGGCCAACCGGCTTTCCGCGCACACCAGTTCCTGCCGGGTCCGGTCATAGATCAGCGGTGCCTTACTTACTGGGCACACCAAAATGTCCAACAATTTTTTATCCATCTTTTTAACCTCTTATGACTGGGAAACGCTAGATTTAGGAGAGGTAGCCATCCGGTTGCGTCTCACACTCTCGCAGCGTACCCCTTTGGCCATGGCAACTGTTGCCAGCCGTTTGAGCAACTGCTCCTCGAATTCTGGATCCAATTGCGCGTTAACCGGGACATACCACCAATCGTCGCTGGCAAAGGGCCGGCATTTCATCGCATCCTTTTCCGTCATCAGCACTGGCAAATCCTGCTGGAAGCGCAAATCTTCCAGGCGAAAAGGGTGATGGTCAGGAAATGGATGCTCGATCAACCGCAACCGGGCATGGCGCAGGTAATTGAAAAACCGTTTCGGATTACCAATACCTGCGACTGCATGGACCATGCTTTTGTGAAAACCGGGTAGTGAGACGGTGATGCAGGAATCCAGTAGATTCAACACAGTTTCGCCGCGCAAGCTCATCAGATATTCGCCGCCATGCGCTACACCGTTACCGATGATAAAATCCACTGTGCGTAATCGTGATGGCGGTTCGCGCAACGGACCCGCCGGCAGGCAGGCGCCATTACCTAACCGGCGCGATCCGTCGATGACAGCAATCTCAATATCGCGTTGCAGGCGGTAATGCTGCAAGCCATCATCGCTGATGATAACGTTGCAATGATAAGTAGCAGTCAATGTCCACGCCGCCGCTACTCGATCCGGACCCACCACTACGGGACAGCCGCAACGTTGCGCCAATAGCACCGGTTCATCGCCAACCTCGTGCGGATCACTGTCAGCAGTCACATGGCGCGGCCATTGCCTGGATTGGCCGCCATAACCCCGGCTCACCACGCCCGGTTTGTAACCGGCTTTGCGTAATACTTCCACCAATCGTGTTACCAGTGGCGTCTTGCCAGTACCGCCTACGCTGATGTTGCCTACGATGATGACAGGCACGCTGATCGCTTCGCTTTCCAATAAACCCCATTGATACAGCCGTCGCCGTAACCGGACCATCGTGCTGAACAACAGGCTGAGCGGCCATAGCAAGACGGCGACCAGATTGAGAGAATATCCATAACGATCCAGCCAAGTCATATTCAAAGGTCCGGCGGCGATGATAAAGTATCGGGTATCGAAGGCGGAGAAGTCTTTTCTGGCGCATGAAGGGTAGCGATAGCGACTCGCCTGAGACCCAGTTGCCCGGCGATATCCAGCACGGTCACCACGGCTTGATGAGGCGTCCGGCCATCTGCACTGATAAGCAATGGCAAGGATTTACCATGGGATGCTTGCTGGAGAGCCTTCTTCAATGCATTTTGGCCAGCCGTCGAATCTAATAACTGCCCTTGGAGGCCATGAATAGAGTAACGGCCTGCGGCGTCGATACTCACTTCCAACGGTGCTACATCTTCCGGCATGGATGGTCCTGAAGCCTCGGGCAGATGAATTTCCAGTTCCGATTCATGCCGCAAGCTAGTGGCAATCATGAAAAAAATCAGTAGCACCAGCACTACGTCGATCATCGGCACTAGATTGAGTTCCGGATCTTCACGGCGGCGGGGACGCAGATTCATTCGTAGTCTCGGTGGTTGCCTGCGCGGGCAGGTTGGGGGATTCTTGCCGGGATGTTTCGGCATCCAGTAGATCAATCAATTCCAGCGTTTCCTGCTCCATCCGCACCACTAACGCATCGACCCGGCCTTGAAAGTAGCGATAGAACAATAGGCTGGGAATCGCTACGGTCAGGCCGGCCGCCGTCGTCATCAACGCTTCGGCAATGCCAACGGAAAGCAGGCTAAAATTACTGTTGCCTTCCACCGAGACGATCTGAAAAATTTTAATCATGCCCGCCACGGTGCCGAGCAGGCCTAGCAATGGGCTGATCGCAGCGATCGTGCCCAGCGTATTGAGGAACCGCTCCAATTCATGCACGACATGGCGGCCAATATCTTCGACCCGCTCACGAAGGATCTCCCGGCTACGATGACGATTAGCTAACCCGACCGCTACAATCCGGCCTAAAGGCGAATTAAGAGGTAACGCCTTGATGTCCAGCGGACTGATCGCGCCGAGTTCTACCCAACGGCGCAAGATGGCTAGCAACTGTTCCGGTAACACCCGCGCCCGGCGCAGCGCAAGCAGCCGCTCAAAGATGATGAGCATTGCTGTAAACGAGCAGGCGGCAATCGGCGCCATCAACCAACCGCCCGCTTTGATGAGATCAAGCACCCCGCCTCCTTACTTGCTATCTAGCAAACGGGCGGATGATACTGGATTTCAAGCGGGTTTGTAGTTTGTTATCCTGCTGTCGCAGACTGAATCCGCTATCTGTCATGTTATGGCAATGCCGTTCAATACCTCTCCTTCTGAGAGCGAGTTTCTATGCTCAAATCCATCGTCCGCCGTATTTGTGAACCGTGCAACGATCTGCCAGTCCCGCCATTGCTACAACGCATTTACACTGCCCGTGAAGTGCGTTTTCCTCACGAACTACAGCGGGAATTGCGGTTGTTGGCATCGCCTGCCGCGCTTTTGAACATGGAGCCGGCAGTCACTTTGTTGCACACTGCGCTGCGCGAGCGCTGGCGCATCTTGATTATTGCCGATTTCGATGCCGATGGCGCGACCAGTTGTGCGCTGGCGGTCCGGGCCTTACGCGTGTTGGGTGCGGCCTGGGTAGGTTACCGGGTGCCAAACCGCTTCGAACATGGTTACGGTCTCACCCCGGAAATTGTAGCCGTCGCTGCGGAGGAACAGCCTGATTTACTGGTCACAGTGGACAATGGCATTTCCAGCCATGAGGGCGTGAAAGCGGCCCAGGCGCGGGGTGTGAAGGTGTTGATTACCGACCACCATTCGCCTGGTCAAACGTTGCCGGCCGCGGATGTGATTGTTAATCCCAATCAACCTGGCGATGACTTTCCCAGTAAGAATATCGCTGGCGTGGGTGTCATCTTCTATGTATTGATGGCGCTGCGGACCCGGTTGCGGGAGGTTGGCTGGTTTGCTGAACGGGGTCTTGCTGAGCCGAATCTGGCCCAGTTTCTCGATCTGGTCGCGTTCGGCACAGTAGCCGATGTGGTGCGGCTGGATCATCAGAACCGTATTCTGGTCGAGCAGGGATTACGCCGGATTCGTCAAGGTCAATGCGCTCCCGGTATCACCGCCTTATGCGAAGTAACCGGTCGCCTGCAATCCCGGCTGAGCACCAGTGATATTGGCTTCTTTCTTGGCCCCCGGCTGAATGCCGCAGGCCGGCTGGAAGATATGGGCCAAGGCATCGAATGCTTACTCAGCGACGATCTGGATGGCGCCCGGAAGATCGCACGCCGGTTACATGAAATCAATCAGCAACGCGTTGAGCTAACTGGCGATATGGAAGCACAGGCATCGGCGCAAATTGATCGGCTAACGCCGGATGCAAGAGAACTGCCCTTTGGCCTGTGTCTGTTCGATCCCACGTGGCACCAGGGAGTGGTTGGCATTATTGCCAGCCGTCTGAAAGAGCGTTTCAATCGTCCGGTGATTGTCTTTGCTCCCGATCGTGATGGCAAAATCAAGGGATCGGGGCGCTCGGTTGCCGGGATGCATTTGCGCGATGCTTTAGCGGCAGTAGCGACCCAGCATCCTGGTCTGATTGGCCATTTCGGGGGTCACGCCATGGCGGCGGGGTTATCGCTGGCGATGGAGCATTTTGCGTTATTCAATCAGGCATTCGATGCGGAAACCCGGCACTGGCTCAGCGATGACGACTTGCATGGTCGGCTGCTCAGCGATGGCGAATTGGCCCCGGCCGATTTTTCTTTAGAAATCGCTGAACTGTTGCGCGAGGGCGGCCCCTGGGGCCAGGGCTTTCCTGAACCCCTATTTGATGGCGTGTTCGAGGTCATATCCCACCGGGTGATGAAGGAGAAGCATTTAAAACTGTCTCTGCGATTGCCTGGCAGCGGAACCATGCTGGAAGCGGTGGCCTTTAACCAGGCAGGTGCTTTCGTTCCCGGTACGGGGCGGGTGCGCATCGCTTACCGCTTGGATGTGAATGAATGGCGCAGCGAGCGCCGGTTGCAGTTGCTGGCCGCGCATCTGGAAGCGGCTTGAGATCTGTCTGGTTCTGAGCCTAGATAACTGTTCCCATGACCTTGTTCCGCCGCCTGGATCGCTTGCGTCTGATCGCGTTGCTCCTGTGGGTGCTGCCGGTTGCGGCGCTGTTACCATTCGGCGCCTTTTGGCTCTGGCAGACTGGGATGCTGTATGGATGGCTGGCCGCAATGGTGCTGTGCAGTGCTGCGGGTTATGGATTGCAACACTGGCTGTTACGCAAGGATCGCCGCTTACTCGCTGACGCAGCCACTGCTCCCGATCCATACTGGCCGCCAAAAGCCGATGAGGCCTGGATAGCGGTTGGACGATTGGCTGAGGATATGAAGCCGGAAGAGTGGCCGTTGAACGATGGCGGCCGGTTGTGGAGGCTGGGCCAGAATACGCTGGACGTCGTTGCGCGCTGCTATCATCCGGCAGAAGAGCGGCCTTTGTTGGAGCTGACCGTGCCGCATACTCTGCTCATCATCGAGCGGGCCAGCCGCGATTTGCGCGCCACGGTCACCGGTCATATTCCACTGAGCCACCGCTTAACCATCGGCGATCTGCTTCGGGCTTGGCGCTGGAAGGATACCGCCAAACAGTTGGTGGACGTTTATCGTGCCGGCCGGTTCGTGATCAACCCGATGGATGCCTTGTTGAGCGAAGCCTGGGGTCATCTACGCGGCCAGGCGTATGGCCAGGCGTGGACGGAAATCCAGCGTTGGTTGCTGCGGGAATATGTTCGCAAGATGGGTTACTATGCCATCGAATTGTACAGCGGGCGATTGACCCTGGCCGATGGCGAGCCAGACGCCGGGCTGACACCTGCTTCCCGTAGAGATATGGCTAATACCGCTGAGCAGGCCTCTGAAACGGGCGAGCCTTTGCGGATCATGGTGATAGGCCGGGCTAATGCTGGCAAATCCAGCTTGATTAATGCCCTGTTTGGCCAGTTGATTGCCGCCACTGACGTGCTGCCAGAGACAACCGCCGGATTGCAGCCCTATCGGCTGGAGCGTGAGGGGCTGACCGCTGCATTGGTCTTTGACACGCCAGGTTGTGATACCGGTCAACTGAATGAAAAGATGCTGCAGAAAGCGGCGATGGAAGCCGACCTGATTCTCTGGGTTTGCGCCGCGCATCGTCCTGACCGGCAGCTTGACCGGCTGCAATTGGATAGGTTGCGAGGCGGCTTTGCTGCCCGGCCGGATCGCCGGCCACCACCGGTGCTGGTGGCGGTCAGCTCTATTGACCAGTTGCGCCCGCAGCGTGAATGGCAACCACCCTATGATGTGTTGAATCCCCAAGGAGCTAAGGCAACGCATATCCGTGCGGCAATGGAGGCCGTTGCACGAGATTTGGCAGTTCCGGTTGCCGACGTCATTCCAGTTTGCCTCGCTGAAAATCGGGTCTACAACGTGGATGATGCTCTGTGGGCAGCGATGCTCGACCGGCAGGACGAAGCGGGCAAGGTCCGGTTTCTGCGTTGCCTGGAACAGCGGAAGCGTGTAGAAAACTGGACGCTGTTGAGGCAGCAGATGGTCAATGCAGGCCGGTTTTTGCTAAAACGACCAGAGCGGCCGCTGGATTAAGGGATGGCTCCATAACCATCTCACACCGCCAGATCAAGTGATTCACAAGCAGCGTGGCACGGTGGATAAACATATTGGCGATGCGATCACGGTGTTTTGAGGGTGCTGCTGCCCGATGTTGAACCTGCCGGGCGTGCCGTTTAGCACGCTGGGCAGGTTCGCGTAGCGTAATCCGCCGGATCCGGCCTTCTCTCAAAGGCGGATTACAGGCTGATGTCCTAACCGTAGATATTGGATCAACTTTCCGGTTCAGAAGCTGGCAGTGCGGGTTCCTGGCTATCGCGGAGGGTCATTTCCAATAGATGAATCCGCCGGTTGTCGGCGCGCAGCACTTGGAAATGAAAACGGTCCAGATCGATGCTTTCGCCGCCCTTGGGTAACCGGCCTAGTTCCGTCATGACTAATCCACCGACGGTATCGGCCCGCTCATCGCTCAATTGGGCCTGGAAAAACTTGTTGAAATCTTCAACAGGAGTGAGCGCTTTGATGATGAAGGCGCCGCCTTGCGGGCGAATGAACGCGCCTTCATCGTCAATGTCGTGTTCGTCGTCAATTTCACCGACGATTTCCTCTAACACATCCTCGATGGTTACCAAACCAGCCACGCCACCATACTCGTCCACGACAATAGCCATATGCAGGCGGTTGCCACGGAATTCTTTGAGGAGCGTATTGAGGCGTTTGCTTTCGGGGATGAACTTGGCAGGACGCAGCAGAGTGCGCAGGTCAAAATCTTCGCGGCGGTCGAAGGCGTGAGCCAGCAAATCTTTGACGATCAGGATACCGATTACATTGTCTTTGTTTTCGTCAATAACCGGTAGGCGGGAGTGGCCGGATTCGACAATTCCGGCGATAAGCTGCTCTAGGCCCCAGTCATGCTCCAGGATCACCATCTGAGCGCGAGGAATCATGACATCCCGCACCTGGAGTTCCGATACTTTCATGACGCCTTCCATCATGGTCAGAGCATCGGTGTCCAGCAGTTCGCGTTGTTGCGCATCGCGCAATATATCCATCAGTGCATCCCGGTCCTTGGGTTCGCCCATCAGGGCGAGGCTTAAACGTTCCAGCCACGATTTACTAGGGCTCGGTTCGGATCGTTCGTCGTTCATGATTGGTCTGGGGGTTCTCCATAAGGATCGGCATAGCCGAGATCGGACAGAATACGGGTTTCCAGGGACTCCATGATTTCAGCCTGCGCCTCATCATGATCATAGCCCAGCAAGTGCAAAACGCCATGAATCGTCAGATGCGCCCAGTGGGCTGCCGGATGCTTTTCCTGGCGGATTGCTTCGCGCAGAACCACTGGCGCACAGATCACGATATCGCCCAACAGTGCGCTTTCGATGTTAGATGGCGCTTCAAAGGGAAAAGACAGGACGTTAGTCGGCCCTTGTTTGTGACGGTAGGTTTCGTTCAAGGCAGTAATTTCTGCTTCGTTGACCACGCGGATCGTCATTTCGGCGTCTTTTTGATAACCAGCGCCGGTCAGTGCGGCTTTAGCCCAATGCTGGAAGTCGGCGTCACTCGGCAATCCGGGTATTTCCAAGGCAATTTGCAGATCCAATTCCAGGGTCATGTGGGGTTGTCCTGTTCATAGCGGGCATAAGCGTTAACAATGCGTTGGACGAGAGGATGGCGCACCACGTCACGGGCGTTGAAAAAAGTGATGCTGATGTCTTCCTCATCCTTGAGCACCTGCAACACCTGGCGTAGCCCGGATTGAATATGGCGTGGCAGATCCACTTGGGTCACATCACCGGTTACCACGGCGGTCGAACCGAAACCGATACGGGTCAGGAACATCTTCATCTGTTCCACCGTCGTGTTCTGCGCTTCGTCGAGAATGATGAAAGAATCGTTCAACGAACGTCCCCGCATGAATGCCAGCGGCGCGACTTCGATAATATTGCGTTCAATCAGCTTGGCGACTCGCTCAAAACCCAGCATTTCATACAAGGCGTCGTAGAGCGGACGCAGGTAGGGGTCGATTTTCTGCACCATATCGCCGGGCAGGAACCCAAGCCGTTCACCCGCTTCCACCGCCGGACGCACCAATACCAGCCGGCGCGTGGCGTTGCTTTCCAGCGCATCCACAGCACAGGCGACGGCGAGGTAAGTCTTGCCCGTACCTGCCGGGCCAACGCCAAAATTCAGGTCATTATGTTGAATGTTCCACAAATAACGCTGCTGGTTGGGGCCTCGCCCGCGAATCAGGCCGCGCCGGGTGCGGATTACTACTTCATCGGTGTCCGGTTCCTGAACTTCAGCTAGTGCATCCGCGCCCGCTTCCTGAAGGAATAAGTGAACTTGGGCCGGCGTCAGGGTTTCCTCACCCGTGCTACGATACAAGGCTTCTAACACCGCCACTGCGATAGTCACGATAGCAGGGTCGCCGATAACCCGGAATTCATGGCCGCGATTGTTGATTTCCACACCGAGCCGGCGTTCGATTTGACGTAGATGCTCGTCCAGATGCCCGCACAGATTGGCTAGATGGGTGTTATCAGCCGGTTCAAGCACCAAGTCCTGAAAATGGGTTGGGGTATTCAATGGGCAGGGCAACGCGAGAGCGGGTCAGCAGGCGTGTTCAGCGCGGGCCGCTCCGGGCGGGTGACCAGCCGGCCACGCAATGAGTTAGGCAATGCTTCAGTGATAGCGACCTCGGCAAAGCCGCCGATCAAATGGGCTGGCCCATCGAAATTGACCACCCGGTTATTCTCAGTGCGGCCTGATAGCTGCCGGCGGTCCTTGCGCGAGAACCGGTCCACTAGCACACGCTGCACGGTGCCGATCATGCGCTGGCTGATGGTGTGAGCGCCCGCTTCCAGCCGGGCTTGGAGTTGCGCTAATCGTTCCTTTTTGACTGCCATCGGTGTGGAATCAGGCAAGCTGGCCGCCGGTGTACCGGGTCGTGGGCTGTAGATAAAGCTGAAACTATGGTCGAAGGCCAATTCCTCGATCAGCGCCATAGTTGCCGCAAAATCCTGGCCGGTCTCACCCGGAAAGCCGACAATAAAATCTGAGGATAGGCTGAGATCGGGACGCACGGCGCGCAACTTGCGAACCTTGGCCTGGTATTCCATAGCGGTATGGCCACGCTTCATCATGGATAGAATACGGTCAGAGCCGCTTTGCACTGGCAGATGCAGGTGGCTGACCAGTTGTGGAACACGGGCATAAACATCAATCAGCCGGTTGGAGAATTCTACGGGATGAGAGGTGGTGTAGCGGATGCGTTCGATGCCGCCGATAGCGGCAACGTGTTCAATTAGCAAGGCCAGATCAGCGATGTCGCCATCGCTCATCAACCCCCGGTAGGCATTGACATTTTGCCCAAGCAGGTTGACCTCACGCACACCTTGATGAGCCAGTGCTGCAATCTCGGCCAGCACATCATCGAAGGGCCGACTGACTTCCTCGCCGCGGGTGTAAGGTACTACGCAGAAGGTGCAATATTTACTGCAACCTTCCATGATTGATACGAAGGCGGCCGGGCCTGCGGCACGAGGTTTTGGCAGACAGTCAAACTTTTCAATTTCGGGGAAGGATACATCGATCTGAGGCTGCCGGCCGGCCCAGACACGGGTCAGCATCTCCGGCAGCCGGTGCAGGGTTTGGGGGCCGAACACAATATCGACCTGGGGTGCACGTTCGCGCAGCGCCTCACCTTCCTGGCTAGCCACGCACCCGCCGACGCCGATTACCACATCAGGCCGCTGAGTTTTCAGCATTTTCCAGGTTCCTAACAGCGAAAACACTTTTTCCTGGGCTTTTTCGCGGATCGAGCAGGTGTTGAGCAGCAACACGTCAGCTTGATCCGGCTGATCGGTGCGTTCGAGACTGAAGGCAGCGTATAACACGTCCGCCATCCTGGCAGAATCGTATTCGTTCATCTGGCAACCGTGAGTCTGAATATACAGTTTGCGGGTCATGGTGAAGATTGGGTCAAAATAATATTGAAAACTATAGCATCGCTTGGATAGAGGCGCTAGACGGGATAGCATTGCTTTGCTTACCGCCATGAGATGCTATTTCATGAAAGCGCGCATCGCCGGTCCTTCCAAACGATTTCAACACAAGATGGATGGCCTGTTCGAGGACGCCGGTGCCGGTGCCGGCAAAGGTACCGGGTAAGGTCTTGCTATTGCCTGGCCGATCGTAGTAGACAAGCACTAGAATGCCTTGCAGTTCGACGGCGTGCCAGGCTAGGGCACCACTTTTTATATCCCGGCTATCAGCCGGCTGACGGTAAGAGAACTCCAGAAACACTCTTTGCTTGACCAAAAATACGGTCAAACGCCCTCGCCTGTGTATAATGACGCGCCTTAAAACTGTCCCAATTGATAATCTCTCGCTCATTACTCACACTAAGATGTGACGAGCCGGTCTCCTTAATCGTGAGTGCAGAGCGGAGGTTGAAAAGTAATCGACGAGGAATCTCCATGGAAAGTATTCTGAACCTCCTGATCCCTACGGCTTCAGCCCAGGCCACTGGCGCTGCTGGCGGGGAAATGGGCCTGCTCAATATATTGTTCCCTATCATTCTGATTGGCGCCTTTTACTTCCTTCTGATCCGCCCGCAAACTAAACGCGCCAAAGAACATAAGCAGATGGTTGATGCTCTCAAGAAGGGTGATGAGATTGTCAGTGGCGGCGGCATGTTGGGCCGGATCATCGAAGTCGGCGAAAATTTTGTGCAAGTAGAGCTCGCCGATAATATCCAAATCAAGATCCAGAAGCAGGCGATCAGCTCACTGATGCCCAAGGGCACCTACAAGGGCAATCTGTAGATCCGTCACCGCGCGCTCAGGCGCCTCATGGGAACCGCCGTTCCATGTCTACGTATACTTTAAATCAGTATCCCTGGTGGAAATACCTGCTGATCGGCTTGGTTATGCTCTGGGGATTCATCTTTGCCTTGCCGAATCTGTTTGGTGAAGATCCAGCAGTACAGATTTCCGGCGCCCGGGAACATATTGCTATTGATGCCTCGCTGCAAGACCGGGTTGCGGGTCTGCTCAGCGCCGGAAATCTACCCCATAAACAGCTGGAACTGGAAGATGGCCGGTTATTGATCCGCTTTACGGATCCTGAAGAACAGCTTAAAGCAGCTGATATCCTGAAAGACCAGCTGGGTCGTGATTATATTGTCGCGCTCAATCTGGCGTCTTCTGAACCGGGATTCCTGCGGGCGCTAAGGTTGAGTCCCATGTATCTCGGTCTTGATCTGCGCGGTGGCGTGCATTTCCTGATGGAGGTGGATATGGATGCTACCATCAAGCAGGTTGAAGAAAGCTATGTTGAGGAAATCCGTACTCAGTTACGCAGTGAGAAAATCCTCTACAGTTCCGTTGGCCGTGCTGCCAGTGGCGGGATTCTCGTGGAATTCAAGAATACTGCCGAGCGTGACAAAGCCGTTGAGGTGTTGCGTAAAAACCTGCGGGGCCTGCAACAAGATAAATCCAGCCCGCTGACTTTGAAGCTGACCTTGGATGAGCCGGAGATCCGCGAAAAACGTGACTTCGCCCTGCAACAAAATATCACTACTCTGCGCAACCGGGTCAATGAGCTGGGCGTGGCCGAACCGATCATTCAGCAACAGGGCAGCGAACGCATTGTCGTGCAACTGCCAGGAGTGCAGGACACCGCTCGTGCCAAGGAAATCCTCGGCGCAACGGCAACGCTGGAATTCCGGCTGGCCGATGAAGAAAATGACTGGTACCAGGCGGCATCCACCAATCGCATTCCCCTCAATTCGCGGTTGTACAAAGATCGTGAAGGCCGCCCGGTGCTACTGCAAAAGCGCGTGATGCTGACGGGAGATTCCATCATCGATGCGGCCTCTGGCCTGGACCAGCAGAGCGGTAGCCCGGCAGTATTTGTTACGTTGGACGGGAAGGGCGCTAAACGCTTCGAAGATGCTACTAAGGATAATGTCGGCAAGCGCATGGGTGTAGTGTTCATCGAGAACAAAACTGAGACCAAACGAGTCGATGGCGAACTGAAGAAAACGGCTTACACTGTTGAAGAAGTCATCAATGTCGCTACTATCCGTGACCGGCTCAGCCGGCGTTTCCAAATTACTGGACTGGACAGCACCCGCGAAGCGCGTGACCTGGCTTTGCTGCTGAGGGCTGGCGCGTTGGCCAGTCCGATTGAGATTATCGAAGAACGTACCGTTGGCCCCAGTGCTGGAAAGGAAAACATCGCCCAGGGCTTCCGCGCTGCGATGATTGCTCTAATGGTCATTGCCGCTTTCATGATTGGACGCTACAAATGGTTCGGCGGTATCGCCACTGCGGCCCTAGCCGCCAACGTGGTGTTAATCGTTGCCGCATTGTCGATGTTGCAGGCCACCTTGACCTTGCCGGGCATTGCCGGCATCGTGTTGACCATGGGGATGGCGGTCGATGCCAACGTGCTGATCTATGAGCGTATCCGTGAGGAATTACGGAATGGTAACACGCCGCAGGCGGCCATTCACGCTGGCTTTGACCGGGCCTTCGATACGATCATCGACTCCAATCTGACCACACTGATTGCCGCCATTATGCTGTTTGGTTTTGGCACGGGTCCTATCAAAGGTTTTGCGGTCACGCTAAGTATTGGCATCTTGACATCGATGTTCACTGCAGTCACCGGCTCACGGGCATTGGTCAACTTCTTCTACGGCGGCCGCAAGCTGCAAACACTGTCAGTCTGAACCGGGCAAGGAAAACCGCCATGTGGCGATTCGACTTTTATAATACGAATATTGACTTTTTACGCTGGGGTAAACTGGCGATCGGTTGGTCGATTTTGGTCCTGCTGATTGCCATCGCCTCCCTGGTGTTTCAAGGGATGAACCTGGGGCTCGACTTTACGGGCGGAACGGTAATCGAGGTGCAATACCCAGAACCGGTCGACATCCCCAAGGTCCGCAATACCTTGAGGCAGGCAGGCTTTGGCGACGCTCAGACCCAGCATTTTGGCACTTCCCGTGATGTGCTGATTCGCATTCCGCCCCGGGATGAGGCTAACGCTGCAACTCTAAGCAATGATGTATTGCATGCCTTGCAAGGTGCCGAAGGTGGGGCAGGTGTGACTATGGCGCGCGCCGAGTTTGTTGGCCCGCAGGTTGGCGCGGAATTGGTGGAGCAGGGTGCGCTGGCAGCGCTGGGCGCGTTGATTGGTATCCTGGTTTATGTCATGTTCCGCTTTGAATGGCGGCTGGCAGTTGGCACTATTGCCGCTACCGTCCATGATGTTATTTTTACCGTGGGCTGGTTCTCACTCTTTCATATTGAGTTTGATCTGACAGTGCTGGCAGCAGTACTGGCGGTCATTGGTTATTCCGTCAACGATACAGTGGTGGTGCTGGACCGCATTCGCGAAAATTTCCGCAGGCGGCGCAAGGGTTCTACCCTGGAGATCATGAACCGTTCGATTAATGAGACGTTGTCACGCACGATTATGACCAGTCTCGCCACCCTGTTGTCCGTCATCGTGCTATATTTTCTGGGTGGTGCGGTGATGCGTGGATTCTCGGTTGCGATGATCGTCGGCATTCTGGTAGGCACTTACTCGTCCATCTATATCGCCAGCGCCAGCGCTCTGTACCTGGGAATTAGCCGCGAGGATTTGTTGCCACGGGCTAAAGAAACCGCAGATGAACGGCCCTGACCAAAATGAAAAAAGCCGGATTTCTCGCACAATATTTGCTGAACTTGATAAGGCATCAAAAGGTTCTCATGCCGTAGGAGGCTTGCATGGATATCAAAAAAGCGCTGGTGGTGGATGACTCCAAAGTTGCCCATCTGACTTTGCGTAAGCTACTACTAGAACACGGTATCGAGGTTGACTGGGTTGGGTCGGGTGAGGACTGCATCAAATATCTGGAAGGCAAAAAACCCGACATCATCTTCATGGATGTGATGATGCCCGGCATGGATGGTTTTGAGACCAGCCGGACTATCACCAGTCAGCACCCTCATGATTCAGCACCGATCATCATGTGTTCCGCTAACGCTACGGACGAAGACAAGCGGGATGCGCAGCAAAGCGGTGCTGTCAGCTTTCTTTCCAAGCCTTATACGCCCGATCAGCTCAGTAGTATTTTAAAGACCGTGAGCGAGGGTACGGCGGCAATTTCTCTTGAGGAACCGGCCGCGCCGCCTGCCCCTGTTCCAGAAGTGGTCGAAAAACGGCCGCCAACCGTCGCAGCGCCTATCCCAGCAATGGCCGAAGCTCCGGCAGTGCCTCCAGCAGCAGCCGAAGCTCCGCTTCCACCGCCGCCAGTGGAAATTGAGGCCGGTGCAGCACTTTCGGTGGCCGATATCGAGCAGATCGCCGAGCGTGCTGCTTGGGCGTCGGCAGAAAAAGTTGCTCGCGACATTGTTCAGGAGCTGGTACCCAATTTGGCGCGCGAAGCAGCTGTCCAGGCGGCGCGCAATGTTTCGGAAGATTTGGGCCGGCGTGCGGCACACGCGGCCGTTCGCGCTGCTCAGGAAGCCGCCAAGCAAGTTGCTACTGAAATTGCCCGGGGTACTGCCGAACGCACCGCACGCAGCACGGCTCAGGAAAGCGCCCGCTCAGTAGCTGAGCAAGCAGCTCGCGAAGTCAGTGAAGGTGTTTCACAACGTAATATTGCGCGGGGTCTCGAATTGAACCGGGATGACTTGCTCAAGGAGATCGAAAATCAAGTCAGCCGCCAAAGCCAGGAAGCACTGGTTATGGCCACTGGTTCCCCGGAATTCAAACAACAACTGGTGCAGATGGTCCGCTCCGGGATTCAACCGGTGATCGAAACCATTGCACGGGAAACCTCCGAACGCTCTATCCAGCAGGCTACAGCTAATTTATCCCAAGGCGGTGGACCTGCCGAGTCGCGTGCTACTGTTGCGTTGATCGTGGGCATTATCGCCATTCTAGTTTCAGGCGCTGCGATTGCCGGGGCTATTCTTAAGTGGTTTTAACTGTTTAACTTTCCTTCAACCCTCTCCCGCAAGGGGCGAGGGTACTTTTAAAATAGTCAAACCAGGGTTGGTCTGCCTTTGTTTTAAAAGTAAACATCATGAAATTTACCCGGTCTCGCTTATTCCCGTATGTTTTTGTATGGCTGTTCCCGGTTATAGGGTGCGGCCTATTCTTGATTCAACCCATTTCCTTTGCATCCGCCGGACCGGCTGTTTACAACGCTCGCGATCGCATTCACCCGGTCTTCGCCCGCAATGGCCTGGTGGTCAGCCAAGAAGCCCTGGCCAGCGAAGTTGGGCTAAGCATTCTTAAGCAAGGTGGCAACGCTGTGGATGCCGCAGTCGCGGTGGGTTTTACGCTGGCGGTGACCCTGCCGCAAGCCGGCAATTTGGGCGGCGGCGGGTTTATGGTGGTCTACGACACCGTGCGCCGCACCAGTGAGGCGTTGGATTTCCGGGAAACCGCACCCGCAGCAGCGAACCGGGATCATTATCTCAATCAGCAGGGTGCTGTGGATGAACAACGGATTCGCTACAGCCACCAGGCAGCAGGCGTGCCTGGTACCGTAGCCGGGTTGGCTTTGGCCCATCAGCGGCATGGCCGGTTGCCGTGGCGGCGCTTGCTTGAGCCAGCTATCCGTTTGGCTGATCAAGGCTTTCCCGTTAGTACTGAGCTGGCGCAGTCGTTACGGGAAGCGCGTCCGCGCATGGAATACTGGCCGGCCAGTTTGCAGGTATTTTTCAAAGTTGATGGAGCAGCTTACCAACCGGGTGATACGCTGGTGCAGAAGGATTTGGCGGCTTCCCTCCGGCGGATTGCTATCCAGGGACCAAAAGCGTTTTACGAAGGTGAGATCGCTCGGAAACTGGTTGCCGATATGCAAGCGCATAAGGGTCTAATCACTCGAGACGACCTGAAAAATTACCGGGCCGTGGTGCGTGAACCGGTGCGGGGCCGCTATCGGGATTACGAAATTGTATCGATGCCGCCACCAAGCTCCGGTGGCGTTCATCTGATCCAGATCTTGAATATTCTCGAAACCTGGCCACTGGCCGAGCTTGGCTCACAGAGCGCTGCAACGATTCACCGCTTGGCTGAGGCGATGAAACGGGCTTACGCTGACCGCAGCGAATATTTGGGTGATCCTGATTTTGTGAATGTGCCAGTCGCTGGCTTGATGGCAAAAGCCTATGCCAGAGAATTAGCGGCGCAAATCGACCCGAAGCGGACGCGGCCTGCTACCGCGATCAAGCCGGGCCAGCCGCAGCGTTACGAAAGTGAACAAACCACCCATTACTCCGTGGTTGATCGCCAAGGCAATGCGGTCGCTGTAACCTATACCCTGAATTTTGGCTATGGTTCCGGGATCGTCGCGGCAGGGACCGGCATCCTGCTGAACAATGAGATGGACGATTTTGCCGCCAAGCCGGGGGTTCCTAACGCCTACGGGCTGATCGGCGGCGACGCCAATGCGGTTGAGCCTGGCAAGCGCCCGCTGAGTTCAATGACTCCAACGCTGGTGTTCAAAGATGGGCAGCCGGTACTGGTCACCGGCAGTCCCGGAGGTAGCCGCATTATTACCACCGTGCTGCAAACCCTGCTGAACGTGATCGATCACCAGATGAACATTGCCGAAGCTACGGTTGCGCCGCGGGTTCATCACCAGTGGCTACCTGATGAACTGCGGATCGAGGAAGGATTGAGTCCGGATACCATACGCGTGCTGGAAGAGATGGGGCATACGGTGGTAATCAAGGATGCGATGGGCAGTACGCAAAGCATCGTCCGGGGGCCAGGAGGCTGGTACGGCTTTTCTGACACTCGGCAAGCCGGTGGTTTGGCGGCAGGGTATTAGCAACCCTTTACAAACCTAGCTCAACAGCAGCATTCCATGCATCGGGTTTGCGCCAGCCGCCCACCCAATCCAGAATTTCTCCAGAAGGCATCGGCCGGGCAATCGCGTAGCCCTGGGCGTGATTACAACCAAGCCGCAGTAAGAGTGTTCCATGTTCCACGCTCTCCACTCCTTCGGCGATCACCTCCAGCTTAAACGCTGTGGTTAAGCCAATGATGCCGCGCACAATCGCCAAATCGCCTGGATCGAATAGCATATCGCGAATGAAACTCTGATCGATCTTTAGAATCTGGGCTGGCAGATGCTTCAAATAAGTGAGTGAGGAGTAACCAGTGCCAAAATCATCGATAGCGAATCGGACACCCAGCTGCCGGCACTCTGAGATGATTTGGAAGACTCGCTGGGTTTCATCCAATGCCGTGGTCTCCAGCACCTCGATTTCCAGCCAGTCTGGACGAACATGGGGATGCTGAGCTAGCAGGGATTGTATCTGGGTGGCAAAATCCGGTTGTTGCAAATGGCGTGCTGATAGATTCACACTGACCGGTAAGGCCAGGCCAGCACGATGCCAGATCTCTATCTGCCGGATGGCGGTTTTCAGTACCCACCGGCTAAAAGCGGGTGAGAAATCGGAATTCTCCACTGCTCCGATGAATGCTGCAGGTGGCAAAATACCCTCTTTAGGGTGATGCCAGCGTACCAGGGCTTCGACGCCGATGACCCGTCCTTGACGCATATCAACCTTGGGTTGGTAGTAAAGACAGAATTCCTCGTTCGCCCAGCCACGGCGAATACGTTCCAGCCGTTCCCGATGAATCTGTGCTCGCCGGTCCCGTTCTGGATCGAACAGATGATAGCAGTTGCGCCCGTCCTGCTTGGCCCGGTACATGGCCTGATCCGCATGGCGGACCAGGGTATCGGGGTCGGAACCGTCATTGGGAAAGAACGTTACCCCGATACTTGCCGAAATAGTCGCCGGCAGCGCACTTAATACAAAGGGAGAAGCTAGCATTTGTAAAAATCGTTCTACAATTTGTTCGCCTTCCTCAATACTGTCCAGGTTGTTGAGTAGCACAACGAACTCGTCGCCACCCAGGCGCGCTACGGTGTCATCACCGCGCACACTCTGCTGGAAACGTTGCGCGACTTGGACGAGTAATTCATCGCCGGCGGCATGACCCCAGTGGTCGTTAATCGGTTTGAAACCATCCAGATCCAAGTAACAGATGGCTAGGATTCGATGATCCCGTTGCGCCTTGGCCAACGCCAGCCGCAATCGATCAGCTAGCAACGCGCGGTTGGGCAAGCCGGTTAGCGGATCGTAATAGGCCATATGCTCCAGGCGTTGTTGACTCTCTTTCAGAATCGAAATATCGGCGAACAGACCCACATAGTAAGTAATTTCACCATCGATATTACGCACCGAGGAGATCGATGTCGTTTGCGGATAGACTTCGCCGTTTTTACGCCGGTTCCAGATTTCACCACTCCAATAGCCATGTTCGGCGATCCTTTGCCACAAATCAGTATAAAACCCGGCGTTATGCAGGCCGGATTGCAGAATTTTCGGATTTTGGCCAATCGATTCCTGGCGCAAGTAACCGGTAATTTCCTCAAAGGTCTTATTGACTTCGATGATGATTCCATCAGCGTCGGTAATGATAATTCCTTCATGCGCATGCTCGAAAACACTGGCCGCGAGTTGTAGCGCTTGCTCGTTTTCCTTGCGCTCGGTGATGTCCTGGATGCTTTCCATAGCGGCGACGATATGACCTTGGCTGTCGCGGATTGAAGTGGCAGTAAAGTACAACCATTTACCCAGCTTCGAAATATAAGCGTCTCCTTCCAGAACCCGCCCGGCCAAGCGCCGCTCCCGGATACCGGATGGGTAATGTTTGCTCACTTCCTCCTGTGGAATGTCTTCCAGCGCGAAATCGGCCAGCACGGGCCGCGACGACCTATAAAATGCCTGCCATTGATGGCGGGTGCCGATCATCTTTTCAGCGGCGATCCCGGTGAGTGCAACACAGGCGCGGTTCCAATGGGTCACTTGGTGTTCCCGGTTAATCACGAACAGTGGAACTGGGCTGCCATCCAGCATATGCCGCAAGCGGATTTCGCTGTCTGCCAGCGCCAGTTCCGCTTCCTTACGCTCGGTGATGTCCTGGAGACTTTCCATCGCGGCAATGAGGCGGCCCTGATTGTCATGGATCGGAGCAGCGGTGAAGTACAGCCACTTACCCAATTTCGAAAGATAAGTTTCCCCTTCCAAAAACCGTTCAGCCAGCGCTCGTTCACGGATACCTGCCGGGTAATGCCGGTTGATCTCTTCCTGTTGAGCCCCCTCCAGTACTAAATCGACCAGGATGGGCCGTGGTGCATCGTAGAACGGCTGCCAGTGTTGACAAGTGCCGATTACCTGCCCGGCAGTGACCCCGGTCAGTGCGGTACAGGCACGGTTCCAATGAGTCACTTGGTGTTCCCGGTTAATCACGAACAGTGGAACCGGATTGCCATCTAGCATGTGGTGCAACCGGGTTTCGCTATCTGCCAGCGCCAGTTCCGCCTGCCGGCGCTCGGTCATATCCTGGACGCTTTCCATAGCGGCGACGATACGGCCTTGGTTGTCGCGGATCGGGGCGGCGGTAAAGTACAGCCACTTGCCTGGTTTTGAGAAATAGTCCTCGCCTTCTAGAATCCGCTCGGCCAATTCCCGTTCCCGGATACCCGCCGGGTAATGTTGAACAATCTCGTTTAAGCTGGCGTTATCCAATACCCAATCCACCAAACAGGGTCGTGGTGCATTGTAGAATGTCCGCCAGTGATCCCGCGTGCCGATTACCTGTTTAGCCGGTATCCCCGTCATTGCCTCGCAGGCATGATTCCAATAGATGAGTTGATGGTTTTGGTTGATCACAAAGAGCGGAATCGGGCTGCCATCCAGAAGGCGCCGCAGCCAGGATTCACTGTCCACCAGCGCCTGTTCCGCCTGCTTCCGTTCGGTGAAATCGCTAGCGGTAATGACCACACCCTCAAATCTTCCTTGAGGACTATAGAAAAATTCCGCACCGACTTGGAAAAACCCCGCTGGCTCGCCATCTTGCTTCAGCAAGCGATGTTCCTTTTGGACATTTCCCCGGCAGGCAATGGCTTCCACCCAGGTTGAAGCAGACACGGTCCGTTGCGCGGGTAGACCTTGCTCATAAGCGGCCAGCGCCTCAGACGGTAGCAAGGTGTCCACGGCCACCCCTAACAGCGTTTCCGGTTCAAAACCGAGCTTCCGGTAGGCAGCGGGGTTGGCCTGAATGATCACCCCCTCTGGGTTGGTCACGATGAGCATATCCTGCATGCTCGCTAATACTTGCTGCACGAACCGCGAGAGTTCCCGTTCACGCTTGATCGCTTGATCGAGATCATTCCGCTCTACTTGTATGGTTTCGATGATTTGATCCATGCGCCGGGTCAAGGATAGTAGCGTGTGATCGCGATTAGCTACTACATGCCGTAACGCCTCGATCTCTTTAAGGAGACGATCTTCGTTATCGCTCATACGATTCCGCTCTGGCATAGCAGGCGGATAATTTCCGCCACTGCCCAAGGTGTTGCCTGGGCTACCATTGGAGACAGCCCGATGCGAAACGCTGCAGTCTCTGCGACCGTCACCGTTACTAAGTGGATAGACGGTAATTTGCCCCGTTCGGCCAATACCATCTGCAACGCGAAACCTAGATGAATGCTATGACTGATAGAAACGTTTGCCTGTCTCATCAAAGCTTCTTTCGCATTCCGCACGATAACTTGTCCGGTTAGACCTTCTCCGCGCCAGGCGTCAACCAATACAGCTTCCTGACAGTCTGCCAACAGTATAGGTAAGGCTAACCCATCTGTTCCCAAATCCAGCACCTCAACGTCTCTCGGTAACCGGCGCTGGTGCAATGTTGCAGCGATATGCGGCCCGATTCCGTCATCGCCATGCAAAGGGTTACCAAAACAGAGAACCCGGCGCACTACGATCAAACTCCGAGCTGAATCCGGTTGCGGATACCACCGCCGGGTTCGAGAAAATGCACGGTACACACCAGACAAGGATCGTGTGAGCGAATAACGTGGCCGATTTCCAAGGGATCATCGGGGTCCGTCAGAGGAATGCCTATCAGGCTTTGTTCCCAATGACCAGGTACACCGGCGCTATCGCGCGGCGAGGCGTTCCAAGAGGTGGGGGTAATGACTTGGTAACGATCAAAGACACCGTCGCGAATACTGATCCAATGCCCGAGCGCGCCGCGTGTGGCAGTCAGTAAGCCTGCGCCACGCCCGTCCTGCTTGGTAGCTGGAGGAATTGGGATGATATGAGGTTGATTGAGCCGGGTTGCTAATTGATCCAGCGTTTGGCGCAGGAGCCGCAATAAATAGGTCATGCGCCGTAGCCGCGCCAATTGCCGCAGCCAGGCGCTGTCCCGGTGCTGACGGTACAAATCGGTGATCAGCGGATCGCCGTCGACCGCTAAATCGGCGAGCGGACCGGTTTGCATCACTTCGCTGCCGTAGCGCGGCGCTTTGGCCCAAGAATAGCGATCGCCGGCTGGCTGATAATCCGGCACAGTCTCTCCATCGAACGGATGCTTGCCGCCGGGATAAGGTCTGAACCAGGAATAGCGGATATGTTCGTTAATCCGGGCCGGTTCCAGAGGGAGCACTGCATCATGGCCTGACCGGATACCAGGCGCTAGCCAGTGACTCCGGCCCGCGTCCGGCTCCGGCAGCGGGAAAGCGCCGAAGGCCAGCAGGTGTGACGCACCAAACCCCATGTTATGCAAACCGGCGAAACGGGCGGCCTGATCCAGTAGCGCCAATGCCGCCGCCGGGTATGCTGCCAGCCATTCCTCTAACGCATCCCCATCTGCCAGCGCAAGCCAGTCGTCCAGGCCACTGCCTAGGATGCGTTGTTCCACCCAGCGGGTCACTTCGGTAACCAGGCTTTGACTATCGACGATGTGCCGTATCGTGGCCTTGGCAGTCACTCCGCCTGGTACCATATGCGAGGAGTGTGGCCATTGCCCGGCCAACAGCGCTACGATTTCGATAATGCGCCGTGAATAGCGCAAGGTTTCCCGGTGCATCCAGCCCTGGAATGGTGCAAACGCCTCAACCACCGCATCTCGCACCGATGAAGCCACATAGCGCTCATGACAAAAATCCGGGGTGAAGAACAGAAAAGTTTGCCGCAAATCGCTCTGAATGCTCTCCGCCATCAGGCTGGCGTTACGAATATGCACGGCGTTAGCGGGCGGTGTGATGCCCCAGGTGTTCTCTAGCGCCAGAACCGCTGCATATAAATGGGCTGTGCTGCAAATTCCGCAGATGCGTGGAGTGATGACCAGCGCATCATAGGGTGCCCGGCCGATCATGATTTGCTCGAATCCCCGGTATGTCGTCCCGGCGCAGCGGGCTTCAACCACGTGTCCATCCTCGATTTCGACTTGAAAGGTCACATCGCCTTCTACCCGGTTCAGATCCAGCTCCAAGGTTAATCGTGGCATCTACGGCTCCATTTTACGGTGGATCAGGCGCTCTGGCGCGGCTTCCTGGGCCAGATCCTTATGGGCTATATAGTGGGCGCGCTGGACGCCGAGTGGCAATCGCAGGGGGATGTGGCCAATTTTTTCAGTGCGGAACAGGTCGTCATTGCGAGGGAAATCGGGGGAGGTGCAGCCAAAGCATGGAACACCTGCCCGGGTCTTGCTGTTACGGCTATTCCACAATTCTTGGTTGCAAGGCGCCAGGGTTAGGGGTCCCTGACAGCCGAGGTTGAAAAATAAGCAACCTTGGCCACCTAGCTCCACATCCTCGATATCGTACTCATGGTACTCGTTGCGGGTGCAACCCTGGTGAACGGTCGTGGCGAAGAAAGCAGCAGGGCGTTGCCATCGATCAAGTTCGATGGGCAGCCCTCGCAACAGAAATGCCAGCACCTTGCTAATAGTATTTGGATGCGTTGGGCAACCGGTGAGATTGATGACGGGCAAACTGCTCCGGCTGCGCCAGCGGGCAGGCAGTAGACCGCCAGGGGTGATTTTATCGAATTGCATACCTGTGCAATCTGCGGGATTGGGTGGCGCAGCATGGACCCCTCCGTAGGCAGCACAAGTCCCGATTGCCAGAACATAGGCGGCGGCTTCGGCCAGCTCAGCAATCACCTCTTTCTTATTCCGGTCACCGAGTAGATCCCACAATCCAGTATTACGCGGTGCAGTGATCAGACTGCCTTCGATGCACAGAATATCCAATGAGATCTGTGCAGCAGCGATGCCGGCAATGATTTGCCGTAACCGGTGGGGCGAGCCTGTGGACAGTGATGGGTGCCAGAGTAGTTCTAGTCCCTCATCAATCAGGTGTTCTAAAGGTGGATTGTCGGCACATAACAAAGACAAGGTATCGCCGCCACAGGCCCCAGCCTGTATCCATAGCAAGCGCATGGGTCACCCTCCTTTGTATTGGTGTTTATCATTGTAATCGTCAGCTAGGCATATTGATTGTTCCAGAAAAAAACTGTAACCGTTCATTCCTCCCGCCCGCTTGCGAGGGAAGGGTTGGGGGTGAGGGCAGCGGTTCCAAGGGCTTACCCTCTCACTTACGCCTTCTCCTTCTTGGCGGGGGGCGAGGGGATTGAATGATTACAAGAAGCCTGCTTGAACGCCTGAACCAGGAGTACCCAAGGCATGCTTCACCATGGGCAGATAGTTATCCATAAAGATAGTGCAGGTTTGCTCTATCAACCAGCGTCAGTGACTGTAAATGGCAATAGAGCATGGAGCGATGGGTGACTGAAGGGAATCAAAAGGCCCTGCCTTTGCGAGGCAGGGCCTGGACAGGGGTATGCGCGGCTGTATTCAGGACATATCAATGCGCATTGATTGATAAATCAGTCAAAACCTAGATGCTCCAGCCGGATGCGCGCGACTGGGGCGGAGATGCTGTCCAGCGCTTCAATGGCGGTGATGGCCTCATTCATCCACCGTTCCTGAACTTCGTAAGTCAACAGGATAATCGGCACATCGCTCGCGCCCGGTGCTGGCTCTTTTTGCACCAGTGCCTCAATACTGATATCACGGTCAGCCAGGATACGCGTTACCTCGGCCAGGACGCCGGGCCGGTCCTGCGCCTGTAAGCGCAGGTAGTAAGCAGTTTTCACCTCGGTCATTGGCAACACCGGCAGATCGGACAGGGCGTCCGGCTGGAACGCCAGATGCGGCACCCGGTTGTCCGGGTCAGCAGTCAGGGTGCGTACCACGTCGATGATGTCGGCGACGACGGCTGAAGCGGTCGGCTCGGCCCCGGCCCCGGCCCCGTAATACAAACTCTGACCGAGCGCATCAGCCTGCACGAGCACGGCGTTCATGACCCCATTGACGCTAGCCAGCAGTTGCTGTTTCGGAATCAGGGTGGGATGAACCCGTAATTGCGCACCGTGCTCATTGCAGCAAGCAATCCCCAGGTGTTTGATTCGATAGCCTAATTCTTCAGAATAAGCGACATCTTCACGGGTAATGTGGCGGATGCCCTCAATGTAAACCCGCTCAAACTGTAAAGGAATGCCAAACGCAATGGATGCGAGAATGGTCAGCTTGTGGGCAGCGTCGATACCTTCAACATCGAAGGTGGGGTCGGCCTCGGCATAACCCAGCGCCTGGGCTTCGGCCAGCACCTCCGGAAAGTCGCGGCCTTTGTCGCGCATTTCACTCAAGATAAAGTTGGCGGTGCCATTGATGATGCCGGCGACCCATTCAATCCGGTTACCAGCCAAGCCTTCGCGAATGGCTTTGATGATTGGGATGCCGCCAGCCACCGCGGCCTCAAAACCGACCATCATCCCAGTGGCCTGGGCAGTGGCGAAGATCTCGTTACCGTGTTTGGCAATCAGCGCCTTATTAGCCGTCACCACATGCTTGCCGTTAGCGAGCGCCTGCAAAACCAGGCTACGCGCCGGTTCATAGCCGCCCATCAATTCGACGATGATTGAAACCTCAGGATCATTCACGACATCCAGCGCCTCATCCGTCAGTTTCATGCCAGCGGTATGGGCGGTGGTCGTGTCCAGATTGCGTGCGGCAGCGTGGGTGATCAGGATCTCACGGCCGGCGCGGCGGCTGATTTCTCCGGCGTTGCGCGACAATACGCGAGTGACGCCACTCCCAACCGTGCCCAGACCGAGCAGGCCGACTTTAACAGGAGGATAAAAACTCATGACTCAGGACTCCATTGCTTGCGCCAAGGGCGGCGCGTATTGATCCCGGCTGTCCTTGCGGAACATCTCGCGAATACCACGCAGTGCCTGTCGGGTGCGGTGCTCATTCTCGATCAGTCCGAAACGGACATGGTCGTCGCCGTACTCGCCAAAACCGATGCCGGGTGAAACAGCGACCTTGGCCTCCATCAGTAGCTTTTTACAGAACTCCAGCGATCCAATCGCCCGGTATTGCTCGGGAATCGGCGCCCAGACGAACATGGTGGCCTTGGGTTTTTCGACCTTCCAGCCTAAAGCGTTCAGACCGTCGCACAATACATCGCGGCGCTTGCGGTACAAGCCGCAAATTTCGGCAACGCAATCCTGCGGTCCTTCCAGCGCTGCGATGGCCGCCACCTGGATCGGAGTGAACATGCCGTAATCCATATAGGATTTCATTCGCGCCAGCGCTGCAATCAGCGCCGGATTGCCGCACATGAAGCCGATCCGCCAGCCGGGCATGTTATAGCTCTTGGAGAGTGTGAAAGACTCGACAGCGATGTCCTTCGCACCGGGAATTTGCAAAATCGAAGGTGCTGTATAGCCGTCGAACACCAGGTCGGCATAGGCTAAATCGTGGATCACCCAAATTTGATGTTCGCGGGCAATCTCCACCACCTTTTCGAAGAACTCCCGCTCCACGCATTGGGTCGTCGGGTTGGCCGGGAAATTTAACACCAGCATTTTCGGGTGCGGCCAGGAGTCCTTGATAGCCTTTTCCAATCCGGCAAAGAAATCCACACCGGGAATCAAGGGTACGTGGCGAATGTCAGCGCCAGCGATGACGAAACCATAGGGATGAATGGGATAAGCTGGATTAGGTACCAGTACCGCATCGCCCGGCCCCATGGTCGCCAGCGCTAGATGCGCCAAACCTTCTTTGGAGCCGATGGTGACAATAGCCTCGCAGTCGAAGTCAAGATCGACGTCATAGCGGGTTTTGTACCACTGGCAGATGGCCCGGCGCAGGCGCGGAATACCGCGCGACACTGAGTAGCGGTGCGTATCGCCGCGTTGAGCCGCTTCGACCAATTTGGCGACGATATGTTTTGGGGTTGGCTGGTCGGGGTTGCCCATGCCGAAGTCGATGATGTCTTCACCGCGCGAGCGTGCTTGGGCCTTCAGATCATTGACGATGTTAAAAACGTAGGGCGGCAGGCGTTTGATACGTTGAAAGTCGGCGTTCAAGGTGGCATTTCCAAAAGTAGCATCCAAGGCCGGGGCGGGCCGCGCTAGGCTAAGAATTGCAGGTGGGACAGGCCAATATTTCACGTAGGTTGGCAAATCCACCTGCAAACAGAGCGCCTATTCGCTTGAATTATTCCGCCCGGATAAATCCAGCCTATGATACTGCAATGGTTCAGGCAATCCTTAAGTTTTCATAAAGCAGGTGGCTCTTTCAGAACGCTCTCATAGCACGGCGGTGCTTAGCGGTGGCGATCAAACATATAAATCAGCCATTTCCCGCCAGTATCTTGGACTGTGCGCCCGTCCCTGCCAGACATGCAGGGCGTGCCAGACGCCTTTTTGCCAAAGTGATTCGCTGAGATGACGGTTATTATCCAGGAATGGATCCTGGTCGCCGATTGCTAATACGATATCCATGCGCCGCAGATGATCCAGAAGGTGAGGGTCGGACAGATTTTGCAAGTAATGGCTAGGGTTATTGAAGTAAACACGTTCATCGTAATGCCCATCGAGCAGATTGCGGAAATGCTCGACAGATAGAGTTAAATCGTAGCGGCCGCTCAGCGCTACCACCTTGTGAAATACTTGTGGATGGCGAAACGCTAAGTTGAGCGCATGAAAGGCGCCGAAGCTGCAACCGTGTGAGATGACACAGGAATGGGGATTCTTGACCCGCATCAACGGCAGCACTTCTTCCAGCAGGTATGATTCATACTGCAAATGCCGGTGCACTCGATCCCAGGGCTGATTCCAGAAGCAGTAGAAACTTTCTTCGTCAATACTGTCGACGCAATAGAGCTGGATATGCCCCTCGTCGATTTTATGCCGCAGCACCTCGATCATACCCATGTTTTCGTATTCGTAAAACCGGCCGCACCGGGTTGGAAATGCCAGCACCTTAGCCCCGGCATGGCCGAAGATCAGCAGTTCCATATCTCGATGCAGCCGCTGACTATACCATTTGTGATACTCTCGGTTCATACGCATAGCCTTATTTGGTAAGTATTTTATCTTCAAATACTTAATTGAATTTATTGACAAGCGTATGAAGAAACGATGACAAATCGATCCAGCTTACTGGAAAGGTGGGGTATTCACTCGCAATTGAAAAAATACGCAAGCGCGTCCTGGAGCCGCATTTCCTCGGCTGCTCTTCCCTGATGATCGAAATGGCCGGCCTGCAATACAAACAGCTCCCGGTGTCCGGCCAGTGCGTTGTAAATGGCGAATTGGCCAGGTGGAGGCACGGCAGGATCAAACCGGGCGGCAGCGACATGAACTGGAATCCGCAGATGCCGGGCCGCCACAGCCGCGTCGAAATAGCACAGAGTCGCTAGCGCCTGGCCGGTCCGCCGTTGGTACATGCGTATCGCTTCGCCACTGCCGGCGCAGGGACAGTTCATGCGCAAGGGATGATGGCCAAAACTAGGAACATTGAGGTGGGCACGGTGAAAGCGTTCATCCCATGGCAGGGCCAGCGCGCCCACGCCGCCAGCGAAACTGATGCCAAGATACTCCAAACGCTGCGCCGCTACTGGGAACTGCTCCAGCAATGCCGAAGCGGCACACCACACCGTATCCGCAGCACAACCACCGAGGATATACGTTTCGCGCTGGCGAATCCCGTGCAGCACATGCCGAAGAGGATTGCTGGACACGCTGGTACAGGCACTGCGGGAGATGCCGCGTGCACAGGGGAAGATTATCGCGGCCCGTGGCAAGGGTAAATGGAAATCGGGACCTTCCCGGCCGCCGTAGCCATGACCGGCCACGGCACCGCGTTCGACCGGTTCATCACAGGGATAAGTCAGCCAGCCGCCGATGCGGACATCACCCAAGGAAGTAAATTCGATTTCGAACACGCGGGTTTGCGGTTGCGGGCTGCTGACTTCCCGCAATACTGGCGCGACATCCACTGTCCGGGCGGCGGTATGGAGATCATGCCAGAATTCAGCGAAGCCGGCGGGTTCTTCCGGCGCAGTGATACTGAGCAACGCGGCCAGATCGTGGCCGTAGGTTGGATCAAAGGGATAATCGTGGCGCATTGTAAATAGATCATATAGTTAGTTCATAATTTACCCGCTGGCTTGACAGGCGCGACAAGAATAGTTGAAGAACCCTGTAAGATAAATGATGATTTTATTGAACTGCTTCTAGCGGTTTCGTCCCCCGGTTATCAAAATTGCCGTAAAATCTTTTCTGAACCGGGTGGTCTTTTCTGATTGCCGCTGACCGGCCCCCTTTCCCAGCTTTCATGGAGTCCATCATGCCCGACTATCGTTCCCGCACGACCACTCATGGCCGCAATATGGCCGGCGCTCGCGCGTTGTGGCGCGCGACGGGTGTCAAGGACGGTGATTTCGGCAAACCGATCATCGCTATCGCTAATTCGTTTACCCAATTCGTTCCTGGCCATGTTCATTTGAAAGACTTAGGGCAACTGGTCGCGCGCGAAATCGAACAGGCCGGCGGGATTGCCAAGGAGTTCAATACGATTGCTGTGGATGACGGTATCGCTATGGGGCACGGCGGGATGCTGTACTCGTTGCCTTCGCGCGAACTGATCGCTGATGCCGTCGAGTACATGGTCAACGCGCATTGCGCCGACGCTCTGGTGTGCATTTCCAACTGCGACAAGATTACTCCTGGCATGTTGATTGCCGCCATGCGCCTCAATATTCCGGCTATCTTCGTCTCTGGCGGGCCGATGGAAGCCGGCAAGACCCGGCTGGCGGCACATAAGCTGGATCTGGTGGATGCCATGGTCGCTGCCGCCGACGATCGTATCGACGACGCTACTGTCGCCGACTATGAGCGCTCGGCCTGCCCGACGTGCGGATCGTGCTCCGGCATGTTCACCGCCAATTCCATGAACTGTCTGACTGAGGCGTTGGGCCTGAGCTTGCCAGGCAACGGCTCATTGCTGGCGACACATGCTGACCGCCGGGAATTGTTCCTCGAAGCTGGACGGCGCATCGTCGAACTCGCCCAGCGTTACTACGAACAGAACGATGCGTCAGTGTTGCCGCGCAATATTGCTACTTTTGAAGCCTTTGAAAATGCTATCAGCCTCGATGTGGCCATGGGGGGTTCGACCAACACCGTACTGCATCTTTTAGCGGCAGCCCAGGAAGGCGAAGTGGCATTCACCATGCGCGATATTGACCGGCTGTCGCGGCGGGTGCCGAATTTGTGCAAGGTGGCGCCAGCAACGCAGAAATATCACATGGAAGATGTTCACCGGGCCGGTGGAGTCGTTGCCATCCTTGGTGAATTGGATCGTGCGGGGTTACTGCATTGCGGGGTGCGCACCGTTCACAGTGAAACATGGACTGAGGCACTGGATCGCTGGGATATCGCCCGGCCGGCATCCTGTGACGAGGCGCGCGTGCGTTACTCTGCTGGTCCCGCGGGCATCCCCACGCAGGAAGCCTTCAGTCAGGATAGCCGCTGGCCAAGCCTGGACCTGGATCGGGAAAACGGCTGTGTCCGCGCCCAGCCGCATGCGTATTCGCAAGACGGTGGTCTGGCCGTGTTGTATGGCAACTTGGCAGAGGAAGGTTGCATCGTTAAGACGGCTGGGGTTGATGAAGATAGCCTGCGGTTTGCGGGGCCGGCCCGGATCATGGAAAGCCAGGAAGAAGCGGTTGCAGCTATCCTCAGCGGGCGCATTCAGCCAGGTGATGTGGTGCTGATCCGCTATGAAGGGCCGCGCGGCGGACCAGGAATGCAGGAAATGTTATATCCAACCAGTTACCTTAAATCGAAGGGATTGGGTAAAGTTTGCGCTCTGGTCACTGATGGCCGTTTCTCCGGAGGCACTTCCGGTCTGTCTATTGGCCATGTCTCGCCTGAAGCAGCGGAAGGTGGAACCATCGCGCTGGTGGAAGAGGGGGATGTCATCGAGATTGATATTCCTAACCGCCATATCCATCTGGCGATCAGTGATGAATTGCTGCAGCAACGGCGGGCGGCAATGCAAGCCCGAGGTATCGCGGCCTGGAAGCCGGTCAACCGGCAACGCCACGTCTCACCTGCGCTGCGCGCCTACGCAGCGATGACTACCAGTGCAGCCCGTGGAGCGGTGCGTGATGTTAGTCAGGTTGAGCATTAGGATACAGCGCAAAAAGCGGTAGGTGCCGGACCTTGAGCCTTGAGCCTTTATCTCACAGTCGATCAGCCGTTCAGAAAAACGATAAGGAGACCATGCCATGAGCCAGGCAAAAGGTGAGGACAGTCAACGTCTCAGGTTGGTCAATCACCTGAAGTTGATAGAAGATTTATGGCAGAAGCTGTACTACGTCAAGTGGAATTCCAAGTCGTTTACAATGCTGGCCCGCTTGGCGCAGGACATGGTGAAAAATGCGCAAGACCGGGGTGATGAGCGTCTACTCAAGCTGGTGGCGCAGCTGGAACACCATGTCAGAGGCTGCGCTACCACCAGAGCTATGCCCCCCGAATCCGAGCGGCAACGGCTGACGGCGCTGATCGATGCGCTGCGTTTTGTCCTGGTCACGGATGACAGCAACGCTAGCGAAGAACCTCGGACACGCCCTTTTCTGGCTGTCCAGCCGGAAATTTTCCTGATAGTCCCTGAAGTCGATAAACCATTATTAATGGCCAAACTGGAAGATTTTGGCTATCGAGTGCGGCTTATTTCCAATTTGACCGAAGCCGAGGACCGGCTGCACGAACGGATGCCCGGCGCCGTGATCATCGATGTGGATTTCCCCGAAGGGTCAGAAGCCGTCTTGGAAATGGTTGCCAGGCTGCACGCCCAGATTGGTTTACGCTCGCCGGTGCTGTTTCTTGCTGAGCGCAACGACATGGCCGCGCGGCTGGAAGCGGTGCAAGCAGGCGGAACCGCTTATTTCAACAAACCCTTCGATAACGATGAGTTAATTAGCTTGCTGCGGGAGCTGCTGCTGCCGCAAACCTCGGAAGGGCATTACCGGGTGCTGATTGTCAATGACCGGCCGACGGAGGCCTGGGAGATGGCTGGGGCGCTAGAAGATCAAGGTATTACGCCCCGGGTATTGATCCAGCCGCTGCAAGTGTTACAAGACATTCACCGCTTTCGCCCGGATCTATTGTTGATTGATCTTGATCTCAAGGAGGTTAGCGGACCGGAGCTGGCCAAAGTCATCGCTCAACATCGGGACTGCGATATTCTGCCGATGGTTCTCCTGTGCTTCCCGGCGGATGTCACGCATTACCTGATGAATCTGGAGGTGCCCGGCGCGAGTCTACTGACCAAACCGGTGCCTATCAGCTACCTGTGCTGGGAGGTCAAACAACGGCTACGCCGGGCGCGGGCCATGCGGGTTAAGCTGAGTCTATTGAGTGATAATGATGCGGTTAGCGGTCTCTACAATCGCCGGCGTTTCATGGTGCTCATGGAGCGGGAGTTGGAGGCGATGGGGTTACGCCTGCAAACAATCACGGTGTTTTTCATTATGCTGGACAATCTGCGGTCTATCCGGGATTCGGCTGGAGTGGCAACCGCCGATGAGGTTGTGGGGCAAGCGGCCAACCGGTTACGGCAGGTGCTGACTGCCGAGCAACCGGCAGCACGATTCAGTGATGCTATTTTCACGGTCTTGGTGCCGAATCTGTTCGGCGAGGCGCCGCTCAAATTGGCCCGCCGCATCCGGGACACGCTGGAAACCGGGTTCTACAAAGTCGGCGATCAGGCGTTGCTGTTGCGTACCAGCATCGGCATAGCCGTAACTAATGACCGTACTCAGGATTATCTAATGCTGATCCAACGCGCGGATTCGGCCTGTGGACTAGCGCGGGAAGCTAAGGGAGAACGCATTTATTTCCAGCAGAACATTGCTCCGGAAGCGAAGCGTGATCACGAAGTTTCTTCTCGAGTGCGGGTGCTGAATCAGGTCCATGAGATCATGGATCATGAATGGCTTTGGCTGGTATTTCAGCCGGTTGCTAGTATGCGCGGCGATGTTAATGAACGGTATGAGGTATTGCTGCGCTTGCGTGATAGCCAAGGGCAAGAACTGGTGTCTGGTAGTGTGTTTGGCGTGGTTTATAATCACGAACTGGGCTTGGCGCTGGATCGCTGGGTCATTCAGCAAACCCTGGAGATGCTCCAGCAACGGCAGACCACAACAACTTTATTTATCAAAATCTTACCAATCACCTTGCAGGATAAGACCCTCGGTGCTTGGTTGCGTGAAAGATTGGAAGAAACAGGTGTTGAGGCGCAACGCATTGTGTTTGAGGTGGCTGAATCGACGGCTGAACGCAGCCTGCGCGACATGTTCACATTCCTCAGCGGCATCAAGTTGCTGGGTTGCGGCTTTTGTCTGGACCGTTTTGGCCGAGGCGCAGATTCATTGAATCTGCTCAAGAATTTGGGCGCTGATTATGTCAAGCTGGATATGTACTTTGTCAACAATCTAGCCAAGGACCCTAAGAAACAGGCTCAGCTTAAGGAGCTGGTGCATCGCTTGGACGCGTTAGGCGCTGCCACCATCGTGGGTGGTGTCGAAGATGTCCAGGCTATGCCGGTGCTGTGGTCGCTGGGTGTTGATCTGATTCAGGGTTTTTTCCTGCAACATCCCTATCGCGAGATGAGTTACGATTTCGCAAATGCGGGATTTTAGGCGTCAGGCGCCGGATTGGCCTTTTGTCTGGAACCTTCCAAGAGCGCAGCATACCCGTTCTGATAGCTGGGATAGCGAAACTGAAAACCGGTGGCGCGTAGCCGGGTGTTGCAACAGCGCTTACTCGCTCGCATGCGCATAGCCGGGTCGCGGCGGGTTTCAGCCCCAGGTTTGGACGGTGGTTGCATAACCCGCCGTGGTTTCGGTACCCTCAGTTGCGAAGCCAGCCAGTCCAGGATTTCGTTCAATGGTGCCGGATCATCGTCTACTGCAATATAAAGTTTTTCTGGTTCAGATTGTTGCAACAGATGTTCCAGCACCCGGGCGCAGTCGTCGCGATGGATGCGGTTGGTGTAAACCGGTGGACCTTCGGGACAGGTAGCGGTGCCATCACGGACACTGTCGATCAACCGGGTGCGGCCTGGGCCGTAGATACCGCCAAAGCGGACGGCTACTGCTGGCCAGCCGCTGGTCCACATTCGCTGTTCGCCTTGACGGATGCAGCGGCCGTTGAAACCCTCTGCCTCGGCCGGTGAGTTTTCATCGACCCGCTCCCCCTGGTGCTGGGCATAAACCGAAGTGCTTGAGGTGAACAGCAGCCGTTTTGGTTGCTGTCCTGTCTGGCGCAGCGCTTCTAGCAGGTAGCTAACCCCGGTCACATAAGCCGCTTGGTAGTGGGCTTCACTGAAGCCGGCAGCGGCGGCACTGTAAACCACAAAATCTAAATCTGGAGGAAGGGTAGTCAGGGTCTTTGGGTTGGTCAGATCGGCTACGATGGTGTGAATACCAGATGGTAGTAGACCGGCAGGGTCACGTTTCAGACCCCAGACCTGATGTCCTGTAGTGTGCAGCATCTGTCCGAGGGTTGTACCCACATCGCCGCAGCCAGCAATCAAAATACGCGCCATATCAAATCCTTCTCTGGAAAAATAACGTTAATGGATCCAATGAAATTCAGCCAGCGGGTGTTGGACTGGTTCGACACTCATGGGCGCAAGCAGTTACCCTGGAAAGAGAATCCTACGCCGTACCGGGTTTGGGTGTCGGAGATCATGCTCCAGCAGACCCAGGTAGCAACGGTAATTCCCTATTATGAACGGTTCATGGCCCAATTCCCGGATATCCGCGCATTGGCGGATGCTGAACAGGATGAAGTGCTGCGGCTATGGGCGGGCTTGGGCTATTACGCCCGCGCCCGCTATCTGCACCAGGCAGCACAGATCCTGCGTGAACGATATGATAGCCAGATGCCGCTGGATGTTGCAGCTCTTCAGGAATTACCTGGCATTGGCCGCTCAACGGCTGGCGCTATTCTGGCTTTGACGATAGGACAGCGGCAGCCAATTCTTGATGGTAACGTCAAGCGGCTGCTAGCGCGGTTCAAAGCTGTGGACGGTTGGCCGGGGCAGTCGAAAGTACAGGCCGCACTGTGGGAGCTGGCGGAGCACTTTATGCCAGTGCAACGAATTGCAGATTACACCCAAGCCGTGATGGATCTTGGGGCAATCGTTTGCATACCACACCAACCGCATTGTGAGATTTGCCCATTGGTCGAAGATTGTGCTGCCTTTGCTCAAAAACGGCAGGCAGATTTTCCGGCGCCAAAACCGCGCCGGGAGCTACCAGTGCGAGCGATTCAGATGCTGCTGGTGCGGACGGACAATAATGAGGTGCTGCTGGAACGCCGGCCGCCCGCTGGCATCTGGGGTGGGCTGTGGAGCTTTCCTGAATGTCCGGTAGAGGCTGACGTGGCTGACTGGTGCCGTGAGCGGCTAGGGTTGATAGTAATCGTTGAACCGCCGTGGAGGGTAATGCGGCATGGCTTCAGCCATTTTCATCTGGATATTACCCCGGTGCCAGTCATAGTAGCGGAACCAAGTAGTATCGTCATGGAAGAGGAAGGCTTTGTCTGGTATAACGAGGGTTACTCCGCCAGTCGTGGGATGGCCGCACCGGTTAGGCGGCTGCTAGCGGCATTGGTTAACAAAGTTGTAGATAGGAATTAACAAATGGCTCGAATGGTGAAATGCATCAAGCTTGGTGTCGAAGCCGAGGGTTTAGATCGGCAGCCTTATCCAGGTGAGCTGGGCAAGCGGATTTTCGAAAACGTTTCCAAGGCCGCCTGGCAACAATGGTTAAAACAACAGACCATGCTTATTAATGAGTATCGGCTGACACCGTTCGAGCCGAAAGCTCGACAGTTCTTGGAAGAGCAAATGGAACAATTCTTCTTTGGACAGGGGGCAGCGCCGCCGGAAGGCTATGTGCCGTCGAAAGCGTGAAGGATCTTGACGCTAGAGATAGGAACTGCTTAAATGCACGTCTATTTTGCATCCCGCCAATTTTGGCCAGGTAGCTCAGTTGGTAGAGCAGCGGACTGAAAATCCGCGTGTCGATGGTTCGATTCCGTCCCTGGCCACCAATCTAAAGATTTACGCATCACTTAACCGCTCTAGGTTTTGGGTGGTGTAGAGCAACTTGCCGATATCGCTCTAGTGCAGGACGTTGTGCGTCCTCTCCTTGAAGCATTGCACTGCTACCGCATCATTCCAGATATGACAGGGGCGGTCGCCTAGCTTGACCTCGCGCTATAGCCGCACTTTTGACGTATCGTGGTATTTCTGAGCCGCCGCCCGGCCGGCCATCTCAGCAGATGAATGTCCTCATTTTCCATCCAGGGCCGTAAAAGCGCTTTCCCAGCTTGTACGCGGCGATCATGCCAGCCTTCACCTGTTACCCAAGGCTTCGAGACCCATTTTGAGCAAATTGAGCAAAGTGGCCGCTTCGTTCAGATTAAACATGTGCTGGCGCTGCGGGCCAGGAAACCGCGATTTACAGCCGGGGTATTGGGTCCAATGGCTTGCTACTCCCTCACCTGTCAATAGCGAGGTGGTGGTACTGGATGCCGACCCAGACTATGTTATCTAAGAAATTTCTGTGAATTTTGGCGCATAAAGTGGCGCATGAAGCCTGTATTGAGCAGGCGGAAACGCATGTTTGAAAGCCGGGCATGAACCGGATGATCCCTTGATCGCTCGATGAGCCTGTTCGATCATGTTCGTTAAGATACTTCCGCTGCTGGGTTTCAACTTTGAAATTGGCATTCGTACTGAGCATTAGCGGGCCGGAACAGCCTATTTCAACTTTACACAATGATTTAGAATAATTTTTTCTCTCTCTTTCCCGTCTCCTTGCGCCTCTTTAGCGGTGTGATTTTAAAACAGTATTATTGTTACTGTTTTTATACCGCATAAATTTATCATTGTTTTCACTTAAACTTCTGTCTTGTTTTCAAGATTGGCTATGCTTTATTTTGGACGCAAGATTGCGCTTCTATACAGATGGGTATCATTAATTTGAAAATATTGCACATAATTTATGAAAATTTGGAGATTCAACATGATAAACATTTTTAATGCGATGAAGATATGGCACAAATTAACATTTGTTGGGCTGGTGTTAAGTATCCCAATTTTTTTGCTGACCTATTTGCTAATTACAGAAATGAACATGGCACTCAGTTTCTCTCGCAAGGAGATCCAAGGAGTAGAGTATCTACAGCCGGTACGTATGCTATTGCAGCATACGGCTGAACATCGCGGCATAAGTAATGCGTATCTCAATGGAGATACCTCATTTCGAGAAAATATTCTGATCAAACAAAAACAAATTACAAATGATATTAAATTGATAGACGCTATTGACGCCCGATACGGCACACTTCTGAACAGTACCGATCAATGGCAAAGCATTAAAACCGAATGGCAGAAATTTCATGCTGATGCTCTTAATTTATCTGCCCAGGAAAACTTTTTGCAGCACACAGCGCTAATTAAGCGGCTGATTAATTTGACACTTGATGTGGGTGTCAATTCCAATCTAATCTTGGACCCTGAACCTGATAGTTATTTCCTAATGGATTGTGTTGTTAGCCGATTGCCAATGGTGGTCGAAGATATAGGGCAATTACGAGGTATATCAGCTGGTATCGTTGCGCGCCGTCAAATTACCGAACATGAAAGAGCACAACTCTCAAAATTAATCGCCCGTTCTCAGATTATGCAAGAAGGTATACAAAACAGTTTGGATCAGGCGTTCAAGCACAATGCAGCCCTCAAATCAGCGTTGGGAACTCAACAGGAATCCTTCATCACGCCTGCGCGGGATTTTCTTGCTTTTGTGGAGCAACATATCGTTGACAGCGAACATCAGATTGATGCTGCATTTACCGCAAGCAAGGTTTTTGATGCAGGTACGCGCGTAATCGTGGCTGGATTTGGCTTCTATGATGCAACCAGCTCGATGCTGCTGGAATTGTTACAACAGCGTATTGTTGAATTAAATTATAAGAATAACGAAATAATAATAGGAATCTTGTTCTGTATGCTGCTAGCGTTGGGTCTGGCCTATGCAATCGTCCGCGCTATCATTAAAGCGTTGCAACGGGCCAAAACGGTCTCCGGATCTATTGCAGCGGGCCAGCTTAATAGCGTTATCACTGTCACAGGCAGCGATGAGGTGAGTCAATTGTTAATGTCGTTGGCTGCTACGCAGGAAGAATTGATCAAAGTACTAAGAAAAATCAAACAAGCAGCAGAGATCGTTGAAAATGGCAGTTGTGAAATTGCTCAAGGGAAGGAGGATTTAGCCCAGCGAACTTCGGAAGAGGCGGCAGCCCTAGAAGAAACCGCTGCCAGCATGGAAGAATTAATTTCGACTGTAAAACAAAGCGCCGACAATGCGGAGCAAGCTAATCAGTTGGCGGCAGCGGCCCGTTTGCAAGCCGAACAAGGTGGGCAAGTGGTTGACCAGGCTGTAGCCGCCATGAACGCTATCCATACCAGCAGCAGCAAGATCGTCAACATCATTGGCGTTATCGATGAGATTGCTTTTCAGACCAATCTATTGGCTTTAAACGCGGCTGTTGAAGCTGCTCGCGCGGGTGAACAAGGCCGGGGCTTTGCTGTCGTGGCTGCTGAAGTTCGAAAACTTGCGCAACGCAGCGCCGATGCAGCCAAAGAAATTAAGAGTCTAATTACCGATAGCGTTGCTAAGGTGAAAGACGGCAGTAAACTCGTCGAACATTCTGGCCAGACGCTTCAGGGGATTGTCGCTGCTGTCAAGAAAGTCAGCAACATTGTCGCCGAGATTGCCTTAGCGAGTCAGGAACAAGCATCTGGTATTGGACAAGTTAATACGGCTGTTTTACAGATGGAGCAAGTCACGCAACAAAACGCTGCTCTGGTCGAGCAGGCATCTGCCGCCTGTCAATCTTTGCGCAGTCAGGCGCTAGAGCTTCAAGAACTGTTAGGGTTTTTTAAACTGGCCTGATCATTATCAGCCTAAATTGTATTAAGGCTATCAGCTTGTGCTGTTGCGGCCCAAGCGCTGCACAAATTCCCGTGCTGAAGCGCTGCCTGCTAATGCGGATAAGGTCTGATCGGGTTACGCTGTTACGGTTTCTGTGACTGGAATGCCCGAGGGCGAGTCAATGTGATCGGTGCGCTTATTGGCCTGCGGTTTGTGACGGTCGGTCTGTTCGAGTCCACCATTGGTGCCGATGTCTTTTACGCCTGGATTCGCCACGTCCTCTTGCCGCAATGTCCCCCCGCTGCCGTGATCATTCTGGACAACGCCACGTTCCACAAACGCGCTGACGTTCAAAACGCCCTCCGCCAGGCGGGCCACACCCTTGGATACCTCCCGCCTTATTCGCCCGACCTCAACCCGATTGAGCACAAGTGGGCTTAGGCTAAAGCCATCCGCAAACAAACTCACTGTTCCGTCGGTGAACTCTTTCGTTCCAATAAAATATAATCACTATTATTTTGTTTTGCTATATCTGCATTCAGCAACGATGAGGTTAGGCCGGTGGCAGATGCGCCGGTGGCTGCGTTGAATATATCTTTGGGTTCATTGTTCATAGTGTGCATGGGCTCGATAGACAAGGCCCGCAGCGTTGAAGCTGAAGACCTCGGCGGCCCGCTTTCCAGTGGCGCCAACGTAATGGATGACGATGCTGTTGATGCCGGTCATTGTGCAGATAGGTTCAAAGCGTAGATTGGGGAATAGTTCTAGCGCCTTGGCCCAGTACGCGCCAACGGCCTGTTTGCCGATGAGTTGACCTTCCGGAATGCCCATGACGTTTGTGATGACTGGAGAGTTCATCTCGAAGTCATCGGTGTAATGAGCAAGGATGCGGGGAAGGTCGTGGGTGTTCCATGCATCAAGCCATTCCGATGCAAAGCGCTCTGCGGTTTTCCTGTTCATTTTTCCTGGGCTTTCCTTCAGTGTGGCCTAGCGTTTGAGTTAATCCGTGCCGTTTTTTGGTGTCGGCTTGGATGAGTTGTTGTTAGTGCGTCCGGTGGAGTGTAGCGGAACATATTTAATTGCCTTGTTAGGCGTTTTTCTATGCACTATTTATCTACTGAAATATGGTACGTTGTAAAATTCCGGCCTGCTAACTTAGTTTTATAAACTTCGCTGGCTATTTTTTTTAGTGCCTTATATTGAGGCCTGCTTTCAAGCAAGTGAAATAATATGTCTTTATGTCCAAATTCGTTAGCCCAACCCATTAATGTTTTAAATATTGATATACCATAGCCCCAGAATTTTTTAGATATAACAATCGCCAACTCAAAACCATTTTCATCCGGTTGAATTCCGCACCAGCCTGCTAGTTGGCCGCCTATAAAAACAGCTCGAATGCGGCAACCAGGTAAAGAATCCGTTTTAACTTTACTTTCCATCCACTCTCTAATCGTGATGGCATCAAAATATGCATGATCAATCAGGTGCGTTCTCAACGAGTCCTCATTGATAACAATCATTAACTCTTCTGGATCTATATGATTGAAATTAAAAAATTCAACTTTACTCATGTCTCGACACTTCTAATGCTCTTGTGGATCTCATGGTCTTCTAGTGTATCCCGCATGTCAGGCGCTCTGCGAGTGTCAAAAAGGAAGGCAGGCGAAGTAAGGGTTTCTCTCAAGCGTCTGGCTTCTGTAAAGATACCGGATGGTCATCTCGCTTGTCATGGGAGCGTGGAAGATGATAAGCACATCGTTCTTCCTTTCGGGAATTAAGATGGTGAATTCCATATTTGCTATCATGTTGTTTGCCTAACATCTCGTTAAGCACCCTAAAATAATCCGATACCCCACCGTTTTACAACCAGTGCCAAGGTCGTAAAACAGGCAATCGTAAGCAAAGCGCTTAGGCCCAATGAAGGCCAGAAACCTATACGAGGCAATATTGCCGGGAACACAAGAAACATGGGTAGTGTTGGTAGCACATACCAAAATGTGTAATATGCTTGACTAGCAATTTTTGATTCTGGCTGATTTTCGATGTAGAGCCAAATGAGCGTAAGCACCGTAATTGTAGGTAGTGCCGCAATAAGGCTGCCAACCTTATCGGTTCGCTTTGCAACTTCTGAGATCAGTACAACAATGGCTGCTGTGGTGAGGTATTTGAAAATAAGCCAATGCATGATGATGTCTTTGCGCTTAATGAGGCGGTTCAGGTGCTCGCGGAGCGCCCGTTGTGGATTGTGGATGTGGCCTATACCATCTTTTGCCATTGATACCCATGTGCTGAATTGAATAGCAAGGTCCGCCATAATTGAACCAGCGATCGGAAGAGCTGTTTGGCGATACTGCAAAGAGAATAGCAGATAGCGATAAGGGCAACAGTGAGAATCAAGACGTAAGCGATGGAGATGACTCTACCGTCCTTGGCCTGAATGAGCGGGATGCTGCCACCCAGTACCAGTGCTGGGTATGCCATGAGAGTGGCCCAGCCTCGCCATGTAGCGGGTGGACCCCTGTCCAGCCGTAGTGCTTAGCAGGGAACCAGTACTTTGGTTTTCCGGTGTTGGACAAAGCGAGCACCCTCTTTCACGTGGCCTAACATTTGAGTTCAGCGGCGGCGCAAGGAGCAAAAGCGCAGATTTTGCGGAGTCCACTGGAACGGCTTGTTATACCGGATTATATTTGGCATATTCCTCCAAAAGCGTGAATTGCACTGGATGGGCTATTTCGATTTCTCTGGGCGAGGTGGTGAAGTTGGTAACTAGCGCTTCAAACATCGGGTTTCTATTTTTTTCTTTTCCGCCAACGTGGTAAAAGTGTTCTCTAGTGAGGACAGAAAAATTCGCCCATATCGATTTTATGTATTCATTCTCGCGATAGTCATTGTGGTGCCAAGTCGATAATATGAATTTACCCTGGAAATCGGTTAGGCATTCAAAAAGGCTATTTTCGTGGTCGCCGTCCCATCCGTTGTAATAGTCAACATGCCTGTCAATATATGGAGGATCGCAGTAGATAATGTCATTCTTGCTGGCCTGCGATATTGTTTCCTCAAAGCTCTGGCATTTAAACGAAAAATCTTTAGTCTTAATTATTTTTGAAACCCATGCTACTTGGTTAGTAATTTTTGTTACATAGGCTTGAGCAAAACGATTGGGCTTTCTGCAAAATGGGATATTAAAACCACCCTTTCTATTAAAGCGAATCATTCCATTGAAACCTGCACGATTTACAAACAAAAAATCTAATGGTGAGTGCCCGGCATTAAATCTGTCCCGGATGAAGTAGTAGTGATCTTCCCCTTTCTCCAATAGGGACGCTCCTTCTTTGATGAGGTAGGCATTGACTACATCGGGCGTGATCTCGCCTCTTGCAATTGCAGAATAGAAATTTACTAGGTGTGGATTGGTGTCGCAAAGCACTGCGCGGTAGGGTGCAACGTTGAAAGCAACTGCGCCTGTTCCCATAAAAGGTTCAATCCAAGCTCCTTGGAAATCCGATGGAGTAATGCTCCTTATCCAGGGGATTAGCTTGGTTTTTATCCCTTGGGATTTGATAGGAGGAACGCCTGCTTTCGAGCTCATTCCTCGCCGTTCCTTTTTTCGGCGGCCAGCGATATATCTCCGTTCTCATATTCAATAAATTCCCTTAGCGTAGAGATTTTCTTTGTACCGCCTTTACTGTCATGAACTGTTATTTTCTTGTAATTCATCCAGTATCCGTCGAACCAATGCTTGCTAAGTTTGGAGAACATTCCCCGGCCCCCGCAATATCAGCTATGCTATTGATGCTGCCAATGTTCGCGGTATTTCCGCTGCCGCCTTTGTTGTTTGCGATCTTCCACTGTTCCGTAACAAAGAACTGAAAATTCTTTGCCACCGAAGTAATGGTTTGCAGTTCGTCAAGGCAATCGCGCTATGTGTTTTTCCCAATGTTTATCAATCTCTTGCAAAGCATGAGCGCTGCATTCTGATAATGCTGATATTCAATTAAATCAATCTATTATATCGACATAGCGCAATTGCCCTGGGAGTGTGGGACATTCACTGCAACGCTTGATTATGTGTTTGCTTGGTCATAAAGAAAACCAACGATTTCATTTAGCCCTGGCATTTCGCTAAAGCACTTGCCGTTTGTTGGAAGTGCCTCCCAAGCTGCTCTTGAATCGACGAATAGATGTGTTGCAACAGAAAGACCCGCCGTCGTTTCAAGAAGCCCTGCAGGTACCCAAATGAATTGGGAGTTACCGATTTGATTGGGAACTGGTGACCCGCATTTAGAACAGAAATTTGATGTAAAACCAGTCTCGCGCTTGAAAGTCGAAATCAGCTGTTGACCAGATAGCCAGCGAAGCTGATTTGAATTTACAGCCATTGCTGTATTGGATGTGGCCCCGGTTTGCTTTCTGCAAAGCGAGCAATGGCATTGATAGAGCGCGGGAATGGGCTCAGAAACCTCAAAAATGATCTCGCCACACAAACAGCTGCCTTGCATGATGACTCCTTACACATAACGGGGCGTCGTAAACGCGGCACTTTCTTGGTAGTGTTGATATGGTGTTGCAGATCTTCTGCTAGAAACCGGCGTGATATGCGAGTTTCCATCGATGGGGATCACCTGGCATTGCCTTGGCAAATCCACTGGCCAGTCTGCTCAATGCTGCCGGGATCATGCCGCCATTGCTGATTATCGCCGGTCGCTGGAGCGGGATGGCAGAAACAGTTCCGGCCAATGCCGGACCTGGCACGTCCGGCATAGCAAATAAGCCAGCGTGACTACATTGCCCAGCAAGAACAACGCTATGATCCACGCGACCGCTCGCCAGCGAACGGGTTCTACCAGCCACAACCAAACGGCGATGAAAAGCAAGCCAATCCCTAAGTCAATCAGAGTGACGATTCCCCAGGGGTCAGCGATGACATAGCGCAATCCAGCCAGTATGTGGTTGTGATTGCTGGCGATTAGAATGGCTGTTGCCAATAGGCCAAGCAGGATTCCGCAAACAATGACGACAAAACGCAGCATGGAAATTTCCGAGGCAATGGAAGGGGCTTTTCAACAAGACCACAGCAGCGGTGGGAAGTGCATTTATCGGTGTCAATCTACCTTCCGCCCTAACCCTGTCCAACAAAAGAGAAGAGGGTAGCATGAAGAGCTTTGACTGTTTTCCCGCTGGCTGGGTGCTGGCGGTGTCCGGGTGATTCAATGGTGTATGGCAGACGCTAGAATTATCAATTTTACCTGGGAGAGACAGGATTGAGTATACCGGACAGTAGACGCTGGCCAGTCTATCGCATGTACCGGCGCTGCACCCAGTGCCTTTATTCCCTGATTCTCCAAATGGAAAATCAATGGCAGTAAGGAGGATGCTTGATGCTCAAGATAGCCATTGATCTCATGGAGCGGGGTTCTCTTCCCGGCTGGTTAATCCGGAGTGGCATCCGCCGGTTGCTGGGTAAACGATTGCAGCAGATGGGCAATGCTGTTGGCGATGACCGGATGCACGATGTAATGCTGACCCGATTGGAGGCAGAATTGCGTAACAGTCCCATAGCCTCATTTACGGCTTCGACGAACCAGCGCCATTACGAACTACCCGCCAGCTTTTTCCAGAAGATCCTGGGGCCGCGATTGAAATACAGTGCCTGCTGGTGGCCGGAGGAAGTGAAAGACTTGGAAACGGCGGAAGCAGCGATGCTGGCGTTGACTTGCGAACGGGCGGAATTGGGTTTTGATCAGGATATTCTGGAACTAGGATGTGGTTGGGGGTCGCTAACTTTATGGCTGGCAGAGTTTTATCCCGATTCGCGCATTGTCGCTGTGCCGGACTCTAACTCGCAACGGGAGTTTATTGAGGCGCGCTGCCGGGAACGGGGTTTCGATAATGTGCGGGTGATTACCGCCACTATGAACGAATTTTACACTGACCAGCATTTCGATCGGGTGCTGTCGGTGGAGATGTTCGAACACATGCGTAACTGCCAGGAATTGATGGGGCGTATTCACGCTTGGCTAAAGCCAGGTGGCAAGCTGTTCGTGCATATCTTCACGCAGCGCCATCTGGCCTATCTCTTCGAGACCGGGGGCGAAGACAACGGGGTAGGGCGTTACTTCTTCACCGGCGGGCTGATGCCTTCGCGGGATTTGCTGCCGCGTTTCCGGGGTGATCTCCAGTTGGAGGAGGATTGGCATTTCAATGGTTGCCACTATCAGCGCACTTTGGACGCGTGGCTGACTCATCAGGATCGGTATCGGGAAGAGATTCTGACGCTATTCCGGGAAGCCTATGGTCCTGGCGAAGCAGAACGCTGGTTTCAACGCTGGCGGATATTTTTCATGGCCGGTGCTGAACTGTTTGGTTACCGTAACGGCGAGGAATGGGGCGTATCACATTACCGGTTTGGTAAGGTCAAGGCCGCCGAAATGGCAACATCCGGTTTAGAAAGCCATCTTTCTCAAGCCAGTGGTGTTTGAGACCGATGCTGACGTGCCAAGCGATGAACACCACGGCGGCGTAGCTGAGGACAATATGCGTCGCCATCATGGCGGCAGCCAGCCCGCCTTGCTTGCCGATGGGGTTGGGTAAATCGTAGAGACCAAACAGCTTAACCCCGAAACCGCCCGCCATAACGAATAGATAGCCACTGAGGGGCAGCAGGAACATGCACCAGTACAATCGAACTTCATTCCAGTGGGAAAATACCCGCTCTGCGGGGGACAGGACCGGTGCCCAATCAGGTAGAGGTGTGGTCTTGCGCCAGATCAGCCGCGCTAATGCCAGTACCAGCAGCATCAGTCCAATGGACTTGTGCCAGTTGTAGAAGTCGCCCTGCGTCAGGGTCAGCAACGTCTTGTCTCTCGCCAGATGCGTCATGATTGCAGCGCTGAGATATTGCCAGATGAACAGGATAAAAACTGACCAATGTAGAAAACGGGTGACCGGGCCGTAATAAGTAGCGGAGTTTTTGAGGGGCATAACGGAATCCTCGGTTTGCGTGTCCATGCAATTAATTTTAGAAGAATGGAAACTTGCGATGGGTCTGCTTTTCGCGGATGCGAATCAGCGCAGACCTCTTGCCAGTTCATCAGAGTTCTCCGTCCCTCGCCGATAACGCGGCTTTTTCCACCATTTCTTGCGCATGGGCTAGGGTATTGGCTGTTAATTCAAGTCCGCCCAGCATCCGGGCAATTTCCGCGATGCGTTCCCCGGTCTCCAGCATTTGCACCCCGGTATGCGTCGTTTCACCATCCGTGCGTTTTTCCACCTTCAGCTGCTGATGCGCCTGCGCTGCCACCTGTGGCAGATGCGTCACACACAACACTTGCCGGTTGCTACCCAAAGTCCGTAATTGCCGGCCGACCACTTCCGCTACGCCGCCGCCGATACCGGTATCGACTTCGTCAAAGATTAATGTTGGAATGCGGGCAGCGCGGGCGGTAATGACCTGAATGGCCAAGCTGATGCGCGATAATTCACCACCGGATACGACTTTGGACAATGGCCGCAATGGTTGTCCCGGATTGGCGCTGACCAGAAACTCCGCGGTTTCCAGTCCACCGGCGGCCGGTTTCTCCAATCGCTCTAACGCAATGCTAAAATGCCCTCCAGGCATTCCTAGTCCCGCCAGTGCCTGCGAAACCCGTTCACTCAGTTCCCTTGCCGCCGCCGTCCGCCGTTCGCTCAGCGGTCCGGCGCACGCCTGATAAGCTGCCCGCGCGGTTTTCGCCGCCTGTTGCAGCTCATCAAGCCGGGTCTCGCTGTGTTCCAGTCCGTCCAGTTCCGCTTCAAATCGTGCCCGCAACGCCGGTAGCTCCCCCACATCCACCCGATGCTTGCGTGCCAGCTGATAAGCAGCAGTTAGCCGCTGGTCAACCTGGGCGAGATGTCCAGGATCGAGATCCAGCGCCTGCACATAGCTGCGCAATTCACTGCTGGCTTCTTGCACCTGAATCAGTGCAGCGTTCAGCAGCTCGCCCACCGGAGTCAGCCGGGCATCCAGCCGGCTCAGCGCATCCAGTTCACGCAAACTCTGGTGCAGCCGGCCGGCGACGGTGTTTTCATCATTCTCATTCAGCCAGGCCAGCAGGCACTGACCGGTTTCCAGCAATTGGCTCGCATGAGCCAGCCGCTTCTGCTCGCTTTCGAGCTCTGCAACCTCCCCTTCAGCCAGATTGAGCGCCGCTAGCTCTCGCAGGTGATAACGCAGGATGTTCAATCGGGCATCGCGTTCGTTACTGGCCTGGCGCAGATCGCGCCATTCCTGCCGCAGCCGGCTCCAGCTCCGGTAGCGCTCCGCTAAATCCATGACAAGCGTTTGGTTGCCTGCATAATCGTCCAGCAATTGCCGCTGCGCTTCACGCCGCAGCAATGATTGGTGCTCATGCTGCCCGTGGATGTCCACTAACCGCTCACCCAGTTCCCGCAACGCCTGTGCCGGTTGGGGAACGCCATTAATGTAGTTGCGCGAACGGCCATTGCGGGCCACCACCCGTCGTAGATGGCATTCCTGGTTGCTGTCCAGGTCGCGTTCGGTCAGCCAGGTACGCGCCGCTGGCAGGGCGTCGAGATCGAACACCGCGCTAATATCAGCGCGTTCCGCGCCGTGGCGAATAGTGCTGCTATCGGCCCGGCCGCCCAATAGCAGGCCAATGGCGTCTACCAGAATCGATTTGCCAGCGCCGGTTTCTCCGGTGACCGCAGTCATGCCAGCTGCCAATTCCAGTTCCAATTCCCCGACGATGGCGAAATCGCGAATGCGTAACTGGGTCAGCATGACAGTATTAGATAAAGGGCGAAGCTTCCGGACTGAGGCCCCAGCGTAGCTTGGCCCGGAGCAGCTTAAAATAATCGTGGTTCACCGGATGAAGCAGTTTCACTTTGTGTGCTTTTTTGCGAATCACAACCCGGTCGCCAGGTTCAATAGCCAGACTGATCTGTCCGTCACAGGTAATCTGGGACTGGGTTGTGGTGGCTGCATTGAGTACTACTTCGATACTGCTGTCGGCGCTGACCACGATGGGCCGATGGGTTAAGGTGTGCGGGCAAATCGGCACTAACACCACAGCTTCCAGGCCAGGGTAGATAATCGGCCCGCCGCTGGCCAGCGCGTAGGCTGTCGAGCCTGTCGGTGTAGAGATAATTAACCCATCAGCATGGTAGGCATTGAGAAAACGGTTGTCGAGAAAGGTGTCCACCTCAATCATTCGCGCCACTTCACATTTATGAACTACCACATCATTCAGCGCATCGGCTTCGCCAGTGACTTGGCCGTTGTGCAGTACTTGGGCGTGCAGCAACAAGCGGCGCGCTTCGCGGAATTCGCCGTTGAGCACCTCATCAAGCCGATGCGGAATCTCTCCGGGCGACACGTCAGCCAGAAAGCCCAACCGGCCTAGATTAATACCCAGAATCGGTGTTTCGTAATCGACCAGTGAGCGGGCGGCATTCAGCATAGTGCCATCGCCGCCCATGACAATCGCCAGATCGCATTGTTCGCCAATTACTTCCCGGCTAGCGACTTCTAAGTCGTGGTTAGGAATGAGCCGGGCTGAAATATCGTCAAGCAGCACGCGCAATTGGCGCCGCCGCAGATGGGCAGCGATCTGATGGAGGGTACCGGCAACATTGGGATCGCCGAATTTGCCGATCAGGCCGATAGTGTGGAAGACCGGAGTGGAGAACATGATTCCTTACTGATGTGGTAGAGACAAACAACTTATCATTTTAGATGACGGAGCACCAAGTATCGGATTATCTCGAGCAATGCGCTATTGATTCTAATGTTAGTTTTTTTGACAATATAGTTGTTTTTGTAAATTTGTATTAATAATGATACGAGAGCGTTAAATTAATTTTATGATATTTTCTATAAATGACGTTCAAAAATCCCCATAAGTGAGTTTTATATATTAATATATTGATTTTAATGAATTAATTTTCTTTTCTTCCGGTTGTATAGTAAAGAGCCTGAATTTATCTGGTAAATAGCTAATATATAAATACCCAAGATATAATCAACGTGTTATGCCTTATGGGCTGGCTGGCCAGATCATCTGTCAGTATCCTGGAATGTCTTCTAAGCGTGTTTGAAATGGCTGTAAAAATCGCCCCTTGAGTCATTTTGAGATTCCCTGAAAATCAAATCACCGGATCAAAAATCATGCGCGCTAATCTACCTGTTACTAATATAGAGCACTCGCTTGAAGAGAATGCCACTCTAGTTTCCACGACTGATCTCAAAAGCCGGATTACTTATGCCAATCCTGCTTTTGTCGAGATCAGTGGTTTCTCTGAGGAAGAATTGATTGGCGCACCGCATAACCTCGTACGCCATCCTGATATGCCGCCAGAGGCTTTTGCAGATTTATGGCAAACGATCCAGTCGGGCCGGTCATGGACCGCGTTAGTCAAAAACCGCTGTAAGAATGGCGACTATTATTGGGTCAAGGCCAACGTGACGCCTCTGGTCGAAAATAACGAGCCGGTCGGTTACATGTCCGTTCGCGTCAAGCCTAGCCGTGAAGAAATTGTTGCAGCTACTAAGCTCTATCAGGCAATGCGCGCAGGGCAAAGCCGCTATGGGATCCGCAACGGTGTTGTCGTTCGCAAGGGATTACTGAGCAAGCTGGCTTTCTGGCGCTCCATTGGCATCACCACCAAGATCTGGATCGCCGTGCTGGTCATGGCATTCGCCATCATCGGGGTCAATGTTATCGAGGCGTTTGAAAGGGGTGCTAGTTCGCCGGACGCTGGCTTCGACGGAATGCGATTGCTCGTGACAGGGGCGGTCAGTTTGGCGCTGGCGGGTGTGATGGGTGTCTGGCTGTCCATTTCAGTAGTCCGGCCTCTGAAAGTCATTCTGGATGCTGCCCGGCGCATCGCCAGCGGGGATCTGGGCGGTCATGTCAATGTTTCTCGCAGTGATGAACTCGGACGAATTCTAAGAGTTCTTAACCAGACTAATGTTAACCTGCTGGGGCTTGTTGGGGATGTCCGTACCCAGGCCTTGGATATCCGCGCTGAGATTGAACAAATTACCAGCGGTATCAGCGAACTATCTGCCCGGACGGAGTCCCAGGCATCCAGCCTTGAAGAGACCGCCGCCAGTATGGAGCAGCTCCACGCTACCGTGCAGCAAACCGCTGACTTAGCCCAACAGGCGAATCAGATAACGTTGTCGGCTTCGGCGGTCGCCGAGCAGAGCGGCGAAGTGGTTGGCCGTGTAGCGGCCAATATGACGGATATCAATGCCAGTTCGACCAAGATCGCCGCCATCATCGGCGTGATCGATGATATCGCCTTCCAAACCAATATCCTGGCGTTGAATGCCGCCGTTGAAGCAGCCCGGGCGGGGGAGCAGGGCCGGGGATTTGCCGTTGTTGCTGCGGAAGTACGCAATCTGGCACAGAAAACCGCGATTGCCGCAAAAGAAATCAAGGGCCTGATTTCCGACTCGCTGAGCACCGTTCAATCCGGTACGCAACTTTCTGGAGAGGCGAGCAAGACCATGGAAGAAGTCGTGGCAGCCGTCAAGCGGGTATCGGCGATCATGACTGAAATCCACCAGGCGACCCGTGAGCAGGCCAGCGGTATTGGCCAAGTCAACGAAGCGGCGATGCAGATTGACCGGACGACTCAGGAAAACGCGGCATTCGCTGAAAGAATTACTATGGCGGCCAACTCATTGATCATTCAATCAAATGTTCTTACCGGCGCGGTCAATGTTTTTAAGACCGATTTGAAACGGGGCTAAGCGGCTGCACATATTCGAGGGAACGTCATGGTAGAGAAATTCATAACGCAAGATTTTCAGCATACAATCCTTATTGTTGATGATATGCCGGAAAATCTCACGGTGCTAGGCAAGTTGCTGCAACCCAGCTACCGGGTGCGCGCGGCTGTTTCTGGTCCGCGCGCTTTGCAGATTGCAGCATCCGAGCCGAAGCCGGACTTGATCCTGCTCGACGTAATGATGCCTGAAATGGATGGCTATGCCGTTTTGGAGCGCTTACGCAAGGATGCCTCTACCCAGGATATTCCGGTGATTTTCGTCACCGCATTAGATACCGCCGAAGACGAACAGCGTGGTCTTGATTGCGGTGCAGTCGACTACATCACCAAACCCTTGCAGCCAGCTATTGTACTGGCTCGCATTCGAACACATCTGGAACTCAAGCAGGCGCGTGACTGGCTCAAAGACCAGAATGCGTTCCTGGAAGCCGAGATCAATCGCCGGTTGAGCGAAAATCTTCTGGTCCAGGAGGTGAGCATCCATGCCTTGGCGCGTCTCGCCGAGGTCCGCGACCCAGAAACCGGTAATCATTTACGCAGAACCCAGGAATATGTGCGAGTCCTGGCCAAACAATTGCAGCCGCACCCTCGGTTTTCCGCCTTCCTCAGCGATCACACCATTGATCTGATGGCGCGATCTGCTCCATTGCATGATATCGGCAAGGTCGGTATTCCCGATCACATCCTGCTCAAGCCAGGCAAGCTGACTTCGGAAGAATGGACGATCATGAAAACCCATGCCCAGCTTGGCAGCGAGGCCATCGAACAGGCTGAGCGTGATGCCGAAAAACCGGTGAAATTTTTAATGCTGGCCAAGGAAATCACCCGCTGGCACCACGAAAAATGGGATGGTAGCGGCTACCCGGATGGCCTCGCCGGCGAAGCGATCCCCGTTTCAGCACGGCTGATGGCCTTGGCGGACGTGTTTGATGCCCTCATTAACCGGCGTGTCTATAAGCCACAGATGCCGTTCGAACAAGCCCTCGAAATCATCGCCGCCAGCCGCGGTAGCCAATTCGATCCGGATGTGGCGGACGCCTTCCTGGCAATCTTTGATCAATTTCAAGCTATTGCCAAGCGCTATAGAGACAATGAACCTGCGAGCTGAATGGGTATTTTACCAGTGGAACCCCTGTATTGTGCGGCAGAAGCCGCGCTTGAGCGGGTTTATTGAAACAAGCCATTATGCTTTCTGAGATTCCGCGTCAGGATTCATTCGGAAATCATCTTCCCCGTGCTGGCCTTTGGCCGTCGATGTTGCTTTTGCTGCTACTGGCCATTGCTTCCATTGCAACAGTGCTGGGCGGCATGACTCTTTTGGTAGAGCAGAATGCTTTTTGGATTGTCCTGACCGGTGCAATAACGCTGCTGTTAACCTGCGCAGCCGCTACCTTTTCTATTTACCAGCAGCATAAACTGCAACTGTTCTTGATCCAGCACCGCCAGCAGGCGGCGAAGTTGCAGGCTCTCCAGCAATTGGCGGACGAACGCAGCCGGTTGCGCACGTTGATTCAGACCATCCCGGACCCTATCTGGCTGAAAGACCCAGAGGGCGTTTATCTTGCCTGTAACCCGGTCTTCGAGTGTCTCTTCGGCGCGAAGGAAGCCGACATTGTCGGGAAAACGGATTATGACTTTGTCGACATTGATCTGGCCAATCTTTTCCGCCAGAAGGATCAGGAGGCGATGGTTGCTGGAAAATCAACCACTAATGAAGAATGGGTAACCTTCATCGATGATGGCCGCCGCGTGCTCCTGGAGACCATCAAAACGCCGATGCAGGATACCGAAGGAAATCTGATAGGGATACTGGGTATCGCTCGCGACATCACGGCTAGGCATGAGCAGTCTGTTTTGCAAGACCAAATCGCCAGGATTGCCGCTATGGTACCGGGTTTGATCTATTCATTCCGGATGCGTGTGGATGGTAGCGTTAGCATGCCCTATGCCAGCCCTGCTATTGAGGATCTATACGGGTTGCGCCTTGAAGACGTGGCACAGGATGCGACTCCTCTCTTTACCCGCATCCATCCAGACGATCTGGCCCACATCCATGCCAGCATTGCCGAATCAGCTCGTCATTTGACACTTTGGCATCATGAATTCCGGTTTTACCATCCATGCAAGGGTGAAATCTGGATCGAGGGCCGTTCGATGCCGCAACTGGAAACGGACGGCAGTATTCTCTGGCATGGCTTCATCCAAGATGTAACAGAATGTAAGCGAACTGAGAATACCTTACGAGAAAGCAGTGCATTTCTAGACATGCTGTTGAATGCGGTTCCTGTACCTATCTTTTATAAGGATACTGAAGGCCGTTATCTTGGCTTCAATAAAGCTTTCGAAGAGTTCTTTGGCCAGACACCTGAAGATCTCATCGGTAAAAGCGTGTTCGATATCGCTCCCCGGGAATTAGCGACGATCTACCATGCTAAAGATATGGAGCTCCTTACGCGGCCTACCGGTTCGCAGGTCTACGAATCACAAGTTAAAGATGCCCGTGGCGCAATTCACAATGTGATTTTCCACAAGGCCACCTTTACCAATATCAAGGGTGATATTCGTGGGCTTATCGGTGCGGTGCTCGACATCACCGAACGCAAGCGGGCAGAAGATCAGTTGCACAAGCTGTCCATGGCGGTGGAACAGAGTCCTAGCAGTATCGTTATTACTGACCTCGATACCCATATCGAATATGTCAACGAAGCCTTTTGCCAGAGTAGCGGCTATCACCGCGATGAGGTGATCGGCAAGACTCTCTGTGTCTTGCACGCTGACCACTCTCAAGCAACGGATGCCGGCCTTTGGGAAACCCTCAAGCAGGAAAAAACTTGGAAGGGCGAATTCGTCAACCGGCGTAAGAATGGCGAGACCTACATCGAGTTTGCCTATATCTCGCCAGTGCGCCAGTCCGATGGCCAAATTACTCATTATCTCGTGATCAAGGAAGATATCACCGAACGCAAACGGATCGGTCAAGAACTCGATCGTTATCGCCATCATCTGGAAGAGCTGGTCAACGAGCGCACCGGTCAGCTTCAAAAGGCTAACCGCATTTTGGCCGAACGGGAGAAATTCATTCGAACCGTAACGGATCATCTGCCGGGCTTGGTGGGGTACTGGGACCATGAATTGCGCTGCCGCTTCGCCAATGCGGCTTACCTGCCCTGGGTTGGCAGGCCGCCAGAGGCAATTCTAGGGTTGCATATTCAGGATCTCATGGGAGAGAAACTGTTTCGCCAGAATGAGTCGTACATCCGGGCTGCTCTAAACGGCGAGCAACAGCATTTCGAGCGGGTCTTGACCAAGGCGGATGGCTCGACCGGTCACACCTGGACCCAGTACATTCCGGATATCGTGGATGGGTGTGTGCAGGGATTCTTTGTTTTGGTCACTGACATCACAAACATCAAGCAGGCTCAACAGGAGCTTGAAAAGCTTAATGAGCAGTTGCAGCACCGCACCGAACAGGCTGAGGAAGCCAGTCATGCGAAGAGCGCCTTTCTGGCCAACATGAGCCATGAGATTCGTACGCCCTTGAACGCTATCCTTGGATTTACTCACCTGCTCCAATGTGCGGCCATCGATAAGAGCCAGCAATTAGAGATGTTGCGCAAAGTATCGAGCGCTGCACAGCATTTATTATCCCTCATTAACA
>JACKNF010000018.1 GCA_024234995.1 Gammaproteobacteria bacterium
GCGGATCTGGCGCTGCCTTTCTAGTGGCCGCTTGATCTGTATCGGATATCAGCCGTCAACAGGCAGATGATGGCCATTGATTGAGAGGCTGCCTTTTTTCCTGTGTTGCCTGGCATTCCTCATCCACCATTTCAGGACTATCGAAAAGAAACTGCTGAATGCCGTTTAAATCCATGTTGTCATCACCGGCAGACAGGATCGTTAATTCTACGCGTTAGCCTTTTATGTCGTTTTTTTATTGACGGTGGCATGGAAAAGTGAATTTCGCTACGCTATCCCGTTTTGCATTTCGATATTTTTCCATTTAGAGGTTGACCCCCACTATGGCTCTTGATGCCCAGGCTGCCACGCAGGTAGCGCATGTTCTCACCGAATCGTTACCTTATATCCGTCGTTTTTCCGGCAAGACCTTTGTGATCAAATACGGCGGTAATGCCATGGAAAATGACGAGCTGAAAAATAGTTTCGCGCGTGACATCGTGCTGATGAAACTGGTGGGTTTTAATCCGGTGGTGGTGCATGGCGGCGGCCCGCAAATCAGTCAATTGCTCAAGCGTATTGGCAAAGAAAGCCGCTTTGTCGATGGGATGCGGGTCACTGACAGTGAGACCATGGACGTGGTTGAGATGGTGCTGGGTGGACAGGTCAACAAAGAAATCGTCAATAACGTTAACCGGCATGGTGGCCGCGCCGTTGGATTGACCGGCAAAGATGGTGATTTAATCCGTGCGCGCAAATTGACTATTTCCCGCAAAAGCCCGGAATTGGAGGCGCCCGAGATCATCGACATCGGTCATGTGGGCGAAGTCGCCAGTATTGATGCGTCTATTGTCAATACATTGATTCAAGATGATTTTATCCCGATTATCGCGCCGATCGGTGTTGGCAATGATGGCGAGTCTTACAACATAAATGCAGATCTGGTCGCTGGTAAGATTGCTGAAGTGCTCAATGCTGAAAAATTGATCCTGTTGACCGACATCACTGGAGTGCTTGACCAAGAAGGCCATTTATTAACGGGTCTTGATGCCCGGCAGGTGCAGGCTTTGATCGATGATGGCACGATTCACGGTGGAATGTTGCCCAAAATAGCCTGTGCTCTGGATGCGGTGCGGAGCGGGGTCAAAGCAGCGCATATCCTCGACGGACGGATTGAACATGCTGTGCTGGTGGAATTATTTACCGATGCCGGTATCGGTACGCTGATCCGGGGATAGATACCGGCCAAGGTCATCCGGAAGCATGTGCCTGCAGTGATTTTGCAGACGGTCTCCCAGTTCACGATGCTTGAACTAAAGTTTAAAGCACCGTCAAGTTCTGAATCGCGAGACAGCCGCTATGACCGACGCCTCACCTCCTCTTATTCCCCGTCCCAGTAAAGTCTATTACTTCGGTACTTGCGTCATCGACGCCTGTTTTCCCCAAGCCGGATTGGCGGGCATCGAATTACTGCAACGGGAAGGCATCCAGGTCATTTTTCCCCAAGCGCAATCCTGTTGCGGGCAGCCTGCCTATAATTCCGGCTTCCCCGATGAAGCCCGCCGGGTTGCCCGCCATCAACTGAAAGCGTTTGCTAAAGATTATCCGATCGTGGTTCCTTCCGGTTCCTGCGCCGGGATGTTGAAGCACCAGTATCCCCATCTGTTTGCCCATGAACCGGATATCGAGGAGGTGTGCCGTTTCTCCAGCCGGATCTATGAGCTGAGCGAGTTTATGGTCAAGGTACTCCAGGTTCGCCTGGAAGATCGCGGCGAGCCGGTCAAGGTCACTTGGCACTCGTCCTGTCACGCCCTGCGGGAGATGGCTATTGTCCCTTATGCCAAAACGCTGTTGAGGCAGTTGGAGCGGGTGGAACTGGTGGAATTGCAGAACGAGCAGGAGTGCTGCGGTTTCGGCGGCACGTTTTCGGTTAAGCAGCCCGCGATTTCCGCAGCCATGGCCCATGACAAAGTGAATGACATTATGCAGACCGGCGCAGCGCGGGTGTTATCCACTGACTGCGGTTGTTTGCTCAATATCGCGGGTACGCTCGGTTACCGCCAGTTGAATGTCCCGGCCCAACATTTCGCCGAATTTATTCTGGAGCGCACCCAATGACCAAAACGGCCGATGCTGTCATCTTTGAACGCAATGCCGCTAAGGCGCTGGACGATGGGCAATTGCGGCGTAATTTGCGCAGTGCGATGACCACGTTAAGTCAGCGCCGCCGTACCCTGTTCGCTGACACTGAAGCCTTCGAGCAGTTGCGTGCCCAGGGCGAGAGCATCCGCCGCCGGGCTTTGAGTCAGTTACCGGCTCTGCTGGAACAATTGGAAGGGCGTTGCACTGCCAACGGCATTCAGGTGCATTGGGCAGAGACCGCCGCTGAGGCTAACGCGATCTGCTTAGACATTCTCCGCCGCCACAACGCCCGCCGGGTTATCAAGGGCAAATCGATGGTGTCTGAGGAGATGCATCTCAATCATTTTCTCGAAGAGCAGGGCATCGAGGCACTGGAAACTGATCTGGGTGAGTACATTATTCAACTGGATGGCGAGACTCCTTCACACATCATCGTGCCGGCCATTCACAAGAATAAGGATCAGATTGCCCGCCTATTCCATGAACGGATTCCCGATGCGCCCTACACCGAGGTGGTGGAGGAGTTAAACGCTATTGCCCGTCAGGAATTGCGCGAGAAGTTCCGGGCGGGCGAAGCCGGGATCAGCGGGGTTAATTTTGCGGTAGCGGAGACGGGTACGCTCTGCCTGGTGGAGAACGAAGGTAATGGCCGGATGTGCACCACTGCGCCGCCGGTGCATATTGCATTGATGGGTTTGGAAAAGGTGGTAGAAAAGTTGCGAGATGTACCACCTTTGCTGCGCTTGCTCACCGGTTCTGCCACCGGCCAGCCGATCACCACCTATTTCAATATGATCACTTCGCCGCGCCGGCTGGATGAATTAGATGGCCCCCAGGAAGTGCATCTCGTCATTCTCGATAACGGACGTTCCAGCATCTACGGTGACGCCGAGCGCCGCGCCACCTTGCAATGCATTCGCTGCGGAGCCTGTCTGAATCACTGTCCGATCTATACCCGGTTGGGCGGGCATGCCTATGGCCATGTGTACCCCGGACCGATCGGTTCGATCCTGACTCCGCAACTGGAAGGGTTGGACGAGGCCGGCGTGATGGCCAGCGCCTCTACGTTCTGCGGCGCGTGCGAGGAGGTCTGTCCGGTTAAAATTCCGTTTACTGAAATTCTCCGCATGTTGCGCAACGAGGCTTACGCCCAGGGTGAGTCGGAGCATGACGTCAAGGGCCACGGCTACCGTTACACCACGGTGGAAGGACTGAGCTGGAAAAGCTGGGCGCTTTACAACACCCGTCCCGGACTGGCCCGGATTGGTTCCCAAATATTGGGCAAACTTGGCCAGCATTTGCCGATGATCGGTCCGCTCAAGGAATGGACCCGTACCCGCACGCCGCCGCCGTTTGCCCCGAAGAGCCTGCATCAACTGGCCCAGGAACGAGGACTCGATAATGACCGCTAACGCCCGCGCTAACATCTTGTCCCGGCTGCGGGCCACGACTATCCAAGGCCAAGGTCCTTTTATCGTGCCTGACGCGCCAATCATTGCTGGGTTAGAGCTGAGCCTGGAGGAGCGCATCGGCCGGCTGCAGAGAATGCTGGAGACCATGCATGCCGAGGTGCGGGTCGTGTCTGCCGGCGGCTGGCTTGAGGAACTCAAGGCTATGCTGCGCGCCCGCACATTGAACGGATTGCTGTATGGACCTGCAGCACCGTTTGGTCCGGCACTGGAAGGCGCTTGGGAAGAGGATTTGCCACCCCTTGTTCCCTATATCGAGCCGGTCGAACAATGCCGGGAGCGGTTGTTCAATATCGATGCCGGTATTACCTCTGCGCGAGGCGCTATCGCTGAGACTGGCGCTTTGATCCTCTGGCCCAGTGCGGCAGAACCCCGTCTGATATCGCTGACGCCAGGCTTGCATATCGCAGTGCTGGATGCTGGGATGATCTTCAATACCTTCGCCGAGGCGATCGATCAGCAGCACTGGCTGAGGCACAGAATGCCGGCCAATGCCTTGCTGATTTCCGGCCCGTCCAAGACCGCTGATATCGAACTGACTTTGACCTTTGGCGTGCATGGACCGAAAGAACTGGTGGTGTTTATTCTTAGTTAAATTAACGATATGCAACGTCTCGACCCGCTCTGCACTTACCTGACCGGTTTCAACCTGATCGAAGCCAGTGCCGGAACGGGTAAAACCTATACCATCACCGCACTCTACGTGCGGCTGGTGGTTGAAGCGCATATTCCGGTCAACCGCATTCTGGTCGTGACTTACACCAATGCTGCAACTAAGGAATTGCGTGATCGCATTCGTAGCCGGCTGGCGCAAATCCGCCACGCCTTTCTACAGGGCCGCGCTGACGATGACGATGAATTGGGTGTGCGGTTACTCGATTTGGCCCCGGATCGGGAATTGGCCATTCGCCGTCTAAGCAATGCCCTGCGCGGCTTCGATGAAGCGGCTATTTTCACCATCCACGGATTCTGCAAGCGAGTCCTCGGCGACAATGCCTTTGAGAGCGGCTTGTCATTCGATACCGAATTGATGGCGGACACTCGCGAACTGTTGCAGGAAATTGTCGAGGATTTCTGGCGCCGGGTTTTTTATCCCGGCTCCCCATTGGTGGTGCAATACTTTCTGGAGCAGGGCGCCAGTCCGGAGACTTTGCTTAAGCAGGTGGAGCCTCATCTTGGCAAGCCTTATCTACAGATCGTGACGCCAAATAGCGGCGCGGACGGTGCGGCGCTGGAGCAGGCTTTTGTCGCAGCCTTCTATAAGGTCCGCGATGGATGGCGGCAGGATCGCGCCGGCATTGAGGCGCTATTATTAAACTCACCGGCCATCAACCGGCAAAAATATAATCTGAAATCGATTCCCGGCTGGCTGGAAGCGATGGATGCTTATCTCAGCGCTGATCCGCCGCGGCTGGCGCTGTTCAATAAATTTGAGCAATTTACTACGGCGAAGCTGCACGCTTCGATCAAGAAAGGCCAGGCTGCGCCGCAGCATGCCTTTTTCGATAGCTGTGAATCGCTAAAAATCGCCTGCGAGGCACTGGCTGATTACTGCCGCTATCAGATCCCGGTGCAATTGTTGAAATATTGCACCGGCGAATTGGCGATGCGCAAGCGGCGGCAACAGGTGCAGTCTTATGACGATTTGCTATTGGACCTGCACGCCGCTCTCCATCATCGCCGGCATGGGGCGGCGTTGATTGAAACGCTTCGCAACCGCTATGCTGCGGCGTTGATTGATGAATTCCAAGACACCGATCCGGTACAGTATGAAATTTTTCGCTGCATCTACGCCGGGACCGGCAAGCCGGTGTTCCTGGTCGGTGATCCGAAACAGGCCATCTACAGTTTCCGGGGCGCGGACATTTTTGCCTACCTGACCGCCCGTCGCGATACACTGCAACAGTATACCCTCGATGTGAACTGGCGTTCCGATCCACGCCTGTTAACCGCCTTGAATGCAGTGTTCGGTACGGTTAAGAAGCAACCGTTTCTATTCGATGGCATTCCCTTCCATCCAGCCATTCCGGCCGAGCGCAAGCAGCACCTGCCGTTGCGGATTCAAGGACGGCTGGAACCGCCGCTGCAACTCTGGCTGGTGGAACCCGGCAGTTCAGGTAAACCTGTCAACAAGGGCATGGCAGGCCAGCAAGCAGCTCAGGCTACAGCGGCGGAAATCGCCCGGTTGTTGAATCTGGGCGTGCGCAACCAAGCGCATATCGGTGAGCGGCCGCTGGCCGGTGGCGACATCGCGGTGTTGGTACGCAGTCATTGGCAAGGGCGGTTGGTTCGCCGGCATTTATTGCAATTGAATGTGCCAAGCGTCCAGCATGCCGATGAGAATGTGTTTCTCTCGGATGAGGCCCGGCAATTGGAGTGGTTGCTGGCGGCGGTTGCGGAACCCGGTCATGAAGGCCGGGTGCGCACCGCGTTAGCGTCGGATCTATTCGGGTTGAGCGGAGAAGCGCTGTATCAGTTGCATGAGCAAGAGCAGGTTTGGGCGCGCTGGCTGGAAAAGTTCCAGGATTACCGGCAAGTGTGGCATGAACACGGTTTCATGCGCTTCTTTCGCGTCTGGCTGATCAACGAAGGCGTGCCGCAACGCCTGCTGGCTTTCCGTGATGGCGAGCGGCGCTTGACCAATGTGTTGCATTTGGCGGAATTGCTGCATGTCGCTAACCGTGTGCATCCCGGTATGGCAGGTTTGCTCAAATGGCTAGGGGATAGCCGCCGTTTGCCAGCCAACAAGGATGAAGAGCAGCAGTTACGGCTAGAAAGCGACGAAAATCTAGTACGGATTGTCACCGTCCATAAGAGCAAGGGGCTGGAATATGATGTGGTGTTTTGCCCCTTCCTGTGGGATGGACGGTTGCACACGGGTGAAGAGGACCGGGTGCTGTACCATGACCCGGCTGATTTGCGCCGCTCCATTCTCGCTATCGGTGTTAGCGACGATGATCCAGCCATTCAGCATGCCCGCCGTGAGGAAATAGCCGAGAGCCTGCGCTTGTTTTACGTAGCGCTGACGCGCGCCAAGCAACGCTGCACTCTGGTCTGGGGCAAGATGAAAGAGGCTGATACTGCGCCGGCTGCCTGGCTGTTACACCATCCAGCAGTGGCCGGTCCTTCACAGGATGCCCTGGAAGTCACACGGCAGCGTTTTGACAGCATCACACCGGCCGTCTTTCTCAGTGACCTGCAAAGCGCGTTTGCTCCGGCGGGCGAGGCGGTTGCGATGGCGCCGTTACCCCTGGAGACCGGAAGCCGTTATCAACCCCCTGCCGTTGAAGAGCCAGCGTTGCAAGCACGGGTTTTTAACGGATCGTTGTCTGAATTCTGGCGAATAGGCAGTTTTACGTCGCTGACCGCGGGGTTATCGGCGGAAATGCCAGATTATGATATGACGCCAGCCGTTCCGGCGGTAGAAACCGGACTGATGGCTGTGCCTTGTCTTGATCGTTTCAACTTCCCGCGCGGCGCACGGGCTGGCACCTGTTTGCACGCTATCTTCGAACGGCTGGATTTTAGCCAGCAGGATCGGGAGCAACTGGAGAAACTGGTGGCCCGGACACTGGCGGGGCACGGTCTGGACGCTGAGTCTTGGACATGGGTGGTCGCTGATTGGGTGGAGCGGGTGCTGACGACGCCGCTGCACGGCAACGGGTTGCGGCTGAATGCAGTGACACTGGATCGGCGGCTGAACGAACTGGAATTTTACTATCCGCTGGCTCATCTGCATCCTGAGGCGTTGCGGCAGGTGCTGGAGCGGCACGGTTATGCAGCCGGCCCATTCCGGGAGATGGTTGACCAATTGGATTTCAATCCCTTGCGAGGTTATATGAAGGGCTTTATCGACCTGGTATTTGAAGCAGGGGGGCGGTTCTATCTGGTGGATTACAAATCCAACTGGTTGGGGCCAGAGCTGGCTGCCTATCAACCGGACCGGCTGGCTGAAGTTATGGCCCGTGAGGCGTATGTGCTGCAATATCTGATTTATACGGTCGCTCTGCACCGCTATTTGCGCTTGCGGGTGCTAGATTATGATTATGAGCGCCATTTTGGCGGGGTTTTTTATCTGTTCCTGCGTGGCATGGATCCAGCGCAAGGCAGGGATTGTGGGGTATTCCATGACTTACCGGCCCCAGCGCTGGTCGCGGCCCTGGATAAGTTGATGGGGCGCCCCTAACGGATCAACGCATGGCGCGGCTTTTGTATAAGCCTCTTCACTGAGCTTCTGGCTCCACCAACGGAAAGATCAATGGCCACTGAGATTGAACACAAATTTTTGATTCAAGACGACCGCTGGCGCCAGCAGGTCGAGCGCTCGGTACGGATGCGGCAGGGCTACCTGACTAGCGACGCTCGTTGCTCGGTGCGGGTGCGGGTGGCCGGTCACCAGGGCTTCCTAAACCTCAAGAGCGGAACTCTAGGCATCCAGCGCAGCGAGTATGAATATTTCATCCCGCTGGACGAAGCCGAGGAAATTCTAGACACCTTATGCGAAAAGCCACTGTTGGAGAAGACCCGTCATTATCTGCATTTCGGCGAACATTTGTGGGAGATCGACGAGTTTGCGGGTGATAACGCTGGATTGATCGTAGCGGAAGTGGAATTGAGCCGGCCTGATGAGCCTTTCGCGCGGCCCGATTGGGTGGGTGAGGATGTTTCACACGACATCCGTTATTACAACTCGCAACTGGCCCGGCATCCTTACCAAAGCTGGCCATGTCCGAGCGATTGATTCACGTTAGCCTTCCAGCGCAACGGCTGGATCTGCTGGAAGGACAACGGGTAGTCACGGCCTATTCCGTATCAACCGCGCGCAATGGTCCCGGTGAACAGCGTAACAGCGGTTGCACACCGCGCGGCTGGCATCGCATCCGCCTCAAGATCGGGGCTGGGCAGCCTCTCAACACCGTGTTTGCCGGCCGTCGGCCCACCGGTGAAATCTATAGTCATGAATGGGCGGTCCGGTACCCGGAGCGGGACTGGATTCTGACCCGGATTCTCTGGCTGACCGGGTTGGAATCAGGCTACAACCGGGGAGGGCATTGCGACACCCTTCGCCGGTTTATCTATATCCACGGCTGTCCGGATGCTGCGCCGATGGGCGAACCGCTCTCGCACGGCTGTATTCGCATGAGCAATCTGGATGTGCTGGATCTGTTTGAACGGGTAGTGGCCGGTGACCGGGTGTTTATCGCTGATTAAGAAGTGATCTATCTTTATGTGAATACTCTCGCAATTAAATCGTTCCATTTTATGGATTAGGCGGCGTTGTTGACCGCTTGACCGGCATGCGGTGAAAAATACCACGGTGTATGATGTCAAAAAGTTGGTATAGAAACTTTTTTAGCTTTTTTAAGGAGTTGTTTTTTCTGCATCACATTGGAGGATAACACCATGTGCTTATGGCACAAAACGATGTTTATTTTGACAGCAACGGCGCTGTCTGTTGCAACAGCCCAAGTTGATATGACCGCGATGGAACGTGCTCAAAAGTTCGGAATCTCCGATATTCGAGGTATTGCCTACATCCCAGGTCCTGCAGGACCGGAGAAGCCATTGGATCCTCGGTTTGGCGGTGTCCTGCCTTATTTCCAGGGTGAAATACAAACTTATGATAAAAGCGGTAATCCATACTATCAGCCTGACCCGAATAATCCACGAGCTAAATTGAATGTCAAATACACCATTTATTATGACTCGGATTTCTACAATGCCGATTTTCGAGATTTGTGGGGCAAGGATGTCAATAAGCAGGGCCGTGATGACTTAGGCCGATATAAAGCGGAACTCAACGCGAATTTTATTCATCTCTACGATTGGAATACGGACCGCAGGTTTCGTAATCACGATCCATTTCTCAAATACGCCAAAAACTTGGGTATGAATGTTACCATTCCTATATCCAATTATATCTATGAAATAATGTGTGGGAGTAACCCGGATGTTCCCCAGCAGGATTGGCCGAAGTATGTAAAGCAACTCTTTGATGATATCTATGAGGGGTCCTTAAATCCTGATCCAGCCGCTGGCGTCCTGAAGATCTTTAATGAATTCGATGTGAGCCAATGCAAAAGAGCTGATTTGGTCGCTCAGGCCGCTTTGTATTGGAAAGAACTGGAAGATGAACTGGCGGTCCCCGACCGCAATCGGTTGCCGGTCATTTTCCCTGTCACCTTCGGGATCAAGCATGACCTTGCTGGCGGCGCGGTTCTGGACGCTTTTAACGCGATCCTCGCCGAGCCAAGGCTGGGCTTGGCGTTCTGGAAAGCGCGCGTCATTTATGCGACCAATCCTTTCAATGATGGCCCTTTCATGAGGGAATGGATCGATCATCAGCTTCCCGCGTGGTTCATGGGCCATAATATTCCGGTCGATACGCCGGTCATGTTTACTGAATACGGGCGTAGCTCAGATGAGTCCAATCCCCCCAATGAAGCCGGTCAGGCAGCATGGGTCAAGCGCCAGTTCCAGTCCATGTGGCAACCCGCCAAGCCTGTGAATTTCCTGGGCGCCTGTGCCTTTGTGAATCAGTACCGCTTCTGGCTCAAAGCGCCTGAACCTAACTTTGCGCTCATGGATTTCAATCGTGGGAGTGGCGCTTGGAATCAGCCGGTGGCAATGTATGTCCAGACTGAGAAATATCAGAATCCCAATGCGCCACTGGGGCAAAAATGGGATGCCAGTTACCAGGTTGACCCACAGAAGCCGAGGCCCGCTTACTGCGAAGTAGCGCGCGTCTACGGGGCTTCACCTTCGGGTGACTGTCCATAATAACGATGGTCAGCCAACTTGAAAAATCGTTGAGATAATTTGCGGCGCGCTGGGGTTGGGATGAACCTCAGCGTAATGCGCAGAACCGCTATAGCTTTGCGCGGGGTGGTGGGTTGCTGCACATTACCCGGCTTCAGACCGGTAACCAGATTTGCCTGGCAGGCCATCCTGATTCACCGCTGGAAGATGCCTCTACTATAATGCGATGCTGCGCAAGCATTTAGAGGAAGAAGTTTCCAGCCCTCAATGCCCTTCTATTTTGGCGCGCAAACTGTCGAGCACGCCTTTGAACGCCTCTTCATTATGGGGATTAAGGTCGCTTAATGTCTGGTGCGCTTCATAGACAATGCGGGTCAAATCATTCTTGCACGGACTCTCGATGTCCAACTGCTGCAAGGTCGCAGTAATAGTTTCGCCCGTATCACGGATATTGAAAATCTCGTAGAACCCCATGTTGTCCATGACCTGATTGACATCAGGGTTGGTGGACAGCAAAGTCGTCTTATTCGCGAAATGCTGGCGGTTGAAATTGGCAATTTTCGCCAGTAAACCTAGACTGGTGCTGTCGATGGAATGAGTCTCGGTCAGATCAACCACGATATCCTCGTAGTCAGCGCGCGCAAATAAGGCGTCCAGGAAATCCCCCAGGGCACAACCCATGGTATAGCGCACATCGCCGACTAGTTTCAGGATATAGATATTGCCCTGTTTGACGTAGAATGCGGCCCCCGAATTCATAGTCAAATCATCCTCTTGATCAGTAACAGGGTGATATCGTCCGGCAATGAGCCTGCTTCATCTAGCCCGAGCGCTTGAATCAGATTTTCAATGGTCAATTCAGTGTGACCGATTAGATCCAATAGAAATGCCTGCTTATCGCGCAGCGTGGTCTGCGGTAGAGTTTCCAGGATACCGTCCGATATGAAGGCCATAGTGAAGCTCGGCGGTAACTGCATCGACTCATTCTGGTAGTTGGCGAAATCGAACAGGCCGATGGGCAAACTTTTCTTGCCGACATAGCGGGCGTCTTCGCCATCGAACAGGATCGGGAAGGGAAATTGGCCGCCGCTGCTATACCGGAGCTGGTTGCTCGACCAGTCGATTACACCATAAAACATGGTCAGATACTTGTCCATGTGGCAACTGAAGATTTCCCGGTTCAGCCGGCCCAATGTTTCTGCAGGATTGAGGATACCTTTATCGCGGTTTTGCCGGCGCAGTTCCCGGTAGCGGCCGATATAACTTTTGAGCATCACTGTTACGAAAGCCGATGAGACTCCGTGCCCGGAGACATCGGCGATATAGAAACCGAGATGATCGCCGTCAATAGCGAAATAGTCTACAAAATCACCGCTGAGATATTGCGAAGTCAGTAGATGACGGCTGAAGCGGTAGTTGCGGTACAACTTGTTGTTTTCCGGTAGCAATTGAAACTGGATGCGCCGTGCCGCTGCTTCATCTTCCTGTAGTTGCCGCACAGTTTGTTGCAATTGTTCATTGACTGCTTCCAGGTGTTCGCGGTGTTCGCGGTTTTCCCGGCGCAGCCGGGCGCGTTCTAGCGCATGGCCGATAGCGTGCTCTAGCACCGCCATGTCTTCAATCGGCTTGGTGACGTAGTCCCAGGCGCCGAGTTTGAGCGCTTGAATGGCGTCGCTCATCCCGCCCATCCCGGAAACCACCAGAATCGGCAGGTCGGCAAATTCCCGGGTCACCGCGGCTAGCACCTGCAAGCCATCCATTTCCGGCATGCGCAAATCACACAGGACCAAGTCAGGATGCTCGCGGCGAATCAGTTCAATACCCGTCCGGCCATCACCGGCCTGGATGACCTCAAAGCCACTGTCTTCCAGGTAGGTCGCGAGGATTTCACGGACCATCGGCTCATCATCGATAGTCAGAATACGCACAGCTGGGGTACTCATGGCCGGTTCTCCCGCAGGACCAGCTCCCGCACTGCCGCCGCCAACGGTGCCATATCACTGAGAGGTTTTTGGTAAACGCAGGCATTGTCTAAACCCATGGTACGCAGGTCTTCGGGTAGGCTATAGTTGGACGAACCCGTGTGGATCAGAAAATCCATGTCAGGGCACAGGCGGTGCAGGGTGCGGATCGCTGTATTGCCGTCCATATCCGGGAGGCGCAAGTCCGTGATACAAACCCGGCAGTGGCTGCCATCCAGCAACCAGCGCAGCGCGGGGGTCACGGCTTCGAAGGCTGCTACTCGCAACCCCTCATCCTCCAAGTAAGCTTTAAGATTTTCCCGAATCATTTCCTCATCATCGATGATTAACACCCAGCCCGTCATGATAACGCTCCCCGGCCCAGGGGTAGACGGATGCTGAAACAAGCGCCCTTGCCTGGCTGGGACGTTACAGATAGCCGGCCCCGGTGCTGTTCGGTCACGATGAAGTAGGATACCGACAACCCCAGGCCGGTCCCTGCACCAACTTCTTTGGTAGTGAAGAACGGCTCAAAAATTCGCTTAAGGGTTTTTTCATCTATCCCAGGGCCGTTGTCAACTACTTCGATGAGGGCCCAGCGTGATTCATAGCGGGTTCGCAAGAGGATGGTGGGTGAGGATATGTTATCCGCGGCCATGGCCTGGGCAGCGTTCTTGAGCAGATTCAAAATCACCTGCTCAATTTCGGTCTTATCACAATGGACAACACCTAGGCGGGGATCGAAGTCGCGTTCAATATTAATGTGTTTGAAATCATACTTCTTTTTTAGATCATAATCGCTAGCAGCCAGCCGCAGTACGGTTTCCAGTAAATCCTCGACATTGACGGGTACAAAGCGCGATTCACTGCGGCGGCTGAACGATAACATATCGGCGACGATTTTAGCCGCACGGGCGCCGGCTTCCCGGATGCCTTCCAGAAAGTGCAGAACACGGCGTTGTTCCAGGTAACGATTGAGCCGGCTCAGGTCGATGCCGATGGCTTCGGCAGTGGCTCGATTTTGCGGCATGGCGGGATCAATGCGCCGCAGGATATTTTGACTACCTTGCAGGATCGCACCCAATGGATTATTGATTTCGTGTGCCATACCGGCGGCCAGTCCGCCGACTGACAGCATTTTTTCCGTCTGCACCATCATGGATTCGATTCGGACCCGGGCAGTCACGTCATCAACCCGGATGACTGCGCCGCTCGCGCTGTCCGCTATTAGAGGATAGACCATGACATCGGCATAATGCATTTCGCCTTGATCTTCAAGTGTCATGCGTGGGGTCTTGATCGGGTGGCCCAAATGGATCGCCTGACGGATCTGTTCAAATTGCCCTTCCAGTTGCGGAAACAGCTCGCCGAAGAACCGGCCTTGGGCTGTTTCCCAGGAGATGCCACAGGCTTGTTCAGCTGGTTGGTTGATCACGGTGATATATCCCCAGGGATCGACGCCAATCAGCACCGACGGCATGGAGTCGATGATGTTCTTGAGGTAGAGCCGCATGCGTGCGACTTCTTCCTTAGCCTGTTTTTGCTCAGTGATATCGATGGAGACACCCAACACTGCAGTTTCGCTCAAGCCTGGCTCGTTAAATGGGATCTTGATCGTTTGCAAGGTGCGGACGTGACCTGTGTGGTCGGTGAAGCATTCCTCAGCAATTTGTTTCGATGCGCCGCTTTCAATGACCTCGCGATCGTCAGCCAGCATCCGTTCTGCCTCTGCGTCAATACCATGCACGGTGCGTTGAGAGTGATTGACCAGTTCCTGGACGGTGAGGCCGTAGGCGGCAGCGGTCGCTTGATTGGCCAATAGGAAGCGTCCGTGGCGGTCCTTAGCGAAAATCATGTGAGGGACCAGGTCGATGATTTGGCGTAGGCGTACCTCGCTTTCACGTAGCGCCGCTTCTGCCTTGATCTGCTCGGTGATATCGGTGCCGGTACCGCGATAGCCGAAAAATTCGCCTTGATCATCGTGGATAGGTTTGCCGCTAATTTTTAGGTAGCGGTCAGCGTTGTGCCGGTTGCCAATACCGGTGCGATAGACAAAATCACGAAATGGCAAGTGTTTTGCTAGTGTATCTCGATGTTGACGCCATTTTTGGCGATCGGCAGCAGATTCGATGGTCGCTATCTCCCATCGGGTGCGGCCAAGGACGTATTGCGGGGCGATGCCTGTTAGCGCGTAGAAGCGTTCGGATAGATAGGTGAACTGCAGGTTTTTGTTCATTTCCCAGATCCAGTCGCTGGCTGCCTCGGTGACGTCGCGGAAGCGCGCCTCGCTTTCGCGTAACGCAGATTCTACCTGTTGGCGTTCGCTGAGTTCGCGTTGCATCTCCTGGTTCCGGTGCGTGATCCGTTGCCGCAGCATCCAGGACCATAATAGAGAAGCTATCACGGTCAAAACCATGGGTATTGAAATCCACAGGCTTAGGCAGAGTATGTCGGGAGGTGCATCAATTGCGCTAACGGCTGTTGAGAATGATGCATGATCATTTTCAGCCGCTATGGTACTGGCGATGCCATCGATAGCAATGCTGGCGAGCAGCGCGAAACACCGCGCCAGCCACGGGCCTATGAATCGGCGATTGGGAACAGCGGGTGGTTTCCGCGGCAATAGATGGTTTAATGAATGTAGCTGGTCGGGCATGATGACTAACGATAGCGGGTTGAAGCGCTATGATAAAACCATTTTGCAGAAACTGCGGGTCAATAGCTTTCAGTTAATCATGCCGGGTCATTCGCAGGCGTGTTCACGATACTAAGCGAGACCCGAATTAGACTGAATACCCGCGATGAATTTATCTTGTGCCAGAATAATAAACTTGTTAGGAACGCAATTATTTTAGCGGGCATAAAAAAGGCGGCCCGAGGCCGCCCTTGCTTTGACCCGTTCTCCGGTTCAGCCGGGTCTTGTAGCGATGAGTTATTGCAGCCCTTGAATATAAGATGAGACTGCCTTGATTTCCATGTCGGTCATCTTGCCAGCGATGCTACGCATCATCTGACCTGCGTCATTAGCGCGCTCCATGGCGCGGAAGGCTTTGAGTTGGGTTTCGGCATACTCCGCGTGCTGTGCAGCGACAGCCGGGAACTTCGCCGCTGGATTGCCCGCACCGGCAGGACCATGGCAGGCCATGCAGGCCGAAACGCCACTGGTCAGGTTTCCGCCACGGAAAATCGCTTCACCTGCCGGAGCCAGCGCCGGGTCGGCAGCACTACGGGTGATTTGCTGCGAGGCGAAATAAGCTGAAAGGTCTTCCATATCTTGAGGACTTAATGGCGCGACCATGCCAGCCATGATCGGATTGGCCCGGGCGCCGCTCTTGTAATCCTGCAGTTGCTTGAGCAGGTAATCAGCGCTTTGCCCTGCTAGTTTGGGATATTGGGGATTGACACTGTTGCCATCTGCGCTATGGCAGGCTGCGCAAGTGGTGGACTTAGCCTTGCCCGCGGTCGCATCGCCCGCAGCCAGCGCGGTGGTCGCAGAACCGAACAATGCGCATGTCGCGGCGATTACAACAAATTTTTTCATTTTTTAAAGGCTCCTGTACGATGACGGAATTCGGTTCAGGCGACCTGCCGCCGGTATGAATGAGATCTAACGTAAACCGGCAGCCGAGCCTTGCTTGATCACGGCGGAACCGGTATTGGTTTGATCGATCCCAGCCTGCGAAAGCAGCGGTTTTATATATCAGTTTCGGCCTTTAAGTTCAATGAAAAACCCTGACAAGCATGTCCCTTTTGCTCCAGCGACTGAAGCAGTCAATCGTTATCGAACAGTACATTTTTTAAATAGTGTTAATGACTTCGGGAGATTGTTACCTGATACTGGCCGGGAGGTTGCCTTTGCCGGGCGCTCGAATACGGGCAAATCCAGTTCCCTCAACCTTCTGACCAGTCAACGCCAGCTTGCCCGGGTCAGCAAGACCCCTGGACGCACACAGATGATCAACTTCTTCGAAGTGGAGCCGGATCGCTATCTGGTTGATTTGCCCGGCTATGGCTATGCCCGCGTGCCTGAGGCGATGCGCCGCCACTGGGGGGCATTACTGGAGCGCTACCTGCGCGAGCGGCAAGCACTGCGTGGCCTCCTGCTCGTGATGGACATTCGCCATCCGTTGACCGGGCTGGATCAGCAAATGCTGGATTGCTGCATCGCTCGTGAACTGCCAACACATATTTTGTTGACCAAAGCCGATAAATTGAGCCGGGGTGCCGCACAGTCTGTATTGCAACAGGTGCAAAAGGCACTGCGGACCAGTTATCCACGGGCAACTGTCCAATTGTTTTCGGCAATGACCCGCCACGGTGTGGAGGAAGCCCATGCACGATTAGATGAGTGGTTGGGGTATTGAGATATCAGACGGCGGGTATCGGATATTTATGTGGAACCTGATGCCTGCCTGATGTCTTCATCCACCCTGGGCCGATGGCGGATCGGGAGCTGCCCGCCATCCCTCTGCGAGCAGCCGCGCTTGTAATGCCTGGCTGACTAGTTGGCCGATTCGTTCCAGAAACAGCGTCCCTACTCCAGGATGAAAGCGGTTAGGGTCGCCACTGCCTACAGCCAGTAAACCACGCCATTGATTGCCATCCAGGGGGATAAGTGCTGCTGAGGCAGCATGGCAGGCGCTATCGCCAAACAGGGCGGCAGCTTGTTCCAGACTCAACCGGCCGCACTGAGGACGGCCTGCGCGAAAAACCTCATCGAATAGCCCTACTACGTCCGGCCGTAGCAATTCTTCAACTTCGCTCAGACCCACCGTGGGCGGTACTGCCAGGCACAAGGCGACACTGTCGGCTTTAAATTCTTCACGCAGGATCGCTTTGACGCCGTGTAGCAGTTCATCCAGGCCACCCCGTGCATCAAGCAACCCAAGCGCCAGCCGTTGCACTCGCTCAGCCAGCCGGTCATTGTCCCGGGCAATGTTGACCAGCTCCATTAATTTGTCGTGCAAGCGTTGCACATGTTCCCGAAGCAACCGGTTTTGATATTCTAAGAGTGATACGGCTGGCCGGCAGGGATGAGGGATGCGCAATTCTTCGACCAGTTCGGGATGATCGGTGAAAAATTCAGGATGATCGCGCAGCCAGGTGACTGCCTTTCGTTCAAAGTCTGGCGTTTCTAAGGTTTCCGGTGTTGCCTGTTCCTCACTCACAGCACGATCCACCCTTCAAATACAGTTGCAGCCGGCCCGGTCATCGTCACTGATTCACCCTCGCCGGTCCAGTGAATCTCCAATTCGCCACCGGGCAGCTCTACCCGGACGTTTGGGCATAGCCGGTTCCATAGCTGCCCCACAACGGCTGCCGCACAGGCACCGCTGCCACAAGCCAGCGTTTCACCCGCGCCGCGCTCAAACACCCGCAAGCGGATGTGGTTTGGATCGACAACTTGCATGAAGCCAACATTTGCACGTTTGGGGAAACGGCTATGCTGTTCGATCAATGGTCCCAAATGCGCGACCGGGGCTTGATCAACATCGTTGACTATTACGACTGCATGCGGGTTGCCCATTGACACGACGCCAATCTCAAGTTCCATGCCATCAACGGTGATAGCATAGCGCAGGGCACGCTCCGTGGCGAAGAATGGAACATTGGCCGGTTCCAATCGGGGCGGACCCATATCTACCATGACCTGGCCATCGGGTAGGAGGCGCAGTTGCAGCAAACCGGCTAGGGTTTCGACACACAGTTCATTTTTTGGGGTTAGACCCCGGTCCCGAACGAAGCGGGCAAAACACCGGGCGCCATTACCGCATTGCTCAACTTCGCTGCCGTCAGCGTTGAAGATGCGGTAGCGGAAATCAACATCTGCGCGCTGCGATGCTTCTACTAGGAGAATTTGGTCGCAGCCGATACCAAAGCGGCGATCTGCCAAATGACGAATGTGTTCTGGTGCCAGCGCCACGGTCTGGTTGATGCTATCGATCACTACGAAATCGTTGCCGAGCCCCTGCATTTTAGTGAACTTAAGAATCATGATATTATTTCAATATTCATCTAGTTGATCTAAGAAATATTTTTACAATCTCTCTATTGTCAATGCTAAGATTCCTAGATCAATACTTCAACACAAGCCGGATGACTCAGAAACCTTGCTGGGCTGGCGCTTAGACCATAAGCGCCTGATTGAAAGACCACAATCAGATCGCCAACCTCAGCCTTTGCCAATTCCATCCGGTCTGCCAGTATATCGAGCGGTGTACACAAGGGTCCTACCACCGACACAACTTCCCGTTCAGTGCCGGCTACCCGGTTGCCAACCACTACCGGATAATTTTTGCGCACGACTTGACCAAAATTGCCTGACACGGCCAAGTGGTGATGCAGGCCACCATTGGTTATTAGAAAAGTGTGGCCGCGCGATACCTTGCGATCTACGACTTCAGTGACATAAATACCTGCCTCACCGACCAGATAGCGTCCTAGTTCTAACACCACATGGGCTTCGGGCAACTGCTCCTTGATCCGTGGCAGCCAATGATCCAGATTGGCCGCGACTGGCTCCAGGTCGAGTGGCGTGTCACCAGGGAAATAGGGGATACCGAAACCGCCGCCGATATTCAGTATTTGTACCGGCGATGGTGCATCTATCGCTAGCCGCAACGCCAGCTCAAACGTGCGGTCGTGAGCATCGATGAGCGCCTCCGGGCGCAGGTTTTGCGAACCGCTAAAAATATGAAAACCGCGAAAATTTAGATCTAACTGCTTGATCCGTTTCAGCAGCATTGGCGTCTGCTCAGCATCAACTCCAAATGGCTTGGGTCCGCCGCTCATCTTCATTCCAGATGCTTTTAACTCAAAATCCGGATTAACCCGCACTGCAACCCGTGGTTGTTGGCCCTGTTCGTATCCCAGTTGAGCCACTCTTTCTAGCTCCCCAGCAGATTCCAGATTAATAGTGATGCCTGCTGCAATCGCGGCTGTCAACTCAAGGGGACGCTTGCCAGGGCCGGCAAAGCTGATTTCAGCCGGGTCCATGCCGGTATCCAGCGCAACGGATAATTCACCGAGCGAGGCTACATCCAGGCCATCTACCAAATTAGCTAGATGTTGCACCACTGCTGGCATCGGATTTGCCTTGACAGCGTAGTGCAGCTGAATGGCGGAAGGCAGCTGGTTGCGTAGAAGAGCAATCCGTTCATCCAGCAATCGGCGATCATAGGCGTAAAATGGAGTTTGTCCGGCTCGTGTTACCAATTGCGTTAAGGGAATGCCGCCAATGTGCAGACAGTCATTAATAATTGGAAATTGGCTCATTGGCCAGTGGGTGGGACGAACGGTACTCATGAGTTTCTGCCTTATGATCTTTAGCCATTGATTCTTATTGGAAGTCGAGCAGATCTTCTGCTCTGTGAATCTCTGTGGCCTTATTGGATCAAGGAATTGCGTCTTAATCAACGGTTCAACAAGAGATTGAGCGTTTTGCCATTTGCCGCCGCTCCTATTGGGATCGGCCGGACAAGCGGTAGATAAGTAATTCCACTATAATTTTAAATAAACATGCTGTAGTCAGTTAAAAAATGCATGTGTTAACATATTGAGATTAATAAAGCGATCTCATCGGAATCCGGTTACCTGCTTTATTTATGGAAATAATTATGAAGCTAACTATCAGATTGTATAAACTGTATAAATTATTGGGTTTGCTGCTTTGTCTCTGGCCAGGTATTGCTACCACGGCATATTCCCAGGAGTGGATTTATACTGTCCGTCCTGGTGACAATTTATGGAATATTGCCGCTGATTATCTGACCCGCATGGATTACTGGCGGCGTTTACAAGCGCTCAATCAAGTTGCTGATCCGCAACAGCTGCCGCCGGGGATGAAACTCCGTATCCCTGTTACTTGGCTGAAAGGTCAACCTACGGCGGCCCGGGTTCTCAGCGTGCAAGGCACCGCAGAGGTTAAGGTTGCTTTTACCGGTCAAACGATGACGGTCACAGCTGATTTGTTGTTGCACAGTGGTGACGAAATTCGTACTGGTTCCGATGGTAACGTGAATGTGGAATTTGGCGATGGCTCCCGGCTGTTAGTGCAAGCCAATAGTTTTCTGGTTATGGATACCTTGAGTGCCTATGGTGATGCTAATATGGTGGACACTCGTCTCCGTTTGCAACAGGGGCGCGTAGACAACCAGGTCACACGCCGCCGGAGTCCCCGTACCCGCTACGAAATCCTCACGCCTGCTGCTACTTCGGCCGTGCGTGGCACCCGCTATCGGCTGAGTATGGATGCGGGTGACGCAACCGCACGCACGGAAGTGCTGGAAGGTGCGGTAGAACTCCGTGGCACGCGCCAAATCCGGACCGTAACCGGCGGATTTGGCGCGCTGGCTGAAATCGGAAAGCCGCCCGCAGCACCTGTACCGCTGCTGCCGCCGCCGGTGGCCGCTGATTTGCCCCCGGTCGTGACGCACTCACCCATTCAATTGAGCTTTCCCGCCCTCAAGGGCGCAACTGCTTATCGCGCGCAAATTGCGCCGACTGCGCAGTTTGAGACCTTGTTGTTTGATGCGGTCTCGGTAAATCCAGTGGTACGCGGCCCTGATTTGCCAGATGGCGATTATGCATTGCGCATTCGCGGCATTGATGCTAAGGGATTGGAAGGGCATGACGCCGATCATCGTTTCCGCTTGCATGCCCGTCCTGAGCCGCCGTTTCTCATCAAGCCAGCCGCTCAAAGTGCTGTTCTGGAACATGCCTTGGTTTTTGAATGGGCGGAGCCGCAGAATGCAGTGGCTTATCATGTTCAATTGGCTGAGGATGAGCACTTCAAAACATTGGTGTTCGATCTGCCGGAGTATGCCAAATCAAGCTTGACTCCAGATCAGACGCTGGAGCCCAAACGCTACTTCTGGCGGGTAGCGACTCAAGATGCGGCTGGCAGGATAGGCCCATTCAGCGATCCGCAATTTTTCAGGTTGCAAGCGACGCCAAAGCTGCAAGCGCCGGAAGTCACTGCCGGCACTATGACGTTTCGCTGGAGCGCGGGCCTGCCTGGCCAGCAGTATCAATTCCAGCTGGCCAAAGACTTCCAGTTTGAAACGGTGATTGTCGATCAACGGGTATCTGAACCGCAATTGACCGTCTCCCGGCCCGAATCTGGCTTTCTTTACTTGCGTATGCGGACTATTGACGCGGATGGTTATGTGGGGCCCTATAGTCCAGCCCAGCGCATCGATGTTCCACCGGCCACTTATTGGCCATTTGCGATTCCCCTGTTAATTCTAGCATTATGATTCAACTGCTTCGTTCCTATGAACATTTGTTCGAAAGAATAGGTTTGGCGCTCATGCTGGTGCTGCTGGCCTTCGTGCTGAACCAAACGGATTGGTTGAATCGCTGGAATTTGCTTTTCTACGACTGGAATCTGTCACATGGATCGCGGGCACCTGCTGAGGATATCGTCATTGTGGCGATTGATGAGCAGAGCTTGCGGAAACTAGGCCGCTGGCCATGGTCGCGCCACATGCACGCTGAGCTGGTGCGCAAACTTGCTGCATCTGGGGCGAAGGCGGTGGCGTTGGATATTGTGTTTGCCGAACCCGATGTTGCCCAGCCTGCAGCCGACAGGGATCTGGCCTCTGCACTGGCTGATTATGGCCGGGTGGTGTTGCCGGTGCTCAACGAACAAACCCGGCTGAACGGCCCATTGATCGAAACACTGCCGATTCCAGCATTGGCAAAAGCCGCTGCCCGGCTGGGACACGTCGACGTGGAGTTAGACTCGGACAGCATTGCCCGTGGCATCTATTTGAAAGCAGGGCTTGGTTCGCCACGCTGGTCAACCCTGACCTTGGCATTGCTGGAGATGATGGATCCTAGCCGCTGGCAAACACTGCCTGGCCAGCATAACCTGACAGCAGGTCCGGTATTTTCCAAGTCATGGCAGCGTGATTATCACATTCTGATTCCCTTTGCGGGTCCAGCCGGGCACTTTCAGCGGGTGTCCTATGCCGATGTACTGCAGGGTAGTTTTGCGCCGGCTGCATTTTACGGCAAGTGGGTGCTGGTTGGCGTCACGGCTGCTGGTTTGGGAGATGCATTGCCCACCCCGGTTTCCGGGCAGGCACAACCGATGCCGGGTGTGGAGTTCAACGCCAATATCCTCGATGCCCTGCTGCGAGGGATGCTGATCCAGCCGCTCTCTGAGAATAGCTCTCTCCTGTTGACCGGGATATTAGTGTTGCTGCCATTGGTTATGTGCGCAGTTTGCACGCCGCGCTGGACGCTGCCCTTGTCAGGGTCAATATTGTTATTGACACTCGTTGTCAGCTTTGGACTCATGCAGATATTGCATCGCTGGTTCCCGCCGGTGGCGGCGCTGGTGGTGCAAGGGCTGAGTTGTCTATTGTGGATGGGGTGGCGCTGGCAGCAGGCGAGGCATGCACTGCTTACCGAGCAGGAACGCACTCAGGTAGCCCTGCATTCGATTGATGACGCTGTCATTGTCACGGATGTGCATGGCCTTGTGGAGTACCTGAATCCCAGGGCGGAATCTTTGCTGGGCTGTGCGCAGACGGCGTTACAAGGTCAGCCGCTGGGAGCGATTTTCCACTTGGCCAATGATTCTGATGGCCGATACCCGCTTGATCTGGCTGCTTTATGCTTGCAGCAGAACCAATTGTCCCAGTTGCCCGAAAACGGTGTGCTGGTGAGCCGTAATGGACGGGAGTATACGGTGCGTGCTTCGGCGGCGCCTATCCGCGATCCGCAGGGACAGGTGTTAGGTGTGGTCGTGGCGTTCAGCGATACTACCGAGGCCTGTCGGCTGACCGAACAGATGACGTACCAAGCCACTCACGATGCGCTGACGCAGTTGCCAAACCGGCATTTTCTTCAGGGTCGGCTTAAGCGCGCTATCATGCATGCGCGCCGCGTTAGACAGAGTTTTGCAGTGCTATATGTGGGCTTGGATCACTTCAAGAAAGTGAACGACGGCTTGGGCCATACTGCAGGAGATACCCTGCTGCGTGCAGCGGCAGCCCGGTTGCTGGTCTGCGGACGTGGAGAGGACACCATTGCGCGGTTGAGCGGTGATGAATTTGTTATTGTGCTGGAAAATCTATCCCAAGAAGATCAAGTGGCTGTATTCGCAAGAAAGATTCTGGAAGCACTCGCCCCTTGCTTCCGAATTGAGAGCCATGAATGTTTTATCACCGCCAGCATTGGCATCAGCTTGTTTCCCAAGGACGGTGAGGATGTGGAAACGCTTCTAAAGAATGCTGACATCGCGATGCACCGTGCTAAGGACGGGGGTCGTGATACGGTCGAATTTTACAGTCAGGACATGCACATCCGCGCTTTGGAGCGGCTGACTCTGGAACAAAGTCTGCGCTACGCCCTAGGCCGCCAGGAACTGGAAGTCCACTACCAACCGCAGATGGATTTACAGCATGGCTGTATCATCGGGGTTGAGGCGTTACTGCGGTGGCGGCACTCCCAGCGAGGATTGATATCGCCAATAGAATTTGTGCCGCTGGCTGAGGAAACCGGTCTCATCGAAGGCATCGGTGAGTGGGTGCTGCGAACTGCCTGCAAGCAAGCCAAGGTGTGGCAGCAGGAAGGTTTTCCGCCGTTACGCATGGCGGTCAACCTGTCACCCCGCCAGTTTTGGCGGCCCGGTATAGTTGAAATGATTGACCGGGTTCTGAGAGAGACCGGGCTGGAGCCTTGCTATCTCGATTTGGAGATTACCGAAGGGCTGCTCATGAAAGATGTGGAGGACAGTATTGCAATACTGCATGCGCTCAAGAGGATGGGTATACATCTGTCTATTGACGATTTTGGTACCGGCTATTCGTCTCTGAGCTATCTAAAGCGCTTCCCGATCGATCAATTGAAGATCGACAAGTCTTTTGTCAGCGATGTCACTGTTAACCAGGATAATACCTCCATCGCCATGGCGGTCATCGCGATGGCGCATAATATGCGGCTCAAAGTGATTGCTGAAGGCGTTGAAAATCCGGCGCAATTAGCTTTTCTGCAAAAATATCAATGTGATGAGATACAAGGTTACTACTTAAGCCGTCCGGCCCCGGCGCAGCAAATTCGTGCGTTGTTACGGGGAGAATTATTAAGTGCGGCGTTGAAAGATCCGAACAGCCGGCGATTAACCGGGTAGCTTGCGCTGGTATGGTGCGCACGGCTGCTTGCAACCGGGTCACTGTTGGATTGTGGCAGAATATCATCGCAGGGATGAAGTAGGTTCATTCAACGGAGGTTCACGGGTGGAATTTCCGGAAAAAATCCAGTGATGCCCGGTGGTTATGAAGAGCCTCAACCCGATATTGCCTTGCTGCGCTGAGACGCAATGGCTATTACAACTGTCCACTCTCATGCTGAAGATGTTTTGCTGATTATCGCAATATCCGATAGTGCTTTGCTGCGCTATGCTCGCAATCTCAAAGTCCTCCTGTATGTAAAAACGGCATTTTGAAAGTCTGGCTGTCCGGCTTTCAAAACCGGTCACTCCTAACGCGCTCTCAAAAGGAAGAGCCGGATAATCCATTGCTTCGTAAAACGCTTTCTTCTTTGTGGAGAGAGTTAAAATTTGGGATCTAAGTTATTGATTGATCTCGATGAACCGTTTTATCAGCCCGTAACCGGATCTGTTTTACAATGAATGAGCTTGCCTTATTTTCTGCCGATGCGACTGAGCGGTTGCCGCTCAAAATTTTCACCGAAAAGGCATACTTGGATTATTCCATGTATGTCATTCTCGATCGAGCGTTGCCGCATATCGGCGATGGCTTGAAGCCGGTGCAACGGCGCATTGTTTATGCCATGTCCGAATTAGGATTGAATGCTGGCGCCAAACATAAAAAATCCGCTCGCACCGTCGGCGATGTGCTGGGCAAGTACCATCCCCACGGTGATTCCGCTTGCTACGAAGCCATGGTGCTCATGGCTCAGCCCTTCTCCTACCGTTATCCGCTGGTGGATGGACAAGGTAACTGGGGTTCGCCAGACGATCCTAAATCCTTTGCTGCCATGCGCTATACCGAAGCGCGGCTGTCGCCGTTCGCGCAAGTGCTGTTGTCCGAGTTAGGTCAAGGCACGGTGGACTGGACGCCCAATTTCGACGGCACACTGGACGAACCGGTGCTGCTGCCCGCCCGTTTGCCTAATCTGCTTTTGAACGGCGCGACGGGTATCGCTGTCGGCATGGCCACTGATATCCCACCGCACAATCTTGGCGAAATCGCTGCGGCCTGCGTCCTCTTGCTTGATCAGCCTGACAGTGATTTGAATGCCTTGTGTGAAATTATTCCCGCACCGGATTATCCGGGTGGAGCAGAAATCATTACCCCTCGTGAGGAACTGCGTAAGCTCTACCAAACGGGCAATGGCGGGGTGCGGCTGCGTGCGCGTTTTGAGCGGGAAAACGGTGATGTGGTGATCACTGCCTTGCCGCATCAAGTCTCCGGAGCACGGATCATGGAGCAGATTGCTGCACAGATGCGTGATAAAAAATTGCCGATGGTCGAAGACTTGCGTGACGAGTCCGATCATGAGAACCCGACCCGGCTGGTGCTGGCATTGCGCTCCAACCGGGTGGATGTGGATTTGCTGATGGATCACCTGTTTGCTACCACCGATTTAGAAAAGAGTTATCGGGTAAATCTGAATATGATCGGCTTGGATGGTCGGCCGCAGGTTAAAAATCTCAAACAAATCATCGAAGAATGGTTGTGTTACCGGGTTATCACGGTGCGCCGGCGATTGGAATTCCGCCTGAATCAGGTCGAGCAGCGCCTGCATATCCTGGAAGGGTTGTTGATCGCCTATCTCAACCTGGACGAAGTGATTCGCATCCTACGCACCGAAGAAAAACCCAAGCCTGTGCTGATCGCCCGCTTCCAGCTCTCCGATGTGCAGGCGGAAGCGATCCTGGAAACCAAGCTGCGTCATCTGGCCCGGCTGGAGGAAATGAAACTGCGCGGCGAGCAGGATCAATTGCATAAGGAACAGGCGCAGTTGCAACTGCTGCTCGGTTCCGAAAAGCGGTTAAAGACGCTGATCCGCAAAGAGATTCAGGACGATGCCAAGCGCTATGCCGATCCGCGCCGTTGCCTGCTGGTCGAGCGGCGGGCAGCGCAGGCATTGGATGAAACCAGCCTGACGCCAAGCGAACCCATCATGGTCGTGCTGTCGCAGAAAGGCTGGGTGCGGGCCGCTAAAGGCCGCGAGATCGATGCTTCGGCGCTTAGCTACAAGTCCGGTGATGGTTTTCTGGCTCAAGCACAGGGGCGCAGCAATCAGCCAGTCGTGTTTTTCGACTCGACTGGACGAACCTATACCCTGCCGGTGGCGGGACTGGCCTCGGCGCGTGGGTACGGTGAGCCGCTAACTGGCAAGCTCAGTCCCCCAGATGGCGCGCGTTTTCTTCAGGTGCTGCTGAGCAATCCTGACGATCTCTACCTCTTGGCGACAGATGCTGGCTATGGATTTATCTGTGCTTTCGACGATCTGCTGAGTCGCAACAAAGCCGGCAAAGTCGTGCTGACCGTGCCGGAGGGCGCGCAAATCCTGCCACCGTTACCGGTCACCAGTCTGGAGACGGATCGGCTGGCCGCGGTGGGCAGCGGAGGACGATTGCTACTGTTTCCAGTGAAGGATCTGCCGCGGTTACCAAAAGGTAAAGGTAATAAAATTATCGACTTGCCTGGTGAAGAGCGGTTGGTCGCGCTGGCGCTCGTGTCGCCGGAAAGATGCCTGATTCTCACTGCCGGCAAGCGGGATATGACGTTGAAGCCAGCGGATCTGGAAGGCTATATCGGCGAGCGGGGGCGGCGAGGCAAGCCATTGCCGCGCGGGTTTCAACGAGTGGAGCGGATGGTTGCGGGGGAATAAGCGGGATCAGGCATGAGGCATTGAAATCAAGGCTTCTTCAAAAGATAGCGCGCATAAAAAAAGCCGGGATTCCATGAACCCGGCTAAAAACCACCAAAGGAAGGTGTGAAGAAGAACATCTGAACGATGTGGGGAATAGATTAGTTCAAATGTTGCACTGCGTCAAGCAAATTGATGCGTGCATAAAAATTTTTTTGCGGCGCAATAAAAAAGCCAGGACTATTAAGATAATCCCGGCTAAAGAACCACCAAAGGAGGATTTGGAGGACAACATTCTTGATGAATGTTGCAATGCAGTATAGAGGTTATATTGCACTGCGTCAAGCGGATCGCAACACAATTTTTCCTAGTTGTTCAGCAGTCAGTAACCGTTGATGGGCAGCGGCTGCCTGATCCAGTGGAAATACCTGATCAATCGCTGGCTTAATGTGATGTTTATTTATAAAGCGCAGCATTTCTGCAAATTCGTCCGGCGATCCCATGGTAGAGCCAATAATGTGTGCCTGCCGGAAAAACAACCGTACCATGTCCAGTCCCGGTGGATTGCCTGCCGTTGCGCCATAGACGACCAGCCGCCCGGCTGGTTTCAGCACGGAGAAACAACCTTTAAAAGACGGACCGCCTGTACCGTCGATGACCACATCAACGCCGTCCGTCAATTTGGCGAGTTGTTTATCCCAGTCGTCTGCCCGGTAGTTGACGCCGCCGGCCGCACCCATTTGCTGAGCCTGTTCCAATTTCGCCTCATCACCGCTGGTGACAAAGACCTGGGCACCTAGCGCTGTTGCCCATTTCAGGGCAAAGGTTGCTACGCCGCCGCCGATGCCGGTGACCAGCACGGTTTCGCCAGGTTGTGTTGCCGCCTGGGTCATCAGCGCCCGCCAGGAAGTCAGGCCGGCCAGCGGGATGGCTGCCGCCTGTTCCCAGTTTAAGTGGGCCGGCTTGGCAAAGACATGACTCGATGGAACACACAGATATTCAGCGAACGTGCCGGGGTCTGGCATCCCCAATACCCGGAAAGCGGGACTGGGAAAGCGCGGATTGCTGCCCCAGCCGTAAGCAGGATAAATCACGGCCTCCTGACCCAATAGATTGGCGGGCGCGCCGGGGCCAAGTTGATCTACGATCCCCGCACCATCCGAACCCATGCTGCAGGGCAGGCGAATGCCCGGATACTGGCCGAGCGTAATCCAAACATCGCGGCGGTTGAGCGCCGAGGCATGGAGACGGATGCGAACCTGACCTGGACCCGGTTCTGGCAGGGCGATATCTTCGATACTGAGCTGTTCGGGGCCGCCAAGCTGGCGGAGAAGGACGGCTTTCATGCGCTGAGTTCCTGCGTCGAAGTTGGAATGGTAAGGGGAATTGATCACGGGCAGTCATTCACTTCCCGCCAAAATGTTCTACGTTTATGGGGACGAGTTTAGCCGGATCGATCAAACCTTGCCGGTGTAGGCTCATTGAAAGACCGGCTCCTGTAAAATGTCGTAACTTTACGCATACTTAAGAGTTATTGAAAACGACTGCAACCGGTGGCGTCGAATGCCAGAAGTTCGATTGCATTCCTCCGGACGGCCGGTTATTCCTCACCACTAGACGATTGCGAAGAGACGCATACGATGACTGACCAGCCTATCAACATGACACGCCCGTTGGACCTAACGCATGAGAAGCGCAATGTTGGCCCGCAACGTATCCAGCGGCCAATCTACGCAGATCTGCTGCCGACCTGTAATAACGCCTGTCCGGCGGGCGAGAACATCCAGGCCTGGCTGACGCACGCTCAGGCTGGCCGCTTCAAGGAAGCTTGGCAGAGCCTGACGGAAAACAACCCGATGCCGGCGATTCATGGCCGGGTGTGTTACCACCCCTGCGAAAGCGCTTGTAACCGGGGCAAGCTGGATTCCTCAGTCAGCATCCACGCGGTCGAGCGGTTTCTCGGCGATTTGGCCTTGCAGGAGAATTGGCAGTTTGAGATTACCGCGCCACCTACGGGCAAGCGGGTGCTTGTGGTTGGCGCAGGCCCCAGCGGTTTGTCTGCTGCCTATCACCTGGCACGAATGGGCCATGAAGTGGAAATCCATGAAGCCGGGCCGATGGCCGGTGGCATGATGCATTTCGGCATTCCTGCCTACCGGTTGCCGCGCGATGTGCTGGATGCCGAGGCCAAGCGCATCGAGAACATGGGGGTGAAGATCGTTCTCAACCATCGGGTTGATGATCTGCTGGCAGAGAAGCGGGAAGGCGATTTCGATGCGATCTTTGTCGCGGTTGGCGCCCATATCAGCAAGCGCACCGATATCCCATCCCGCGATGCTGGTAAGATGCTCGACGCCATCAGCTTTCTCAAGGACGTGGAAACCGGCAATGCTCCCCAGCTGGGTCGGCGGGTTGCTATTTACGGTGGCGGCAACACGGCAATGGACGCCGCCCGCGTCGCTAAGCGGCTGGGCTACGAGCCGTTGATTATCTACCGCCGCGACCGCGCCAATATGCCGGCCCATGAATTTGAAGCCGACGAGGCGCTGGAAGAAGGCGTCAAGATCCATTGGTTGCGCACGATCAAGAATATTGAGGAAAACCAATTTACCGTCGAAGTGATGGAAGTGGACGAAAAAGGACGGCCGCGTCCGACGGGCCGGTTCGAGACTTTGGAGGCGGATGCATTAATCATGGCGCTCGGGCAGGACGTGGACACCAGCTTCATGCAGAAGGTGCCCGGCGTCCAGTTCAAGGCGGACGGTGTGGTTATCGTCGATGACCAGATGATGACTGGCAGTCCAGGGTTGTTTGCAGGCGGTGATATGGTGCCCTCCGACCGCACGGTGACCATTGGTGTGGGCCATGGCAAGAAAGCGGCCCGCAATATTGACGCCTGGCTGCGCGGCGGATCCTACGTGAAACCGCCTAAACACGATCTGGCAACTTTTGACAAGCTGCATGTCTGGTACTACACCGATGCGGCCCAGCGTCCGCAGGGCCATCTGGATATGAAGGTCCGCCAGAGTAGTTTCGAAGAGGTTGTTGCCGGCCTGGGTCCCAAGGAAGCTGTCTATGAAGCCAAACGTTGCCTGTCCTGCGGTAACTGCTACGAATGTGATGGCTGTTTCGGTGCGTGCCCCGAGGATGCGGTGATCAAGCTGGGACCCGGTAAGCGTTACCGCTATAACTATGATCTATGCACTGGTTGTGCAGTGTGCTTTGAGCAATGCCCCTGCCACGCCATTGAGATGATCCCGGAACCAGCGGCCGGGGCGTAATCATCCGCAATTCATCCTCACCCCCGACCCCTCTCCCGGTGGGAGAGGAGAGCGCATGGTGATCAAAAACCACCTGCCCGCCCCATCCAAGCGGGCTAAGAGAGAAGCACAAAATGACTGAACGGCAAGTTACCACCATTGACGGTAATGAAGCGGCGGCTTACGTCGCCTACCGGGTTAACGAAGTCTGCACCATCTACCCCATCACCCCATCCTCCACGATGGCTGAGCTGGCGGATCAATGGGCTTCGGAAGGTGTGAAGAATATCTGGGGCAGTGTGCCTCTGGTCATGGAGATGCAAAGCGAAGGCGGCGCAGCCGGTGCGGCGCACGGCGCATTACAGACCGGGGCGCTGACCACCACGTTCACTGCCTCGCAGGGACTCATGTTGATGATTCCCAACATGTACAAGATTGCTGGCGAGCTGACATCGGCGGTGTTCCACGTTGCTGCCCGTTCCTTGGCCACGCAGGGCCTGTCAATCTTCGGCGATCATCAAGACGTGATGGCGGTGCGCCCGACGGGTTTTTGCTTGCTGGCCTCGGGTTCGGTGCAGGAAGCGCATGATATGGCGCTGATCGCTCAGGCCGCTACCTTGGAAGCACGGGTGCCCTTTATCCATTTCTTCGATGGCTTCCGTACTTCGCATGAGGTCAATAAGCTCACGCTGCTGTCGGATGACGATATCCGGGCAATGATCCGTGATGATTTGGTGCTCGCGCATCGCACCCGGGCGCTGAATCCGGACCGGCCGTTTATTCGCGGCACTGCCCAGAATCCTGATGTTTATTTCCAAAGCCGTGAAACGGTCAACCCGTTCTACGCTCAGGTGCCTGATATCGTACAGGCGGCTATGGACAAATTCGCGGGCATTACGGGGCGCCGTTACAACCTGTTCGACTATTTTGGCGATCCGAATGCTGAACGGGTTGTGATTCTGATGGGGTCTGGCCAGGAAACGGCGTGTGAAACCGCTGCGTATCTCAATGCGCGTGGGGAGAAGGTGGGGGTGATTCAGGTCCGTCTCTTCCAGCCGTTATCTGCCCGTCATTTCCTGGCAGCCTTACCGGCCAGCGTCAAGGCCATCGCCGTTCTGGACCGCACCAAGGAACCGGGCGCAACCGGCGAGCCGATGTACCTGGAAGTGGTCAATACCCTGGTGGAGGCGCAGATCGAAGGTACTTTGCCCATGCCGGCCCTGCCTCGAATCATCGGCGGCCGCTATGGTTTGTCCTCCAAGGAATTTACCCCGGCGATGGTCAAGGCGGTGTTCGATGAACTGAGCAAGGCGCGGCCTAAGAACCATTTCACTGTCGGTATCATCGACGACGTGACCCACACCAGCCTGGATGTCGATGCAAGCTTCATGATCGAGTCTGACAAGGTGGTTCGCGCGATGTTCTACGGGCTGGGTGCGGACGGCACGGTCGGCGCCAACAAGAACTCGATCAAGATCATCGGCGATGACCCGGAGTTTTACGCGCAGGGTTACTTCGTCTATGACTCCAAGAAATCCGGGTCGCAGACCGTCTCTCATCTGCGTTTTGGCCCGGATCCGATCCGCTCGCCCTATCTGGTGCAATCGGCCAACTTCATCGGCTGTCATCAATTCAACTTCTTGGATCGCGGCGACGTGCTGAAAAATGCTGCGCAAGGCGCCGTATTGCTGCTGAACACCAGCCCGCATGAGCCTGAGGAGGCGTGGGACCGGCTGCCGCATCCGGTGCAGGAGCAGATCATCGCTAAACAGCTTAAGGTCCACGCTATCAATGCCGAGAAAGTTGCCCGTGACAATGGCATGGGAACGCGGATCAACACCATCATGCAGACCTGCTTCTTCGCCATTTCCGGGGTGCTGCCGCGCGATAAGGCGATTGAAAAGATTAAATACTCGATTAAGAAGAGCTACATGCGCAAGGGCGAAGAAGTCGTGCGCAAGAATTTTGAAGCCGTGGACAATACACTGGCCAACTTGCGGGAAATTCCGGTGCCTGCCCAAGCAACCAGCACCCGCAAATTGCCGCTGGTGGTGCCCGCCAATGCGCCGGAGTTTGTGCAGAAGGTGACAGCAATGATGATGGCTGGGCGTGGCGACGAACTGCCGGTCAGCGCCCTGCCGGTGGACGGCACCTACCCCAGCGCCACTACCCAGTGGGAAAAGCGCAATATCTCCAATTTTGTGCCGGTTTGGGAACCGGACGTCTGTATTCAGTGCGGCAATTGCAGCATGGTCTGCCCGCACGGTGTCATCCGTTCCAAGTTCTACAACGAAGCCAGTTTAGACAATGCCCCGAAGGCATTCAGGACCGCGCCCATCGACGCGCGGGGTTTTCCGGATATTCGCTACACATTGCAAGTGTATCTGGAGGATTGCACCGGTTGCGGGCTGTGCGTTGAGGTCTGCCCCGCCAAAAGCAAGGAACAGACCGGACGCAAGGCCATCAACATGGCGCTCAAGGAACCGGTGCTGGAGGATGAGAAGGCCAATGTGCGCTTCTTCGAGACGCTGCCGGAGATGGATCGTGGCCGGGTGGACTTCTCCACAGTGCGCGGGGTGCAGTTCCTGCCGCCGCTGTTCGAGTTCTCCGGTGCCTGCGCCGGTTGCGGCGAGACCCCCTATGTCAAGCTGCTTTCGCAATTGTTCGGCGACCGGTTGCTGGTGGCCAACGCCACCGGCTGTTCTTCGATTTATGGCGGCAACCTGCCGACCACGCCATGGACAGTTAACAATGAAGGGCGTGGTCCGGCCTGGTCGAACTCGCTATTTGAGGATAATGCCGAATTTGGTCTGGGCTTCCGTCTGACGGCGGATAAACATCTGGAGTACGCACGGGAGCTGCTGCTGGCGCTGGCTGGCCCGCTTGGCCAGGCTCAGGTGGATGAGCTGCTCGATGCCGAGCAGGTGACGGAGATCGATATTCGCCGGCAACGCAGCCGGGTGGCTGATTTGAAGCAGCGGTTGCAGGAAATTAACGATCCACGTGCGGCGCAACTGCTGGCGGTCGCCGATCAGCTGGTGCGGCGCAGTGTCTGGATTGTTGGCGGTGACGGCTGGGCCTATGACATCGGCTCCTCCGGCGTCGATCATGTCCTGGCCAGCGGCCGCGACGTGAATATTCTGGTGATGGACACCGAGGTGTATTCCAATACCGGTGGCCAGATGTCGAAATCCACTCCGATGGGAGCCGTCGCTAAGTTTGCGGCGGCGGGTAAACAGATCGGCAAGAAAGACGTCGCATTGCAGGCGATTTCCTATGGCAATGTTTATGTTGCACGCGTTGCTCTGGGCGCTAACCCGCAACAGGCGCTGCTGGCCTTCCGCGAGGCCGAAGCCTATCAGGGACCGTCGCTGATCCTAGCCTACAGTCACTGTATTGCCCATGGTATCAACATGCAGCGCGGGCTGGATCAGCAGCATCTGGCGGTGGAGAGCGGTCATTGGCCGTTGTTCCGTTACAACCCGATGGTGCATGAATCGAACGAGAACCCATTCGTCCTTGATTCCGGGCGTCCGAAGGTTCCGCTTAAGAAATACGCGTACAACGAGGTGCGCTACAAAGTGCTGGCTCATACCAATCCAGCAGAGGCCGAGCGTCTGATGGAGCTGGCTCAGCAAGGAATCAACCGGCGCTGGTCGGTTTACGAGGATATGGCGACGCGCAGCGGTGGTACGTTCGTGCCGAAATTCAAATAATGAAGGGATAAGCCTTCACCCCCCAGCTTCACCCTTTCTCCAAGGGAGAAGGAACTGCAAGCCACGCGTCATGGTTTAGCGTCCTTTACCCATGGAGGAACGGGGATCAGGGGCAGGGGGATTCAACGGTTACCCAAATCCGAACTCTGTTTGTAAAAGGAATGATCATGGATTTAACCACCACTTACATGGGGATGAAGCTGAAGCATCCCATCGTGGCGTCGTCATCGCCGCTGTCGGGGAGTGTGTCAAATGTCAAGCGCTTGGAAGATGCCGGCGCAGCCGCTGTGGTCATGTTTTCGCTGTTCGAGGAACAGCTAAAGCATGAAAGCGCTGCACTGGAACATCTGATGACGGCTGGCACCGAGAGCTTCGCTGAATCACTGAGCTATCTGCCGGAAGTCGAGGACTACACGGTCGGTCCCGACACGTATTTGGATTTGCTGCGCCGGGCATCCGAAGCGGTGGACATCCCTGTAATCGGCAGTCTGAACGGTATCACTAACACCGGTTGGATCGAGTACGCTCAGTTGATGCAACAGGCTGGTGCTAAAGGCATTGAACTGAACATCTATTACATTCCTGCGGACCTGACCACCACTGGCCGCGAAGTCGAAGAGCGGTACATCAAGATTGTCAAAACAGTCAAGGAATCGGTCACGATTCCAGTTGCAGTCAAGTTGAGCCCATTCTTCAGCGCCATCGGTTCGATGGCGAAGGCGCTGGATAATGTTGGGGCCGATGCCCTCGTGCTATTTAACCGCTTCTACCAGCCCGATTTTGATTTGGAGAAACTGGACGTAGCACCTAACTTGAACCTGAGCACGCCGGACGAGATCCGTTTGCCGTTGCTGTGGATCGCAGTGCTCTACGGCAAGCTGCGGAGCTCGCTGGGAGCGACCCGCGGCGTGCATACGCCGATTGAGGTGGTGAAATATCTGATGGCCGGCGCTGATGCAGTGATGACGACCTCGGCATTGCTGAAGAATGGCGCCGACTATCTCACAACCCTGCGTGATGGGTTACAGACCTGGATGGAGGTGAATCACTATGATTCAGTGACGCAGATGAAGGGTTCGATGAGTCAGCAGAATGTCGCCGACCCGACCGCCTTCGAGCGCGCCAATTATATCAAGACGCTTGAAAGCTTCAAAAGTGATTACATTTGAGCACTTAAGCATTGGGTCTTGATTGACCTCTACTCTTTCGCTTGGAGGTCTTAGGGGGATTGCGAGGAGCGCAATCCCCTTTTTTCTGGTCTCATGCTGGTATGACCGGCCCTTATTCAGGAATGACCATCCTGCAACTACCTGAGATCAACCATGACCACTGATACCCTGACGCTTGCCCGCTACCATCTGCTTACGCCTGCTGGTCTCGATGAAGATGATTTGCACCGCATGTTGGCATGTCTGCTGGGCCATGCTATCGACGCTGGCGATGTGTATTTTCAGCAGCGCCGCACCGAATCCTGGAGTCTGGAGGACCGGCACGTTAAAAATGCCAGCCGTGCGATCCAGCAAGGGGCTGGAGTTCGCGCAATCAGCGGTGAGAAGACCGGTTTTGCCTATTCGGATGAATTGGTGATGCCGGCGTTACTGGAGGCTGCTACTGCTGCCCGGGCCATTGCGCAACAGGGTGGAGAAGGGCAATTCCAGGTCTGGCAGACCGCGCCTCGCGTTCCGTTGTATGAGCCGCTTGATCCGCTGGACACATTAACCGCTGAGGCCAAAGTGCAACTGCTGGAAAAGCTGGACGCCGAGGCGCGTCAGCAAGACCCGCGTGTGACGCAAGTCATGGTCAGCCTGGCCGCGGTGCAGGACACGATCTTGATCGCCGGTAGTGACGGAACATTGGCCGGTGACGTGCGGCCCTTGGTACGAGTGAATGTGTCGGTGATTGTTGAGCAAGAAGGCCGTCGTGAGCAGGGTGGTTCTGGTGGGGGTGGCCGGGTTGGTTATGGCTGGTTCCTCGACGAAGATCGTGCTTTGGGTTACGCCCGCGAAGCGGTACGGTTAGCGTTGATCAACCTGGAGGCGGTCCCGGCGCCGGCAGGGACCATGACGGTGGTGCTGGGGCCGGGCTGGCCGGGCATTCTGCTGCATGAAGCGATTGGTCACGGCCTGGAAGGCGATTTCAACCGTAAGGGGACGTCCGCTTTCACCGGGCGGATCGGTGAGCGAGTCGCTTCCCCGCTGTGTACAGTCGTGGATGACGGAACGTTGGCGCATCGGCGCGGCTCACTGAACATCGACGATGAAGGGACGCCAACCCAATGCACCACCCTGATCGAACGTGGCATCCTCAAAGGCTATTTGCAAGACAAGCTGAATGCCCGGCTGATGAACACTGCCCCAACGGGTAATGGCCGTCGCGAGTCCTACGCGCATCTGCCGCTGCCGCGGATGACCAATACGTATATGATGCCTGGCGAGCATGATCCCGCAGAAGTGATCGCGTCGGTGGAGCGGGGGTTATACGCGGTCAACTTCGGTGGCGGGCAAGTCGATATTACTTCTGGCAAGTTCGTGTTTTCCGCCAGTGAGGCGTATTTGATCGAGAATGGCCGGGTGACCCGTCCGGTCAAAGGTGCGACGCTGATCGGCAACGGCCCGGATGTGCTGACCAAAGTCTCCATGGTTGGCAACGATCTGAAGCTTGATGCTGGCGTCGGCACCTGCGGCAAAGATGGGCAGAGTGTCCCAGTCGGCGTCGGTCAGCCGACCCTGAAAATTGAGGCGCTGACCGTGGGCGGGACACAGGCGTGATCCCGCATTCGCTGTTTCCAACCTCATCCACGAAGTGATCACCTATGCCCGCAATCACTACCCGCCCCACCGCGCCGCTGCCGCCGCGCGAACAACTGGAAAATCTGGTCGCCGGTATTCTCGCCGAAGCGCGCGCTCAAGGAGCGACGGCTACCGAGGCTGCCGTGAGTTTCGGTAGCGCCTTGTCAGTTACCGTGCGTTTGGGCGAGGTCGAAACCTTGGAACATCACCGCCAGCGCGGCTTGGGGGTGACAGTCTACATCGGTCAGAGCCGCGGTTCGGCCAGCACCGCTGACTGGCGGCCAGAAGCGATTCGCGACACCGTGCAAAGCGCCTGCGCGATTGCCCGCCATACGGCGAAAGATTCTTGCGCCGGGTTGGCCGATCCGGAGCGGCTGGCAAAGGACATCCCCGATCTTGATCTCTATCATCCTTGGCCGTTGGCTGCTGAGGATGCTATCGCCTTGGCCCGTGTGTGTGAAGCAGCGGCATTGGCGCTGGACCCCCGGATTCGCAATTCCGAAGGCGGCAGCATCGCCACGCATACGGGTTTGGTCCTCTACGGCAACTCGCAGGGGTTTTGCGGAGGCTACCCGGCCACACATCATTCGCTCAGTTGCTCGGTAATCGCCGGAGATGAGGCCGGGATGCAGCGTAACCACTGGTACACGGTGGCGCGCGACTGGAACGATTTGGAAACGCCAGTTGCAGTCGGGCAAAAAGCAGGGCAACGCGCTTTGCGCCGGTTAGGCAGCCGCCGACTGACCACGCGCCAGGTTCCCGTGTTGTTTGCTCCAGAATTAGCGCGTGGGCTAATCGGCCATTTCGTGGGGGCCATTCGCGGCGGCGCGCTGTACCGGAAATCGTCGTTCCTGCTGGACCGGCTCGGTACGCTGGTTTTCCCGGACTTTGTGACGATCCGTGAGCGGCCGCATTGGCCCAAGGCGTTGGGCAGCGCGCCTTTTGACAATGAGGGCGTTGCGACAGCCGACCGGGATTTAGTGGCGGGCGGAGTCTTGCAGGGCTATGTGCTCGATAGTTACTCGGCGCGCCGGCTGGGGATGGAGACGACTGGCAATGCCGGCGGTACGCATAATCTGATCGTTGAACCCGGCCCATTGGATCATGAGGCGTTGCTGCGGCAATTGGATCGCGGACTGTGGGTGACGGAATTAATGGGCCACGGTATCAATCTCGTCACCGGCGACTATTCGCGCGGTGCTTCGGGGTTTTGGGTGGAGAACGGCCAGATTCAATATCCCGTCCATGAAATCACGATTGCCGGGAATCTGAACACACTGTTCAAGGGTATCGTAGCAGTAGGCAGCGACGTGGATGTCCGGGGTGGCATCCGTTGCGGCTCGCTGCTGTTAGAACGGATGACCGTGGCGGGGGAATAGTAACCCATGCTGGCGCCTCGGTCTTAATCCAGAACGGCTGCTTTCAGTATGCCTGGCTCGACCTGGAGCGGCACGACATTGACGCTATCGAGCCGGGCACAATAATCTAAATCTTCCCCGCAGCCCAATGCAGCCAAGCCGCGTCCGTGGTGGGCGTAGCGCAGCAATTGCGGTAAGCGGGTTTCCCATTGTTCGAATAGCGCCATGGCGGCGATGGATTCGTCATCGCCTGCGCAGTCGCTGTCGCGCTCGACACGCAGTCCACACGCGATGGCGCCGGCGCAGATCGTATCTTCCAATGAAAACCCGCCGCGCCAGCCGGCAGCGACGATCCATACCGTATGTGGCTGATGCTCTAGCAGGTAGCGCACCACTGCGGCCCGGTTGGTCAGCGATGCGGTCAATAGGATCGGGACTTGCCGCACCCGTTCCAAGGCGCGGGTGCCGTTGGTCGTGCTCATGAACAATCGCTTGCCGCCGACCCGTTCTGGCGTGCATTCCGCGGGTGAATTACCAAGATCGAAATCTTCCAGTTTCTCGCCACCCCGTTCACCGGCCAGTAACCGCTGCTCCACTGGCCAACGCTTGCTGATCTGGAATAATTCGCTAATGTCATCAAAAACTTGGATAGCTTCCGCGCCTGATTCCAGCGCTGTGGCCATGGTGGTGGTGGCGCGCAGCACGTCGATAACGATGGCACAAGCGGGCATATCGAGTTCGAGGCCGCCCTTGCGGGCTTTTTTACTTAAATCCGGGACTTGGTCGGGGGTGTGGTAGACGAAGATTTCCATAGCAATGATTCTTATAAACTGTCGTTAGTTTTTTCGTTGAGTCAGAGAAAATGACTGGGTATCCACTCCTTCCATAAGGTTAATCCACACCAGCATAAATCGCTATGCATACTTGCTATCAGTTTTTTTGTAAGGATTTGCAGCACGCTATCGGACAGAAGCGAACCTGAACTGTCTTTGAGCCTTTGAGAGGGCAGGGGATAGGACGCAGCACCCGCTACGAAATCGTTTGACCAGCGCCGCCGGCGCTGCTTATCGAGAGGTTGCGCAAAAAGTTTCTAAGGGGCTTTGGGTTATTTGGCATAAAAAAACCTCAGGCGGAAATTTACCTTCGCCTGAGGAGAAGTTTGGGAGCTACGGCTCCCGGAGTTGCACCCACCACCTGAGGACCGGTCTCAAAATCATGGAACACATCCGCTACATTGTCTTGAAGCAGTCGATGTACCTGAATTCTTATCGGCCATCGTCATCATTTTTTTAGGCACACCTGACTCTAAAGCGTGTGGCGCGCCTGCCAATTCAGTGGACGCAGGTTGCGTGCCGTTGGTTTACCGCCTATGACCCAACCTAGCGATAAAGCATGAAGGGGGGTTAATTTGGCAATAAAAAGCCCCCAGGCGGAAGTCTACCACCGCCTGGGGGAAGGGTTGAGAGCCACTTTTCCCGCCTAGGTTTTACCTTTCATAAGGTTTACGCTGGCCAATTCCGGCGTTGCTGGAGTTTCCAAGGGGCGCTTGAGGAAAAACAGCGCGCCAGTGGTGATCAGCAGGCCGGCGACAATTGCCAGCAAATAAAGTGCCAAGTTTGTCACGGCATTGGGGATGGGCAACACGAACACGCCACCGTGTGGAACCCGTAATTCACAACCGAACACCATCGACAACGCACCGGTCACGGCGGCGCCGGCCATCAGTGCAGGAATCACCCGTAGCGGGTCTTTGGCGGCGTAAGGAATCGCGCCTTCAGTGACAAACGCTAGACCCCGCACGGCAGTCGCGCCGCCGGCTTCACGTTCGTCCAAAGAAAAGCGGTTCTTGAACAGCAAGGTAGCCAAAGCAAGACCGAGCGGCGGGACCATGCCAGCGGCCATCACCGCCGCCATCGGCGTGTAGACTCCGCTGACAATCAGCCCGATGGCGAAAGCGTAGGCTGATTTATTGACCGGCCCGCCCATGTCAAACGCCATCATCGCGCCGAGCAGCAGACCAGGGAAAATGGCGCTGCTGCCCTGCATGCCTTTGAGCCAAGCGGTGATGCTGGCCAGAGCGGCGGCGGCCGGTTTGCCTGCAACGAAATACATTAGCAAGCCGGTCACCAGCGTACCGAGCAACGGCAGGATCAGCACGGGCTTGAGGCCGTCCAGGGTGCGCGGCAGGCGGATATAGCCGCTCATCCATTTGACGCTGTACCCTGCCAGAAATCCGGCAGCGATACCGCCGGGGAAACCAGCGCCAATAGTGCTGGCGATCATGCCGCCGGTCATGCCGGGCGCGATGCCGGGCCGGCCGGCGATGGAATAGGCGATGTAACCGGCCAGCACCGGCACCATCAGCGTGAATCCAGCGTTTGCGCCGATCTGGAACAGCGTCCAGCCGAGTGTCCCCGCGTTGGCATCCTCGAAGACATTGATGCCGCCGATGGCGAAACTGAGTGCGATCAGCAAACTGCCCGCTACCACGAATGGAATCATGCAGGACACACCGGTCATCAGGTGTTTATAAGCCCCTGTGCGGGTTGCTGCCTGCTGCGCCTGAGCCTGCATGACCGGTGCGCCGTAATCCATGCTGCCGGTTTCAGCGCCCTGCATGGCGGCCTGTTCAATAGCGGTCCGCACCAGCGCCGCGCCATCATGAATCGCCGCTTTGGTGCTGGCTTCATACAGGCGCTTACCGGCAAAGCGGGTTTTGTCTACTTGCGTGTCGGCGGCGATGATCACCAGGTCGGCGGCAGCGATATCCTCGGCGGTCAGGGTATTTTTTGCCCCGACTGAACCTTGGGTTTCCACTTTGATGATGTGGCCTTGATTCATGGCGCCCTGTTCCAAACCCTCCGCTGCCATGAAGGTATGGGCGATGCCGGCCGGGCAGGCGGTGATAGCGGCGATCTTCAAGGCAGCAGCGGGCAAAGTGGCGGGTTTGGCTGCTGCCGGAACCCTGGCCAGCGCGGCATTGATGACACGCACGCCGTCACGGATGGCGGGTTCGGTGGTGGTTTCATACAATGGTTTACCGGCAAAACGGGCAGTGTCTACCCGGATACCGGCAGCGATAATCGCCACGTCAGCAGCGGCGATACCGGCTTCGGACAAGGTGTTGCGCGTACCTGCTGGGCCTTGGGTTTCAACCTGGATATCGTGGCCAAGTGTTGTAGCGGCTTGCTCCAGTCCTTCAGCGGCCATGATGGTGTGGGCGATGCCAGTAGGACAGGCAGTGACAGCGATGATTTTAGCCATGTTGATTTACCGTGATGCTCTGTTTTTCGTAGCGAGTTCGAAGAGCAGCTTCAGTCAATGACCGATACAGCGACGTGCCCAGCCAAGGCGCGGACTTCTGCCGGATGGGGTAAATGAGGCCCCCGCCGCATGAGCTTGGCGGCGGAAAAGGCGGTGGCTAGTTGCGCGGTTTCGATCAAGGACTGGTCTTCGAGACGGGCGGCGATCAGACCAGCGGCCATGGCGTCACCCGCGCCCACCGTGCTGGTGACCGCTACTGGCACGGGATGGGCGTGCAGCGTCTGTTCGCGAGTCAAAAACAATGCGCCATCGCTGCCGAGCGAGACCACGACCCATTCCGGCGCTGGCGAGCCATGCGAGCCATGCAACACGTCCCGTCCGGCGGCCACCAGCGATGCCAGACTGCCGAGCGGCCGGTCCAGCAATTCAGCCAGTTCATACCGGTTCGGCTTGATCATCCGGGGGCCGGCGGCCAGTGCCGCTTTCAACGGGGCACCGCTGGTGTCCAGCAAGACCGGTATGCCTGCCGCCTGCATCCTTGTGATGATGGTCGCGTAGGCATTGACCGGTATTCCTGGCGGCAGGCTGCCCGACAGCACGATCCAGTCAACATGTTCCGCCAGCCGTTCGAGACGCTCCAGTACTTGGCTCAGTAAATCCGCTGCGGCGTCAGGCGCGAATTCTGGCCCTGGCATGTTGAGATCAGTAGTCTCGCCGGTGACGGTATCGGCCAGCTTGGTATTGACACGGGTCAGGCCATCGAGATAGCAGCAATGGTTGGCGATCTTCTTGCGCTCAAACAATGCTTCAAACAGCATGGCGTTCCCGCGGCCCAGTTGACCTGCAACGGCGGCGTTCACGCCAAAATCTGACAGACAAGACGCCACATTGATCGCCTTGCCGCCGGCGTCGATCTGCATCCGCAGGGCACGATTGACCGCGCCAGGTTGCAAGCCGGCGACTTCAATGGTTTGGTCCAGCGCCGGATTGAAGGCAACGGTGACGACACGAGGAGGATGCATGGAAGAGTGCAAGGGATTCATAGCGCGCGCACCTCATCCGCAGTGTGAGCACGCAGAGCGCGCTGGGCGAGTTTCTGCATCGCCGTCCATGATTCGCTGCGCAGCGCAGCTTTCACCGGCGCGATGTCCTGGGCGCTCATGCTCAATTCATCGACGCCAAGACCGGTCAAAATCCGCGCACCCAGCGGATCGCCAGCCAGCCCGCCGCACACCCCGGCCCAGCCGCTGCCGCCGGACCGGCTGGCGGTTTGCGCGCTGCGCACCGTGGTGTCAATCAGATTCAATACCGCCGGATGCAGGCTGTCGGCCTGGGCGGCCAGTTCTGGATGCTGACGATCGACGGCTAGAGTGTATTGGGTCAGGTCGTTGGTGCCGATGGAGAAGAAATCCACTTGAGCGGCGAACCGGTCCGCTATGATCGCCACAGCTGGGATTTCCACCATGATGCCAAGCTTAATCTCAGGGCCACGGACCTGCTGGCGGGCGCGTTCGCAGTGTTCACGCAATGCTTCGATCTCGCCGGGATGGGTGACCATTGGGAACAGGATCCACAATGGACCGTGCTGCGCAGCGCGGTACAGCGCCCGCAACTGGGCATATAGCAAATCCTGGCGCTGCAACAGCAGCCGTGCGCCGCGCACCCCGAGGCATGGGTTTTCTTCGTGCGGCAGATTCAGATAAGGCACCTGCTTGTCGCCGCCAATGTCCAGCGCCCGGATGATCAACCGCCGTCCAGCCAGCATCTCAGTCATTTCGCGATAGACCTGGTACTGTTCTTCCTCGTCTGGGGCATGGCCGCGTTCTAGAAACAGAAACTCGGTGCGCATCAAACCAATCCCTTCAGCGCCGGCATCGAGGGCCGCCGCCGCTTGCTGCGGATTGGCGGCGTTGGCAGCGATTTCCACGGTATGCCCGTCGGTGGTGGTTGCTGGCTGGTGGCGAACAGCGTGTAATGCCTCACGGGCAGCTTGCTGCCGGGTGATCGCTTCGGCGGCGCGCTGTTGATCGTTCTCGTTGACGTCCAGATACAGACAGCCACTGCTGCCGTCGATGATCGCCTGGCTCCCTTCCGGGGCCGTCAGTAACGCGGGACCCGCCGCGACGATGGCCGGTAATCCTAAAGTTCGCGCCAGAATCGCGGTATGTGAGGCCGGACCGCCGGCACAGGTGGCCAATCCCACTACCTGACGGGTGTCAAGTTGCAAGGTGTCAGAAGGCGTCAGATCTTCCGCAACCAGAATCGACGGCCCGGTGAGCACCATTTGCCGCTGTTCGATACCGAGCAATTGGGCTAGCACGTGTTCGCCCGCATCGCGCAAATCCAGCGCCCGGGCCGCTAGCAGGGGATCGGGGGTTTGTTGCAGCTTCGCGATCCGTGCCCGCAAGGCCCGTTGCCAGGACCAGGCGGCACCGTGGCCCTGCATGATTGTGGCCAACGCATCGCGCACCAGGATCGGGTCGGCCAACAGTTCGCGCTGTGCAGCGAAAATGGCGGCTTCAGCGGCGCTTAACCGCTGGCGGGTGTGTGCCTCCAGCGTTTCACGCCCGGCGCGAACTGCCAAGAGCGCCTGTTCCAGTGCTTCGCCTTCGGCCACGATATCGCCGGGCTGATCAGTGATCTGGAAACGGGCGGAGATGTGGCGCACAAGTTTGCCGGTCGCCAGTCCGGGGCTGGCGCTGATGCCGTAGAGGGTGGCCGGTGAGTCCGTGGGGGTCCACGCCGGCGCGGTTTTACGGGCGGTTAGGGCGTTGCGGCGGGCGCGTTCAGCACTGGCTTTTTCTTCAGCAGATAAGCTGTGCATTGTTTTGCACAGGGTGTTCAATGCTCGTTGTGCATCAGCGCCCTGGGCCGCCAGGCGCAGGGTGTCACCGCACGTTATCCCTAAGGCCAGCAGTCCGGTCAGCGTCTTGGCATCGGCACATTCACTGCCTTTGTAGATGCGCAGTTCGCAGGAGAAGCGTTTGGCGGTCTCGACCCAGCGTGTTGCGGGACGCGCGTGTAAGCCGTTGGGATAATCCACGATCCAGCCGGTTTCGGCATCGGCCGGTCCGGCGGGTTCTACCGGTGCCGCCACAACCGGCATCTGCTCTGTAGCGCCGCTCAGCGCGGCCATCAGCACCAGCGGATTTTTGGCATGGAACAAGGTATCGAGCGCTTCGGGTTGCTGCATCAACCGGGTCAAACGGCGCAGCAACGCGATGTGTTCATCGGATTGGGCGGCGATGGCCACCACTAGATAGGCTTTTTGACCGTCGTGCCATTCCACTCCGGCGGGTACTTGCACAATGGCAATGCCGGTGTGATGGATCAGATGGCGGTCTTCGAGCATCCCATGCGGAATGGCGACACCGCTGCCGAGGAAAGTATTGGCGGCCTGCTCGCGTTTCAGCAGACTGTCGATATAGAGAGGTTCAATATAGCCAGCATCGGCCAGCAATTGTCCAGCGTGCTGGATCGCCTCGGCCTTATTTTGCACGCGAGCATCCAGACAGACGCAAGATTGAGTAATCGTTTTCATATTTATCTCTTATGGATATTGCTTTTTTTACACGATTAATTTGTGAACGATTACATTTTGGGTGTCAAACAAAAGCTTGCCGGCGCCAAGAGGCGTTGAGAGGGAACAAATGGATGACAACACGCCTAATCTGGCGTGTGTCCATATCAAGGCGGATCGATGCGGCTTTCAAGGAATTGATTGCCATTCTTCTTGGAAATCAGGTGCTTTGAGGTGGGCCGTTAAACACTGAGCCGCTCGCACAGAAAGATTGAGACAAAGGTCCGCCAGAGGCTTGCCCAGCGTTGCTCAAAACCTGCATCTGTCTTTTCCAGCGCCGAAACCACCATGATCTTGGTCAATTCGCGGCAGGCCGCCACTGCTTCCTGGCCCAAAGGGTTTTGCCAATTGACCGAGGCTTTCTGGTCCAAAGCATCGTGGCCAGGCCATGAATCATGGGCTGTCTTATTTTTCTCATCGTAAACATGAACATGAGTGATCACAAAATCCATTCCTCTCTTCATGCGGGTCACATGGGCTGGAGCATACGAATCCTGAAGCGCATGGAAAGCGTATCCCAATGGTCCAGCAATGAAATTCTGATTAAAGTTCCGGGTTGAGCCGAGCTTGAGCAGTTTTCGCAGGCTGATGGCGGCTTCTTTGCCATTGCGGGCAATCCATCGCTTGCCCAGCTCGTAAGCTTGCCGTTCGGTTTGACCGGCAGCCCGCATGAAGTGATGTTTCTGTCCGTCTGGGCGCCAATGGCCCGCCGTGATCACATCGAGCACATCGCGATTGAGCGCATGATGAACGGTATGCTCAGTCAGCAAAGGACCGAGAAATTTGAGGTTAGGGGGTAAACCCTTTACGAATTGGGCAAGTGCCTCCCGGCTCATCGCTTCGTGGCCGAAGAGTTTCATGAGAACCTCCTTGAGGTCCGATCGCTCGGACCTCGCTGCCGGTTGATATGGCAAATTACGGACGCAGCTCGGCTCGTAATTGAGTAATGCTGCTGCGCTGGTTATTGCTGTACACGGCAAACCACCAGGTGCCAGCAGTCAACGAAGGGTTGGTGGCGCCGGTGACCATAACCTCGGGAGCATGGGTTCCGCCCGCGCTGAAGTCGAACGTGTATTTGTCCGGCGGAATGTCCCGCCGCACATAAAGCGCGATGTCATCAGGTGTCTGAGCCGTTATCCGCAGATTGCTATAGCGGGTGCCAGCCGGTACCTGGATGGCGAAAACTAAAGGATCGGCGTCATATACGTAGATGTTTTGCATGGAAAACACCTGCTCGCCGCTGGGCAGTGTCTGCGTCGTGAGGCCATCCGACCAAGTGGCGGTGACTTCATAGGCCGCAGCGCTGTATCCGTAGACGCCAATGTACACGGGATGGGGCCACGGGCTGGGCGGGATTGCCCATGGAGAACCCAGGTTGTACGCGAGATGCTCTTGGGTACGTCCCCGTTGCCGGCTGGATGTTGTTGTCGTTCCCAGGGCAGGCCGCTGGCTGCCACCGTAATAGAGATCGCCGTCGCCGGGTCCGTTGCCAGTGAGCGTGATTTCCAGGCGGGTGGCGTTCACCGGTAGATTGAGGGTGTAATACTGCCAATCTCCAAACCAGACCGAACCGGTGACCGGCACCCCGTTGGCGAGCGGAATGTCACCGGTAACCGGTGGCGCACCGGCGCAGCAGGATAAGGTCGTGGTCAACTCAAAGCCGGCGTCTTGAGGTCCTGGGGCCTGGATGCCAACATACCATCGGCCGGCGGTCAGCGGCGGATTGCTGGTCCCATCGATGGATAGCGTATGGACGATGTCGTTGTTTTGAATCTGGAACAGCGCGTTATTGAACCAGGGTGGCGTATCTTTTTGCACGTAGAGATGCACGGGGTCACCGCGGGTGCGTTCGGCTTCGATCTGTAAACCGGCGGCGTTCGCTGGCACGTTGAAGGCGTAGAACTGCCAGCCGCCAGGCTGGACGTTCTGCCAAGGCGCGCTGGTGACGGCGCCTGGCGGCGGCGTAGCACCCGTATGGGAAGGATGAAGCAGGTTGTGCAAATTCTGCAAATCGTAGACCGCAAAGGCTCGCACGCGATAGGGGACCACCGAACCGGCGCTGTATTGCACGATGATCCGCCACTCGCGATTCAGCAGATTGCGATCGGTAATCGTGATGCTTTCATCGCTGGTGCCAGGTGTGGCGCGATTGGCATAGAACACCCAGCTGTTGGACGAATACGACCAATAGGCCAGTTGCAAATCGGCATCGCCGGGACCCGCGCTTTCCATTTCGATGTGTAAACTCTCCAAAGCGGGAAATGCTGGCGTAAACCGGTACTCGTCGAGGTTGCGCGCCAGAACGGGCGAGACCGACCCGTCAACCGTGACGGCATTCTCCAGAGTGACCGGTGGCGGCGGTTGAAAAAAGCCGGAGAGATCGAGGCGATAATTCTTGATCAACCGGTACAAGTTGCGTTGTAAATTGCCCAGATCCAGATTTTTTGCGGCCGCTTTGTTTTTCTGGGGCGCGGCATCTTGGTATTGCGCCAAATCGGCATCGGTCAGAAGCCAGTTATATACCTCACCGCCGTCCTGCTTGATGAGCAACGGGCCTTCCAATTGAAGCAGTTTCCGCAGGGCTTCCAGCGCAGGGTCATCGATGCCGGTGATGTTAAGCTGGCCACCCACCAGCAAATAGTCATTTTCAGGCACCGCAACGACGAGGTGATCCAGGAGATCATAAGCTTGCGCTAAGCGTTGTTTAGGGTCCAAAGAAAAATGGGTATTGATGACCCACAAATCTTTTTTGCCGGGCAGATCGATATGGGCATACAGCGAACGGCCATCGCCCGCCTTGGTTTCCAGATTGTTCCAAACCCCGTGTTTGATAATGCTGAAACGGCTGATCACGCCGCTGGGGATAAGGGATTTGGCGTCACGAGCATAGGAAAATTCACCGCCGAAAGTGGTCGTTACCCAATGGCTGATTGCTGCCTCACTGTTGTCTCCGGCAACGAAATTCTGGAACAGGATAACGGCAGGCTGATCTTTAGCGTAATCGGCGGCCGGATCGTTGGCCAGCAGAATGCGTAAGGGCAGTTCATCGGCCCAGACCGATGCAGACAGCGAGCCTAACCACAATGCCAGGCTGATGAATAGTCGACGGCAGGTTTTTAATCGCATCAATTGTGTCCCCGTGGGTTGATTACACAGCAGTGGATTGTCAAGCACGGCGGCTTTTTATCGTGGGTGATAACCATCACCTGTTACGGCCGGCGGGTCATTCAGGCACCACCGGAGCGCCGCTCGCGAAACGGACGACCGCAAATTAAGTACCAGTTCAGCTTCGCATCCACGGGATCTTGGGAGATCGCCTCATTCTGGCGGCGGTGAAGAGACGCGTTTGACTGTGGATTTAAGAGCCATAAACCCTGCACGAAAACCAGCGGATAGCGGTAAGCCAGGCTGGCCGGGTCATATTGATTCGAGAGAGGCCAATGTGAACGGCTCTAAATGGTTATCGCCGTGGCGCTAGAAGCGGGACAGTTTTCTTCGAGACAAGGACCCTTTGGATTAAGGGCTATCAGCCATCGCTGGCCTCATCCTTTTACAAAACCGGCCGGGCTCCGGTGACAGGTTTGATCCATCGTTTGAATGCGTGTCCTTTTCCGTTGAACAGGTGGCAATGTTGCGTGGCCAGACCCAGCGTCAGGCGGTCGCCTATTTTGGCCAGGGTGCTGCTCTCCTGGCGCACGGCCACCGGATTTTCGATCCCCTGAATCCGGGTATAGAGGAATGACGACTCGCCCAGATGCTCAACATAAGCGACCTCGACCGGGGTGGTATTGTCACTGCCGTCGCTGATCACGATATGTTCCGGGCGAATGCCCAGAGTCACGGTATCGCCGGGTTTCGCTGTTGTGGCATCGACCGCTGCATCTATCATCGAGCCGTCCGGTAAGGTTACCGTAGCGCGGGCCGGTTCGATTCGAGCCAGCTGGCCGGGCAGGAAATTCATCTTGGGCGAGCCGATGAAGCCGGCGGCGAACTGATTGACCGGATGGTGGTACAGCTCCAAAGGCGGGCCAGCTTGGGCAATGCTGCCTTCTTCCCGCACCACGGGGCCCGCGTTTAACAGCACAATCTTGTCGGCCAGCGTCATGGCTTCCATTTGATCGTGGGTGACGTAGATCATGCTGGCGCCCAGCTCGCGGTGCAGCTTGGCAATCTCGATCCGGGTTTGCACCCGCAGCGCTGCGTCCAGATTGGATAACGGCTCGTCGAACAGGAAAACGCCGGGCTGGCGCACGATAGCCCGGCCGATGGCAGTCCGCTGGCGCTGGCCGCCGGATAATTCTTTTGGCAGCCGCTCCAGCAGGTGCTCGATTTGCAAGAGGCTTGCTGCCCGGTGAACCCGGTTCTTGATCTCATTCCGGTCCCGTTTGGCCAGCTTGAGACCGAACGCCATGTTGTCGAACACCGTCATATGCGGGTACAGGGCGTAGGATTGAAACACCAGGGCTTTCAAGGTGAAGGGACCTAGCCTCGCTGGGCAAGCAAGCGGGCGACCGAGACATGAGGCCGCTGGGGGTCGTGGACCCGTTTAGGCGCGGTTTTTTTAGGACCCCGTCGACTCTTGCGATAGCGGCGCAGGTCGATCCGCGCGGCCTGTTGCTGGAGCCACTGGGCGAAGATCGCGCGCGGAACGGTTTGGAACACCGCCCAGTCTTGGGCATCGAGGACCACGTCCAGGCTCTCGGCGACGTTACCCAGTTCGATGGCCAGATAGTACCCCGAGACCTGCTCGGCGGCCTCCAATCCGTGCGCGGCGCGTAGCGCCGCCTTCACGACCCCCAACCCGTTGAAGGCCACCACCGCGCAGGCCAACGCGAACAACGCCGCCGGCGGATAGCTCAGGGTATCGACTTCGCAGCGCAGTTCTGTGGTCAGATGTAGAAAAGCTCGCTCCAGCGTCCAGCGCTGCCGATACATCTCGGCCAGGGCCCTGGCATCGGCCACCTCCACGGGCACCGTGCTGAACAGATACAGCGTGTCATCGCCGTTGCGGGTGGGGCGATCCAGCCGCACGCGGATGCGTCGCAACCGCAGCCCTGCCGTCGCGGTTGTCGGTCCCAGTCGAACCCATTGCTCGGCCACCGCCCCGGTGTCTACCCGGCCGGCCTCGCGCATCGCTTCCAAGGGCGTGAACCGCAGCCCCGCGTGCTCGCGGATCAGCGCCCGCGCGCCGCGCGCGGCCAGCCCACTCAGGAACCCGGCGGTGCAAAAGTTGCGATCTGCGATCCACAGCTCGCCCGCCCGCACCGCCGCCAACAACGGCCCCAACAACGCCCGCTCCTGCGTGTACGCGTCTTCGCAGGGATAGAGCGCGGTGATCAAGTCCAGTGCCGGATCAAACACCGCCAGCGCTTTGCCCGGCAGCGGCCCAGCCGTGCTGGCGCGGGTCTCCCGCAGCCGATGCTCGCGCCCCTCCAGACAGGTGCCATCCAGTACCTTGACCCGAACTCCTGCCAGCAAGGGTGATCGGGCCGCGCCCAGTTCCTCAATCAACGCCTCCGCCTGTTCGGCCGCATGGCCCACCAGCGCCGCCGAGGTGCTCGGCTCCAGGCCGTTGAGCTTGTTGTAGACCGAGGTGACCGACACTCCGATCTCGGCCACCGCCGCGCGGCAGGCCGCATGAACCGAGGGTTGTTGGCGCAGCACCACTTGGGTCATCAACTCAAAAACGCTGGAGAACAACAGACGTCGCGTGTACTGGGCCTCGGCCACCCGCTCGAACCATTCATTCACTTGTTCGGCATTCAAACAGCGCTCCAGGATCGCACGGACCATCACCGGCAAGGGCGCACGCTCGGCAAAACACCGCAGCACGGGGTTCAGTTCAATCATCATCCAACTCCGCTCCAGCAGAAAAACTCCTCACTCTTACCAGAGCACCCCTTCACCTTGAAAGCCCTGGTTATAGGACCCGTGAATGGCCCGGCGTTTCTGCTCCTGGGCGCCAGTGAGATACAGCACCAGACCGGCGGCAAGCTGGGGGTGTTTCGAGTATTTGGAAACAGCCAATTGCGAGCCGCCCAGCGTGGCGGCATGGCGTCCGTCCGCGCCGCCCTTGGGTAAGGCGCTCACTCCGGCCCGGTCTTTGATGGTGCTCTCGGAGCTTTGCGCGAGCGACCAGGCGTAGGGCCAATTGCGCATGAACACAGCGTTGCCGGACTGAAACACGCCGCGTGCTTCTTCTTCCGCGTAGTTCAACACCCCTTCGGGTGAGAGGGTATTGACCCAGCGTGCCGCCATGTCGAGGGCGGCTGCTGCTTGCGGATTATTGACGGTGATCGGGCCGCGCTCATCGACGATGACGCCGCCGTTGTAGCTGGCGATCCATTCCAGGGCGTTGCAGGTCAGACCCTCGTAGGCCCGGCCCTGCCAGACGAAGCCCCACATTTTATCGTTGCCGGCGGCGCGCTCGGCGTCTTGGATTCTTTGCGCGGTTGCCGTCAATTCCTGCCAGGTTTGCGGGGGCCGGGCGTTGTGCTTGGCCAATAGATCCTTGCGGTAGTAAAGCAAGCCAGCGTCGATGAACCAGGGCATGGCCACTAATTTGCCGTCGAAGGTGTTGTTTTGCACGAGGGCAGGGAAATGCTCCTGCTCGACGCCGTTGGCGTAGGGTTTGAGGTCGATGAGGTGGTTGCCGAGAATGCCGGGCCAGATGACATCGATTTGGAATACGTCGACATCGGACACACCTGCCGCTAGCCATTGCTGATACAGGGCGAGGCGTGCTGTGGCCGAATTGGGTGTCGAAACGATGGTGATTTGGTTGCCGGTCTGCTTTGCCCAGGCTTCCGCGCCGGTCTTGCAAAACTCCAATTCCTGCCCGACCGCACCACAGGAAATCGCTAGCGTTTCGGCATGGATCGCGCCGGTGCCGATCAACGTTGCACCAAATGCCAGGGAAACGAGAAGGCGAGTAGGTTTTTGATTTATCATGGTTGTTCCTCGCTGTGGTTTATCAATCACGCCGCCGGGGTTTGTGCGGACTGAATGTGCAGTTTCTCCTCGCTTCGCTAGGTGTGTAATTAGAGGATGGCCGTTACTCTATCAGTCTTTTGATTTCGGTTTGAATTTCAACCTTCGGAACGCTCTTTCTCATAAACGATTTCCACCAAGCGGCAAGACGGAAGCATTTTAGATTGTGATGTAACATTGCTGGATTGGTTGATGCAAGCGCCACAGTCGATATATGACATAAACACTTTGTCAAAGCTCCGAAAATAGTGACAATTTGTTAACTTAAATCTATGCTTGTTACAGATGGTTGATAAACAATACCGCTGCTAGTGTCAATGGGGATACTTTTCAACTATCCTATTCTGCCAAGTCTGTTTCATTCCACAACGTCAGGTGAGCTCGGTGAGGACGGCGAACCGGTTGAGATGCTCAAGGGGTATAGAATTATGTTGAATGATATGCGTCTGATAAATGCTATTATTATCAATATGATATTATCAACTACGATAAAGTATGGTAGATAGGCGAAAATCGTATAATCACTTGTTGCCGCGGACGCTTCGCGCCCGCGGCAACGGGGCGGCGGATCGGCATCCACTGATTGCGCGGCGCGAAGCGCCGCACAACCAGCGGATCAACCGGACATCGCCCGTCCAAAACTACGTTTTGTCCGGGCTCGCCGGTTATCCGCCGCCCCGTTAGATTTCATAGGTATTTCATGACCCAATCACATAAACATCATTATGTACCGGAATGGTATCAAAGAAGATTTATGCTTGATGGTCAAAAATCCTATTTTCGCCTTGACCTGTCACCAGAGACGATTAGAACTCCAGCTGGAAAAATAATCAAAAAAGGAGAAGTACTATCAAAAGGGCCTAATAAGTTCTTTTATGAAACGGACCTATATACTACAAAATATTTCAATATCGAAAATGATGACATAGAGAAATATCTGTTCGGAAAAATTGATACAGATGGTTCCGCTGCTATAGAGGCTATGGCATCTGAAGATTGGATGCGTCAAATTCACCCGCATATCGTCAACTATTATGAGTATCTGGATGCTCAACGACTCAGAACTCCAAAAGGTTTGTATTGGCTAACTAAAATCTTAAGCCCAACTAGCTATAACGATCTTCTCTTGGGTATGCAGCAAGTCAGGCGTATGCATTGTACGATGTGGGCTGAAGCTTCAATGGAAATCATAAGTGCTAATGAATCCAGCACTAAATTTATAGTTAGCGACAATCCAGTAACTCTTTACAACTCAGTTTTCTACCCAGGAAATAAACAGTGCGCTTTTCCATATAATCCTGGAATAGAATTGAAAGGCACAAGAACAATATTCGCTTTAGATCTTAATCATTGTGCGGTGCTAACTAACTTAGAGTATGCCCAAAACCCAGGAAAATTAAAGGCGAGCAAATCTAGAACAAATCCTAGATATTATGACGATACGCTCATAAAATATGATGACATAATCCGAGAGCGTGAAATTAAAGAAGACCAAGTTCTAGCCATTAATTACATTTTAAAAATGCGGGCGGATAGATACATTGCCGCCGCTGATGAAGACTGGCTATATCCAGAAAGAGACTTGAAGAAGAAAGACTGGGGCTCATTTGATAAGGTGTTTGTATCGAAAAGTACAAAATTGTATGGCCGAAACGGTCAAATATTTATCGGCGGTAAAGACGGTCGACTGATAGCGACCCAAGATGATTTTGGTAGAAAGCCTAAGTCGAAAGAAGAATGGGAAGAAAAGGAAAGGCAAGCGCAAGCAATGCATAAGCATGTAATGCGTCTCCTTCAAAAAGAGAAGGAATCTAACAATTAGCTCCACCGGACAAAAGACTCGCTACGCTCGCATTTTTCCGGTGAGCTAGGCGTTAGGCATTAGAAAAAGAGGCTCCATGGAAGAAATGCATCCCGTCGAAGCCGTCATAGCCGCTGCAGATGACGCAATAAACCGCGAAGATATCGATGCGGTTATGGAGTGCTATGCAGAGCATGCGGTACTCGTTGTCCGGCCAGGCATGCACGCTGTTGGCAAGGGGCAGATTCGTCAGGCGTTAATAGCGATTGCTGAGCACTTCGCACATACACTCATGGTTGAACAATTGACCATGGAAGTACTCGACTCTGGCAATACGGCATTGGTGGTGGCGTTAACACGTATTTCTGCGAAAGGGATGGAGCCGGTTGATCGAAAGGCAATTTACGTGTTTGAGCGCGGCTCGAATGGCCGTTGGCTTTGCACAATTGATAACTCCTACGGCCATGAGCTGTTGGAGGGCGTTCATGCCTAACAAGGCGGTCAAGCCGTTCGCCTGCGGCTCACTCGGACGTCCAGCACTCCGCGGCTGCTCGGGCATGGCGCTGCCATTATTGCCTGATCAATCGCTCCGGGCTGAGCGCCGCTTACCTAGGCGTTAGCTTTCTACAAGAGCGAGATCGGGAGGTGTTTCGAATAGTGCTGAAAATCTTTGTCGGTTGTATAAATGCGAAAGTTTGCCCGAATGGATACAGCGCATATTAAGAAATCGGTGTGCGATCCTTGAACGCCTTTCGAGCGGCAAAAGTTCGAATACTCGGCAGCCGATTCGTAGTCACCATCAGTTATTGCTTCGTTAGGGAAATATTGGATCTTTTGGCGAAGCCGTTCGAAGCTGTTTTTGTCGGTATAGCCAGAAAGTAGCTCTTGCCGAATCGGGCCGATAATTCGTACTTGGTTTTCGTCAATGAGCTGAGAGAGTTGTTCGGCAACGGCAACTTCTTTAGGAGCGTTGCCTCGTAGGGCCAAAGACCAAACGCACGTGTCTACGAGTACGCCACTCATTTGCGCCCTTGTTTGTAGTCGTAATCCGAGTCATGGGGTAATTTGCCAAAAAGGGTGGCGATTTCGCGCTGTTTTCGCCGCTGCACAAACTCCTTAAGCGCTTGATTAACTGTTTCTTTTTTTGTTTTTAAGCCACTGATATGCAATGCTTCATCGAGCAAATCGGGATCAATTGAGAGGTTCGTTGCCATTGTGCCACTCCGGGTTACACAAGAATACACACATAGTAGCACACAAGCTAACAAGGCGTTCAAGCCGCTCGCTATGCTCGTTCGGACGCCCAGCACTCCGCGCTTGCTCGGGCATGGCGCTGCCATTATTGCCTGATCAATCGCTCCGGGCTGAGCGCCGCTTACCACGACGTTCGGCACAATAAATGTTTTTTCGAAAGATTCTAGCGGGATTCTTGCTTGTGTCAGCGCTGGTCTGTGCTGGAGTGCTTGTCCTGGGCAGTGCCTTGGCAAATCCCCAGCAGTGTCCGATCGTGGCACCTCCTACCGGCCTTGCGCTGGAGTCGATTCAAATACCCGCCAAAAATGGGTACTCCATTGCGGGTTGGTTTATTCAGGGCCAGAACAGCAAACCGGGTGTTTTGCTTCTGCATAGTGTTCGATCCAATCGTTTGGAAATGATCGGCCGCGCCGAATTCTTGAACAAAGCAGGCTATTCGGTGCTGCTCATTGATATGCAAGCACATGGTGAAACACCAGGAGAGCACATTACTTTCGGCTATCGGGAATCTTTTGATGCTCATACCGCACTGAATTATCTTAAAAGCCGCATACCGGGCCAAAAGGTTGGCGTCATAGGCGTGTCATTGGGCGGTGCCGCAGCTTTGCTAGGCGAAACTCCCATCGATGCAGATGCGGTGGTTTTGGAGGCCGTTTACAGTTCCATCGAGAACGCAATAAAAAACCGGTTGGCGATCCATCTCGGTGAATTCGGGCGAATCGTTTCGCCTCTGCTGGAGTGGCAGATTGAACCCCGCCTGGGTGTTGCGCCAGACTCTTTGTCACCCATTGCTGCAATAATCAATCTGAAATCCCCGGTTCTGATCATTGCGGGGGAGAACGATCAACATACGCTGAGTGATGAATCGAAGGGTTTATTCCGAGCGGCTTCAGAGCCGAAAGAGTTGTGGCTGATTGAAGGGGCTCACCATCAGAATTTTCATCGCTACGCCCCAACGGCCTATGAGCATCGCATCCTCGCTTTTTTTGGCAAGCATCTCGGCGGCGGCGGTGCCTAACAATGCGCTCAAGCCGTTCGCTTACACTCACTCGGACGTCTGGTACTCCGCGGTATTTGCGAATGGCTTCGCCATGGTTTCGCAAATGCCGCTTCGCACCAGCCGCTACTTAGCTTGGTGTTAGCTGCAAATGGGCACGATCGACGTTTTAGCGCTATAGCGTTAAATTGATACTCGGCGGTGCTGTTCAGTGAGAGAAATACAACAAATATTAACGATTTATTTGAGATGGATATTCATCACGCCTTGCGAGTGAAAGCGGCAAATATCCACTAATCCATCTCTGAGGTGGTGAATGAGGCGGTAAGGCTCGCCCTTCGCGAAGATGCGGAAGGTTTGGGTGCATTTGAAGAGCGCGCCGAAGAAGCAACATTGAGCTACGAAGCCCTGCTGAAAGATCTCAAATCGCATGGCAAGTTATGAACTCGTATCACATGGCTAGCGCGACAATTAAAATATTTCTTGCCCATGGTGACCCAAAGCGGTTACGAACCGCAGAGGTATCAAACTGGACGGGTAAAGCGGTCGCAGGCCCTCGAACAGAATTCGACAGTATTCTTGCTCGCGAAGAGGCAGCGAATGCAGGCGTGTACTTTCTTACGGGCATTGATACCGAAACGGGAAAGCAAGCTCTTTATATTGGAGAGGCTGAGTCAATTAAGGATCGCCTCAAAACCCATCTTGAAAAGGACTTTTGGAATCAAATTGTCTTCTTTACAAGCAAAGACGAGAACCTGACCAAAGCACATATTCGATTTTTGGAAGGCCGCCTTATAGACCAAGCAAAACAATCTGGGCGTGCTGTTCTGAAGAATGCACAATCTAGCGGCGCGAAGCTCCCTGAGTCTGACAGAGAAGATATGGAGGTGTTCTTGGAGAAAATGCAGCAACTGCTCCCAGCACTCGGTGTAGAGGCTCTAGTCCCTACTGCCGCAACAAAAACCAATTCTGGTTCGTACAAAATGCTCTTCTGCGAGCTAAAGGGGCTGAAGGCATCTGGCTACTTAACCCCAAACGGAATTGTTGTGGTTTCTGGCTCCCATGCCGTATTACAGGAGCGTGATTCAGCCAAAAAGTACCCGTGGATCATGGTGCTACGACAGAAGCTAAAAGATGATGGCTCCCTTGTTCCTGAGGGCCAGCGATTGCTTTTCACAAAAGATACGGAATTTACGAGTCCAAGCACTGCGGCTGCGGTTATCTACGGAGGAACAGCCAATGGACTGACTGCATGGAAGAACGCACAAGGCAAATCCCTTAAAGACACCGAATCCGTTAACAAGTAGGCCGCACTGATCCATCGGGAGAGAAACAACTTGCCAAGCGTTGATGTCGAAACCTTTATGAAGCAACTTGATCATCCATTCAAAGCCGAGATAAACCGGCTACGGGTGGCGATTATGGGCATCGACCCGAAAATCTCAGAAGAGATAAAGTGGAATGCGCCAAGCTTCAAAATCAAAGAGCACTTCGCAACTTTTAAACTACACCCTCCCAAGAGCATACAAATTGTTCTCCATACAGGCGCAAAGCCAAAGGCGCCGCAAAAGCCGTTTACTTTGGATGACCCGCATCAGTTGCTCAAGTGGCCAGCTATTGACCGCTGCATGCTAACACTCCAATCGCCGGACCAAGCAGCAAAATTAGAGAAAGTAGTGATTAAGATGGTAAAAGAGTGGATTCAGCAGCTTTAGAAATAAAATTATCAAAATATCAAATTTTTATCGGCCTTCTGTCAATAGAGGTAATCGTCTTATCCGCCGCCCTGTTAGAACTTCAGAATGGAGATCGAAATGGTAGAGAGATTAAAAGTCACTGATTCCGAAAATTATTGGGAGCTTAGTGGAGAATCGGTTTTAAACGCAGCAATAATTCCAGAAAAACCGAAATCTAACGAAGCCACACTCATTCGATTAACGCATTCAAATTCATATTGCCCGATTGACGGCGTAAATTTCTATATTCGGATTGGTGATCCAAGTAATCCTACGCAATTCAATGATCTTGACTCCCATAATGACTGGAGCGAATTGAAGCTGATTGAAGAGCTGGTGCTTATAAATGAGGAGGAAGTACTACGTTCAGAAATGAAAGCGCCTTTGGCGATGGATGAGGAAATGCCTTGGGATGCAACGTTTGAAACAAAAATGAATATACCTGAAGGTGATCATCTCATTGAGATCAAAGTTATTTGTCCCAGCGGATTCATGCCGTCAGGGGTGATTTCAGATTGGCGGGTTTCATCAAGCGAATCATAGCCCTGGCAAGCTGTTCAGGCCGTTCGCTGTGCTCGCTCGAACGCCTGGCGCGCCGCTCCGTTCGACGCCTATACGCCGGGTGAACCGCAAAAGGTTCCTCTGGCCGGAAAGCGTTCATCGATCCGCCGAAGCGAGGGAGTGGTGAACGTCCATATTCCTGAATGCTGATCTTCCTCAAATACATTTTCATCAACCCGCCAGATATGCAAAAGCTGGCAGTTGAGACAGTGCTCAAACAAGCGGAGATGCTGACAAATGAGTTTGCCAGCGGTGCAGTAAATGGCTCATCAGGCGCTGCACTCTAGCTTCACGTTATGGCATCAAATGATAGCAAGATCCGGTTCGCAGAAATCGATTTTAAGTTTCAGAATGCCTGCGGAATCACGGTGAAAGGTTGCCGTGGAAATTATGCGAGGATATTCTGCATGACGGCATTGACAACTATTGAGTTTGCAAAAGATATTCATACGTTCAAGCGATTGGCTGATCCAGAGGGAATTGCCAAACCGGTTCGTTATCCAGCCTCTGATGCATTCCGTTTTACAACGGGAATGGCATTATTGGCCGGTGGTGGCGTCTCGATTTGCAAAACATAAGTAATGGACTCATTCAGCATGTCTGATGATTATGAGCGGATTGCCCACGCCATTGATTTTATTCGCAGCCATGCGGGTAAACAGCCAACGCTGGCAGAGGTGGCTGCTCAAGTGTATTTGAGTGAATATCATTTTCAGCGGTTATTCAGCCGCTGGGCAGGCGTCACACCAAAGCGGTATTTACAAGTGTTAACGCTGGAACGGGCAAAGCAGTTGCTTCAAGAGCACCGCCTGTCGGCACTGAGCGCCAGTTACGAAGTGGGATTAAGCAGTAGTTCGCGGCTGTATGATCATTTTGTGCAAATAGAAGCGGTCACACCTTCAGAGTATCGGCAAAAGGGACGAGATCTGACCATTGTGTTTGGCTATCATGAAACTCCCTATGGTTTGGCTTTTGTCGCACAAACATCACGAGGCGTATGCCAGTTTGATTTTGTTGAGCGCACTGCAACGGAAGAACCCCTTCACCGTTTGACGCAAAGCTGGAGCAATGCGGATATCCGGGAAAATAACGCTCAAACTGCAAGAATCATCGAATTGCTGTTTTCACAGCAGCATGCCCATACGGCGCCTTTGTCATTGTGGGTGCGCGGCACCAATTTTCAGCTTAATGTATGGCGGGCATTGCTGAAATTACAGCCAGGAGAAGTCGCATCTTACCGTGGCATCGCGCATACAATCGGCCATCCCAAAGCATCCCGGGCCGTGGGTACGGCAATAGGCTCTAATCCTGCCGCGCTCATTATTCCTTGCCATCGGGTGCTGAAGCAGACCGGTGAGCTTGGCGGTTATCGCTGGGGTGAAAGACGCAAACATGCCATCTTGGCAAGAGAAGCCGCCTATTGTGAGTAAAGCCA
>JACKNF010000019.1 GCA_024234995.1 Gammaproteobacteria bacterium
ACGCAGTAGCGGCCATATCAATCTGCAATTAAACTCAGGCGATGTGCCCAGCGAGAAGCTCGCCGAACCCCTGGATCCGGTGTTTCGAATGAGGCTAATACCTAAACTGGCTTTCACCGGAATTTCATGCGCCTGATCGACATAATCGGCAGTCACGAGGGCGTTTGCGCCAAGATGGACAGCCAGGAAATTGTGGCTGCCGGAGCGATGGAGTCCACTTCATGACCGGAAGTGGGTCCCAAGACCAGGACTCCATCTGTGTTCAACCAAGCTAGACAGCAAGACAGTCAGTGTGACCTCTGACTATGGCAAACTGGGCACAGTAGTTGTCCGCCTTACTCGGATAGATGACAAAATCCTGAATGCTAATAGCGATATCCCGCTGATTCTAGACTTGGAGCAACGGCCATTGAGACTGGATTACAGCCCGTACAACGAGATCTCTTATGTTGGATACAAGCAGTAGCATCATTAAAAATAGAGAATGGCTATCAGACTTGGTCCAATGTGTCCGGCCCGGCTGGAGAATTCAGAATTAAGGTGGTGATTGATATATATTGCGCTTGTTAGTCTATTGTTTATCCTCCGCATAACGCGATTACCGTGATCCCAACAACCGGGATTTGCATGCTTAGGGAGTGTCGTGATTAAAATGTGAAGTCTTCGTGAGTCCTCCGTGAACCGGTGTTGGTAGAGTAGGCGGCGAGTCACCTTATGATTCCTGAACGCTGACACTCACCCCCTACGGAGGACTTGACGATGAAATTGACGACCTTAGCCGCATCTTTGTTATTGGTAGCCCCCCTGACCGGCGCTTGGGCGCAATCATCCAATAACAATCTGATGTACGAAGTCACAATTACTAATATCACCCGTGGCTCGTTTTTCACTCCGGTTCTGGTAGCCAGCCACCGGCCAGGGGTCGAGTTATTTACCTTGGGGCAGGCGGCGAGTGAAGAATTAGCAGCCCTCGCCGAAGGCGGCGATATCATGCCATTAGAGCAAACGTTGCTTAGCAATAGCAATGTGGTGGGTACAGGCCACTCAGACGGTTTGCTGGGGCCGGGTCACTCGGTCACAGTTCGGGTTCCCGCCGGGAATGCGAATCAGATCAGCCTGGCAGCGATGATCTTGCCTACCAACGACGGTTTCATTGCCCTGAATGGTGTGGCAATCCCCCGTTCCGGGAGCCAGACGTTCATTGTGAATGGGTATGATGCAGGTTCCGAGCCCAACGACGAACTGTGTCAATCGATCCCCGGTCCGGATTGTGGCGGTGAAGGAGGTTCGCCGGGTGCTGGCGGCGAGGGATTTGTGCATATTCATGCCGGAATTCATGGCATCGGCGATTTGCAAGCTGCGGAATACGATTGGCGGAATCCCATGGCGTCAGTCACAGTTCAGAAAATACGCTGACGGCATAAATCCTCTATCAGCCATGGAATTATTCCCTCCTTATTTTAAGGAGGGATAGCGCGTAAGCCGGAGTGGCTGGAAACAGTAGTCCCACAAGTCAGACAGGAGTGCTATAGAATCACCCCTTTCTCACCCGTCCCCACTGTTCCTCTAACCGCTTGACCGATACCGGAAAGAGTGTCTTCAATTCCTGGGCAAATTGCGAAACCCGCAATTCTTCCAGCAGCCAGCGGAAACGCACCAATTCTAGATCATACCGTTCCCGTTCAGCGTCCCGTTCCCATTGCCGTTTATAGTTTTCCCATAGCCGGATAATGTCGCCGCATCGTTGGCGGTCCTTATCCGGCGCCTGGCGGAGTTTCTGTAAGCGTAAGGTGATGGCACGCAGATAACGCGGTAACTGTGGCAACCATTCCGGGGGGGTTTCGCTAAGAAAGCCGGGATAAATCAGATGCGCTAGCTGGTCGCGAATATCAGCCAGCGCCGCCGCCCAGACAGGTGACTGTTCACTGCTCAACATTTTTCGGATGTCGTGGTAGGCGGCTAAAATCTCTGCCGCCGTCTGGCTAACGTTCATCCGTGCTGCGGACAACCGGGTTTTTCCACGCTCAAGCAACGCCTCAAACGCCGCTTGGTTACGCGGCAATGGCTCATCGATTAGAAACGCCCGGTCGAGAATCGCATTCAGCATATCCTCTCGTAATTGCTCCTGCGTCCCCAGTCCCAGGTAATGCAGAGTCATGCGTTGAAATTGAGGGAGATCGCGCGTCAGCGATTTGAACAGGGGGCCTAGCCGCCAGCCGATCAACCGTCGCAAACCTGCCTGCGTTACTATTTTCGCTCGCATGGGTGAATCCAATACACGCAATGCCAGCGTTCCACCGGTTTCCGTGACCAGTGCTGGATAGCCGCGCAACTGAATGCCATTGCGGACGAAACTGACCTCTTCCGGTAATTCGCCGAAATCCCAATCGCGTAACCGTTCCCGCTCGAATTCTGGAGTGGGCAATGCTGCGAACCCGGCTCGCGCCTCGCCCCGTAATTGGGCTTGAATCGCTGCCCAATCCCGCCCAACGGCCCGTTCTTGATCTTTAATATCCACGACCCGGAACCGCATGCGCAGATGGGACGGTACCGCGTCAGGATTCCAGGCGTCTTCTGGAATCTGCACCCCGGTCATGCGCTGCAATTGCACTGCCATTGCTTCTGTCAGCGATCGTTCCCCTGGCTCAATGATTTCCAGTAACGCCTGAACATAGTTGGGTACCGGTACGAAATTCCGCCGCAGCGCTTTCGGTAGCGACTTTAGCAGCGTCGCCATGCGTTCTGCCTGCAGGCCCGGTACCAGCCAGTCCAGCCGTTTTGGATCGACTTGATTGACCGCTGCCAAGGGTACAGTGAGCGTCACTCCGTCATCGTCCTCGCCCGGTGTAAAGCGGTAACGCAATGGCAGTTTTAATCCGCCGAGATCCAGATAGTCGGGAAAACGTTCACCATTGATCACTGTCTCCGCAGGCGTTAGCAGTCTCTCCCGGTCGAGAAACAGCAAGCGGGGATTCTCCCGCTCAATTTTTTTCCGCCAGGTCTCAAAGCTTGGGCCACTATAAATTCCTTCCGGAATCCGCTCATCGTAAAAACGGTAGAGTGTTTCTTCATCGGCGGTTAAATCGCGGCGAGCGCGGATTTCCAGCTCTGCCAGTTCCTCCAGCAGTTGCCGGTTATGCTGAAAAAATGGTGCCTTGCAGTGAAATTCACCTTGTACCAATGCTTGGCGGATAAAAATCTCCCGCGCCAGTGCCGGGTCCAGCGGTCCATAATTGATCCGGCGTGCGACGATAACCGGCAGGCCATATAGCGTGACTCGTTCAGTGGCAGTTACTTGGGCAGAGCGTTTTTCCCAGTGTGGCCCGGCGTAACTGCGCTTGAGCAACGGCCCAGCCAGCCCTTCTACCCATTCCGGCTCGATCCGCGCCACAGTGCGAGCATATAACCGCGTGGTTTCTGCCAGTTCAGCGGCCATCACCCAACGCGGACGCTTCTTGAATAATCCAGAACCGGGGAATAAGTAGAAATTCCGTCCTCGGGCGCCGAGATAGACATGTTCCTCCTGTTTCAGGCCTAAGTGACCCAGCAGGCCGGTCAGCAAAGCCCGGTGCAGGCTGTTATAGGGTGCCGGTTCCTCATTGAGCCGCATCCCCATTTCGGTGACCCGCCCCAATAATTCATGATGCAGATCATGCCATTCCCGCATGCGCACAAATGAGAGGAAATCGATCTGGCAGAGATTGCGCAACTGATTTTTAGAAAGCTGGCGGGCTTGTTCGTGGTAGTAGTCCCACAGTTTGAGCAGCGCCAGAAAATCGGACTGCTCATCGCGAAACCGGCGGTGTTTCTCATCAGCAGCCTGCTGTTTCTCCAATGGCCGTTCACGGGGGTCCTGAATTGCCAGTGCTGCCACGATGATGAGCGCCTCACGTAAACTGCCTTCCCGTTGTGCCGCGAGCAGCATTCGCCCTAGCCGGGGATCCACGGGCAGCTTTGCCAATTGCCGGCCCAGTTCGGTGATGCCCCGTTGTGCATCAACAGCTTGCAACTCGAATAGCAACCGGAAGCCATCACTGATCTGCCGTGTATCCGGCGGATCGACGAATGGAAAATCTTCCGGCCGGCCGAGATTCAACGCACACATTTGCAGGATCACCGCCGCTAGGTGGGTGCGCAGAATTTCTGGATCGGTAAAGGCAGGGCGGGATTGAAAATCCTCTTCGGAATACAAGCGGATGCAGATACCGGCTGTGACCCGTCCACAACGTCCGGCCCGTTGCTGAGCGCTGGCCTGGGAAATTTTTTCCACGGGCAGACGCTGCACCTTGCTGCGCGATGTAGCGGCTGATGCGCGCCATGCCGGGATCGATCACATAACGGATGCCGGTACGGTCAACGACGTTTCGGCAACATTGGTCGCCAGCACGATGCGTGGTACCATGCGGTTGGAACACCCGGTTCTGTTCAGCGGCAGACAGCCGGGCGTAGAGCGGTAAAATCTCGGTATTGGGTGGATGGTGCTTGCGCAGGTTTTCCGCTGTTTCGCGGATTCCGCTCACCAGAGAGAAAATGAGAATATCACCCGGCCCTTGTTGCCATACTTCATCCACGGCATCCAGAATCGCCTGTGGCAAATCACGGTCGCGCTCGTCTTCCTCTGCGGCTAGCAGGGGCCGGTAGCGTAGATCCACTGGATAAGTTCGCCCGAGACTTCGATAACTGGCGCTTGGCCGAAGTGGCGGGAGAAACGTTCGGGATCAATCGTCGCCGAGGTAATAATGAGCCTGAGATCAGGACGGCGGGGTAGCAGGCGCTTCAGATAACCCAGCAGGAAATCGATATTCAGGCTGCGCTCATGGGCTTCATCGATGATGATTACTTCGTACTGATCGAGCTGCCGGGCGCTCTGAGTTTCCGCCAGCAGGATGCCATCGGTCATCAGCTTGATCACCGTATCTGGCCCGACCCGGTCGGAGAAGCGCACTGTAACCGACCTGCCCGCCTACTGTGGTTCTCAATTCCGCCGCGATCCGTGCCGCCACTGAACGGGCGGCGATGCGGCGTGGCTGGGTATGGCCGATCAGTCCGGCTGCACCAAACCAAGTGAAAGACAGATCTTTGGCACTGCGTGGTCTTGCCGGAACCGGTTTCACCGCACAGCACAACCACCTGATGGTCACGGATTGCGGCGGCGATCCGCTCACGGTGGGCATTGATTGGCAGGTGGTCTTCAAACGAGGGGTCCGGCAGCCTGGCTCGACGCTCGTCCAAACGGGCGGCGGCGGCTTCCAGTTCACAGGTTAGTTGCGCCAGACCCTGATCCACTGGCTTGCCCTCGCGCAACCGCCGCTGCAGTCCGCAGGCGGTTTGCCAGCCTGGCGCGATCGCGGGTTGGACATTCCATTAACCGGTTTTGCAGAGCAGTAAGAGGGGTTTCCACGGGAATTATTAAGGTTTTGTTTGGAATGATTTAATTGTATTGCGCCTGACAAGCGCTCCATATTCTCGCATGGGGTTTATGCAAACGCATATAAATTTACTTGCAGAATCCGCAGCTTTCACGTACTTTCCACCCCGGGTGGAGAGTGTGAACCTCCGAAGACCCAGCGTCGATCCTCTAGTTTGCGAGCGTTCCCGTTGGCATTCATCAGGTGGCTCGGCACAAGGAAAATTTTTTTTGAGGTTGTATTCATAATGCGCATTGGTACTGTGAAGTGGTTTGACGAAGCCAGGGTTTCGGTTTCATTGCCCCTGAAGACGGCAGCAGCGACGTGTTCGTTCATTATTCAGTGATTGAAGGTAAGGGGTTCCGGACTTTGGCAGAAAACCAAAAGGTTGAGTTCGACGTCAAAGTCGGACCCAAGGGTCCACAAGCCACGATGGTGAAAAAATTCGGGGCTGAAAAATAACAATTCCCACCAATCTATCCTAGTCAAAGCCCCGCTCTGTGCGGGGCTTTGTCGTTTTCTCCGCTATAATGCCGCCCCGTATCTGGCCTGATAGCTACCTATGTGATTAAACAGTGATTGAAAAACTTCGCAACATCGCCATTATTGCCCATGTCGACCACGGCAAGACCACCCTGGTGGACAAACTGCTGCAACAATCCGGTACCCTCAGCGACCGGGGTACCCCGGTCGAGCGGGTCATGGATTCCAACGACCTGGAGCGGGAGCGTGGCATCACCATTCTTGCTAAAAATACCGCCCTCTACTGGCAGGATTATCACATCAACATTGTCGACACGCCCGGCCATGCTGATTTCGGCGGGGAAGTCGAACGGGTACTGTCCATGGTCGATTCGGTGCTGTTGCTGGTCGATGCCGTCGATGGGCCGATGCCGCAGACCCGTTTTGTGACCCAAAAGGCGTTTGCAATGGGGTTCCGGCCTATTGTGGTCATCAATAAGGTCGACCGGCCTGGCTCCCGTGCGCAATGGGTGCTGGATCGTACTTTTGATTTGTTCGACCGGCTGGGCGCAACCGATGAGCAACTGGATTTCCCGGTGATTTATGCCTCGGCGCTGCATGGCTATGCTGGACTGGAGGACAGTGTGCGTTCTGGCAACATGGACCCGCTGTTTGAAACGATCATCGCCCATGTCCCGCCGCCAGCGGTAGACCCGGCTGGACCGTTTCAATTGCAAGTCAGCTCGCTGGACTACAACAGCTATGTCGGGGTTATCGGTATTGGCCGTATCCGCCGGGGCAAGGTCAAAACCAATACGCCAGTGGTGATTCTCGACCGCCACGGCAACCGCCGCAATGGCCGGGTATTGCAAATCCTCGGCTTTCAGGGCTTAGATCGCATCGAATTTCCCGATGCATCCGCTGGTGACATTATCGCCTTCACGGGCATCGATGGGCTGGGTATCTCCGACGTGCTTTGTGATCCCAGCGCGGTTGAGCCTCTGCCTCCGCTCAAGGTGGATGAGCCGACCATGAGCATGACCTTTCAAGTCAACACTTCGCCCTTCGCTGGGCGCGAGGGCAAGTACGTTACCAGCCGCCAGGTGCGTGAGCGGCTCCAGCGCGAGCTGATTCACAACGTGGCCTTGCGGATTGAGGACACCGATGACCCGGATAAATTTAAGGTCTCCGGGCGCGGTGAACTGCATCTGTCGATTCTGATCGAGAACATGCGCCGCGAGGGTTATGAGCTGGCTGTCTCGCGCCCAGAGGTCATCGTTCTGGAGATAGATGGCGAACCGTGCGAACCCTATGAGCAACTCACCGTCGATGTTGAGGAGCAACATCAGGGTGCCATCATGGAAAAGCTGGGTGAGCGGCGCGGTGAACTGCTGGATATGCAACCCGACGGCAAGGGCCGGGTGCGGCTGGACTATCTCATTCCAGCACGCGGTCTAATCGGTTTTCAGACCGAATTCCTGACAGCTACCTCCGGCACGGGTTTGCTCTACCATGTGTTCGACCGCTATGCGCCAGTCAAAAAAGGCGCAATTGGCGCACGGATCAATGGAGTACTGATCGCCAATGCCACTGGCAAGGCGCTGGCCTACGCGCTGTTCAATCTCCAAGAGCGTGGACGGATGATGGTAGGCCACGGCGATGAAGTATATGAGGGTATGGTGGTCGGCATTCACTCCCGTGATAACGACCTGGTGGTCAATCCGCTCAAAGCCAAGCAATTGACTAATATCCGCGCCGCCGGCTCCGATGAGAACATTCTGCTGACTCCACCGGTTCGGATGAGCCTGGAACAGGCGCTGGAGTTTATCGATGACGATGAGTTAGTCGAAGTTACCCCAAAGTCTATCCGTGTGCGCAAGAAACTGTTATTGGAGCATGAACGTAAGAGAGCGTCTCGCCAATGATCTTATTTGTTTTTTTGTGATTAATACCCCCGCGCTTTTAATTTTTTTCTCTTTAAAGACAATGTTATATTAGCCGCGCCGTTTGCAACGCTGCGCATTCCATCGGGGAACCCGCGCAAACGGTCAGAAAAACTTTTATAGGAGAGAGAATAAAGTATGTCAGAACAAAAGCTTGGTAACCCAGCCGTGGTTGGCTTGGCTGGATTTGGTTTGACGACCCTGGTTCTACAATTCCACAACGTCGGCTGGATGCCCAGCATCGGCCCGGTGGTCTGGCTGGGGTTGATGTTTGGTGGTACCGCGCAACTGATTGCCGGCCTCCAGGAGATGAAAACCGGCAATAACTTTGGATATTGCGCCTTTACGTCTTATGGCGCGTTCTGGATTGCCTGTGCTTGATGTTGCTTGGCAATAAATACGACCTATTCAAAGCAAGTACCGAAGATGTCGGCTGGTTTCTGGTAGCTTGGACACTGTTCACCGCGATTTTGTGGGTCGGTTCGCTGCGGATTCACGGCGCAATGGCCTTCACCTTCACCACGTTGCTTATCGGTTTCATCCTGCTGGATCTGGCCCACTTTGGCTATCCGGGCCTGACAGTGGTGGCTGGCTATGAACTGATGGTCTGCGCGCTGGCCGCCTGGTATATGATGGCGCGCGTCATTCTGAACGAGATTTACGGCAAAGAGCTCTTGCCGGCGGGCAAACCTTGGGTTTCCTAGACACCTGGTTTTATTGCCCAAGTAACTGAATTTCGAGAGGGTCTTAAGATGGGAAAAAGAATGTTGGGTTTTGCCAGCCTGGTGCTGGTGCTTGGCGCTGCGCCAACATGGGTTGGGGCCATTGATCCCGACGCTGCCACCGCCGATGAAGTGATCGCTAAGGTGCATGAAGCAGCTAAGTACTTGCATGACAAGGGCCAGGCTGGTTTTCCAGACTTCAACAATAATGCAAACTGGGTGTGGAAGAACAGCTATGTGTTTGTCTTTAGCTGCCGGGACAACAAGATGATTGCTCACCCGCTGCGCCCCGATTTGGTCGGCAAACCGATCCTGCAAATGGAGGATGATAAGGGCAACCTGCTGTTCCAGAAACCATGTGATGTTGGTAAGAAAGCTGACGGTGGCTGGGTCGAATACTGGTGGCCGAAGCCTGGCGAAGCCAAGGCGTCCCGCAAGATCTCCATATACCCAAAGCACCCAAGTGTCTTTCCAGCCGGATGTGAGAGTTGGCGCGGGTATCTACGATGAAGCCATGAGCGTCGAGGATTTGAATAAGTTGGCGCAACAGGCGATTGAGCCGAAAAAAGACGCGCCGTAGCCGCCAGCAGACGCTTCGTTTATTGTCCTCTCTCTCCCCTGCGAGGAGAGAGAGGAGATGCAGGCTATAATACACTGCCGCTTTGGTAGCCCAGTGCCTCACGGGCCTTCGGCAAAACGACATTCGTATCACTGCGGTACTGGATTGTATCATAAGGCCGGTTCCGGGGTGGTTTGCCGGTGATTTGCAGTTGTCCCCGGTCGTCGTGCCAACGGTAGAGCGGACCGGTGTACTCAGGCATCCCAGGCAACCGGCCGCGCACCCAAGAAGGCGCCTTCTGAGGCACAGTGTACCAGTACAGCAATACGCCACTTAGAATGCCCAGCACAATTAATAACCACATCGAACCCGTGCCGGCAGATTGCCGTTGCCCACGGTTCCAGCTTTTCCACGCCCTGTCTTGCCGTATACCCATCTGTTGAGCCCCATCTCGTCGAAATCTATGACCTCATTATTGGAAGAATCATCAATTCTCCTGTAAATATCTGTCTTCGACTAGGTGACTTTTGGAGAACGCCACTATATGTCCGCCAGCAACGAATTTATCTTGCTAAAAGAGCGGCGATTCCTGCCGTTTTTCATTACCCAGTTTTTGGGCGCGTTCAATGACAATGTCTTCAAGAATGCTTTGATCATTTTGATCGCTTTCCAGGCAACTGATCCGGCTCAGGCCAATGTATTAATCAATGCCAGTGCCGGGCTGTTCGTGCTGCCCTTCTTCCTATTCTCAGCTACTGCCGGACAACTGGCTGACAAATATGAAAAATCCCGTTTGATGCAGTTAATCAAGCTGTTGGAGATTCTGATTATGCTGGCGGCGGCGATGGCCTTTATCCTGGGTAGTCTGCCCCTGTTGATTGGATTACTGTTTCTAATGGGCTGGCAATCCACTCTGTTCGGTCCTGTGAAATACAGTATTCTCCCGCAACACCTCAAGCCGGAAGAACTGGTTGGTGGCAATGGCTGGGTGGAAATGGGAACTTTTCTGGCGATCCTGATTGGCACGTTACTCGGGGGAGTGCTGATCGCGATCCAGAGCAACGGCGCCTGGCTGGTTGCCGGTACGATCGTGATTCTGGCCGTGCTGGGATTTATTTCTAGTTTGTTCATTCCTCAAGCCGCGCCTGATGCGCCTGATTTACGCATCAATTGGAATCCAATCACCGAAACCTGGCGCACGATTAGTATTGCCCGCCGCAATCGCACGGTGTTTCTATCAGTATTGGGAATTTCCTGGTTCTGGTTCCTCGGTGCGACTTATCTAGCGCAATTGCCCAACTACACCAAACTGAGCTTGGGTGGTGATGAGCATGTCGTGACACTGTTGTTGACGACCTTTGCCTTGGGAATTGGCATTGGTTCGATGTTGTGCGAGCGATTATCAGGGCGGCGGGTAGAATTGGGTCTGGTGCCATTCGGTTCTATTGGCCTGACTGTATTTGGCGTCGATTTATTTTTCGCAGGCGTGCCTGTTTCCACCGATGCACCGCTGATCGGAGCACTGGAATTTTTGCGCAGCACTTCCAATTGGCGGGTGCTCCTTGATGTTCTGTTGATGGGGATGTTTGGCGGTTTCTATATCGTGCCATTGTATGCCCTGGTCCAGCAGCGTAGTGAACCAGGCTTCCGCTCGCGGGTCATTGCCGGCAACAATATTATCAATGCTCTATTCATGGTGTTGTCGGCATTGCTGGCAATTATTTTTCTCGACAGCGTGGGACTGAGCATTCCGCAATTTTTGCTGTTGACTGCTATTTTTAACGCAGTAGTGGCTGTCTATATCTTTACCCTGGTTCCTGAGTTCCTGATGCGCTTCATCGTTTGGATTCTGGTGAACACAGTTTACCGGTTGCGGACGGTGGGTCTTGAACACATTCCCGAAGAAGGGCCAGTAGTGGTGGTTTGCAACCATGTCAGCTATATGGATGCCCTCATTGTGATTGGTTGCTGCCGGCGGCCGATCCGTTTTGTGATGGATTATCAAATTTTCAAAATTCCGGTGCTCAGCTTTGTGTTTCGCACCGCCGGGGCTATTCCCATTGCTCCGGCACGGGAGAATGCAAAGGTGCTGGAGCGGGCTTATGAGCAGGTTGCCCGCTATCTTGAAGACGGTGAAGTTGTGGGTATTTTTCCGGAGGGGAAATTAACCGGGGATGGCGAAATTGGCTCGTTTAAGAACGGCGTTCAACGTATTATCCGGCGTAACCCGGCACCGGTCGTACCGATGGCGTTGCGTGGGCTATGGGGCAGTTTCTTCAGTCGCTATCGTGGCAAGGCCATGAGCCATTTTCCACGGCGATTCTGGTCGCGGATCGAATTGATCGTGAGCGAGCCGGTCGCCCCAGAACAGGCGGCTACATCGTTGCTGCGTGAGACCGTGATCAGGTTGCGGGGAGATGACGCTATCCGCACATGACATTTGGGTTGTTACTCAGACTCAGGCCGGGTACAGTCAGGTCGCCCAAGGGGCGCGGCTTGCTGATCCCGTAGCCTTGGGCATAATTTACGCCGATCGTGCGCAGCTTCTCCAAGACCTCATGGTCTTTCACAAATTCAGCAATGGTTTCCATGCCCATCACATGCCCGATTTCATTAATGGAGCTTACCATCGCCAATGAGACCGGATCATCGATGATGTCTTTGACAAACATGCCATCGATCTTGAGAAAATCCACTGGTAGCTTCTTGAGATAGGCAAACGAAGAAAAACCACTGCCGAAATCATCGAGGGCAAAACGGCAGCCAATGCCTTTCAGTGTGTGAATAAAATGCAGGGCGCTGGAAAGATTAGCGATAGCGGCGGTTTCGGTGATTTCGAAGCAGATCTTACGGGTCAGCGGCGCGTGGCGCTGCAGACGCCCCACTAAGTAATCTAGCAAGTGGTTGTCGCCCAGGGAATGACCGGACAGGTTGATAGCGCACAGAGAGAGATTGTTGAGATGATAGGGATTGCTGGATAGCCAATCCAACGCGGTTCCTACGACCCATTGATCGAGCTTTCCTGCCAAGTGATAGCGTTCAGCCGCCGGTAGAAACGCCCCAGGCATTACGGTCTGGCCAGCCTCATCTTTCATGCGCAGGAGCAATTCGTAGTGATGACCGTTTAACGGCCCTTGCGTAGGGATAATTGGCTGGAAGGCGAGTTGGAAGCGATTATCTTCCAATGCCTGATTAATGCGCGATACCCAACGCATTTCACCCTTGCGGCGTGCTAAGTCCATATCGTTTTCCGCGTACAGGTGTACCCGGTTGCGCCCGGCATCCTTGGCAGCGTAACAGGCGCTATCGGCAGCGCTGAGGACGCTGGCGCAGCTTTCACTGTTCACATCAATCGGTACTACGCCAATGCTGACGCCCGCCCGGAAGGTTTTATTTTCCCATGAAAAACGGAAATCACTAACGGCGTTGCACAGCACATTCGCCACGCGCATAGCGTCGGATAAAGGGCAATGCTCCATGAGAACCCCAAACTCGTCACCACCTAGCCGTGCCAGAATATCCTGCCGGCGGATCCATCCCTGTAGAATCCGTGATACCTCGCGTAGTAAGGCATCGCCTGCCATATGCCCGCACGTGTCGTTGATGATTTTGAACTGGTCCAGATCTAGATAAAATAGGACGTGTTCGGCGTCATGCTCGCGAGCACTTTCTAATGCCTGCTGGAGACTGATTTCAAAAGCGCGCCGGTTAGGTAATTCAGTGAGTGAATCATGGCTGGCTTGATATGTCAGTTGCTCGGCAAGTTGTTGCGCCTCGGTGTGGTCCAGCCAAGAGCCGACTCGCTCCAGAGGCCGTCCATCATCGTCGAAAATCAGACGGGCTGTATCCCGGATCCAGCGCCATTCGCCATCCCGGCGTTGCACCCGGTATTCGCAGTTCACGAGTTGGCGTTCCTCCAGGCTATCCAGGATCGATTTCAAACGCGCCCGGTCGTCTGGATGGATCAACCGCTCCCAGAGGTGTTGATTGGCGAGGAGTTCTTCTGCCTGGTAGCCGAGCAATTCGTACACGTTGGCGCTGACAAAGTTAATTGGCATGCCAGGGCCAGGATGACGTGAGTAAATAACTGCGGGGCTGGCGCCAACCACATGCTCCAAACGGGCGCTGGCCCGGCGCAGGGCTTCTTCGGCGCGCCGGCGTTCGGTGATGTCATGGGCTACCATATGGCTGCCTGTGCAGCGGGATGCTGAATTGTTCTCCTCAATGATCGCTAGGGCGATGATTTCTACAATCACCAGTGGCGCGAGGCGTGGATAATGGCGGCGGAAATCAGTATTGCGTGTCAGACAGAGTTCGGCAGAGAGGGACTTCGCCGGCCCATCAGCGAGATCAGCTAATAATTGTTTGGCTTTCCCCCGGTCCATAGGCGTCACGAGTTCCAGCAGCGACTGTCCGGTCAGAATTTCAGGTTCGAAGCCCAGCAGGGTTTTGACGCGATGATTAAGGTAAGTAAACCGGCCTTCTACATCTAGCACGAAAATCAGGTCGGGAGAATGGTTGACGATGAACCGGTGCAAGCGTTCAGAGGTTTCCAGGCGCTGACGCATGCTCCGGTTAGCGCGTTCCAGCCGCAACTTATGGGCGGTATTAGTGATACTGCGCAGCAGCTCCTCAGGATCAAATGGCTTGCGAAGAAAATCAATAGCACCTTGGCGCATGGCGGTTGTCGCTTCGGCTACCGAGGTTGTGCCGCTGATGACGATGACTGCCATGTCTAAATTCTGCCCAGCGATAAAATCCAGCACACCGGTGCCGCCCATTCCGGGCATTGCCAAATCCAGCAGCAGCAAGTCGTAGCGGGATTTAGAGAGATGCGTTAAGGCTTGTACCCCGCTTGCAGCGATGGTGACCCGGTAGCCTTGCATTCTGAGCAATTGTTCGAGGCTGACCAGTAAGCCCGGTTCATCATCCACCACCAGCAAAGATAATGTCCTGTCTTCTTCCATTCCCTCATTCCCCCGTTTGTCCAGCCCTGGTTTCCCAAGTCTAACACCTGGCGTTTTTAACACGCTCTGATAGAAACTATTTCGCTTCTGATGCTACTAATATTAGCTAATTTAGAGTAAGGCGGTAATTAATATATGTAATGTAATATACTTTCAGGGCTATTTTAGTCGAAAATTTTCTGTGAGGATTACAGAGAAGACATGATAAGGAGATTAACTCAAATCTGTGGCAATAATATCAAAAAGGTCGTGCCGCCACCTGAGTTCGGACGATAACTTACTAGGCCCCCTAGTTCCTCAACGAGATTTTTGACGATAGATAACCCCAGACCAGCATGTCCTTCGCCTTTAGTGCTGGTCACTGGCTGGAAAAGCTTGGCGCGTAAAGTTTCGGGAAAGCCTGGGCCATCATCAGTAACTGTGACTTCCACATATAGGTGTCCGTGTAGATTGATACCATCCTGGGTGGTCACGATAATGTGACCTCGCTCTCCCAAGGCCTCGGCGGCATTGCGTACCAGATTAAGCAGAATTTGCCGTACGGCATCACGCCCTTGGGCCAGCGGCGCTAGCCCTTCTTTGAGATTCAAATTCAAATTAATGCTGTGCGGCCGGCACAGCGCTTCGTCAAGAATCCGCGCTAAGTCACGGATTGTCTTATTCAAATCGAAGCTAGATTCTGTTAGCAGTTCTTTCGGTTCAACGAGGCGTTGCAAGATATGGCTGGCGCGTTCTGTTTCTTCCCGCAGCATTTGCAATTCTTCATTTGCCTGTTCACCAATCTTCTTGGTCAGTATATACAGTGAGTTACGGATAATTGTCAGAGGATTGGAAACTTCATGCAGAACCGCCCGCAGGTGTTGCTGCTGCAGCAATTCCCGGTCTTCACGAGTGCGGCGTTGCTGGATTTCCCGTTGATTCAGTTCGTCGAGGACTATTGCTGCTGCGGCAGCGAAGCGACGCAGCAGGTGTTCCCGGGCTCGCAAGCGCGGTAGTTGCATCCGCGCAATACCTGCACCTAGTACGCCCATGAGCCGGCCTTTGGCATGGAGCGGCAGACACCATACGCCTTCGCTTCCCCATTGTCTGGCAAGTTGCTGATCGATAATACCAAGCGGAATTTGCGGTTCTAACGAATGACTGATGCGTTGTTCTTGTACTGCCCGCTGGAAGGTATTGGCCGATCCTGCCGGGTCGATAGTGAATTCGTCCAGCCATTTTGCTGAAGAGTGATCGTGTAAGAGGCCAGTTTGGAGATCGTATTGAAAAAAATGCACCTCGGTCAGATCAAAGAGCATTGCTGCACATCGGGCGATTGCTGCCCGCATTTCCAATATGTCCTCAATGTTGCTCAGTTCGCTACGTATGGCGTCAATCAATGCCAAATCCTGAACGGTGTGCTGTAACGATGGGCGGACTGGCAATGCAATTGCCTCATCTTCCGCATCAGTCACTGTGATCCTCAATTCGTTGATCAACGGTCCGGTTACAAGATCTATCTCAGTGCGGGCTTGCTCCAATGCCGCCACGCTCAAATTCAACAATTCCCCCTCCTTAGCTAGGAGGGTTTCTGGATATTCTGTTTCTTGATTCAGCAGATTAGCGGCGTGTAGCAGGCGCAGTAAGGGATGGGCGCCGCGCAGTTCCTGAATATTTAAATGATGAAACCGAATTGCATCGCCTAGTAACGGATGCAGCTTCCAGGCATCCAGCAAAGCTGCACCTAATGTGCAATGATCGGCGCCTAATAGCCGTTGCTCAAGTTCAGGAACTTCACTTAAGGTTCGAGCGATACGGTTTAAGGTATGAATTTCATAGGGTGCTGTAGTCTGGCGGACACTGAGAATCAATTTGCCAAGATCATGCAGCAAACCGGCTAAATAGGCAGTCTCAGGGTCAGGAAAAGCGGTGATCTCGGCCAATCGGCGGGCGAGATGGGCACAGCGCAAGGAATGGCACCAGAATCGTTTTAATGCCGAGGGCGGAAAACCATCCTGCTGAGTCGCTAATTGTTGAATGGCACTGGTGACCACCAGGGTTCTCACGGCGGTTGGATTCATTATCGCCAGTGCATAGTGGAGATTGGGTGCTTGAAAGGTCTGGCCTTGAGACGTATTCGCCATAGCCAGCAGCCGTATGCTTAAAACGGGGTCATAACCGATGAGTTGAGCCTGTTTCTGAATATCAGCGCTTCCACTTTCGCAAGTTTCCAGTAATTCTTCCATGACAGTCGGCAAAAATGGCAGTACTAACAGATCGCTTTCATCGAATGAGTCTTGAGAAAATGACGTTTCTAATTGGAGTAATTCGGGCATTTTATTGATTTACCCGTTTCAATTCTGGGTCTTTTATTTGCAGGACTATTGTTATAGTTCTTGCAATAGATATGCCCAGGTCTTTTCTTTGTTTCTATGTGATTTTCATATCAAAATGAACAGTTAGGTTCATAATTTGATAATTGATCGCCCCAAAAAAAATCATTTGCTGATTAATAATGACATAGAGAGGAATTGATCAAGCCAAATTGGCCCGATTGCGTGGAAATAATTAGTTGATTCGATAGGTAGGGAATAAAGGCAGGGTTTCCGCGTTAGCTTGATAAATTCAGTCAAAGCGATTAAAGCAAAATTGGCGGGATACAGAATGAGAGAATGGGAGGGATGCAGAAGAAAGCTTTGAGTAATGGGGAGAGTAAAGAAATATTATTATTATTCAAAGCACTCTCCCCGATGATGGGGAGAGAAATTGCGCCAGCAGAGTATCAATAAGGTGGCGGAGCGTCATAGTAGGCGGGTGGTGGCCCATAACGGCGGTAATAGCCTGGGGGTGGCCCGGAGTCATCATAGCGATAACGCCGCATGCGGCGAATTTGCCGCTGTTGCGAAACGATCTCCTGATTCTGGTAATCCATTTGATTACCCACTGCACCGCCAATGAGTGCGCCACCCAGCGCTCCTGTCAGTGCGCCGCCCGTAGGATCGATAGCATGACCCACTGCCGCGCCTGCTGCCGCACCCATTAACGCACCTCCTGTTGTATAATAATTGGGTGGAGCGCCTCGCGGTGGCGGCGTTGCACAAGCCGTAGTTAGACCAAGTGCTACGGTCACGATCATAAGCTTCAATGGCATAGACATAGGACTCTCCACACTGTTCGACGGGGTAGTTGAAAAAGCAGGCGGCGATCACTTATGCGGAATGCACCAGCGACAGCGCCGCCATCAAAACCCACCAACATCCCCACTGAATAGGATGCAGTATTTCATGAGCAACGTGAATCTCCCCTGAATACAAGCAGGAGCTAGGGTTGCTCCCAATCCGGTCCAAGGACTGCAGCCCGCCAACCGTGACTGAATGGGGAATCCTGGCGGGTGAGCCACTGCTCTACATCGCGCTGAGTGGCTAACGCTTGGGGGGGAATTCCATATTGATTGGCCCGGGCTGTGATCCTATTTAATAGTTCATCGACCCGCGCTGCTTGTTTTGCGGTCAAACGCAACCGGTGCGGCTGCACCGTCGGCCATTGCCCGGCGGGCTCAGTGCGAGCAGCCATAATTTGTTTCAGCAGGGCCTCGCCATGCCGGCGCAAGGTAGTGGACGGCAATCCATGAATCCGTGCTAAATCTTCGATATTGTTCGGCATACGTTGTGCCATATTCAACAGTACGGCGTCACTCAAAATCCAGCGGCGTGGCCGGTCATGGCGGCTGGCCTGTTCTTCCCGCCAGGCCGCCAGTGCTCGCAAGACGGCTTGCTGTACGCCTCGCAGCCGTTGATGGCCGCGTACTCGCCGCCAGGCTTCTTGGGGGTGTGGCTGGTAGCGGTCTGGATTAGTCAGTGCCGCAAAATCCTCGCTCAATGCGGCTAGCCAGCCGCGTTCTGCCAAGGTTGCCTGTTGCCGCTGGTACAGTTCCGGCAGGTAGCGCACGTCGTCGATTGCATAGGCCAGCCATTCTGGTGCCAGTGGCCGGTAGCGCCAGTCAGCACGGGTATGTTCCTTGTGCAATTCCACATTGAGCATCTGCTGCACCAAGCTCGCGTAACCTACTTGGTTGCCGTAACCTAGCACTAGAGCCGCCAGTTGCGTATCAAACACAGGTACCGGGACTGCGCCACGCAGGTGGTAGAAAATTTCCAGATCCTGATAGGCCGCATGCAGGATTTTGATCACTGCCGGGTTGTACAGCACATCCAGCAACGGTTCCAGCGATGGCAGCGCGAGTGGATCGATACACGCCAAACCGTTAGCACTGGCGATCTGGATCAAACAGAGTTGCGGATAGAAGGTTTGCTTGCGGATAAATTCGGTATCGAGCGCCAGCCAGGGTGTGTTGCTCAATCCCGCACAGAATTCAACTAGCGCTGGCTGGTCAACGATATAATGCAGGTTGTGTTCATTTGCCTCGCTCATTCGCGCCGCCAGGTTCCGGATTTGCCACCGGTCTTTTCCAGCAGGCGGATGTCGGTTAAAGCCATGCCGCGATCCACTGCCTTGCACATATCGTAAACCGTCAACAGCGTGACCTGCACGGCGGTCAGTGCCTCTATTTCCACGCCAGTGGAACCCCGGGTTTCTACGGTCGCTTGACAGCGGACAGCCTTACGTTCCGGCAAGGGCTGTAGATCCACCACGACCCGGGTCAGGGCCAGGGGATGGCAGAGCGGGATCAAGTCAGCCGTGCGTTTAGCGCCCATGATACCGGCAATGCGCGCTACACCCAGCACATCGCCTTTGGCATGCGCACCGGTCATGATGCGTTCCAGCGTTGCCGGTTGCATGAAAATGTAGCCCTCGGCGACCGCAATCCGGTGAGTGATGGCCTTGCCGCCAACATCGGTCATTTGAGCTTCGCCGGCAGCATTGAAGTGGGTCAGAGACATGGCAGGAGAAAGACAGGAAGAGATGGCAGGTTGAGCGAGGGAGCGAGGAAACCCCTCGCCCCTGGGTGCGAAACCGGGCATCCTGCCCGTTGCAACACGGGCTGAAAGCCCGTGCTAAGCTATTAACTCACTAATAGTGGAACGATCAGCAACGCCACGATATTGATGATCTTGATTAACGGATTGACAGCCGGACCGGCTGTATCTTTGTAGGGATCGCCGACAGTATCACCGGTAACCGAGGCCTTATGTGCCTCTGAGCCTTTTCCGCCAAAGTTGCCATCTTCGATGTACTTTTTAGCGTTGTCCCAAGCACCGCCGCCGGCAGTCATGGAAATCGCTACGAACAAACCCGTCACGATAGTACCCATCAGCAGGCCGCCCAATGCTTTCGGCCCTGCTTCGGGGCCCATCAGCCAAGCCATGCCGAAAGCCACCACGATCGGCGTCAATACAGGTAGCAGCGAGGGAATAATCATCTCCTTGATCGCAGACTTGGTCAGCAAATCGACGGCCCGTGAGTAATCTGGTTTGGTCGTGCCTTCCATAATGCCGGCGATTTCCTGGAATTGCCGGCGTACTTCTATCACCACGCTGCCTGCGGCGCGACCGACAGCTTCCATCGCCATGGCTCCGAACAGGAACGGAATCATACCGCCGATGAACAGACCGATAATCACCACCGGGTCAGTCAATTCAAAATTGACCTGAATATTCGCTAACGCCAGCTTATGTTCAAAGTCGGCGAACAGCACCAACGCGGCCAGTGCTGCCGAGCCAATCGCATAACCCTTGGTCACAGCCTTGGTGGTGTTGCCTACCGCATCCAGCGGGTCGGTGATACCGCGAATCTTCTCGTCCATATCGGCCATTTCGGCAATACCGCCAGCGTTGTCAGTGATGGGCCCATAGGCGTCCAAAGCGACAATAATGCCGGCCATCGACAACATCGAAGTAGCGGCAATGGCGATGCCGTACAACCCGGCCCAGCTATAGGACAGACCAATACTCAAGCAGACCGCTAGCACCGGCAGGGCGGTGGCTTTCATCGACACCGCCAGACCGGCGATGATATTGGTGGCGTGGCCAGTGGTGCAGGCCTCTGCAAGCTTTTGCACCGGGCTGAACTCAGTGGCGGTGTAATACTCGGTGAAGACTACCATAGCCGCGGTCAAGCCCAGTCCGATCAGCGCCGAACCGTACAGCCCCCAGGGGTTTTGGCCGCCCATTAGCAAGAAGATGACCGGCAGGAAAGCCACTGCAGCGATGCCGCCGGCCACACCCAGCCCGCGATATAAGGCGTTCATGATTTTCTCGCCTTCGCGAGCCTTAACAAAACTGCAACCGATAATTGAGGCAATGATTGATACGCCGCCCATCAGCAGCGGCAGAACGATAGCGTTCTGGGTGGAGTCTCCAGTGAATGCCAGGCTGCCGACCAGCATGGTTGCAATGATGGTCACGGCATAGGTTTCAAACAGGTCAGCGGCCATGCCAGCGCAGTCGCCCACATTGTCACCCACATTATCGGCAATTACCGCTGGATTGCGTGGATCGTCTTCAGGGATACCGGCTTCGACCTTACCGACCAAGTCAGCGCCAACATCAGCTCCTTTGGTGAAAATACCGCCGCCCAGACGGGCGAAGATCGAGATGAGCGAGCTGCCAAAGGCCAGACCGACCAGCGGACCGAGATCGGAAACTGCGCCGGCGAAGCCGCCCAGCAGCACATAATAACCGGCCACGCCGAGCAGACCCAGGCCGACTACTAACAGGCCGGTGATTGCACCGCCGCGAAACGCGACTTCCAGTGCCGCATTCAGGCCATTGTGAGCGGCTTGAGCGGTGCGCACGTTAGCGCGCACCGAGACATACATGCCGATGTAACCGGCTATGCCGGAACAGATTGCGCCAATGGCAAAGCCAACAGCGGACAGAGGGCCCAAGGTGAAAAAGATTACCACACCAATGATCACGCCAACGATGGCGATCGTGGTGTACTGCCGGTTCAGGTAAGCACGGGCGCCTTCTTGGACAGCCGAGGCGATTTCCTGCATACGAGCGTTACCGGCATCCTTGGCCAATACCCATTTGACCGACTGGATGCCGTAGATAAGCGCGCCGATCGCGCAGAGCAATGCGATAATCAATCCTACCGCTGCCATGATGTGAACCCTCCAGTAAGGGAATGAACAGACCTCATGGTTTTCTCCTAATTATATCGTTGGTTGTTAAATGGTTATTTCGTTCGGTCGCTGTGGCCCGGGACGACGGAGGACCAACAATGCGCCAGATTCCCTTGCGGATCGGGCTGGCGCGTTAAGCTCCCCGGATAAGATTAAGGGAATACGGGCTATGAATCAAAAAATGAGAGTATTTCGAAAGCAACCGAAACGCTCCTGCTCCTATAGGAAAGCGTGTCCCTGGTCTGACTGGACATTTGCTGACTGCAACGTCCAGACTTTATCTGTTTTCCCCTGACCACTAAGGAACCTGCGTTCATGAAAATCGAAACCTTGGCCATTCACGGTGGCTATCAGCCCGAAGCCACTACTAAAGCGGTTGCTGTTCCCATCTATCAGACGACTTCTTACGCCTTTGATGATACTCAGCATGGCGCCGATCTGTTCGATCTGAAGGTCCCAGGGAACATCTACACCCGGATTATGAACCCCACGACAGCAGTGTTGGAGCAGCGAGTAGCAGCCATGGAAGGCGGGGTCGGTGCGCTGGGTGTTGCGTCGGGCATGGCGGCGATTACTTATAGCATCATGACCATCGCCGAGGCGGGGGACAATATTGTCACGACCTCAACCCTGTATGGCGGCACGTATAATCTGTTCGCTCACACCCTGCCGCGTTTCGGTATTGAAGTCCGCTTTGCCGATTATCGGGATGTCGAGGCTATGGGCCGGCTGATCGATGACAAGACTAAAGCAATGTTTTGCGAGTCTATCGGCAATCCGGCGGCGAATGTAGTGGATTTTGGCGCATTGGCAGCAGTCGCTCATGCGCATGGTGTCCCGCTGATCGTTGATAATACGGTGCCAACGCCCTATCTATGCCGGCCGTTTGAGCATGGCGCGGATATCGTGGTGCATGCGCTGACGAAGTATATGGGGGGCCACGGTACCAGTATTGGCGGAGTCATTGTCGATTCTGGACGCTTTCCTTGGGATCAGCACAAAGCCCGTTTTGTCCGATTGAACGAGCCAGATCCTTCTTATCACGGCGTGGTATACGTTGAGGCATTGGGGCCAGCGGCATTCATCGGGCGGGCGCGGGTCGTGCCGTTGCGCAATACCGGCGCAGCGATCTCGCCATTTAACAGTTTCCTGATTTTGCAGGGCATCGAGACGCTGCCGGTACGTATGGACCGCCATTGCGAGAATGCGCTCAAGGTAGCGGAATACCTGCGTGATCATGTTCAGGTCGAATGGGTGAAATACCCAGCGCTGGCTGATAGTCCGGACAAGCCGCTCGTCGACAAGTACATGGGTGGACGGGGTTCCAGCATCCTTAGTTTTGGTATCAAGGGCGGCCGTGAAGCCGGTGCCAAGTTTATTGATGCACTTAAGTTAGTCACCCGGCTGGTCAATATTGGCGATGCCAAGTCGTTGGCTTGTCATCCGGCAACCACAACGCACCGGCAATTATCGCCGGATGAGCTGGCCAGGGCCGGAGTCAGCGAGGATCTGGTGCGCTTGTCGATTGGCATCGAGCATATCGATGATATTCTCGCTGATCTAGAGCAGGCGCTGGCAGCCGCCCGTTAAGATCAGGTTTTTTTCAGGTTGTTATGGTATATGCAGGACCTGCCGCGGGAGCAAAGCACCCGCGGCAATGGGGCTGAAGAAGAGAAAGCGAAGATCACTAGAAGAAATAGAAGAAAAGTAAGATCCGCCAGCCCGGCTGGCTTTTTGGCGTGCTATGCAATTTGATGTGGTGTGAGATAGTTTGTTGTGATTTTTTATGGCTCGTCAAGGCGCCCTGTGGAGCCAGCCGGAATCCTGTTTATCAGCGTCTGCGTCTGTCTGAAAAGTTATGGTATTTTAACCCGCTTCGTTTCAAAGCCCGTCCTTCGTTTTAAAGCCCGTCAACGCCAGGAAATTGCCGTGATCGCCGAGTCTTACCAGCCGCAAGTCATTGAAGCGGAAACCCAAAGTTATTGGGATGAGCAACGAATCTTCGCTGCACGCGAGGAGCCGGGCCGTGAGAAATTCTATTGTCTGTCCATGTTTCCTTATCCCAGTGGACGGCTGCACATGGGGCATGTGCGCAACTACACCATTGGCGATGTGATCGCGCGCTACCAGCGGATGCTGGGCAAGAACGTCTTGCAGCCGATGGGTTGGGATGCGTTTGGCTTGCCGGCGGAAAATGCAGCGATGGCTTCCCGCGTTGCCCCAGCGCAATGGACCTTCGACAACATTGCCTACATGAAAAAGCAGCTCCGGTTGCTGGGTTTCGCCCTGGACTGGGAACGCGAGGTGGCGACCTGCACGCCGGAGTATTACCGCTGGAATCAATGGTTGTTCTTGCGGATGCTGGAAAAAGGCATCGCTTACCTGAAAACAGGCGTGGTCAATTGGGACCCGGTTGATCAAACCGTATTAGCCAATGAGCAGGTCATTGACGGGCGCGGCTGGCGGACCGGCGCGGTCGTCGAGAAACGCGAAATCCCCATGTATTACTTGGCAATTACCCAATACGCCGAGGAGTTGCTCGCGGAACTTGACCAATTGCCTGGCTGGCCAGAGCAAGTCAAGCTGATGCAGAAAAACTGGATCGGTAAAAGCCACGGGGTACGGATCGGGTTTCCTTATCAAAGCCCCTCGCCGCTTGGGGGAGGAGAGGCATCTGGCATTCTCTGGGTCTTCACGACCCGTGCTGATACTCTGATGGGGGCGACCTACGTCGCAGTTGCTGCCGAGCATCCGCTGGCCTTGCACGCCGCACAAACCAATCCGCAACTGGCCGCATTCATCGAAGAATGCCGGCGCGGCGGTGTCACCGAGGCGGAGTTAGCGACGCAGGAAAAGAAGGGGATGCCAACAGGGTTGACCGTAATCCATCCGCTGACTGGCGATGCCTTGCCGTTGTGGGTCGCCAACTATGTCCTGATGGGTTACGGCGAGGGCGCGGTGATGGCGGTGCCGGCCCATGACGAACGCGATTTCGCCTTTGCCGGTCAATTCGGCTTGCCAATCAAGCCAGTGATTCGCACCCGCATCGGCGACGAAACTCCAGCGCCCTGGCAGGAGGCTTACGCTGATGAGGGAGTCTGCATCAACTCTGGCCCGTATGACGGACTGAATTTCACACAGGCGGTGGATGCTATCGCTGCTGACCTGAGCGCCAAAGGTCTGGGCGAGAAGAAAGTGACATGGCGATTGCGTGACTGGGGTGTTTCCCGCCAGCGTTATTGGGGAACGCCGATTCCAATCGTTCATTGCGCCGGCTGCGGCGCAGTGCCTGTGCCGGATGAACAATTACCAGTGGTGTTGCCCGAGCACCTGATCCCGGACGGTTCTGGCAATCCCCTCAATAAATATCCTGAGTTTCTACACTGTATCTGCCCGGAATGTGGCCAGCCGGCCCGGCGTGAGACCGATACCATGGACACCTTTGTCGATTCGTCCTGGTATTTCTTCCGCTACTGTACCCCCGGCGCGGGAGTGATGATCGATCAACGGGCTGATTACTGGATGCCGGTTGATCAGTATGTCGGCGGCATCGAACATGCGATCTTGCACCTGCTATATTCCCGGTTTTGGACTAAGGTTATGCGTGATCTAGGCTTAACCTCGGTTAATGAACCGTTTGCCCACCTGCTGACTCAAGGCATGGTGATTGCGCCCACTTTCTACCGGGAGAGCGCAGAAGGCCGCAAGCAATGGATCAACCCGGCGGATGTCAAGGTGCAAACCGACGATAAGGGCCGGCCACTGGCTGCGGCCTTGAGCAGCGATGGACAGCCGGTGGTGATCGGCGGCATCGAGAAAATGGCTAAATCGAAGAACAATGGCGTCGATCCGCAGTCGCTGATCGAACAGTACGGGGCCGACACTGCCCGGTTGTTTATGATGTTCGCTGCGCCGCCTGATCAGGCGCTGGAATGGTCGGATTCTGGGGTGGCGGGCGCTTATCGCTTTTTGCGCCGCTTGTGGCTTCATGCCGCTGAACATCAAGATGCGATTCGCGCTGCCGGTGAACTGGACGCTGCTGCTTTGTCTGAGCCTTTGCGTGTGGTCCGCCGCGAAGTGCATGAGGCGTTGCATCAAGCGCTGTACGACTTTGGCCGCCACCAATTCAACACCGTGGTCTCTGGCGGCATGAAAATTCTGAATGCGCTGAGCCGGAGCGAGATGGGTGAGGATGCATCAGTGCCGGCGGTCCGCCGTGAAGGTTTGGGTATTCTGCTGCGGTTACTATCGCCAATTGTGCCGCATATCACTCATACCTTGTGGCGGGAGCTGGGCTATGGCGAGGATGTGTTGAACGCGGCGTGGCCTGTGCCGGATGAGTCCGCGCTGGCTCGTTCACGGGTGACGTTGGTGGTGCAGGTTAATGGTAAGTTGCGTGGGCAAATTGAAGTTCCGGTGGATGCTGGGCGCGAAGCGATCGAGAAGATCGCCCAGGCTGAGCCGAACGTTCAGCGCTTTGTGGCGGGTAAACTAATCCGTAAAATCGTGATTGTGCCTGACAAATTGGTCAATGTGGTGTGCTGAGAAGGATACCCTCATGCGCTGGATCGTTTGGCATGGATTAGGGCTGGCGGTGTTGATATTGGCGGGCTGTGGTTTTCAGTTGCGCGGTCAAGCGCAGTTGCCGCCGGAGATGCGAATAACCTATGTGCAAAGCCCATCGGGTCTTGCGCCGCCCGGTTCTGTGAGCCGCAAGCTCCCGCTGTTGCTGGCTAATAATGGTGTAACCGTCACCCGCGATCCAGCCCAGGCGACGGCGACGCTCACCATCCTGCGTGAGGGTGGCGGCCGCCGCACTGTGGCGGCCGACCGTTTCGATATCAAGCGGCAGTATTTTCTGGCCTACGATGTTGTCTGCCAGGTCACACTGGCAAATGGTCAAACGCTGATTCCACCGGAGGGATTTAGCACCAATCGTACCTTGTTGTTTGATGAAAACCGGGTGCTGGGCTTCGAAGCTGCCCAGGAGTCGCTGACGGATAGCATGGCCGATGACCTATCGTGGCAAATCATCCGCCGTTTGCAAGCCGCTGCTGGTTCCTGAGATCCCCTTTGCGCCTGTCTCCCGACAAACTCTCTGCCCATCTGCGCAAAACTCTGGCGCCCCTGTACCTGGTGTTCGGTGAGGAAACCTTGCTTGCTCAGGAAGCTGCTGACGCTATCCGCGCGGCGGCCCGTGAGCGGGGCTACAGTGAACGGGAATGCCTGACGGTAGAAACCGGTTTTGATTGGAACACCCTGCGGCAGCTCGCCTCCAGCCCCTCGCTGTTTGCCAGCCATCGGCTGTTGGAACTACGGATAGGCGATGCTAAGCCAGGCGATGCCGGAGCCAAGGCGCTCAGTGCTTACGCTATGCGGCCGGCCGAGGACGCTGTGCTGCTGGTGATCGCTGGCAAGGTGGACTGGCACGCTCAGAAAAGTCACTGGTTCGCTGCACTGGATGGGGCCGGTGTCGTGGTGCCTGCCTTACCGGTTGATGCGCGCCAGCAGCCGGCCTGGATCGAACGCCGGTTGCGCAACCGAGGTCTGAATCCTATGCCAGAAGCCGTAGCATTGTTGAGTGAGCGTGTGGAAGGCAATTTGCTGGCAGCGGCTCAGGAGATTGAAAAGCTGGTACTGACAGCCGAGACCCCATCATTGACGGTCGAAGCCGTATGGGCAGCGGTGGGAGACAGCGCCCGTTTCAGCATCTATGATTTTGTAGACGCTGCTTTGCTTGGCGAGGCAGAACGCATTGTGCGTATTCTAGACGGATTGCACGGTGAAGGGGTCGAACCTGTATTGATCAACTGGGCTTTGCATCGAGAGGTTCGTACTCTGACCCGGTTAGCCTTCACCTGCGCTGAGGGACAACCCCTGGAAGGAGCGCTGAACGCACATAAGGTTTGGGAAAAACGCAAGCCATTGATTAGAAATGCTTTGAAACGTTTGACTTTAGCGGATTGTCAGCGGTTGTTGCGCGCCTGCTCACGGATCGACCGCTGCATCAAGGGGGCAGAAACCGGCGCGCCATGGGATGAACTCATGATAGCAGGGCTGCGGCTGGCCGGCCGGGAGTTGTTACCCGGCACGTTTTGAATATCACGCTGACGCATGAAGCGTTGGTTATGAGGTTTTGGATTGATGAACGACATGAACCAGGATATGACAAGTGCTGTGGATGACTACATGATAACGGTTGGTCAGCGCGCCCGCGCAGCTTCCCGCATCGTGGGTCGTGCTGAAACCCGGGTGAAGGACGCCGCCCTGCTGGCGATCGCTGGGGCGCTTGAAGCATCTGAAGGACGGTTACTGGCGGAAAACCGCCGTGACTTGGAAGCCGGCCGCGCCTCTGGCTTGGAGCCGGCATTGCTGGATCGGTTGGAAATCACTCCCAAAAGCGTCAAGGTGATGGCTGGAGGTTTGCGGGAGATTGCTGCTCAGACTGATCCGGTGGGAGAAATTACCGGTCTAAAATACCGGCCCTCTGGCATTCAGGTAGGGCAAATGCGTGTACCCTTGGGTGTAGTCGGCGTTATCTACGAGTCACGGCCCAATGTGACCGCTGATGCCGCTGCACTGTGTCTGAAGGCCGGCAATGCGGCGATTCTTCGCGGCGGTTCCGAAGCGCTGCATTCCAACCGGGCTATCGCTGCCTGCATCCAGCAAGGATTGGCCGTGGCTAATCTGCCTGCTGATACCGTGCAAGTTATTGATACGGCGGATCGAGCAGCGGTTGGGGCACTGATTCGCATGGCCGAGTACGTGGACGTTATCGTGCCGCGCGGCGGCAAAAGCCTTATCGAACGGATCAGCCGTGAAGCGCGCGTGCCGGTCATTAAGCATTTGGACGGGAATTGCCACGTCTACATCGATGACCACGCTGATCTCGAAAAAGCAGTCGCGGTTGCTTACAACGCTAAGACCCAGCGCTATGGTACCTGCAATACGCTGGAAACCTTGCTCGTGGCAGAAGGCATCGCTGATCAAGTGTTACCACGCTTGGGTCAGATGTACCAGGAGGCTGGCGTTGAACTGCGCGGTTGTCCTCGCACGCGTGAATTACTCTTCGATATCAAGGCGGCGGCTGAGGATGATTGGTACGAGGAATATCTAGCGCCGATTCTAGCGATCCGGGTAGTCAAGGATATGGATGAGGCGATAGATCATATTACCCGCTACGGTTCCGCGCACACGGATGCTATCGTCACTGAGAATTACAGCCGGGCGCGGCGTTTCCTGCGCGAGGTCGATTCCAGTTCGGTGATCGTCAATGCCTCCACTCGCTTTGCCGATGGCGGTGAATATGGATTGGGCGCGGAAATTGGCATTAGCACGAATAAACTGCATGCTCGTGGCCCGGTCGGTACGGAAGGGCTGACTACCCAAAAGTTTGTGGTATTGGGCGATGGCCATATCCGTCGCTAACCAACGACAATCAGGACGCTGATAGCCCACATGTCGCATGTTCCCCGCCCGATTGGCATTCTGGGCGGCACTTTTGATCCTATTCATCATGGCCATCTGCGCCCGGCGCTTGAGTTGCTGGAAATGCTGCAACTGGCAGAGGTGCGTTTTATCCCCTGCCGGATTCCGGCGCATCGCGGAACACCGCACATCACTGCTGAACAGCGGTTCACGCTGGTGCAATTGGCCATTGCCGGGCAGCCGGATTTCGTAGCGGATGACCGGGAATTGCGCCGGGAAGGCACGTCCTACATGGTGGATACGCTGGCTTCTTTGCGAGAAGATTTTGGCCAAGAGACCCCATTGTGCCTGATCGTTGGCGCAGATGCTTTTCGAGCGCTGTACACCTGGCATCGCTGGCAGGATATGACGCGGTTAGCCCATATCGTCGTGATGCAGCGTCCTGGGGCTTCGCAACCGGTGCCATCCGTACTGGAGGAATGGATTGCCCCCCGCCGGATACATGAAGCGCTCATGCTGCATGGAAAACCCGCTGGCAGCATCCTGTTTCAACCGGTGACGCAGTTAGATATTTCCGCCACCCAAATCCGTGTCCTGCTGGCACGCGGCCAGTCACCCCGTTATTTGTTGCCGGAGGCCGTGCTGGCCTATATCGCCGATCGGGCGTTGTACCGGCCGCTGCCGGTTCTAAACCCCCTTACTTGATGAGGATAAACAAGATTCCATGCAACTTGAGGTTTTACAGAAAATCATTGTTAATGCCCTGGAAGAAGTGAAAGCCCAGGATATCCGTGTTCTGGACGTGCGTAACAAGGCCAGTTTTACTGACTTGATGGTGGTCGCCAGCGGTGCCTCGACCCGCCAGGTCAAAGCCCTGGCTGACAAGGTGATCGAGAAATGCACGGCGGCCGGTGTCCGGCCGCTTGGCGTTGAAGGAGCGCGGGAAGCTGAATGGGTGTTGGTGGATCTGGCCGACATCGTCGTGCATGTCATGCTGCCCCAGACCCGGGATTTCTATAATCTGGAAAAATTATGGTCAGTGGATGTAGCCAAAGCGCTGAAGGGTTAAGTGAGAGCAGGCAGCGGATTGCATCAACATTACTGTCTGAATTGAAAGATGAAAATTCATCTACTTGCCGTCGGCATCCGAATGCCTGACTGGATCAAAACCGGTTATGCAGAATATGCCGGGCGGCTGCCCCGGGAATGCCAGTTGAACCTGATTGAAATCCCTGCGGGCAAGCGCAGCACCCGTGCCGATTTGCCTCGTTTGGTCCGGGCCGAAGGTGAGCGATTGCTTGCAGCGATTCCTGCAAGTTCTCGTGTGATTGCCCTGGATGAGCGTGGCCGGGAATGGGGTACTGCCGAATTGGCTGGGCAGTTGGCGGGCTGGTTGCAGGAAGGCTGCAACCTCAGTTTGCTGATCGGTGGCCCGGATGGGCTGGATGCGGCCTGTCGTGATCGTGCCGAACACCTGTGGTCGCTGTCGCGCTTGACCCTGCCGCATCCTCTGGTGCGCATCGTGGTCGCTGAGCAGCTTTATCGGGCGTGGAGTCTGCTGCACAATCATCCTTATCATCGCGCTTGACATGCCTTTTATCTACCTTGCCTCTGCATCGCCACGCCGCCGTGAACTTTTGCGGCAGATCGGCATGGCTTACCGCCTGCTGCGGGTCGAGGTGGATGAGACGCCATTGGCCAAAGAACATCCCTGCGATTATGTTGCCCGGCTGGCCTTGGCCAAAGCGCGAACAGGCGCGCAAGCGCTCGGCCGGAAGAAGCCCGCGCCCGTATTAGGGGCGGATACCGCCGTGGTTGTTAAAGACACGATTCTCGGCAAGCCCCGCAGCCGCGAAGAAGGTTTGGCCATGTTGGCACGGCTTTCCGGTTGCGAACATCAGGTATTAAGCGCGGTAGCCTTGGCAACCCCGGCGCAAATTGCGGTCAAAGTTCAAGAGAGCCGGGTTCGCTTCCGCAAATTGACGCCGGCGGAATGTGCCGCGTACTGGGAGACCGGCGAATCTTGGGACAAGGCGGGCGGCTATGGAATCCAGGGCCGTGCAGCGGCGTTCATTGTGGAATTGCATGGCAGTTATTCCGGGGTCATGGGTTTGCCGCTATTCGAAACTGCAGAACTGTTTCGAGAATTCGGGCTTTCTTCCTAACCAACTTTAACCTTTCCTAGATGGAACGAGATGGTATGACCACACGCGCCGAAGGTGGTACGGGCGACGAAATACTGATCAACGTAACCCCCCGTGAGACCCGGGTTACGGTGGTTGAGAACGGTGTCCTCCAGGAAATTCTGATCGAACGGGCAGGCCGGCGCGGCCTGGTCGGTAATATTTATAAAGGCCGGGTTTGCCGGGTGCTGCCAGGCATGGAGGCTGCGTTTGTGGATATCGGCCTGGAACGGGCAGCCTTTCTGCACGTCTCCGATATCCGCCCGGCATGCCGGCTTGAGCCTTGTTTATCTGAAAACAGTGCGCCAAGTGTAAGTCACAGTGACCGGATACTGGCGATTACTGACCTGGTGCGCGAGGGTCAGGATCTGGTGGTACAGGTGATCAAGGACCCCATCGGCACCAAGGGCGCACGGTTGACAACCCACATCACGTTGCCATCACGGTTTCTAGTATTCCTGGCCGATTCCGATGTGGCCGGTGTGTCCGTCAAGATCGACGGTGAACGCGAGCGGCAGCGTTTGAAAGAGGTCGTCAATGCCTTTCGCGCTGAGTTTGGGGGTGGCTATATCGTTCGTACTGCTGCAGAAGGTGCAGAAGCCTGGGCGCTGCGCGCAGATATGCAGTTTTTGCAACGGCTATGGGGCTCTATTCAAGATCGTATCCGCGAAGCCAATGGCATTATGACATTGTATGAGGATCTGCCGCTGGTGCTACGGGTGCTGCGCGATTTTGTCGGCGACAATGTAGAAAGGGTTCGGGTGGATTCACGTGAGGCCAGTCAACGGATGATGCAATTTGCTGAAAAATTCGTGCCGGAGATGGTCTCACGTTTGGAGCATTATCCAGGTGAGCGGCCAATTTTCGAGTTATATGGCATTGAAGATGAAATCCAGCGAGGGCTTAGCAAGAAAGTAACATTGAAATCAGGTGGTTATCTGATTATTGATCAGACCGAGGCTATGACCACGATTGACGTAAATACCGGTGCCTATGTTGGGCATCGTAATCTGGAAGAAACCATTTTCAAGACCAATCTGGAAGCTGCCGCGGCGATTGCCCGGCAATTACGGCTGCGTAACCTGGGCGGCATTATTATTCTGGATTTTATTGATATGGCCAGCGAAGAACACCGCCAGGCCGTGTTGAAGGCATTGGAAAAGCATCTGGAAAAAGATCGCGCCAAAAGTCATATCTCGCAGGTATCACCATTAGGGCTGGTGGAAATGACCCGTAAGCGCACCCGCGAGAGTTTGGGGCAGATTCTGTGCGAACCCTGTCCGTTATGCGATGGGCGCGGTTCGATTAAAACAGCGGAAACGGTGTGTTATGAAATTTTCCGTGAATTGTTGCGCGAAGCCCGTCAGTACGCGCCCCGCCAATTCGTGGTGCTCGCCGCGCCAGATGTGGTGGATGTCATGTTGGATCAAGAATCTCACAGTGTGGCGCAGTTAGAGGCGTTCATCGACATTCCCATCAAATTCCAGGCGGAAGCGCTATATACCCGTGAGCAATATGATGTGGTGTTAATGTGAGCTCTGACCTCCTCACCCCTCGTCCTGTTTCTCCGGAGGGAAGGAATAATGAACGGTGTTTGACAAACGGACGCTTCTGGAATGCGCTTTGTCTATCAACGAGCCGTACTCGCCGGACCCTGCGCTGGATCCGCCGGTTGCTGCTCACCTTGTTGTTGCTACTCTTGCTGCTGGCGGCATTTGGGCAATGGTGGGTATTGCCACGCCTGAACAATTACCGGGGTGATTTGGCCCGTGCGCTGGGTGACACATTGCAGATGCCCGTGCGCATTGATGCAGTCACGGCCACTCTGGATGGCTGGCGCCTGGCGTTAGGTCTGCGCGGCGTGAGTGTGGACGACCCTGAGCGGGACACCCCGTTAGCGTATTTCAAGCAAGTAGCCATCACTCTGAACCTGTGGCGCTCCTTACAGGAGTGGCGGCCTGTCGTGCGCCGTATCCGCCTGGAAGGTGCGAATTTAACGCTGGAACAAGGGCCGGATGGAGTGTCCCGGCTATTCACCGATGGAAGCATTGCGCCACACGCGGATGATTCCCCGCTGCCGGGAAACGCTCACCAAATCTTTGAATTACGACAGCTGGATATTGTCGGTGAGCAACTTACCCTGCGGCGGCCGGACGGTTTTACCTGGCAGTTACTGCATCCCTACCTCCGTTTTCAGGATACGGCGCAAGGTCGACGGCTGGTCTTGATGGCTGACTTGCCTGTGGAACTTGGCGGACAACTGGGGTTGACCATTGAGCAGTTACCGGCGAGTGAATCAACAGCTAAAAAGGGCTGGCGGTTGCAGGGGCAAATTCATTTTGAGGATGCGCCGCAGACGCATCCGCCGGCCGTATTTGAGGCGACGCGCACCGATGCCGGCTGGCAAGCAGTGATTCGCCATCTACGTGCTGAGCGTGTGCTGGCTTGGGTGGCGCCCTGGCTCAGCGGATCGGCTCGCCAATGGCTGGCGCCGCTTGATCCACGCGGTGAATTACCGGAAATAACGCTACAGAGCGAACCGGCGGCAGGGATTTACCAAGCGGCCATTGCCCTGCGCGGCGTGAATATTCGCTCGACTCACCGCTTGCCAGGCTTCGATAACTTAACCGGCCAGCTGGTGGTTTCCCCGGAACGAGGCCGAATCGAGCTGGATTGCCATGCCGTTCAGGTTGATACTGCCGGTTTACTGCGTGCGCCCATCACGCTGGATGTCCTCAGCGGAACCGTGAACTGGCGGCGTTCCTCTGAAGGCTTGCACGTCGAAAGTACCGGTCTTGAACTGGCTAATGCTGACCTTAGTGGCCGGTTTTGGGGCAGCGTCACTGTTCCTGACGCGGGCCAGCCATTGCTGGATATTCAAGGCCATTATCACAGTGTGAAGGTTAAGCAAGCGTGGCGCTATCTGCCGGTTGCAGTGATTCCACCACAAGGGGTGGCTTGGTTGGACCGGGCGCTGGTGGATGGTCAGGTGGCGACTGGCAATCTGATTTTTCAGGGACCGCCGGCGGCCTTTCCTTTCAATCGGGATGAAGGGTTATTTGAAACCCGTTTTCAGGTTAAAGACGGCATACTGGACTATGCGCCCGGCTGGCCACGCTTGGAGAAGTTGCAGGCTGACGTTTTGTTTCGCAATCGTGGACTCACTATTAAGGCCAGTGGTGGCCAGCTGCTGGATGGGCAGGTAGAAAAGGCTACGGCTCAAATTGAAAATTTGGCCAATGTCGTTGTGCAGGTTCAGGGACGGGTTAAGGGACCGGGTGCCAGTATGTGGCAGGTGCTCCGCGAGAGTCCGTTGGGCCGTGAATTGGATGAGGATCTGCCTGATTTACGGATCAGTGGCCGCAACACTCTCGATCTCGAATTGACACTACCGGCCGATGGACGCCCAAGTCAAGCGCGTGGGCAGGTAGGGTTGTTGGACAATGACGTGACCTTGCCTGCCTGGAAGGTTGAACTGGGGCGGTTGCGCGGTGAGGTGCGCTTTACCGAAGCTGATCTGGAAGCCCGAAATGTACAAGCATTGTGGCGCGGTGAGGCAATCCGCGTCGATCTGGATCTGGCCGGCCGCGAAGGGCGTCGTGAATTGCGGGCGCAGGTGGAGGGGAGGCTAGGATTACCAGCGCTGGCTGGGCCGTCTGCAGCGGTGGATCTCGGGTATTCGATCACCGGCGCTAGCGATTGGAAAGCGGTGCTGGCCGTTCCGGCCCGTGGTCAGGAACGAAAATCTGCCTTTTCGTTTGAGTTAATTTCCGGTTTGCGCGGGGTTGCCGTCGAATTGCCTGCGCCACTGGGTAAAACCGCCAGTGAGACCCGGTCACTGCGGATCGTGGTGCAGCCGAATGAGCGCAACCGCTGGATCGTGGCGCTGGAATACGAACCTGGGGTGCGGGCAGTGCTGGCATTGGATGGTCTGCTGGATACGCCCCGGTTTGAGCGGGGCGAATTGCGGATTGGCGCTGGAGCAGCGCGGCTTCCCAATGAACCAGGCTTGGCCATTGTCGCTGATCTGCCGCGTTGGACCTGGACAACCCCGGTTAAAACGTCCTCTCCTAATCGAGATGAGAGTGGAAACGAGCAGTGCAGAAGATCCGGGATTCAAAAATCCAGTTCCAATTCATTGGCGCTGGTGCGCAGTTTAGAGGCCCGGATTGAGGAATTGGCGGTTGCTGGCCAATCATTTAAGGGAATGACGGTTCATGCACATCGTGATTCAGAGGGATTGCAGGTTGAATTAGACAGCACAGCTTTATCCGGGCAGATGACCGTACCGGATCAGCTCACCGCAGCGCGGCCCGTGAATGCCGCGTTGCAGCGCTTATGGATACAGCATACTGCCAATGGCACTGCTTCGGATACGCAACACAGACCGGCAGCCGACCCGTGTCAACTCCCGCCACTGGCGTTGACGGTCGCCGACTTGCGGATGAATGATCAGAAACTGGGCCAGTTACGGCTGGCGATCGTGCCGCGCTCTGGCGGTGTTCGATTGTCCGGGATTGAACTGCGTTCCGGGCAGCAGCAGATCGATGCCGATGGCGAATGGCGGTGGAATGGCGGTAACCAGATTTCCCGGATCAATGTGGCGTTGCGCAGCCCGGCGCTGGGTGAAACGCTAGCGGTATGGGGTTATCCGGAGTCTGGCATTGCCCGTGGCCCAACCAAGGCGCAATTGGACGCTAACTGGGCAGCCGCGTTGCCGGATTTCGCGCTGGAGCGGATTTCCGGCACATTGAATTTTGAGACCGGCCCCGGTCAATTGCTGGAAATCAATCCTGGACTGGGTCGCATCATGGGCTTGTTCAGCATGCAGAGCCTGAATCGCCGCTTGAGCCTGGATTTCAGCGACCTGTTCCAGCCGGGCACCAGTTTTGATCGGATCAGCGGTGAATTTGCTTTCAAAAAAGGGCAGGCGCGTACTGATAACCTGCGTATTGAAGCGCCGGCGGCGCGGATTGAAATCCGGGGCCGGGCCGGCTTGAAAGACCGGAGCTACGATCAACAGATCACGGTTACGCCCCACGTTGTGGGGAGTGCGCTGCCCATCGCTGGAGCCATTGTTGGCGGGCCTGTTGCTGGCGCAGCGGTATTTGTCGCTGAGCGCGTCTTGCAGAAAGGTATTGAGCAGGCGACCCGTTACCAGTACCGGTTAACCGGCTCATGGGATGATCCGGTGCTGGAACCGCTGGTTGCAGAAGAGCCCCCCAACCCCGCGCCTCGGCAAGGGTTCGCGAGTGACAACGAAACGAGGTGATCACTGATGTCTAGCCTGGTTGCTCTGCAAATGGTTTCCGGACCGGAGGTTGCTGCCAATCTGGCAGTGGCCGCTGAATTGTTGGCTAAAGCGGCTGATCGCGGCGCGCAATTGGCGGTATTGCCGGAAAATTTTGCTCTGATGGGGCGCCGGGAAAGCGACAAACTGGCGGTGCAGGAAGCGGAAGGCGATGGACTGATTCAAACCTTTCTTGCAGAACGGGCCGCCCGTCATCGGCTGTGGCTGGTGGGTGGCACGATTCCACTGCGTACCGCCGGTGATAATCAGCGGGTGCGGGCGGCTTGTCTGCTATTTGATGATCAAGGTTGCCAGGTTGCCCGCTATGACAAGGTTCATTTATTCGATGTGCAGTTACCGGACAGCCGCGAGCGGTATGCGGAATCGGCGACGATTGAGCCAGGCGATCACTATGTCGTGGCAGACACACCGTTTGGCCGATTAGGGTTGGCGGTCTGCTACGATCTGCGCTTTCCCGAGCAATTTCGTGCTATGTCCGCGCAAGGTATGGACATCCTAGCCTTACCTGCGGCATTTACCGCTGCAACCGGCGCGGCCCATTGGGAAATTTTGCTGCGCGCACGGGCGATTGAGAATCAGTGCTATGTGATTGCTTCGGCGCAAGGCGGCCGGCACAGCAATGGCCGCGAGACCTTCGGTGACAGTCTGATCGTTGATCCCTGGGGGCTGATTCTTGACCGGTTATGTGAGGGAGCCGGCGTGGTGCTGGGGAAGATGGATCGGGCGTTTCTGGAGAGCGTTCGCCAGCAGTTTCCGGTTTTGGAACATCGGACGGATGTGGAAGATACAGCCCGGCTTTTTTATCAACTGCCATGAATCAGAGCCCCGATAGCTCTTGACCGATCGACGACCCTCTCAAGACGATCCAGCGGCGGTACTATCGACGACGGGAGAATAAAAAAAGCCAACTGGTTATAAAAGTTGGCTTTTTCGGTGGATTGGCGTTGCTTATGCTTTAAGCGATGCCCAGCGATGCCTCATGTTCATGCCTCCAAGCCCCAGAAGCCCTATTCCAAGCAGTGTTAGTATACTGGGTTCTGGGATACCTCCAGTCAGAGTTGTTGATGTCTCAGCTTGCCTTACATAGATATCTAGATGCGAAAGCCCTGGAACTTGACCACCACCATTGAGGACTTTGATCTGGAATGACCCCGTGCCAGATCCTTGATTGTCGTTCGCGGTTCCGTTGTCTTCTAATAGAATTCCTTGAAAGATATAAGCGGCATAACCGTTACTTCCCCCTTTGAGAACCCCTATTAAGTCAATTTTGAAGGGGAGGTTCGGAGCAAGGCTTGGATTCATATCTGTCCAGTTTAAGGTCCAATCACCGCTTGTTTGGTTGTTGTTAGCAGTTACAGAAAAACTAAACGAATTATTAAATAGCGTGTAGATGTCGGGTGTGTCGCTTTTTCCGGCCAAGTCCCAATCATGGCTGTCATCATCCCAGTTTATGCCATTGTTATCTTGGATATTTCTAATATTAGTTAGAGAATCATTATTTATACTATCAAAAAAACAGTCATCGGCATCACGCCCTGCAAATGTCAGATCTTTAATTGAGAGCTGGAAAAACCCCGCTGAATCTCCATTTTTCTTAAATACCTCAATAGAGGGAGTTGACTGAGCATTCGTCCCATCATTTGTAGTGGAGCAATAGCTTGCAATCGCAAAGACTTGATTTGATATACTGAAAGCCACACCAGCTACTATGATTTTAAAAATATTTACTTTCTTCATGGACTAGATCCCCTGCGTAAATTTGAGCTTATATGGATGCCTTAGCAAATATTGAACCAAATTAAAATCGTTTGTTTTATATGAAATTTTCTATCAAATTTCCATCAAAATTTATTTTGTGTAAAAAATACTGACACCTGAATTTTCTCTATGTCCGCCATTGATAGGATCTTATAAAGATAACTATATGAAGATATTATCTTTTATTTATACAACTTCGTTTTTAGTAGCCCATCCTTAAAAAAACTGACTGTAAAATTTTCCGACACTACTGGTGCCATAAAAATATATCTGACTAAACTCACTACTATCTTGCTCTAATGATTGAAAAAAATATAAAAACTACCTGTCGGGATTTTTTACAATCTGCCGGGGTTTTTTACAATCGCGTAAATTCCTTCAAGGTGCAGCAAGTAGAATTTTCCTGCCTTTGAATTGAAAGCTAATTCATGATTGTCCGCTGTGAGCAGTCTTGCAAGTGCTCAAAATTGTCATGTCATAAAAAAGTACTCTCACTACAATATAAGAGGTCTTTCTCCGTCGCTTTCTTCAAGATAGTCTTCGTGTTGTACTTATAAGTGAATGAAAAATATAATAATAATGTGTAATAAATAGATACAAGGCCAAACCTGAAATTTTTGGTCACTTTAGATGATGCAGAAGGTCACTTTTCCTTGTGACGTAGTCGATTACCTTAGAATAATTGCTATTTTTAAAAAAAATTATTTATTTTTTATCATTATGTTAGCCTGTCTCTAGGAAAAAAAATTGTTCAGGCAGCAGTTTGGTTTGAATTGTGCGCGAATATTGCCTTAGTTCACCGAAATCTGAAAAGGGCAAAACCACTGAAAGGTGGTGACGCAAAATCACCGGTCTAAAAGGCTTGAGCCTTATGACAGCGGGATCGCCAGATGAGCAGCTTTCAAGTTCAGTCTTCTAGGTTGCTATCCTCGCGCGAATCGGTGGTCTGCGTGCCCCCCACCTAACATTTAGGGGATCACACTATGACCAACAATACCTTCTTCCGCACTCGCTGCGCTGTTGCTGCTACCGCTTCTGTCGAAACTCGCCAGACCTTCAACAAACTCTCGCTTGCCTCCGCTGTTGCGTTGGCCTTGACCATTGGCTATGCCGCTGACGCGCTGGCTGCTCCCAAGTGGGCTGAGGGGCGTATCCTGGTTCAGACCAAAGCCGGTTTGAGCGACGTTGAGCTTGATAAGATTCTCAAATCTCACAACGGCAAGGCAATCGGCCATCTCCGGCAGATCAACCTGCATATTGTCGAAGTGCCGCCACGGGCCGAAGAAGCCGTCGCTCAGGCGCTCGCCCATAACCCGAATGTCGAATTCGCTGAATTGGACATGCAGGTGGAGGCTGGGCAGATTCCCAACGATCCCAGCTACGCCAGCGCTTGGCACTTGCCGAAGATTCAGGCTCCTCTTGCCTGGGATAGCAGCCAGGGTTCGGGTGTCACGATAGCTATCCTAGATAGCGGTGTGGATGCGACTCATCCTGATCTAGCCGGGCAATTAGTCGCTGGCTGGAATTCAGCCGATAATACTGCTAACACCAGTGATATCAACGGGCATGGCACATGGGTTGCGGGCACGGCAGGCGCCGCGACCAACAACGCTATCGGTGTGGCCAGCGTCGCCGGAAGTGCGCGCATCATGCCGGTGCGCGTCACCAATTTCAGCGATGGCAGCGCTTACTTCAGCGCTATCGCCAATGGCCTGACCTGGGCTGCTGATCATGGCGCGCAGGTGGCCAACATCAGCTTTGATATGCTGACCACCAGCAACTCCGTCGGCAGCGCTGCTCAATACATGAATAGCAAGGGTGGCGTTGTCGTCGTTGCAGCAGGCAATAGCGGCACTGACCGGGGTTACAGTGATAGCCCCTATATGATTTCTGTGTCCGCAACCGGTAGCAACGATGTTAAAACCAGTTGGTCAAGTTTTGGTTATTATGTCGATGTGGCAGCGCCAGGTGCCGGTATCTGGACAACGAGCAGAGGCGGTGGTTACAGTGCCGTCAACGGCACGTCGTTCGCAAGCCCAGTCACCGCCGGCGTTGTCGCGCTAATGAAGGCGGCTAATCCCAGTCTGTCTCCTTCTTCTCTTGAAGATATTCTGAAAAATACAGCCGATGATCTTGGCGGTGCTGGTTGGGACACCTACTATGGTTATGGCCGGGTGAATGCAGCGGCAGCCGTGCAGAGCGCGATGCAGACCCAGAATATCGACAGCCAGGCTCCAAACGTCTCGATCACCTCGCCCTCCAGCAATAGCACTGTCGCCGGTATCGCGACGGTCAATGTCAGTGCCAGCGACAATGTGGGCGTGACCCGGGTCGTGCTCTTCGCTAACGGCCAGCAGATCGCTGAAGACAACACCTCTCCCTTCGGTTTCAGCTGGGATACCACGACGCAAGCCGACGGTTCCGCGACGCTGGTCGCCTACGGCTACGACACTGCTGGCAATCAAGGTATCTCCGGTGGCGTGACGGTCACGGTAGATAACATCCCTGAGCCCAAGGTAGTCGCCGATACCACCCCGCCTACTGTCAGTATTCAAAGCACTGGAACACGCGGTAAGAACATGAGTTTTCAAATCAACGCCAGCGACAATGTGGGTGTGACCTTGACCTCCTGCTTCGTGAACGGCCAATTGCTGGCGGCGAGCAGCACTGATTCTCTTTCCTGCAACTGGAACACCAATAAGTTGAAGGGTACTTTCACCATTAGTGGCACGGCTGAAGATGCCGCAGGTAACCAATCCACGACTTCGATGCAGGTGAACTTGTAACTACATCTTGCTTCATGGGCTTACCACGGAGCGCCATGCGATCCCCGGCGCCCCGGTTTTCCTGAGCCAAAGCCAGTTCCTCTATCGAACTGGCTGTTTTTTTGCGCGTTCCTTAAGCAAGCCCGGATAGTTTTCAGGCAGGAACTGGTCAGCCGCGTGCAACGCGCGCTGGCCACGCTTCAAAATGGAAACGTGGTAAGCAGTGACGTGTTAGCCACTGGCTGTACTGAGAATGGCGCACGGGTGCTTACGATAGTGTACCGATATGGTCTAACTCCATCTTCAAGCGGGCACGGTCGTTCTGCAATTCTGCCAGCGGGAGCGCCAGAAACGCCTCAATACGGCTCCGCAGCACCCGATAAGCTTGCATGAACGCTGCGTCGATCATTGCCTCGGAACCCGTCACATGCGCCGGGTCGTCCACACCCCAATGAGTGCGCAACACCGGCCCCAGATAGGCTGGACAGGTTTCACCCGCTGCGCTGGCACAAACCGTAACTACGATATCTGGCGTTACAGGCAGGTTATCCCAGGATTTGCTGTGATAGCCTTCGGTCGAAATGCCTTCACGATTCAGCAGGGCCAGCGAGCGTGGATGCACTTGGCCGGCCGGATGACTCCCGGCGCTCAGGGCTTTCCAGCCCGGTGGTGCCAGATGATTGAAAGTGGCTTCACCAAGGATTGAACGGCAGGAATTACCGGTACAGAGAAACAGAACATTCATAATACAGTATGTTCTCCAATGAAAATCAGAAGGTTTTTGTAGCCGGGGCGTTGCGCCCATGCTCGTACCAGCTGCGGCTGCGGTTGATGATGCTGGCAACGATCAGCATCACCGGCACCTCGATCAGGACGCCTGCCACGGTTGCTAGCGCCGCGCCGGAATTGAAACCGAACAGTGCAATGGCCGTTGCCACCGCCAACTCGAAAAAGTTGCTTGCCCCGATCAATGCTGATGGCCCTGCTACGCAATGCGGCGATCCGGCCTTCCGGTTCAGCCAATATGCTAACCCTGAATTGAAAAGCACCTGGAATAGGATCGGGATCGCCAGCAACAGGATCACCAGCGGTTGCGCCATGATTTGCTCGCCCTGGAAACCAAATAACAGCACCAATGTGGCTAGCAGCGCTATCAGTGAAGCCGGGCCGAAGGTGTTCAATAGCTGCGCTAATCCGGCTGCGCCTTGAGACTTCAGCACGATGCTGCGCACTCCCTGAGCGATGAGCAGCGGAATCATGATGTACAGCACCACGGATAGAAACAAGGTTTCCCACGGCACGACGATCGAGGTCAGCCCCAGCAGCAAGCCAACAATGGGGCCGAAAGCGAACACCATGATTACGTCATTCAATGCAACTTGGGTCAGCGTGAAATGCGGCTCACCCTGGGTTAAATTGCTCCACACAAACACCATTGCGGTGCAAGGCGCAGCCGCTAGCAAAATCAGTCCGGCAATGTAGGATTCAATTTGCTCTGCCGGCAATAGCGGTGCGAACAGACCACCGATGAACAGCCAGCCCAACAGCGCCATCGAGAATGGCTTGATACCCCAGTTGATAAGCAGAGTAATGCCAATTCCGCGCCAGTACTGGCCGGTCTTGCGCAGTGCGGCAAAGTCGATCTTGACCAGCATTGGGATGATCATCAACCAGATGAGTGCCGCTACCGGTAAGTTAACCTGGGCGATTTCCAGCCCGCCGATAGCCTGAAATATTCCTGGTAGAAAATGTCCCAGCACGATGCCGGTAATGATGCATAGCGCTACCCATAATGTCAGATAGCGTTCGAAAAATCCTAGCGGCATGGCTTGGTCTCCAAATGCAGTTTAGCTAATTATATTTATATTTTTAAAAAAATAGAAATAATGAAAAAATTAATTTGCCTTCTTTAATTGTTTATTGATATCAAGCGCTTTTTAGGGGATGGTTGTGAATAGATTCTCTACCGCGCGCGTCGAGCCAACGCACGGCCCGGGTTTCTGGCTCCGGTTGCAAAGTCACATGTTTAATCGCAAAGCGCTGGGCAAGCAGCGTGTGGCACGTATTAAGCACGGTCTCCCACTGGCGCAGATCCCGCACGACCACATGAGCAGTGAGCATTACTTGCTCTGGCGCGACGTTCCAGATATGCAGGTCATGCACTGAGGCCACGCCGGGCACGGTTGCCAGCGCTTTTCCCACCTCCTCCGGTGAAATATTGAAGGGTGTTCCTTCCATCAGCCCATGTAGCGCTTGACGGAGCAGCCGGAGGCTGGAAACTACGATCAGTGCACTCATGCCCAGGGACAGCAACGGATCGATCGGTGTCCAGCCGGTGAAAGCGATCACGATACCGGAGAGTAGGGCGGCGATTGAGCCAAGCAGATCGCCGAGGACGTGCAGCAGCGCAGCGCGGGTATTAAGATCCCGCTGCCCACGCAACAATCCTGCTATCAGGATATTGATCGCCAGCCCGGCTGCAGCGGCCAGCGACACCGCTTCACCGATAACCGGTTGCGGATTGTGCAGGCGTTGTACGGCGGAGACCGTGATCCAGGCAACTAGGATCAGCAGACCCAGACTGTTGATCAGGGCTGCCAGGAATTCGGCGCGGCCGAAACCGTAACTGTGCCGCGCTGAAGCGGAGCGGCGAGCCAGCCAAGCTGCTACTGCTGCCAAGGTCAGTGCGGCTGCATCGTTGACCATGTGCCCGGCGTCGGCTACCAGTGCCAGCGATCCCGCCCACCAGCCCACGCCGGCTTCGACGATGGCATAGGCCAGGGTCAACCCGGCTGCCAGCCACAAGACATGTCCAGCCATTCCGGAATGATGGCCGTTATGTGAGTGCATGGCGGGCCCGCGCTTGCTCAGGTGCTCAGCAGCTTTTTGATCTCCTCCACTGACAATACCTTGCCAGCGCTCTTGACCTCACCGTTCACTGCCAGCGCTGGTGTGGTGATCACGCCAGCATCAATAATGGCATTCATGTCAGTCACCTTTTCTATTTCATAATCCAAACCTAGCGCCTGTGCGGCTGCCGATGCATGTTCGCCCAGCGCCACGCATTTTGCGCAACCTTTACCGAGAATTTGCAGTTTCATTGCTTCTCCTTATGGATAAAATGCCCCGAACACCCAGCCAGTGAAAGTGGCCATGACCACCACCAGCGCACAATAGACCAGCGTTTTCTGCGTGCCGATAATGCTGCGGATGACCAGCATATTTGGTAAAGACAGTGCCGGTCCTGCTAATAGCAGGGCCAGTGCCGGTCCCTTGCCCATGCCTGCGCCCAGCAAGCCCTGCACGATGGGGATTTCGGTCAGGGTTGCAAAATACATCAGCGCGCCGACCAGCGCAGCTAGCACATTGGCTAGCAGCGAATTGCCGCCGACGGCTGCACTGATCCACTCCGAGGGAATGACACCTTCGTAGCCGGGCCGGCCCAATAGGAATCCGGCCAGCAACACCCCGCCTAGCAACAGCGGTAGAATGAGCTTAGCGAAGCTCCAAGTCTGACCCAACCACTCCTCGCCATCGCCAGGCCGTGCTGCAGCTGCCAGCGTCAAACCGGTCAAGCTAGCAGTGAAGGCCAATTCAGGATGTTCTGGAATCAGCCCAGCTAGGATAACGACAACAGCAGCGGTTGCAGCAAACGGTTGCCACTGCCAGCCCCAGCGCCACACCAGCAGCCCAGCTAAGCCCGTGCTGGCCAATGCCGTCAACGGCCATTTCCAAGTAAACACTGTATGCCAAATCATGCTGTCCTCAGCACGGGCTGGAGCCCAGTTGGCGAACACCAGTACGGCAATCATCAGGGCGAAGAAGAGGGCAGTTTCACCCAATGGCCGGCTCTCTTCTTCATCCAAGGTAAAGCTCTTCTGGGTTGTCGTGCGCGCCTGTTCTTCACGGTGATAGAGCAGATGCATGATCAGCCCGATCACCAGGGCAAAGCTAATGGCGCCGGCCGCCCGGGCTGCGCCCAGCTCCACACCAAGAATCCGGGCAGTCAGCACAATAGCGAGCACGTTGATTGCGGGTCCTGAATAGAGAAAAGCAATTGCCGGCCCTAATCCTGCGCCACGCCGGTAGATGCCGCCGAACAATGGCAGCACCGTGCAGGAGCAGACCGCCAGCACTGAACCGGACACTGAGGCGACGCCATAAGCTGCGGCTTTGTGAGCGGTAGGCCCCAGATACTTCATCACCGCGTTCTGGCTGATAAAGATGGCAATCGCGCCAGCGATGAAGAAAGCAGGCACCAAGCACAGAATCACATGTTCACGGGCATACCAGCGTAGCAACGCCAGACCTTCTAAGACAGCGTTGTCGAAACGCGCTGTACCCGCTGGCATGAAGAAAACTGTCAGGAATACAGCGCTAATACCAGCCAGCCATTTGTATTCAGCCGGATGTTCGTGGAAGGTAGCGCGCAACCGCTCCAATAGTCCGCTAAGAGAGGCTGAGCCGGCTGGGGTGGACGTCGTCATCATGAATTTCTCCTTATTTCAGATTTGACAAACCTGCCGCTTTGGACGGTTGGGCATGACAGCCAGCGCCGCACGGTCACTGGAAAAGGGTAATTGGTTGGCCAGTGTCCGATTGCAAGTTGTCAGCACTTCATCCATCCATGCGGGTAAATCGGGGTGGAGACGGTAGTACATCCACTGTCCTTCCCGGCAGTCGAGCACCAATCCTGTTGCCCGCATTGCCGCGAGATGCCGTGATATTTTGGGTTGGATTTCGCCTAAGGCATACGCCATTTCACAAACGCAAACATAGCCTTCCGTCACTATCAGCATCAGGCATCGCAGTCGCGTGGTATCGGCCAAAGCCTGGAAGAATCGAGGAGCATTAATCATTAATAGCTCTTATAGATACGTATATGCGAATTACCGTATATTTTAATTTAACAGAACCCTCAATTTCAATCACTATGTTTAGATCTTGGTTCAGGTCTTGAGTAGGCTCAAGGCGGCAATCCAATTTCCAGGTGATCGCCGGCAGCGTAGCACGTGGCGTTTAAATATTTGCCGCTAATAACTTGGGCAATAATGCCTCGCGTTGATGAATACCCAGTTTTGTGTAGATTTTGTCAGCGTGATCCTTGACCGTAGTGAGTTTGATATGCAGACGCTGACTGATTTGCTCAAACAAAACCCCCTGCGCGAGCAATAAGGTTACTTCCCTTTGCATCGGCGACAGTGGCAGGTTACACATCGCCCTTAATATTTTCAGTGTGATGGGCTCTTGATGCTTGATCGTCATGCCAACTAGGCTGCCTGGCTCGCTGTTCTGTTTGTCTAGCCAGTAGGCACGAAATGTGAACTGGCCTTTAGGGCCAATATGACAGTAAGACGGCGGAGCAGCATCGCGGCCACGATAGATCTGGTTCAGGTCACGGCACAGTTGCGCTAGCTTCGCCAGCAAGTGATCTTGTTTTCGAACACTCATCAGTAGTTGTGGATAACGAGCTTGTTGCAACAAATATTTCGCCTCAGGACTGTGATAGAGAATGTTGCCCTGGGTATCTAAAATCAACATCCCCGATGCTCCGTGGGAGCTATATTCAAGTGCTTCGTCGTTTGCTGCTTGCAGTGCGTGAGATACATAAGGCAACACACGCATAAGCAGTGCCTGGTCGGAATGATTGAACGGTTTTTGGCTACGTGAGCGATACAAACCCAATACACCATTGGACTTCCCTTCTCTCTGCGTAGGTGCCCATAAGACATGATGCATATCAAATTTTCGATAAATCAAGTGGTATAAATCGGTCTTGTAAAATGCTTCATCCATCACGCGCGGATCGGAGATTACCGGATGCTGCGCAAACCATGCCATCGCGCGGTCCTGCCGTTCCGGGGTATGAAAATCAGCGACGACTACCGGGATGACATCAAATAAATCGGTGCAATCAAATCCAGTAATGTGAAAGGTGGGCTTTAGTTGCGTATTACCCTCAGAACCAGAGAAGGTATTGTTGTTAGAAGGAATTAGCATGGAGACGGCATGTAGAAATTCGGCAATAACGATCTCCCTGCTCAATCCTGAGCAGCATAATTGACGTAAATGGGCTAAGGCATGACTTTGCTTCATAGGGGGTTGATCCTTCACAGTAACGCAACTCATCTTAATTGATCCTAGTCATGACCTTGACCAAGTGTTCCCCGAGGATCGAGATCAAGCGTACGCTCCAGTGAATTCAAGAATCGTACCTGACCGGGCAAGGCAGGACGCCTGCCAGACTGCTCAATAGCGGGTCGCTGTCATCCTGGTAGAAACAGAAAGAGAAAATCCAGTCAAAACCCGTCCGATACCCTCTACGGAGAGGGCGAAATCCATCAGCCGGATCAGTACTCTCGCGTCGATGAAGATCGTCACTTTTTAGATTTCCGGTTCATTTTTAACCAGATCGAATTGATCCATCACGCATTGGAGAATCACGATGACTACTTACGCGCGAAAACCACTGCCCATCGATGGCCGAAAGTCCAGGTTATGGGCGCTTGCCGGTCTGGGTTCGGCTGGAGTAGGCCCAGTGGGCTTTCAACTCTTCGATCTTGTCAACCGGGAAACAGGTCGAGGGCACCAATTGGAATTAGATACATTGGGACTCGGTCTTTCCATACCCATTAGTGGATCGTATGGCGCGTCCGATTATGTGAGCTTCAAGACGCCTCATGACGTCAATTTCTTCGACTTCGACGGCCTTCATATGACAGTGCGTGAGACAAACGCTGGTTTATATGGATGGACCACCGTTTCATTTTGGAAAATGTCGGTGCGCCTCTCTGGAGGAGGGTTGAATATTCCCGGTCTGTCCGTTGCTACAGGGATTGCAAAAGTTCTTTTCGGTAGTGGGAAACCGCGCGGAATCTACGAGGTGCTCCTGCGGGCGCCTGATATTCCTGGCATATTTGAAGAAGATGTAAAAGTAGTTCAGCAGGACGATGTCTTGGTGCGCCGGATATCCGGTGATGCCCTGTTCGGCTATAACCAATATCTTCTTAAATCGGGCCAGCGGACTGAAAATATGCTCACTCTCATCGGAAATTCTTTACATAAGACGCCGGATTTTGAGTTTCACATTGTCGGGCACACCGACAGCATAGGCAGTAGAGCGTATAACCAGATGCTCTCCAAGCGGCGCGCCGAAACGGTTGCTCAATGGCTTATCACGCATAACTATGCGCAACCCAGCTGGATAAAGATAGTGGGAGCAGGCGAGTCGGAGCCTGTTGCATCGAACGCGACCAAAGAGGGGCGGGAGTTAAACCGTCGCGTTGAAGTCTACGAAGTCCGTACTAGTAAGGTAGTTGCTGGACAAGTAGTGAAGCCATCGCTGCGCCCTTAGCAGCGGCGATACGGTAAATTGGGTTTTCTTCAATCTTCCAGCAATTTGCCAGCTTCGCGATGGCGCAATGCTACCTGCCCAGCGACTTTGCAAAACTTCTGTCCGGGCCGGACCAGCCGCTCGGTTATGCGGGCAAACAGCCGGCCATGAGTTGCGCTGCATATTGGTGTCCGGGCCATGCCGGGTGGATTGCCAAGCGGGTCTACCAATTCCGCTACTACTTCGCTAATTGCCACTGAATCGCCTAATTTTTTGTGATAGACCAATAGGCCAGCAGCAGGTGCGGTCAGCACGTCCACGCCATCCAGTGGGGTCGGTTCGCAACATGGCCTGGGGACTGATCCTGGATCACCGGCGATGATGCCGCGCCGTTGCAGGAAACGCAGCAGTGCCGCTGCATCCGTTGCTGCCTGCTCATCGTCCACATCCGCCTGACCGCGTAACTCCACGGTGGTTGCGAAGCAGGCCAGCGGTATCGAACCTGGTTCCCCTGCCAGCGCCTCGCGAAGCTTCCACCAAAGGCCAGCGCATGCTTCATCGAACGGTCCGCCGCCCGGATTCTCCTCCAGTAACACGACCGCTGCACCCAGTTCCGCACCTAGCGCAACCGCTTCGCCGCGCTGCCAGCGGGAAGCATACAAATGCAATAATGCCTCACCGTCACAATGCAGGTCGAATACGAAATCAGCATCGGCCGCCAAACGCAATAGCTCCAGCTTCAGCGCTTCGGTTTCACACACCGCTTGTTGCTCAGCCAATACCGTTTGGAGCGTCGCGCGGATCAGCGCGGCATTCGCTGCTGGATCTTGGCTCAATTGTCCCTGAACGCGCGCGAGGACAGCTGGCATCAGATCGGGAAAGCCCCGGTTGAAATTGCCGGTGCCTGTGAAAGCAAAGCGCCCCAGCAACCGGCCGTTAAGGTGTTGGTTCAGTCCAATCGGGTTGGCGACCGGAACCATAATCACCTCACCGAGGATGCGTCCTTCCGCTTGGGCGTGTTCCAGCCCGCGTAGCAGGTGCTGTGCCACCAGCAGACCAGGAATCTCGTCGGCGTGCAGGGCGGACTGAAAATATGCTTTAGGCCGGGCGCCGGGCGTGCCGTAGCGATGAACGCAAAGCGTATGCTGCGTGCCAGGCGCAGGCGCGGGAAGATCAATGCGCACAAGATCAGCGGGCATGGCGGGTTGCTCCTCAAGCATGGAAGTTGCCAGCGAACAATTGCAAGCATCATCTTAATGCGTTTTCGTTCTGAACGCCCGCTGGCCTTAAGATATCACAATGGATTTTGCGGGCACTGGCGTGCAGGATTTATTAAGCCTAGAAAACCGGTCAAATTGGCCCAGAGATGAAAAATGGACCGGCTTATTGTGGCCTGCGGTGCGATATAAATTGAAACCTCACCAGATTTAAATGCCTTTATTACAATTGCTTGAAAAATTGTTTGGTGTTCTGGTTCTATCTAGCATGCAATTTGCCAAACTTTTCCGAAGCATATGTCTTGCATATTCTAACTTCATGGGAGAAACGACATGACTATTGCGTATATACCCAATCCTTACCAGGGTAATCAGTTGCCGGATAAAGGGGGGCAAGGTTGGCTCCAGGTTCGGCTGGAACCGGGTGGCCCGGTTGTCGCTTTACCGATGTACTTGAAGGTTGATACCTATTCAACACCGGCTGGCGGGTCTGCTGAGCGCGATTATTTCACTATTTTGGAGGGACCGCATAGAGGAAAGAAAGCCAGTGTCTCTTTTAAGGAAGAGTCCATGTGCACAACATCCTTCATGAATATATGTCTCTGGTCAACAACGATTAAAAATAGCAGATTAACTATCGTGAGCCATAATGGCCCATGCACGGTCAGATATCGAAAAGTGCCGGCGACTAATGAAGGATTCAAAGCGATTACCGAGAAAACAACGCTTCAAGTAGGTGCCGGTCTTGGCGCGGATTTTAGAGCGTCGATCAGCAATATCGAAGTGATCCATCAGTTTGATCTATTGAAACCAGGCACTTATAAATTGAAAATACCTGACTATGATCATACAGACAAAGGTCAAAAATATGTTAACCAGAGTAGGTTTGCTACCACATGGTATCCTATCAGCGAGGCGCTATATATGGATGACCCTGCAACGACGGAAAAGAACGAAAAAGGGTTATTCAATCGCTACTTTCATCCGGGAAGAGGCTCTGCGGGCTGTTTAACCATCACCCAGATCAGTCAGTGGGATCGAATCGTTGAGCATGTCTCCAGATGCCGGCTAGATGTGGAACATGTCGGTTATGTGGAAATCCTAGCTGAGTAATCGGTTTAAAGATTTTCAGATAAATTTGTAAATTATCAGGTGAGGAGTAACCTCGCCTGAATGCAGAAAATATATCAAATAAAGCAGCTTGATATTATTCTATAATTTATAAAAAATTGAAAGAGGCTATTAAGTAATGAAAATAAATAAGAATATTAATTTCTTTATTTTATTATCATTTTTAATGATTTTTGGTTGCAAACCTACGGGTGAAATTGATAAGGTTCATCAAAAAAAAATAGAGTCAAGCCTTTCAAAATTTGGTCAATTAAATTATGAAAATGTTGATCATTTAGTTCTAATGTATCAGAAAGCCAGTCGTCAAGATATTCAATTTTCAAAAGATTCTCTACAGCTTGCTGAGCGGATGATGCATGAGGAAGGTAATCTTTTTCCAAGAGTTGAACTCGAAGAAGCAATAACCAGTTACCCAACGCCTGAAATTGTCATAAAATTCGCTAATGGTTTTCTAAATATTGCTCAATTTTATTTATTAAATGAAGAGGCTACCTTGAAAACCCCTGTGGGAAATAATGACATAGAATGGTATTTGAGAGGTGCTGATTTTTATTATAAGTTAGCTACAGATTTTGCTGAAAAGATCGACAAACCTTTTAACAAAAATATCAATGAAAAAATTATATTGACGATGGATTGTATTAACCAACTGTTAGTAAATGGAGTATTCAAGGACACGAATCATTGTCAAAAAATAACAATTTGATTATTATAAAATAAATTAATTTCGTGATCTGTAAAAATTCTGATAAACAAATAAATTGATTGATTTCTTAGATTTCGTGTAAAGAATTTAGTAGCTGATCAATCATTTTTAATGTAGTAAAATGAAAAAATCAGATGTATTGAATGCATTGGGCGCGCTGGCCCAGGAAACGCGCCTGGATATCTTTCGCTATCTGGTGGAGGTGGGTTCCGCCGGCGCATCGGCTGGGCAGATTGGTGAACACTTCAGTTTGGCGCTGCCGACCCTATCGTTCCATCTAAAAACACTGCAACACGCCGGCTTAGTGCAACGCGTCCGGCAAAGCCGCTCACTGATTTATTCCGCCGATTTCACCACGATCAACGCCGTACTGGGGTATTTGACTGAAAATTGCTGTGCTGGCCACCCGGAAGATTGCGGCTTGCCCGCCGCTTGTGAAGCGGAAGTTACTCAGAAATCATCTTCTTAAAGTCAAGCGGAAACTGTTCTCCGCCGTGACTCCAGAGCCTGCGCATACTTGTCGCGTAAATCTGCGATTTGCTCGGTCAGCACGGCGATAGCGGTATCGGCATCACGTGCCTGGAGCGCAGTGAGAATACGCTGATGTTGGGCAACCAGGCGCTGCCGTTCCCGGAATGGATATACCACCATGTTGGCAACCGGTTGCAAGGCATCGATCACGGTCAACATGATGAATTTCAGCAGTGCGTTATTCGTAGCGTCGGCAAGAATGCGATGGAAACGCACGTCGGAAGCACAAAAATCCACATCGCTGAGTTTCGAATCACTCTGGATATCCAGTTCGGCAGCCATCGCCGTCAACTGTGACTCGGTCCGCCGGTCCGCCGCCAAGCGACAGCAGAGGGTTTCGAGTCCCTGCCGGGTTTCGGCAATGTCAGCCAGATCGAATTCCCCCATGCCCGCTAGCAGCGTTATGGCGTTGGTTAAGTTGAGGCGCACCTCGTCCTGACTGGGGCGGTTGACAAACGTGCCTCCCGTTGGGCCACGGCGGGAGCGGATCAGATGCTGAGCCGCCAACCGCTTGAGCGCTTCACGGATGGTGGGGCGCGACACTTCGAACCGGGCCGCTAATTCTTCCTCGGTTGGCAAGCGTTCATCGATCTTGAGGCTGCCTTTCAGGATCGCCTCGCGGATATTTTCCGCAATTTGCTTAGCTAGACTTTCTGTGACTAACGGCTCGAATTTCATTGCCATAGTGGTTACCTGTAGGGGGTCTGCGAAGCAGCATCAAACTATAAAAATTTCATAACTATTTGTCTTTACTTACTTAATAGCAGCATACCAGATTCATAGTGATTTGTTAATTTATTATTTCTATATTTGTTTGACAAATTCATCTATATTCCAATAATATTGATTGATCAGTCAAAACGCAGGGCCATTGCTGTACAGGCAGCCCCAAATTGTCTGGAGTATGAAACATCCACTATCCCGAATCTTGCACTGGAGATGCGCACTGTGACTCAAAATACTTTTAAAGCGTTGGTTCTGACGCAGGAAGACAGGAAAACCGTCGCCACAATCCGGCAACTGGCTATTGATGATTTACCTGAGGGTGATGTACTGGTAGCGGTAGAGTATTCCTCGCTCAATTACAAGGACGGTTTAGCGGTGACTGGCAAAGGCAAGATCATCCGTCAGTTCCCAATGGTGCCGGGCATCGATTTGGCTGGTACCGTGTTGGAATCTTCTTCTCCCGGCTACCGGCCTGGTGACAAGGTGGTACTAACCGGCTGGGGTGTGGGGGAGCGTTATTGGGGGGGGTACACTCAGAAAGCCCGGCTGCAATCCCGTTGGCTGGTGCCGTTGCCCGCTGGAATGGATACCCAAACCGCTATGGCTATCGGCACGGCTGGCTTCACCGCCATGCTATGCGTCATGGCGCTGGAAGAAGCTGGAATGACTCCCGGTGGTGACAAACCTGTGCTAGTGACGGGCGCCAGCGGTGGGGTCGGTAGTGTGGCTGTAGCGCTGCTTGCCAAGCGCGGCTACACGGTGCATGCAGTCAGCGGGCGCCCGGAAACTGAGGGCTATTTGCGCGAATTGGGCGCGACCGGTTTCGTCAGCCGGGAGGAGATGAGCCAACCTCCCAAGCCGCTGGAAGCGCAGCGCTGGGCTGGGGCTGTGGATGCGGTTGGCAGCACAATGCTGGCGCGGGTTCTGGCTGAAGTTGACTATGGCGGCGCGGTAGCGGCCTGTGGTCTAGCGGGTGGGGCGGATCTGCCGGCGACGGTCATGCCCTTCATTCTGCGTGGGGTCAAGCTGTTCGGCGTGGATTCAGTGATGTGTCCAGTGGCTCGACGCCAGCAAGCTTGGGCGCGGTTGGTCCAGGATCTTCCCGGTAACGCCTTGCAAAGCATCTCCCATGTCGCCTCGTTGGAAGAAGTGCCTCAACTAGCTAAAGACATCATCGCCGGCCGGGTACGCGGCCGGACTGTTGTGGATCTAAATGCTTCCTGACAAAAGCAGGCCCTCTGCATTGAGGTGCCAGTGCATGGAATGAGTAGCGAAGCACTTCAAGGTGATTCTCGCTGCGTCGAATAAAGCAATTTTGGATTATACCATCTGGAATTGTTCGAACCCAGTACCCGCAGCAGCTACTGTGTCCAATTTTTGTTCTATTGATGGCGTCTTAGGCACAGCTTGATGAGCGGCGATCACCTCATCGAGGCTGGTGAGTCCCTCGATTACCTTCCGGAACTGCACCTCAAGTTTCGGAAACAGGTGTGCACAAGCATCAGCGTCCTTCGCTTTAGCAGCGGCCAGTAAAGCAACCGCTGCTTCGGCCAGATCGAGCGCGCCGAGCGTATAGGCTACCCCTTTGAGGGAATGTGCCAACCGTACGCAGGTTTTCCAATCGTTTTCCTTCAGTGCCTGCTGGTACTGTGACAGGAAATTTTTGCCGTCGGTGTCGCGGAATTGTTTAAGTACACGCAAAAACCATGCTGACCGGCCGCCTACATATGAGAGTCCGACTGCTTGGTCAATGCCAGGGAATTCCGGGATCGCGGGGGCTTCCGTAGCAGCAGATTCCTTCGGGATCACGAAAACCGGCGCTGGAGAGATAACAGTCGGCAGGCACTGCACCATGCGCTCGTAGAGCAGTTCCATGCGGACCGGTTTTGCAAGGTGGGCATTCATGCCGGCAGAAAGGCACTCCTCTTGATCGGCTACCATCGCATTGGCGGTCAGAGCAATAATGGGAATATGACGCGTTTCTGGGTTGCTGCGTAATATCCGGGTTGCAGTATGGCCATCCATCACAGGCATCTGGCAGTCCATCAGGATCAGGTCAGGTTTCTGGGCCGCCACGGCCTTCAGTGCTTCAGCACCATTCTTGGCAAGGCGAACCGGTAGGCCAACTGTAGATAGCAATTCCATAATAACTTTTTGATTAAATTCAACATCCTCAACAAGAAGAATGTCCAGGCCATGGAAACGCGACCATTGAAGCCCGCTCGGTTTGCGCCGGTCTATCTGGGGTTTGTTAACTGCAATCCCCAGACAACGGGACAATTCGACATAAAGATGACGCGTACTAACCGGCTTGGCCAGGAAACCTTGTATTTCATTGCCAGTTTCGCACAGTTCATCATGGTGGCTGTAGGGGGTGATCAGGATCATGGGCGGTGGCGGATCAACCCCTTGCAATGCTATCTTCTCGCGCAGGCGCCGGATCGGCTCGATACCATTGATATCGGACTTGCACCCGTCGATGAGGCACGCAAGATAGGGTGATCTGCATTGAGTATCAAGCAATGTCAGCGCCTTTTCCACGCTTGTGGCTGACTCAACAGCCAGCCCAAGCTGGCTTATCAGATGGGTCAGGATATGGACGGATGCCGGACTGTCGTCAATCACTAATATCGGTCGATGGGAGAATTCCGGCAGCTTCCTGGTAAATGCAGCAATGCCAAGGCGACGATCCATACCCAATACCTTGAAGCATGCCGTAAAATGGAAGATGCTGCCTTTTCCTAGCTGGCTCTCAGCCCATATGCGCCCGCCCATCATCTCGACCAAGTGGCGGCTGATCGCTAGACCCAACCCTGTTCCCCCATAGCGGCGGGTGGTAGATGCATCGGCCTGGGTGAAGGGCTGGAACAGGCGAGCAATCTGTTCAGCGGTCATCCCGATACCTTCGTCGCTGATGGCAAAGTGCAGTTCAGCTTTGTTGTCGCTGAAAGCCTGGACCTTGACCCGCACGATGACTTGACCCCCAGTAGCAAACTTCAGCGCATTGCCGACAATGTTGATCAGCACCTGCCCAAGCCGCAATGGGTCGCCAATTAGTAAACGAGTGTCATCGTTGATGTCATAGAACAGTTCGATACCCTGGTTTTCAGCGCGTAAGGCCACTACACTGGAAAGCTGCTCAAACACTGTCTCAAGGACGAAAGGAACGGCTTCCATCTTCAATTTGCCGGCCTCGATCTTCGAGAAGTCGAGGATATCGTTGATGACATGCAGTAATGAGTCTGACGCCATCTTGATCTTTTCGAGGTAATTGCGCTGCCGGTTATTTAGGGGCGTGTTCAGAGCCAAATCGGCCATACCGATGATGGCATTCATCGGGGTGCGAATCTCATGAGACATGTTGGCCAGGAAAGCGCTTTTTGCTCGGTTGGCGCTATCGGCAGACTCAGCGCGTTGCTCAAGTTCCGCCTGCATGTCTCTGATTCTTCTTATGAGCTCCATCTGCTCTGTCACGTCACTGATAGCGCCTACCAGGCCGGCGACGCTACCATCGGCACGGAAGTACGTTGCTTTATGGAACACAACGTTGCGGGTTGTGCCATCACTGCGCTTCACCAGCCATTCATAGGCTTGTGTGCCGGGTTGGTTGATCAGGCTCTGATCCATAGCGTGATACCGATCAGCGATATCCTTTGGAGCTATGTCAAAAACACTCTTACCAATGATCTCGCTTCGCTTTTTCTCAATAATGACCTCAAAGGCTTTGTTGCAACCGAGGTAGACGCCTTTGATATCTTTGTAGAAAACGGGTATAGGCAGACTCTCCATCAACGTCATCATGAATTCCCGCTGGTCCTTGATCTGCTGTTCAGCTTGATGTTGATCGGTAATATCCAGAAAACTCCAGACTCGACCAACGATTTCATCGCCTATGCGCTGGGGATGCGAAAAACGGGCAAAGACGCGGCCATCGCTGAATATTAATGTGTCACGTGAGGTGGCTTCCGGTTTGTTGTAGAGCACCCGAACTTTTTCCAGAAATGCTTGCGGCTCAGCGAGCTGTTGCGTCCCATAGGCGAGGACAGCCTCATCGTCTCCAGCATCGATCAGTGCCTGTGGAATACGCCACATTTCGCTGAACCGCTGGTTAACCAAGGTGATCTTGCCGTGCCGGTTGACCACGAGGATTCCGCTGTAGGTTGCCTCCAGTGTCGATGCAACCAGCGATCGCGCGTTCTCAGCCGCAGCTATGGCTTGTTCGAGTGCAGCGGTACGCACCTCGACCATTTGAGCGAGACGCTTGGCTTCATTGCGCTTTGTTTCTTTAAGTTCTTCATACGCCTGCTCGACATTGCAGATCATGTGGTTGAGCGAAGCCGCCAGCATGCCCAGCTCATCGTTTGATTGTTTAGGGAAACGGTAGCTGTACTCGCCGGCCTCAACCCGTTTCAGGCCGATGATAAAGGCCTTGAGGCTCTGCGTGATCAGTTGCGCCAACCAGACTGCAATACCGATTACGACTACAATCATCAGCGCCGTCGAGAAGGTCAGGTCTGCCTCCATACGCTTGATAGTGTTGATCAGTATATTTTGGATCGTTGCTTGCCTTTCCTCGATATGAGTTTCCAGGGTGCGCACTTTCCCGTCCATCTGTTTGGCTATCGCGATCGCAGGGTGCTGAAGATCGCCAATACGGGCGCTGATGGCGACAAAGCCGAAGCCGCGGGGGGTTTTTCCATACTGGCCTGTGAAATAGGGAATCGCAGCAGCGGTAGTGAGCTTCCAGCTGCCACTCCAGAGAATGAGGAAGGAGCCGGAACCGCCATTTCTCGTTAAATCATGCCAACCGGCACATTGTGGCGCAAAGTTGAGGTAGCGGCAGTCCAGGCCGATGGTCCCGGCAGCGGTCAGTGCCTTGGCAGGCTTCTTATCGCGGCTTTGCGCATCGAATGGTGGTACTTTGTGCAGGAAGATTTCTAGCGGTTCGCCACTTGCCTGCCATTGTTCATAGATGGATGCTTCCAGCCAGGGCGTAACGCGCTGGCCAGTTGCAGGGTCGAAACCAGGCAGCGAATAGTGATGTGGATGAGCGATGGCGCGATCCTGGTGGTCCCACATGAAGGCGTAATTACCATTCTCTGCATTAGCGATTTGTGTATAACGTTTCAACGTGGGCAGCACGTGGCTGGTCATCGCCATCAAATGATCATGATCCAGCGCCAGCGTCACATAGCCACTGATAGAGCCGTTCTCAACCACCGGCGCTGCCCAGCGCACGATACCTTTGAAGCGTTTGCCAACGGGATTCTCGCGTCCAGCATAGGCTTCCTGTTCCGGCATATAGCGCAGGTTCTGCTTACGGGCATTTTCCGGGGTGTAGGGACCGATAAGATGTGAGCCGACGTAGGGACCAATTACCTCCGATACATAGAGTTCACTAGGCTTGAGTTTCTTCAGTTCGGAAAAATAGGTTTCCGCCTTACACCAGGTGTTTTCCGGTTTACTGACATCGCGCAGCGCATGCGGCAATAACGGAGTGGCGGATACCTTGATCTTCTCCATACCGTTGAGGTCGACGAAAGTTATTTCATGGAACAGTGGCTTACGCAGATTCGGCAGTACACTTTCTGGCGGGCGGTAGTGAAAGCCCTTGTCATTTTCCCGGTTACTCGATGTACCTGTAGCGGTGTTCTGATTTTCTATGGTCTCGACGGCAGGTACCCACTGACTACCGTCCTCCGCTAGTTGCCAGCGCCCTGCATCGACCACCTGTTGTGACCGGCTAGCAATAAAGTTTTCGTAGAGCTTCTGGTTGGGTGTGAGCTTGGCTGCTTGCAGAATGTCCTCATCGCGTGCATACAGAAAGCTTGCTACTTGGCGCGCCGTATCGGTAGTCAGACGCTCAAGTTCTTCGCGGGCATGTTTGTTTAGGGCATCTTCAGCTGCGGAGGATTTGTTGACTATCTCTTCGAGAGTGGAGCGTACCTCTGTGGCTATTTGCCTCGTATGGCTTTGGATCTCTTGTCCAAGATGCTGTACCCCTGTCCAAGCAACAAGAGCCAGTAATATTAGTGGCACGACCTTGATCAAGACGAACAGCCAAATTAATTTGGCTTGCAAGCTGAGTTTGCCAATGATCACAGGCACCGGTTTTTTCAGTTCTGTTGCATTCATTTATACTTAACTGCGCAACAAAGTTAGATTTTTTTGAACAAAGGCTGATAGAGTTATTATTCTTTCAGACCCTTTTATAGAGAGGACAGACCCATGATCAGGCTAGAATTCGCGGTAAAGAAACGGTGGTCTGCGCTATAAACGTTACCCTCATTGACATCTAAAAATGTAACATAAGATAGATGTGCTCTGATTGAAGAGTCAAGGGGTAGCGCATCATGAAATCAGTTGGCCGAGAGAGATCTATGCCATGATCTTAAGTAGTGCTTGCATGCTGTACTAATAGAAAGATTGAGCCTTTATTTTATTTTATTTGATTGATTTAATTAATGAAATTGTATTTAAGGCTAAATAGTGGGTCTGTTTTCGGCGAAAATGGCAGCACCCTTAATATTGTCTCTAAATATTTAGGCCCCGATCTATCTACAATGACAGGTCTATTGGGAGCTGCGCCAATGATTAATATATAAAATGATATGTAATACGCGATATTCGACTTTTTGAGAGGGGATAAGGGCGAGCCGATGTGGTATAGCGATGTGAGCGAAGCTGGGAGGAACCAATCACCCCAACCTCACAGAGAGACCGCCATGCTGCTTGAAAACTTTATCATCACGGTGTTGCTGGGTAGAAAAACAGATGATTTCCTGTTCAGGGATCACCGCTTACGTCAACGCGGCTTTGTCCCCAAACTGACCAATAACGAAGCGATCACCTTGGAGTGAGCCGGCAAACTTTTAGGATTAGATACGGACGCGGGCATCCGAAAATACCTTATCGTATCCTCAACTTTCTAATAATCTTTCACATCGCGTGAGCTACCGGCCATCGCATCGCGTTCCTGGAGCCACTGCTCGTATTTGCTGGTTTGTTCAGGGGTGAGGACTGCACGAATCTCTTGCTCTTCTTTATCATGAACGCGTTTCATTTTTTCCTGCAGCGGTGGAATTTCCTTTTCTAGCTTGGCGATTGCTGCGCTGTCATTGGCTGTTTTAGCACGACGTAACTCGCGTTGTTTGCGATGTAAATCTCCACGAGGGTTTCTCATTGCGTCGCGAGCTTCTTTTTGAATCGCTGCCACCTTCGCGGCTTGTTCGGTATCCAAGCCAAGCGCGCTCTTAAGTGGCTTATCCGCATAGGCACTACTACTGAATATGAGTAGGCTGCAAACGATGCAGGAGAAAATGAGTGAAAGCGGTTTGATATACATCAGTCCTCCTTAAATTAGGTAGTGATAGAGTTAATCTCATGTTTAAATGGGATTTATATGTTTTTCCCCTGAGCAAAGTAGGAAGAGGCTTATACGCAGCTCTTCAAGCATATTCTTTAAGAATGGATGTTTCCAGCCATGGACACATCAATCAGTGTGTAAGTTGGAGTGATCAAGGAACTCCTGCAATGACACTGGTGGTGAAAGCAATTTTTCTGCTGGGAGCTGGAGCATTAACCGTAGCGGCCCGGTGGGCCATGGAGAAGACCAGACCGTCTGCGCTTAAACCGGTCAGGAGGTTCTTTGTGCCGCTCCAGTATCCGCCTTCAAAAAATGAGCCAGATTATGATAACGCTGGCCTTGCTGTTCTTAGTTTTCGCAACCTTCCACCAGCTGACGTAATCGATTGCGTTACCAAACATCTTCTCGATGGCCCCAAGAGGAGGGCCGTACCTGTCGGTTGTTAGCTGAATCTTCCCTGAGACCTATTAAGTAATATCAGAGAAATAGGTTTAGTTCACTTTAAGTACTCTTTTAAAGATAAGGGGTTAGGTATGTTGAATTCTGGTTAAAATGGACCGGTCCAAAGTGAACTTAACAGGGATTATGAATGACTATTATGGCCTGGATAATGTGGTGAACTATCAGCTATTAGCACTGATGATAGGCTATCAAAGATTGGTATAGAGTGTGCTTCTTCTGTCATAAGCTTTCTTTATGGCAATCAATGAGGGGTTTTAGGAGTGCTATGGTTATCTCACTAAATACCCCAAGCCGTTAAGGCCAGTTTGGATTAAAGGGAAGTGATATACGGTGGGTAATTTAACACCGCTGAATTGAAATGCTTGAGAAGATACACATCATGAGAAAATTCACAATCAATGGTGCGGTGCATAAAGGCAAGCACATCGAAGTCACTAAATATATCAAGACAGCT
>JACKNF010000020.1 GCA_024234995.1 Gammaproteobacteria bacterium
CCGACACCGACACGTAGGGGTTGTTTGTTCATAATAATTAACCTGTTACCACGAGGGGGAAGGGATCAACATAACCTTAGATAGATCAGGGATGACATTCATCGCGCATATCGGCTAATACTGCGCGGGAAGAAGGTTTTCCGGCCGTAATCACGAAATCGATAAAGCTGTGCGGGCCGGCCCGAACCGTCTCGCAATTTGCCGGCAATCTCCTCCAGCATGCCGGCTTGGATCACCCGCCGGCGAAATGAGCTTTTATCCAGCGGTTGCTGCAAGATAATTTCGTAAATCTGCTGTAACTCCGGCAAAGTAAACGCCTCCGATAGCAGATGCACGGCAATATGCGTATATTCCAGCTTGGAACGCAACCGTACCACCGCATCAGCTAGAATGTGCGCGTGATCGAAGGCTAATGCTTTATCCACACCCTCGCCCTGCACCGGAGCCCAACGCACCCCCTCCGGATCCTCTGCCAAGGATATTGAATTCGAAGCCATCAGCGCGAAATAAACCGTCGTTGCGGTCCAGCCGCGCGGGTCCCGTTCACGGGAACCATAGGTTTTCAATTGCTCCAGATAAGGTGCGCGCATTCCTGTCTTCTCGACCAGCTTGCGCATCGCGCAATTCTCGACGGAGTCGTCGCGTTGCAAATCCAGAAAACCACCGGGCAAAGCCCATTGGTCCTTGAAGGGATGCTCAGCGCGCCTGACCAGTAGCACCCGCAATTGCTCATCACAAACGGTGAAAATCACTAGATCCACAGTGAAAGATGGCCTTTCGTACAATGAAACATTGTAGCAACGCAAAAATTCTGCTTCGGTCAATTCCATGTTTCCCTTCGAACACATAATAATGGCTGCCCTTCTGTTTCAACGCATCCTGACAAACACTCCCAGCCCGATATCATCCAAATTAAAGACTTTCTGCTGACCGTACCCGACGAGCACATCGCACATCCGGCGCTTAACAAAATTTGCTTCAAAGTCTGGAAAATCCAACACCTGCCGGGCGATTTCCAACATATTCAACCGCTTCCCGGTTTCAATGTTCATCAAGGAATGCAGACCATCGGTGGCCACTGCCACTGTAGGGAATGCCGCCAAGTCAAAGCTGTATACGATGGGCGTATCGAACGGTATCTGGCGAATTGTGGTACCTGTCTCACCAAACTCATGGACACACTGCGCTGCCAGCGAGTCCCCCACCGCTTCTCGATAGAACGCACATCGTTCGGCATCCAGCAGATAACTCAAGTAAAAAGGGGCATTTTCAGCATATTCAATCTGGATCGCCCTGACCGTTCCATCTGTTTGCCGGGTCACAATGCAACCATCTCCGTAGAGATGGATGTGTATGCTTTCACCATCGCACCAAGCGATTAACAACGTGGCGTCGAGTACTGCCGTATCCACTCCCAAGTCTCGGGCCTGCCGGGCAGCACGGCGGATAATCCGCTGTCCCAACGACCAATGCCGGGCAGCCCTCTCCACTTGGCTATACGAGACAAAGCGTGTTAGCAGGCGGCATGCGCTCAAGACCAGCAATCGCGCGCCCAGGTCACTACCAGGGGCGGCGGAGCAGCCATCGGCCAGAATTATGTAAGGAAAAGGTTGCCCGCCTTGACGCACATAATCCTCACAAAACCAATGCAGCTTGCCGATTGTGTAGTATGAATCGAACGCAATCATCATCATAAAATACAGTATGGCCGCAACCTATCCAGCTTGGTGTTAACCATTGCACCAGCCCATAAGCTATATGGAAACTCCTTTTTGCGCCCTGGTAGAAAGAAATCAGGTTTATTAACTTTAATCCCATTAGTTGCAACAAGAAACTATTGGAGTGAAATTTTGCGCTTTGAAGAACTGATATGATGTTGGATAACTCCCTTTCCACCAGGAGACTGCCACCGCCATGAGCGAATTGCCGATTCCTAGCGAACTCATCACCTGCTTGCGCGCCGCCCATCGCATCACCGCGTTGACTGGCGCTGGCATCTCCGCTGAGAGTGGTGTGCCCACCTTCCGCGAGGCTCAGACCGGACTGTGGGCGCGCTACAATCCAGAGGAACTAGCCACACCCGAAGCATTCCAGCGCGATCCAAAACTGGTCTGGGAATGGTATGCCTGGCGGCAAGAGCGCGTGCGTCAAGCCAAGCCTAATCCTGGCCATCTGGCTCTGGCGGATATAGAACGTCACGCTGGCGAATTCTCTCTGATCACCCAGAATGTTGATGGTTTGCACCGGCGGGCGGGTAGTCATCAGGTGCTGGAACTGCATGGCAACCTGTTCCGCGCCAAATGTTTTAACGAAGATCGTCCTGTGGAAAACTGGCCAGACAGTGACGACATTCCACCCCGCTGTCCGCGTTGTGGCGGGCTGCTGCGGCCGGACGTTGTCTGGTTCGGAGAGAGTTTACCCGTAGCGGTGCTGCGCGCAGCAGAACAAGCAGCTGCAAACGCCAACGTCTTTCTCAGTATCGGCACCTCGTCACTCGTCTATCCTGCTGCCGATCTACCGTTTATTGCTCTCAAATCTGGAGCCGCCGTGGTGGAAATTAATCCCCAGCCGACGCCACTCAGCCCCCATGCGACGTTTAGCCTGAATGGAGCATCCGGCATCATTCTGCCGGCGCTTGCCGCCCAGGTATGGGGAGAGCAGGGGCATCACTAATCACTCGCCATTCATTTACCACTGACCACCGCCCATATGCGCATCTTCCCATCACCACCCGGCCAGTTGACGCTGGCCGATGGCACTACGCTCGCCTACCATCGCAGCCCGGGTGCTACCCCTGGTGTGGTTTTCCTAGGCGGATTTACCTCAGACATGACTGGAATCAAAGCCACTACGCTGGAACGCTGGTGCCAAGGCCACGGTCACGCGTTTGTACGCTTCGACTACTCCGGCCACGGCGCCTCCAGCGGTCAGTTCGCCGATGGCACGATCGGTTGTTGGGCCGATCAAGCATTGACCGTGCTGGATCAGTTAACCGAAGGCCCGCAAATCCTCGTTGGCTCCTCGATGGGGGCATGGATCATGCTATTGATAGCATTGAAGCGGCCAGAGCGCATCGCTGGACTATTGGGCCTAGCCTGCGCAGCAGATTTCACTGAATACCTGCTGTGGGAACGGCTAGATGAATCATTACGGGAGCGCTTGCGGCGTGAACGGGTCATTAGTCTGCCCTCACTCTATGGCGAACCCTACATCATCGCCATGAATCTGATTAAAGAAGCCGCTCACCATCGGTTGCTAGACCGGACCGAGTTACCCATCTCCTGCCCGGTACGGCTCATTCATGGCATGGGCGACGCTGACGTGCCATGGCAGACCAGCCTGCGGGTCGCGGAAAAGCTGAATAGCTCTGATGTGCGGCTGATCTTAGTCAAGGATGGAGAACATACTCTGTCACGGGAAAAAGATTTGCGGCTGCTAACACGCCTATTAGGGGAACTGCTGGAATAGCATGACAAGAGTACGCGACGATGCCTGAACACCTTCTCCCCCCCGGCCCCATTATTCTTGGTATGACTGGGGCTTCTGGCGCCAGTTACGGTCTGCGGCTGCTGCATTGCCTGTTGGAGGCAGGCCGCTCCGTGCAATTCCTGCTGAGCAAAGCAGCTCAGATCGTCATCCACATGGAAACTGATTTACGCTTACCCGGACGCCCGCGCGATATCCGGCAAAAACTGATTGCACATTATCGCTGTGATCCTGGACAACTCCAGGTTTACGGCCAGGATGAATGGACCGCGCCACCGGCCAGTGGCTCAGCGCGGGCGCACGCCATGGTGGTTTGTCCCTGCACGACCGGCGCATTGGCCGCCATTGCGAATGGCAATAGCGACAATCTACTGGAACGAGCCGCCGACGTCACACTCAAAGAAGGGCGAAAACTGGTTTTGGCCGTGCGGGAAACTCCACTGTCGATTATTCATCTGGAAAATATGCTACGGCTAGCCCGCGCGGGCGCGATCATTTTGCCGGCCAGCCCCGGCTTTTACTACCGGCCTGCTTCCTCGTCGGAACTGGTGGATTTCATTGTGGCCCGAATTCTTGATCAGTTAGATATAGCGCATACGTTGTTGCCGCGCTGGGGTGAGGAAGAACCGGACCCGAGGTAACCAAGCCGTGAACACCCTTCAGGAACTGCCGCTCTTTCCACTCAACACGGTCTTATTTCCCGGTGGCGTTCTGCCCCTGCGGATTTTCGAGACCCGCTATCTGGACATGGTGAGCGCTTGTTTGCGAAGCGATACCGGATTTGGCGTTGTCACGATTCATCAAGGGAATGAAACAGGTGGCCAGCCGGTCAGTATTCATCCGATTGGCACTTTGGCGCGCATCGTCGATTTTGACCCGCTGGACGACGGTTTGCTCGGGATCACTTGTGCAGGCGTACAACGGTTACGAGTCGTGGGCCATCGCGTTCAATCGGACCAGCTATTGTCCGGTCAGGTCCAGTGGCTACCGGATGACCCGCAACAATCACCCCTGCCAGCGCACGAGCCGTTGATTCGTGTCTTGCGCGATTTGCTGGAAAATGAAGAACAGGCGCCCTATAACCGGTTTTTAGTCCCTAACTGGAAAGATGCTGCCTGGATCGGCAACCGGTTGGCGGAACGGCTGCTACTGCCGTTGCAAATCCGCCAAGGTTTACTGGAGATGACCGATCCCCGGCAACGGCTGGATATTCTACTGGCCATTTTTCAGGAACAGCGCACGGCCTGAAACCCGCCATTTCCGCTGCGACCGGATGCCAGAATTCCGGCCTTTACGCTGTAACCGCTAACCGCGCCTTTAAACTTAGTCTTTCCCATCTCATCCACGGCCCTAGTTTGATCGACGGGATCAGCACGAATAGCTAATATTATTCCAATTCCCTCTCAAAAACCCGAACCCAGGCCAGGAAAATATCATGCCCGAAGAACTCACCTTGACTCCAGCCGCTGATGCCGCCTCCACAACAAGCCAGCCCAGCTTGTTAAGGCGGCTATTCCGCCTCAGGGATGTTGGTTTTTATCTCATGATCGCTTTGGCGTGGTTCGGCGCCGTCTACACCGACACTGACGCGCACGCCAGCCGCTGGTACTGGCATGGACTGATCCCGGTCTTTGGGCTGATTTGCATCATTACCCAATGGCCACACGTCGAAACGGCTAAGGCTCGCGCCCTATTGGTCTTTCAGCAATTCTTACACTGGGGGGGATTGTTACTGTTGATGCAACTGGTCTTCATTGCCACCACACAAGGCTTTATGGATACCCTTGACGATCGCCAGGCCAGCTTCCTTTTGATGCTCAATGTCACCTTGACCACTTTTCTGGCCGGTATCTATTTCAACTGGCGGTTGTGCATTGTCGCCCTCTTTCTCGGTGCCGGCGCAGTCTTCATGGTACTGATGCAAAACATCGCCCCAATGCTGGTCTACGCTGGCATAGCGGCTATCGTCATTTACTTGCTCTGGAGCTGGCTCTATAGCCGCTGGCAAGCGCGGCAAGCCGCTAAATGATGGTTTTTCAGGACATACGCCACCCCCATGGCTTATAAATATCCCCAGCAAAAACCGCTTTAATCCACCCGTCCTGTTTATTGATCCCCAATGCTCTCTGGAGAAACCGATGTTGATCCTTCAACGCTCAATGAAAGCCCTGTTTTCGATTGGCTTGGCCGTCAGCTTGGTAAGCTGGACCCCAGCCTATGCGGCTGAACCGAAGGCCCCGCCAGCCAGCGCAAAACCGGTCAAGGAACTTCCATTTCCCGGCGGTAAAGAATGGCCGACCGCTACTGAGCGGGAAAAAATGGCCTATCTGCTCGGCATATTGGACATGGCGATGATCGAATACCAGTTGACTGGCCCCAATCCCAAACACCGCTCTGCTGTCGAAAACCTGGTCGAATCTCTAGACGGTGTCACTCTGCGGCAGATTATGGAAACCGTAGACGCTTATTACCAAGCCAATCCTGACCAACAGCAACGACCAATTTTTGAAGTGATCTGGTTTGAAATGGTCCAACCCAAGATTGCTGCCTCCAAAACAAAATAAGGATCAACTCTATGAAAAAAATAGGTTATCTACTAACGGTCCCTGCGCTCGCCCTCAGCGTGGGCTGCACTAACATGACACCTACCGAACAAGGCACCCTCAGTGGCGCGGCGATGGGCGCAGCGGGCGGCGCGATTATCGGTGGTTTGACCGGCGGCGATGCCGGGGTCGGCGCTATCATCGGCGGCGCAGCGGGTGCAGTGGTAGGCAATATCTATGGCCGAGACCAGGAAGATAAACAAAAACAGAGACGGCAACGCAACCGTAATTAGCATTTATGCAAATCACCCCTCCTTAGGATCAAGAGGGGTGATTGCTTAACACCAGCGCTTGATGCAAAGACCCAGTGAACCGTTTTACTCAGAAACCGGAGCTGCGTCGAGATCGCGGTGCAGCTCTGTAGCAGCATCCTGCAATTCACCAAACAGCCGTTTGACACCGGCACAATCATAATCCGGGTATGGCCACTTGAAGTAACCGCCGCAATGGTGAAGAAATTCGCAGCTCCGGCACTGCTCATGAGCCGCCAGCACCTGCTCCATCCAGATATCCAAACTGGCGTTCGCCTCCAAGAGGGCGGTATTGACCCCAGCCAGCCGCCCGTACAGCGATTCTTCACCGTCATCAGCCACATACCGTAACCATTGGGGATTCTCGTCGAGAACAACCCACAACGATACCGGCGCCTGGTGGTAGAAACTTAGCAGTATGCCCTGAAAATACTCGATAGGCTGAGCGACCGTGGATTGGTGCAAATAAAACTCCAGCACTGCCTCCAGTTCTTCAATCAATACAGGATTAGGCTGCCCTATATCCAACCGCACCGGAAAATCCAGCGCAACGGCCGTTTTAACTGCTTTGTAGAAACCGGATCGAACCGGTATGACCACTCGCACCGGATGCTGGTCCAGCAGAGGGGTATGGCGATACAAGAGGGGAAACTCAGTCGCCGGATCGGCCATGACCAGTTCCACAGGTAAGCCTGGCATCCAAGCATTCAAAGGTTCGGAATCCGCTTGCAGGGATAGGAGTTGTACTGCCACGATCCGTCCAGGAGCTTGCGTGATTGAAGCGGCAGGAAGTGCCGCCGGCTCGCAGGTACGGACAATGATCTGTTCTGTCGAACCGGACGGCAAGCAATGCAGGGGGAGATTATAGATCCATTCGTTCATTAGAACCCTTTAGCGATTGACCCAACTGCCATTAGAGTCCTTTAGCGATTGACCCAACTGCCACCCCAGCCGGGGCCATTGTACCAGCCTGGCCGGTTATACCAGCTCGGCGCGTTGTACCAGCCGGGCCGCCGGTTATACCAGCCACCGGGCCGCCGGTTGTACCAGCCGGGCCCCCAGCCCCAGCCACCTCCCCGAAAATTTACCCAACTGCCGTTACCACTGCCGCGGTTGGCCCAGCCTACGGCTTCAGCATCCCGCCCGGGTGCCAGCAAGCCACCCAATAACACACCACCGATCACGGCTTTCGACCACTTGCCCAGACCCACCAGAAAATTCCGGCGTTCGTGCTGTTCCAATTCCACCGTTTCGGTATGATCCGGTAGAGATTCACGCTGTTGAGCAGTCATGACTGTCTCCTTAGAGTTATCTCGAAATTGCCATTAGAATTTGGCATACACTGTCTGAAATTTCGCTGAATACCCCATTAAACTATAGCCCACCGCGGTTACTTCCCATGCTCAGCTCACGGTTTTCCCATCATCCACTGGCCTGGATACCCATTCTGCTGATGTTTCTCAGCAGCATATCAATACCAACTACGGCCTTGGCCGCTGCAGCAACCCCGGACCGCCTCCGCATCGGGTTAGTACTGGGCGGGGGGGGTGCCCGCGGTATAGCTCATATCGGGGTTCTCAAAGCTCTTGAGGAAATGCAAATCCCAGTTGATTGCATCGCTGGCACCAGCATGGGTTCGATCATCGGCGGGCTGTATGCGTCCGGAATGACGCCCAAGGACATGGAGCAAACACTATCCCAGATCAACTGGCCGGAGGTCTTTAAAGATGGCCCCCCGCGCGCTGATCTGCCGTTTCGCACCAAACAGGAGCAACGGGTGCTGCTCAACGCAGAAGTCGGCATCAATGCGGAAGGGGCCCAGCTACCTAAGGGCTTGCTTGAAGGCCAGAATTTGCTGCTATTGCTTGAAGAACTGTCATTACCGGCAGCAAGTACTCACAATTTTGACCAATTGCGTATTCCTTACCGGGCCGTGGCAACTGATCTCGCTACAGGTGAGCCAGTAGTGCTGGATTCCGGCGAGCTGGCCAAGGCCATGCGTGCCAGTATGTCTATTCCCAGCGCCCTAGCGCCGGTTGAATTGAAGGGTAAAATGCTGGTCGATGGCGGCGTTTCAAACAATCTGCCTATCGATGTAGCCCGGAGGCTCTGCCACCCAGATGTCATCATCGCTGTGGATGTGGGTGCGCCATTAGCACCAGCCAGCGAATTAACCTCGGTGCTGTCAGTCACGAATCAGCTCACTACGATCCTGACCGTACGCAACGTCCTAGAACAAATCAAGACACTAGGGAAAAAGGATATTCTGATTACACCCAACCTTCAGGATATATCCAGTATCGATTTCGACCGCTCCCAAGACGCCATTCGATTCGGTTATATCGCTGCCCAAAGTAATAAAAGCAACCTAAGCCAGCTGTCTGTTTCCCCGGCGATCTATCAGAACTACCTCGCCTCCCTGCCACCGATACCAGGCTCTGAACAGCCGGTCATCGACTTTATCCGGATTAATAACGGCTCTCGATTGTCCGATCAGGTGCTCGAACAGCAACTAAAAATCAAACCAGGCGACCGCCTTGACCCGCAAAGGCTTAATCGTAACCTGAATGAAATTTATGGCATGGGTAACTTCCAGCAGGTCAATTACACACTGGTCAAAGAGAATGGCCAGACCGGCCTAGTCGTTGAAGCCTCACCCAAGCATATCGGTGTTGACACATTACAATTTGGGCTATTTCTCGGCGCTAATCTCAAGGGCGATTCGGCATTCGATATCAGCGCTGCCTATACGATGTCGGAACTCAACACGCTAGGCGGCCAATGGCGCAATTTTGTGCAATTAGGCAGCAACGTCACGCTTTTGAGCGATTTCTACCAGCCACTGGATGCTGACCAGACATATTTCATCGATCCCTATCTGGGCTACGAGCAATACAACCTAGAATTATTCAGCAATTCCTATGGGCAAAGCGCTGGCTTTCGCGTTCATCAAAGTAAAATCGGGGTGGATATCGGCCGTAACTTGGAAAAATGGGGACGTTTGTCACTCGGATTATACTATCATAGCGGTCACAATGACCTGCGTCTCGGCCAGCCCTCCAACTATGAGGGCCGCTTCGATGAGGCTGGTTATTCACTGCGCTGGCAAGCAGATACCCTGGACAACATCAATTTCCCCAACTCGGGCTATGTCAGTGCGTTGACCTTCCGTGATTCACTCACCACGCTGGGCGCTGACCAGGATCTCCAGACTCTAAGCCTTGACTATGCTTATGCTTACACTTGGGGCAAATATTCAATCATTCCACGCGTCCGGCTGGCCGGCAAATTATCCGGTGACATGGGCATTCAAGATCTGTTCCTGCTGGGCGGTTTTCTGAATCTATCGGGGTATCAACCTAACCAGCTCTCAGGCCAGTACGCTGCTCTCGGTGAATTGATTTACATGTACCGGCTGGACAGCGCCTCGGCGGCATTTACCATCCCGATCTACGCAGGAGGATCACTAGAGCTCGGCGGTGTTTGGGACAAGTACCGTGATATTGACTTCAATTCGCTGATCGCGGCAGGCAGCTTGTTCTTAGGTGTAGATACTCCACTCGGCCCCTTCTACTTTGCGGGCGGCTATGCCGAGGGTGGCAATGCTTCTATGTACATGTTGCTGGGTAAGCTGTTCTGAGTTTCGTTGCGATAGCTTGCATGATTCAGCTAGATTTCAGCTTGCGCTTGCAAAATAACATTGTTATGTCATGATTATCAATATTGGGCTTTTTTAGTCGCAATTTCATAAGAGGCTGAAAATGATGAATAAGAAATTATTTGGCATCGGTCTAGCAAGTCTCGTAGGCCTAGGGTTTCTGACAGCAGCCAGTGCATCCGATCCAAAGCCGGAAGATGCCGCGAAATACCGGCAGTCGGTCTACACGATTATCGGCTGGAATTTCAAACCTATCGGTGCCATGGTGAAGGGCGAAATCCCATTTGATGCTGCCGCCGTTGCCCGCCACGCCCAATATGTCGAATTGATGAGCAAAGCAGCCCTAGAGGGCTTTCCCAAAGGTTCAGGACCGGATGCGGTGAAACACACCGAAGCCAAACCGGAAATCTGGACGAACTGGGATAAGTTCGAAACGGCCATGAGTAATTTCGAAGAGGAAGCAGCCAAACTAACCGAGGCCGCTAAAGGCGGGGATGAAGGTGCCATCAAGGCGCAGTTTGGCAAGACGGCTGAAACCTGCAAAGCGTGTCACAAGGAATTCCGCAAAGATTAAACATTACCTGGACAAGGTGATTGCAGGGTCCGGAGTGCAGATCAAAAAAGGCCATGTCGCGACATGGCCTTTTGCATTCCGGCTGTTGCTCAGCGAATGAGCAGCCCGACAGCCAGTATCGCAACCGCCAGCACTGCAAGCCCTAACCAGGGACTTACCATATGCGGGACTCGATCCACCTGTTCCGGGGGTAAGTGTTTGCGCCCGCTGAGCATGGGATGGATCAGGTTTTCCCGCTTGACCAGCAGATAGAACAAGACAGCGGTAATATGAACGGCGATCACCGCCAACAGCAGATTGAAATTGAACCGGTGGATCGTCGTCAACCAATCGCTGGTATCCTTCGACACCCAGGCATAAAGCGGTCCTTCAATCAAAATATCGTCATTGGCGAACAGCCCCGTTCCAGCTTGGACCAGCAGCAAGATCAACATCGCAACAATCGACCAGCCACCCATCGGATTGTGTCCGAGATAGAGCGGCGTTTCACCACGCAGCAGAGCCTTGACATAGCCCAAGGCCGCAACTGGCCCACGCACAAAATCGCTGAAACGCACGGTATCGCTACCTACAAATCCCCAGATCAGGCGGAACAGCACCAGCGTCAACACCGCGTAACCACCCCAGACATGATAATCCATGGTGCTGCTTTGTTCGGCGGTCCACCACTGAGCGATCATCAATCCGGCCAAGACCCAATGAAATAACCGGGTCGGCAGATCCCAGACTGGGACAGTTTGCAGGATTTCGGTTTTTTCAGTCATTTAAACACCCTCAATCAGCATTGGTTGCAATTATGATGCTTAGAAATACTGTCTATTTTTGCTCTTGGAGCAGAAATGATAATGATTCGCAATAATTCGATATTCCCCTTGACCTGGAATTGCAGCTTAGGTTAAGTTGAAAAATATGAGATACAAACAATTCCCCGAACGGTTCGAACTGCGACTGAGTGACCCGGCCTCCTGAATGGAGCGCCGGGGCTTACTGTTGCAGGCCATTACGAAAACCGTTTGCGAGGATTGCTCCCATGTCTGACCCCTGCCGATTTCGCATCACCTTTTTTGGCGTTTCCAGCCACGCCTATCATTCTATCTTCGCATTTGTCCTCTCTTTGGCTCTACTGCGACTAAGTCGCGGTCGCCGGGCCTAGCGGCGGCCCGGTGGCCGTATCGCGCCGCACTGCGTTGTACTGAATCACTGACTTAAAACCCCTCACCCTGATGCCGCTTTAGCGGAGAAAGGGGACTGAATGTTGACCGAGTAGAGAGGAACTGCTGATTATGAACATTGACGCTACCCATAAATACCGCCCCTTCCCGTCTGTCCAGTTGCCGGACCGGCAATGGCCTTCGCGGGTACTCACCCAAGCACCGGTCTGGTGCAGCTCGGACCTGCGGGACGGTAACCAGGCGCTGATCGAGCCAATGGACCGCGAACGCAAACTCCGCTTCTTCGAACTGCTGATCCGTATGGGTTTCAAGCAAATTGAGGTGGCGTTTCCTTCCGCTTCGCAGACCGACTTCGACTTTGTGCGGGATCTGATCGAGAGCAAACGCATACCGGACGACGTGGCTATCCAAGTACTTACCCAGTCTCGCGAGGAGTTGATTCGTCGCACTTTCGATAGTTTGCGCGGCGCCAAGCGCGCAATTCCGCATCTCTACAACGCAACCGCGCCGATATTTCGCGAGGTAGTGTTTGGCCTCGACCGTGCTGGCCTGATCGAGCTGGCCCGCAATGGCGCCCGGCTGTTCACCGAATGCGCTGCCGGACAGCCAGATACCGAATGGCAGTTTGAGTATTCACCGGAAACATTCTGTTTTACCGAACTGGATTTTGCTCTGGAAGTCTGCGAGGCCGTTCTCGACATCTGGCAACCGACGCCAGAGCGTAAGGTGATTCTCAATCTGCCGGCAACCGTCGAAGTCGCGACGCCCAATGTTTATGCCGATCAGATCGAATGGTTCTGCCGCCATCTTTCACGCCGTGACGCTGTCATCATTAGCGTCCATCCCCACAATGACCGAGGCACTGCCGTAGCTGCTGCCGAACTCGCGATGATGGCAGGCGCCGACCGGGTCGAGGGTTGTTTATTCGGCAATGGTGAACGCACCGGTAACGTTGACTTGATCACGCTGGCGCTGAATCTCCACAGTCAAGGGATCAACTCTGGCCTGGATTTCTTGGTGATGGATGAGATTGTCCGTACCACGGAATATTGCAACCAAATAGCGGTGCATCCACGGCATCCCTACGCCGGTGACCTGGTCTTCACCGCTTTTTCCGGTTCGCACCAAGACGCGATCAAGAAAGGTTTCGCCGCCCAGGAACAGCGTTGGGCGGCCGGTGATTCACGCTGGGAGGTACCTTACCTGCCGATTGACCCCGCCGATGTGGGCCGCAGCTACGAAGCAGTGATCCGGGTCAACAGTCAATCTGGCAAGGGTGGCATTGCCTATCTGCTGGAGAAAGATCACGGGTTGCGGATGCCACGCCGCTTGCAGATCGAGTTCAGCAAAATGGTGCAGGCCACAGCCGATGCGACGGGTAAAGAATTGACCTCGGCGGATATTTGGGCGGCATTTCAGGCCGAATATCTGCAACCAGACGAACCGTTTCATTTTGTTGAATACCGCACTGCGCCCGATGGTCATGCGAGCAGCACTCACAAGCTGACAGCGACGATTCGCGAACATGGGCGGGAACGCTTACTGTCGGGCAAAGGCAATGGCCCAATTGACGCCTTCATTGATGCATTGAACCGGCACTTCGGTTTGAATGTTCGAATCGTCGACTACCATGAGCATGCCACCGGCGCGGGCGCTAATGCCACAGCAGTATCCTACGTCGAGGTGCGCATGGATAGCGAGCCGGCCTCGCTGTTCGGGGTAGGTATTGACAGTAACATCGTCACCGCCTCGTTGAACGCGGTGATCAGTGCGATCAACCGGGCACTGCGCCAGCCGGTGGATGAAGGAGAAGAGATGCGGCGGGTCGTGGGATTAGACGGCTAAGGCCGGCAAAGCGACTGTCTATATCACAATCCGTGATGCAGGAACCCGTAAACAGGGCTCCTGCATTCTCGAATCCGAATCACTGCCGCACCTCTGACTCGCTAATCCAGGCGCTGATCAATCGCGCGGGCGTAATGTCGAAATAGACATTGCGCACGGTCACCCCGGGCCTTTCCGGCGCTCCGAGTTCATCCGCGGCCATTTCCTCCAATTCCGGCAGCGGTTCTCCGGTCTGGCGCCACTTAAAGCTTTCGCAACAGACGTAAAAGGGCACACCCTGATCGTGCGCCGCCAAAGCCAACGGATAAGTGCCTACTTTATTCACCACCGCGCCATCAGCCTGCACACTGTCAGCTCCAACTAGCACAGCGTCGGCATGGGCCGCAAACAGCCCCATTTGGGCGTCGGTGATATAAACTGCCGGTATTCCCCAATTCGACAGCTTCTCCGCTAACACCTGTCCTTCTGCCAAAGGCCGGGATTCGGTAGCGATGACCTGCAAGCCTTGATCTCGCAACAACCGGCAAACCTGCAACACTGTCGAACTGAGGCTATGCGTCATTATGGTTCGCCCAGGCCCCAAAAATCGGGCAGCGTGGGCAGCGCAGCCAGCTACGGCTTGGCGCGAAGCAACGATCAACGCCTCAGCCTGCTGAGCCGCCAATACCCGCGCCGCGGTCAAATCCAAGGTGATATCAAGCGCCAGCTCTTCGCGCCAGCGATGCAACAGATTTTGCAGAGGGGCCATGCTCGGCCGGGTCTTAGCCAGCTCCCAAGCCAGGGTTTTTAACTGCTCCCGCAATACCACGGCATCCTGAGCTGGCACGGTCTTCGCTGCTTCTGCCAGAATAGCCAGACAACGGCGGGCCAATTCGCTAGCGCCATGTTGACGGTCATCGCGAATTTTTGTGATCTCAAGGTTGAATTGTGCAAGGCTCATTAGTCAAAATTCACTAAGAATCTATAAAAAATGAGTCATCGCCCGGTCACGCCCATCAAGCAATGACTCACCCCCACCCACCCGCAGCAGGAGATCGAGCATGAGCGATGTTGATCCCATCATTGGTAGCTGGTATCGCAATCAAGAAACGGGTAACGACTTCGAGGTGGTCGCCCTCGATGAAGACGCCCAAACGGTCGAAATCCAGTACTTCGACGGTGAACTGGAAGAACTGGATCTGGATGCCTGGTATGAGCTGCCTATTGATCCGATTGAAGCCCCGGAAGACTGGTCTGGCCCCTTCGATGAAATGGAAGCGGACGACTTAGGCTACGAGGAGGACGAATTCAGCAATGAGGACGACCTGCTCGCTGACCGGGATGAATGATGAAACCCCTCTGCAAGAACTTCTGGATAGGGTGAAAGAATGGCTCAATAGAGCGAAACGCCACACTGAATTTATTTCTGCCGTGCCCGGGCAAATGCTTCAGCGAAAGCATTCGGGCGCGCTTCGGGGGATTGCTGACGGTCACCCGGCAATGGCTGACGCGGTCCCCGTTTTTCCTGATCCTGCCGGGAGGCAGGACGTTGGGTATTCTCCGCCTTTCGCGCGGGTGTACCCGTGACCGGTTCATTCAGCCGCATGGTCAAGGCAATCCGTTGCCGCTTCAGGTCGACTTCCAGCACTTTGACCTTAACCACTTGACCGGCCTTGACCACCTCGCGAGGGTCTTTGACAAACCGGTCGGCCAGCGCCGAGATATGCACCAATCCATCCTGGTGAACGCCGATATCGACGAAGGCGCCAAAATTGGCAACATTGGTAACCACCCCCTCCAATACCACTCCTGGCTGTAGATCGGCTGGTTTTTCCACACCGTCCTTAAATACAGCGGTTTTGAATTCCGGACGAGGGTCGCGGCCTGGCTTTTCCAGTTCCGCCAGGATATCGCGCACGGTCGGCACACCAAACCGCTCATCGGTGAAACGGGCCGGCTCCAGCGTCTTTAGAAATGCCGCGTTGCCCAATACCTCGTGCAATCCGCGTCCGCTGGCGGCCAAGATACGCTTGACCAAAGGATAGGCTTCCGGGTGGACCGCGGAACGGTCCAACGGGTTGTCGCCGTTGAGGATACGCAGAAATCCGGCAGCCTGCTCGAAGGTCTTGCCGCCCAGCCGGGAAATCTTGAGTAGCTGCTCACGGTGGCGGAATGGGCCATGGGCGTCACGAAACTCGACGATATTGCGGGCTAGGGTCGCATTTAGCCCGGCAACCCGCGCTAACAACGGTACTGAAGCGGTGTTCACATCGACTCCAACCGCATTCACACAGTCTTCGACCACCGTGTCCAATGCCCGCGCCAGGCGAGCCTGACTGACATCATGCTGATATTGGCCGACTCCGATTGCCTTCGGTTCGATCTTAACCAGTTCCGCCAACGGGTCTTGCAAGCGGCGGGCGATGGATACCGCACCGCGCAACGACACATCGACGCCGGGAAATTCCCGCGCGGCCAATTCCGAGGCAGAATAGACGGATGCGCCGGCTTCCGATACCACCAGCTTTTGTAAGCGCAGTTCAGGATAGCGCTTGATCAAATCCATCACCAGCCGGTCGGTCTCGCGAGAGGCTGTACCGTTGCCAATGCTAATCAGCTCAACTTTGTGCTGGCGGCACAGTTCGGCGAGAATTTGCAGACTCGCATCCCATTGGTTACGCGGGACATGAGGATAAATGGTTCCGGTGTTCACTAGCTTGCCAGTCGCATCCACCACCGCTACTTTGACCCCTGTGCGTAACCCGGGGTCCAAGCCTAACGCAGGGCGGGCGCCCGCAGGCGCCGCCAGCAGCAGATCACGTAAATTGCTGGCGAATACCCGGATCGCTTCCTCTTCAGCCGCTTCACGCAAGCGTTGTTTGAGTCCGGTGTCAAAATGCGGCAGCAGTTTGATTTTCCAGGCCCAGCGAACAGTTTCCCGCAGCCAGGCATCGGCCGGCCGGCCCGCATCACGGATATCAAACTGGGCAGCAACCCGCCGCTCGCCGGGATCAGGGCCGGGCATCGCCGGATCACCGATTTCCAACGCCAGTTGCAACACCCCCTCATTACGGCCCCGGAACAGTGCCAGGGCGCGATGTGAGGGAATCTTTTGCAGTGCTTCCCGGTAATCGAAGTAATCGCGGAACTTGGCGCCCTCCTCCGCCTTGCCGTCGACCATCTGCGAATGCAGCACTGCGTTTTCCCAAAGATATTCACGCAGACCGGTCAACAATCCGGCATTTTCGGCAAATTCCTCCATTAGAATCTGCCGTGCCCCGTCCAGCGCCGCCTTCACATCAGGAACGCCGCGCACAACGTCAATAAACCCGGCAGCAAATGTTTCCGGCATCTGCATAGGATCGGCCAGCAAACCATGCGCCAATGGCGTCAGTCCTGCTTCACGGGCAATTTGAGCCTTGGTGCGGCGCTTGGGTTTGTAGGGCAGGTAAAGATCTTCTAACCGGGTCTTGGTATCGGCAGCGAGGAGCGCGGTTTCCAGCTCAGCACTCAACTGACCCTGCTCGCGGATGCTGGCTAAGATCACATCGCGCCGTTCCTCCAGCGCGCGTAAATAGCCAAGCCGCTCTTCCAGCAAGCGTAATTGCGTATCATCCAATCCGCCAGTGATCTCCTTACGATAGCGAGCAATGAAGGGTACGGTAGCACCGCCATCCAGCAGGGCAACGGCCGCTTCTATCTGGGGTTCTTGAGCGGTGAGTTCGCGGGCGAGCATCTCGATAAGATTCATGGCGATGAAAGGATAGCGAAGTGAGAGTGGAATTTATGTAATATTATTAATACATATGATCAGAAACACAATGGGCGATCACATTAAAAAACGATAATTTTCTAAAAGATAGGCTCGAAATAAAAAGTATGCCCAACATGTAATACTGCCATAGACAACGCAATTTGCTACTCCTAAATTTCTATGGCCCTACCCTGAATTTACCGGGCAGGGAAGACTAACCCACCAACAATGCATGAGGACAACATATATGTCGACCGCCGTGTATGAGCGGATCCGAAAAAATCCGAAATTTGATGAGCTTGTCGCTAAACGCAGCCGCTTCGCGTGGATGCTGACGATCGTAGTCTTAGGCATTTATTTCATTTTCATCATGGTTGTAGCGTTTAATCCAACGCTATTAACCACCCCTATCTGGGAAGGCGGCACCGCCTCCATTGCCTGGCCCATCGGTGCAAGTATGATTCTGCTGTTCTGGTTGATGACTGGCCTCTACATCCGTCGCGCCAACGGCGAGTTCGATGATATCAATTCGGAGATTATTAAAGGGGCCATCGAATGAATTCGCGGATCATGAAATACGCTTTTGTCGTACTGGCCCTGAGCTGGATGGGGCTCGCCATGGCCGCCCCGGATGTCGGAGCAACTCAGAAGCAGCCGCTCAACGTGCATGCGATCGTGATGTTCTTCATCTTCGTGATGGCAACCCTGGGCATCACCTACTGGGCCGCCAAACGCACCAAAACGGCCAGCGATTATTACTCCGCCGGGGGCGGCATCACCGGCACCCAGAATGGCTTAGCCATTGCGGGCGACTACATGTCGGCGGCCACCTTGCTTGGTCTAACCAGTCTGACTTATTTTCAAGGGTTCGACGGCTATATCTACTGTATCTGCTTCTATGTGGGCTGGCCGTTTATCATGTTCATCATGGCCGAGCGGTTGCGCAATCTCGGTAAATTCACCTTCGCCGATATCACTTCCTATCGTTTGGACCAGCGGCAGGTGCGCACCATCGCCGCGATCGGCTCGCTGACTGTGGTGGTGTTCTATCTGATCGCCCAGATGGTCGGCGCAGGGCAGCTCATCAAGTTGCTGTTTGGCCTGGATTACTGGATTGCGGTAGTTATCGTCGGCGTGATGATGGTGATCTACGTGACCTTCGGCGGCATGATCGCCACCACCTGGGTGCAGATCATCAAGGCGTGCCTGCTGCTTGGCGGCGGCACGCTTGTGATGCTGCTGGCTTTTTCCAAGTTTGGTTTCAACTTTGAGACATTGGCCACCCAGGCCGTCGCCAATTCCAAGAAAGGACTGGCACTCATGGGACCGGGTTCCCTGCTGGCCGATCCAGTAACAGCGATCTCTCTGTCACTCGGTCTGATGTTCGGTACTGCTGGCTTGCCGCACATCTTAATGCGCTTCTTTACCGTGCCCAACGCCAAGGAAGCGCGCAAGAGCGTATTCATTGCCACCCTCTGCGTCGGTTTCTTCTTTACCGTGGTGGCGATCATGGGCCTGTCGGCGATCACCATCGTCGGCACTGATCCGCAATACTTCGAGGGCGGCGCCGTAGGCAGCCGGCTGCTGGGTGGCAATAACATGCCGGCTATGCATTTGGCGCACGCAGTCGGCGGCAACCTGCTGCTCGGTTTCTTATCGGCGGTGGCCTTCGCCACGATTCTGGCTGTGGTAGCGGGGCTGGCACTCGCTGGCGCGTCCGCGATCTCGCACGATCTCTACGCCAATGTCATTCGCAAGGGTCAGGCGACCGAAGCCGAGGAAGTCCGGGTTTCCAAATCGTCCTCATTAATCCTGGGCGTCCTCGCTGTGCTGCTCGGCATCGCGTTCGAACGGCAGAACGTAGCGTTCATGGTCGGTCTGGCCTTTGGCGTTGCCGCATCGTGCAATTTCCCGGTACTGATCTTGTCGATGTACTGGAAAGGGCTCACCACGCGCGGCGCGATCTGGGGCAGTATCGCCGGCCTGGTGTCGGCGGTGCTGATCGTCGTGTTGTCCAAGGCGGTATGGGTCAGCGTGCTTGGCAACAAGGAGCCCATCTTCCCGTATGAACAACCCGCAATCTTCTCCATGCCGCTGGCATTCTTCATGGCTTGGCTGGGTTCGGTGACGGACAGCAGCGTCCGCGCAGCCAGGGAGAAAGAGGCGTTCGAGGATCAGTACGTACGCGCGCAAACCGGCTTTGGTTCAGCAGGTGCGGCGGCGCACTAAGCCCAAACCTTCTCGCCCCGCCTCTCTCCCTGCTTGGGAGAGGGGCCAGAGACGGTAATACAGGCTTCAATACTTCACCTTGGCGTAAATTTTCTCAGTCGCTACGCGGGCGTCGCCCAGCGTGCAAATACCCTGCGCCGCTAACAATGGAATCATCCGCAGAAATACTTCCCCGGTTACCAGCGCATCGCCCAGGGCAGTATGACGGGCCAGGACTTTCACGCCCAAGCGTTCAGCAATCGCTTCCAGGGAATGCGATTCCTGATTGGGGTGCAGCACTTCCGATAACAGCAGCGTATCCAGCACGGGATGGGTGAAACGGATACCTGTTTGATCTTCCTTCAATTGCAGGAAGCGCATGTCGAATGCCGCATTATGACCGACCAGCACAGTATCCGCACAGTATTCGTGAAACTGCGGTAGCGCCTGATCGATTGCCGATTGTCCGCGCAGCATTTCGTTCGAAATACCGTGAACCGTTTGCGACATAGGATCAATTGGCCGCTTTGGATCAATCAATTGCTCATAGGTCTCGTAACGCAGCAGGCGATTATTGACAATACGCACTGCGCCGATGGAAACGATTTCATCGCCAGCGTTCGGATTTAAACCTGTTGTTTCTGTATCGAACACCGTATAGGTCAATTCTGTCAGCAGCCGGTGATCCAGCTCTGACGTCTGGCCCGCTTGGTGGAACAGGTCGAAATCGTAAAATTCCGGCCGGCTTTCACCATAGCGGATGAAGGCGCCAGGCAAAGGCTGTGCTGGTTGAGCGAGGGGCAACAGCCAACGAAACAAGGGTTGTTGCCGCACTTGATCGAGCATGTACACGATTTCTGCGCCGTGCCGTTCGATGACATCGCGAAAGGATAGCGGGCTGTCTTCGCCGCCAGCATGCATGGGATCTGTTTCCCAACCGTACAGAATGTGCTGCGAAAGCAACGGTTCAGTCCAGATCATATCCAGCTCTGCAATCCGGGCATGCCGTTCCAAATGGAAGGACAGCTCATGTACCCCGGCTTCATGTTGCAACCGGCTTGCTACATAGCTCATCGCCTGAACCAGTGTGTAGCTGTCAGCCTTGATCCACAATCCCTCGTCAGGCGTTTCCAGCAGGGTGGCCATACCAAGCCGGCTCTCGATCCGGCGCTGAGCCGCAGCGATAAGGTCAACACCGAGCATCTCTTCCAACGGCCAGCGGGTTTTCAGTGAATCAGCATGCTCAGCAGTCACTTGGTCCAACCGGGCACTCAGGCTGCAGGTCTCTTCATGGATGACCTGAAGAAAGCGGTCACGGTGCGCAAGTTCACAATCCGGGTAGTGCATCAGCGTTTCTACCGCAGCGCGAATGCTGGCAAGGGCGGCCCGGCTCCCTTCGGTGAATGACTGAAGCAACATGTCACGGGTCGCATCTACCTCAAAGGCGCGGGTGATGTTCTCCAGCGTCATCACGAATCCGCCAATGGCTGCTGCAGTTTGGTGCATGGAAGATGGCTGGATGGCGGCCAGCACTGGCGCCATTTGCACCCGAATAAACTGTCCGCCCCGGATCGTGATAACGAACCGGGTTGTTGGATCTGCTTCATGCTTCTCAAGGCGGGATTGTAGACTCTCCAGGGCGTGATCCAGCAGATTGCGGTCGATGACGGCAGTAATCGAGCGGCCAAGACCCACCAGCGCTGTGGTTCCCTGGACGTTTCCGGGCACGCTGAGCGTCTGCCGCGCGCGCTCGTTGTAGAGCAAAATACGACCGTCGCGGTTGCACACCAGCACTCCCTGGGAAAGCTCGGACATCAGCGCCGCCAACCGGTTTTTTTCTTCTTCGACCGAGGATTTAGCGTGGGCGACCTTGATTTCGAGATCATGGGCCAGTGTTTCTCCCCGCTCCGCTAGATCATTCACCGCCCGCGCCAGCGCCTGGATTCCAGCGGGGCCGAAAGGTTTGAGGCGATAGCTGGAATGCGCGTTAAGAATGATACGAATGCCCTCAACGATCTTCAGCGGCCCCTTGACATAGAGCTGCCAAGAAATGGCAAACACGACACCGAGAATCGCCAGGACCAACACCTTCAACTCTACAAGTAATTCCAGTCTTGGGGATAGCATCGCAACAAGATGCTGCTGGTTTTCTGGCTCTAAAACATAGTAGATCGCATAGTCAGCCGCTAACTCCAGGCTGCTCACCAATACCAGAAACGCCGCAAGGACAAAAATGAATTTAAGGTTTTCGTTCACGTCATTAAATGATGATCTGGAAGCCAGGATAGAGAGAGACAGCAACTTTTATATTGCTAAAGCTTATAATAAAAATCAATCAATTGTCTGTAAAAAATAACATTTTCTTCTTAAATTAAATCGAAATGAAATGTGGATATCTATTTCCATTTCGATTTTTTGATCTATCTTTACACGTTCGGAACAACGACTGAGCAAAATAAGCCATTTTCCTAAGCAGGCTGTTGGGCGAGTAAGAAGCCATGCTAGTAGTTGCGTCCATCAGGTGGTCTTTAACTACGGAGATGAACAAGAGACCGCATAATCTAGTTAAAAGCAGGAGAAAAGCGAATGAATAACGCTGAACGAATGCATGTTGCCTATAAAAGTCAGTGTCGAACAACGCTGATTGCTTTTGTGGTAGTCACCCTGATGACCCACATTTTTCCGATGTACTTCTTGTTCCCTGAACTGAACAAGGTGACGATCTTTGGATTCCCAGCCGACTATTGGTTAACCATTGTCATCGGCTGGCTGGTACTCATCCCGGTATTCTGGATCTACATCCAGATCAGCGAAAAAGTGGATCAGGAAATCAACGATTCCAGCACCGGAGCAGCAGACAACGCGCCAGGAGGCAATCCATGAGCCGGCTTCTAGCGCTAATTACCCTATTCTTGCCCGCGCTAGCCCTGGCGCAGGCCGAAGAACCCAAATACTACGTTTTCGAACCATCGGGCGCCGTCTCGACACTCGGTATCATCTATACGCTCTTGATGATCGGGTCTTTCCTCTACGTCGGTTGGCTATCGAAGCGGCGCGTTGCATCCAGCGACGATTACTTTACAGCTGGCCGTAGTATTGGCCCGCTCGCAAACGGTTTGGCCATGAGCTCCAACTACATGAGCCTCGCCACCTTCCTCGGTTTTACCGCTCTGCTGTGGAAGATGCAGTATTACGTGGTGGCGCTGGTTCTGAGTTTCACCGGCGGCTTTGTGCTGATCTCGATTGCGCTAGCACCAGCACTGCGCCGTTGGGGCAAATTTACCAGCATGCAGTTTATCGGCGAGCGCTTCGGGCGGACCGCTAAGGTGGTTGCTGTAATCTGCATGATCTTCCTGGCCCAGCTCTATTTGATTGGCCAGATGAAAGGCGTTGGCAACGTTTTCCAAGTAATGTTCCACTGGGATTACACCACTGGCCTGATCGTTGGCGGCCTGGTGGTCACGGCTTACGTCACCATCGGCGGCATGTACGGCCTGTCCTACAATCAGACCTTGCAGGCCATCATCATGATCATTGCGCTGTACGTGCCAGCAGTGATCATTCTGCTGAAGATTGGCGCCGGTCCGGCCAGCTTCTTCCCACCGTTCGGCTACGCTGATCTGGTGCCGCAGATGAATGAGGTCATGGCGTCCTATTTCAATCCGTTCCTCACCGTGAACGGCACCGTGCCGATGAGTTTCAAGTTCTACTTCGGTGTATTCTTTTCCATCGCCTGCGGCACCATGGGCTTACCGCACATCGCCATGCGCTACTTCACAGCGCCTTCGATCCGTGATGCCAAGATGTCGACCCTGTGGGGTACTTTCTTCATCGGCTTGGTGTTTTTCACCACCTTCGCCATCGGTTTCGCCGCCAAGCTCTACACTGTGAACGAGCTGAACGCCCAAGGTCTGCAAATTCAGGCGAAAGAAGCGGATCTGCTGATCGTGGTAATGAGTCAGGCACTCACGCCAGGCTGGATCGCAGCGATGCCAGTGGCCGGCGCGCTGGCGGCGGGCTTCTCGACCATCGGCGGTCTATTGATGGTGATTGGCTCTGGCCTTGGAAGCGACATCTACGAAACGATCAACCCGAAAGCCGAGGATAAGAGCAAAGTCAAGATGGGTTACATCTTCACTGCGCTGGGTGGCTTGGCGACCATCGGTCTGGCGCTGAATCCCCCGGACTTTCTGTTGACCAGTGTCATTTGGGCCTTCATCGTGGCAGCTTCAACCTTCACCCCGGTGCTGATTCTCGGCATCTGGTGGAAAGGCGCCAACAAACCAGGCGCGATCGCTGGCCTGCTAGTCGGCGGCATCCTGTCCGGCATTTTGTTCTTCAGCAAAGGCAAGTTGGGTGATTTCACGCTGATCGATGCTGGACCAATTGTCCACTTGGTCACCGGTATCTTCACCATGTCAGCAGCTTGGTTCACGATTGTCGTCGTCAGCCTGCTGACAGGCGGTGAAAGGAACGAGAAGATATTGCGTGAGATTGACCGCATCCACGGCTGGCAAAACTACGATCCCAGGCGCTACAGCAGCAATACCTTTGCGCTGGTGACTGCGGCCTTTGCCTTGGCGTTGATGATCTGGTCGGCGATACCTGACCCAACCTACGCCAAGAAACCAGAAGCGCCGGCGGCAGCAGCGGCAGACACCGCGGCAAAAGCCGCGGCCGATGCGGCTGAAACCGTAAAAGCAACTGCGGATACCGCGGCAGACACCGCGGCAAAAGCCGCAGCCGATACGGCTGAAACCGTGAAAGCAGCCGCGGACACCGCGACAGAAGCCGCAACAGAAGCCGCGGCCGATACAGCTGAAACCGTGAAAGCAGCCGCGGACACCGCGACAGAAGCCGCGGCCGATGCGGCTGAAACCGTGAAAGCAGCTGCGGACACCGCGGCAGAAGCCGCAACAGAAGCCGCGGCCGATACGGCTGAAACCGTGAAAGCAGCCGCGGACACCGCGACAGAAGCCGCAACAGAAGCCGCGGCCGATACGGCTGAAACCGTAAAAGCAGCCGCGGATACCGCAGCGGAAGCCGCAACAGAAGCCGCGGCCGATACGGCTGAAACCGTAAAAGCAGCCGCGGATACCGCAGCGGAAGCGCCGGCGGCAGAAGCTCCAACAACTCAACCAGCTTCTGGTCAACAGTAGCTATTACACTCTCCCTAAAATCCCCTCCTCCACCAAGGAGGAGGGCTGGGGCGGGAGGTGGAAATTGCCCATTCTCGACATTTTTCTCCTTAAACCAGATGCGTGTGCACATGCCTGCGAAAACCGGCGCGCCCCGCTCTGGATCAGCGCCTTTATCATCCTAATTGGGGCGATTTACGGCATTCTGGTCGCCCTGCTGCAACGCTCCATCAGCGGCGAATTACAAGGGATTCCGGTTGCTCATATCCCGTTCTGGGTTCTAATGCTGGGCAACATTTTGCCAGGTATTGTGATTACAATCATGATCCATATCGGCATCATGCTAGTAGCTTGGCTCATGGCCAAGGCATTAGGTGGCCGGGGTGAACTCGGGCTGCTCTACCGGGCGAGCGGCTATCTGTTACCGTTAACCTTGCCAGCACTGCCCGCAGTGGCATTCACAGTCGCCGTGACGACCACGACCGCCCATTCTGCTGGACCGGTACCACTGCTCTATCAAGCACTGGCCGTTTCCGGCACAGCCTTGTTTCTCACAGGGCTCTACCACGTGTTTCGTGTCACTCAAAACTTTCCGCCCGCCCGCACCCTATTTGCCGTTGCCTTATTTGCCGCTTTCTCGGTTTCGATCCTCAGTCTGGCCTGATACTCTTATCCGCTCATTGACGCCTATCAGCAATTGCGGAGGTAGCGGGTGCGATCTCAAACGGCGATTTTCAGCAAACTCGTTTGCAGCTTCATGCGCGACCGTCCGCCAACCGTGCTATCAGGTACAACCTGTGCCGAAGCTATCCAGCAGATGTCCGGTGATCATGTATCCAGTGTTATTGTCACCGATGTCAATGGACGCTTACTGGGTCTTTTGACCGAACAGGATGTGACGCGGCGCATCGCTTTTCAAATCCCCCCTGAAACACCTGTTGATCAGGTCATGACTCGCCGGGTGCTGACGATTTCCGCTGGCGAATATCTCTATCATGCCATTGGCCGGATGCGGCGCTATAACCTGCGTCATCTACCGGTACTCAATGAGGATCGAACTGTAATTGGCATTCTCGATATGTATGATGCGTTGTCAGAGGCATCAGCACAGATGGTGCAGCAAATCGACCTGATTACCCACGAAGGGACTCTTGAAGGACTTCAGAAGGTCAAGACAGCCCAAGTCGAACTCGCTGCTGAATTGCTGGATGATGGATTGCCTGCACCTGAGATTCAGGCATTGCTGACCCATATCAATAACGATATCTACCGGCGCGTCACCGATATGTGCATCGCCAGTCTCGCTGCCGAGGGCTGGGGTAAACCACCCGCCGATTTCTCGGTCATCGTCATGGGTTCAGGCGGCCGGGGTGAAAATTTCATTGGTCCTGATCAGGACAACGGTCTTATCATTGAGGACTACCCTGACGAAGAGCACAACCGTATCGATGGCTATTTCATGGAGCTGGCCCGCCGGCTGGTAGGAACGCTGGACACCGTTGGTCTGCCGCTGTGCCGCGGTTACTGCATGGCGATCAACCCGATGTGGCGCAAGACGCTATCACAATGGTTCCGGCAACTGGATGGCTGGGGACGCAAGCGCAATCGAATTGCCCTTCAATTGTCAGATATCTTTTTCGATTTCCAGCCGGTGTGGGGACACAATCCAGATTTGGCCCGCCGCCTGCGCAGCCATGTCACCGCTATGTTGCGTCAGGATCGGGCGTTTTTGCGGGCAATGTATGACGAAACCAGCGATCACAATGTCGGCCTGGGTCTGTTTGGCGGCTTCGTCACTGAAAAGGAAGATCCCTACTATCGAGGCCAGATCAACCTTAAGTACCATGCGCTATTACCTCTGATCGAGGGCGCGCGGCTGTTCAGTCTCCGTGAAGGTGTGGAGCAAACCGGAACACTAGCGCGGATCGATGCTCTGCACAATCTGGGCATTCTTGACGCTACCGAACGCGAAGATCTCAAAAGCAGTTTCGTCCAAATTACGAATCTATTATTGGGTCAGCAGATTGCTGATTTCCGAACAGGCAGGAAAATCACCTACTTCCTCCATCCTGATAGTCTGTCGAAGCGGGCTAAGGAGCATCTGGCGGACGCTATGAAGGCTATTGACCGGTTGCGTGACCGCGTCCGCGCTGAATTAGCCGGCAATCTTGCTTAAAAGCCATCAATGCTGTGCAGGGTACGCAATGTGTACTCTACGACGGCAGTTCTAGCACACTCTGAAAACGCTTGCGCTGTGCAATAAGCAACGGAACTTGTTTACAGTGTTAAACTGTGACTGTGTCACAGGAAGGGAATGCGCTCATCGTTCCACCATTTACCGCCTATAATGTTCCCCGGATTTTAGACAGTTAAATAGGCAATACCCTGCACGGGTAGAACTGCATTACCAAGGTGGAGACGGACGATGCACTCGCCGTTTTCTTTCGCAGTTCTATGGGGCTCAACGCCATTTCAAAACACAGTAGGCTTATCTACTAGTTAACAATAGTATTTATTTTGTAATAGTATTCATATGCTCGTTTCTATGCCAATGATTTACCCTCAATGGAATTGTATGCTGTACGCTAGTTTTACCACCTTGCAAATTATCGCTCCGGACAAATTACTGCTCATAGTTAATTGATAATCCAAGACCTATTGATGGCAGGCATTCTTAGGGATACAGTCCATCAATGGTCATGAAGGGCCTGTTTATCTGCTGTTGCATGATTGGCGTAAATCACAGAAATGAGGATATGATGGTTATGTCCAAGCCCCAATCGCGCTTTCTGATAGTCGTGGTGTTTGTTGGTCTCACCTTACTAACGCCACTGCTCGACTTTGGGATCATTCACCTGCACAGACCACAACTGGAGCGAGAGGCTTACGCTAACCTTCAGGCCATTGCTGATCTTAAGGTCAGCCGGATTACACACTGGCTAGCCGAACGGCAGGCGGATGGCGAGCTACTGGCGAAGAGCTCTGGGTTTTCCCGGCATGTGAACCGGTTCTTGCGCCAGGGCGATGATGCCACGCTGCGCGAGGACATCCTGGATAGGCTGGATGGATTACATAGCGTCTATAGCTATGAAGATATTCTATTGCTCGATGCTACTGGCCGCACTGTGATTAGACTGGGCGATCATTTAAAGGAATTTGCCCACCTCCAGCCGTTGCTGGCCCAGGCGCGAACCAATGGGCAGATTCAGCGCAGCGACTTCTACCGCGACAAATCCGGGAATATTTACCTGGACTGGGTCGTGCCCATTATGCTGACTGGGCTGGATAGCGATCATCTAGTAGCTACAATAGTGTTGCATGCCGATCCACAAGATTTTTTGTTTCCGCTGATTCAACGCTGGCCGGCTGCCAGCCCCAGCGCCGAGTCGCTGCTGGTGCGCCGCGAGGGCGAGTCGGTGCTGTTCCTTAACGCACCACGTTATCACCCGAACGATGCCTTGATCCTACATGAATCTCTGAACAAACCTGACCTCCCCGCCGCTGCCGCCATACGCACCGGGCACGCGGGAACGATGCAAGGTATCGACTATCGCGGTGTACCGGTATTAGCTGCCTTCCGTCCAGTAACAGGTACTGACTGGTATTTGGTAGCCAAGATTGACTCCTCTGAAGTGATGGCACCCATTCACCGCCTGGTGTTCTGGGTCAGCATGGTCGCCTTGTTTGCCGCCGCCGCAGTGACTGGAGCGATACTCGGATTGTGGCGCCAGCAACAACGCGCTCACCGCTTCGAATTGCTGGCCCAAGCGGCTGAACAGGACCGGCTACTGCGGAAATTTTTCGACCTGCCCTTCATCGGCATGGCCCTCACGTCGCCGGACAACAAGCACTGGCTGCAATTTAACGACCAGTTATGCAAGATTCTTGGCTATCCGCGCAAAGAACTCGCTAACCTGACTTGGGCGGAGATTACCCATCCAGATGATCTCGCCGCCAATCTTGCCAAACTGGAGCGCATCACACAGGGAGAGTCTGACGGTTATATCATGGATAAGCGCCTTATCCGCAAAGATGGCGCCGTTGTGCTCACCACGACTGATACGAAGTGTGTACGCCGCGACGATGGGACTGTGGAGATCCTTGTCTCCACCATAAACGACATCACCGAGCAAAAACAGGCGGAAAATCGAATTCGCGCCCTCAACCGGCTCTATCGAGTGCTGTCGAATATCAATCAGTTGATTGTGCGCCGTCAGCAACCGGAATGGATGCTCAGTGAGGCATGTCAAATCGCTGTTCAGGATGGCGGTTTTCTCATGGCCTGGATCGGGCTGATCCATCTGAAGACCCGCCAAATATGTCCGGTTGCTCATGCGGGGCATGTAGGCAATTATCTGGAAAATGCTCACGTCACGCTGATCAGCTCGTATAGCGAAGATTTGACCGGGACCGCCCTGCGCACCGGTCAGACCGCAGTCTGCAACGACATTGCTCACGATCCGGGCATGACATCTTGGCGAGAAGCTGCACTGGCGCTCGGCTACCGCGCATCTATCGCTCTCCCTCTAACTGTGCATGGCGTGGTGCATGGCGTATTGAATCTCTATGCAGGTGACGTGGAGTTCTTTGATGCAGAAGAGATCGCGTTACTGGAGGAACTGGCTAGCGATATTGCCTTTGCCCTGGAAGTGGCAGAGGCCGACACCGCCCGCCAGCAAACAGAGGAGCGCCTGCGCCAGATGGCAGCCGTATTCGAGAATACCCGCGAAGGCATCATCATTACCGATCCAGACGAACACATCCTGCAAGTCAACCAGGCTTTCTGTGAGTTAACCGGTTATACCGAAGCGGAGATCCAGGGACAAACCCCGCGTTTATTGCATTCCGACCGCCAAGACCCTGCGTTCTACACGGCGCTGTGGACCAGCATCCATGAAACCGGTTATTGGCAGGGGGAAATCTGGAACCGGCGCAAGAACGGCGAAGCATGCCCCATGCTGGAGAGTATCAGCGTGGTCAAGAATGACGCTGGCGCGGTAACCCATTATGTGAGCGTCTTTACCGACCTCTCCAAGCTCAAGGCATCCGAGGAGCAACTGGATTTTCTGGCCCACTACGACCCGTTAACCAGATTGCCCAATCGTCTGCTGCTCTCCATACGGTTACAACACAGCATTGACGTCACCCGCCGCGATGGTGGTAATTTGGCGCTACTGCTCCTGGATTTGAATCGCTTCAAGGATGTTAACGATAGCTACGGACACTCGGCGGGCGACACCTTGTTACAGCAGGTCGCTGCACGCTTGACCAGCCGGTTGCGCGGCGCCGATACCGTAGCCCGGCTGGGCGGGGATGAATTCGCTGTGCTACTCGAACATCTTCCGCAATCGCAGGATGCAGCCCGCGTAGCAATAGATATCATCGGCATTCTTAGCGAGTCCTGGCGCCTTGCCAATGATACCGAAGTACGCCTTAGCGCCAATCTGGGCATCAGCCTGTTCCCCGAATACGGAGAGACCGCAGAAGAATTGCTGCAACAAGCCGATACCGCACTGTATCAAGCCAAACGTGAAGGGCGCGGACACTTTCAATACTTCTCTGCCGATCTGACCAAAGCATCCCGCCAGCGCCTCGAACTGGAGTCCCGCTTGCGCCATGCGATCAGCGGCAACCAATTGCGGGTTTACTACCAGCCCCAGGTAGATATCGCCAGCGGGCGTATCACCGGCGCCGAGGCCTTGGTACGCTGGCAGGACCCCGAGCACGGCCTGATTCCACCTAGCCGCTTCATCCCGCTGGCTGAAGAAACCGGTCTGATCGGCATAATCGGCGAATGGGTGTTGAGGGAAACCTGCCGTCAAGGCAAAACTTGGCTCAATGCGGGACTGCCGCCGTTGCGCTTGGCGGTGAATCTCTCGGCGCACCAACTGCGCCACAGTGATATTACTGCCACCGTTATGCAGGCTTTAAGCGATACCGGGTTTCCTGCTGAATGGCTGGAGCTGGAGCTCACTGAAAGCGCCCTGATGCGGCACGAAGAGGAGGCGGTGAATCTTCTTCAACACCTGCGCAGCCTGGGACTGCGTTTGGCCATGGATGACTTCGGTACCGGCTATTCATCGCTGGCCTATCTCAAGCGTTTCCCGCTCGATGTCCTGAAGATTGATAAGAATTTTGTTGATGACATCCCGGAGCAGCGAGACGCGATGGAAATTGCCGCGACTATCATTGCCATGGGCCATACGCTGGGTTTTGAAGTGCTTGCGGAAGGAGTGGAAACGGCGGAACAGCTCAGCTTTCTCCAGTTCAAAGGTTGCGATAAATACCAGGGCTATCTGATCAGCCCACCTGTGCCCGCTGAAGCATTCGTAACTTTGCTAGCAAAATTTGACGACAAAACGGAGTAGGCGCCTCGCCGCCTGCTACCGATACCCTGCCATACAGGACCTCATAAAAATTTTATGTTTATCAAGCTAGTTTATTAATACTCTCATGAAATTGCGACTCTCTTCGCCCTGGCGCCTGCCATCTTTGCCTTGGTCACAATGGCCGTAATAGTTGGCTGCTGCCTGTGATGCATTCCAGCCGGTTAACACGCTGTGCAATCGGATTCACTATGAATTTACAGCATAACTTTTCTAGGGCTTTCCCTTCATTGTCTCTTGAGTCACTGCTAAGGCATTCTTGGCATTGCGGATAGAGCACTACAATCGAACCACTTCAGAGTCAGCAACAATTATCTTATGAAATCAAGGTTTATTTTTGCATTGGTCTTTATTGCCATCACGGTTACGGCACTGGCAGCCGTGATGGCATCACTCGGACTGGCGTTGGCCGAAATGGCCCGGCGCGGCGAATTAGCCAATCCGGCTGCTTTCGATCCTTGGGGCTATGTCATGCATTACGGGGCAGTCTCGGGATTTTTCCTGATTGCAGTGATCGCTGCCGCCTGGCTGTTTTTCGATCAAAGCATTGCCGCGCCACTCACCAGCCTGACGCGCAATCTGTTAACCGCTCTGCGCACCAACCCTGATCATGAAATCCAATATGCAGGACCAAACCAGCTCAATCCGCTATTCCAAGCGGTTAGCGAACTGACCCGGCGCCTGGCTACCCACCACCGCGATCTGTTGCAAGCCATGACAACCGCTACTGTCCGGGTCGAGGAACAAAAAAATCGCCTGGAGGCTATTCTGCGGGATCTGCAAGAAGGTGTGGTGGTGTGCAACCTGAATAATCAAGTATTGCTCTACAACCAATTAGCTTTGAAAATCCTGCATGTCACTGGCGAATTAGGTTTAGGCCGATCGTTGTTTACCGTCGTCACCCGTGAACCCATTTCTAACGCCTTTCGCCGCCTGCGTTTACGGGTTGCTGAAGGCCGGCACCATCATCACCCTATGGGAATCACGACCCGCTTGGTATGCGCGACCACAGACGGTCTGCATACCTTGCATGCTCAGATGACCTTGATCCTGGGCACCGAAGAATTGCCCACTGGTTATGTAGTGACTTTCAACGATATCACTGAGGAGCTAGCGGCACTGGGCAAACGCGACCGTTTATTGCGCGAAGCAACCGAGGGCCTGCGGGCACCCGTCGCCAATCTGCGCGCAGCAGCGGAGATGCAGGCCGGCAATCCCGACATGGATATTGCCGCCCATCGCACGTTCGATGACGTCGTTTTCAAGGAAAGCACCGCCCTGAGTGAGACCGTGAATCGACTGTGCCGCGAGTACCGCGACGTCATTACCGGTTACTGGCCAATGACCGATGATTTATCGGCTACGCTGCTGGAAATGGTGGCGCAGCGGTTGAAAGAAACCTCGGATATCGCGGTTACCGTGGTTCACCTGCCGCAATGGCTGCATGGCGACAGCCACTCCATTATCTCGCTGAATGAATACCTGATCCGGCGAATCAGCGCCCATAATGGCATCAAGGACTTCGATATCGGAGCTGAGGCTGGGCCACGTCAAGTGGTCTATATCGATATCATTTGGCATGGCGAGCCGCTACCATCGAGCGTTCTTGACGGCGGATTGGATGCCGTGCTGCCGGGCGCCCCCGGTGGCCTGACCGTGCGCGATGTGCTGGACCACCACAAGAGCGAGATCTGGAGCGACCGCTACGGGGAGGGACTGGCCCGGGTACGAGTACCCATGCCAGCGGCGCGTAGCGCACACACCGCTAGCGAATTACCGCCACGTCCGGAGTTTTATGACTTCAGCCTGCTGCAACAGCCAGTGCCGGGCGGCGATCTCGCCGAGAAACCGCTCAAGTCGCTAAATTACGTCGTATTCGATCTGGAAACGACGGGCCTCAAGCCATCCGAAGGTGACGAAATCGTCTCCATTGCCGGGGTGCGCATCGTCAATGGCCGCATTCTCACCGGTGAAACCTTTGACCTGCAAGTAAACCCTGGACGCCCTATTCCCAAGGCATCCACACGCTTTCATGGCATCACTGACGAGATGGTGCAGGGCAAGCCGCCGGTGCATCTGGTGCTGCCGCAGTTCCAGCAATTCATTGGCGATGCGGTGCTCGTCGCCCATAACGCAGCGTTTGATCTCAAGTTTCTCAAGCTGAAGGAGGCGGAAAGCGGCGTTATTTTCAATAACCCGGTGCTTGACACTTTGCTGTTATCGGTATTCCTGGATGATCAGAGCATGGCGCACAATCTAGACGCGATTGCTGAGCGGTTTGGCGTGCGGGTGCTGGCCCGGCATACCGCCTTGGGCGATGCCTTGGTGACTGCCGGAATCTTTGTCCGCATGCTGGCGCTGCTAGAAGATCTGGAAGTGACCACGCTAGGCCAAGCGATTGCAGCATCCTCGACCATTGTTGAAGTGCGGACACGGCAGAAACAATTTTGATTTTAAAAAATCAGAGTTTTTAACGTGAACCGGTTGGTGAAACACCTATCGGCTATGATGATTTCATCTTTCAGGATTGATCAATGACATGATGAGTCTTAAAAACTATTCAATTATTTGGGTACCTATACACCATGCACGCTGAACTGGAGCAACGTCTGCGTTTTTGCAGCAATCTGCCAAGCCTGCCGGCAGTGGCTCTGAAAATGGTCGAACTCGCTAACAATCCCGATGTTCATCTAAACGACTTAGCCCGGGTGATCTCAATGGACCCGGCTTTGGTGACCAAATTGTTCCGCGCCGCTAATTCACCGTTGTATGGTCCCAACCGCAAGATCACCAATCTACGGCAGATTCTAAATTTGATGGGCTTACAGGGCACACTGGCGCTAGCGCTAGGGTTTTCCCTGATTGCCACAGGGCGCGACGCGGGTGCTATTCCTCTAAACACCGAGCAATTCTGGCGCCGTTCACTGATGACAGCCACCGCCTGCCGGATCCTCGGTGAACGGCTGTCGATGAAGAATCTGGAAGAACTCTTCCTAGCCGGATTGCTGCAAGGAGTTGGCGTTTTGGCGCTGTCGATGATCATGCCTCAATCCTATGGCCTTTTATTGAAAGAGGCGACCGAACATCCGGAAGGAATGACAGACGTTCTGAACTACCAGCGATTGGCTGAATTGGAGCGGAAACAACTCGGTGACGATCATGCCGCAGTTGGCGCCTGGCTCATGCAACATTGGCGGTTACCTGACTATTTAACCGTGGCAACGGCTGGCAGCCTGGACCCAGATCATAGCGGCACCTCCGACCGGTACCGGGCATTGGTTCAGTCAGTTGCGCTGGCAACGCGCATTGCCGACATTTGGACCCGGCCCCATGACTGGCAGAATTCGCCGGAAGTCGCAAAACTGGCCCAACAATGGTTTGGATTGGAGACAGGCCACTATATGGAGATTTTGGAACAGATGGGCGCCAAATTTCCTGAGATCGCTGCCCTGTTCCAAATCAAGCCGTTGGATGCAGCCCAAATTGCCGGGATCCTGGATCAGGCTCGGGAAGCGTTAGATATCCGCGCAGTGCAGCGTTGGCCCGAACGGATCAGCCACAACACCCTGCCAGTGGAACCATCCCGCCCGGTCGTGGCGCTACCGAACCAGCTTCCCTTGATCCCAACGCTGGCCAGTAGCCGCAGCATCCGTTCTCAGCACGATCCAGCGATACGGTCTTCCACGGAAAAATACGCCTTTGACGCGCTCACCGGGTTGCTCAATCAGCCACACTTGAGCGACCGGTTGCGACAAGAAATGGTCGCCGCCAAAGAGCAAAACCGGCCGTTGAGCCTGGTGCTGCTGGATGTAGACAACTTGCGGCAAATCAACGAGTCCTGCGGCCATGGGGTTGGCGATCAGGTGCTGGCCGCACTGGCGCGGTTAATCAGCGGCCATATCCGGCATCAGGAATTGGTCGCCCGTTACCAGGAAGATACATTTGCATTACTATTGCCCGCCAGCGGGGCGAAAGCTGCTCGTAAATTGATTGAACAGCTCATGGGATTGATTCACGGCTGGGAACCGGTGCTCGAAGGCGGGCAGAGCTTGCGAGTGACTATCTCTGCTGGACTGGCGACTTATCCAGAGACCTGCCTGGCCGGTTGCCGTTCCGGTGACCAGTTACTGGAAGCCGCGAGCCAGGCGTTACGCCTGGCCCAGGATGCTGGCGGCGGCCAATTAAGCGTGTACGGCATCAACCGATCAGGCTGATCAACGGCGATGGCCAAACCAAGCGTCGACGCTATACAGTGCCAATGCTAGCCAGATGCAACCGAATGCGGTCTGATCAATACCAGTGAACGGTTCCCGGTAAACGGCTACCGCCAGCAGGAATTGCAAGGTAGGCGTCAGGTATTGAATCAGCCCGACGGTAGACAAACGCAAGCGCTGGGTGGCCTGGAGAAACATCAGCAAGGGAATCACGGTGACGAGTCCCGCTCCTAACAGCAACATATCGGTGTGTCCATCCACCCGGCCCAATGCGCCTCCACCCTGCGCAACCAAGAATAGCAAGGCGATAGGCGCAATCAACACGGTTTCCACGCATAAGCCCAGGGTTGGAGCGTGACCCGCCTTCTTACGCAACAATCCGTAACTGCCGAAGCTGAATGCCAAGGTCAGGGAAATCCAAGGAAACACTCCATGACCGATCACCAGCACCAGCACCCCCATCGCAGCGATCAATACTGCAAGGAGTTGGCGCGAATTCAATCGCTCACCCAAAAACAGCATCCCCAGCAGCACGTTGACCAGCGGATTGATGTAGTAACCCAGGCTGGCTTCCAGAATTCTTCCCATTTGCACCGCCCAGATATACAGCAGCCAATTGCCGGAGATCAGCAACGCGGTGAGCAGATAGAACCCGAGGCGGCGGCGATTGCGAAACTCAGCGAGCAACGCCGGCCATTGTCCCCACGTCAGGATCAGCGCCAGCAGCAATACCGCTGATCCCAGAACACGATGCGCCAGGACTTCCAAGGCGGGAACATGCTGGAGCAATTTAAAATAGAGGGGAAACGATCCCCATAAGGTAAAACAGCCCAGCGCGTTCAGCAGACCGATGGCCTGGCTATCCAGCGCCGGATGAGAGGGAGAGGGAGAAGAAGAGGCCACAATTCAATCAGCCAGGACAGCTAGGTCCAAATGGATAACGGCCATCAAACAGGGATGCATGGCATAGTTCGCTGCACGTATCGAAACCGGGCATGATAACCGAATGGATTCGAATTAAACTGAAATCAAATCGGCTGGAGGAGGCATCAATGCGCGGGTTTACCAAGTGGATTTTCATGGCAGTGTTGGTCATGGCGAGCATAACGACCGCAACGGCCGATAGCATGCGCTGTGGCCGCTATCTGATCAACACCGGTGATTCTCAGTCACGGGTGTTGCAAGTTTGCGGGGACCCGCAGCGCGCCTGGCAGGATGGTTTTCTCGAGCAGACCATGCGCCGTAACGAGGGTTATTACGACCCATCGGCACTGCCGCAGCCCTACCCGCTTCCACGGAGCGGCCAGGAGACCGAGGTGCGCCGGATCATCCCGGTCTACAAATGGGAATACAATCTGGGACGCGGAACGTTTCTTAAAACACTGGTATTTCACGGCGACATTTTGGTGCGGATCATTGATGGCGCCCGGCAATAAAACATTCATCACGAAGACTTCCACAACGCCGCGGACAGCGGCAACTCATTGATCTCGGCACGGGATTCGCGCTAAACAACGCACTAGGGTCGCTGGTATCGCCGCAGAAGGAGTGGAGGAATGGCTCTTCATACCAGTCGAATTCTCCCAGTGAGGAGTTCCTGCATGATGCCTTGCTTGAGGGCGCGCGCGAGTCATGCCGCCGCGCAGCGCGTCGCAGGAAGCCCAGAGGGAGGAATAGAGATCGGATTTCTTGATGGCCATGCGTTATGCCTTGATGGTCTGCATCAGCCGCTGTTCACTAGGAGTCCGGCCATCGGGCATGCAGGCGGGCAAGCTGCTCCCATACCCAGCCGCCGGGAATCTCCCGGCCACGCAACACATACTCCAGCGTGTTCTCATTGTTCAGCGTCAATTCCAGATCGCTGCGCGCCGCCCGGCAGCCCACGCACAGCAACTGATCACCGGCCTGAATCAGCGTATGCCGGTGCGGCAGCATGACCGTTGCGTCATCTTCACGGGTCAGATACAGCACCCGGCATTCCAATTCCTGGGAACGGTCATGGGGGCTGCACAGCAACTCGCCCAGCGGCACTGGAGGGCGGGTGGATTCCAACCGGTCCACCAGCGCCGGCGCCTGCACAGCATCGATCCGCACGCTCCACACCGTGGGTGCTTCCCAGCCAAAGCGGCCGGTCAATTGATCAAGCAGCGTGCTGGCCCAGGATTCGCCCCGCTGTTTGATCTGCCACAAAAACGGCGCCAGGAGCGGCGTCGTTAGAATTGCCAAACACTCGCGGGCGATAATCTGGCTCGGCACCACGGTAAAACCGGATTCAAAGGCGTCAAACAGCGCCTGATGCGCCTGCAAATTCTGCCGCAGCACCACAAACAACCGGGCGTTCAGTTTCCGGGCGGTGACCACAATGGACAGATTGTTCACGTCATCGTTGGTCGAAGCCACAATACCGGCCGCCTGCTCGATGCCCGCTTCCAGCAAGGCAGGTACGCTACTACCATCGCCGCGCACCCAATGCCGCTGATCATCTCCAGCCGGCGGATCATGATCGATAATCGTGACCGGGATGTTTTCCTGTTCCAGGGCTGACACCAGCACCTTGCCAAACCGGCCATAGCCGCACAACACCCAGTGGCCGCGTGGCGGGTCGCGATGCGGTTCAACCTTGGTACCGGGTACCGCTGTCAACCATTCCAGCAGGTGATACGCCGCTGGCGCGTGCAGCGCTAACGCCAGATAGCGGCCAAATTTGTCGAAGGGATTGATAATATGCCGGGTGCCGAACGCCGCCATGTTGGCGGCAGCTTCCAGCGTTTCGACGCGGCACAGCGTGGTCAATTGGGGCGCCAGCAACCGGGCGGCAATGGCGATGGCCAGGTTGGCGCTGTCGTCATTAGTTAGTGCGATGATGCCCCGGCAATAGCGGTGGGTCAGGCCGGCCAGCTGCAAAATTTCCGGCTGGCTGGCATCAGCCGTCAGTGCCGGAATGTCGGCGGAATGACCGTGCAGATCGAGTTGACTCACCCGGTTCTCATCAACTTCGATCACCACTGCCCGCACACCGAGCTGATCAAGGCTGCGGCAGATCAATTGGCCGGTTTCGCCATATCCGCAGATCAAGTAGAACGGTTCCCGCATATTCCGCACCGCCCGGCCAAAGCGTTGCAAGCGCACCGCATTGCGGAAATTCTGATCCTGCAACAACGCCAGCAGTGCACCGATCGAATAGGCCCAGCCAATCACCGCCAAGTAGATGCAAAGTATCACCCACATCCGTTGCGCTTCGGAGAAAGCATTAGGGATTTCGCCAAAACCGATGGTGGTTGCGGTGTAGCTGATGAAATAGAAGGCATGCAGAAAGTTCATTGGGCTGGGGTTGCCCTCAGCATCTATTCCGGGAATCAACGTCAGGCCCAGGATCGAAACCGCATAGATCACGATCAGCGTGATCAGCGGCGCCCGCATCCGCCGCAGTGCCAGAAAGAAGGTGCTTTCGTACGCTTCAGGGTTCATCGTTTCTGCATAATGGTTTCGGCAATCAGAATCACCATCGATACGATATTGGCAAACAATGCGCCGCCAGACAGAGAGACCACCTTGGCGGTGATTTCGGGGCTAATGCTGCCAGCGCCAGCGGCCTGCGCACCATAACCCCAGACCAGCGCCGCCGCGATCAATTGCAGATCAGCCACCAGACTGGTGGAAAGATGAATCGCTCCGATGTGGGTGCGGTCACCGAATTTGAGCACGGTAGCAATCAGATTCACCACGATGGCGGCGAATAGTTCATAGACGTCGTGATGGAGCGGATTGTCCAGATCGCCGATAAAGAAACCGAAATTCAGCGTAGCGGCCAGGACGATAAAGAAACCGAAGATAACTTTTTCAAGATTCATGATGGATGTTGCCGGGGAAGTTTTGATAACGGATTTTGATGACAGATTTTATCGAAGGAGAAAGCTCAAGAGCACCTTGATTCCAGCACTGCCAGCACGTGGCGCGGCTCAAGCTTACCCTTAAAAAAGATCACCGGGCCGGGGATATCGCGAAAATCATCAGTGCCGGCATTCAGCCGCTCTGAGACTGCGACAATCAGATCCGGCATGGCGGCCCGGCGCAGTTTGTCCAGCTTGCGGCGCAGATAATCGGGGTGCCAGAAGCCCATGATTTCGATATGAACGACTTGGCCATCCGCATGGCGCAGCGCAAAATCCGGCACAAACACCGTTCCTTTCAAATCCACGATTTCCACCTCCCGCTCCAGCACCCACGGTGTACCCAGTTTCTCCCAGCGGCGGGCAAAGCTTTCCTCCAGCAGGCTATCATAGGCAGGCGGAGGGGCGGTCAGCGGCTTGAGTGGCGATTGTGAATCCAGCCGGTAGCTCAGTTCCTGACCGTCCCGTTGCAATACTGCTTCCATTTGCCAACGGCTGACCCGCAACAGCGCCGGTAAAAACACTGCCATCTGCAAGCCGTATTTACGCGTTTGCTTAAATAAGCTGGCCGGGCCGTCCACATAGATTTGGTAGCCATCGTCCAGGTTACCCTCAACGGCATACATCAACCCGTGGAACTTAAGGTGCTGGAACAGCCGCCGGTACTCGCCAGGAACATTCCGGTGGGCGATGAGGCGCAGATAGAGCGCCGAGTACAGCAAACCCTGCGCTTGAGCCAGGTTATAGCGGTCGATCAGCCGTTCCGGCGTGAAATCCGGCAATACGGTCAACAGGTGATTCTCCGGCAAATCGGCATACAATGCTTCGCGCAGCGTCTCTGCTTCCAGTTGATAGCGCGGGGCAACGGCTTCCAGGATTTTCTGCGCCTGAGATTCGCCATAATGGCCTTGCTGGGCTGCTAAGGTGAACACTTCGCGGCGCAACGCTTCCGGTTCCATCTCGCCGGTCGCTAACGTGAATCCGGCGGCATTGAGCGCCAAATGGGCAAAACCGCGCACGATCCGGTAATCGGGCGAATCACCTTCCAGCGCCCGCAATGCCGCTTGTAACTCACTGCGTGTGCAATGCTGATGCTCAGCGATAACAGTCAGCACCTGTTCCGCCCAGACGTGCTGCGTAGAACGCAAGAAGCGAGGATAAATCTGGGCGCCGCGCTTGTAGGAGAAAAGGAGAGCCGTAGGCAACATCCCTATCGCCTCATTGGTGGATTGAGGTCAAAAGATAGAATATCCATGCACGGAACATTTAAACACTTCCTCTGAGAAATCAATCATTTTTTCGAATAAGCCCTATTGTCTGCAGGCCATCGGTTGGGCAAAAGCGCAGCGTTGCCCAATGATGAGCCCGGATGGAGGGCTTCACGGTGTTAGCCCAACTGGCTAAGTGCTCAATTCTATTCAGAAACGATATAACCAACGTGGGATGGGGTAAGTGCTTACCATTCCACCGTTATGGATTGTTTAGCTCCCCCTTCTCCTGCGTGGGAGGATGGCCGGAAAAGGGCGTGAATACTTGCAACTCCACCATTCGGGCCAGGTGATGTATATTTGAAGGTGACGTCATGACCTGACAAACAGGAAGGAGCATTTACTATGAAACCTTACCTCATCATCGTGGAAGACCCCAGCTCCGATAAACTGCTCAACGCCGCTGTCATTCAGGCTGATAACGAGCAACAGGCAGAGACTCAGTCCCGGCAACTATTTCCCAACCTACCCGGACAAGATCTGTGCGTATATGACATACATGAACTGAATCATGATTATCCCGATGGCTGGACCTATCAGGATTAAATATACCCCTACACGGTCAGTGGCGTTTGTGATCGGCCCTGGCGATTGACTTGAAGTGGCCAAAGAGAATTGCTGCATGGATACCCTAATCGCTGAAACCGATGACGGCGCTGCGGCCGGTATGTCCTACGTTTTGAAGGAGGAAGCCCAACTCGCTCAGATTTGGAACACCCAGGACCAGGCCGGACACGAATGCGCTATACAGGAAATTGCCGACCGGTTCAGCGGAGTACGCCAGCGTCTTGAAGGGATACGCCCTCTTGCCGATACCGCGTGGGAACGGTTCATTACCCTGACCCTAGAGCGAATTCTCTCGGATCATCTCCGCGGATTCCTTGACGAGATCGGGGAAGAGATGCAAACAGCAACCCAGCAGCTGACTGAGGTCGATTGCGAGATAGACCGTATCCGGTCGTGCATCTATGACAGGCGGCGGGTGCTGGCGGAAAAGATCTCTCTGCTGGAGTCCCTGGCGCATCGCACCTCGACCCAAAACCATTTAAGCATGATGCTGACCCGGGTCGAAGGGCTGGAATCCTATCTGCTGGGCCGCAAGGACGTGCCGCCGCAATCCTATGAAATGCATTACAAACGGCATACCAACGCGCCAGGCGACTTGTTGTATCTGCGGGTGCGGCTGCTGACGACACGTATTGCCTCGGTCGCCGCAAACCGCAGCCGGCATTTAGGTGAACTGGATACCGGATTGACTGAATCGTTGCTGGAAATTGAGCAGCTCAAGCTCAGCCTGGCAGCATTTATCGCCCGGATCGAGTGCATGAGCGATATAACCCGCTATTGGCTCGCCTATCTCGATATCGCTACTGAACAGACAGTTCCTTAAACCGTTCCCTTTTATAAAACCCGCACGCCCAATACACCCTGTACCTCGGCAATCTGCGCCACAACCGTCTCCGGCACGGGTCTGTCCGTATCAACCAAGGTACAGGCAATTTCACCGCGCGATTTATTGAGCATATCCATAATATTGATGCCGGCCATGGAAATCGCCTTGGAAATCCTTTCGATCATATGCGGGACATTGGAGTTGACAATCGCCAGACGGGGCCCTCCGTTGCGCGGCATCGCCATCTCTGGAAAATTCACAGAATTATGCACAACCCCATTTTCCAGATAGTCACGCATCTGGTCAGCGACCATGATTGCGCAATTATCCTCGGCTTCAACCGTGGACGCGCCCAGATGCGGCAGCATGATCACCCGAGGATGGCTTTTTAACCGGCTGGTGGGAAAATCGCAGACGTAGGATTTCAGCTTGCCTGCTTGCAATGCCTCGAACAACGCCTCCTCGTCCACCACACCTTCGCGCGAGAAGTTCAACAAGGTCAACCCTGGACGGCTGTTTTGCAGAAACTGGGCGTTGACCAAATGACGGGTTGCGTCGTTCAATGGAACATGCAGGGTAATGAAATCGGCCTGCGCAGCCATCTCGTTAACACTCAGCACCTGTTCGACCTGTGAGGAAAGCTGCCAGGCGTTACTGACGGTGATATGCGGATCGTAGCCAATCACCCGCATCCCCAGCGCACGGGCGGCGTTGGCGACCTTGACGCCGATGGCGCCTAATCCGATCACTCCCAAGGTGCGGTTGGGTAATTCGATGCCGACAAACTGCTTCTTGCCGGATTCGACTTGCTTGGATAATTCGGCATCATTACCTTGCAGGTTGCGCGCATAGTCCCAGCCAGCGCAGATGTTGCGCGCCGACAGCAACATACCGGCGATCACCAGTTCCTTGACTGCATTGGCGTTGGCACCGGGGGCATTAAACACGCAGATGCCCTTAGCGGTCATCTGGGGAACCGGGATATTGTTAACACCGGCGCCTGCGCGACCGATCGCCTTGAGACTCGCAGGAATCGGCCAGTCATGCATCTTAAAGGAACGCAGCAATACTCCATCGGGATGGGTGATTTCCGAAGCAATCTCGTAACGGTCGCGGGGAAGGCGTTCCAAACCGGAAACACTGATACTATTCAAAGTCAGGATCTTGTACATCGTCTTGCAATCGAGTTAGGTAAGAAGCACTCCTCCTTGCGGGGAAGAGTCCACTGGACACCCTCCCCCTCGCGGAGGAAGGTGGCGATGGGGGTCATTAACCTCGCCGTTTCTGGAAATCCGCCATGAAACCGGCCAGTGCCTTGACGCCTTCAACCGGCATAGCATTGTAGATGCTAGCGCGCATCCCACCGACTGAACGATGGCCAGCCAGGGTTAATAAGCCAGCAGCCTTGGCCTCCGCCAGGAACGGCTTGTCCAATGCCGCGTCAGGCAAGGTGAACGGCACATTCATCCACGAACGATAGGCCGGATCAACTGGGTTTTTGTAAAAGCCGGATTCGTCAATTGCTTTGTACAGCAGATCAGCTTTGGCTTTATTGCGTTCACCCATCGCTGCCAAGCCACCCTGGGCTTTCATCCATTGGAATACCAAGCCAGCAATATACCAAGCGTAGGTCGGCGGCGTATTGTACATGGACCCTTCCTTGGCCATCGCTGCGTAATCCAGCATAGTGGGGGTTCCGGAGACGGTTTGCCCCATCAGGTCCTCACGGACCAGGACGATGGTCAATCCTGCTGGCCCGATATTTTTCTGAGCACCGGCGTAGATAACCCCAAACTTGCTCACGTCGATCGGGCGGGACAGGATAGTGGATGAGAAATCCGCCGCCAAGGGCATATCTACTTCGGGAATCGTATGCATTTCGACGCCGTTAATCGTTTCATTGGGCGTGTAGTGCAAATAGGCGGCTTCTGGGTCGCACTTCCAGGTTTCACGGCCAGGAACCGTGGTGAAGTTGACCGGTTCGGAACTGGCAGCGACATTGACCTGGCAGAATTTCTTAGCTTCGGCAATAGCTTTCTTCGACCATTGCCCCGTGTTGAGATAGTCTGCCTTGTTTTTGCCGCGCAGTAGATTCATGGGAATCATCGCGAACTGGCTGGAAGCACCGCCCTGCAGAAATAGCACCTTGTAATTTGCCGGAACGCTGAGCAGTTCGCGCAGATCTGCTTCGGCCTGTTCGGCGATGGAGACAAATTCCTTGCCGCGATGACTCATTTCCATCACCGACATGCCGGAACCGCGCCAGTCGAGCATCTCGGCTTTGGCCTGTTCCAGAACCGCCTCAGGCAACATGGCGGGACCTGCACTAAAATTATAGGGACGTGGCATTTTGAACATCCTTCATGACCGCGGAGAAACGCGGCGCATGGTAGCAGAAACACCTCATTTCGGGTAATGGATCACGCCGCCGCAGCGAGCCGCACCGGCTTCAACAACTCAAAAAATTTAAAGCGACTCACTCAAAGCGGTTTACCACCCATGAAACCAGAATTACCCCTAAAACGTATCTATCCATTCCTATTTGTTTTTTTATGGAGCACTGGCTTTATCGGCGCCCGGTTTGGTTTGCCGTTCTCCGAGCCATTATCTTTTCTGCTCACCCGTTATCTTTGTGTCATCGCCTTAATGATGCTGATTGCCGTATTGAGTCACGCTCCGTGGCCAAAAGAACCCAGCCAATGGTGGCATATCGGCGTATCCGGAGTGCTGATCCACGCCACTTATCTAGGAGGCGTATTTCTGTCAATCAAGCATGGCTTGCCAGCGGGCATTACCGCGCTGGTGGTCGGCATGCAACCATTGCTCACCGCTCTCAGCGCCGGCTGGCTTCTTGGAGAACAGGTCAGCGTGCGGCAATGGACCGGTCTGGCATTGGGGTTCACTGGGCTAGCGCTGGTGGTATCCGGCAAGTTCGGAATTGATACCGGACTCGGGCCGATGCTCGTTCCGGCGTTGGTAGCATTATTGGGGATTACCGCCGGGACGCTGTATCAGAAGCGTTTTTGCACGGGGTTCGATCTACGCACCGGCTCGGTCATTCAATTTATCCCGAGCGCTATCGTCACCGCTGCCGCCATCGCTCTATTTACAGAGTTCCAGATTACCTGGACCGGCCAATTCGTGTTTGCGCTCGGCTGGCTGGTGTTCGTGCTGTCCATTGGCGCGATCAGCCTATTAAACCTGCTCATTCACAGCGGCAGCGCCGTAAACGTCGCCAGCCTGTTTTACCTGACGCCCTTGAGCACCGCACTGATCGCCTGGGTAATATTTGGCGAGACGCTCCCGCCCGTCTCCCTGGCCGGCATGGTACTGGCGGTAGGGGGTGTCTATCAGGTTGTCCGGCGCTAGGGAGAGGCACATCCTTGGCGAGAGAACTTGCTTCTCCTCACGGATGCAGGGTTCGAGGAATGATTATGCATTACAGCATATTCAATTCCAGCTTGGCGCGCATTGACATCAATTCAGGCGTCCACGGCGGCTCCCAAACCAATTGAACATTGACGGATTCCACACCGGCAACATGACGAACCGCGTTTTCGACCCATTCCGGCATCGAACCCGCCACCGGACAACCCGGCGCGGTCAGGGTCATCTTAATATCCGCGTGATCACCGAGCGGATCGACATCCAAGCCGTAGATCAGTCCCAGTTCATAAATGTTGACTGGAATTTCAGGATCATAAACGGTTTTGATCGCGTCGATCACCCGGGCTTCCATTTCGTCAGCATCAGGGATCGCCGGCACCGCGTGAGTTTCAGTCATAATCAAAGCCTCCCTTAGAGAAGAATACCGTTCACTCAGTCGCTACCGCTTCCTTGCGCTCCTCCAGCGCCGCACGCACCGCATGCCAAGCCAAGGTGGCGCATTTGACCCGGCTGGGATAATCACGCACTCCAGCTAATACGCTGAGCTTACCCAGCCCTTTCGGGCATTCACATTCCGTCGTCACCACGTCATGGAACGCTTCAAACAAGTGTTCTATCTCAGCAACTGGCTTGCCTTTAAGCGCTTCAGTCATCAGCGAAGCAGAGGCACTGGAAATCGCGCAGCCCGCGCCCTGAAAGGAAATATCCCGGATCACCTCATCTTCAATGTCCAGATATACGCTGATCCGGTCGCCGCACAGCGGATTGATGCCATTGGCCTGATGGGTGGGCTGCGAAATGACACGGAAATTCCGGGGCCGCTTGTTGTGGTCCAGGATCACTTCTTGGTAGAGATCACGCAGGTCGTTCATAGCTCGAACATTTCCTTCACTTTCCAAAGGGCCGCGACCAGGACATCGACCTCGTCGCGGGTGTTGTAAACGGCGAACGACGCCCGCGCCGTGGCGGGGACGCCGTAATGCTGCATGACCGGTTGGGCGCAATGATGGCCTGCCCGGACGGCCACTCCCTCGCGGTCGAGGATGGTACCGATATCGTGAGGGTGAATCCCTTGCAGGGTAAACGCAATCAGCGCGGCCTTGTTACGCGCGGTACCCATGATCTTGAGACCGGGGATTTCGCTGAGACGGGTGGTCGTGTACTCCAACAATGCATGCTCATGGGCGGCAACCCGGTCCAGGCCAATAGCATTCAGCCAATCGAGCGCTGCACCCAGCCCGATCACCCCGGCAATGTTCGGCGTACCGGCCTCGAACTTATTGGGCAGTTCAGCATATTCAGTCTTTTCAAACGTCACTAGGCTGATCATATCGCCGCCGCTCTGATACGGCGGCATCGCTTCCAGCAAAGTTTTCTTGCCGTACAGCACCCCGGCGCCGCTTGGACCATAAATCTTGTGCGCGGAAAAGGCGTAAAACTCACAGTCCAGTTCCTGCACGTCTACTGCGAGATGCGGGACCGATTGCGCACCATCGACCAGTACCGGAATGCCCCGTGCGTGGGCCAGGCCGATCATTTGTTTGGCCGGATTGAGCGTGCCGAGAGCGTTGGATAGATGGACAAATGCGACGAGTTTAACTCGCCCGCTATCCAGCAACCGTTCGTACTCTTCCAGGATCAACTCACCCGCATCGGTGAACGGCACCACCTTCAACACCGCCCCAGTGCGCTCGCACAGCAATTGCCAGGGGACGATATTGGAATGATGCTCCATACCGGTAATGACAATCTCATCGCCCGCCTTGACTGCGCGACCCCCAAAGCTGCTGGCCACGAGGTTAATGCTTTCGGTGGTGCTACGGGTGAAAATGATCTCCTGAACACTGGCAGCATTCAGAAAAGCCCGTACTTTTTCCCGCGCCCCTTCATAGGCAGCGGTCGAGCGCTCCGATAGCAAGTGAACGCCACGATGGATATTGGCGTAGTAACCGGTATAGCACTCATTGATCGCGTCGATTACCGCCTTGGGTTTCTGTACCGAAGCCGCATTGTCCAGATAGACCAGCGGTTTGCCGTGAACCTGCTGGCGCAGGATCGGAAAGTCGGCGCGGATGCGGGCGATATCCAGTTCGCCCAGCGGAGGACTGATCGCGGGGGTTCTGGAATGCAGGGCGCTCATGTCGTTCATGCTGCCTCCATAATATCCAACGCCAGATGGTCAGCCAGCACGTGCGCCAAGCGCTCGCGCAACGGCGTTAGGCGAATACGGTTCAGACTGTCATTAGCAAACGCGTGAACCAGCAAGGCGCGGGCTTGAGCAGCAGGAATGCCGCGCGCACGCAAGTAGAACTCCGCGTCGGGATCGAGAAAGCCGGTGCTGGAGCCATGTCCGCATTTTACATCGTCAGCCAGGATTTCCAGCCGGGGATTGGCGTTAGCATGCGCCTGTTTGGATAGCAGCAGGTTGCGATTCGCTTGGCGGGCATCGGTTTTCTGGGCGTGCTGGCGCACATGAATCATGCCATCGAAAACCGTGTGTGCCTTGCTATCCAGCACACTCTTGAAAATTTGTTCGCTGGTTCCGCGAGGCTGGGCATGCTCGACCCGGATATGGATATCGCTGAACTGGGTATCACGCACCAGGGTCAAGCCGTTGAGGCTGCAATGAGCGCCTTCGCCGTCGAGCAGCGCCTCTAAATCGGTACGCGCCAGTTGAGCGCCGATGGATAACAGATGGAGGTGCGCCTGACTGTCGCGGCCTTGCTGGACTCGAACGCCACCGAGGTGAAACGCCTGTAGCGATTCTTCCTGAATTTGGTGGTAATCCAATACTGCGCCAGCGCCGAGTTGCAATTCAGCGACAGGCACGTTCAGATAGCGGCCCGTACCGCGGTACTCGACGACCACCGTGGCTTGAGTGCTGTCTTCCAGCGCTAGCAGCAGCCGTGGATGAACCGCGCTATCGCCGCCTGTGGCGTAGAACACCAAATGGATCGGCGCATCGACCACTGTTCCATGCGGCAGGCCAATAAAAGCACCGTCTTCCCAAAAGGCAGTATTGAGCGCGGCGAATGCATGATTTTCTAACCCCGGCAAGCGGTCCAGATACGGCTCGACCCATTCCGGGTGGGTCAACAGTGCTTGGCCCAGGCTGGCAACCAATGCCTGGTTAGGCAATGCATGCAATCGGGACAGCTTGGGGGCAAAACGGCCATTGACAAACACAAGCCGGTGCGCCGGCGTGTCCAGCGCCGGCAGCGCTTCCGCATCGACCACCGCATCCGCCGGTTGCTGGAAGGCAATCGCCTGCAAGGCACTCAGGTCCGTTAACCGCCAAGCTTCCTGCTGACGGGCTGGTAAACCCAACGCCGTGAAACGATCAAATGCGGTGCGGCGCAAACGGGCAATGGCATCCGGTTCGCGGCGATTCGTCATGAAGGCGGCAAAGCGCTGGCGATAAGGATCGGAGAAGAGCGGTGCAACGGCGGTCATGGTGTTTCCCTCAAGCCGCCCGGCGCGCCCGGCCGGGTTCTTCGTTGTACAGCGCGTAGCCTTGTTTCTCCAGTTCCATCGCCAAATCCTTGCCACCGGAGCGGACAATCTTGCCATTGACCAGAACATGGACGTGATCCGGAACAATGTAATCCAGTAGACGCTGATAGTGGGTAATCACGAGGAAACCGCGTTCCGGGCTGCGCAAAGCATTGACACCATCAGCGACGACTTTCAAGGCATCGATATCCAGCCCGGAGTCGGTTTCATCCATAACGGCAAACCGGGGCTGCAATACCGCCATCTGGAAAACTTCATTACGCTTTTTTTCGCCGCCGGAGAAGCCTTCGTTCACCGAACGCTTAAGCATGGATTCATCCATCTTGACCAGCGCCATGCGTTCATTCACCAGCTCCCAGAAATCCATCGCGTCCACCGGTGACTCGCCACGATACTTACGCACCGCATTGACTGCCGCTTTCAAGAAATACAGGTTGGCAACGCCGGGGATTTCCACCGGGTATTGAAAGGCCAGAAACAGCCCTTCGCAGGCGCGAGTTTCCGGGTCCATCTCCAGCAGGTTTTTGCCATCAAAAAGAATTTCGCCACCGGTGACGGTATAGCCTTCTCGTCCAGCAATGACATTGGCCAGCGTACTCTTGCCGGAGCCATTTGGTCCCATGATGGCGTGGGTTTCACCAGGGTGGATGACAAGGTCGATGCCTTTGAGAATCTCCCGGCCTTCGACGGTGACGTGCAGATTGCGAATGTCCAGCATGGCGTATGGATTCTCCCTGGTTTCAGAAGCCTTGTGATCAGCATGGCGGATCTAATCGGTACTGGATTAGTACTATTTATGCGTAGAATAGTTCCAAATGACTGGTTTGCCAAGTAGCACACGCTCCCTAGCGCGTAGCGAGTTCGGCAATTAACAACCTTGCGATTGCAGAACTTTAAGGTGAAAAACATCTGCCTGAGAGCAGAGTTGGCGCACCCAGCCCCAGTTTGCGGTGATGGTGGCTGCGTGAGGCAGGTATTCCCGTCTGCTTTTTTTGATGCGCTGTGTCTTCGGCAGTTGAGCGAACCGGTTTTCCATACTCATTGTGCATTCAATATCTTGAAGAAGATCTTGATGGTTGGGAAACACCGCTGCGGCAAGCCAAGCTTCACTTGATTTGGACGGGATGCAAAGTATCGTTTTGTTCCCGATTGCCAACATCCCCAGCCAGGAAAGCAACACCGCCGTCAAATTGTTGACCGTGGCCGTTGAGGGCGGGCAGGCTAGCGAGCAGGGCAATGTCCCCCAGCCAGCTTGTTGTGCTTCCTGTTCCAATGCAGGGCCGCAATCCTTATACGACTTATCCGCCACATCGGCGTCAAGATGAATGATGATCCCATCATAGAACTCAAGCGTCGGATCGTTTTCAAGCGATGCATAGCCCTGTGTTTGGAATTCCCGGCACCATTTCAGAACGCCTCCCCACCCGCTGCCAAGATCAGGACGAGTCGCTTCGGGTTGAAGTTGCGTTAAAACAAAAGGTGTTGAAAGGATCGCCTTCAATGCAGCCTCAATGATGAGTTGATCGGTAGGACCTTCAGCAACCAGAGCAATATGTGGATCAGACATTGGGCACCGCTCCCAGATGCCCCATCAGCCATAGTCGCGAGAGTGGATACTCTTTGTTAAGCGCCAGTAATTTATCGGAAAGTTCAATACGTTTGACTTGGGTATGACCATTACTGTTTCGATCTACCGCAAAGAGACGAGTGTCATCATCAAGCAGGTCGAGGCCGTCAAGCACGGCTGGATTATGAGCAGTGAACAGCAGTTGCCGCTCACGATCAGCATGATTTAACCATATCCCTAGTTTGCTGGTTAGGCGAGTGACCAAGCGGGGATTCAAAGCCTGGTCCAGGTTATCGACGGCAAATAGCTTTGGCGCTTGGGGAGACAGACAAAGAATCGCGCAAAATAACACATACAATGCCCCTTCACTGGCATCGTACGCGGTCAGAGAGTTACGGCTTTTCTTCATGAAACGATCAGTAAATTTCAATACTTCTTTAGCGCGCGCTATAGACGGCGATAGCAAGGACCCCGCAGCATGGGTTGTTTCGATATCCTCGATCCAGTCAATCAGATCAAAGAGGCTATCCAGAAGATTCTCATCCTTGTCCAGAGTTGTCCGGCGCAAATCGGCAAAGGCTTCCGCTAAACGCCCTCCAGAAAGACCCACAGGATCACGCGATTGCTGATCAGCCGTCATGGCACGCAAGGTGGGCGTGTTCGGCGAATAAATCGCGTAGCCTTGTAAAGGCTGGATTATCTGCATCAATTTCGACGATCTGAAGCGCCGCAAGGCCCGCAGTCGGCGTCAGATTTTTCTTGTTGCGCACACCGTCCGAGACAATTCCTGTAATGCCGTCTGTGAGATATTCCGTTTTGAATGCCCAAGCTGGACTCGGGTTTCCCAGCGGATTCAAGATCGAGATGCGGTACTCTTCACTCTCTACACCTAACGCGCTCAATCCAATATGGGCAGGCGTTCTGGCCGCCGCAAATGAAGTTTTGTATAGACCTGGTACGCCGGGTCGCACGCCACGGCGCAACAATGATTCGTCATCCACCGTACCATTGGCGGCCGCTCCAAGTACGCCGATGGCTTCCAGAATGTTGCTTTTACCAACCCCGTTAGCCCCGATTAGACAATTGACTCGGCCCAAGTCGAAACTCATCGATGCAAGCGATTTGAATCCGTCAATCTTGATAGTCCGAATCATGGCTTACCTCTGCTCATCTATCGGGTGCATGAACATTTCACGCTTTGCCTACACGCCTTTCTTAAGTAAGCATACCGTCCAAATAGAACCATTGACCGTTCTCTCTGACAAAGCGGCTGATTTCGACGATCCGGTGCGCCTTGCCGACCACTTTGTAGCGTGCCACAAATTCAACGGCACCCTGTAAGTCGTTAGGGCCACCGGCTTCGGTGCGGACCACTTTCAAGCCCAGCCAGGTTGTTTTTCCAGCGTCGCTGAAATCGAGGCGAGCAGGCCGGGTGGATGCATGCCAGGTGCGTAACAGGTAGTCTGCCCGTGCTTGGACATAGGCGGAATAGCGCGAACGCATCAGCGCCTCGGCGGTTTCCGGTCGTTGATGATGATCGAGGAACCGGCCACAACAGGCGTCATACGGTGCGGCTGAGCCGCAGGGACAGAGTGTGCCGGGATTCATCAATCATCATCCCCCGTCGTCCGGCGAGCCTGCTTTTTCTCTCCGATGCGCCGCTTTTCGGCGACCCGGCGTTCTTTAGCGGCGCGGGAGGGTTTCCGTTTCAGCCGTGGCTTGGGGATTTCCGTTGCTTTCTGAATCAGCGCAACCAGGCGATCAATGGCGTCCTGGCGGTTGCGCTCCTGGCTGCGAAAGCGCCGGGCGGTGATGAGCAGTTCCCCGTCCTTGTTCATGCGGCTTCCGGCCAAGATCAGCAACCGTTCCCTGACTTCATCGGGCAACGCGGGCGAATGCGCGGCATTGAAGCGCAGTTCCGCCGCCGTGGCGACTTTGTTGACGTTCTGGCCACCGGGACCGGATGCCAGCTTGAACTGAAATTGCAGTTCGTTTTCGTCAAGCTGGATGGCGGGCGTGACGGTGATCATGGTGACGGGGAATTCCGCTCGTCTATCACGTTGAGGAAGGCAAGCGCGGCGGCTTCGCCAGTTTCAATGGCGATTTCGACGGCGCGTTGGGCGGCGTTGAGGAGTTGAGCGGCTTTTCGTTTTGCGTCGAGTGCATCATCAACAGCCTTCCGAATCGACTTTTGAATCTCGTCTGGAGCAATCCAGATAATAAATTGGGCAATGTCATTGGGGTAAAGCTCCGTCTGGCCGGATGAGCCTCGTAGCCATTTGTTTACCTGATACTGTCCCGCCAAGCTGTTTAGAAAAACCGATAGGTAAACAGGATCGATGCTGCCTTTTTTGGAGCGCAATACCGTAACGTGGTTGTCGGGAATCGCATCTTGATTATGCAGATAGGGCGCAGCGCGGCCAATGGTGCCAACCCCAGTGCCATTTATTAGCACATCGCCATTTTTGATTTTCAATGCCTTGTGACTGGCGACAGCTTGCCGGTTGTCGTCATTCAACCTTACTTCGCCTTTGTTCACATGCTTTGAATTGACGACGAGCAAACCGGATTCTGCGTATTCTGGCTGGGTGCCGCGCTCATTAAGTACCAACAGCTCTCCCAGGGATGTGAAATTTCCCGTAGCCCGAATATGTGCCTCAAGTTCAGCATACTTTGGAGTGAAATACTCCGCATCCAACCGCCCTGCCGCAAAAGCATCGCGGCTTGAACGGGTGTAGGTCAGCGGTTCGGGCGGTTGCCAGTTTTCCAGGCCAAGAGCGCGGAGGAGGGTTTGTTCGGATTCGTGGATGTTTTTTACAGCTTGCCGACGCATTCTCAAGGCAGCACGTACTGTTTCAGCAATAGCTGCTTGCGTTTCTGGAGAGAGTAATGGAAGAGGGATTTCTCTTACTTTTTCAAGAGATAATCCCTGTTGCACCATCCCTGACGCATAACGAGTGATACGATCTTGGCCGAAAGTCGAATTCAGATAAGCAACCACAAATTCGGGCAAAAGATGCTGTTTATCCGGCCATGTGATACGCGCCACATCCTGGTCAATATTCGCTGGTAACGACTCTTCGATGACTAATGCACACATTCCTACCGTGCCGCGAGTAGATAGAATGATATCGCCAGCTTCTAATGAAGATCGCTTGTTCTTAATATCTACCGATCCAGCAATAGGATCAGCGCCATCTCGTTCCGAGAACCAATCCTTGGCATTTTTAGCAGTCAACATAACGATAGGCGATAACTCATCGACGATATGATAGCCATGCGGCCCATCCGTTACATAAGCAAACTCTCCGATAGTTTGGGTTGGCCAGTGAGAAAGCGCCATATCCTCATGTAGATATCGTTGACGGTAAAATTCTGCCTCGTAACGCAGTTCTTCATTGATGGCGCTTTTCCAGATTACCGCCATTTCCAGCCCCTCCAACAATGCCCGATACCGGGCCTCATCAAAGGGGCGACTCAAAAAAAACCGAGTTTCTCCTTCGCCGCGAACTCCGCGAACGCCTCGGCGATGCCGTCTTGGGTCAAGCCCTCGTGGTTGAAAAAATCATGCTGCACCACCCAATGACCGTGGCTATCGCGTAGCAACTCACCATTTGCCTTTTTGGCAATGATCTTTTCACCGCTGGTGTCCTTGGACTCCACTTTCTGGGTCGCAAAGAAAATCGGGTAATCATCGGCCTTCGGGCAGTGATAACGCGCATCGCTGGCGTCATCATGCCACTTCTGCACAAACAACACGCTGGTTTTAGTGCCAGTGTGCGGCTTAAACGTATTCGGA
>JACKNF010000021.1 GCA_024234995.1 Gammaproteobacteria bacterium
CCAGGTCATCGCTGCCTATCTGGGGGGCGATGACCTGGCTGAAGGCACGCCGGCGGAGATTCAAGCTAATCCCCAGGTCATCGCTGCCTATCTGGGGGGCGCCGTGCAATATGCCGTCTAATTCCCCTCCGACTATCAACTCCTCTTCTACAAGGGACGCACGGGAGCCATTGCTGGAAATCACGGGTCTGAACAGCCACTACGGCCCGGTGCAGGTGATTCACGACATTAGTTTGAGCGTTCATTCAGGCGAGCTGGTCGCGTTAGTCGGTGGCAATGGCGCCGGCAAAACCACCCTACTCCACACCTTATCCAGCTTGCATCCTCCGAGTGCTGGAACCATTCGTTTCGCGGGTCATGACATTACTCGCTGGCCCGCTCATCGCATTGTCGCTACTGGAATTTGTCAAGTACCCGAAGGTCGCCAAGTCTTTGCCCCCCTGAGTGTCGAGGATAACCTGCGACTGGGCGCCTATCGCCAGCATCGTGATTCCGGTTGGGTACGGCAGGAAATGGAGCGGGTCTATCATCTATTCCCGATTCTCGACGAACGCCGCCAGCAGCTAGCCGGCACCCTGTCCGGTGGTCAGCAACAGATGTTAGCCATTGGTCGCGCCCTGCTGGGCCGGCCTCGCCTGCTGTTGCTGGACGAACCTTCGATGGGTCTCGCGCCACTGCTGGTTGAGGAGATTTTCCGGGTCATTGTTGAACTCAATACCCAAGGGGTCACCATCTTGCTGGTTGAGCAAAACGCCCGTGCTGCCCTCGCCATCGCCGGGCGCGGTTATATTCTGGAGACCGGGCGCATTGTCAAAACCGCCCCAGCAGCGGAGCTACTGGCTGATGATGACGTGCGCCGGGCATATCTGGGTTATTAGCGCGTGCCCGTCTAAAGACACTCTGTTGTAGGTTGGGCTGAGCCTGCGAAGCCCAACACCATGAACTGAATGGGTGAAGGAAGGATTGAACCATGTACGTAGACCGGATCATGACCCGTGAGGTATTACAGGTCACTGAGGACACCCGCCTGCCGCAACTGGCGGCTTTAATGCGCGATCATCATATTCGCCACCTGCCGGTCGTTCGTGAAGGTCATCTGGTCGGATTAGTCACCTCCCATGATCTGGAACGCGTCTCGCCCTCCCCAATCACGACGCTCTCAGTAGGCGAGGCCAATTATCTGCTGGGTAAACTTACTGCGGCGAAGGTCATGCGTTCCAAGGTGATCACCTGCACCCCGGACACCCTGGTCGAAGAAGCCGCGCGGCTGCTGCGTCAAGAGAAGATCGGCTGCCTGCCCGTCGTCGAAAGTAGCGGTCAACTGGTTGGGATCGTCACTCACGAAGACTTGCTGGATTTTTTCCTCGAAATCACCGGTTGTCTGATGGAGGACGCCACGCGCATTACCGTACATCTGCCTGACACGATCGGCCAGTTAGGCAAATTGCTAACCGCCATTAACGAAGCCGGTGGCTATATCGCCACTGTCGTTTCACCGCTACATCCTGACCAAACCGGCTTGCGGATCGCCGTGGTCCGCTACCGTGCCCCCAATCCTCATACCTTAAACCAGCATCTGCGTGATCTTGGCTATGATCTGCTCACCGAGACGCTGCCGCCTGCAAGAAAGTAAACTCTTATGTGCCGTTTTCTGATTCTTCAGTTTATTCAATTTCGGTGAGGAAGGCTCTTGCGGTGACGATGTGGGTCTTTTGATGTTGTCCCAAGACCAGCAAATCTTTATCTCCGGTCACAAGGTAATCCGCGTTGATCACGAGGGCTGCTGCAAGCACATGATCATCATCAGGATCACGGCAAATCGGTTCAATCTGGGGGAGCGGCTGGAGAATCGCGTTTCCGACCCGGTGAAGATCATCACACCAATTTTCTATTTTTTCATCCGTGTAGCGATAGGACGTTCTCAGACGCGGATTTCGTAGGGAACGTCTGGCTTCCTCAAAAATGATAGGGGAGAAGTGCAAAGCGTAGACACCCTGTGCTGCCCGAACCATCACTTGTCCGGGCACGCTTTCAGGAAACAGAAAGGCACTGACGAGAATCGAGGTATCAGCGATGACGTTCAGCGGCATAGGCTTTCCGTTCCTGATCGACGACCGCCAAGATTTCTGCTTCCTGTTCAGGTGAAGGTTCGCGACTGCCGATACTGACCGGACGCAGCAAGATGCCGTCCTTCGTGAGCTGTGCTTCGAGATAGTCGCCTTCTTCCAGATGAGCGGCATCTCTAATTTCACGAGGCAGGGTAATTTGTGCGGCTCGCCGGACTTTGACAAGAGCCATGAGGTGATCTCTTAAGACAAGGTGGATGAAGGCTATCCATAGCAAATTCCAAAATTCGTAATTTACGATTTTACAATTCTATCATAACGAATAATGTGCTGGATGGCCTACGCAATCGCGCCTTGTTGATGGAGGGCGACATCGCTGGCACTTGGCTGTTGCTACCGTTGGCGGCTCGCTTTCTCCGACGCACGCCTAGCTGACAAACCTACGCCCTTGCCGTGGAGACCGGTTACGATGAGTTTTCCGGCTTCCTCTCCTAGAAGCTGCTTGGTCGCAACTGGTCGCCGCCTTGCCAGTGCTGCTCGTGGGTGACAACCTTCGACTGCAGGCCGTGTGCGATGCATTACAGCGCTTCCTTATTTTCTATAGTCGCTGGGATGATAGGTTGGTACTCTATATCGAGGCAGAGGCTAAAGCTGAGCGCATCAAGGACTTCATGAACGCTGGTAGACAAGCCTATTACATCGGCTAGTTTTACTACCCGCGCGGCCAATTTGCCAGAGGTACTGGCCTGGCCGAACGCGCTGACGCTCACTGGAAAGTCGTCCCTACTTAGCGCCAAAGAACGCACTCATGTCCTTCAACTACGCGGCTTGGGCCATCGTTAACGTTAAAGCCCACCGGCAGGTATGGAGCGCAGCGGAATTGCCAGTCCGAGTTGATGCGTTTGTTAGCCCATGATTTCATTCATTCGCTCCTGGAAATAACTTGGGTATTTTTCCATCATCGCGATGGCCACATCCCGGTTTTGTTTTAGTGCCTTCACGAGATCCTTCTTTTGAGTCGCTGTCAGGTTCAAGGATGCGGCGAGGTCCTGAGCGATGACGCGGTCCGAAAAGCCAAGCTCATAAAGGGCAATGGTGGTTTCCGTGGGCAGACCATACTTCAGGCGCTTTTGAAAAAGCTGCAGACGATTGATCAGCTCGCCGGTGCTATCTTGGTCGAGTGTTTCAATGAATTCACATACAGCACCTACAACAAGCGCACCGTCATACGCGAGAGTCCCTTCGCAGATGTCGACGACATGATCGATCTTGAACTCCCGCCGCCGGGTACCCCATATCATCTTGGCTTTTCGCTTACGAATTATTCGCAGTAAGTCGCTGAAAGATTTTCCAGTGATCCATCCATGCGCGATTTCTTTAAGCACCTCCGGTTTATCGAACTTGGTGAATGTGCCACCGTTGATATGCTGGGTAAGCAATGGCCAGACAAGATCGAACGTTTCTGTTTCATCAACAATAGAAAGCAGGCTGTCAGTGTTGGAGTGAACCCATCCCTCAATGGCTTGGGCATCCTGAACACCGTAAAGCGTCCGGCCGTAAATTTTACGGCGAGCCGGATCGGTTATGTTTGCGGCAACGTTTTCCGCGAGGAGCTGAAACAACTTGCGGATATGCTCTTTTTTCTGAGCATCGGCCAGGAAAAAAGCCAGGGTTCCTTCGGCCAGGCGAGTTACATCGGCTTCCAAAAGACCATTCTCCGATTCATCCCAATGGGATAATAAGAAGCTTTCGACGGCACAGATGAGGCTTATTCTCCAGGCGACTTGCCGCTCGACACCGTCTCGTGAGAATCCTTTGTTCCCATTTCGTGCGACTATCCCGGCAACCAGTTTGGCAACTTCATCAGGACCGTTGATATAGACCTTGGCAAAATCCAGAGCCTCCATGGAGATGGTGTATTTCTCGTCATCACTCTTGATAGGGTCGAAGATCGATAGAAGATTACTGATGCATGGCTCAGAATTGCGCGGATCCAGAAGTTCTTTCACCTGATCCCAGCGCCATTTATCGTTGCGAGCCTTTCGCTTGTCATAGATCACCGGATCTGCAAACAGAATGCTGCCCTCGGTATGCATCCCGGCCCGGCCTGCACGTCCAATGAGGTTGTGGAAATCGCGAACCTTGATGCGCTCCCTACCCTGGTAGACACTGGTCACGATGAGGTATCGAATCGGAAGGTTTACGCCCTGAGCCAAGGTGGATGTGCAAACCACGAATCGCACAAGTTCGTCGCGCATGGCATGCTCCACCGCCAGCCGGATACCATGCGGCGTATTGCCATGATGGGAAAAAATGCCGTGTGCCGTGCTCTGGGACGCCGGGGCGTCAGCGCCGATATTTTCGACGTGCAAATATGTTAGCCGCTCAACTTCCTGGGCGTCTGAAAAATCTGACGGCAAGGACAGGGGGGCACCTCGTTTGACAATATCGACGGCCTTTTCGCAGATGCTGGCCGCTGTCGACTTCCTTCCGCAGAAAACAGCGATACTGCCATTCGGGACCAATTTCAGACCGAGGTAAAGTGCTACTGTTTTCCCAAAATCGGGATTTGGTTTGCCATCAGGTTTCAACGCTTGTTCCGGAAAATAACGATCCGCTGTTTCCCGTGGCTTCCGTCCGAGAGTGAATCTTTCGATTACCCTCGGAACGAAAAACTCGTTTTGTTCGGCGTCACGGCTGTCAACGTACTGCTTTAACTGATCTAATTTGACTTTGCAGAGCTGATCCGTTTTGCTGTAGGGAACTGTGAACGGAGGAGCCTGCCCATGCTATTGCCCAAATATGTGGTTCGCCTGACGGATGAAGAGCGCGCCGAGCTGGAAGACCTAATCCGCACCGGGAAACGGGCGGCATCGGTGTTGATCCACGCCCGCATTTTACTCAAGGCCGATGCTGGGGCGAACGGGCCGGGCTGGGATGACGATCGGATTGCCGAAGCGGTGGAATGTGGTGCCTCCACGGTGTACCGGGTGCGTCAAGCCTTTATCGATGAGGGACTGGCGGCGGCGCTGTACCGCAAGAAACCGACGGGCCGATGCTATCGGAAGCTGGATGGTGCCCAGGAGGCGCAGTTGATCACGCTGGCGTGCAGTACACCGCCGGCTGGGCGGACGGGCTGGACCTTGCGGTTGCTGGCCGATCGGTTGGTCGAGTTGGAGGTGGTGGACGCGATCAGCCCGGAATGCGTGCGCATGACGCTCAAAAAAACGAACTCAAGCCGTGGCTCCAGAAGCAATGGGTGATCCCGCCCCTGGCCAATGCCGAATTTGTCTGCGCGATGGAGGACGTCCTGGAAGTGTACACCCGGCCCTACGATCCGGCCCGGCCGGTGGTCTGCTTGGATGAACTGAACAAGCAACTGGTAGCCGAGATCCAGACCCCGTTGCCGGTCGAATCCGGCCAACCGGCCCGCTTCGATTTCCAATACGAACGGTGTGGCACCGCGAACCTGTTCATGACCAGCGAACCCTTGGTCGGGCAACGCGCTATCACCGTCACTGCGCAACGGACAGCCGTCGACTTTGCCCAGGTGGTCCGTGATCTACTGGAAGTTCGCTACCCCCATGCCGAAAAAGTGGTCTTGGTGATGGATAACCTCAACACCCACAAACCCGCCGCCCTGTATCACGCCTTTGAACCGGCGGTCGCGCGCGCGCTGATCAACCGCCTGGAGATTCATCACACCCCCAAGCATGGCAGTTGGTTGAATATGGCCGAGATCGAACTGAGCGTCCTGAGCCGGCAATGTCTCGATCGACGCATCGCCCATCTTGACACCCTGACTCAGGAGGTGGCGGCCTGGGAGCAGGCGCGCAACGCGAACACCCAAGCGGTGAATTGGCGCTTTACCACTCCCGATGCCCGCATCAAACTCAAACGCCTCTATCCGTCAATTCAGAACAGTTGAAGCAGTACTCGATCCTTCCCAACTGATCGAGCCAGCTCGCGAACCCGACCGACCTGAAAGTCGGAATCAGGGTTGTGCCTTCGACGACATTAGGCTCGTCGTTCAGCCACTCTCCGACAGCTTCAGCGTTGCTGATGACTGCTGAGATCAGCACCTTCTGTGCACCTTCGGGAATGATGGAGCGCAGCGACGTTAGGAGCAGCTCGTATGTGATGCCTCGGGTGCCGCTGTCGAACTGGTGGCCTTCATCAAAAACCAGTAGGCCAACGTGGGCAGCCAGCTCCGGAGCGTGCCGAAGAACGTAGAGCAGCTTCTCTGGGGTCACAACCAGAACCTGTTGGTGCCCCAGGAGTTCGGCAATCTCGAAGTCCGTCTGTAGAGCATCGGATAATTCATCTACCTTGGTGGGTTCGTTGTGGAATGCTTCGACGAGGCTGTTCTTGATCTCATGGCATAGCGCCCGGAACGGGGCGATGATGATGGCCAGTGCTACGCGGTCAGCCAGAAACGCGCTTCGAAGGATCAGTTCCGTTGCCTTCGTTTTGCCAGCGCTGGTGGGCATTTGAACGATGGCAAACTTGCCTTTGAGAACATCAGCCTTGCCCAGAAGGTGTTGCGCAGGCCAGAGTTCCTTGATGAACGAATCCTTTTGCAGCGCATGGAGCCATTTGTCGCGGGGCAACCCGGAATATAATGGCAAAGCCTTCCAGGCGGAATTTTCGAGCTTTTTCCTCAGAATGGCCGCGATCACATCACCAAATAGAAGCTGCCTGGGCGTGCCGAATTCATAGACGGCGTCCCTCAGCTTCGTGGCCAAATCGAGAAGATTTTCTTCGCCATTCCCATCCTCGAAAAACTGGAGAATCCATCTTGAAATCCCGTCGATGAATCCGCCGAATGGTCCCTCAACTCCATCAAAATAGGTTCCCAGATCGGCCTGCAACAACCGGAGCAGCAGATCTTCTAAACCATCGCCATCCAGATCCGGGCAGTCGCCATTGATGCGCTTCGCCAATACCGACGCGCTTCCGGGAAGATCGCACAGGTAATAGGAGGCGGAACCAAGAAGCACGAGGTATGGATCAAGTGTTTCGTTCAGCTTTGATTGGAGGTAGGAGTCGAAAAAACGGGCAGAGAAAAGCAGATTGGTTCTCAGCTCAGAGAGGGAGCCTGAATCTGGCTCCTCCCGGTTGATAGCGGCTGCGAGGTCACCCAGTAAGCCAATCGAAATGGTAAAGAGTCTGTCTGGGTTAGTTGACAAATCAATGTCTTGATATTCTTCCGGCACATGGTATTCGATCATCTTGGCCTTGGATCGAGTAACCCCTAATAGCCGCTTCGATCTTCTATCAGGCCTCATCCGCAGCCCTCCTGTAGAGCTCATGGACGAGAGTCATCATCCGATCCCCTTTGATAACAACTAATGCAAGGTCACCTGAATGTGGATGAGAGGAGGAGTCGGTCGACGATGTCAGGCCGTTATCAAAGAGTGGATTCTCAAAAAGCGCGACAGCCCCATAAACTTCTTTGTATGGATGATCGACTTCGTTCTGGAAGCGCTCAATTTTTTCAGCGTCATCAAGCTCATTCCGGCCATGCAACCTTTGTTTAATGGCATTTAAAGACTCCGCCTTTCTGGCGATGTCTTTTGCTGAACCATCAACTGCATCTTGAAGTCGTGCAGTGGGCTTCTTTCCTGAGAACTGCGCCTTCGCTTCAAAGATCGCCAGCTTATCCTTCGAAGAGGCTTTACCATCTTTTACGATATGAAAACCGATGATGTCACTGCCTTTTGTCGACTCATTCCGGATAGTTTTGTCACCATAGCGAGTGCGTGGAACCCAGTAGCCATTTAGATATTCAAGAAAATCGGCTACCAGCACTTCCCCAAAGTCGCCAGCGCGGATACTTGGTCCTGGTGCATCTTTTGGGTCCGGGAACTTTATTGTGTTGAGATACTCTCCGCGAGAACACTTGTACCCTCTGCGCCAATAATCGATTTCGCTGTCAAAGCAGTAGTGATTCCGAAAATGCCTGGCCCAGGTCGAGAGCACTGCTTCGTCTTTTTCATGACGGAACTCCCAGACCTCGACCTCCTTGCCATCGGCGGTCTTCAGTCGTTCGCCGGTGTCGACGAGCCATTTAGTGTGTTCCGAAGTCCAAGGCATTCTGTATTAGTTTATCTTATGGGCTAACCAAGAATTACCCTGCGGCAGTGTCCGTCTTACGTGAAGTGCTCGATTTTTGGCAAGCCTGTGTCGCCCAAGAGCCCGACTGTGGCTACCGGTCTGAACGACCTCGCCACAGTGCTGCACGAGTCAGGTCAGTTCGACGAGGTGAAAGCCCACTACCGTGAGGCTCTCGCAATCATCGAAGTCTTGCCCAACTCCAAAAGCATCGCTATCTGTAGTGCTGGGCTTGAACGGAAAGCCTACTCGAACGCTGGGACGGTGGTCTCCGCAATCCCGCTACAGGTCACCTCGTCGCCCGCATCAGCGCTGCTGGACCGGCGTCGTTTTCCACTCGACCTGATTTAGCGTCCGCTCCTGATTGGGATTAAAAGCATCCTCATCGGTGTAGATATAATCACCGTTCGGATTGACCCAGTGATGCTTGTAATACGAGGTGTCGCGCTCGACTTCCCGCGTGTAGGGATTGACGAATTCCTCCTGGCCGCTGAGGAACAGATAGTTCTCATGATTGATCGCGGTTTGGGTGCGGGTGCGGTTTTCCTGGATTTCCTGGGCGACCTTGTTGATGTAGCGCTGAGTCTCTAGCGCGGTTTGCGCCCGCTCGCCCATCGCCTGGCGCACCGCCCGCAGCCAGTCGGGATTGAAACGCACCGAACTACGGATGGTTTCCAGCACTGGCCGCCACACATCTGCTTCGACCGCCGGCGCTCGGGCCACATAAGTCAGGTCGTTGTACCACAGGAACGCACCACTGCGCATATCGACAAGGATGGTAAACAGGCCCTCGCGGTAACGCATACCCTTCTCGGTGTAGTCCACCGTCAACCCCAACACATTGAATTGCGCTGGCCGTTTACCCAGCCCCGCCAACATTTGGTTGACCGACTGGAACGACTGCTGGTACGCCTGTTGAATTTCGGGGAAGTCATCCCGCGCGACCAACTGGATATCGGTCGCGCCTGGATGCAAGGTCGCAAACAGTTCCTGAAGAAAACCTTCTGCGGTCGGCATCGGCTTGACCTGCATCCCCTGATACTGCGAACCCACCGGAAACAGACCAGCGGCGGGCGGTGGGTCCACACTGAAATCAGCATAATTCCAGTTCGGCAGCCAGCGACACATCACGCTGCCGGTTGTGTCCCTGCGGACGGTCAGATCACCCTTGGGGGCCTGAGAATTACCAGGGCCGTTCATTTGCAGAGGATTGACGTTGAAAATGCCACCCTCCATTTGCCAGCCTTGCGGCACCAGCAACGAAAACGCCCGCTCGTTACGCTCCCACTGTCGCTGAAACACGACGGTAGGCCGACGACCTGACACGGCAACTTTCCCTTCCAGTCCCTCGCCCACTGAGGAAGGGGGCACTGAGGAAGCCGGTGGCGCGGGGGGCATGGCGCCTGTTCCGCCCTGCCGGATCATATGCACGCCTTCACCGTTTTCATCCACCACCTCCAGAGTATTGGCGTCCACTAACCGGTAACGGAACCGTACCGGCTCATCCTGATTGGGATACACCATCAACGTGTCTCCCGAAACCTGATAGCGCCCCTGACTGAAATCACTGCCCTCGGCGGTGCGCAATTGGCGGGTAAACGTACCATCGCTATTGAGCACTGCCAGAATCTCCAACTCCGGTGTCCGCGTCAACCAAGTGCCCACCAGTGACGCAGGCACTGACCCCTGAATTTGGCCCGGCGGCGGGAACCCAGCCGGCGCGGTGGGTGGAGCTACCGCTGCCCGTCCGCCGCTGCCTATCTGATCCATATCCATCACCATCACACCCGGCGGCGGCGTGTACTGGAACAACGTAGACGCCGCATGTTGATTGACTGAGAGCGCGGATAGATACATGCCCATCACGGGTTGCCCCTGACCATCCAGCATTTCCTGTGCGCGCGGCAAGCTGTCTTGAACACCCACCTGAAAACGGATTGCCTTGATCAGGCTGAGCTGCTGGCGCATTTGCGCGGCCATTGGTGGATTCTGCGCCTCCATCGTCTGTAACTGTTGCTGAACCTGCTGGAGATAAGCCGGCTTGTAGGAACCCTCCAGCACATGAACCGCCGTTCCATCGCGGGCCGTTCCGCGGCTGGCTCGATGAAAATCAAACTGCTGGCGCAACTGCCGCGCGCCCATGATCGGATTGGGCGATGACCCACCGTTCATCTGCTGCATCAGCGCCAGCGACGCCTTCTGCACCATGCGCTGCCCACCCATCTCGGTTTCCTGCCAAACGGTCTGGCCATCGCACACCATCCGGCTACGCATGTCGCCTTGCGGGGTCCGCGCCACGCTCTGCATGGCGAAGGCGTTGCGGGATAAATCGGAGATGTATTGTCCTTGAGTCGTCATTGTCTGTCCGCCCATGCTCAGGATGGAGTCAATCGTGGCGGTGATACTGCGCAACCGTGCCAGCGTCGCTTCCATGCGTTCCAGGATTTGATTGGGGTCCGTTGCCAGTTCACCACCCGGAGCCATATTCCACGCGGGGACGGGCGCTCCAGCAGGTGCGGCGCTTGGCGGCGATACCGGCCACGATCGGTCCGCCGGCGCACCAGATGAAGGTCCAGCCGATGGTACATTGGATGGCGGCGGATCAAAGTGCAGTACCAAAGGCTGTCCGGCGCTCCCGCCGCTGACCGGATCGGTTTGGGTTGCCGGTTGCGTTGCTGGTGGACTTGCGGGAGTCGGTAGGAACGGCTGGCCGGTTGCGCTCGTTCCATCGCCGGTGGTGAACGTGATCACGGTCGGCGGGAGCGGTATCTGATCTTCGGCGCTCTGAAAGCCTTTTTTGGTCTCACCATTGAGCTGAATCGCGTAGCGGATGTTGGGCTTGAGGTCTCTGACCTTCAACACAAAACGCAGAGGCGTTTCCCAGGGTTCGTCATCCGGTAGCAGCGGCGGAAACGGTTGATCCCCGACCAGCAGCACGCTGTAGCTGTTCATCTTCATGTTGCGGTCGAACAGAATCACGATCTGTTCGAGTTGCGTTGACACGTTAACCGCACCATCGGCAGGGATGGATTTGACGATGCGCGGCACATCGGCCCACGTAGCGTTCATTCCCCACCCGATCAATACCCAGAATGCTAGACTCAGAAATACCCCACGCTCGCGTTTCATGGTCGCACCCTCTCCAAAGCTAAAATCATCATGGAGAAATCCATAATAACTGTATTTTATACATGGTTTTTAGGGTGCTGCAAAACTATCGGCAAGCGCTTATTATCTAACCATAATTAACATGTAGCAGTGGGCTGGAGAACATTGGACAGTATGCGAAAACCATGCATAGTTATGTGCCGGATGCGAAACGCTGCAAATGACCATCCGCAGCCCGTTGGAGGCATGACATGACCATGAACGATGCAGGTAACAACCGGCGCCCGATCGCGACACGATCCAGCGTGTGGGCGCAAAAAGCGGCCTCGTTTTTGGCGAAAACCTCTATTTCACCCAATCAGATCTCGGTAGCCAGTATCTTTTTCGCCGCGATGGGGGCTGCAATATTGGTGAAGTATCCTGTTCCAATTGGATTACTTGGATGTGCCGTCGCCATTCAAGCAAGGCTGATCTGCAATCTGCTGGATGGAATGGTAGCGATCGAGGGAGGCAAGCAATCTCCCCTGGGGTCACTCTTTAACGAAATCCCTGATCGAATCGCTGATTGGGGTTGTAAGCCCAAACCCGATAAAATTCTGTCAGCCCGAATCTGAGGCTGGAGATCCAGTGGAACGGAAAACCGCGTTCAGGCCAATGGCGCAATACTGAGACACTCTTGAAGTCACCGCGAAAGCCCCATAGTGCTCGCCCGATAGCCAAATTGAATAGCCCAGTCGCTATAGGCTCAATAACATCCCTGCTAGTCATTGTTGGCTAGGTGAGCTAGGATGGATAAGTGACGTATACCTCTCTTGGCCATCTTCCATGAAAGTCGCTCGCCCCTACCTCCGCGTCAGTACCTGGATAGGATCGTGGCAGGGCTAGATTTAAGCTGACGGAATTTTATCGGATTGGGGCTTACAACCCCGTGGAGAGGATTTTTATATCGATTTGCTTTTTTACCATCTTCGACTGCATTGCTATGTGGTCATTGAGCTTAAAAATGGTCATTTTAAGCCAGAATACACCGGTAAGCTTAATTTCTATCTCAGCGCCTTGGACGATCTCGTCAAGATGAAAGAAGATGGCCCCTCTATCGGGCTGATTCTATGCCGAGACCGAAATAACATCGTGGCGGAATATGCCTTACGGGATCTGAATAAACCGATTGGTATCACGCGCTACGAATTGGCCGGGACCTTACCCAAGGAGCTTGAGGCCAACTTTCCCACCTTGGAGGAGGTTCAAGCCGAGTTAGGGCAGATGACAGATCCACGGGAGGAGCTGGAGGCTGTGGAGAAGGTCAAGCCAAAGCCGTCACGCAAGAAGCGGTAGGGTCGGCTTTAGCGTAGAGATTATATTCGTTTATGACTTTAATAAGATATTATATTAACGTTTTAATAACGTTAATATAAACTTATTATGACTTGTTTTATCCTTATTCATCAACTAGTCGGCATTCCGGCAAGGAGCCATTCTGGTCCGAACATATGCTTACCGGTACCTTCTGGCACACCTTTGGGTAAGGCCCATTTGGGGGGCGGATCAGCCCCGTAGACTACCTCCCATTGGGCATCCTTCCACTGGATAGGGTGGACTTTCTTCTTTGCTATCGGGTTGTAGTGAGACGCCTCGTACGCTCTCTTTGGCTGTAACGGCGCACCTAGCACGACAATCAAATCAATGCGGTGTAAGGCATCAGGATCGTGCGAGGCCAATCGATCCAGGATATGCCGTAAATTGTAGCCACCGCCCGAAAAGCCATAGAACGCGCAAACCGCCGGGTCTTCAAAGAACTTTTTCAGAGCGGCTTTGGCTTGTGGGCTCTGCTGGCTTTGTGGCTGGCCGGCGACATCCAGGACAATGGCCTCGTAGCCTCTACGCCTTGCATATTCGCTGGCTGCCGACACATGGAGTGCGCCTACCGGCCAGGCGATCTTTTTACCTTGTTCATCGGGGTATGATCCCGCCGGGGCCGAATTACCCCGTAAGATCAGCATTTTTGGTCGCGACACGGAGAACTCCTTTGGCAAAAAGACGCCGGTATTCCTGGGTAATGGGCGGACTTCCTGATTGAGTAGAAGTTAATTCACAGGAGGTAAGACATCGTCTTTAGCAGTAGGTAGCACCTCAGTTTGAAAATTATTTCCTAGGAAAGCCCTTTTAAGCACCATCTTTTAAGGGTAAGTAGCCCCGAGGAATTTCACCCCGAGGCCCTTGCAGAACTGGACATGAACCTCTCGACTCATCCGGCTCCCATCATTCAGCCGGGAACGCGGCACCAAACTGCCAATGGACAAAGAGCGCACGTCGGTATTTCGCTACCTTACCGAGCCATGCCTTGGCGCGTTTGAAGTACCGGCCCTTCTTTCGAAATTTCCGCTTCACCCACTGTAATAGATGACGGTCGATGTGCCGTAATAACGGGTAGAGTGCCGATCGGTTGTACGCACCGTAGTCGTTGATCCAACCGCGGACGATGGGGTTGACTAACCGCGCGATGTCCTCCAACGATAAGCCGGTGCGCCGGTTCAGCCGCCATGCTCGGACACGCTGACGAATCCTTGTTGCCGCGCTGGGGCTGATCGCTGGGCTAAAGGCGACAAACAACGGACCCTTTCGGCTACGAGCCAACCGAGGACGAAAGCAGTAACCAAGGAAATCAAACTGCTTGGCTAACCCACTGTCCCGCTGCCTGGCCACGACGCAACAAACAATCTGCGTTTTCTCCGGATGCAACTCCAACTGGCATTCCTGAAATCGCTGTTTCAGCGCCAACAAAAGCTGCTCGGCTTCCCTTTGGCTTTGACAGTGCACCACGGCATCGTCGGCATACCGAGCAAAAGGATGTTGTGGAAAGTTGGGGGTCTAAGCCGGAACCCCCGAAAATTCCGCGAGACCTCTTTTTCAACGGATTTCTTAGCCAAACTTTCCATAGTGCGGACGAAAACCGGAAAGTTTTTAACATCAATCCCGGTCAAATCGAGGCTGAAAAAGAACAAATCAGGTTATCAACGCATCGAAAACCGGAAAGATGACCGCACCGGAAAAATCGGGGGTTCCGGCTTACCCCCCCTGAACTCATCTCGTTATCAATTTCAGAAAAACGTATGAGAATACAACATCAAAATTGGCAAAATTGACCGATCGCGGTTTTAGTCAGAAATACCCATTCTTGAGCAAGCTGCGATCCAGGGTATGAATGCGGTCATTCCGCCGAAGAAAAACCGTACCATCCAAAGACCGTACGACCGAGACCTCTACAAGCTCCGTCACCTTGTCGAAAACGCGTTCCTGATGCTCAAAAGATGGCGCAGGATCGCCACAAGATACGCCAAAAACAGCAAGTCTTTCCTTGCCGCCGTTCAAATCAGATGTCTCGCTCTCTGGCTTAAAATCTCGTGACTACACTATCTAGCAGGAGCGGTTTAGGATGCCTTCGCATCGAATGCGCCAGCAGTATCCGTTGGGCTTCAAACCCCAAGGCCGGAGCAGTTCACAGCTTGGCGTGTTCGAAAACCTGGACGTCCGGCACCACAAAGCGTCCCTGCAAGGAGGCCAGTTGTGCCCGGTGCAGACGCGCGATCTGTTCGACCATCTTTTGACCGTTCTCAAGCAAGTGAACTTCGATCTGGCGCCGATCTTCCGATGAGCGGCGACGCTTGACAAACCCCAGTTTCTCGCAGCGCGAAATCAGCGCCACGACGCCGTGTTGTTGCGCCTGCAAGCGCTCGGTAAGCTCGCCGACGGTTGCCCACTCGCGACCGGGATAACCCTTGATATGCAGTAACATCAGATATTGTAGCGGCGTAATGCCATGTTGACGCGCCACCTCTTCGCTGAAGCGAACAAACTTTCGTATCTGATAGCGAAAATCAGAGAGTATTTCAAAGTCATGCTTGTTCAAAGGCAAGTCATCATGTATCGGCACGGGCGTATCCATTGACCACGGTTTTAGGTGCGTGCCATCTCATCTCGCTGCGATCCGCCCTGGAGACGCGAGGCACGAGACGGGTCAGCAGGTAAGGGGCGACCTGCGGGATGGACATGAAAAACCTCCACCCGCTAAGAGCGGTGTTATACCAATTCGCATTCAATCGAATACAAACTGCCCTGAATATTCAGGACTTCAACGCAACATCTAATACTTATATTGATCGCGATTTGGTATTAGATGTAGGCGCGGGCGTATGGCCAAAGTGGCGAGGGCCGCAGAACTTTGGAGGCCGCGGAGGGCCTGCCTTCTGCACACGCATCCGGGCAGCCGTTAAGCCCTTCGTCGTGGGAACCCTGACGTAGGCGCCTTGCGCCGAAGCCGTGGTCCCGGAACGAGGCGTACCGGGGATCAAAAGGCTGCCACCGCGCACAGGGCGAAAGGAGGACTGGAATGCCTCAGTTCGCATCCCGTGCACGGTGACACTCCGACATCAATGCCTCAGTACGATTTGTACGAGCACCAACCAGGCGAACAACCCCGTACCCGCGATCACCGTCGCCATCTGCAATGCCTGAAGATTCTCGCGCATGCGAAACAGCGCATAGACCCCGTGATAAATCAGTCCGGCCGAACAGATCAGCGCCAGAATCCCGATTACTATATTGATGGACAGACTTGGCACAAACAGCGCCAGCGAGGAAAGCCACAATGGAATCGGGGCGATGGCTGCTAGTGTGAAGCATTCGTGATAATCAGCAGTAACACTATAGGTTTTTGTGACGATGAGGTGAATCAGCCACGCCATCAATGGAACAGTGAGCAGCTCGGCGATAAAGAAGATCCCTGCCGCGGTGTGCCACTGTTCAGGTGAAACCCCTGGAGCAAAGACATCGCCATAGTGACCTCCCGCATAAAAGATCATCGCCGGCGGTAACAGCGATAACGGCAACACCACCCACGCAAATAGGCGAGTTACTGATGGATGAATACGGATGATGTCGTCCCAACCCGCATGAAACGAAAAGATCATCTTCGGTGTTTGCATCAAGTTCATAGCGGACTCCTTAAAAATATACACGACCGATCAGGCTTCGATCGGACTGACAGGACCAAACCACCGTCTCGGATACGCAAACATACCCTTCAGTTAAATATATCACATTATGATGTATATTCAAGGAGAGTCCCGACAAGCTATGAACAAGTATGGAAAGCGTTTCTACTCGCTCCAATGAGAGGTTCGATGCTCGCTTCGGCCAAGCGCTCGGTATAGCGGATCGACCCGTATTGCACACCTGGATCGGAGGGGCGAATCCACCGATCCGGGCGGAGGGGACCGCGCTCGTATGGTCTCTGCTCCTATGCGTCGAGCATGAAGGCCGAGGGCGTCGTGGTCGGCACGCGCCAGCCCACGAACCGACAGGTGAACCTATCGATCACGAAGGCGACACGGACGCGACCCCGCCAGATCGAGACGTCGGTGAGGTCCGACACCCACAGCCTCAATCACGTAACTGACGGATATCCTGACTTTTTGGAAATTCCCACTGAATGCTAAACGACCCTTTCAACGTCATCCTGTTGCTCGTCGCCGCCTGCATGGCCGGTGCATTGAATGCCGTCGCTGGCGGCGGCAGCTTCCTGACACTCCCGGCGTTGGTATTTACGGGCATGCCACCGGTTATCGCGAACGCCACCGGTACCGTTGCCCTGTTACCCGGATATGTTTCCGGCGTCCTGGGTTTTCGTGAAGACCTGGCGCCGCCGCCCGGTTTGTCGTTACGTACCCTGACCGTTCTGAGTCTGATCGGTGGCGCGATGGGCGCCGCTCTGCTGTTGGTGACCGCCGACCGTACCTTCAACCAGATTGTGCCCTGGTTGTTGCTGGTGGGAACGATACTTTTTGCTATCGGCCCGATACTGCTACGTAAACTCAAGGACAGCCAAGCCCGCCACGCCTCGGCGGGGAAGTCTGCCGCGGGCATGCTGGCCGTCTCCATCTATGGCGGCTACTTCAATGGTGGCCTCGGTATCCTGCTGCTGGCGCTGTTCGGCTTACTAGGTCAAACCAACCTGAATGCGATGAATGGCATGAAGAATGTAGTTTCGGCATTGCTGACTGTGATCGCCGTCGCGATCTATGCCTGGGGCGGCGTCGTGGCCTGGCCCCAGGCAGGGGTGATGATGATGGCGGCGACCGCGGGCGGTTATTTTGGCGCGCGGCTTGCTCGGCGGATACCGGCACTCGTGCTGCGGGCCGGAATTGTTGCCACCGGTTTAATCATGACCACGCTGTTCTTTCTTCGCGGTTGACCCTGGATACCGCTGGATACCTATCGCGGCGCGCGCTTCACGTACGGTTTTTCCGTTTTCCGAGACGACCCGCCGTAGACGGTCCAGACCGGCGTCTTTTAATGTTTGTTCCAGTAACTGGCGGATCGCTTCCGGCTTCTCCAACGTGAGGGCTTGCCGCGCCAACGACGCCATGCGTGAAAAATCCACGCTTCTAATCGCCCACTTTATCCGTGGGAGAACCGCGGCGCTCACGCTCAGGCGATTGAATCCCAACCCCAACAAGAGCAGGGCGCCACCGGGATCACCGGCCATTTCCCCGCACACGGCGACCGGCTTGCCGGCTGGTCTGGATGCATCCACCACCTGCCGAAGCGCGCGCAGCACGGCGGGATGAGAGGATCCAGCCGTTGCGAGACGTGGAGGTTACCACGGTCGATGGCCAGCAGATATTGAGCGAGATCATTGGTGCCGACGGAAAAAAAGTCCACCCGCCGGGCCAGTTCTTCCGCCTGGTAGACCGCGGAGGGCACCTCGATCATGAGCCCAACCGGCGGGCGAGAAGACGCGACGCCTTCTTCCAGAAGCTGGTGATGCGCTTGGTCGATCAGGGTGAGCGTTTCTTCCACCTCGGCGACCCGTTGACCATCGGCAGGAGGAGTCTCAGGTTTCCCAGCCCGGCATTCGCGCGCAACGCGGCCCTGAGCTGGGTGAGAAAGATCTCGGGGTGATCCAGAGTGAGGCGGATGCCGCGCCAGCCCAGCATCGGGTTCCGTTCCACGAGGGGCAGGTATGGAAGCGGTTTGTCACCCCCCACATCCAAGGTCCGCAGATTGACCGGCAGCGGTGCGACCGCCTGCAGTATCCGCCGATACACCCGCATTTGTTCCTGCTCGCTGGGAAATCGGTCGTAGCGCATGAACAGCAGCTCGGACCGAAACAGCCCGATGCCCGCCGAGCCGGCGGCCTCCATCAAGGGTACATCCGCAATGAGACCCGCGTTGGTGTAGAGGAACACCTCCACCCCATCCGTCGTGCGCGCCGGTAGGTCGCGAAGGGTCTTGAGGTCTTTCTCGAACTCCCGATCTTCGCGGATTAGACACTCGACCTCCTGGCGTAGCATGGGATTGGGTCGCGGGTATGCCCATCCACGGTTGCCGTCCACAACAACCTCCTGGCCGTCCAAATGCTCCAGTGGTAAACGCCCAACACCGACCACCGCCGGTATGCCAAGCGCGCGGGCAAGGATGGTCAAATGGGACAGTGAAGAACCCTCCGCCGAGATGATGCCGCGCACCCGGTCACGAGGCACGAGCCCCAGGTCAATGGCGCTGAGCTGGCGACCGATCAAGATGATGCTCGACGGGCCATCACCTGTGGTTCCGGATCCACCCTGCAAGTGCATGAGTATGCGATGGCCAAGCCCTCGGATGTCCTCACCTCGTTCCCGCAGGTACGGATCTTCCATTGCGTCGAAGCGCCGCGCATACTCCTCAATGGTCTGTCGAAGCGCACCGGGCGCCCAGTTCCCCTGGTGGATGCGCGCCACCGCGGCTTCCACGATTTCCGGGCTGTCCAGAATCAACGTATAGGCATCGAACAGCGCCCGGTCCGCTGCGGAGAGCGGACCATCAAGGTCCGCGCTGAGCCGCCTGACCTCCTCTTGGACCCGTGCTACGGCTTTGTGTAGACGTTGCTCCTCCATCCTGGGATCTTCCAGCTGGCGGTTGGGTACCGCACCGAGGTCAGTCGGCGAAAAGACCACGACCCCCGTTCCTATGGCGATCCCAGGGGCTCCCGGTAGCCCTTCAATCCAGCCCCGCTCTGCGCCATCCGGCCGACATAGGCTGCAAAGATCGCCGCTGGCCCGCGCATAAGCGATCGCGCCGCCCAGTTGGACAGCCAGGGTGGTCAGGATCGCGGTATCGGCATCGTCGAAACAGCGCACAGCCCGCTGGCGCACGACCAATACGCCCAACACCTTGCTTCGGTGGGTAATCGGCACGCCGAGAAATCCATGGAAGGGTCCGGAACCGGCCTGGCGAACGAACTCCTGATGCGGCGCTTCGGGTACGTGCGCCAGATTGATGGGCAAGGCGCTCTCGGCCACTCTCCCAATGAGTCCCTTGCCAAAGCCGAATTGAACCTGTCCGACTGCGGTCGGGGCGAGGCCCGCCGTGGCTACGACCACATGCCGTCGGCGCTCGTGTTCGGTGAAATAGATACTGCAGGCATCCACCGCCATCAGCACACGCGTGCGCTCCACCACAACCCGCAGCGCCGTCTCCATGTCTGGCGCTGCGTCCACCTCACGAATCACCTGGGCGAGCGACGCCAGTTTAGAATGCTCGCCGCCCGCTAGCCTGTCATCCATATCCATACTCCGGGACCGGTTGATCGACGAGATGCTTAGCCTGGCTTTCCGTCGATCCGGGGTTGCATCAGAATGGGGGTATAGTGAATGATAAACAGTGCAAAGGCGCTCGACCATAACAGCCCTGCCACGATGAGTCCCGGCAGGTAAAACCCCGGTACCGCGATTGGGATCACCACGCGTATGATCGCGCTTACGTTAATAACGATAAATGCCGCAATGATAGGGGTGCTCGCCACGATGACGCGGCCGGTGTGACCCAGAGCGACGCGACTCATCATGCCCAGCGTCAGGCTGCCGATCGCGCCGACCGTCAGTGCGTGAACGGCCGCGCTGGGCATCACCGCCGGTACCAGGCCGGCGAGTCCCTTCAAGGCAAGGGCGACGACAATCCATGCATGGCCGAGGTGCAAAATCCACAGCATCGGCACGCATCGCGTGGCCAGGGATCGCCAGCGCCACATACGGATGAGGTTCGCCGCCGCCGCCAGTAACGCCACCGGCCCGACCGAGGCATGCAAGACTGGGAAGAGATCGATCACCAGTACCAGGATGACCAGACCGACCGCGAGAACGTCCGCCCAGACCAGGCGACGGACCCGGATCTCGGGCAGCGCGTTGGCGGTAAATACGGGAATCACCCGACCGCCGATCACGACCATGATAAGAGTGACCGCATTGAGGGTGAATTGCAGCGCGCGATCACTTCCGGAGGCGAGCATGCCCAATGCCTGGAGGTGGATGACCAGGTTAGCGCCCGCCAGGGCCAACAGAATAAATGGGAACACAAGGTTGCGGCGATTGCGCGATCGCCATAACGGTGGCAGCAACACCCCGGCAATGGCCGGCAGGAAAGAGACATCGATCACCGCCACCAGCCATGCGGGCGCGACGGCGGTGGAAAACAGCATGAATCGGGCGGATAGCCATAGTAATGCCAAGCCGGCGAGTAACGGCCCCGAGGGAGTGGGGAGGCCGGTCCAGTTGCGCACCGCCGTCAGGAGAAAGCCCGCAACAACCGCCATCGTATAACCAAAGAGCATCTCATGGGCATGCCATCCCACGGACCCCAGATAGGACGGCGCTGACCCTAGCCCGGTGAAAATAGCCAACCAGAGCGGAATGACCAGGGTGGCGAAGGCGCCCGCCAGGAAAAAGAATGGTCGAAAGCCCAGGTTGAACACGGAGCACCGAAACGGAAGCCCGCTCAACAGCGCCTGCGTTCGCCTGATAACGCTCACGCTGACCGTGGCGATTCTTTGCATTGGTAATGTGTCCTATATTCTTTGAACCATTCAATTGCCGCCGCCGGATTTCCGGCGAAATAAACTTCGTGCTTGCCGCCGCTGGATCAAAGGGTCTTGGCCGGAAGGATGTTCAAGGTCTTTTGGCCGTGTATGCGCATTGGCGAGCGCATCCATCTCGCCGCGCCTGGCCCGATGGTTGGTTTCGGTCACGCGACCGATAAACCGCCTCGCATCCGAGCCCGCACGAATCCCCTGACCGTCATCGCGCGGAGCGAATGACTCACCGCAGCGCCTGTTCCAGGTCATCGATCAGATCCTCGACCGCTTCCAGACCGACCGACAAACGCAGCATGCTGTCTGAAATGCCGCGACGAGTCCGCTCCGCCGGCGTCAGTTCGTGGTGCGTCGTCGTGCAGGTTTTTTTTTTAATGATACGGCGACCACCGAGACTGGGCGCCAGTGCAAACAGCTTGAGCCGATCAGCGACGCGTGTGGCGTCTTCTCGGCGACCGGCCACCTCGATGGTCAGCATGCCGCCAAAGCCGTGCATCTGTTTTTTGGCCAAGGCATGAGCTGGAAAATCCGCAAGGCCGGGATAAAACACGCGGCTCACCTTCGGATGCCGGGTCATGGCTTCGGCGATTTGCTGGGCTGCCGCGTTGTGCTGGCGCACGCGCACCACCAGGGTGCGCAGACTGCGCGAGAGCAGCGATGCCGTGGCTGGCGCGATCATCGAACCGAGATTCTTGCGCCAGCTCCACACCGGCCCCAGCGACGCCTTCGATCCCATCATCGCGCCGGCGGTGAGATCGCTGTGGCCACCGAGATACTTCGTCGCGCTATGCACAACGATATCGGCGCCGAATTCCAGCGGACGCTGGTTGACGGGTTAGGCGAAGGTGTTGTCGACGGCAACGAGCGCTCCATGCGCGTGGGCCTTTGTCGCCATGGCGCGAATGTCGAACAACGCCAGCGTTGGATTGGTGGGTGTCTCGAAGAAGACCAGCCTGATGCCGTCCGCTAGAAGCGCATCAAGCCGGTCCAGTTCGTCACCGAGGATCAAATGAGTCTTGATTCCGAGCAGGGGCAACTGCTGGGCGAGCAGCTCAAGCGTGCCACCGTAGGCGTCGCCGATGCAGACCACGCCTTCACGGCCATGCGTCAAGAACAATGCGGTCTCGGCGGCCATTCCGGAGCAGAAGGCCCAAGCCATCTCCGCGCCTTCGATACCGGCCAGCGTTTCTTCCAGCGCAAGGATCGATGGATTCAAGCCATAACGAGTGTAGAAGCTCCCGGGTTTGCGGCCATCGACGACGTCGAGAAGGTCGGCCGTCGAGGCGAACGCAAAGGTCGTGGTGTCGTACACCGGAATGTGCGGACTACCGTGCGCGTCCCGGAGACGGTGGCCGTGAATGCTGCGGGTGGCCAATCTGTACCTGCTGTCTTCCGTCATGTCGCTACTTCCCAACCGATGATCAACCTGTTTTCCTGTGCAAACTGCCAGAAATGATCGCCAAGCGGCGGCCGATAAGGCCAGAGAGGCGCCATCTGGCCGTGAGTCTTGTAGAATCCCCGCATTGCGTGTGTGCGGTACGCCGGGTGCTTATCGGATCCAGAGGGGCAACGTGGCCAGACCGCTCACCGGGTAGACCGCCTGGGTCGGTAATTGGTCCGGCACGAGCTGAATGCGGGTGCTGCGTTCGAGCAGTTCCTCCATGAGGAGTCGCAACTCCATTCGGGCCAGCGGAGCGCCTGGACAGCGGTGAATGCCCGCGCCATAGAGGAGATTCTTACTGGGATCGCGGTTCAATCGGAAAGCCTCTGGATCCTCAAAAACGCGGCCGTCCCGATTGGCGGCGATCCAGAGGAGCGAAATCCGCTCGCCGGCCTTGAGTCTTCGGCCGCCGATTTCCACGGGGCAGGTTGCGATGCGCCGGTTGGCCGGCAGGGGACCCTGAATCCGGAGGATCTCGTCGATGGCCACGGGCAACAAGGCGGGTTGGGCGCGCAATTGCTCCTGCAACTCGGCGTGCCGCGCAAGATAATGGGCCAGGATACCGACCGCCGCGGAAATCGTGCCCACCTCCCCGACAGTCCAGTTTCGCAAAATACTGATCATCTCTTCCTTGCTCAGTGGCTGCCCCTCCACCTTTTCGTGCATCAGCGTGGCGGTGATGTCGTCCTCGGGCTGTGCTCCAGCCTGGAGGCGACTTTCCAGCAGGTCGTCGATGAAGTGCTCGAACTCGCGCGCGATTTCAGACAGGGCCTGGCGGTCCTGAGCCCGAGTGGCCTCGTGTTTTCTCCGGGTCCAGAGCACCATGGGGCCGTGAAGAGTCGGCGGCCAGCCCAGAAAGGCGCATTGGACACGCACCGCAAAGGGCAGGGCAACGTCGGCCATCAGTTCCACCTTGCCGACAGCGAGCGCGTTCCGGACCAGATCGGTGACGATTTCCCGGCAAGTGGGTTCGAACGCTTCCATCCGTTCTGGAGAAAAGTACGGCTCGATGAGGCGTCGATAGGCCGTGTGTTCAGGGGGATCCATCCCGTTGGGTACGGAGAGGTGCTGTGACACCGCGTTGCTGAACGTGTCGTGATCGTGGAGCACGCGGGTAATGTCCTCATGTCGGAAGAGCGACCACTGCAGGTAATCGCTGTAGGCGACGGGGCAGCGTTCGCGCATTTCATCGTAGGCCGCACTCGGGTCGCGCAAGACCTCCTCGGCTCTCGGATCCCAATCTGGGTCAAATTTATCGTTCATCGTCATTCCTTATCAGCTTTTCGACCGCCATGTTGTGTCTCAAGCGCTCTGCATACAATCTGACATTGGGGGCAACCTACGCTCAGGACAGGGTCTCCAGTTCCCAGGACAGGTCTTGACCACGAATCACCGATTCGAGGTCGCGCATCAGATCGCACCCCTGGTGCGCGAGTGCCGTATGCTGGGCCTCGACCTCCTCGGCAAACCCTTTTGTTGCGCAGGCGGTTAACAATCCGATCTTCGTGTGCCGCGGCATCGATCCTGGGCAGAGCGCAGGTTCTGCCGGGGATCGTGACTTTGCTCAACGCAGCGCTTTCCAGCCCGGATGGTCGAAATACTGCCCGTAGTGGTTGACCGCCCGCACCGTTTGCACGGCGCCGGCCCGCGGATTGCTGGCCGACTTGCCCTGCATGGCCTGGGCGCCCGCGAAAAGTTCAGCCATGATCAGGTGCAGGTTGGCGTCTGCTGCAGGTTCGAGCTTGCACTCGGCGATGATGATGGCGGCCTGTGCATCGACCGTCATGGCAAGAGCTTGGTAGTCGGCGGGGGTCAGCGTGCCCTTGTGGATGCCGTCCTGCTTCGCGGCCAGCGCCTTGCGGATTTCATTCATGCTTTTGCGCAGTGGCGCGTCGGTTGTCCATTTCTTACCGTGATTGAGGGCGAGCGGGCTGGACTCTTCTCCGTCGGGGTGCGGGTGGGCGTCGGCGGCGAGTGCGTGGGCGCCGGCGCCCAGCGCGAGCACAGCGGCAAGGGCGGTGGCGAGCAAAGTGTGGCGAGTCTGCATGGGAGTCTCCTCAGTGAACAACAATGATTTCTGGGTCATCGGCGTGCTCCATCACAAGCGTTTGCACCCGGGCTTGCCACAGCGATTGGAAAAGCGCGACCTCGGCGGTTGTGGCGATGCCCCGCAGGCATTTCGGCAGGAGCAGGGCGATACGTGGATCCGATGGAACACGGTCGAGCCGGGCGGATACGGTGGCCGCGGCGCCGGTATCAACGCGCGTACAGCGGAGTTGCCCCGGTAGGTCGACGCCGAAGAATAACAACGTGCGCCGGTCGAAGTGTCCGCCGATCCCCTTGAAGCCGGCGTCCTCGGCGGCGCCAGTCAGCAAGCTCGCGATATTGGCGACCACGCCGCTCACCCCTTCCTGCCGCTCATCGCGCAATTCGACCCGAATGCCCCCACGCTCCGGTAGCGCATCGGGATAGAGCGCTGCCATCGTGGCGCGGGTCATCAGGTAGGCCGACGCCACGGTCGGGCAGGAATGCCCGGCGAGTTTCACCGCGTCGGCGTAGCTGTAGTCGACGATACCGTCCACGGTCGCGCCCAGAAACCCGGCCAGCGGGTCACGGACGGTGATCCGCGGCGCAGCGTCGAAAAACTCCGGGAAAGGCATGGCCTGGTTCTCCTTCGAATCATCCAGCTTGCCAAATACTGACCGTGTCTATAAGATAGTATTTACTTACTTACTAAAAAGCAAGCACCTCTATCCCATGATCACTCCAGCCATTCCCAATACGAGGCCGCGCCAACGCTTGACCACTGATCAGCGGCAACGGGAGATCGTCGCCACCGTCCTCGCGCTGGCCCGGGAGCGCGGCCCGGACGCGATTACGATCCAGGCGATCGCCGACCGGATGGGCGTCACCCAGGGGGCGATCTTTCGGCACTTTCCCGACAAGCCGGCGATCTGGTTGGCGGTCTTTGGCTGGGTCCGTGAATCGCTCGGCGCGGCGTTCGCGGCGGCGATTGAGACGGCGGCTTCGCCACTCGCAAAAATCGAGCAGGCGTTTCTCGCACATGTGGCTTTTGTTGCGGCGAACCCGGGGGTGCCGCGCGTCCTGTTCCACGAGTTGCAGTACCCGGGCGATTCGCCCGTACGCGTCGAAGTACGTGCCATGATCAGCGCGTATCGCCAGCGGCTGACCCAGCTGTTCACGCAAGCAAAGGTCGCCGGTGAATTGCCGCCTGCCCTTGATCCAACGCTGGCGCCGGTCCTGTTCATCGGCGCCGTGCAAGGCTTGGTGATTCAGGCATCGCTCGCTGGCAATGAGGCGGAGATGGTGGAAGGCGCAGTGAAGCTGTGGCCGCTGCTGCTCGACGCTTATCATGGGCGGGGGGCGTGATGAAAATGCGTGCGAACCGGCTCGAGAAGCTGCACCTCGGCCGTACAGCCGCGTTGACCACCGCCGCTCTTGGCCTGGCGATGCTGTTTGGTTGGCTGGTCGTCAGCCAGGGACCCATGGCGCCGATCAAGGTCACGGTCGCCAAGGTCACGCAGGGCACGCTCACCGCCAGCACCTTCGGCATTGGCACGATTGAGGCGCGCCGCGCCTACGCGCTCGGACCGACCGTCGCCAGTCGCGTCCTGCGGGTATTGGTCGATCAGGGCGATGCCGTCAAGGCGGGTCAACTTCTCGCCGAACTTGATCCGGTGGATCTCACCGACCGCGTGACCAGCGCCGAGCTGGCGGTGCAGCGAGCGACGAGCACGATCCGGGCGACGGAGGCGGCGCTGGCGGAAGCGCAAAGCCGCGCGCAGGTGGCCACGACAGATGCACGCCGCTACGCCCAGTTGCGGACCAAAGGCTTCGTCAGCCAGGAAGCGGTCGACGCCAAAGGACACGAAGCCAAGGCCGCCCAGGCGGCCGTCGACGCGGCCGCAGCCCAGGTCACGGCGGCACGGCGCGACCGCGACCGCGCGCGGACCGATGTCGTTGGTATGAGCAAGCTGCTCGCGCAGAGCCAGCTCGTCAGTCCGGTCGATGGGGTGGTCAGTGCGCGCCTGGTCGAGCCTGGAAGTACGGTCGTCGCCGGCCAGGCAGTCGTGCAGGTCCTCGACCCGGACAGCCTGTGGATTAGGGCGAGGATCGACCAGGGGCAGTCCGGGCGTGTTCGCGTTGGCCAGCCCACAGAGATCGTGCTGCGCTCGGACCCCCAGCGCAGCGACCGCGGGGAGGTGCAGCGTGTCGATTGGGTCAGCGATGCGGTGACTGAAGAACGCATCGTCAATGTCGGCTTCGCCGTCCAGCCCCCAACCCTCTCGGTCGGTGATCTGGTTGAAGTGACTATCCATGTTGCCGAACGGGTCAATGCGCGCGCGCTACCCGCGGCGGCGGTGAAACGGGTCGACCGCCAGGAAGGCGTGTGGCGGGTCACGCAAGGACGCGTCGCTTTTCAGCCCGTGACGGTCGGCATCACGACACTGGACGGGCGCAGCCAGATCCTTGACGGACTCACCGACGACGACGAGGTGGTCGTGCACAGCGAGCAGGCATTACAGCCGGACGCCAGGGTGAGGGTTGTCACCGCCATCATTGGTTCCGCGCCATGATCAATCTTGCGGCACGCGACATCCTGCACGGCTGGGGCAAGTTCGTCTTCACCGGCGTCGGACTCGGTTTGCTGATTGGCGTCACGTTGTCGATGGCCGGCATCTATCGCGGTCTGGTCGACGACGGGAAAGCGCTGCTGGCCATCGGCGGCGCGGATCTCTGGGTCGTACAGCGCGACACGCTGGGGCCGTACGCCGAACCGTCGAGCGTGCGTGACGACGCCTACCGGAGCCTGCTCGGCATTCCCGGTGTCGCCGCCGCCGGCAACGTGACCTATCTGACGATGCAGATTGAGCACGCGCGTGGCGAGGTGCGCGTGATGCTCGTCGGCTTCCAACCGGGACATCCCGGCGAACCCGGCTACCTGGTCGCCGGACGCCCAATCACGCGCTCGCACTATGAAGCAATCGCCGATATGCGCAGCGGGCTGAGCTTGAACGAGCGCATTCGCATCCGCCGCCACGAGTACATCGTGGTTGGCCTGACCCGCCGCATGGTCTCGTCGGGCGGCGATCCGATGCTTTTTGTGCCGCTCAAGGACGCGCAGGAGGTGCAGTTCCTCAAGGACAACGACGCGCTGGTCAACGAGCGCGCGCGGAGCGCCGCCAATCCGGCATTCAACCGCCCGGGTGTCCCGGGGTTGCTCGAAGCCGTGCAGGCGAGTCAGACCAACAGCCATCAGGTCAATGTCGTGCTGCTGCGACTCGCGCCAGACGCCGACGAAACGCGCGTGGCGGAGCAGATCCGGCGCTGGAAGCATCTCGAAGCCTATACACGCGCCGACATGGACGAGATCCTGGTCGCCAAGCTGATCGCCACGTCGGCGCGGCAGATCTTCATGTTTCTGGTCATCCTGTCGGTGGTTAGCGCGACCATCGTCGCCTTCATCATTTACACGATGACCTTAAACAAGGTCCGTGAGATCGCGGTGCTCAAGCTGATCGGCGCCCGCAACCGGACGATTGCGCTGATGATCCTACAGCAGGCGCTGGGCCTTGGCGTGATCGGCTTCATCGTCGGCCGGACCGCGGCCGCGCTGTGGGCGCCAATCTTTCCCAAGTACGTGCTGCTGCTTCCCGGCGACGCCGTGCGCGGCGCGCTGCTGGTGCTGCTGATCTGCGCGCTGGCCAGCGTCGTTGCGATCCGCGCGGCCTTGCGCGTCGATCCAGCCGCCGCGATTGGCGGTTGACATGGCCCAGCCTGCAATCGAAATCAACGGCCTCGCCAAGCGCTACGGCGAGGGCGATGCGGCGGTCGATGCCCTGAAGGGCGTGGACATGATGATCCAGCCTGGCGAGGTGGTGGGGCTGATTGGCCCCAGCGGCTCCGGCAAGAGTACGCTGCTGAAGTGCCTGGGCGCGGTGATCGAGCCGACCTCGGGCCGGATGGCGCTAGCCGGCAAGGCGATCTACGACAATGGCTGGAAAGTCACTGACCTGCGTGCACTCCGGCGCGACCGTATCGGCTTCGTGTTCCAGGCACCCTACCTGATTCCCTTCCTCAACGTGACCGACAACGTCGCCTTGCTGCCGATGCTCGCCGGCTTGCCCAACAGCCAGGCGCGTGAGCAGGCGCGCCAGATGCTTGCGGCGCTCGACGTCGGGCACCGGACACAGGCGCAGGTGCGACAACTTTCCGGCGGCGAACAACAACGGGTGTCGATCGCGCGGGCGCTGGTCAACGAGCCGCCGATCGTTCTCGCCGACGAGCCGACGGCGCCGCTCGACAGCGAGCGGGCGCTGACCGTGATCCGCATCCTCAACCAGATGGCGCAACGCTTCCAGACGGCGATCATCGTTGTCACGCACGACGAAAAGATCATCCCGACCTTCAAACGTCTCTACCACATCCGGGATGGCCGGACCTTCGAAGCCGCCGGCGAGGGGCGCGCTGCCTGACAGTATCCGTGTGTGATCACGACTTGGAAAGTTATCGGCTGAAGGGTCATGATAAGGGTACCTGTCGAAACTCAAAGAGTCTGAAGTTGCTGCTACCGTTAGTGGGTGTACCCGAACTGATTGCGGCGGGGCTAAAGTCTTACCGGGACTTGTTCTGCCGAGCGGCTGGATTTGACCATGTGAGCCGCTATGTAACGGGTTTGTTGCTCAGTCTGAATAAGACACTGCAAGGGATCTATGGCCAGCAGGTGTGGCCGGAACAGTCCGGTGTTAGCCGGCGGGCGATGCACGCGGCGGTCTTTGAAGCGGGTTGGGATAGCGCCGGATGACTCCCTCGGCATCGCACGGTGGTCGCTGAGCCGCATCGGGGACGCGGCCTGGAAGTCATTGGTCTGGATTGGACCTACGTCCATCATGATCGGAGGCCAGCGATTTATGCGGCTAAACGGGCTTACGATCACGTTGAAGGCCGAGTGAGCACTTACCCGCTGGTGACGGCCGTGGTGGCCAATGCCGATGCTATTGACGGACTTGCGGTCGAGGTTCAGTTTCCCAACGATCAAGCTGAAGAATTGAGCTATCTGACCATGACAGCCCAAGACGAGTACCGCGATTTAGAACAGGCCCGTCGGCGGGTGATTGATGTGCTGCATTATCAGAAGAATCGGCTGGCCTATCGCGAACGCACGGAGATGGCCGTGGAGATCGTCCGGCAATTGGAAACCGAGGGCCCGTTTCCGGAGGTCCCCTATGCCTTTGACAACGGGGTGCTGTCATTGCCGCTCACCCAGTTGATTGAGCAGCAAGGTAGACACGGGGTCTCGGAGTTAGAGTGCTCCCGAAACATTCAATGGCACGGCCAGTGGCGGCGGGTGGATGAGGTGGCCACCGAGCTCGCCCAGCACCATCCGCAAAGCGATCGTCGGTTGACCGTGAAACCGCGTAACGGCGAGGCTAAAACCGTTTGGGCCTTTACCAAAACCGTCCGCTTGAAGCGCTATGGCCGGAAGCGCTTGGTCATCGTGCATGAACAGGCCGATTTACAGGACACCCCGCGTTTTCTACTCACCGATGCCCTGCATTGGGAAAGTGGTCGGGTGATTCGGGTCTGGAGCTATCGCTGGCCGATCGAAGTCTTTCATGCGTTTTGCAAACAGGCCGCCGGTTTGGAGGCGTCTCAGGTACGCAAGGAGGAAGCGGTCAAGCGCCACTTCCGATTGAGTTGCGTAGCGCAGTCGTTGCTCCAGCGCCCCCCGGCTGGGGGCAAAAAATCAGAACGCTTCGCGTTTGCTGAAGAGGATCAGCATCCCCTCGGTCAAAAGCTCTATACCCTCTCCCGGCAAGCCTTGGCTCAGGTGCTGCAGTTGGTGCAGGGCCTCTTCGCTCAAGGGCAGCCTTACGTGTAGCGGCCCGCAAACAAAACGGCATGGGCCTGCAAACAAGAGATTGTTTGAGACCACATTAACGGCAAATAGAGTGTGCTTCGAGCCCACATTCGCTGCAAATAGACCCACATTTTGTGCAAAGGGCCTGCAAACAAGGATTTTGGCCCACATTGTCTGCAAATGACGCCTATCACCTGTAAGATATTGTTTTTCATTTATTATCAATTTTGATGCGGGTTTTTTCTCTCCGCCTTCTTCCGTGTATCCAGTTTTAACCATCGTTTTCGCCGAACGTTTACATCCGAAAATTAATGTTTAAACTGGACGGTATGCGTTCGATTAAAGTCCGCTTAAGGTTTTTTCCGGAAAAGGATGAACGATGACCGTTTATGCTTACCTACGGGTTTCAACCGACCATCAAGATGTGGATAACCAACGGCATGGTATCTACGAGTACGCGAACACTTATCCACTGGGACCGTTGATCTTCGTTCACGATACGGTTTCCGGCCAAATCCGTTGGCATGATCGTCAGGTGGGCCGGTTACTGAGGGAGCAGGCCCAATCCGGTGATGTCGTGGTGTTTGCTGAAATCAGTCGCATGGCGCGTTCCACCCTGCAGGTGTTGGAGATTTTGGAGTATTGCGCCCAAATGGGCATCAACGTCCATATCGCCAAACAGAAGATGGTGCTGGACAGTTCCATCCAAAGCCGGATCACCGCCACGATTTTAGGCTTGGCCGCCAAGATCGAGCGTGAATTTATCTCACTGCGCACCGCCGAAGCCTTAGCCAAGCGCAAAGCCGACGGTCAACCGCTCGGCCGCCCCAAGGGCCGCCGGGCCGCCCGCGTCAAGTTGGATGACCAGGAAGAGACCATCCGCCGCTATCTAACCAAAGGGATTAGCAAACGCGCGATTGCCAAGTTGGTGGATTGTGCGCCGTCCACCCTCTATGACTGGCTGGACCGACGGCGCCTGCGGCCCCGAACTCGCCAGACCACCCCGGCATCGGGAACCGAATGAGTCGCAAGTCGCTGCCGGTCGAAGCGTTGGCCGAGTTGCGGCGGCGGCTCCACACCGTGCCGTCTCGCAGCCCTGAGCGGCGGCGCCTGATCCAGGAGACTGCTCATTTATACGGCGTTTCAGAACATACCTTGTATCGAGCCCTGCGGACCTTCCGACGACCCCAACCCCTCCGCCGATCGGATGTGGGCGAACCGCGCGTCCTGCCCAAAACCACTCTCGAACGGTATTGCGAAGTCATCGCGGCCCTCAAGATCCGCACGTCGAACCAGAAAGGCCGGCATCTCTCGACCTGTGAAGCCCTTCGGCTACTCGAAAACTACGGGATCGAAACGCCGGACGGCCTGGTGCAAGCGCCCGCCGGACAGTTGACGAAAACAACGATTAACCGTTACCTCAAACAGTGGGGTTATGACCGCAATACCCTGTTGCGTGAGCCACCGGCCGTGCGTTTCCAAGCCCGCCACAGCAACGAGTGCTGGCATTTTGATTTGAGTCCCTCCGATCTCAAACAGGTCAAGAAACCCCTTTGGTTCGAAGAAGGCCGTGGCCATCCGCTGCTGATGCTCTACAGCGTCGTCGATGATCGCAGCGGCCTTGCTTACCAAGAGTATCACGGCGTTTATGGCGAGGATGTACACGCTGCCTTGAAATTTCTGTTTCGGGCGATGGCGCCGAAAGCCGATGCGCGCTGCCCCTATGAAGGCATCCCGGGCCTGTTGTATATGGACGGGGACCGATCGCCCGTAGCCAGGTTTTTCAACAGGTCATGCGCTATCTGGGCGTGGAGATCCGCACCCATATGCCCAAAGGATCGGATGGCCGGCGCACCACCGCACGGGCCAAGGGTAAAGTCGAGCGGCCCTTTCGCACCGTGAAAGAGTTGCACGAGACGCTCTACCATTTTCATCAGCCGGAATCAGAACCCGAGGCGAACGCCTGGCTGTTCAATTATCTGCTCCGCTATAACGACCGGCCGCACCGTTCAGAATCGCACTCACGCTTGGAAGACTGGGTGCAAAATCTGCCCCCAGCGGTATCCGAACCATGTGTAGTTGGGAACGCTTCTGCACCTTTGCGCGAGAACCCGAGCGCCGCAAGGTGGGAATTGACGCCCGCCTGGCGGTCGACGGCGTGCTCTATCAAGTCGATCCAGAACTGGCTGGGGAAACCGTGGTGCTCTGGTGGGGACTGTTTGACGAGCAACTCTTCGTCGAGTGGGGCGAGCAACGCTATGGCCCTTATCATCCGATCGGTGGCCCGATTCCCTGCACCGCTTCCGACGGTTCAAAAAACGGCGCTGGAACAACGCGCGGGACCGCATCGAAGCGTTGGCCGAACAGTTACAGCTCCCGAAAGCCGCCTTAGAGACCGCGCCTCCCCTTCAGAGTTCTTTAGCTTAAGCACGCCCTTGCCGGCCCAACCCTTTGTGGATCCTGATCCGTTTCAAGAACTGACGTTCGCTAACGCCATCGCCGCCAAAAAAGCCATTGCGGATTATCTGGCCCTGCCACTGGCCAAACTGCCGCCGGAACAACTCGATTTTATCAACACGCTCGTTGCCAACACCTTGGAAAAACATGAAGTGATGACGCAAGTCCGCAACTATTTCAGCGTCTTGCGAAGGAAGTCACCATGCTGAGCGACGTCATGAACTATTTTAACCTCAGGAATGAGTTCGATCAGGCCGGTTACTACGACACGGAAAACCATCGTTATCTGAGTCAGGAGATGACCGCAGCGATCAAGAAAGGCCGCATCATCGCACTGACCGGCATAGTCGGCTGCGGTAAAACCAAACTGCTCCAACAATGGCGTCGTGCGCTCAAGCAGGAAAATGCCGTCATGGTCGCGCGCTCCCTGGCGGTTGATAAAACGCGGGTCAACCTGGCGGTGTTGATGCGGGCGATCGCGTATGCGTTGGCGACCGATGACAAAGCGGTCAATTTGCCGAAACAACCCGAAGACCGGGAACATCGCGTCATTGAGTTAATCGCAAAACACAAGAAACCGACCGTGCTCTTTTGCGATGATGCCCATGACCTGCATGCCAGTACCTTGGCCGGTTTGAAGCGGCTCACCGAGATCGTTCGCGATGAAGGGAGATGCTCTCTATTGTCTTGGCCGGTCATCCCAAGCTGAAAATGATCTACGCCGCCCGACGTTAGAGGAGATTGGCGCGCGTACTGAGATCTTCACCTTGGAAGGCATCCAGGGTCAGTCGCGTGAGTACCTCGTTTGGCTGCTGGCCCAGTGTACTGCGGGCCAGGTGAAGTCCGAAACCATCATCACCGACGAGGCCTTGGACGTATTGACCGAGCGGTTGGTGACGCCCCTCCAATTGGGCCACTACCTGACGCGCGCCCTTGAGGAAGCGTTCCAGATCGGTCAGAAGCCCGTCACGGCTGAGATCGTCAACAGTGTCCTGGCCATTCGTTTGAATGATCCAGAACCCCACTTAATCCGCCACGGCTACCCGGTGAGGTCGCTGGCGCAGCTGATCAACGTTAAACCGACCGAAATCCGGGCCTTTCTCGGGGGACAGTTACCACCAGGGAGGTCACAGGAACTTAAAGATCAACTGCTTAAAGATGGTGTGCCCCTTTAACAGGTTGTTTGCAGACAATGTGGGCCTGAAAGGCTGTTTGCAGGTCTGTTGCCGATAAAGTGGGCCAGTTTGCACGTAAAGTGGGTCGAGGAACCGTTCTATTTGCAAATAATCTGGTCCTGAAACAGGGCCTGTTTGCAGGCCCATGCCGTTTTGTTTGCGGGCCGCTACAGCTAACGCTCCTTCGATACGAGAAAGCAAATCAAAAAGAGGGGTTTTCACATCCTTCTCTTCTTCTATCGGCCCCCGGAGAATATTTTCTCGATATTCCCATAAGGTACGAAGGACTCGTGAAACGGTATAGGCATCTTCGATCTCTATAAAAGCTCGAAGATGCTTCGCCTTGGAACTACCATTAAAGGCATATTTCTCTGTGTAAATTTCGATGCTGAATTCGTCTTCGAAAAACTCGGCAAAGGTGCGATCAGAAAAATTGAGGACATATCCGCCGTGCATATCGAACGCATCGTCAATTACCCGTTTCTCTGATCTTTTCAAGCTAACCATGTTTCGCACGCAGTATTTTTTTGATCACGCTAGCAACTGTTCAAAGTAATAAATCGTCACTACCGCCAAAGCTTTTCAAACCGCGCCGGATTGGTCGCTGTGTATCTAACAGTATGCTGAATGTTCCGATGCCCAAGATAGTCCTGAATCAGCCGCGTGTCTGCCCCTTGGTCGGCCAAGGCATAACCGCACGCATGGCGCAGCATGTGCGGATGGGCAGGTAAAGACAACCCGGCCAATTCGCCATAGGTCTTGACCGCCAGCCAAGCGGTTTTGCGGCTGAGGGCGCGGCGACGCTCGCTAATGAAGAAAGCGTCCGCCTCCGGCTGCATCCGCTCGCGTTCCTTGAGCCATGCCTTGATGGCGCGGAGTTCATCCGCCCGCAACGGGTGGGTGGTGGACAAACCCTTTTTTAGCCGTGCCACATGCAACACCCGGCTTTCGGCGTCCACATGGGACAATCGCAACCCGCACGCCTCGGACACGCGCAAGCCGTGCCGGAACATCAGCAGCAGCAAACAGCGGTCGCGGGCTTCGTGGCGGCTGCCCTTGGCGGCTGCCAGCAGGCGATCAACTTCAAGGGCGGTGAGGTGCTTCCGGTCGCTCATATCGTTTTGTCCAATGTTAGGGCCAGATGATCCCAGAAAAAACCTTGAGAATCAGCAATCCTACTTTCAGTCACTAGACAAAATAAGACATTTTGTCCATAGTATGGCTGTGGTGGTCTCCTGTCTGAAGTGCAACCAAACATCGGGGTTGCGCCCGGAGAGGAGCCGGTCAATGAAGGGTTACCATCACCTCACGCTGGAAACGCGGTTGAAGCTGGAGACACTGTTGGATACCGGCCAGCGGCCGACCGGAGCGCCGAGCGGCCAAACCCGCCTGTTCGTTCCTCGCGCCCGGCACACGACCGCTTTTCATGCCTCGCTCGACCGTCGGTCCAGTGACGAGCACCACCTTCGCCTCTTTCCATTGGCCCGCGTTGCACTTCAAAATTGAACTCAAGTTTAGTGAATTTTTTAACCCTCCGTATTATAGATAATCAATCAGCAGGCAGGAGGGGTTTTTGCTGAACGAACAGGATACGCTGGAGGTCAGCCGCTGTTTAGCAGTGTTTTTAGGGATCGCGCGATAAGCTAGCAGTAACTTAAAGCGTATGCCTCGCATGGGAGGGTTTATCCGGCATAAAAGGCGACCGGAGTCGCCTTTAGGATGGATTACTTTAAGCCTTGCGCCAGCGACGATAACCGAGTCCAGTGAGACCGAGGCCGAAGAGGGCAAGCGTGGTCGGTTCGGGGATCGACGGCCTTTCGGTGCTACCAAAGGTACCCTGGAAGTTATCAATAATGTATCGTCCAAATTGTGATGTGAAATTGAAAGTCGCATATGCTGCCTCGCCGGAAAATCCAGCAGATACCTGGCCTTCAGGGAAAGTACTTGGACTGAAATTACCAACAACTGATTGTGTTGCTAGCAGCGTATTTGTTGCATCGAATACTTGGAGACTAGCAAAGTACGCAGGATCTGAAACGGCACTGTTGAGAGCGAATCCAAAGCTTAGATTTCCTATTGCTCCTCGTAGAAAATCAACACGTAAGTCAGTACTCAAAAGTGTTGTACCTTCCAAGCCGGGCTCGTCGATATAGCTCTGAAAGGAACCTGGACCAATTGTGTTGAAACCAAATGGATCTAAAGTTGTGAAGAGCACATCTGAGATACCGTCGCCATCACCATCGAATCCATAACTGGTCTCTCCAGAGATTAGATCATCAAAAGTGATAATTGCTGCTGAGGTAGGCATACTAATACCGCTAATTAAAAAACCCCCAGTCAAAATAATAATAATTAATACTTTAGAAGATAAGAAGTATTTGTTGGACATTTCAATTTCCCCTTGAAAAGAAGCGAAGTGGGTTTTACAGGCACTTTCAATAACTGATTAGCCTGATTTTTTGGAAAGCCCAGCAAAAAATAAGCCAAAAAAAATAAAAGTAAATCAATGCATAAAAACTTAAAAGTTAATCGATTATTGAAAGTTGTAAAAAAACCTGACAGTATTGAATGTGACACTTTGCCTCATAAACCATTAAAAACTGTATTTATATAGGGTTTTTTTTGAATTTAGTGTTGTTAAAACAAAGTGTTAATTTTTTTCATATATTGAAATGTGATTTTTAATTTTGTGACATATTGCTTGGGCTGTAAAAAATTCCGACAGGGAATAGCTCTTTTTCGCCCAATGCCACGTTGCCCTGTAAAATTCTGCTAACTCGTCCACTGCGATTGGTCCCAAAATCCCTAATTCTAAAGCAAATCGTGAAATCCTGAGTCTCAGACGTTAAGGGTAACCGTGCAAAAGGGAACCCTCTTTCCCATGCTATCCGCGATAGGACAAAACGGCACGGTCTGTTTCATGTCACCCTGCGAAAGGGAACCATTTTGCAGGGTTATGGATTTTCTCTGGCAGCTTTCTTCCGACAGAACGCAACAAACGCCGCATCAGGTTTTTGCGGCGATCCTTTCTTGTCGATCCACTCGCGCCATTGCCGTTCGAGTTCGTACACATCCCACCCCGGCGCGGCCCTTCTCGCCATTTCATAGGTCGATGTCCGAAGGTGTGGCCCGTCATTTCCCTCGTAAATCGGCAAGGGGAGCAACAGCGGTTCCGGCACAGGCGGATTCTTGAGGCGGGGAAGCACGGGGGGAAGTTGCGCCACATGCGGCTTGCTGGGCTTGAGCAGCAAGCCCCGTTCCCCATCCTCAACATTGGCTTCCGGGTAGACAGTGAGAATTGCGCGGAGGTGATGAAGAAAAGATTCTTTAAACCCTCTTGTTCTCGTGTAATCCGCGCCGAATTGCATTTGTAGTACAGCCCACGGAATCTCCGTAGGCTTGCGCAAATAGGACAGGCGATAGGTCAGCCAGCAATAAATATCCAGAGCCATCGGTGACCGTTTGAGGACCTTGAGCGCCCGCATATCTACCGGAACGGGATTCTTGATGACTTCCTCGTAAAAATCCGAGCCGAGGGTCAGGGTTGATTTCCACAGCGGCGCTTCATCGGGGGCTTTCGGGTTCCACCATAAACGCGCTTCCTTGACCATCTTGACGCCGAAAATTCCGGTTTTGTCCTTGTCGTCATAAGTGCATGTGACGGACGAGGCAAAAAGCCGGGTCATCTGGTCACGCAGCCGCGTAATGCTGCCCCACCGCCCGCCTGTTGGGGCTAGACCCAGCTCTGCCATGAAGGCCGACAGGGACGGTCCCAATTCCAGAACCGGTGTGCCTCCCGCATCGCTGCGGTTTTATACGGTAGCGTATTGCACGCTAAGTTACCCCGATCGATTCAACCCCGGACGAACCGGATAGGGAGGGCCTTTCATCGAGAGTACGGTTTGTATTGTACGCCATGTTAACCCCCCGGATGAGGAGCCAGTTTATGGCGTACAATACGGCCTATTGATTCGAATCATGGCGTACATTCCACATTGTACGCCATGATTGCACGCCACAACTACTGCTGGGCATCCAAGTCCCACCTGGTCAGAGCCAAATCAGCCCAAAAAGGGGCTTCCTACCGTATAAAAAGGCCGGGATGCGGGAGGCACACCAAGTCGTGACCAGGAGATTGCGGAGGGTTGCCGGCGACTCATCAAGAACGCAATTGTTTGCTGGAACTATCTCTACTTAGCGCGGGAACTGGACACAGAGAAGAACGAAGTGCGCCGGGCGGCATTGATCGAGGCAATTCGCAACGGTTCGGTGATCGCCTGGAAGCATTTCAATTTGCACGGAGAGTTCGATTTCTCGGACGAGAGGATGATCGATTCGGTGGGCTTGATAGTTCCCCAGAATTAGGCGCTGTGGAAGCTCTAAAATTGACCGGTTGAAATTGGGCTAAAAGCATCATGAGGTTGCAGAGCCGCGCAAAATCCTATGGGACTTTTATGTCGTTTGTTTAAACACACCCACAGTTAGCCGACAGCGGCTTCCTTGGGCGTCCAGTGCTTAGCTGTTCTGATGTCGAACCAATCAGCGAACAATTCCAAGCGTATCTCGTTGTCGGCGCGTGGAACAAGAAACGGCTCTAGTGGTATCGGGATGGGAAAGTACAGGCTATCGAACATCTGTTGCAGCGGGCGGTCAAGTGGGAGCGCCCCTTCGGCCCTCGCTTCGCCGCTGCTGGTTGCAGCCGCAACGACCTGGTCGAGTCGTATCTCGTATTTGAAAGCTGCACTCACGGCATCCGAGACTACGTATTCGATCTTGTTGCCTGCCCAGACAACGCCGCGACTCTCGCAGTCAGGGAGCAGGTCACCGTAGGCATTAAATGCCGAGTCCGGCAGGCGGATGTAGTAGCCGCCGATGCCTGTAGCCCCACCGTCATCGACGATTCGAAGGATGCGCGGCTTAGCCTTGGCAGGATCGGGTTGAGTGGCACCGGCTTGACCAGACCGAACGTCCACAACATGGACATCGGAGCGCGTGACGACTTGCTTCTGACCGCCCTTGCGGACGACGCCAACGTCATCTTTGACAAGAATCCAAAGCTCCGAGCGGCGCTTGGACAAGAGATCGAGATTCAGCGCACCGTTGCCGAAGAAGCGAGGACTCCACTTCTTGAGGGAAGGCCCTAAATACTCGTGGCAGAAAGTGGAGACGAGCGAATAGAGAATCGACGTGTAGCCAAGTGACTCCAGTTTGGCGATCTCTGGATGATTGACGTCAACAAGGATATCGAGATTCTTGTCCTTTCCATGCTCGCGTACAAACACGGGGATGTCCTCTGTCAACTTGCCGGGCAGGAGGCGAAGCGAGTGCACCTCGTAGGATTTGTTAACGTTGAACTCCAGTTCGCCCAAGAAGAACTTGTGAAAGCGAGTCAACTCAGCATACGGTTCGATGATATCGATCATTCCATCGAACGGCTTGGCACCACAGTACCGCTCTAGGTACTGCTGCTCAGCAGATCGGCGGTACCTGTCGCTGGAAAGCAAAACAACAATGTGGCCGCGTGCTTGCATGATCTGGTTGAGAGCCTGCTTTTGGGCGGAGCCAAAGAAGACGCCGACATCACCTTCCTCAGCGTGGCGCTTGATGTCTGCGAGTGTGGTGTCCGATCCATCGGCCAAACCGACGCGGACGTTGCCAAGCTTGTCGATGAGGCCAAGCTGGACGACATAGCGAAAGATTCGGGTGTGCTGTGCGATCCGTTCGGGACTATCAAGCACAGCGAGAACCGCCACACGCTCAAGGGCTTGCGTGATCTGCCCAAGGAAGGCAGTAGTCGTGTCGTCAAGCGAGTCACGTCCTGCGGTCGGCACGAAGCGATCCGAGTCCAAGCGGCCAGTAGTTCCGATGGTCGACGGCACTTGCGTCGCGCATAGTTTGAATCCGCGTTTGAAGACATCGAGGGGACCGGCCTCAAACCTAATCTGACCGGCCATCGCGACCTTCTCCTCACCAACCATGAGTCCCTCGACGGCCGCAACCAAAGTATGGCCGCGATTTTCATAGAGTCGACCGAAGACTGAGAACCCGCCTTCCTTCCATTGCTGCGTACCGCTCGAAACCTCCTTCAAGTTCTCCTTGTCATCCAGGTCTGTGAATTTCGCCTGCGACAGCTTCTCGCCGTTGAAGAAGACGGCGATGGGAACAAAACGAACGAAGTCGCGCAGGTAACGGCGCAGTTCTTCAACGTTCGGGTCGTTGCGAAGATGCCCCACCACGATGGTGCCCCTAGGAGCGGAGTCATCCGAAGCCTCCACTGTGACGGTCGGGAGGCGTGGCCTTGCCCTCTCGATGTCGTCCTGCGACAAGCGTGTGAGGGTCCCATAAGTGGCGTCCTGCTTCTTCGAGATCACTTCCAGCTTGTTGCAGATGCCAAAGTTGGCAAAGCCGCCGATGCCGAACGTGCCGACGCAGCCGGCCGCAGCGGCCTCTGGCGTCCGCTTGCCGCTCGCCCCCATCGTCCAGAACAGATTTTGCAGTTCGGCCTTCATCATGCCAATGCCGTTGTCACGAACACGCACCGTGCGACCGTCCACTGTGACCTCTATGCGGTACCGACCATCCGTAGGATCGGCCTGCTCAAGGTACGCTTGCATGCGTACCGCATCGACCGCGTTTTGCACGTTCTCTCGAAGGAAGGCGAACGGTGTCTCATAGATTTGCTTCGAGATGATGCGCAGCAAACTGTCGAAGTCGAAACCCGGCTCAAACGACGTGTGCTCTTCAGTCACGGCCACCCCTCTCTCCTATCGTTGCTCGCAGTTGCGTTCTGAAATCTCGATCGCCCGTCTGACCGACGATCCGTTGGCCGACACCGTTGAATAACTCCAGCGCCTCACGCGAGCTGGCAGCGATGGCTTCAAGGACAACGGCCTTCGCCTCATCGGAGCGGCCTATATCTAGCAGCAGGGTGGCCAAGTTGCCGCGATCCTGCGCATCCGCTAGCCCGTCATGGATAAGAGCCTCATACGCGCGTATGGCTTCATTCCTATCGCTGTCCTCGGTGCTGTGCGCTAGCGCGAATGCCAACATGCGACGCGCCTGAACCTGGGTCGGAACGTCCGGGTTTTCAAGGTGTCGCCTGGCCTGCTCGGCCAAGAGTTCCAATTCCTGCGACCGGACAAGATCAGCGAACAAGTCGACTGCAAACGAGACTTTGGGCTGAGCCGCAAAGAGGCTGCGCACGTCCGTGTCCTGTTGAGCAAGGCGGCTCGCCAGCGCGGCATCGGACTGGCAGCGGGCAAGCAAATCGGCCCCGTAGGCTCTGACAATTTGTCCATGCTGGGCAAGAAGGTCTGCTAGCGGGCGCCTTCCGTAGAAGACGGTGAGCACATTCGCGAAGCGCAGAAACGCCACGACCTTGCGACAGTAGTTGTCCTCCAGCATGTCCTGCAAGACAGAGGGGGCACCGAAAGCGTGCCCACCCTGACCAGGGATAGGCACTTCCGTCTTGTGTTCGGTGAGGAGCGCCGCGAGGTAGTACGAATGCGATAAGAGCATTGCGTCGAACTCCCCGATGGCTTCGGCAAGTTCGCCAACCGTACACCGAGCCGCTGTGCTCAGGCGAATGGGAAACGGCACCTCGTTGCTGAACTCGAATACGCTCCGCGCAGGGTTGTACTGAACCGTCGTCAGTTTTCGTATGCCTGCGAGAAGGTCAAGCTTGACAAGCGAATAGGCGTTCTGGAATTCGCGCGTCTCGAAAGACGCGCCTGCTGCAACCGTCAAGCATGCCGAAGCGTCGAATCCCGAGCCCTGTGACTCCGGCTGATGCAGGTGGCCGCAATGGTAGAAGTAGCAACGTTCAGTGATGCGCCTTGTGGCGGCGGTGCGGTCGAAGTCACGGAGCAAGTGCAGCGGGTGATGCGCCATCCCTATAACGATGTGCGCATGGAGCTTGACCGCAGCGTCGAACGCATTGATGACTTGCCGCTCACCGATCAATAGGTTGCCGTGGTCGGCATTGCCACCTTCTGCAAGCCACGCGGAATTGAGGCCGACTATGGCAATGACAACATTGTCGATGGCTAGCGAAGACACATAGGCGAGACCGTCAGGCGTAACTGTTCGGGCCTGTCCACCGAAGTAGGAAGTCTGAAAGGCGCGGTAGCCCTCCTGCCGCTGCGTCAGCGTAGCGAGGTCATCGCTGTCAGGCGCGAGCACCGGATCCACGGCATTCACGCTTGTCAGAGCGGAACGCGCGCCTTGGAAGCACAGCTTCTGCCGATCTCGGTCTACGTCATGATTCCCGGGAATGCAGAAGATGCGCTCCTTCGGCACTCCGGTGGCACTGACTAATTCGTCAAAGAAATGCTTAACCAGTTCGTATTCGTCCTGCTTGCCGGAAAACGCCAGGTCGCCCGTGGCGAGGATGAAGTCGAGAGTCAATCCTTGGTCGCGGCGCCTCTGGCGTATCGAATCTGTCATAGCGCGCAAGACTACATCTTGCGACCACTCATCGCGTTGCCGCATGTGGATGTCGGAGACTTGGAGCCAAGCAATTTCGCGCAAGCGGGACCCCTTGGTTTCGTAGTTAACGTGGATTCTGTTTGTAATAGGTTAGACGCTGCGAAAGGAGCCACTCACCTGCCCGACGCCTGAGCAGAACAGGATCTGTGACATGCCCCCAGAAGAAGCAGAAGTCCTCGTCCAATTTGGTCAGTTCGATGTCTACATCGGGAATTAGAGCGAGCTGCTCGGAAAAATCAGCGTTAATTGGCCTCAGAGCTTGTGAAAAAGTTGTTCGAGGATTTCTGTGGAACTGGCCCCGCAAGCCGGTTTCGGACCGCCGATCCTGCGGTGAAGCGACTTTTATCCGGGTCGCGATCAATTCATCCCCAACGCTTTCACCGCTGCCGTCAGCGGGTCAGAAAAAAACACCGGGTCGACCCGTTCCACAATATCGCCGGACACTTCGAGAAAGTTCCGCTTATTCTCCAGCGGCACCAGCGCCCGGCGCGCTCCGTTGTCCATGCCAACCTGTAAGGGTTCGGCCAGTGAGCGAACGGCTTTGAGGTTGCCCTGAATGCTCAAGTCGCCCAGGATCACCAATCCAGCCAAAACCGATTGCCGCTTGATGGCGGAATAGATCGCAACGACCAAGGCCACGCCCGCTTCACAGGGAACGTGGTTGCTCAGCAGATCGATGGCCTCAACATGGAAATCGGTGGTGGCGAAGGGTTGAGCGATGCCCATCTTCACCTTCTGACTTTGCAGGTAGGCAAAGGCCCGTTGCAGCGATTCTTTCATCGCGCCTTCCACACCTCCCGCGATTTTGAGTTTGCCGGTGCCGGGGGAACAACCGACCTCCAGGCGGTAGAGGCCCACTTTGCCTTGGTCATCGACGGAAGCGGTGTACAAGGAACCGGGGGCAAGGGGGTCGGCGGCGATCATATCCCGGCCCCCCTGTTCGGGCACACCGACAAAGCGCTCTTCATGCGTCTCGTGGTCGATGAAGGAGAACGAGGTCTGGTGGTATTCGAACGACCCCATCTTTTTGAGTTGTTCTTTCACCCGGCGACGGCCTTCGAGCGCCAGTGCCAGCAGTTCACGTAACTCGTCCTGGGTGATTTCACCGTGCGGATAGATCAGCTTGACCAGTCCCGCCACCGATTTGCGCACCGCTTTCACATCACGGGCATTGAGATGGGCGCCGAGGGAGAAATGGCGGTCGATGATCTCGGTGAAGTTGTGCTTGCGCAGTTCACGCAAGGCTTCGGCCAGGTAATCCACTACGAAGCCGTAGTGATCCGTGAAGAACTCCACCCGCATCTTCGGGATTTCCCAGCCGGGAATGTAGAAATGGATGCGGTCAAGGAAAGCCATGTCTTCCCGAATCACGTCGGGCATCGGCATGAACAGGTGGGACGAACGAACCATGACCTCAACGGGCTGGTGGGTATTGCCGAACAGGGCAATCGATGCCATCCCGGAGAGCGCATCCTTGCCACGGGCAAACGTACCGGATTCGCAATAGGTCTTGAGCGTGGTCACGACCTCCTTCGGCATCTTTTGCAGGTCGGCGACTTCATCGAAGGCCACCGCATCCCAGAGGCCCACCAGGCCCATCTTATTGCTGGCCATGTTGTAGAACAGGTTCGCCACAGTGGTCGGGCCGGTCAGCAGGATCGTGTACGGCGAAAGCTCCTGATAGCCGTAGCTCTTGCCGGTGCCACGGGGACCGAGTTCGACCAGGTTGTAGTTCTGTTCACAGAGCGCCAGTAGGCGAACGAGAAAGAGCAACTTGACCCGCCGCTCGAAATGCGCGGGTTCCATGCCAATGGTGCGGAGC
>JACKNF010000022.1 GCA_024234995.1 Gammaproteobacteria bacterium
CCTTGACTCTATCCTGCCTCCGTAGCTCGCCCGCGTCCATGTCATTAGAACCGCCGCGCACCATAGGCAGGGTCAGTTCTTGTGGCAGAAGAAACCATTGTGGATACTTATTCGGAGACGTTATTGGAAATGAGCCAGAGTTATCATCATCCCCATTCCAACGCATCGCCAAATGCTTCTGGCCGTCGTTACTCTGCCCCCACGCTACAGCGAAAGCGCCATTGTTGAACACGATCTTATGCACGGTGAAATTCCAGGGTTAGCCGGTGGTTGTTGAGTTGTACGTTAGGCTTCCGACGAGTTGCGTCGGTAGCATCGATGGAACAAGGAGACCAATAGCCGAGGCAAGGTGTGACCGCGATTACCGCGATGCAATGCGATTCAGTGGAAAGGGGTCTATCCCAACAAAGGGACATGAGGCGACATCGGGATCCGGCGTGATCTCTGACGCGCAAGATGGTCTGCCTGCAGGTGCTGAATTCCAGAGCCGGGATTGATCGCTATTCATTTCAACATTATTATAGCGGTATTCATCGCTATCTCTGAGAGACCCTCATGCGAACCGTGCAGATCACCCTGGAAGAGGACCTGGTACAAGCCGTTGACCGGGCGGCGGATCAGCTCGACCAGTCCCGCTCGGCGTTCACGCGCGCGGCTTTACGCGCGGCCTTGGCGCGACTTGCGGTGCAGGCCCGGGAACAGCAACACCGGGCCGGTTATCTCCGGCAACCGGTGACACCGGACGAATTCGACGCTTGGGAAGACGAGCAGGTCTGGGGGGACTGATGCGACGTGGTGAGATTCGTTGGTACACGTTCAAAATTCCCGACAAGAAGCGACCCGTGCTGATCCTGACGCGCGACTCGATTTTAGACGTGCTGGGCGACGTCACGGTCGCCCCCCTCACCTCGACGATCCGCCAGATTCCGAGCGAAGTGGTCCTGACCCCGGACGATGGCATGCCCCAGCTGTGCGCCGTCAATCTGGATCATGTGCAAACCGTGGCCAAAGCCAAGGTCGGACCGTTCATCACGGCCCTGAGCGATGTCCAAATGAATCGAGTGCAATCCGCGCTCTTGTTTGCGTTGGGTTTTGAGCGGTAACCCTTTCTATTGAGGCCCGTGAAGTGGAGCGCGTGGTTCGTTTGGGCGCCGTTGCCGATAAGCTTTTTGCTGACAGGCACGGGTGCAATAGGTTTTAGTGGTACGTTGCGCGGTCAGGGTTTAACCGCAGACGCGGCACTTCAAGATGAGCGATGTTGTTTCAACAGGGTATCGTGTGTGTCTTTCATGGTGGATCCGAGTTTGGCAGGCTGGGCAGGTCTTCATGCGGCCATCGTGGACAATAAAGCTATGCCCGCACCCGCACGTGACGATCCGGTATTTCGTCATTTTCTGAGTGCGCCGGGTGCGACCCCAGGCATCGATGGCGGTAGGGGGGGGCGTAGAGCCGGCCGCCGTACCCAACGACCAGGGCCTGCCCGCAGTGCTTCACTGTGCTGCCGAGAGTGAAATTCATGCCGCGAGCCTTGGAGGAGGTCCAAGGGGCATTGGATAAGATGTGATGCTAATCTGATTACTAAAAATCCAATTTATCATGATTAGGCCGATTATCAGGAATCGATTGCAGGCGGCTTATTTGTACGAAATGACATTATTACATGTTACGTTATTTACTATAATAACCAACAATGTAGTGACTACAGCTCAGCCAGACATCGGGCCAAATCTTGATAAAATCAATTTTTACCCATCTGTCAGCTACGACTTAATGGCTTCCGGGAGGGAAAAATACGGTTAAACGGCTGCCGTCCGCCCGCATGATTCCGGTTTAACTCTTTCCTTAATTCCGGTTTGATCTCTTCCCCAATCCGAAGGCATCAATAAGCATAACCTTCTAAAGATAAGCTCTTTTTCCGCCAATTGGACGCGCTTGGGCGGCGATGGCAACGCCTTCGCGGGTCGCGGCCTTCTCTTGACGGTTTCACCTTGCCGGTGCGGAAGCCGTGAAACCGGAATTTTTCGATAAGGACGGGGTTAAACCGGAATCGGAAGACACTTGACCAGAATATTATATCTTGTATTCATTGGAAATATAGAAAAATTCGGTGAAGAAGTTAAGCCGAAGCTGACACCATCAACTAGCATCACGACTTCCCAGAGGGCGATCACATCGCCGCCATGCATCGGTAGCCACGTCGACCACCAGGGGAAAATCCACTTTGTTGTTCACTGTTCCATTTTTCTAGCGTTCTTCATTTTAAGGCGCATGGCGAGCTTAAGGCTTCACTAAGCCCAGCCTGCGCGCAACATCCTCGGCGAGATCGCCCGATATCGCGCATTCCAAACCTGATAAAAGATGCTGGAAACCCAAGAGAGCCTCCTCGGCCGTGACCGCAGTCAGAATTCGGGTTGAGAAAGTATTTGAGCCTCTGGAGTGTTTTCTTTTCTTTACATATTCAAGAAATTTTTGGTGCTGGGCATAGGCTTCAGCAGTAGGCTGAGCTGGATACGATGGCGCCATTCGCCAGTCCTCGACGCGGGCGCTGGCAAATTTTTTAAAGCCATTAAGCCAATGTTGCTTTCCTTGCTTTGTCATCTCGTTCATCGTCTTTTGAAGCGCAATAACTGCATCACGCATCTCTTGCATCTGCTTGGAGAGGGTTCCAGGTTTGAAGGTTTGTTTGGATATTTGGCAGCATGATTTGGATGTGGCATAGCAATTTCTCCCAAATAAAATAATGTATTCATGTAATTTATTCATTAGCTCTATTCAGTAAATAGGCAAACACTTTGCCAATTTCGATGGAATCAAGCAAGACAAGGGATAGACAATTATTTTATATTGATTTATTTATTAGAAATACCGTTGTTAAAAAACGAAGCTGGTTCGGTAAATGCAACTAGTATTCCCAATATATTGGGAAAACCCAATTTATTGGGGAGTTGCTCGATAGATTGGGTGGGATTTTGTATCTGAAGACAGTGATCGAGCTACTCAACCGGCGTTCGATCTGAGTTTCTGCGAGGTATCGGTCAGGGCTGAATCTGGGATCGCTCAACAGCCGCACGATTTGATTGACCTGGAAAGATCGGGCCAGAATGCGAGTTGCTCCTTACGAATGGCCGGTGCTTTCTGCATCGCTCTGTTCCAAGCGCCGTCCGCCCGGAAGCCAGCAGATTCTGAGGTCGCCGGGTACAAGCCATCCCGTAATGTGGCGATTTCGTGACCGGCGGCAAACGCATTGATCCAGCGCGAAAGCTGCGACGCCGCCTTCGTCTGTGCTGCCGCTGCTCTGCGCCGTGCGCTGCGCCACGAACGCTTCCACATCTGGCGCTTCGAGGTGGAAAGATCGAGTAGCCATTGATCAGAGCCGATAAATGCTCGCCGGATCTGCGGACGGTTTCGAGACCCGCCCGCTGTTTGGCGGTCAGCCCGGCGTCACGCAACAGGATTTGGGCGTAACCTAAGATGCTGTTGAGCGGGGTGCGCAACTCGTGGCTCATGTTGGCCATGAACACGCTCTTAGCTCGATTGGCGTGGTCCACTTCCGCCTTGGCGGCGTGTAGCGCGTCCTGAACGCGCTGGCGCACTTCCATTTCCAAGCGGAGTTCTCGATTGGCGTTTTGCAACTGCTCGGTCCGTTCCTCGACCCGATGTTCGAGGTCAGCGTTAAGGGTCTCGATAGTACGCAAATAGTCGCGGTTGTCCCGGAAGGTGGTCGTAACCACGTCGAACCAGGGTTGCCACGGCGCGGGAACGGCCGGCGCTGCCGGTGGTGGCCGGCCGGCCGCTTCGTCACGCAGATAATCGACCAGCGCCAGCGCCGGCTTGACGAAGCGCCAGCGCAGCAGCGTGTGGATAGCAACCAGTGTCAGAGCCAGACCGGCCAGCATGATCAGGGCGGGGTAAAGGCGCGGCAACAGGCGGGCGGTGATTGCGGTGGACGGGATGGCGTGCAAGAGATACCAGGGCGCTGACTTGATGCGCTGCGCATGAACGTACTGGCCGGCAATGCGCCGGAATTCGCCGGAGGGTCGCAGCAATTGATCGGCGGGGACGGATTGCAACGATTCGGGCAGAATGTCCGCCAAGGTCCTAACCCGTTGATCGGCAGCGGTGTAAGGGTGATCGGGATCGGCCAGCACCTGGCCGGTTTCGTTGACGATCCAGACCGGCCCCCAGCGTTCGGTGACGGCTTGCAACAGCTCGGTGAGAAAACCTAGCAACACGTCGGCTCCCACCATGCCCACGTAACGGCCTTGCCAGTACACCGGCGCGGCATGCGAGACCATCAAACCGGCCCCGGCGGTATCCAGATAGGCTTCCGTCCAATAGCTGTGTCCATCCGCATTGCGTTCCGGGGTCGCTAGCCGATACACGTCAAACCCGAACCAGTACGCGAGCACGCCCTCCATCGTGACAGCATTCGCCGATTTGACGTTCACGGTGTTGTCCTGCCAGGGAAAGGCCGTGACGAAATCTTCCTTCCCGGAAAAGTAATAGCTCCAGCGAAAGAAAGGGGTGACCGCATGGGCCGAGCGCTGGAGAGGGAACAGAGAAAATGCCATGTCCAGCTCAGTCCATCGCGCGCCGGTTTCCTGCAAAAGTTCGGCCCGGCCCATGATGGTGCCGGTCAAATCCTTGAAAGAGGTCTGTTGCGCTGGATCGAGGCTGAGCGTTGCCAAATTCCCGCCCGCTATTTCGATTTGGCTCGATACCAGCCAGGTGCGCCACTCGCTGGAGTGGCGTCCGGAGGCGGTCGCGAGATAATCTTCGGCTTGGCGCCGCATGGCGCCGACGTGCAAGTTGGCGATTCTGACGAAGGCATTCAACATCACGCGCTGTTCGGTGGCGATATTGTGCAATCGGTCGAGTTCGGTTTCCCGCTGCTTAAAGAATTGTTGCGCGGCCAGCACGGCGATGACGATCGACAACGGCACGGCGCTCCAAGCGATCAGCCGGTTGTAATGCCGCGCTAAGCGCTCTCGCCGGGCCGTGGATTCGCTCATGACGGCGGGCTCACGCCGGCCAGCAGCTCGTTGATTTTCTTAAGCTGGAAGCGCTCGGCCAGACCGCGCAACCGGGCTGCGAAAGGCGCGTAACGCTCGTCGGCGCGCTCCAGCCGCTCGATCTGCGCCAACAGGTTGCGGCGATCGCCGCGCTGGGCCAAATCCCGCAAGATCGCCAGTTCAGCGCCGGGCGGAACGATGATTTCTTCATCGGGTGCGCTGCCGGATGCGGGCGGACCGGTATCGCTGGCGTAGACCAGTTTCAGGCTCAATCGAGCGCACAGCAACTCCAGCAATTCGTCCAACTGGAACGGCTTGGATAGAAAATCGTCGGCGCCGGCCGCCAAGTACTGCTCGCGGTGATGACCATAAGCGCTGGCGGATACAGCGATCACGATCACGTCGCGTAACGCCTCGGACTGGCGCAGCCGGCGCGTGGCCTCCAGACCGTCCAGCACCGGCATCCGCATGTCCATCAGCACGGCATCCGGCTGGAATCGGGCCGCCACCTCCAGCGCCTCTTGGCCGTTGCCGGCTTCGGCGATTCTGAAGCCGAGCGGCGCCAGCATATCGACCAGCACGGCGCGGTTCTCGCGTTTGTCGTCGGCGATCAGTATCCGGCGGCGCGGCCCGCAGTAGCCGGTGACCGGCACGGCCGGCATGGCCGGCACGCGCGCCGGCACATCAGCCGCCGGCAAGGACAGCGTAAACCAGAACCGGCTCCCCTGGCCGAAGATGCTTTCGACGTGCAGCGTGCCACCGAGCAACTCGACCAGCCGGCGGCTGATGACCAGACCCAAGCCAGCCCCTTCCGTGACGCGATTGCGGTCGCCCACTCGCTGGAATGGCTGAAACAATTGCCCCAGCTCATCGGTTCGGATACCGCAACCGGTATCGGTCACGGCGAAGCGGATTTGTGCTGCATCCCTGTCGATGGCAAATACGACCTCACCCGCATCGGTGAACTTGATGGCGTTGCCGATCAGGTTAAAGAGGATTTGCCGCAGTTTCCGTTCGTCGCCCTGTACCTGAACCGGTAGCTGGGGATCGGCGTTCATGTGGAAATCCAGGTTCTTCTGTTTGGCCCGGACTGCGAAAGCCTCCGCGATGCCTTGCAGAAAATGCCGCAGGCCGAACGGTTGCACGTCGGCTTCCAGCTTGTCTGATTCGATCTTGGCCAGATCCAGAATATCGTTGATCAGGCCCAGCAGATGATCGCCGGATTGCTGAATGATGGTGACGCCGTTGCGGGCCTTGCCGGGCAGCGCGGCATCGCGCAACAGAATTTGCGCGTAACCCAGGATCGCGTTCAGAGGCGTGCGCAGTTCGTGGCTGATGTCAGCCAGAAACTGGCTCTTGGCGCGATTGGCCTTGTCCGCTTCTTCCTTGGCTTCGCGCAGCGCCTGTTCGGCGCGCTTGCGCTCGCTGATGTCTTTCATGGTGCCGAGTATGTGCTGGGATCGATCCTTGAGATCGGTCAGCAATATCCCTTCGTCTTCGATGTAGACGTAGCGGCCATCGCCACGTCGAAACCGGTATTCAGCCTGGTACTTACCGAATTCTATCTGGACCCGTTCCAAGGTTTGCAGCGCCTTGGCGCGATCATCGGGATGGATGCACTCTGTCCAGCCGCGAATATCGACTTTCGCAAATTCCTTGATGCTATAACCGGTGATTTGCGGAATGGGACCGGCCCAATCGATCCGGCCGCTGACCAAATCATGGTCGTACACAATATGGCCGGTCTGTTCCGCCACGGCCCGATAACGCGTTTCGCTGGCCTGTAACGCGTTGTAGATTTGGATACGGCCGGAACTTTCCTGCTGGAGATCCCTGTCGCGCCGGCGGATTTCTTCCGTCACCGACCGCGCGGTAGCGGCGAAAGCGGCGGCGAGCTGGCCGATTTCGTCCCGGCGTGCGGTGTCCAGCGGCGCCAGCACGCGCCGTTCGCCCATCTGCCGGACAGCCAGCAGCAATTGGCGGAGCGGCGCGGCGATTTGCCGTTCTAGCAACATCGCTAACACACCCAGCACCAGGGCGAGCGAAGCGAAACCGGTCCACAACACCCATTGCGCGGCTTTGAACGCTTCCGTGCGGATCGCGCCGCCCGGCAAGATCGAGGCAAAGTACCAGCCCGGCCCTTGCAACCGGCTGATGGCGTAGTACTGGTCGGCGCCTGCGTCGTAGCCGTAACGCGGCAACGCCGGTGCGTGGGTAGCCAGCGCCAGAAGGGCGTGCAGGCGGGTGTCGCTGGTTTGGCCAATGAAGTAAGTGCCCTCGTGTTCGACGATTCTGGTTTTGTAGGCCCGATCGGCGATCAACCGTCCATCGTGCCGGAATACGGTATGGACGGCGCCCGGAATACCGGCGTGCAGGATGCTGGCCTCCAGATCGTCGAGCAGGGTGTCGCTGGCGACGGTGGCGATATGGACGCCGTTGAGATCGATGGGTGTCACCGCCGGCACCAGCAGTTGATGGTAAGCGGGTTCGTACTCCGGACCGGCCCAGACGGTTTCCCGCCCTGGATTGCGGGCCGGCGTGGCGGCGAGGAAGGATTCCTGTTCATTCAGCGCCCAGTCTGCCGCGGTATCGGCGGCCCATTGCACGTAGTTGGAGCGTACCGTGTCGTCGTAACCCATGTTGGCGGATTTGGCGGGATGCAAGAAATACAGGTTGACGAACCGGGTGGTGGTCAGCTTGGCAAACTGCTCGGAAAGATCGAAAAACAGCATCCACAGCCGTTTGAATTCCCGGTCGGGTTGCACGTCTTTGTGAATCCAGCCGGTCGAGTAACGGACGATGTTGGCGTATTCCGGCCGGTTACGGATGGCACCATCGGGGTAACGCATCATCAGTTGATCAAAACGCCGTTCGAAATCGGAGGAGGGTTCCTGGTAGCGCCGCAGAAACTCTTGTTTGATGACCTGATGAAATTGGCGTGCCAGCGCGAAATGCGCTTCGTGAAATTTAGCGCGCTGGATAGCGTATTCGCGCAACTGATCAAGCGCGCGCCCTTCGATTTCCTGGAAGATCAGCGCGTAACTGACCCCGCTGGCCAAGGCGACGATCAGGGTGATACCAAGCGCAATCTTGAGCAGAGTCTTGCCCGCTAAGGTTTGCCGATAGGCACTGATGCGCATGGCGCGGGCGTCAATCCGTTGCGGAGGAGGCGGTCATGCGTATGGTTCTCCCTTACTGGGTAGGCGTAAGGATTACTTCGTAAATGAGTAACAAGCTTGGCTACTGACTAAAGAAACCCAGTTATAGGTTTTTTCTGCACGATTTTCGCCTACAAATCCGGACCGTTTTCTTAGTCAATTATCGTAAAGGTAAAAGGATCGTTTTCTTAGTCAGTGTTCTAATAACCATAATTTTATGTGTGAAATTAACTGCTTGTTGATAGCCAAAGCCGCTATTACTCATTTTCGCACGAATCCTTACGGTCACCCTTACTAGACCGTTGGCGAACGAATGCAAATATACCTTATCCAGCAGAAATCCGTCGTTGCTGACTTCTTTTCAGCGCATCTTGGTGAGTCCCAATATGCTGGGGCATTCCCGATATTTTGGGAATGCCTCTCTCCGTTGCTCGCATCAGTTCAGGTTCCGGCAACAGCTATCTAATTAAAAAACTGTTATTAAATAATAAATTATAATTTTATTTAACCATTTTTAAATTTGGCAAAGCGCTTGCTGATGCTTAGATAAGTGATTTTTGATGGCTTTTGAACTTGATCATCTGCAAGTCATGGATAACCGGTCGGGGTAAACCCCATCGCGGCTTGCAAACCACCATCTCAATTGAGGACACGATGATGGTGGGTGCATTTTTGAAGAGCGGTGATGTGAAGGGCGAGTGCAAGGGCTTCAAGTACAAGGAGTGGATCGAGGTGCTGAGCGGGTCTTAGAGCGCCTGCCAACTGGGCATTGCCGGTCACGGCACCGGCCTGGGGGCCAGCAAGATCTGCATGAACGGCTTCATATACCCGTTTAAACAGGATGAAGGACGAGGGTGGCCAGGAACAGCTTGACCAACTCTAACATGATTTTTGGAGAGTATACCGTGATCGCTTCAACGAATAATTTGAGTGTCCACATGCCTGAACGTCATGCCGGGATTGGTTGGGTGAGCAGCATTCTGGCTCTTGCGCTTTCGGCGATAGCGCTTGGAATCGGTGCCAAGATGTACTTGAGCGGCAACGACAGCGAGTGGCTTCGTTCTACCGTATTCGGGGCATTCATGCTCGTGAATTCTCTGCGTATCTTGGCGTATGTGCCGCAAATGCTGACTGCGGCCAAAGACGTCAATGGAGCATCTGGGATCTCTTGTTCTACCTGGGCCTTGTTTCTGGTGTCACATCTAACTACGATTATCTATGCTATTGTGTGTCTTAAAGATTTTGTTACAGCTTTAATCTTTTCCGGCAACGCATTAGCTTGCCTTGCGGTCATCACGATCACCTTTATCAAGCGCAGGCGATATGCCGCCTGTCTTGTGCAAAGAATATAACGTGAATGCCGCTTGACCACTGCGCTTCTCAAATGGGGATTGCCGCATCGCTTGGCTCAGGCGTCCAGCACGATTCTGTATCCCGGAGAGTGGCCCATGCCAAAATCCACCATAATTTACTGGAATCAGCAGGCACCGGAAATCTGCGAACCCTGGACCGGCCTCAGGGTGGGCGGGTCTTATCGAAGAACTGACGCTGAACATCGAGCGGGAGATTGGCCCAAGCCAACGGCAGGGTCGAACGCTTCAATCGCCGCGCCACCGGTGCGCTGAAAACCACGATATTCCCTTCCGCCCGCTACTTGGAAACGCCGTTACAACACCCTCTCTACCTCCACTTCTATAATCAAGCGCGTCTCCTAAAAGAATCCCAGCCATGACACCCTCATCGCCAGGCTCAATGCACAATGAGCATGACTGCATCAAACCTGGACTCTTTCAAAAAAGACCTATTAATCATTTATTAGGAACCTGGCAGGTCATCTATGGTTCAGCCAAGATACATTCACACATTTTCAAAAAAAGAGCAGGATAGGCTCTTGAGACAAGTTCAATTTCTTGAACCATACATTTATCAGAAAATTGATTTTTCTAACTGCCATCGCATATTGGAAATCGGCTGTGGAGTCGGCGCGCAAGTTGCCATGATTGCAAAAATGTTTCCTGATTTATGCATCGATGGCATCGATTTTATGGAGTCACAGATCAATCGCGCAAACCATGTTCTTGCGGATTTAATGGCGAGTCAACGAGTCAATTTGGCAATTGCCTCGGCCTATAAATTGCCGTTTCCCGGTCAGTATTATGATGGCGTATGCATTTTTTCTGTATTGGAACATGTTGAGCAGCCCCTTGCCGTGTTAAATGAAGCGCGCCGGGTCTTGAAATCAAGCGGTGTTCTATACTGCACGGAAGTATTTAATTCTGGTTTATACATTTATCCGCATTGTCCGGCGATAACCTGCTATTGGGCGGCATTCAATCAATATCAGATCGATATGGGTGGTGATCCCGATATCGGAATGAAACTGGTAAATTTGGCTTTGGAGGCGGGTTTTAAACACGTCGGCTTGCATGACGTATCACCTATTCTCGATGGAAGGATGGTATCGGTGTCAAAGAGGGCGGAGTTTTTAGATTTCTGGAAATCGCTTTTTCTTAGCGCCTCGGAAAACTTGGTTTCTGAGGAAAGAATCACATCGGTGATCATATCGGAATTACATCATGAATTTGACAGCCTGCTCGATAATAAATCGGCTGTTTTCATGTATCAGGGTAAGCAGATTAAAGCTTATAAATAAACGGATCGCCAGTAACCTCGAAAAACCAGCTTATTTTTGAGGATGGTCCTGAGAGGTTATTTTAAAATTCAGATCGAGCGTTTAATACCGGACGAGTGGCGGATCAGGCCAACTCCAGATAGATGAGAAAATGCACAAGAACACTCTATTACCGCTCTTTGTCGTTTATCTGCAGCCATGCTATCAACCTCATCCCGGTACTCGTTGCTGCTTGCCACACGGTGCCCGGCTTAGAGCCGGAAAATCCCTTTCATTCGTCGAGCGTCAAAAATAAAGCCAATGATTCGCATCGTCCCCTTCTCTCCAGAACACGCCGAGGGCGTCGTATCAGTCATCCTGCCGATTCAGCAGACAGAGTTTGCGATCCCGGTTACGCTGGATGTTCAGCCAGATCTGAGAGATATTCCTGGCTTCTATCAATGCGGTGATGGGAACTTCTGGGTCGCCGTGGATGCGGGTACCGTCGTCGGTACGCTGGCGCTCCTCGACATCGGTAACCATCAAGCGGCGCTGCGCAAGATGTTCGTAGCCAGTTCATACCGCGGTCCGGAGCATGGTGTCGCCAGAAAATTGCTCCAAACGCTGCTCGTTTGGTGTCGCGCTCAAGGCGTGCGAGAGATCTTCCTGGGGACAACGGCCAAATTCTTGGCCGCTCACCGCTTCTACGAGAAGAACGGCTTCTGCGAGGTGGCCGGCGAGACCTTGCCAAAAAGCTTTCCTGTCATGGCCGTTGACAGCAAGTTCTACAGACTATCGCTAGAACGCAACGAGAATCTTGCATAGCAGGCACTTGAGGTTTGGTTTTTCCCTAGACCGGCTTGTGCTTACAGAATCAATCCCAGCTAGAATGCCTTTGAACAATGATCGAAGCATCTCAGTCAACCCCGGTCGTCTTAATGGTGGACGATACCCCGGCCAATCTCGGCGTCTTGTACGAATTGTTGAGCGAGGCCGGCTATGATGTGCTGGTCGCGGAGGACGGCGAGAGCGCGCTGGAACGGGCCGCTTACGCCCGGCCCGATCTGATCCTGTTGGATGTGATGATGCCGGGCATCGACGGGTTCGAAACCTGCCGCTGCCTCAAGGAACAGCCCGATACCCAGGATATTCCCGTCATCTTCATGAGCGCCCTGAGCGACACCGTGGACAAGGTCAAAGGGTTGCGGCTGGGCGCGGTGGATTACGTGACCAAACCTTTCCAGCACGAGGAAGTGCTGGCCCGCGTTCACACCCACCTCACGGTGCAGCGGCTCAAGCGCGAGCTGGCCGAACGCGAGGCGCGGCTAACCGCGATCGTGACCAGCGCGATGGACGCGATTGTGACCTTTGGCGCGGATGGCCAGATTACATTATTTAATCCCGCCGCCGAGGCCGTGTTTGGCCGCGCCGCCGCCGGGGTGCTGGGTCAGCCGTTGGATTCCTTGCTGCCGGAGCCGCTGCGGCAGGTGGTACGGGACTATCAGCAGCGGGGCGAACCCCGGTTGTGGGTGCCGGAAGGCTTGCACGCGCTGCGGGCCAGCGGCAAGCGGTTTCCGGTCGAGGCGACACTGTCGCGGGCGACGGTTGCCGGGCACGCTTTGTACACGATGATTCTGCGCGACATCGAAACCCGCAAGCAGGCCGAAGCGGAGTTCAACCGCTTGCATGGCTTGAATCTGTATTTGCGGGACGAGATCCAGGCCGAGCACGATTTCGAGGAAATGGCCGGCGCTTCGACGGCGTTGCGCGCCGTGCTCCGGGAAGTCGAGACCGTGGCAAGCACGCAGGCCACCGTGCTGGTGACCGGCGAAACCGGCACCGGCAAGGAACTGATCGCCCGGGCGATCCACAACCGCAGCCCCCGCCAGGCCAAGCCGTTGATCAAGCTCAATTGCGCGACGATCCCGGCGAACTTGGCCGAAAGCGAGCTGTTCGGCCACGAAAAAGGCGCTTTCACCGGGGCGCTGGCACGCAAGCCCGGCCGGTTCGAACTGGCCAACGGCGGCACGCTGTTTCTCGACGAGGTGGGGGAATTGCCGCTCGATCTGCAAGCCAAGCTGCTGCGGGTGTTGCAGGAAGGCGAATTCGAACGGGTAGGAGGGACGCAGACGCTCAAGACTGACGTGCGGGTAGTTGCCGCCACCCACCGGGATTTGGAGCAACGCTGCCGGGAAGGGCAGTTCCGTCCCGATCTGTACTACCGCTTGAACGTGTTTCCTATTCAATCGCCGGCGCTGCGGGACCGGCGCGAAGACATTCCGCTGCTGGTTCGCCACTTCGTGCAGAAATACGCGGCCAGTCTGGGCAAGACCATCGAGACGGTGCCTTTGGCCACTCTAGCGCGATTGCAGGCTTATTCCTGGCCGGGCAACGTGCGGGAATTGCAGCATGTCATCGAGCGGGCGGTGATCGTGAGCCGAGGCGCGACGCTGGAATTCGGCGACTGGTTGCGAGAACCGGCGGCTGAAATCAGTACCGGCAAGGCGCCGGTCACGACCTTGGAAGCGATGGAGCGCGAGCATATCCTCAAGATACTGGAGATCACTGGCTGGCGGGTCAGCGGCGAAAACGGCGCGGCGCGCTTGCTGGGGCTGAAACCGACCACGCTGGAGGCGCGGATGAAGAAGCTCGGCATCGAGCGGAAGCGCGGTGGCGCGGAAGTTTGAAGGCGGGATTAGGCCCAGAACTGGCGAAGCCGGTGGCGACGTGAGGCGGCACTTGAGGATTGCGCAAGCGGCCAGGGTATCGGCCAGCACTGTGCGCTGTTCGAGTTCCCGCTTCCGGCGCCCTGGCGCCTCAGCTTTGGCGGGTGCCGGCTTATGGTGTCTGACGTCCCCGGCAGAGCCGGGGGATGGTTACTGTATTTGATGCGGGTGCGCATTCCGGCAGATCTGCGCGCCCGCAATGAATGTCACCAGGTCAATTCTGGTCCTCGTAACGCATCATCACGAGCACTTTGGGTTCCGCAATCACCGCTATGGCGGCTGCCAAACCCCAGTACCCCCGCCAGCCATAGTGAAGTAAAAGCGTTCATGATCTTGTCACTCCCGCCCTGCAAGCCCAGGCCCTGCTGGGATGCTCTGCTTGTTATGCCCCTTATTTCAGTACAGAGCGTGCGTTAACGGCTTGCACGGGGCGGTTGTTGGGGTGGTGCATCACATGCGTGAAGGCATCTATTTGTGCTTTGGAGGCCGGAACCGGGTTTTTCATCACCAGCCACCGCACGCCCTCGGAGCAAGGAGGCGTGGTCAGCGACCCGTTATAGCGGTAGTAATCACGATTGGAAGGTAAAAGGTCCAGCGGAGAGATGCCTGGTGGCAGAGTCAACGGGCCGCCTGCTGTTTCCGGCAGGTGTGCCCACGCTTTTTCAAGCACTGTATTTGCTGCTCCTTCAGTAAACAGGACCGCTACAACCGCTAAATGGCCATCCTGATCGGCATGTACCAAATGCGCTTCCAGCGGGAAGGATTTTCCATCGATCAAATTTTCACTCGGTGCATGAAAATGAAACTGTTTTAGCTCAAATTGAATGCCATCAACGGAGAGGCTGCTTCCTGGGAGCGCATTGATTTGCACGGTGTGGCCGTTATTGAGAATTTCCGCACTGCCTTCTCCATAGCGGAAAACAAGGGGCGCCAGCTCAGACTCGACAAATGCCGTCAGGTTGATCGGCGACTGATTTTTTCCCGCACAAGCGCTGTACTCCGGGTCGAGCGTGGCCCAGTGCTCAGGCCCTGCCTCGCCTGAATATTCCCAATGGATTCCACGGGCGGAAAACGCAGAGACCGACAGCAACATACCGACTGCAAACCAGGCTTTTTTCATCATTCGTCTCCAAAAATATAAAAACAGATGCACCCGAAAAGTGAGATCGATGACAAAGGTCTCCTGCTGGACCCACTGCCGGAGATCTCGTTTAGCCGGCAATAAACACCGGTGCTGAACCGGCAGGATCAGGCAGCCAGCCGCTTGCAGGCAGCCCGGAAACCCGCTGGCTAATCTCCCTGCTAAGCGGCCATTTGATCGGGCACCGCCAAAGCGAACAGCGCCTCAACAGCAAGTAACCGGTTGACATCCAGCAGCATAGTCATGCTTGTTTCAAGGGTAACTAAGCCGCTGATGAACTCGATGTTCACTGCGCCACCGAAATCGGGCGGCGGCTGAATCTCATTAGCGCGGACATTGAGGACATCGGAGACGCCATCCACGACTAAACCGGCGATGTGATCGCTGGCTTCCTTCTGAATCATGGCCACAATCACCACGGTCGTGCTGGAATAGACCACCGTGTCCAGGCCAAACCGGCTCCGCAGATCGATGATCGGGACGATAACCCCTCGTAAATTCATCACACCTCGCACGAAAGCGGGGACGTTCGGTATTTGCGTGACCGGTGTCCAGCCTCTAATCTCTTTCACCTTGAGGATATCGATGCCGTACTGCTCACCGGCCAGGCAGAAGGTCAGGTATTGCCGTTCGCTGGCCGTCTCGCGCATCGCCAGGTGGTGGTCCCTTGAGACCGCAATTTCTGTATTCATCGTTGCCACGTTTCGCTCCTCAAACATAATCGTGCTCTCGAATCTGGAAGGTTGACAGGGAACCGCAGGCTGCAAGGTTCTGGTTCGCTAGGGTTCGCCTGGGGCTACCTTTTTGCCAGTTCCTCCCGCTTTCTTTTCATGCGGGAGAAAGAAAAGCCGGCGTTAGAACTGTGCCCACTCGCTCCCGTCATCGCTGCTGGCATGACCGCCACCGCCGTGGGCCGCTTTCTTGGCCGGCGTGGAATGCACTAACATCGGCTTGGCTTCCCTTTTGTCAGCCGGCGACGGGTGCCGGCGCGGACCGTGCAAGCCGGTGGCCGTTGAAGCCGAACGCGGTGCAGTTTTTCCGCCACCCACGACCGTCAGGTGCAGGGCCGGTGATTCCTCCGCATGGACACCTGCATCCAGCTTGAAGAAGTTCATCAATTGCTGGAGCTCATGCGCCTGAGAGCCCATCGACTGGCTGGCCGCTGCCGTTTCTTCCACCAGCGCCGCATTCTGTTGCGTGACCTGATCCATTTGCAGAATGGCCCGGTTGACCTGTTCGATGCCTGAGGCCTGTTCCTGGCTGGCGGCAGCAATCTCAGCCACAATGTCGCTGACTTTCTTGACGGCGATGACAATCTCCTGGAGGGTTTTCCCCGATTGTTCGACCAGCTTGCCGCCATCTTCGACCTTGGCCACACTATCAGTAATTAATCCTTTGATTTCCTTCGCCGCGTCTGCACTGCGCTGGGCGAGTTTGCGCACCTCAGCGGCCACGACGGCAAACCCCCGGCCCTGTTCTCCAGCGCGCGCCGCTTCCACCGCCGCATTTAACGCCAGCAAATTGGTCTGGAAGGCAATTTCGTCGATAACACCGATAATATCGGCGATCTTGTGGCTGCTGGTGCTGATCGCGCTCATAGCCACAACCGCTTGATCGACCACCTGTCCGCCTTGCTCCGCCTGAGTCCGGGCGGCGCTGGCGAGTTGATTGGCCTGTCCAGCATTGTCGGCGCTTTGCTTGACCGTCGAGGTCAGTTCTTCCATTGAAGAGGCTGTCTCTTCCAGAGCAGAGGCTTGTTCTTCGGTGCGTTGTGACAGATCGGCGCTGCCCTGGGCAATTTCCGCGGCGGCTGAACTGACCTGGTGGGTCGTTTGCGTGACCTGATTCACCATATCCTTTAATTGCGTGGTCATAGTCTCCATGGCGCGTGCCTGATCGCCGATTTCATCCCGGCGGACAGTCAGGGCGGCGGGGACTTTGCAGGTCATATCGCCACCGGCGATCACGTTCAAAATCTGGCTGCCTTGCTTGAGCGGGACAGTGACGCTACGGGCAATGAACCAGCCTATCAGTACGGCCAGCACCACACTGATGACCGACAACCCTGTCACGATGTTAACGGTTAACGTAGTGGCGAACTGTACCTTGGGGCCAAGCGCGTCTTGATCGGCCCGGTACGATACTCTGATCTCTTCGGTGGCTTTAGCGACCTCTGGCCCGATCCGGTCCAGGGTGTTCTGGATCAGGTCATCGCTTTTTTCGATGGTTTCCTGCAAGGACGGCAACAAAGCAATATAGGCGTCATGGGCCTTGGTGAATGCCTCTATCTGCGTTAGATAAGCGCCTTGAGCTTTCTCGGCCAGCGCTTGTTTTTGCAGACTGATCTTGTTCACCATTATTTCCCGGGCTTGCTCAAAGAGCTCGGGCTGGTGTAAGTCGATGTATTTTAATGCGGCGACCCGCCCTTCAAGGAACTCGACCAGGAGTTCGCTGGTGTGCTCCAGAAGCCCCATGTTTTGATCACGGCTCACCTGGCTGCTCAGATTCATTAATGCCTTGGTTGCATCAGTGCCTAAGCCGCCGAATTGGGCAATAAGATCTTCCCGCTTGTTAAGCAAAATAACGACTTGGCCAAACGCTTGATTGTATTGCTGAAGATTCTCTGCGACAAAGGCCACCAGCTTGGCACGCTCCGGGTTCCTCACTTTTTCCTTGATATCTTTGATATCGGTTTCTACTTTGCCGAACAATTGCTGATAGGTTTGTAGCGATTTGTCATCGTGGTTGATGACGAAATTCTTGACTGCCAGCCGCACACTCAGCATTTCATCCTGGAAATTGGCAATCTGATTGGAAGAGCGCGCCAGCCTGCGGTATTCGGTAAAACCATCAAGCGCACCCTGCAAACCCCACCAGGCAGTGGCGGCCACGACGATCAACAACGCCAGGATCATTCCGAAACCCAAATTCAATTGAGTTCTCAATTTCATATTTTTCAACATATCATGTGACCCCTGTTTTTGATCCCTGAGGATCTAGAGTAACGGGCAGCGCCTGATGACTGGTTTCCGGAACGCTGCTTGAAACGAGTTCATCCAGCTTGAATGAGGTTTGTAATTCTTGGATTAAGCGGATGTAATTTTTTGTAACCTGGCGAGACGCCGCCTTCCTCCCTCTCGGGGTCAGGAGGGATGGCGGGCAGCATCAAGGGGATCAGCGGGGGATTGGAGCGCGCCCCCCAGGCTAGAGAGGGATCAGCGCGCAAACCGGATAAGCGTCAGTCGATGGCGACCGGAGCGGTGAGTTTGTAGCCCTCGCCGCGAATGGCTTTGATCAAGGCGGGTTGTGCGGGGTTGGATTCAATCTTCTTGCGCAGTTTGGCAATGAGCACATCGATGCTGCGATCCAGAGGATTCCAGTCACGGCCGGCGATCTGATCCATTAACAGGTCGCGGGACAAGACCCGGTTAGGGTGTAAAACGAACGCTTTCAGCAAGCGGAATTCGTGGCCGGTCAAAGACACGTTTTCACCGGTTGGGGAGAACAGCTCGTGCCGGGTCAGATCAAGCCGCCAGCCATCGCCGAAACGAGCGATACCGCTTGTTTCCAAGCCTGCCGGGCGAGACATCCGGTAGCGCCGCAGGAGGCTGCGGATCCTGGCCAGCAATTCCCGCTCCTCGAAGGGTTTGGTCAAGTAGTCATCCGCGCCCAGTTCCAGCCCTACCACTTTATCAATCGTTTCGGACCGGCCTGTCAACATGAGGATAGGAATGGTCGATTGGGACCGGATTTCACGGGCGAAAACAAAACCATCCTCGCCGGGCAGCCCAATATCCAGGATAATCAGATCCGGTGGCCGGTGAGAGAATTGCTCCCGTGCTTCGCGCGTGCAAGTGGCCGTGCGGACCGTGTAGCCTTCGCGTTGCAGATAATGGCCGAGGAGCCGCAGGATGCGCAGGTCATCGTCGATGACCAGGATAGAATCGGTATCACTCATACGCTTCTTCTCGCCTGACGTTTCAAGTGATAGCGGCGGCCACTGGAGATCTGGCGGCGCGGCGCTGTTTCAGATGGCGCTAGCAGGTAATTTTCGATGGCTTTTTGTATCTTAATCGTATCAGCGCGGCGGCTTCAAATGGCATGGCCGTCCACGGGGCTGGGCTGGAACCGGCCCGATGCCAGGTAAGACGAAGCCCAGGAGGCTGCATCGTGACTCAGAACCCACGCCACTGGCCAGATGCCACCAGCTTGCGCCGCCGCGCAGAAAAGCAGTTGCTAGAGCAGCCTGTCACCTTCCCTGAGCCTCTTACCGAGGCGGAGAGCCAGCGGCTGATCCACGAACTGCAGGTCCGCCAGATCGAACTGGAATTGCAGAATGCAGAGCTAAGGCAAACCTGCACCCAGCTCGAACAAAGCCTGGAAAAATACACCGGCCTCTACGATTTTGCGCCGGCCGGCTGCTTTGTGCTCGACCACGATGGAACCATCCTGGAGGCCAACCTTACCGGCGCGGCACTGTTCGGGGTGGAGCGATCCCGGTTGCTTCGACGACAGTTCGGGATTTTTGTTTCGGCAGAAACCCAGCCCGCCTTCAACGCTTTTCTAGAAACAGTTTTGCAGGGCGCGCCCAAAGCCACATGCGAAATTACCTTGCAAGGGACCCCGCCCCGTGACCTGCATCTCGAAGGCGTGATCCTGGAATCCGGCGCGGGCCGGCAATGCCGGATCGCGATGATGGACTTCTCCGCGATCCGGCAGGCTGAGGAAACCTTACAAGTGTACCAGCAAATCGTCGACTCTTCACCCGATGCCCTGTCGCTGGTAGGGACTGATTATCACTATAAAATCATCAACGACACATACCTGCACCATACGGGATGGTCCCGCGGGCAAATCGTCGGCCACCCCGTAGCAGCCGTTATGGGATCGGCTGTTTTCGATAACATTATCAAATCTTATCTGGACCGTTGTTTGGCCGGTGATACTGTCAACTATTCAAAATGGTTCGATTTTCCGGTTCAAGGCCACCGGTATATGGATGTCACCTACATCCCCTGCCGTGATCGGAACGGCGCGATCATCGGCGCGATGGTTGTGTCCAGAGACACCACCGAACGCCAGCAAATGGAAGAAGCCATTGTGAAGATGAACCAGTATCTTGAACAGCACGTAGCGGAACGCACGGTGGAACTGGCCCGCACCGCGGCGCTCCTGGAGCAAGAAACACACACCCGTCGTGACCGGGAAGCACAATTGATCCAGGCACGGAAGCTGGAAGCGATTGGGCGGATCACCGGCGGTATCGCCCACGATTTCAATAACCTGCTGACCGTCATTAAAGGCAACCTTGAAATTCTCCGGGAACAGGGTGAAAAAGAGATCGATCCTGAACGGGCTTTGCTCATCGAAGACGCCTTGTCGGCGACACGCCAAAGCATCGAATTGACAGCCGGCCTGCTGGCATTTTCCCGTCAACAACCTTTACGGCTGCAACGCACCCGCATTCATCGCATCTTGCGAGGACTTGAACGCTTGTTGGATCGAATGCTGGAGCCGGCCACGCGCTTGCATGTAGCAATTGACCCCACGGTCCCCGATGTGATGACCGATCCTGGGCACTTGCAGGCTGCACTGATGAACTTGATGCTCAACGCGCAAGACGCCATGCCGAAGGGAGGAACGCTCGACGTGCATGCCGCTGCCGTCGACGTCCCAGGCGAGGCAGTGGCGCTGGACACCGGCCTGGCTCCAGGCGGGTACGTAGCTGTGACAGTGGCCGATTCGGGCATCGGCATGGATGCCGACACCTTGGCGCGGGCCTGCGAACCCTTTTTCACTACCAAGCCGTTTGGCAAGGGTACAGGCCTGGGCCTGGCGATTGTTTATGGCTTTGCTGCTCAATCTAACGGCGGAATCGCTATCGAAAGCCAGCCAGGCCAGGGCACCACCGTCCGCCTGTTCTTGCCAGCGCTGGAACCGTCGAGCGAGTGCCTGGCGCGGGAAACGCAAGCGCCACCATTGCCCGTATTAGCAGAGGGTACCGAAACCATCCTGGTGGTGGAGGATGAATCCCGGGTACGGCGGCTAGCCTGCCGTTATTTGCGCGATATCGGTTATCCGGTGCTGGAGGCGGCCGATGCCGAGGAAGCCATCGCGATTCTGGAAACCGAGCCTGACATTCAAATAGTCTTCAGCGACATTATCATGCCGGGCGACCGGAACGGCTTTGATCTGGCGGATTGGGTCGCGGTGCACCGCCCTGCCGTGAAGTGCTTGCTCACGACCGGCCACCATCAACGGGCATGCGCCACGCCCGCCAGCCATTTACCCTCTCATCCCGTGCTGATTAAACCGTACTCCAAAGAGCAATTAGCGCACCGGATCCGGCAACAGCTCGACGAAAAATCCAGCTCAGCATAGCTTGTCCTGCTGGCGATTGCCGGCGCTGTTCGAGATCTTTCTAAAATTTCAGGACGTGGGAAGGCGGAGGACCGCCCTATCCGGCAGGGCCGGCGGCGGCCGGGAAATCGATGCCAGCAGCGATACCTGGATAGGTTTTCGAAGCTCATTTACATTTTGTTACATTTGGTCAATCATTGCTTTACAAACCCACTTTAGAATTAATCCTTAATTATCGAGATTGAACAACTGAACTAATGAAGGGACGCACGGGTTTTTGAGGAGGTATGTTTGATGAGGTCATCGTGCGAGCCCTTGGTTCTGGTGGTGGATGATGACGCCGGGCAGCGTTGCTTGACGAGCGCTGCCCTGCAACAGGGCGGATTTGCGAGCCTGGAAGCCGAAGATGGCGAGCGCGCCTTGAGTCTGTTTCAGCGCGAAACGCCGGATCTGGTGTTGCTGGATGTGATCATGCCGGGCTTGGATGGCTTTGCCGTTTGTGAGGCATTGCGGCGGCAACCCGGCGGTCAAGATGTACCTATCATCGTGGTCACAAGCCTGGACGATCTCGATTCCATCGAGCGAGCCTACGCGGCAGGCGCCACCGACTTCATCACCAAGCCGATCCAAGGACTGGTGTTAAGCCACCGGATACGCCATGTCCTGCGCGCCAAGCAAGCCTGGCAACGATTGCGGGAAAGCGAAGCGCGGTTCCGCACCCTGGTACAAGCCACGGGCAGCGTGATTCTGGTGCTAGATCGCCAAGGCTGGATTTTGGAGGTGAATCCGGCAGCAGAAAAACTATACCCCTTCCAGCGAGGCGGACGGGTCGAACCGGACTTCATGGAACGGTTACCGCCGGTCGACAGCTGGGACGATTCAGAAGGATCGCTGTGTTGTGAAAGCACGATCCGGGCGCTGGATGGCGATGAGCATATCCTGCTTTGGAGTATTTCGCGGTTTGCCAGCGCCGAAGGCGCCACCGCCGGCTGGGTGGTGGTGGGGCGGGATATCACCCAGCGGCGCCAAGCCGATGAGCGCGCTCGATTTCTCGCCCATCACGATTCTCTGACCCGTCTGCCTAACCGGATTTTACTGCTAGAACAGTTACAGAAAGCCATTGAGTTAGCACGGATTCGCTCCCAATCGCTGGCTGTGCTGTTTTTGGGTCTGGATCGATTTAAACGCATCAACGATTCGCTGGGGCATCGCGTCGGCGACTTATTGTTGCAACAGGTTGCGGTTCGTCTGCAAGGTTGCTTGCGCTCGGCGGATTATGTCTGCCCTGTCCCCTCTGATCCGCCATTGCCGCAAGACCTGCTGGCACGATCGGGCGGCGACGAATTTATCATTCTGTTGACCGAACCCCGTCAACTCGATACGGCAGCCCGGGTGGCCCAACGGATTCTGGAGACCCTTTCCAAGCCCTTCGTGATCGAAAACCACGAGTTATTTGTCACCTGCAGTATCGGTGTCGCCCGTTACCCCCGCGATGGCACTAACGTGGATACCCTGTTGAAAAATGCCGATACTGCGCTCTATCACGCTAAGAACGAAGGACGAAACCATTTTCGATTCTATTCGAGCCGGATGCAGGCCGCCACTATCCAGAATATTGAAATGGAAAAGTGGCTGCGCCAAGCGTTGGCTCGCCAGGAATTGGTGCTGCATTACCAGCCACAGATCAATCTGAACAGCGGGCGGATCGTAGGGGTTGAGGCCCTGCTGCGCTGGCAACATCCGGTCTTGGGGAGCGTGGCGCCCGCCGAGTTCATCCCGTTGGCTGAGGAAACCGGTTTGATCGTTCCTATCGGAGAATGGGTGATCCGGACCGCCTGCGCCCAGGCCCGGATCTGGCAAGAGATCGGATTGCCACCGTTACGCATGGCCGTCAACTTGTCACCATGCCAATTCGCCGATACCCAACTCACTTCAATGATTGCCGGAATTCTTCGAGAAACCGGTTTACGATCGGATTTTCTGGAACTGGAGATCACGGAAAGCCTGCTTATGAAAGATGGGATCATCGATGCCTTACGCGCCTTGAAACGGCTGGATGTCCGCCTGGCGATCGATGATTTTGGCACCGGCTACTCCAACCTCGGCTATTTGCGGCGATTCCCGATCGACCGCCTCAAGATCGACCAATCGTTCGTGCAGGACATCGGCAGGGAAAACGACGATCAGGCGATTGCAGCAGCGATCATCGCCATGGCGCATAGCTTGCGATTGAGCGTGATCGCCGAGAGTGTCGAGACCGAGACCCAGTTAGCGTTTCTGCAAGCGTTGCGCTGCGACGAGGCACAAGGCTTTTTGTTCGGCCGTCCGCATCCTGCGGAACAGATGACCACCTTGCTTTGCAGCCATCCCCAACTCCCCGGTTTTGGATGGCTCTCAACAGGCGGAGCCGCTCCAAGACCTCAAGAACGAATCGGATAGCGGCCATTAGATATTCTTAATCAAGATATTTTTTAAAAATAAAATTTAAAAAACGTGCATTGCTGGTGGTGCTCAGGAGGGTTCTAATAAGGTTTTTACGATGGGCATCAGTCCGGCATCAATTTCTCTGATGGGCCTGCATCCAACACGGCGGGTATTCCGTAGAATCAGTCATCGACCACTTGCATTTTTAAAGGAGAGATCTATGGCTGGCAACAAACATCCTTGGCGAGATGTCATGTCGCTTGATGCTTGGAAGAAAATGCTTACTCTTACTCAGACGGCTCCCACCGGCACCAGCGCCCAAGACCCTTTAGGCAAAATCTTTCAAAAATTAAAGTCTTATCACCAGCTAGAAAAACAAAACCAGCGTGTCTTTCCACAGCGTATCGAAGCGCTTAAGGCGCTTGAAACAGAGGCTTATCACTATTTACAAGAAAAACTTCATGGGAAATATCAAAAAGAAAAAGGCCACAAAGGGGGAAACAGTGTAAATCCACGTTCGCTTGCTGTTAGAGGTAGAAATAATAACAATCATGTAGATACGCCACCCTCACTCATAGCGAAGGAAACTAGCATTAATCGCTGGGTATATTCGCTTGCTCAACGGGCGCGGAAGAAAGCCGGTTATCTGGAAGAACTGAATAAGTATCTCAGAACGGGAAAAGCGTATTTAGGTAGTTACTCAGCATTCCTTGATTATTTGAAGCGCAAGAATAAACCGTCGGATGATTCAGAACTACTGAGTCTAGTACTTGGCGTAAAACCGGAAAAATGGGATCCCTTCCATCGCCCGATCGAGCTGGATATCAGTGAAAGCAATCAGGAGTTGATACTCAAAGCGACCCACCCTAATGCTATAAGCTTTGCCTTTATCGAGTGGTATACATCGCAAACAAAAGCACATTTCTTTGAATGGCTAGAAGGACATCCTATTTGCACATTAACGAAATATCTCGATGCTAATACGCCATCTCCATCCCCATTCGAATTTGGCCGCGTGCAATATGGTTCGGGCTCAGGAGTCCAGGAAGTTTCTCTCAAAGCGGGTCTCCTGTATGCGAAACCCTTCAAAGAAAACAACCTGGAGCTTCTGCTGAATACGAAGGGGTACTCAAAAAATATGTCAGGCGAAGCGTACGTGTGGCTACAGAACGGCCAATTACTTATCCATCCGCATTGTGTCGGCACATTTCATCACTCATCGTTTGATAATGGCGGTAAGGTTCGCTGCGCAGGCACAATAGATGTGAAGAATGGAATAATCGAGCGTTTAGATAATAGCAGCGGGCATTATCGACCCAGCACCCGGCATTTTCTGACATTCTTGAAAATTTTAAATGAAAAAAAGGTATTGAATCCAACCGCGGATGTCAGAACGCATGATCTATATGGTGTCGATCCTAAAGACGACTGTCAACGAATAGGTCTTAATCCGGCTGCATTTCTGGAACAAGCTACGAAGAAGTCACTGACATCGTATTCCGTGACCGGTCTAGCGAATCCTTTTTATAAGGGATAAGTATTCAAGGTATTCAACTTATCGAACGAAGATTGCCGTTTTCCTGTAATACGAAGGGAGGTGAAGACTCAATCGGCTGTCCGGGCGCACGGACCCTGCTGCCAGGTGTCAAACACCTGGATGCGAAGCGAGCGGCTTCGTCGCTGATTAGAGGGTGAAACCTATTGAAGACTGAGGAGCAATCACTATGAAGCACGCGTTTGGCCTGTCGTTGCTGCTGCTCTTTGCCGGTCAAGCGCTGGCAGCCTGCCCGATGTTTCCTGCGGATAACGTATGGAATACCCCTATCGCACAATTGCCCGTCGATACCCGCTCTAACGCTTATGTCGCCTCCATCGGCGACACGGCTGGTTTGCATCCCGATTTTGGTTCCGGTACGTGGGACGGCGGCCCGATAGGCATTCCCTACAACATCGTATCCGGCAGCCCGCCGAAAGTGCCTGCCACCTTTGACTACGCCGGCGAGAGTGATTCCGGTCCCTATCCCATACCTTCCAGCCCTGTCCTCGAATACGGTAGCGATCATCACTTGCTGATCGTGGATCAGGACGACTGCACGCTCTATGAAATGTGGGACACCCGCCAGGAGAATGGCGCTTGGCACGCGGGTTCCGGGGCGATTTTCAATCTGCGCTCGAACATGCTGCGTCCAGCGGGCTGGCCTCATCCGATGCAGCGGGCCTGCCGGTTCTGCCCGGTTTGGCGCGTTGCGAGGAGCTGGAGGCTGGAGCGATCCACCATGCCTTGCGTTTTACCGCCCAGCGCACTCAGAAAGTTTATCTGGTAGCCCGTCACTACGCCTCGTCAATCACCGATCTGAACGTGCCGCCGATGGGGCAACGGTTCCGGCTCAAGGCGGGGTTCGATATATCCACCTACTCTCCGCAAACTCAGATTATTCTGACCGCATTGAAAACCTATGGGATGTTCCTCGCGGATAATGGCAGCAACTGGTATCTCAGCGGTGCGCCGGGGGCGTGCTGGAATGATGACACATTAGTAAGCGAACTGCGCACGGTCAAAGGTTCGGCGTTCGAGGCGGTGGACGAATCGAGTTTGATGGTCAGTGCCGATTCGGGTCAAGTTAAGACGACTACCCCTGCTTTAGTGACGCTCACCATTAGCCGGCTCGGCGATGGGAGCGGTAACGTTGCTAGCACCCCCGCTGGAATTGACTGCGGCACGACCTGCGCGGCGCATTTTTACGCTGGCGCGGCGGTGACATTGACCGCCACGCCAGCGGCGGGATCAACGTTTTCCGGGTGGGGCGGCGCGTGTAGCGGCATGACCTCGCCGGCCACGCTGATACTCGCGGGAGAGAGCGTCTGCTCGGCAACCTTTGGAGCGGCCCCAACAAACCCGCTGGCTGACTTGGCAACCGGCCTGGCTCAGCCCTCCAGTCCGGTTCGAAAAAATCAGAAGTTCAACTATACAGCCGCCGCTAAAAACCAAGGACCGGCACCCGCCGCTACGGTCTCGCTGACCGTTACGCTGCCGGCCAGCTTTACCTTGGTCAGTGCGCCCGCCGGTTGTACTTATGCCCAAAGCACGGTGCAATGCTCATTGAATACCTTAGCGAGCGGTCAGGTGAAAATGCGCACGCTCCGGGTCAAACCCACCGTGAAAGGCAGTTTCAGCACCACGGCACGAACGACGAGCGTCACGCCCGATCCGAATACCGGCAACAACACAGCAATCCTGACTACGGTAGTGTACTAATGGGGGTTCTAATACCAAGATGCCGTCGTTACAACCCAAACTTGGTTAAATTTACCGTCTTGCATCGGCACGGGGGGCGCAAGACCGCCCACCGTGCAGCGCTCGTATCTCAAGTCTATCGGTTTTAGATCTTTGATCCTGTCCAGGATCTCCACTCACGGTTTTTTTCCAATCAACTCGATCGGATAACCATCGGGGTCTTCGATAAAGGCAATGATCGTTTTCCCGGCATTCATCGGGCCGGCTTCGCGCAGAATATGTCCGCCCCGCGCCTTCACATCCGCAGCGGCTTGGTACACATCATCGACCTCCAAGGCGATATGCCCATACCCTGTGCCGGGCTCATAGTGATCCACGCCCCAGTTATAGGTCAGTTCAATGACCGCCTGCGCTGACTCGTCGCCATAGCCGACAAATGCCAGAGTAAATTCACCCGCGGGATAATCCTGCCGGCGCAGTAATTTCATGCCCAGGATATCCGTGTAAAAACGAAGGGAACGATCCAGATCGCCCACGCGCAACATGGTATGCAGAATTCGCATGATGGCCTCGCTAAAAGAAATAGAGGGAACTCTGTATGTTCGACCGATGGTCCGGGATGTTGGAGAACCCTGTTATCCTGACTGAAAATCGCCCCGCGCAGCAAGTTCAAGGGGCGGATGCATCCAACCGCTCCAGCAAGCGTTGCCGGTACTGATCCTCCAGCAAAAGATTCATCGGTGAGCGGCGGTGAGCAGCCAAACGCAGTTGCAGCAGTTCCAGGCGGGCGCGGGCGCGGCTCCGGTCGCACTCGGGGAGTTGCTGCAACAACTGTTCAGCTTCGCGCAATTCCCGGCGCCATTGCAATTCTGGAGGCAAAAAGCCAGCATTTTTGAGCAAGCGATAGGCCGCGCGTAATTCTTCAGGAATCGCTGAGTCATCTTCCAAGTGTAAAGGCTTCCCTTCGCCTGGCAGGCCGCATAGTTCGCCCCGGTCGACCGCCTCCTGAAGACGAGCTTCAGCCATCTGATCAAGAAGATGCATTGTTCACTCCAGTTCCCCGATTCAGCCGGCCATGACAGAAACTGTCATGAATTCCGCTTGCGGTGTCATCTGCCATAATGAATTTTTCTGCCCTTCCATGGCATACGTTTTTAAAGAATATACTATTTTTGTTCCATCCAGCGACCTGTCCCGCACTGGGTCAGATCAGCCTTTGCTTCCTCACAACTTAATCATGTTGGGTTACTTCCATCAACAATCGATTTAAAGCTGCAATCAGTTATCCGCATAGTCGACGGAACCGGCGGGAATCGCGCATCCTTCTGTCATCGAAGGTGCGCGATCTTAAAGGCGCTTGCGGCATCCCTGTAGTATCGTTGCTTCGCACCCTCGCTCCACTTCTTTGCATCGGAAATGCCGTTGCCGTACTTCTGGATGACCACATCATCGCCCCCCATGCGTGCGTGCAGGTCTCCTAGCAGGTTGACAATTTGTACGGTGTTCAACTTCTTGCCAGTGGCATACCCCGCCACCAAGGCTTGATTGTGGGTGTTCTGCAAGCGCTCGCCCTGTTCGGGATAGACCGCGTTGCGCACCGGGAAATGCTTGAAAAAATTGTTCTTCACATAGACAGGCTGCACCCCATTGGCGCCCAGCACGATCCCCAGGCTATACCCGTCCATCATTTGATCCTTCTTTATGCTGCCGGAATTCCAAGCGGGCACGGATCGCTTCATGGCGATCCGTATCCTGATTACATGGGCTTGCTGTATCAAGACTTGATGCGCTATCACGCCTTGCAGCAAAACTGGCTGTCCCAGGATTGCTGATCGCATCCTACCGGCTAAAGCGGTGTTGCAGTAACCTCCAAAGGTAAACGGCACCAAATCGGCAATGACATCCCTCTGCAATCTGACTGATGCGACGGGTACAGTAACCTTATGTGAAGCCGTAAAAACGCCCGGGCTTTTTACCTTCCCAGATCTCAAAAAATTATTAATTTATAATATATTAGATATAAATCAATCGAATTCAGCGAGACACTGAAGCACATTTCCTCTGCCCTGTGATCAAGGGCCCGATGGATATGAGGCAACTGCGCCGCGAACGGCACCCAGATCGCTATAATAATTTCTAGCAGAAGCTTCATTATCAGAGTACTTTCCTCAAGGGTTGAGGTTGCCCGTGGAGAATATTCCCAGGATGCTTCTGCCGGCTTTACCTCCGGCTCAAACCCTTAAAATAGCTAAGGTCGATCACTCAATGTCTTCGCCTGAATACTCGCCCCTTCTCAAGACGAAGATCAGCATCCCGCCGCCAAGGTCGCAATTAATTTCCCGGAACCGGCTGCTGCTGCGCCTGGCGGAAGGCGCGAGCGGGCCGCTCACACTTATCTCCGGTCCGGCCGGCTTTGGTAAAACAACCTTGATCAGCGACTGGATCAGCACTGGCGATGACCACCGCCGGATCGCCTGGTTCTCGCTTGATCAGGACGATAACGATCTCGTACGCTTCGTCTCTTATCTGGTCGCCGCTCTGCAAATCGCCGAGCCGGGAATCGGACGGGCGCCGCTGTCTTTGCTGGGTTCCCTGCAAACCCCGACACCCAAAGCGCTGATGGTCCAGTTGCTCAACGAAATCGTTGACGTGCCGGCACCTATCGTGCTGGTTCTAGACGATTATCATGTGATTGAAGATCCGGAGATCGATGCGGCTGTAACCTTTGCTGTCAATCACTTACCGGAACAACTGCGGCTGATCATCGCCACCCGCGGAGAGCCGAAACTCCCGTTGCCCCGCTGGCGGGCGCTCGATCGTATCACGGAAATCGGTCTGGAGGATTTGCGCTTCTCGGACGAGGAGGCTGCGCTGTTTCTGAACCGGACGATGGGGCTCGAACTCGATGCCGAATCGGTGAAGGTGCTGGAGACGCGAACCGAGGGCTGGATCGCCGGGCTCCAGATGGCAGCGCTTTCTCTGCGAGGTCATCTGCGGGTCGAGGGAGTCAATCATCTTGCGGAGGCGGTAGAGACCTTTAGCGGCGAGCACCGCTATGTAATCGACTACCTGGCGGCGGAAGTGCTTCGCCAGCAACCGAAGGAGATCCGGGTCTTTTTGCGCCAAACAGCGGTATTAGACCGGCTCTGCGCCTCTCTCTGCGATGCATTGACTGATCGAACGGACAGTCGATTGATTCTGACCCAGCTCGAACAGGCCAATTTGTTTCTGATCAGACTCGATGATCATCGTCAATGGTACCGTTATCACCAGCTCCTCGCTGATTTTCTGCGGGTCGACCTGAGCGCCAGCGAGCAGGCGGCACTGCACCGGAAAGCCAGCGCCTGGTATGAAGCCAACGGCTCCGGCACCGAAGCGGTTAAACATTCTCTGGCCGCAGGGGACATCTCCACGACGGTATCATTGATCCGCACCCATGTGGATGGGATGTTATGCCGGGGCGAATTTCCGGCAGTGCTGGCTTGGCTGGAGGCGTTGCCTGATAGCGCGATCCGCATCCACGGCGACCTTGCCGGCTATAAAGCCTGGTTGTTATATCTGCGCGGCCGGATCGAGGAGGCTGAAACGTATTCCGCACCCGCTCACACAGCCGAACACGCCGACATTCCCCCCACGCACCAAGCGACGCTGTTGGCTTTCCAAGCGTTCCTGGCCATTAATCGTGGCAACCCGGAAAAAGCCGTGGCGTTCGCCCGGCAGGCCCTGGACGAACTGCGCGAAAGCGGGTCCTTCTTTCACGCCTGCGCGCTTAGCTTGCTAGGCCATGCACAACGCCTCTCCGGCGACCGGAAAACAGCCGTCGAAACACTAAGCCAAGCCATGCAGCTCGGTCAGAAGCTGGGCAATCACTTAATCACCCTGGATGCGCTCGGTAATCTGGCGCCGCTCATGTACGCCCAAGGCCGTTTACGGGAGGCAATGCTGCTCTGCTGCGAGAACGTCGAACGCTACGTGGATGTCCGCGGCAAACCGCTGGCGGTCGCTGGCCTGGTCTACGTACCGCTAGGTGTCTTTTTCTACGAAATAAATGACTTATATTCATCCCGGCGCAATCTGATTACAGGCATTGCTCTTTGCCAGCAATTAGGGATGGTCTATTACACCTTGATGGGCCAACGATCGCTCGCCAAATTACAACATGTCAGCGGCGAGCGCGAAGCAGCGTGGGATACGTTGACGGCGGCGCGGCAGCTCGCCGAAAAGTCCGAAAATCCCCGGCGCTGGCGGTTGATAGACGCCGCCGCCGCTGAACTCCAATTGCGCGAGGGAAATGTCGCTGCAGCCGCGCGGACTCTCGATAAGGCGGGTATCTCAGCCGAATCCCCTTCTGAATTCGAACGCCTGGTCTATGCGCGCCTGCTGCTGGCGCAAAATCAACCGCGAACAGCAGAGCGGGTATTAAATGGTCTTGAGGCAGCAGCCATCAAAGAGGAGCGGAACGGCAGTCTGATCACCGTTTACGTGCTACAGGCGCTGTGCAAACGGGCCGCCGGCAACCGGGCTGCTGCGCTGGACCGGCTGGCGCAGGCGCTCTCACTAGCCACCTCGCCCGGATACCGGCGGATTTTCCTCGACGAAGGCCCGGCTGTGGCTGCGTTGCTACCGCAACTACGCCATGTGGCGCCTGCTTTTGTCATCGAGTTATTGCAAGCCTTTCCCCATGAACAAGAAGCCGCGCCTGCGCCGGAGAGTCTGGCGGGGCCGGTGAGCAAAACCCAGCTTGAGATCCTGCGTCTGTTGGACTTCGGCCTCACCAATCAGGAAATCGCTGACAAGCTGGGGATTTCCATCGGCACCGCTAAATGGCATCTGCACCAGATCTTCGGCAAGTTACCGGCGCGCAATCGCACCGAGGCCGTCACCAAAGCCCGCGAACGCGGGCTGCTGTAATCCGCTCGATCTCCCCGCCTAACCTTGTTTGAGCGCCTGCACTTGCGACCCCCTTGGCCTGTCCAATCAGGACATCGCTGATGAGCCAGACATTACCGTAAGCACCACCCAGCAGCGCTTGCACGAAATCCACACAGCAAGCAGGCAATGCGTAACCGCACAGGGGCCATTTCTGGGGTGTTTCAATCCCGGTTGCTACCGTTCTCAGATCCCTAACTCCTACCCAACCCTAGTACCTATCTACCGATAGGTGAGCTTCTCCTTCGTGCGTCTACAGTGTAGATCGATGTAATTGATAACCCGTTCAGATCAAGAGGTAAGGAGATGGCTCTAGCAAACTACGGCATCGCGACGATCAGCGAATTCGTCGGTCGTGAGCTGGGGGTTTCGGACTGGATCGAAATCGGCCAGGCGCGTATCGATCAGTTCGCCGAATGCACCGGCGACCACCAATGGATTCATGTCGACCGGGAGCGGGCGGCCAGAGAAAGCCCCTACGGCGGGACGATCGCTCATGGTTTTTTATGTCTCTCACTGGTCGGCACTACCCATCTCCAGCTTGGCATTGCCCCGCCAGACACCGATCAGGTGCTCAACTACGGACTTGACCGGGTGCGTTTTATGGCTCCCGTCAAAGCCGGCGCCCGGGTGCGAAATCGCGTAGAGCTGATAACGGCGGAGACCAAGGGGCCAGGCCGCGTCCTGATCAAGACCCGTAATACCATCGACATCGAAGGCGAAGACAAACCCGCCTTGGTTGCCGAGCTGCTGACGATGCTCATCGCCTCTTAACTGGAATGTGCCGTGACCGGCGGCGACCCGAAGGGCGCTGAGGTGAGAATGCAGATCGCCACCCATTTCACCAATACTGATGACATACCTAATGCCGCCGTTTGATCTGCTGACCCCGGAAAGAAAAGTAAACCGCTTCGTCCGGCAGACGTTCGGCTGCCTGAGGTAACGGGCATGCAGCCTGTTCAGAACCGCCCCCGGCTAAACAATCTGAGCAGCGAGCATATTCAATGACCTGCAGGGGACAGGCCCCCTAATGAATGATGATCCTGGATGAGTTGCGGAACCACCAAATAAGACTGCCCCGGCGCTTCGTGCCCCCTCCTTAATCTCAAGGAAAATTTTCCATAGCCCAGGCAGGATAATTGATTCTCATCCAATAGCGTGCAACGAGAGAGGACAACAATGACGAATAACATCATAGAAAAAACCCCATTGGCTTATGCTTACCCGCTGCTGATCAAAAATCTGCTGGCGAATCCATTGCGCCAGTTTCCCAATCAGGAAGTTGTTTATGGCGATTTCAAACGCCAAACCTACCGGGAGATGGGCGAACGTATCCACCGGCTAGCCAGCGGTTTAACCGGATTGGGCGTCAAACCTGGCGATACGATCGCGGTCATGGACTGGGACAGTCATCGCTATCTGGAATGCTTCTTTGCTATCCCGATGATGGGCGCGGTGCTGCATACCGTGAATATCCGGCTGTCTCCGGAACAGATTCTCTATACCATCAATCACGCCGAGGACGACGTGATTCTGGTCAACACGGAATTCCTGCCGATCCTGGAAGCCATCCGTGACCGGATCGAACCCGTTAAGAAATTCGTATTGCTCAACGATGCCGATCAGCCTCCAGAAACTTCTCTCAACATCGACATCGAGTACGAAGCGTTGCTGGCTGCCAGCGATCCCCACTACCTATTTCCAGATTTTCCGGAAGACACCCGCGCCACCACGTTCTACACCACCGGCACTACCGGCCTGCCTAAGGGCGTGTATTTCAGCCACCGGCAACTGGTATTGCATACCTTCGGCGTGCTAGCGGCAGTGGCAGGGAGCGGACAAGGCCATATTAGCCGTGACGATGTGTATTTGCCGATCACGCCGATGTTTCACGTCCACGCTTGGGGCATTCCGTACATCGCTACGGTGATGGGCCTGAAACAGATCTATCCGGGCCGCTACATGCCGGATCACCTGCTACGCCTGATCCAACGGGAAAACGTGACCTTTTCCCACTGTGTGCCGACCATCTTGCAAATGCTGCTCGCCAGTCCGGTCGTGGACGAGGTCGACTTGTCACATTGGAAGGTGGTGATCGGCGGGTCGGCATTGACACAAACCTTGGCTCAGCAAGCCCGCGCCCGGGGCGTGGATGTATTCACTGCTTACGGCATGTCGGAAACGTGCCCGATTCTGACCTTGGCGCAACTCAAACCGCACATGCTGGACTGGGATGAAGAACGGCAACTGGATATCCGCTGCAAAACCGGGTTGCCCGTGCCACTGGTCGAACTGCGCGTGGTGGATGAGGAAATGAATGATTTGCCGCACGACGGCAAGACACCCGGTGAGGTGGTGGTCCGCGCGCCCTGGTTGACTCAAGGCTATCTCAAAGATCCCAGGAACTCCGAAGCGTTGTGGCGCGGCGGCTATCTGCACACCGGCGACATCGGTGTGATCGACAAGGAGGGCTATCTCAAGATCACCGACCGGCTGAAGGATGTGATCAAGACCGGTGGTGAGTGGGTCTCCTCACTGGAACTGGAAAACCTCATCCTCAAGCACCCTGCCGTAGAAGAAGCGGCGGTGATCGGTGTACCCGATCCCAAGTGGAGCGAGCGGCCGCTGGCGTTAGTCGTCCTTAAGGCCAGGCAAGAGGCCAGCGAGGCCGATATCAAGACCCTGCTCCAGGATTTCGCCGCCAAGGGCATTATCTCTAAATACGGGGTCCCGGAGCACGTGATCTTCGTGGACGTCCTGCCTAAAACCAGCATTGGCAAGCTCGACAAAAAGATGATGCGCGAGCAATACACGACCGGATAACGGCCTGCCAAGGGAAATAATGAAATGAATACAAGAGGATTAATATGAAAATTCTCGTCACCGTGAAACGAGTAGCCGACTACAACGTTAAGGTTTACCCCAAGGCGGATGGCTCTGACGTGGAGATCGCCAACGTCAAGATGAGCATGAACCCTTTCGATGAAATCGCCGTGGAAGAAGCCGTGCGGCTGAAAGAATCAGGCAATGCAACAGAGATCATCGCGGCCTCTATCGGCGTAAGCCAGTGTCAGGAGGTGCTGCGCACGGCGCTTGCTATGGGTGCTGACCGGGCCATTCTAGTCGAGACCGGCGCCGCACCCGAGCCGTTAGCGGTTGCCAAGCTGCTGAAAGCCTTGGTCGAGCGCGAGCAGCCGGACCTGGTGATTCTCGGCAAACAAGCCATTGACGGCGACTGCAATCAGACCGGGCAGATGCTGGCCGCGCTGCTCGGCTGGGGGCAAGGCGCTTTCGCTTCCAAGCTCACCCTTGGCGAGCAGGAAACCGAAGTCACCCGCGAGATCGACGGCGGACTGGAGACCCTAATACTCAAGTTACCGGCAGTGGTGACTGCCGACTTGCGGCTCAACGAGCCCCGCTACGTCAAGCTACCCAACATCATAAAGGCTAAGAAGAAACTGTTGACGACGTTGAGTCCAGGCGACCTGGATACCGTGCTGGCGGCACAACTGACCACGCTCAAGGTGGCCGAGCCGCCCAAGCGTGAGGCCGGCATCAAGGTGGCCGATGCGGCGGAGCTCGTCGCTAAACTCCGGAACGACGTCAAGGTGATCTGAGATGAAAAACATATTGGTCATTGCAGAACACGACCACGCTACGCTGAAAACAGCCACCCTGAATACGGTCAGCGCCGCGCAGAGCATCGGCGGCGAAATCCACATACTGGTAGCCGGAAACAACTGCGCCGGCGCAGCCGCAGCCAGCGCCAGGATTCCCGGAATCGCCAAGGTGCTACAGGCAGACGCCGGCCACTACGCTCATCACCTTGCCGAAGACCTTGCGGTGCTGATCGCCGGACTCGCCAAGGATTACAGCCATGTATTGGCGCCGGCCACCACCTTCGGCAAGAACCTGATGCCACGGGTGGCCGCGCTGCTCGATGTCACTCAGCTATCCGACATCGTTGGCGTGGAGAGCACCGACACCTTCGTCCGTCCGATCTATGCTGGCAGCCTGCTGGCCACGGTCCAGTGCAGCGCCCCGATTAAAGTGATTACGGTGCGCAGCACCGCGTTCGCTGCCGCCGCCAGCGAGGGCGGTACTGCACCGGTCGAAACGGTGCCGGCAGCGGCCCCTTTGGGTGTGGCCCGCTTTGCCCGCCAGGAGCTGACCCAGTCCGAGCGCCCCGAGTTGACCGCCGCCCGGATCGTCGTTTCCGGCGGCCGCGGCATGGGCTCAGGCGAGGGCTTCAAGCTTCTGGAAGACATCGCCGACCAGCTCGGCGCAGCGGTGGGCGCCTCGCGCGCGGCAGTGGACGCCGGTTTTGCGCCCAACGATTACCAGATCGGCCAGACCGGCAAGATCATCGCGCCCGAACTCTATATCGCCGCGGGTATTTCCGGCGCTATCCAGCACTTGGCCGGAATGAAAGACAGCAAAATCATCGTCGCCATCAACAAGGACGAAGAGGCGCCAATCTTTCAGATCGCCGATTACGGCATCGTCGGCGACCTCTTCAAGGTACTACCCGAGCTGTTCGCCGAGCTGGACAAACTCCCGCCCGCCTGAGGAAACCATTTATGACGACTTATCTTGCACCGACTCGCGATATGCGGTTTGTGATCGAGGAACTGGCCGGTCTGGACCGGCTGACCTGCCTGCCAGGCTATGAGGATGCGACGCCGGATTTGGTCGAGGCGATTCTGGACGAAGCGGCCAAGCTCGCCAGTGAGGTACTGGCTCCGCTCAACAAAACCGGTGACACCCAAGGGGTGCGCCTGGAGGCGGGCAGCGTGTTTGCCGCCGATGGTTTCAAAGAAGCCTATCAACAGTTTGTGGAAGGCGGCTGGAACGGCATCAGTGGCGCTCCCGACTATGGCGGCCAGGGTCTGCCGGAGCTGGTGCTGGCAGCAACCGTGGAAATATGGAACGCGGCGAATATGTCCTTTGCTCTGTGTCCCCTGCTGAACGCCGGCGCAACCGAAGCGCTCAAACAGCACGGCTCGGATGCGCTGAAGGCACAGTATCTGCCGAATATGGTCACTGGCACGTGGACCGGCACCATGAATCTGACCGAGCCGCAAGCCGGCTCCGATCTCTCGGCGGTACGCGCCAAGGCGATACCCGAGACCGGTCACTACCGGATTTATGGCCAGAAAATATTTATTACCTGGGGCGACCACGACCTGGCCGATAACGTGATCCATCTGGTGCTGGCGCGCACCCCGGATGCCCCCGAGGGCGTCAAGGGCATCTCGCTGTTTCTGGTCCCCAAGTTTCTGGTCAACGCCGATGGCTCGCTCGGCGAACGAAACGACGTCCACTGTGTGTCTCTCGAACACAAGCTGGGCATCCACGCCAGCCCCACCTGCGTGATGAGCTTCGGTGATCAGGATGGCGCCATCGGTTACCTGGTTGGCCGGGAGAACAAAGGACTGGCGCATATGTTCACCATGATGAACGAGGCCCGCCAGAAGGTCGGCATCCAAGGTCTGGGGATCGCCGATCGCGCTTACCAGCAGGCGCGCGACTATGCCAAGGACCGGATTCAGGGCCGCCCCTTGGATCAGAAAGCCGGTGATCGCGTCGCCATCATTCAGCACCCGGACGTGCGGCGCATGCTGATGACCATGAAATCCCAAGTCGAAGCCATGCGCGCTTTTGCCTATGTGATGGCCGCCGATATGGATCTCGCCCACAAACACCCGGACGCCACCGAACGCCAGCGCCGCCAAGCGCGGGTAGATTTATTGATTCCGGTGCTCAAGGGCTGGTGTACCGAGTTGGGTGTGGAAATCACTTCCATCGGGGTCCAAGTCCACGGCGGCATGGGCTACATCGAGGAGACCGGCGCTTGCCAATACTTGCGTGACGCGCGCGTTGCTCCGATCTACGAGGGGACTACGGGCATCCAGGCTGCCGATCTGGTCGGCCGGAAACTCGCCATGGATCAGGGCGCGGCGATGGCGGAATTAATTCAGGAGATGCGCGATGTCCAGGCCGGACTCACTCGCGCCGGTAGCGCTGAATTGATGGTGATCGGTGACTCTTTGACAGCGGGTGTCCAAGCGCTGGAGCAGGCGACCCAATGGGCATTGCAGACCCTCAATCAGGACCCCAATGCCGCCGCGGCTGCTTCGGGGAATTACCTGATGCTGACAGGCTATGTCTGCGGCGGCTGGCAGATGGCGCGGGCCGCGCTGGCGGCCAAGGCGAAACTCGACGCTGGCGAAGATCCCGCATTCTACGGCGCTAAGCTGGCTACCGTGCGTTTCTATGCAGAGCAGATCCTGCCTCAGGCAGAGGCTTTGCTCACGATCGTGCGCAGCGGCGGCTCCAGTGCCCTGGCACTGCCGGCAGAACAGTTCTGAGCACTTGCTATGGGGCGTTACCGCCCCATTTCAGCCATTTGTAAGCGGTGAGAGAAACTGATGCAACGTGATAGCATGACCTATGATGTCGTCATCGTCGGCGCGGGTCCCTCGGGTCTGGCGGCGTCGATCCGGCTAATGCAACTGGCCCAGGAACACCAGCGTGAACTCAGCGTATGCGTGCTGGAGAAGGGTTCCGAGGTGGGCGCGCATATCCTCTCCGGCGCCGTCATGGAACCGCGGGCACTCAACGAGCTGATCCCCGGTTGGAAAGCGCAAGGAGCGCCGCTGCACACGCCGGTACAGCATGACCAATTCCTGTTCCTGACGAGCCAATCTTCCTACCGCTTACCCACCCCGCCGCAGATGCACAACGATGGCAACTATGTGGTGAGCCTCGGCAATTTCTGCCGCTGGCTGGCCCAGCAGGCAGAGGCTTTGGGCGTAGAGATCTACCCCGGCTTTGCAGCCGCTGAAGTGCTCTACGACGAGGCGGGAACGGTGACCGGAGTGGCCACCGGCGATATGGGCGTGGGGCGCGACGGCCAGCCCACGACTAATTACCAGCCTGGGATGGAGCTACACGCCCGCTACACCTTATTCGCCGAGGGCTGCCGCGGCTCTCTGACCAAAACGCTGTTCCAGCGCTTTGGGCTTAGAGAGGGTGCCGATCCGCAAGCCTATGGGATCGGCATCAAAGAGTTATGGGAAATCGAGCCGGAAAAACACCAGCCAGGCCTGGTGGTCCATACCATCGGCTGGCCGCTGGATAGGCATACTTACGGTGGTTCTTTTCTCTATCATCTGGAAAACCGCCAGGTCGCGGTAGGTTTCGTCATAGGCTTGGATTACCAGAATCCCTATCTCAGTCCCTTCGAAGAGTTTCAGCGATTCAAAACCCATCCTGCGATCCGCCCGGCGTTCGAAGGAGGCCGTCGAATTGCCTACGGCGCCAGAACGCTCAGCGAGGGTGGTCTGCAATCCATACCCAAACTCACGTTTCCCGGCGGGCTGTTGATCGGCGATACCGCTGGCTTTTTGAACGTGTCCAAGATCAAAGGCATTCACACGGCGATGAAATCGGGCATGGTGGCGGCAGAAAGCGTGTTCGATGCGCTCGGCGCGGCAGAACCCGTGCTTGAAGTCAACGCGTACCCCGGCCAGCTCAAGCAATCCTGGCTGTGGGACGAGCTTTCTCAGGTGCGCAACATCCGCCCCAGCTTCCGCTGGGGATTATTCGGGGGCATTCTTTACTCCGCCCTCGACACGTATCTTTTGCGCGGCCGCGCGCCTTGGACCTTGCACCATCACGAGGACCACAAGGCGCTCAAACCGGCGCGCGCCTACACCCCGATCGAATATCCCAAGCCCGATGGCAAGATCAGTTTTGACAAATTGTCTTCCGTGTTCATTTCCAACACCAATCACGAAGAGAACCAGCCCTGCCATCTCACACTGCGAGACCCTGATGTGCCGGTCACGGTTAATCTGGCTGAGTACGCCGGCCCGGAACAACGCTACTGTCCGGCGGGGGTGTATGAGTTTGTCGAGGAAGGGGGTCCGTCACGGCTGCAAATCAACGCTCAGAACTGCGTGCATTGCAAAACCTGCGATATCAAAGATCCAGCCCAGAATATCGACTGGATCGTTCCCGAAGGCGGCGGCGGACCGAATTATCCGAATATGTAGGCAAGCCGGGCCGTTTTTACGGTACTGATTTGATGGGATGGATCACTTTGGTATACGGCTGTGTAATATCTTCCACATGCCAGTTTGCCCAAACGCGGCCCCTCTCGTCCGGCTCCAAGGCCAACCAGTTGCGGGTACCGATAAAGTGAGTGCGGGTACCCGGAAACGGCGTCATTCCAGAGGTGATGTCACGGTCGTCCACATACTGCTTATCCATGACACTTTCCAGGAAAAACAGCATGACCCCCGGCGGCGCGGGGTGAACGATGCCAGACGAGGTCAGTTGCGAGATGACTTGGGTAGAACGGTCCACCGCATTATTGCGATTGCTGGTGATGATGCCGACTGCCCCTACATGCACATCGCCGGAAAGCAGCGTGACCCGGCATTGCCGGGCTTGGCTTAAGGCAAGCAGCCGATGGATGAAACGCAAGCGTTCCTGCTTGTGTGCTGGACTGTTCCAGTGATCCCGGAGATCGTCTTCTAATGCTTGCTGGCCAGGGAAAATGGAAAGCATCTGCTCGATGATCGAAAAATCCGGGTGTACCACGGGTATGCTGGATAGAATCAGGAGATGGCGAGGCCGGCCAGCCGGCAGCGCCTCAAGCCAGCTGTAGACCGCGTTCCAGTCCGCCGCCGCGATAACCTGGGAGCTGTTACGGTCGTGGCGCATATCGAGCGCCAGAATCGCCATCGCGTGATCGCCCGCCGGCTCGATGGTACAGCCATAAGCAAACGACGTGCTGGATGGTATCCCCAGGGGATGCGCCTCGCCCGCCTTTAACTGTAATTGATAGAGGGCAAAGTAGTCGCGGGCCGTTTTGAAAATGCCCTGATGAACTTCGCACTGCTGGAGTTCTGGTGAATACGAGCCCCAACCATCGAAGATGTCGTGGTCGTCCCACATCATGAGCGCCGGGATGCGCGCCAACACCGCCGCCGGTTCTTTCTGGCTCCAGTTCTCGATGTACAGCGCATTGTAGAACTGGTCCACCTTCCTCATCATGGCGGCCGTGAAAGAACGTTTGATCGCCTGCGCGACTGGTAAACCGGCCCACTCACGCAACTCAGGGATGACATCCCAAATTGAATCTGCGTAGACCTGATCGCCGCCCATCATCAGCAGATGATAATGGCGCTCAGCGTGTTTTGCGGCAAGATCCGCCCACAGCCGCTGGGGAACTTTGCAGCTATTTTTCACCTTTGCGCTGGAAAATCCATTACAGGACGCATAAGCGGAGTTAGGCAGCGAACCCTTAGCAGGCACCCAAAATTCCGCCTGGATTCCTAGCACTTCGTAGCGCACCAATTGCTCCACGTCTGCTTGCTGCACTGGAAAATCCCAGCGCCAAGCCCGTGAATTAGGATTGGCTTCGGGCAGGGTCTTGAGCAAGGTAGCGGTCACGGAGACCGCCGACCCGCCGGCTGGCAAAAAAACCAGCGTGGGCGCATCCGTTTGCAGGCCGGTGACCAGCAGCACGGATACCCGCCACTCGTCTTGCCACTGCCCGCGAAATCCTAAAACCGGTCCTGCCTTAATCGCCATTGAGGTTCTCCTTTGCTAGCAGCGATACCAGGAAAGCGGGCAATGCCGCAAACAGTTTGTCATCCGCATCTTATTCTGAACAGTAGCTCATTTTGGCCATAAACGTGTTCAAGGATTGGAACCGCGAGGGACCGGCAACCTGTTGCACTGCCTCCAGATACGCATGCCAGCCAGCCTCTCCTGCTGGCCAGCTCCCCCGGTTCGCGATCATGTTACGCGAAGGCCGATGACAGTTATCCGGACTTCGCTGGAGACGGAATGGCGCCTTCTTTAGGGAAGAGCATCTGGAGATAGGTGTCCATCTCGCTGATGATGTGCAGCGATTGCAGCGCGTGATCAGCCTTAAAAAGGCTATAAAGAGTTTGATAATACCAAGATTGTTCCGCTTTGCCGCGTTTGAATTTTTCCCAGATTGCCTCGCCTTCCCGTGCCTGATCGTCGCATAGTGTGTACAAATTATGATATTTATCCGCGGCTGCAATCAGTTTGCCCGGATAAGATACTGTTTGGAGATGATGGATAGAACGCGCTTTCCGCTCACGCCAATCTGTAATGGACTTGTCTTCGGTCACCGCTTGGACGTAACCCAGCACCTCTGGCGAAAAGTGCGCGCGTATCACCTCCGGCGAGATCTGCGTGTCTTCCAAAACGTCGTGTAAGATCCCGGCGATGATGATGTTTTCATCCGTTGTGATCGTTTGCAGGATCATCCCCACCGCCAGAGGATGGGCAATATACGGTGTTCCATCCACTTTTCGTTTCTGCGTCTGATGTCCTGTGCTAGCTAACGCGATTGCTTTTAAAATCCGGTCCATACAGGCCAAAACCTCGCTTCATCCAGTGTTGATCGCCACTGCCGGTCATCACCGGACCATAGCTGAATTTGAGCCTCCATTGGCGGATAGTCCCGTCCAGAGCTCACGTCATACCAACGCCGCCAAACGGTTCGTCCACAACGGACCCGCAGCCCCGGTAAGCGCATACCATTCAACCACCCGATCGAAGTGCACGGCCGGATAGAATGGCATCTACGCCCGGCGCTGTATATCAACGGTTAATTGACGCCCAAGCGCTCTCTAACACCTTGATATTCGTCTAAGGAAGTTACTGTGATCACAATCCGCACCTTGCCGGTCTTCCAATAGCGGAGCTTGACATCAGCGCCCAATCGCTCGCTCCACAGCGCCTGCTCTTGAACCGTATCGCCATCGGTTGTGTTATCAGGCAATTTTCTTTCAGCGGCTTCGGCAGATTTTGCAATCTGCCGTTCAAGCTCTCGAACGCTCCATTGCTGTCCGGCTGCCCGATCGGCCCATTCCAGTTGCTGTGCTCCCGGCAATCCGAGCAGCAGTTCCCCATGTTTGGCTGTTAGGGCGCTTTGTTCAATGAGCTCTTGAATAGTTTCCGGAAGCTTCAAGAGCTGCATGATGCGGTTCACGGTCTTGATGTTTTGACCGATTGCCTCCGCCAGCCCGGTTTGAGAAAGGCCTTGTTCTTTCACAACACGTTGATAGCCTCTCGCCAGCTCTATTGGATTAAGATCGCTGCGTGCAACGTTTTCTGCGAGTGAATATAAGGCAGTACGCCGCTCATCTAAACTCCGGATGATGACCGGCACGGTACTCATTCCGCCCTGTTGCGCCGCGCGCCAGCGCCGCTCACCGGCGACAATTTCATAATAATCGCTGGATGGCGCATCCAGCGGGCGGACCACGATCGGCTGAATAATGCCCAGCGCTCGAACGGTCGCTACCATGGATTCCAGTTCCGCTGGATCGATGGTCCGGCGCGGCTGGTTTTTCCGGGGGACCAGTTTTTCAACCGGCAACTCCCGTTTCAAGCCGTCGGTCACGGTGAGGTTCCCCGGTTCGGCGGCATTAAGAAATTCAGCCATGCTTTTGCGTTTAGCAGCCATGCCGTATCTCCACCGGTTGGTCTATTTCCGCCGCGCGCCATACCTGCCAGACGTGCTGCATGATCTCGGCGTTCACTGCATTCATAGCGTCGATGGCTTTGAGATAGGTCTCGCGTGCTCCACGGGGCACCTCGATTTCGTAGAGGCTCATCTGATCACCCGTTGCGCGTTGCAGTTCGCGGGTTTGCGGCATCCGGTTGGTGAGAAGAAATTCACCGTACGCTTTATTGAGCAGCGTCATGTTAGTCCGCGTCTCCGGCGCACTGTCGGTGCGCGTCATCAACAAAGAGAGCTGGCGTACCCGCAGCACCTGCGCATACGTGCTGGCCAATTGGGACACGATAGCGAAGTATTGGACACTGCTGGCAATGTCATAAAAGTTCGGGGTAATCGGCATTAAGATCATATCGGCTGCGGCAATGGCATTGAGGCTAAGCATTCCTAGCGCCGGCGGCGTATCCATCACAATCAAATCGTAGCGATCCGCCACCTGTTCCAATGCTTGGTGCAAGCGCTGGGGTAACGGTCCAAGGCGTTGCCGATCGTTCTCGCGGGCTTGCAGCATTTGCCAGTCGGTGTATTGCAGCGAGAGCTGCGCGGGAACCAGGTCAATCTCATTCCAGCGGGTTGGCTGAATACTGCGCAAGATCAGTTCCGGGCTGGCTGTCAGGCTAGGACCAATGTCCTCATCCGCACGTATGCTCAGTCCAGGGACAAGTCCAAACGCGGTAGTGAGCGTAGCTTGAGGGTCCAGATCGACCATAAGCACGCGAAACCCTTCGCGCGCCGCATAGTGACTCAAATGCAAGGCATGGCTGGTCTTGCCGACACCGCCCTTGAGATTGCTGAAAATGATCCGTACACATGATGCGGGATGGCTCGTGTCCCGCTTTAAAAGCCGTCGTGCTTGGTTAATTTCGTTGTAGTTATAGACCCGCCGATCCAATGCGCCGACCCGCGTTGTCCGCGATGGAGGCAGCACACCGCCGCCTTCTTTATCACGTATATGCTGGCTGGTGCAGCCGATGATTTCAGCGGCTTTCTCAATACCGAAATCCGGCAAACACCGCTGATCGTAATCACGCTCCAAATAGGTTTGCAAATCACTCAACAGTTGCCGGCCCCGTTGAGACGCATTTTCCGCCAATTGCGCAAGATCGAATCCACTGATGAGCATAGAGGGAGGCACTCCTTACCGCAGTAGTGATTTGTTTGCTATATTAGCTAATAT
>JACKNF010000023.1 GCA_024234995.1 Gammaproteobacteria bacterium
CATAGGGCGCTCCAATCTGATTCTTTTCTGATTCTTTATTGATGCTTGCTTCTGCAGATGAATTTATTCCGGCTTTTCCTCTGCCTTGTGCTGCTCATCAGCCTGGCCGCTTGTGAACCAGACTTGCCCGCCATAAAGACGGGTGCTCCCGCACCGGCTTTTACCCTGGAGCGGCTCAATGGCACTCCGGTTCATTTTCCTGAGCAGTACCGGGGACAAGTGGTTGCCCTGCGCTTCTGGGCGGACTGGTGTCCATACTGTCACGCCGAGATGCAGGCACTGGAGCCGGTCTATCACCGGCGTCATGAGGAAGGTCTGGTCATTCTCGCCGTCAATGTCATGCAATCACCGGAAACCGTTCAGCGGTTTGCTGAAGAACTCGGATTTTCCTATGAAATCGCGCTGGATCGCCAGGGGGAGGTTATGCGCCGTTATCAAGTCATGGGATTACCAGTCACATTCATCATTGACCGGCAAGGCATCGTCCGCAGCCGGATCATCGGTGAATCCACACCGGAGGTATTTGAGCAAGCGGTTGCCGGCTTGTTATGAGTATTCTCAATTCCCGCCATTTAGCTTTGCCTTACAATTACGGCTCTTTCCTTCCATAATTCAAGGCCATCGAACCATGAGCGACCCTATGCAAACTGAACGCCGGCAGGCTCTTCGTTTTCTCGCTGCCGCTGGCGTTACTGCCGGCATCACGGGACTGAGTTCCCCAACCCGTGCTGCATCCTGTGAGCAAGACGGGACGCCCTTGCAATTCACGCCAAAGACCGCGCCCGACCCGTGGCCGCTGGATAATGAATTCATCAAATATCCGAAATGTCCCTACTGCGGTATGGATCGCAAGCAATACCACTACAGCCGTCATCTGGTGCATTATCAAGATGATTTAGCCGATGCTACCTGCTCTTTGCATTGCGCTGCGCTCAGTCTGGCGCTAAATCTTGACCGGGGACCAAAGGCGATCTACGCCGCTGATTTTGGAGCAGCCATTGAGCCAAAGCCGCTGGTCGAGGTTGATACCGCAACGTATCTGATCGGTTCAAAATTGCCAGGAGTCATGACCAAACAAAGCAAGGTAGCATTTGCCGTCAGTACATCTGCCGAAACAGCGAAGGCGGAACAGGGCGGCGAACTGGGCGATTTCGATGCAGCACTGCAAGCAGCTTATCAAAGCATGGCCAGCGATACCGCCATGATCCGTAAGAAACGGATGGAAAAGAAAGCCCGCGCGGCGGATCGTGCCCGACATGCGCAGTAACATGCAGCGGCTATCAAACTCTCTCCCCCCTGGCGGGAGAAGGCGGGGATGGGAGGACACTCGCTGGCAAGTGGCCTTTCTGCTGATATTCAGTCTGCTATCCTCAGCTTGGGGTGAAAATCTGCAATTGCCCGCCCCAGGCCCTAAAGACACTTGCCCGGTATGTGGAATGTTTGTTGCCCTCTATCCAGACTGGGTCGCAACCGTGCAATATAAAGATGGTCACGCCCACCACTTCGACGGCGCTAAAGATTTGTTCAAATACCTGCTAAATCTGCCGAAATATGCACCTGGCCATCAATTGGCTGACATGATGGCGATTGGCGTGACCGAGTATTATGGCGTGACTCGCATCGATGCCCGCACGGCCTGGTATGTGACCGGTTCTGATATGCTCGGGCCGATGGGCCATGAATTGGTGCCCTTAGCAACCCAGGCCGAGGCCAAGGAGTTTCTCAAGGACCATCAAGGCAAGCACATTATCCGCTTCGATGAAATCACCTTAGAACTATTGCAAAACCTGGATCAGGGGAAATTTGAATGACTGTTTATTTCATCGGCGCAGGCCCTGGCGACCCGGAATTGATCACCGTCAAGGGTCAACGGCTCATCCGTGAATGCCCGTTGGTGCTGTACGCCGGTTCGCTGGTGCCGAAAGAGGTGATACTGACCGCTAATCCCAACGCTGAGATTGTCAACACCGCTGACTTAAGTTTGGAGGACATTATTACCCGTATCCATGCAGCGCACCGGCAAGGATTGGATGTGGCGCGGGTACATACCGGCGATCCAGCGCTGTATGGAGCAATTGGCGAGCAGATGCGCGAACTGGAGAAGCGGGGCATTCCTTACCAGGTGGTGCCGGGGGTCACGGCGGCTTTTGCTGGAGCGGCGATGCTGCGCCGGGAATTAACCTTGCCAGGTATCAGCCAGACCATCATCTTGACCCGTCATGCGGGCAAGACACCGATGCCGGAAGGAGAAAGCCTACCGGAACTGGCGCGGCACCGGGCCACAATGGCGATTTATCTGAGTGTGGACAAGCTACCAGAGATCGCCGAAGAGCTAACGCCGCACTATGGCGCGGATTGTCCGGCCGCGGTGCTGCACCGGGTGTCTTGGCCGGATCAGGATGGCGTCGCCGGCACGCTGGCCGACATTGCAGGCAAGGTGAAAGCCAAGGGATTCACCCGCACCGCGTTGATTCTGGTCGGGCGGGTGATTCAGCCAGAAGGGTTTCCCGCATCGTATTTATACAGCGCCGAACACGCGGAATGGTACCGGCGGGAGATAATGCCTGATGCCAGCATCCCGGAATAAAGCTTTTTTGCCGATTGTGATCGATAAGCCGTTGGCGGACAGCGGTTGGAGTGGCATTGCTACCGCACCGAGGCCGGCTGGTTTGCGGCCAAAACCGCTATCATCCGCCCCGCTGTCCCTGTTTCATCGGGTCAATCCTCTTTAGATGAGGGAACCTTTGGTTTCCTTTTTGATTTTCTTTTCCGCCTTCTTCTCTTTCAAGGTCTTCGCCGGTTTTTTCTTGGTTTCTTTTTTGATATCAGCACCTTTACTCATCGCACTTTCTCCTCGTGATTCAGCATAGGTATGAGCCCCACCCGGCAATCAGCCGAGTAAAGATTTCCAGCTTGGCAGCCTCCTAGCCACACATGTCTGTCTCCGCATTTCAGCGCGCTCCAATCCGTCCCGCACTTGCCGCCCGTTCCGCCGGATAACCTCGGCCCAGGCTAAGGTGCGCCAAGCAACGCCTCAGCAATCGACTTTACTCCTGTCGCCTCCCAATCCGCCACTGGCAACATTGGACGGTCGAGCATGACCACCGGAATCCCCATTTCCCGCGCCGCCGCCAGTTTGGCCTCAACCGCGCCGCCACCGCTGTTTTTAGCTGCCAGCACATCGATTTGGTAATCTCTAAGCAACGCTAATTCCTTTTCCAGCACAAACGGTCCGGTCGCGCACAACAACGTCAAACGCGGCAAGACCGGCGGTTCCGCCGCCAGGCAGCGCACCAGCCAGTGTTGATCCGGTGGAATATCAGCGATATGGCGCAAGGTTCCAAACCAAGCGTGAAGGGCGGCCGCTGAATTCCCGCAGGGCGGATCGAACCCGGCCCAATCGGCAGCGAAACGCCAATCATCCCTGCTTCCGGTTGCCATGCTGGTCTCCGGTAGGCCCAAACGGAACCACCGGCTCGCCGCGCCGCCTGAACTGCGTTGTGGCTGATTTGCGCGGCAAAGGGATGCGTGGCGTCGATTAGTAACTCAATATGGTGTTCCTGTAGAAACGCTGCCAGGCCGTCCACCGAACCCGCCCACGCGCACCAGACAAGGTAAATCCGGGATGCGGCCGCTTGCCCGCCATGCTTAGGTCACGGTATGAACCGGTGCCAGCATTCGCGCCAGCTTGACTGCTTCACCGATGCCACCCAGAATCAGGAGGCATGCTTCCCAACAATCCAGACCGCATCGTTCCAAAACCTGTCTGGAACCGGCTTAGCAGACGCGTGATTAACCCTCATTGGCAACCGGCATGACCCACTGGTTTGCCTTTTCCGGTCAGTGGCCCACACCTCTACCGCGACCTCAGGGCAGGATGGCGCAGGCTTGATTGCGGGCCATCCTGCAAATACCTCGCCTAGCGATAATCCAGCAGCATGCGCCAAAGCCAGCGCCTGCTGGCTGGTGTTAGCAGTTTGTATTGCTTGCTGTAAACCGGTATCTGCCCTAGCGCCGCGGCTTCCACCGCCAGCAATACCAGATCGTACTGGTTGTGGCATGCAGATCGAGATGCCCGCAGCTGGCTTGCTGATCTTGCAGCACTCACGCTGACGGAATGGCGCTCGCCAATGTTTCAGTCGCCCCAACGAAATCGCCATCATCAACGCCTGTCAGCAATCATAGCTTCAGGGTTGTTCACTGGTTTACATGCGGTGACCATTGGCGCGGGCCACGTCATCGCTTGAATGGAGCAATATAAGCCGAAGGAAAGACGATGCCGGGCTGGAATGAGAGTCCGCGGTAATGCCAAGACGGGGATTGAGCGTCTTTTGGCCAGCTCCGACCGTTTTTGGCCCCAATGGTGACCTCCAGCCATTACCCAACCCTGCTCACGCCAAAGCGGTCAAATGTTCGGCCATCATCCGGCGCGGCGTGGGATTGATCGCCGTTCACCGGCCGGAACTAGCAAACCCGGCAAGGTCACCGTCCGACGCGGTCGGCAGAAAACGCCCTGCTGAGCTCAACGCCACCTGAGCGAAGATCAACGCGCCGTGAGTCACGTCAGGATCATCGCCCGCGTCTTTAATCACCGCCGCTTCGGCGCCTTGCGGAGTCCGCCGGCAATATTCCAGCCGGAACTGTACTTGCTGGCCGCGTGGCAGGGTAATTTCCACCTGACCGGATTCGCTATTCGCCAACAACCGGCGGGCCGCAGCTAAGCTCGCTGCGGTTGCACAAGCACCGGTGGTGTAGCCGTAGCGCAGGGGATGAGGCGTTTCAGAGGTTTCAGGACGCATAACATAAGATTAAAGGCAAAAGATCAAAGGTGAAAGGCCTTACCACCTATCAGTTCTGAGTTAGACTAGGATTATGAGTTTAATGAACATCATGAGGGGATCATGGGAACGGTTCGACAATTGGCGACAGCAATCGAAGCAGGATTGAGAGCAGCTCACCCAGGGTTGCGTAAGACAGTGATTACGAAATTGGCCTTGGCGGTCGGGGCGATTCTGGAAGCTCAGACCCCAAATACTGTGGAACTTGCTAATCTTTTACCGTTGGAGACCGAACGGCAAGATATGCGCGAGCAGTGGCTGCGCCGGTTATTAAAAAATCCATTGCTGTCGGTAGCGAAGTGCTGGAACCGGGGCGCTAAGCTTAACGCGGCAGGCCGCGAGAGACGATCATTCTGGTCTGGGTAAACCGATTTGGGATCGTTTGCGATTTTGATGGTGAGCCTGGGATCGGCGATCGGGCCTTACTCTCTTGGCGGGTGGAAGCTGGCCTGGCCAATCTGGGTTTTGCGGCCCAGAAAGCGGTATTGGAAACAAGTTCGCGCGTGGCTCCGGCGAGGCCGAGGTGCTACTTTCAGCGGATCGCTTTTATCCTCGGTGGATTTATTCGCGGCGGCTTCACGCCCAGTCCGGTTAGCATTATCGGTTACAATTGAAAGGCAATCTCAATGTAGATCCAGGTTTGGAACAGACCACGACCGGTGCTCGCAGGAGCAAACCGAGCGCTATCTGCCCAATGTGCGTTATTCAATCAAGGGTCGCGACGAATCTGGCGATTTGGCATGAGGGGTCGGAACCCTGGATCATCGCCATGAATGACCCGCCAAATCGGGCGACCGTGCGGGATTACGCGAGTCGCTGGGGCATTGGCCGATGTTCTCTGACTTCAAGCCGCGGTTTTCAATTAGAAGAACGCAGTTACAGGCCGCTGACCGGCTCGATCGGTTGCTGCTGATCATGGCCTGGCCATGTACTGGTGCGTGCGCGTCGGTCAGAGGCCTGCGATCACGCCCCTGGAAAAAGACGCAGAACAGACCGATCCTCACCATTGAACACTGAAAACTCGCCCGCGCCGTTTCCGGTTCACCCCAGGGGTCTGCGTGCGCTCCACCGGAAGCTACAAATGCAACAACCGTTACCTTCCTTCTATCAGGTTTTGCCCGTATGAGAAAACTGATAGGTGGTAAGGAGCAGGGCTTTCAAGGTGAAGGGGTGCTCTGGTAAAGTGAGGTTTTTCTGCTGGAGCGGAGTTGGATGATGATTGAACTGAACCGTGCTGCGGTGTTTGCCGAGCGTACGCCTTGCCGGTGATGTCCGTGCGATCCTGGGCGCTGTTTGAATGCCGAACAAGTGAATGAATGGTTCGAGCGGGTGGCCGAGGCCAGTACACGCGACGTCTGTTGTTCTCCAGCGTTTTGAGTTGATGACCCAAGTGGTGCTGCGCCAGCAACCCTCGGTTCATGCGGCCTGCCGCGCGGCGTAGCCGAGATCGAGTGTCGGTCACCTCGGTTCAACAAGCTCAACGGCCTGGAGCCGAGCACCTCGGCGGCGCTGGTGGGCCATGCGGCCGAACAGGCGGAGGCGTTGATTGAGAACTGGCGCGGCCCGATCACCCTTGCTGGCAGGAGTTCGGGTCAAGGTACTGGATGGCACCTGTCTGGAGGGCGCGAGCATCGCTGCAGGAGCCCGCGCCAGCACAGCTGGGCCGCCCGGGAAAGCGCTGGCGGTGTTTGATCCGGCACTGGACTTGATCACCGCGCTCTATCCTGCGAGACGCGTACACGCAGGAGCAGGCGTTGTTGGGGCCGTTGTTGCGGCGGTGCGGGCGGGCGAGCTGTGGATCGCAGATGCAGCTTTGCACCGCCGGGTTCCTGAGTGGGCTGGCCGCGCGCGCGCGCGGCGCTGATCCGCGAGCACGCGGGGCTGCGGTTCACGCCCTTGGAAGCGTGCGCGGTAAGCCGGGTGGATTCACCGGGCGGTGGCGAGCAATGGGTTCGACTGGGGCCCGACAGCCGCGACGGCAGGGGCTGCGGTTGCGACATCCGCGTGCGGCTGGATCGCCTTCCCGCAACGGCGATGACCGCTGTATCTGTTCAGCACGGTGCCCGTGGAGGTGGCCGATGCAGGGCCCTGGCCGAGATATCGGCAGCGCTGGACGCTGGAGCGAGCTTTCTACATCTGACCACAGAACTGCGCTGCGAAGTCGATACCTGAGCTATCCCAAGCGGCGTTGTTCGCGTTGGCCTGCGCGGTGGTGGCCTTCAACGGGTTGGGGGTCGTGAAGGCGGCGCTACGCCGCACGGATTGAGGAGCCGCCGAGCAGGTCTCAGGTTATCTGGCCATCGAACTGGGTAACGTCGCCGAGAGCCTGGACGTGATGCCTCGATGCCAAGACTGGGCGGTGTTCCAAACCGTTCGCGCGCGATCTTCGCCCAGTGGCTCCAGCAACAGGCCGCGCGGATCGACCTGCGCCGCTATCGCAAGTCGACAGAGGTCCTAAAAACCGCGCCTAAACGGGCGACCCCCAGCGGCCTCATGTCTCGGTCGCCCGCGCGCCCAGCGCTGAGTCTTCACCTTGAAGCCCTGGTGGTAAGGGTGAAAGGCTTTCAACCGCGATCTTTTACCTTTAATCTTTATTGCATGACCGCGACAACTTGCCCCGCTTTACTTCTCAGCGCCCCGTCCTCTGGCCAGGGGAAAACCACCGTCACTGCCGGCTTGGCGCGCTACCATCGCAACCAGGGCCGCACGGTCCGGGTGTTCAAAACCGGCCCGGATTTCCTCGACCCGATGATTCTGGAGCGAGCGTCCGGCCAACCGGTCTATCAACTCGATCTGTGGATGGCCGGGGAACGCGACTGCAAGGCCCTGCTCTACCAAGCCGCGCAAGAAGCGGATTTGATCCTGATCGAAGGGGTCATGGGCCTGTTTGACGGAAAGCCTTCCAGCGCCGATCTGGCCGGTTTATTCGGAGTTCCAATCCTAGCGCTGATCAACGCTCACGCCATGGCTCAAACTTTTGGCGCGATTGCTCACGGGCTAGCGCACTACCGCCCAGGTCTGCCGTTCGCCGGTGTGCTGGCCAACCGGGTGGCGGGGCCAGGCCATGCTGAGTTGCTGGCTGAAAGCCTGCCACCTGAGACGCGCTATTACGGCTGGCTGCCGCGCGATGGCGAAATTACCCTGCCGGACCGGCATCTGGGCCTGGTGCAAGCGGCAGAAATCGCGGATCTGGAGACCCGTCTTGATGCGGTGGCCGCCTTGATCGCTAAAACAGGGTTGGCTGAATTGCCGCCGTCAGTCCCCTTTCCCGCCATGACGGTGGAACCTCTGCCGCCCCTGCTAGAGGGTGTCCGGATTGGCATCGCTCACGACATGGCGTTTGCCTTTCTCTATCCGGCCAATCTGGAGACGTTGCGGGCGCTGGGCGCGGAACTAACCTTCTTCTCGCCCCTGAACGATGCCGGGTTGCCGGACGTGGACGCCGTCTATCTGCCCGGCGGCTACCCGGAATTGCACCTCGATACCTTGGCTGAGAATGCAACCCTGCGCGCGGCGCTGCACCGCCACCACGAATCCGGCAAACCGATTTATGCCGAATGCGGCGGTCTGCTGTACACCCTGGAAACGCTAGCGGACAAGGCAGGTTATCGGGCGCCAATGCTCGGTTTATTGCCGGGCCATGCCGCCTTGCAAACCAAGCTGGCAGGATTAGGGATGCAGTCGGTGGAATTGCCGGAGGGTGAATTGCGCGGACATACGTTCCATCACTCGAAACTGGAAACGCCGCTGCACGCATTGGCCTATGGCCGCCGTCAGCGCGACGGCAAACCGGGCGAGGCCGTCTACCGGGCCGGGCGGCTGACCGCTTCGTACCTGCATCTGTACTTTGCCAGCCACCCGGAAGCCGCCGCCCGCTTGTTTCTACCCTGATTAAACTGCATCAAACCGGTCAAAGGTCATGGTGAACTGACCGCGGCCGTGGGTCATGCCGCGCAGGTCGGTGATATAACCCAGCAACCGGTCCAGTGCGCAATCGCAATGGATAATGGTCATATCCCCTAAACTGGTCGTGTCCCGGATCACTGCCCGGCGCGCCTGCAAATCACCCATGACCATCCCAACATCGCTTTCGGGCACAACTACCTCGGTGGTCATGACCGGCCGCAGCACACGGCCACCCGCCCGGATCAGCGCCTTGCGCACCGCCTCGGCAACGGCAATACGCAACGCTTGCGGGCTGGAGAGCGCACCGGACAGCTCGACCTCCAGCACCCGCACCGCCAAATCCTGCAAGGGCGCACCGGTCGCTGGACCATTGGCCAGCCCATCTTCAGCGCCGCTGGAGATAGCTTCTTTCTGTAGCGGATTCAGCTGGGCGCCTTCTGGCCGCACCACCGGCTCCATGGTCACGGTCAGACCCGCGCCGCGCGGCAACGGTGCGGCCGCCACTCGCGCCCCGGCTTTCATCTCCAGCTTTTTGCTGTCGGGTTGCTCAATCACCCGATGAAACAAGTGATCAGCTTCCGCGGCCTGCTCAATCGTTTCGCGGGTCACCACATCAGGATTGCCAACCCGGATGTTGACATGGAATTCACGCTGCAACCGTTCGCCAGCGATCTGCAAATGCAATTCACCCATACCCCGCAACACCCGCTGACCGGTCTCCTGATCCTCCTCGACGCGCAGCGTAGGATCTTCCTGTTGCAGTTTGTCCAGGGCCTCCAGCAGTTTCTCCTCGTCAGCACTGGACTGAGGCTCAATCGCCAGCCCCAACACCGGTTCACGCGTCTCAATGCGCTCTAGCCATAGCGGATCACTGGGCGCGCACAGCGTATCGCCAGTGGTTGCCCAGCGCAGCCCGGCGATGAGCACGATCTGCCCGGCAGCCGCTTGATCGAGCCGGATTTTGTGATTGGCATCCACCTCGAACAGCCGCGCCGCACGCTCGTGACGCACGGTTCCTTCCGGACCGGGAATCGCCACGTCATCACCCGGTTTCAGCATCCCCCGATAGATCCGGGCAAAGACATGGCGGCGGCCTTCCCACATCTGCACCTTGAATGCCAGCGCCGCCAGCGGCCCATCGGCCTCCATCGCGACCCATTCCTCGTTACCATTGGGCCGATGCGCCAGACTGGGCGGGCGCTCAGTGGGGGCTGGCAACAAGCGCAATACGCTATCCATGACCGGCTGCACCCCCTGATTGCGCAAGGCGCTGCCAGCGAAACAGGGAAAGACTTTGCCGGCCAATGCCGCTTGGCGCAGTGCTGCCCAGACGGCATCCGGGTCCGGTTCCTCCTCAGCCAATACCTGCTCAGCCAAGACATCATCCATCTCCGCCGCCGCCAGCAACAGGCTTTCCCGCCAAGGCCGCATCTGTTCCCAAACCGCTTCATCGCAGGGTGAAATATCCACCTGCTCGCCGCGTCCACCGGCGAAACGCCAGCGGGTTTTATCGATCAGGTGAATGATCGTGCCGTCGTAATCGGGCAATGGCACGGTCACCGCGACCGGTTCGGCACCCAGCCGCTCGCGCACCGTTGCTAGCGCACGACTGAAATCAGCGCCAGGGCGGTCCAGTTTATTGACGAAGAACAACGCAGGTAACCGGAACCGGGTACGCTGCCGCCAGACCGTCTCGGTTTGCGGCTCCACCCCGCGCACCCCATCCAGCACGATGATGCAACCGTCCAGCACGCGCATCGAGCGTTCCACCTCGATGGTGAAATCGACATGGCCGGGCGTATCGATCAATTGAATCAGATGCTCCCGCCAAGGCAATCGGGTCACGGCTGCCGTAATGGTAATACCATGCGCCTGCTCCTCAGCCATATAGTCCATGTGGGCCGCACCCTCGTGGACCTCGCCGATCTTGTGAGAGACACCGGCGTAATACAGGATCCGTTCTGTCAGAGTCGTCTTGCCGGCATCCACATGCGCGGCAATGCCGATATTGCGCACTCGCGCAAGATCCGGAGCGTTAGACATGGGAATTCTCGCTTAATCAATCCGTCGACATTCGAAATAAAACCGCTTCTCATCGGCTTCGCCCATGGAAAAGGTCTTTCTAGGCAGTGCGCCATCACGGATTACCGTGCGGAAAAAATCTTCCTTGGCCAAAGCCGGAAGATAGAAACCGATATTACCGGGTTGTGCGCCAAGCTGTTCCAGGGTGTCCTCGCCGTGGATGTAATCGATCCGGGCCTCAGGCTGGTTTTCCAGGTATTGGTCCAGAAATGCCTGCAAACTGGCCACCGGCAGCGTGAGCCGCGGTTGTTCGATCATCAGAACACCGTGATGATGGCCGCTGGTGAAGGCAATAGCATGACCCTCAGATCGTTGCGCCATCGCTTGCCATGCCTGCCGCGCAGCTGCCCATGACGGGTGATCGATGACCGTTAGCACTGAATCCTGAGCCGCGCAGAATGCCGCGAGCGCTCCCAGCAGATGATCTGGATTAACGCTGAACACAACACGGTGAATGGCTTCAAACTCCAACCCTTCATCATGAAGATTGACCAATTCAACCAACGCATAACGGGCTGGGTGATGCATGATGGCCACTGGATCAGACGCGGTGCGCTTGAGATTCTCCCAAAGGGTCTTGGCGGTCGCGAAGGAATGATTGCCGTCGCCCATCGCGTACAACAACACTGGTTCATCCGTTACCCCATACCGGTCATTGAAGATCGCCGGACTTGCCAGCCCTGTTAAGCGCTCAATGACCCATTGGATCAACAATGGATGGTCAAGCCGCCAGCCGCGCACCCGGCCGCAACCCAGCATCAGAGGAACGTCATATAACAGTTCCAGCGGTTCGGAGAATAGCGGGTCGATCACGCTGCATTCAGGATCATCAATCAGCACCATGACATGCGGCAGTTCCAGCGGCGCATGCGCACGCACGCGCACACGCGGCGGCAAGCGTTCCAGAATGGTGCCTTCAGTGGGGCGAATCAGCGTCTTAGCACCCGGACTGAAATCGTAATGTTCCAAATCCAGTGCCACCATAAGCCCTCGCCGGGTTTGGCCCCGCGCTGTCTCGCGCTCAACCAGCACCATGCCCGGTGCGTGCGGCGCCAGCACGCCCTCAATCAGATAGCGGTGCATGGCTTCATGAATAGCGGCGATGCGTTGCGCCTCGTCAGATGCGCCCAGATACACCTCCGGCAGAATCAGCCGTAAGGTCGAGGGCGCTTCACCGACTAACGCTTCCACCCGCGCCCAATAGTCTGGTTGTGAGGTGTATTGGTCGCAGGCAACCACCGCCCACTTTGTAAGATCCACGCCGGCCCGAGGCAGCAGCAGTATGGGAAGCTGTAGGCCGATTGGTGCAAAATTCATGGATGGTGTTACTCCCCTGATGAGCGGCGGTATGCCTGACATTTTTAGTGAAAACTAGGTAAGCCTACAAATTTGTCTCGTTATCCGCCGCCGTAAACAGCCGAGCGATGGCCCACTTTGACCACCATGACAACGAGCTCGTTGTCATAGATCTCATAAATGATGCGATAGACTCCCTGTCTGACCCGATAGCGTTCCTGGGCAGAGAGCTTTACGCAACCCTCCCCCCGCGGGTCATCACGCAATGCTTCAATTCGCTTCAGAATGCGCCCAACATCATCTTTGGGGATGCTCCGCAGATCCTTTGCTACGGATTTCTTGAAAGCAAGCTCATAACTTGCCATGTGCTTTCAGATCTTTCAGCAGCGCCTCATAGCTCAGAGTCGGCTCATTAGCCCTCTCTTCGAACGCACTCAGATCCTCCTGATCTTCACGAAGCGCCAATCGAACAGCTTCGTTGACCACTTCCGAAACTGATTGATGGGTATTGGCTGCTTTGACCTTCAAGGCACGGTGAATATCAGAATCAAAATAAATCGTTGATCTTTTAGATAATTCACTCATATTGATACACCTCCAGGATGAAGCGTAATGCTATGACGTTATAACGTCAATTGAGCTTCCTTGTCTTGATTCCTTCATCGAATCGTCATCTTGCTGTTGCTGCCATTCCGGAAAATCCAGCGCATGGCTATTGAACAAATTTTTCATCCTAACCACGCCCGGCTACGGCTCAGTATCGTCACGGAAACTTATCCACCGGAAATTAACGGCGTCGCTTTGACCATCGCCCGCTGGGTCCAAGGTCTGCTAGCACGCGGCCACGCCGTGCAACTCATCCGGGTACACCAAGGGCGAAATGATCATCCGCAATCCAGCGATACGCTGGAAATCCTGCCCCTGCCCGGCTTCCGGATTCCGGGTTATCCGCAATTACAGGGCGGCTGGCCTGCACAAAAGCCCTTGTTAACCCACTGGCGGCAGAACCGTCCCGATCTGATTCACATCGTCACGGAAGGACCGCTCGGTTATTCGGCGCTGCGTGCAGCGTGGCAGCTGGGAATTCCAGTTTCAACCAGTTTCCACACCAACTTTCATAATTACAGCCGCCATTATCATCTAGGCTGGCTGGCGGCACCGATTACCGCTTACCTGCGGCATTTTCATAATCAAGGCGTGCAAACGCTGGTTCCAACGCAGGAATTGGCTGAACAACTCCGGTCCATCGGTTTTCTGCGCACCCAAATTTTAGCGCGAGGGGTCGATACCCGCCTGTTTTCACCGCAACATCGCGATACCCGCTTGCGCCAGCAATGGGATGCTGCTCCGGACACACCGGTGGTTTTGTATGTTGGACGGCTCGCCGCAGAGAAGAATCTGGAACTGGCGGTCACGGCTTTTCAGGCCATCCGCCAGATGCAGCCTAAAGCCCGGCTGGTCTTGGTCGGCGATGGCCCCCTTACTCCCCGGTTACGTGCTCGCTATCCTGATTTCGTGTACTGCGGTATGCGGCAAGGCCCGGACCTCGCGGCGCACTACGCTTCGGCAGATTTATTTCTGTTCCCCAGCATGACAGAGACTTTCGGCAATGTGATCCTGGAAGCATTAGCCAGCGGCTTGGCGGTCGCGGCATTCGATTATGCCGCCGCACACGCTCATGTCCAACCGGGTCACAGCGGTCTGCTCGCGCCATTTGGCGATACTCATGCATTCATCGCTGCTGCAACCACTCTGACGCAGAACGTGAGCACACTCCGGCACATGGGCCAAACAGCCCGCCAGGCAATGCTGCAACTCGATAGTGAATACCTTTACGACCGGCTGGAAACCCTGTTTTTAACCGCTATACGAGAAAAAATTCCGGCGTAATATTGCAATTTCTTGCACAAATCAGGGCAAGGACAGCCTGGCATTCATCCATGCTTCACCGGTTAGTAAAGGTGTTGCAATGCATTCTTCTTAAGCTGGAAGCCTTCCGAAATGCTGTCCGTGGAGGCTGCTTTGAGCACCGAATCGCTCGTTGTAAATGACCTCATCCGCGGTTTTACCGCGGCTTCAACCCTTCCGGCCTCGGGATCGCGCGCCCTTGATGTAAGGCTGGCCCGTTCCCGGGAGGACATTCAGGCGGCGCAGCGCCTGCGCTATACAATTTTTGCCGGGGAAATGGGCGCCCGGTTGCACAACCGGATTCCCGGCCTCGATCACGACCGGCTTGATCGCTATTGCCAACATCTCATTGTGCGCAACACTCTGGGTCACGTGGTGGGTTGCACCCGTATTCTTACGGCTGAGGCTGCCCAGCGCGCTGGCGGTTTCTACTCGCAGACTGAATTTGATCTGGCACCGGTGCTGGCCCTGCCTGGGCACTTTATGGAAATCGGCCGCACTTGCGTCCATGCGGACTATCGCAATGGCGCAACCATCAGCGCCTTGTGGTCTGGGCTGGCCGCATTTATCGCCGGACAAAAAATCGATTACCTGATCGGCTGTGCCAGCATCCCGCTGGGCGAAGATGGAGGTAGCGAGGCGCGGGCGCTGTATGCGGAACTGGCGCGGCGGTGTCTGGTTTCAGAGCCATTGCGCGTCAAGCCTCACCTGCCGTTACCGCGCTATGACGGCATTGCCCAGAGCCGCTTCGTGGTGCCGCCATTGTTGAAAGCTTATCTGCGGCTCGGCGCGCAAATTGGCGGCGAACCCTGCCTGGACCCCGATTTTAACGTTGCTGACGTGTTTATTCTGCTATCCACCCAGCAGATTGAGCGGCGTTATGCCCGGCATTTTCTGGATCGGGATCAGTGATCACCGCATCGCCTGACCGCTCTCCTTCTCCAGGAGAGAGAACCATGCTCAAGAAACATTACCGGGCATGGCTGGCCCGCGCGGGCCGGCGAAGCATACGCACTCCATTGCTGGTATTGCATATTCTAGCCGGGGTGATGATCGCTGCCGCACTGGGACCCGGTCAACAACGGTCTTATGTCTCCACGCACCCCTTGGTGTGGTGGAGCCGGGGATTGTGCTGGATTCTCGGGGTCCGCCTGCAACCGTCAGGAACGGTGTGCCAAGGACCGGCGTTGTTCGTAGCCAATCATATTTCCTGGCTGGATATTTTTTGCATTGCCGCCGTTTGTCCAACCCATTTTCTCGCCAAGCAGGATGTCATTGCCTGGCCGCTGTTTGGCTGGTTGTGCCGGCGGGCTGGCACCGCTTTCATCCGCCGCGGGGAGGACAATGGAGCCGCCGCGGAACACTTGGTTTGGCGCTTACGGCAAGGCGAGCGGGTGCTGGTGTTCCCAGAAGGCACTTCAACGTCAGGGGGAACTGTCCGGCGGTTCTTTCCCCGGCTGTTCCAGGCCGCGATCCTTGCCCGCTGTCCGGTACAAGCCATCGCCCTGCGTTACCCCCGGCGTGACGGCGTCGATGGCCCCCATCCGGACATCCCTTTTGTTGGCGATGATGAGCTGCTGCCGCATCTATGGCGGTTGCTGGGTGAGCCGGCAATCATCGCGGAACTGCATTTTGGAACGGTCCATGCCATACCCCACCCGTCCCGCGATATTCTGGCCCAGTTGACGCATACTGAAATCAGCGCGCGCATCTTGCCTCGCCCTGAGCATGATTCGCACCTCCTTCACTCCCCTATCCCGGCCCTTTCCCAAAAGGAGAGGGAGGGTAACGGTTGATCTGATACCGCTTCTGAAATACTAGACAGCAAGACCCGTCCCCTGCCGGAAACCCAAGGCGCGTATCAGCGTCCAATAAAGCCATATGCTTAGCACTGATCAACCCGTAGAGCCCTACGGTTACAATCACGGTGTGAGAAAAGTGGCGAGATTTATCCTGGCTGGGGCCATTGGCTGTTCTAAACCCAAGCAAAAAATGCATAAAAAACTGTGCTTGACGGCATTGCTCCTGCTGTTTTTTTTCTTTGCGCCGGTATTGACCCCCGCCTATGGCGCAGCAGTGGTCTCGACCGAACATGCGACGGTGACCCTGTTAAGCGAACAGCCACAAGCCGCACCGGGGCAAACCCTGTGGCTCGGTCTGCGCTTCGAGCTGATCCCGCACTGGCATGTCTACTGGCGCAATCCCGGCGCTTCAGGCACTGCACCCGTCATCCGCTGGACGCTGCCCGGCGGCTGGACGGCCGGCGGCATCCACTGGCCGGTGCCGAAGCGAATCCGCTTCGGGCCGCTGACCAACTATGGTTATGAAGATACCGCCACTCTCCTGGTCCCGGTCCAGGTACCTACCGGCCCGCTGGCTACGGGTCGGTTAACCATCACCGCCGACGCCGAATGGCTGGTATGCCGTGAGGCGTGTATTCCCGAAGCTGGGCGCTTCACCCTGGAGCTCAATCACACCGGCAACCCTTCGGCCGCAGCCGATGAAATCCGTGAGCTCTTCACTACCGCCCGGACACAGTGGCCTGAAGCCGTAAACGGTGCCGGCCACTACCGCCTTGATAGCGATACCCTGAAAATCTCCGTCAAAATACCCGGCATGACGACGCGCCCGGCTGATATCTGGTTCGCCGCTCATCAATGGGGTCCCGTGGATGCCAGTGGCGTCCAGTCCTGGCAGCAAACCACCGAGACTTTCCAGTTGCGCGTGCCCGCCGGCGATGTGCCACCGGCGGGCGATGCGCTACTGGAGGGACTGCTGGTGGTGGAATCCCTGGACAACGGTTCGACCGTGCGCCGGGGATATGCCGTGCAGCTCATGGCCGGGCCGCCTGTGGCGGAAAGTGGAACCCTGGGCTGGATAACGGCGCTGGGTTTCGCCTTCCTCGGAGGATTGATCCTGAACATCATGCCCTGTGTGCTGCCGGTGCTTGGCATCAAAGTATTGGGTTTTGTCCGGGAAGCTGGCGCGAATCGCGGGCGCCTGGCACTGCATGGGCTGATGTACGCCGCTGGCATCCTGGTCAGTTTTGCACTGCTGGCGGCGGTTCTGCTGATGCTGCGGGCCAGCGGCGCAGCATTGGGCTGGGGCTTTCAACTCCAATCCCCGGTGCTGGTGACCCTGCTGGCCTACCTTCTATTGCTGACCGGACTCAACCTGTCCGGGGTGTTTACTGTGGGCAGCGGGTTGATGGGTGCAGGCCAATCCCTGGCAGACGGCAGTGGAGGCCTTAATACCTTCGCCACCGGCGTTCTCGCCGCAGTGGTGGCAAGCCCGTGCACCGCGCCGTTCATGGGGGCGGCTCTGGGTTTTGCCATCACCCGCCCGGCTGGAGAGGCGCTCGCCGTATTCCTCGCTCTCGGTACCGGTTTTGCCCTGCCCGTTGTGCTGCTGAGCCTATGGCCGGTTTGGATCCGGTTCATTCCCAAGCCAGGACGCTGGATGAAACGCTTTCAGCAGGTTCTGGCCTTCCCGATGTATGCCACCACGGCGTGGCTGCTATGGGTGCTCAGCCAACAAACCAGCGCCTATGCCTATGGCGCTGCCCTGGCGGGTCTGATCGTGGTGGCTCTGGCTGCATGGGTGTACGGCCAGTGGCATCCACGGGGCAGGCGCCTCGCGCTGCTGGGTGCCGGTCTGACCGCTGCCCTGGTACTGATTCTCAGCCCGCTGGCGACATCGGACCCACCCGAGAATTCCCGCGCCAGCCAGGATCAGCAGCCCTGGTCCGACCAGCAAGTGCAGCAACTCACTGCGGCAGGACGCCCGGTTTTCGTCAACTTTACCGCGGCCTGGTGCATCACCTGCAAGGTCAATGAACAGGCCGCCCTGGCCACGGAACACACCCGGCAGCTTTTCGCATCCCGCTCCGTGGCCTATCTCGTGGCCGATTGGACCCGGCGCGACCCTGCGATTACCCGCCAGCTGGAACGCTATGGACGCAGCGGCGTACCGCTCTATCTGTTGTATTCACCGGCCACCGGGCAGCCTGTGATTCTGCCCCAGCTGCTGACCGGAGACATCATCGCCGAAGCCATTCACGCCCTTTGAAGAACCGGAGAAAGAGCATGTTCAAATTGTTATTCCGTTCCGCTTTCATCACCCTCGCTCTGTATGCCTGCAACGCAAGCGCCGCCGTGCGCGTAGGCGAACCGGCCTTCGCGTTCGAAGGTGTCGACACGCAGGGCATGACCCAGCGCTTGGCCGATTACCGGGGCAAGACGGTGGTGCTGGAATGGACCAATCACGACTGCCCCTATGTCCGCAAGCATTACGGCGCCGGCAATATGCAAAAGCAACAAAAGGAAGCAGCAGCACAGGGCGTCATCTGGCTTTCGGTGATCTCCTCAGCCCCCGGCAAGCAAGGCTACGTGAGCGCCGCAGAGGCTGACGCGCTGACCCAATCCCGAAACGCGGCGCCCCATGCGGTCATCCTCGATCCCGAAGGGACGATCGGCCGCGCTTACGGAGCCAAGACCACGCCGCATATGTACATCATCGACGAAGCCGGCACGCTGGTTTACATGGGCGGTATCGACAGCCTTACCACCGCTGACCCGGACGATATTCCCCAGGCCACACAGTATGTGCGAGTCGCTTTGCAGGAACGGGCGGCTGGCAAGCCGGTCAGCATGCCGGTAACCCGGCCCTACGGCTGTTCGGTCAAGTATTGACGCTGATCGGTGGCAGGAGAAACATGATGCAGAAAAGCAGACGGGATTTTTTGCAGCAATGGGCCGGGTTCGCGGCCGCTGCGGCAGCGCCCGGCTGGGTTCATGCCGCGATGCTGACCCCTCGCCAGACAGCGGGACCTTTTTACCCTCCGCAGTTACCGCTGGATAACGACAATGACCTGGTGCATGTCACTGGGCTCAACACGGTGGCGAAAGGCGCCATCACCGACCTGTCGGGGCGTTTGCTCGACCGTAACGGCAACCCATTGCAAGGAATACGCATTGAGATCTGGCAATGCGATGCGAACGGGCGCTATCGGCATCCTCGCGATTCGGGGCGGCAACCGGTCGACCCTGGGTTTCAGGGGATCGGACATACCCTGACCGACGGTGAGGGGCGTGAGAGTATTCATATATAGATAGATAAATAGATAAATAGCTTTGCTGGTGCTACAGTGTCTCTGCCGTTGAAGGAGGGGCATTTTATGGCGACATGCAAGCGTTGTGGCTGTGAGCGAAGCGTCAAGAACGGCAAGGTTCGTGGAAAGGTGCGCTATAAATGCAAGGAGTGCGGCCTTAATTTTGTTGAGGGTGATGGTCGCGTCAACGAATCGCTGGTGGTGAAGAAGGCGCTGGCGGTGATTTTATATTCATTGAGCAAGGCATCGTTCAACATGCTGGGCAAAAATCTTTGGACATTCGCCTTCGCTGCTCTACCGATGGATCGTAGAGGAGATGGCGAAGCTGCCGGAACCTGAGGTTCCCGGTGATATCAAGGAATGGAATTCGATGAAATGTGGCATTTCATCGGCTCAAAAACTAGGGTGGCAAACTCAGCTTGATCAAGCGTTCTTCCAGCGCCTGTAGATAGGCGTCTGGATCCTGACGAAACCGGCGACCCAACACCCGTGGCCAGCGGCGTTGTTCCCCACGGGCACGCACGATCCGCCACTGCTCGAGGTCGGCGGATGCCAGTTCGGCAGCGGTAAACGGATGGATTTGACTCGCCACCGCGGCGGGCAAGCGGGTGGCGCCGCACACCACCAAACTGGCCGGAGCATTCTTTTGTCCCGTAATGCGGCGCAGCTGATGGCGCAACCCGCCAAACAGTTGCTCCAAGTCGTTATTGGTCCGCGGTAAGTCGGCCACATCGTAACCGGTGAAGATCAGCGGGCCGTAACTGACAGTCACCTTGACAAACTGGGCCGCCATCGCCTGCAAGCTTGCCGAGGGAGCGGCCTCCTCCTGAAGATCGGCGAGCAGTACCGCATAGCGGGCCTCGACCGTGGCGCGGTCCGCGCCGTCGGGATTGGCCAGGATCTGGGCCGCCTCCACGAGCCAACCTTGGCCGATGGCCAGTTCCGGCCAGAGCGGCGCGGTGGCGTCCAACGCCCGGCGCACGGCGTGCTGGAGGCGACTCAGCGGCGCGGGCACCCCCCTTTTTGGGCCACCCGGTCCAGGCTGGCGGCCATGGCGGACCAGCGCTGCTGGAGTTGCAAACCGCCGGCGTCGAGCGGGGGATGGCCGCTGTCGCCGAGCGCGCCCCGAACCGCCGCACAGTACCCGCGGATAACCTCAGCTTCCGGATCGGTTCGGTCTTCGACGGCCCGCTCGATCGGCCGCACCCCGCGCACCCGCTTGCGTAATTCCTTCTGCGCGTGCCGATCGGCCTCCCAAATCGGCCGACCGGCTTCCCGCAGATAGTGAAACTGGCAGAGTTGATGCGGGACCCCCGGCAACGCTTCGGCCACCGCCTGCCGGATGGCCTGCTGGCCATCGCTGATCACGCCCACCACCGGCACGCCTTCTAACCCGAGCAGCGCCGCCCGCAATAACGCGCTCAGGTCGTCATGCCCGGACGCCAACCGGCTGCGCGCCAGCAGGATGTCTCCCGACAGCACCTCGCGCACCACCCAGAGTACTTCGTGGCCTTTGTCCGGTTGCAAGCCATCCACCGCCAGGATCAGTCGGCCCTGCTGGCGCAGGCCCGCCCGGGACGCCGGGGTTGCCAACACGACACCCACCCATTCCTCATAGCGCCCCAGCAAGTGATCGACCGTGCGCGGGGCAATCACCACCCCCCGGTTGATTAACGTCCGGTGGATCTCGGGCACCGTGTCATGATCCTGATACCGACAGGCGCCAATCCAGGCGATCACGTCCAGGCCAAACTCGTGATGCGGCAAGGCCAGCCGTCCTTCCAGTTCCGGTCGGTACGGCCGGTGGTAAAAGGCACAGGCCGGATTTACACAGCGCCGAACTTGCAACGTGACGCCCAGCACCACCTCCAGGGTCGTGACCGTACGGGCGTTATCATAGGCAAACCAGAGCGGTCCCCCACACACCGGACAGCACCGATTCAGGCAGCTTAACACCACCGCTTGCGTCGGTGGCGGTCGGGGCGTGATGCGGGCCATGGCATCCTCCTCCACTCGCGTTTCAGTAGGGATACCACTTTAGACCCTCAAGCCAGGTTTACTGTTCTAGAAAAAAAACAAACTCTGGATCATCAAGGCGGTGGATCGTGGCACAGGGCGAACTATTGCCTGGGTGGTCGGCGGTCGTGATGCTGCAACGTTTGACGGTTTACGACAAGGTCAAGCACCTGACCGACTGTATCTTCTACACCGACGGCTGGGATGCTTTCGCCCAGCATTTGCCGCCGGCGCGGCATGTCATCGGCAAAGCCGGAACGATCACCATTGAGCACGATAACAGCAACACCCGCCATCACCTCGGACGCATGACCCGCCGCACCAAGGTCGTCCTCGAAAAGGCACAGATGGTCTCACGATTCCATCAAGCTCTGGGTCGCCCTCACGACCCCTGACCTGTTCCACCGCTACCAGAACACCTTTTTGTCTATCTTTAGGTGAATACTCTCAGGGGCGTTACCGGTTTCTGACCATCAAGCCGGTGCCCTATCCGGCGACCCCAGCATATCCACGTGGCCGTTTACCCGAAGGATGAACGACCATTTGTCACCCAGCTCTACGTGGCGGGCGAACCGCGCAACGCCAGCGATTTTTTGTACGACCAGATACCGGCGGAGAAACGCCATCTGGTGACGGCGGAATTTTGTCCGTGCCGCAGCAGCGTTACCGGATGCGGAATTCCAGGCCCGCTGGGATATCGTTTTGGGTGTGCTGGGAACCGGTAGTTGATGCGGCTGCACCCGTGGTTACGCTTCCGCGTTACGTGATTCGTATTGACAGGGAATGTCATGCGATTCTTCAGCCCCCGGCTCGCACGAAAGCGCAACCCGCTTCCCAGCCCTGTAACACCTTCTTCAATCTTGTAACTCCCCCTCCAATCCTAGCTCGTAATCGTGTTGGGTTACGCGCTGCGCGCTAACCCAACCTACATTCATTTGGGTATAGAGCTGTTGATCCTCCATGCCAGGCGCGTCCTGGAGAGCCGATAAAATTCTCATTCGGTATGTCGTGCGTCACATTTGACGATGCGCAGGGCAGACAGCGCAGTAAAAGGTTTTGCGCTAAGCTTTTTCACATCCATTGCATCGTTAAAGACACACTTATGGAAAACATCGAACTGTCGGAAATGCTTGGTCAGTCGCGTAAAGAATTATTGCAGGCTCAAGGGGAGGGCCAAGGCTCAGAGCTGATACCACTTCTCAATAAATTCCGAACCTCTGGTTCCCCTTGGCAAAGGGGGGCAAGGGGATTTCCCAGCGGTTGCCAGATGCCTTCGCCAAATTTCGCCGACTCATCAATTACAAAGAGAGAGGTTTTGGTGAAGAGGATTGCTGAATGGACAAGTCGCTCCTGATCGCGATCTTCGTGCCGACGACGGACGAGGCGGAGAAGACTTTCAAGGGCAAACGCGGCGAGTTGGCCACCGGTTATCCGGTCGGGAAGGATCTGATTCTGACGGCAGGCCACATCCTGAAACCGCACCACCGTACTATCGCGATGAACGCTATTCAGTACGGATATGCTGGCATTGTTCCTGTCCCGGCGATCCAGCGGACTGGGCTGTGGTTCCAGACAAGGACATCGTCTGGCCAAGTCAGGATGATCTGGACGCGGCTCTGATCCGCTGTCCCTTACCGGGCGATCCGGTGGTTCCAGGTATCGTTTCCTACGACCGATCCCCGATATGATGAAGTGGGTCAGCGAGTGCTTCCCTGACGCTACCCGATACGAGAAACAGCATTGCACCAATAAGTTCAGCGGCAAAGTGCGTTCCAAGGCCTCGAACGAATCCTGCTTCGAGCTGACTGTGGAGGAAGCGCCAAACGATGATGATGACTGGAAAGGGATCTCCGGCATGCCGGTATTCGTCGGACGCAGGATTCTCGGGATTGTGCAAAGCGTTCCACCGAATTTCACAGGTGGAACACTGCACGCGACTCCGACCTGGAAACTGCTTGAAGATACGGCCTTCCACAAGGTAATCGGTCATGACGGGCAAACGGCGCTCGCCAAAAAAATCAAAGACAAGTTAGTCAAAGTGCTTAGGCGGTCGCCATCTGTGGTCAACGCCCTGATCGATCAGGAACAGATCGATATCGACAATGACATAAAGAATCTTAAAGGCGAGCAACAGATCGAGCGGCTTGCTGAGCAGTTATTACTACTGAAAACCGACACCTGCGCCGTGATTGAGGCTCTGTATCGGGCGCATTGTTCACTCTGCGAGGAATGGGACGATGAAAGCAGCGAGCAGAGTGCGAAGGCCGCCGAAATTCTCGTGAACGCCGCACAGTTTATCGTGCCCGCCGTTTATGATTACGGAGTCATCCAGTGGACCCGCAGCCAACAAGACACTTCCCTGGTACCACTACCTGTCCATATCAAAACCAGCGCCGAGATCATTATGGCCGGTGTCGATGGCCGCGAAACCCGGCTTCGCCATCGCAAAAGTGAGAAAGATTATCCGGAAGGCGAGTTTAGCCTACCGCAAATACCCGAGTGTGGTATCGACCCTGGAAATGTCGTCGCCAGAGAAGCTCAGCGAGATCACTTGGACAGGAAATTTAATCCGATAGTGGAGGTGGATGTATCCCGCCGTCTGTTCGACGACTATCTGGAAGTAACTTATTACCAACCTGAGAGTGGAGCGCCGAAACGCACTCGGGAAGAGCGCATCGAACTCACTGCTGGTGCGTTGGAAAGAAGGCGCCGTTTGAAAGGACAGACCTTTTACATGCTTTTCTACCTTCCCCAAGACACTGGGGAACAATACGCCATACGTTCTCTGGTTCAGGCCCTCAAGAAAGATTATCCGGCCATCATGTTCCTGAGTCTAGATCTCACTTCCGAGCAAGAGAAATTGGATCAAGATCTAGTTTATCCCTTTTGTTGCATGCTCCCAATGATGGGGCCTGAAACACCAGATACTGCCCCAAAATTACTTCCCTCACTGCAAGAAAAGCCATCCTCCATGAGCACACAGAGATTCAAGATTGCGCTTTCTTTTCCCGGTGAATATCGAGATTTTGTGAAACAAATCGCGACGCGGCTGGCCGACCAAGTCGGTCGTGACCAAGTGCTGTACGACGAATACTACGAAGCCGAATTTGCCCGCCCCGACCTCGACACCTATTTACAACGTCTCTATCACGATGAGTCCGAGTTGATCGCCGTGTTTCTGTGTGCCGATTACGAGCGCAAGGATTGGTGCGGTCTCGAATGGCGGGCCATCCGCGATTTAATCAAGAAGCGCCAGGTATCGACCGTTATGCCTCTGCGCTTCGACAATACGGAAATACCCGGTCTGTTCTCGACCGACGGCTACGTCTGGATCGGCGGCCGCTCGCCGCAAGAAATCGCTGATCTGATTCTGCAACGATTGCAAATCAACGCCGGGTCGCCTCCCCCATCCTCTCCACCGAGTCCGCCCAAACTTTCGGTACCGCCACCACACGCTTTGGAAACCTGGCGGGAAAAACTCAACCAATTTGAAGATGATCTGGCGATAACGGCCGATTCAGCACGAAAATTCGAGCTTAGGAAGCTGATCGAAGAAGCCAAGGCCAAGATTCGTGAACTCGGAGGCTAAGCATGGAAAACCCCTTATGAAACGCATGAAAAGCACCCACGGCGGTAAAGTGTTCCTGGATCGACCCAAGGCTGCCCCGGAACAAGTGCATGTCTTCGATCAGCAAGAAATTGACGCCATCGACGCTGCCCTGGCCGCTCGGCGCCCGCTGCTGGTGCGCGGCGAGCCGGGCGTCGGTAAGAGCCAGCTCGCCCGCGCCGCCGCTGTCGATCTCGGACGCGCCTACGTGCATGTGGTCGATGCCCACACCGAGTCCCGCGATTTACTCTGGCATTTCGACGCAGTCGCGCGGCTGGCCGATGCCCAGCTCAAGGGCGCGCTGCGCGTGATCAGGACCCGACGCCGCGCCGACGTACATCAGGAGTTGGCGGTGGAGAACTATCTGCATCCTCGTGCCCTGTGGTGGGCCTTCGATTGGGAGGGCGCCAGGAAACAGGCGATCAAGGCGCGCAGGCCCGATGAACCGCCCCAGCCTTCCGGTTGCGATCCCAAGAATGGTTGTGTGGTGCTGATCGACGAAATCGACAAGGCCGAGACCGATGTCCCGAATGGCTTGCTGGAAGCGCTCGGTGCCGGTCGTTTCACGCCCCAGGGATTGAACAAACCCGTGATGGCGACCGGTAACGATCCCCCACTGGTGATCATCACCACCAACAATGAACGCGCCCTGCCAGATGCCTTTATCCGCCGCTGTCTGGTACTGCACCTGCGTCTGCCAGACGCAGTCAAGGAAAAAGACCAACTGATCGAACACTTGATCGAGCGCGGGCAGGCCCATTTCGACAATGCCGCCCCCGATCTGCTGCGCAAGGCGGCTGAGCTGCTGGTCGAGGATCGCCGAAAAGCCGAGCAAGAACATTGGTTGCCGCTGCCGGGTCAAGCGGAATACCTGGATTTGGTGCGGGCCGTGCGCGATTTGGGACCCGATCCAGAACGGCAGATTGCCCTGCTGGACAAGGTATCACGTTACGTGCTGAAGAAGCATCCAGGAGCTGCCGCGTGAAACCAGCCAGCACCTGTGGCCGCGCCGACCTGGTGCGGGCGCTGGTCAGGGGTGATCCCGCGCTGGCCGACGCGCTCGCGGGTTTGCTCGGATTTGAGGTTGCCCCCGAACCTGTCATCAATGCGGCTGTACAACTCACAGGAGTTGCGGCGGCAGGAGAAATGGGGTCGATCACCATAACGGTGCAACCCGAAATCCAAACCAAGCCGTTAATTGAGGTTCCTTTCTGGCGTCTCGAAGGCTACAAGGCCGTTGTTCCCGAGGAGCCCAGCGACGAACGCCAGCCAGTCCCCGTCGAACCGGTCATCTGGCGCAACCGACCCGAAGCCCTCCCTACCATCCGTTTGCTCGCGCCTTGGCGCGAACTGCAACCACGTTTGCGCGCTGCCCTGGCCGAGCCGCGCGAGGGACGGGAGATCGACATCAACCGGATCGTCCGGCGCCTGAGTTGCGGCCGGTTGCCGGACCCGTTGCCACGTGAGCGGCATCGTCGGTGGGGATCGTGCCTGCAACTGGTCATCGATCGTAGCGAGCATCTCGTACCCTACTGGACCGACCAGGACCAGGTGCGCGGTGAATTCGCGCGGCTTTTCGCGGCACAGGACCTGGAACAAGCGGTGTTCCACGAGGGCTTGACCGAACCACGCCTGCTGGGTGCGTCCGCGACCGACAGCTATCGACCACCGCCGGGCGGGATCGTGCTGGTGCTCGGTGATCTCTGGCCGCCTGACGGCTTGGGCAGCGGACGAGGATAATCCCTGGCTCGATCTGTGTCGGCGCATTGTGGCGGCCGGGTGTCGTCCGGTGGCGCTGCTGCCCTGTCCCATCGCGCGCTGTCCGGTCGCTCTGCAACGCGATTGGCAGCTCATCCCGTGGGAGCGCCCCCGAGGTACCGACGGACGTACCTGCGCGAGCGTGCGGCGCGTCTATTGCGTTTGGTGTCTCCGGCTGTGCGTATCGAACCGGGGTTTTTGCGCGCGGTACGCCTGAGCTTGGGCGCGGACGAAGCCGACGCCGGTACCGAGTCCGACGTTTGGCAGCACCCCGCCATCGCCAGCACCCACAGCGATGCGGCGACGCTCGAACCTAAACGCGCCAGGGAATTGCGTGCCGCCTTCGCAGACGAACCCATCGACCGTCAGCGCCGGGTACTTGCTTTATTGCGTACTTGGCGCGGTGATCTACCGCAAGAGATTTGGTTCGAGGAAATCTGTGAACTCACGGCTATTTCGCGCGAAGCGCTGCCCGATGCAGCAGACCTGGAAGATGCCCGGCACTTCTTCGCCCACATCTGTGACCGGCTCGAACCCATCACCAATGGTCCTTCCGATGCCGCCGTCGGTACATGGATGAGTCGGGTTCGCGACCGCGCCACCGACGACTTCTGGACCATCGATGAAATCGGCACTCGCATGCTACGCGTCGATTGGTTGCGGAACCGGCATCGCCCGGATTACCGACCCCCCGTTCCGTGCGACCCGGCCGTTACGCCGCCACCAGGACAACCCGAGCGCCATTATGAGCTGTATCAGCAAGGGAGCGAGCTGGTTTTATTTCCAGCTTCATCGATTGCGGCGAGGGGTAGTTACATAGGTACCCTGCATACCGAAAACCAACTTGTTCAGATCACCAGCACCGACCCCAACACCTTCTGGAAATCTGGCCAACCGCCGCCCTGGGCCAATGACTGGGGCACGGACGAGTACGGCCACTGGGTCACCTTCAGCGTCGAGAACCGGCAGGGAAACAAAGTCACCCAGCGGATGCGCTGGATCGAACCCGGCGCCTTCCTGATGGGTTCGTCGGAAAACGAGCCGGAACGATCGAGCGCTGAAGGCCCCCAGCATCCCGTGACGATCAACCAAGGCTTCTGGCTGTTCGACACCGCCTGCACCCAGGCGCTGTGGGAAGCCGTGATGGGCAAGAATCCGAGCTGGTTCAATGGTGCGGACCGTCCGGTGGAAAATGTCAGTTGGAACGATTGCCGGGATTTTCTCGAACGACTCAACGAGCGGGTGCCCGGACTCGACTTGGCTCTGCCGTCCGAAGCGCAATGGGAATACGCCTGCCGCGCCGGGACGACCACCCCGTTCAGCTTCGGAGACAACATCACCCCTGAACAGGTCAACTACGATGGCAGCTATCCCTACGCGGGTGGCAAAAAGGGTCGCTATCGGCAAGAAACCGTGCCGGTGGCCAGCCTGCCGCCGAACCGGTGGGGCCTGTACGAGATGCACGGCAACGTCTGGGAATGGTGCCAGGACAACTGGCATGACAACTACAAAGGCGCTCCGGACGACGGCTGGGCGTGGGAAGGCCCCGTTGCCGACGCGAAACGTGTCCTGCGCGGCGGGTCCTGGAACCACTACGCGCGCGGCGCGCGGGCGGCGTCCCGCTACCGCAGCCGCCCCGGCGGCCGCGTCGACTACTTCGGTTTTCGCTGTGCCCGAGATCATGCGGGTGCGGAGCCGGTGACTAAGCTAAAGTCGGGGCAGAACCGCGCTGAACCCACCTTATTGCGTCTCGACGCTGCCCCATTTCCGCTCCGCTGTGCATTACCCCAGGCACCCGCCTTTTTCATTCACACCGACCGCGAGCGCCTGACGTTTCGCCGCCTCACGAAACCCGCCTGGGCCAGCGCCATTGGCCGCGACCGGTTCGGGCTGTGGTGCGAAATCGAGATCGATCCGGGTCGTGGCGAACCGGTCATTCAACGCTTGCGCTGGATACCACCGGGCCGGTTCTGGATGGGCTCGCCGGAGGAGGAGACCAAAAGACTGGCGAAGAATGACAATGAGCGCCAATCGTTTGAGCGGGAACACCCCCGCCATCAAGTCACCCTGATCCAAGGCTACTGGTTGTTTGACACCCCCTGTACTCAGGCGTTGTGGGAAGCAGTGATGGGTCAAAATCCCAGCCGCTTTCAGAGTCCGACGCGGCCAGTGGAACAGGTGAACTGGGACGATGCACAGGATTTTTTAAAGAAGATCAATGAACAGATACCTACTCTCAACTTGGCGCTGCCTAGCGAAGCCCAATGGGAATATGCCTGCCGGGCGGGTACCGAAACGGCTATCTACACAGGCGATTTGGAGATTCTAGGTCAACACAATGCTCCAGCACTCGATCCTATTGCCTGGTACGGTGGCAACAGCGGTGTTGATTTCGAGCTGACCAATGGTTATGACAGTTCCAATTGGCCGGAGAAGCAGTACCCGCACAAGCAGGCGGGAACACACCCGGTAAAACTCAAGAAGGCCAACCCGTGGGGCCTGTACGATATGCTGGGCAACGTCTGGGAGTGGTGTCAGGATAGCACGAGAGATTACGATCATGACGCCAAGATAAACCCAGTTGGGCCTCTGGAGAGACATGCGATGCGCGCAAACTTTATACAAGTTAGGCGCGGCAAGACTACAGTGACCAATGCCTTCTTGTCCATCCCGCGTGTCCTGCGTGGCGGCTCCTGTGGCAACGTCGCGCGCAACGTGTGTGCGGCGTTCCGCTACCTGGGTGACCCCGACGGCCGCAGTCCCGACATCGGTTTCCGCTGTGCCCGAGTTCAGGGTGAGTTCGGCTAGTTGGCAAATACAGAGCCAGTCAGTAGCTATTCCAATTACTTGCATTTTGTTGTTACATTCTGTAAATATATTGTAATGCGATACACTTGGAATATTGGGAAAAACCGCCAGAATATCCGACGGCATAAGATTGCCTTTGAGGATGCAAAGTGGATTTTCGAGGGGCCGACCGTTGAGCGCGTCGATGATCGTTTCGATTATGGCGAAATTCGAGTGTACGCCGTTGGTCTCGTCAATGGATTGGAAGTGACGGTGATTTACACCGACCGCGACCCGGACGAGCGCCATATCATTTCTGCCTGGAGATCCGAACCTCATGAAAGACGCTATTACTGGCAACACCTTGAAGGGGCGTAAAACCGGCACGGATTGGGACGCGTTGAGCCATCTCAGTGAAGCTGAAATCCATGCAGGCATCGAAGATGATCCTGACGCCCACGCGACGGACGAAAATTTTTGGAAGGATGCCAAAGTGGTTTTTCCCGAACCGAAGCAATTGGTCACCTTGCGTTTGGACGCCGATTTGTTGGCCTGGTTTAAACAAACCAAAGGCTACCAAACTCGGATCAACGCCATTCTCCGTGCGTACATGGACGCTAAAAAACAGGAAGGCGTCAAGGCGGTCCGCTGAGGGCCAACATCTTGATCGTGTTGGGTTACACGCTGCACGCTAACCCAACCTGCATTCGCTATATTCTGATTTAGGATTGTTATAGCTCGAACAAGATGCCTTATCGGATCAAGTGTCGAGCGCGCGCCTTGTGTTCAAATCAAGAGCACGTTTTAAATTTGGAATCAATGAAAACTCCCTCCCTCATCGACACCGCCTGGCATCCCTTAGCCACCGGCTGCCCGCCCGGCTGGGCCAGCGGTTGGGGCCAGGATCGTTACGGCGTCTTCGTGGAATTCACCGTGCGGGAGGTGACCCAGCGGCTGCGCTGGATTCCACCGGGACAGTTCTGGATGGGCTCACCGGAGGAGGAGTCAGGCCACTATGACAACGAGGGACCCCGCCACCAAGTCACCCTGACCCAAGGCTACTGGCTGTTCGACACCCCCTGCACCCAAGCACTATGGACAACCGTGATGGGCCAGAACCCGAGCCAGTTCCAGAGTCCGACCCGGCCCGTGGAAAATGTGAGTTGGGAGGATGTTCAGACCTTCCTCAGTAAAATCAATGAACAAATTCCGCATCTTCATTTGGTACTGCCCAGCGAAGCGCAATGGGAATACGCCTGCCGGGCGGGTACCGAAACGGCCATTTACACGGGCGATCTGGAAATCCTGGGCAAGTACAATGCCCCGGCGCTTGATCCCATTGCCTGGTACGGTGGCAACAGCGGAGTCGATTTCGAACTGACCAACGGTTACGACAGTTCCAACTGGAAGGAAAAGCAATACGCGCACACGCGAGCAGGGACGCGGCCAGTGAAACTCAAGCGGGCCAATTCCTGGGGGCTGTACGACATGCTCGGTAACGTCATGGAGTGGGTACAAGACCGTTGGCACGAAAACTACCAAGATGCGCCAACTAACGGCTTGGCTTGGGAAGACCGCAGTACCGGCGAGAGACACCCCTTGCGCGGCGGCGCTTGGGACGGTAAAGCGCGCTACGTGCGTGCATCGTGCCGCATTGATCGCAGCCCCAATTACCGCAGCGGCCTGATCGGCTTCCGCTGTGCCCAAACCTAACGGCGAAGCCATGACGATCGTATATTGCACTCAATCTTTTTCAGCTTTCTACTTCCAACGTGTTCAATTTAGAAACAAAGTGTCAGGAATCTAAAATCCTTGCAGGAAAGCCCTGAGCACGCTGTTTTGCTCAGGGCTTTAACTCGCTGCTGCCCAATCCGGTATCGGTGGCATCTCCGGCGCGTTGCATGGCTCCCTCGCCATGACAATCGCCTTCTGGTGATCCCAGCGCAGAATTTCCAGGGTGCCATTAGGCCGCTCCACTAATGCGGTACAACTCTCGACCCAGTCGCCGTCGTTGCAATACAGCACCCCGTTGATCTCGCGCAGCGCGGCATGATGAATGTGCCCGCAAATCACCCCGTCCAAACCGCGCCGGGCCGCTTCATGCGCGGCCGCCGTCTCGAAGCGGGCGATGTAGGCCGCAGCCTGGCCAATCCGTTGCTTGAGAAAGCTGGCCAGCGACCAATAAGGATGATTCCAGCGCCGCCGCCAACGGTTATACCAACGATTGGCGAAAAGCAGCAGATCGTAAGCCCCGTCACCCAGCCAGTGCAGCAATGGCCCGCTACAACGCACCGCGTTATCGCACTCATCGCCATGCATGACCAGGAAGCGCCGGCCGTCAGCGGTGACATGGAGCGCTTCCGGGACGATTTCAACGCCACCAATGTGTAAATCGAGATAGTCACGCGCCACCTCATCATGGTTGCCCGGTATGTACAGCACGCGAACTCCGGCCTGCGCCTTGGCCAGCAGGCGCTTGAGCACTTCGCCATGCACGGCTGGCCAGCGGCCCCCTCTTTGCAGACTCCAGAAGTCGATCAAATCGCCCACGAGATAAATCCGCTGACATTCACTCTGGCGCAGAAACTCAAGCAGAAATTCAGCCTTGCATTCCTTGAAACCAAGATGAACATCGGAAATCCATAGGGTGCGTAGTTGCAGAGAGGACATGGAATTAACCACCGAGTTTTTGCCCGATGAAATGGAAATAGCGCCAGCCGCCGCCATAAGCCTTGTGGAGAGCCGTGGTAACCGGCTGACAGAGCGTGTTCAGGCCGGGCAGTAAATGGCCGTCCATCCGCACATGATTCATACCCATCCAGCGCCGGAACCCCGTGATGCGGGTATCGTGAAAGTCCACGACGGCCAGCCGCCCCCCCGGTCGTAGATCCCGCATCGCCGATGCTAGCGCCCGATTCCAGCCTGGGTTCATCATCGATAAACAGTAAGAGAATACGATTAGATCGAAGACCGGTTCCGGATACAGCGGCCAGTCGTAACACTGTTGCAGTAGCGTGACCGGTAACTGACGCGCTTCCAGTTTGCGCCGCGCCCGCGCCAGCATGTCCGCCGATAAATCCAAGCCGGTTACCGCGGCTTCTGGAAATTGGCGGGCCAAACGGAGCAGGTTGCCCCCGGTACCGCAGCCGATCTCTAAAATATTGCGCGGTAAATTCACATCCGAGGCAAGCGCGCGGATCAGCGCATTCCGTCCGAAGAGGAAGCTCCAACGGGTTGCGTCATAAATCCGGGCATGCCAACGGTAGTAACGAGCGAGAGCGGCATGGCCGTTATCTGATGCGCCGGTCCAAACACGATTGCCCGGCTGTGTCATAACACCTCCGCGAAATGCAGGCTGCCATACGTGCCGGCCCGATCCTGGGGATGCAGCGGTCCGGTCAATGCTGGGAAAAATTGCAACGCTTGCCGGGTCCAGTCCGGCAGAAAACGAAGATCATCACCCGCCGAACGCAGTAAGATCCGGCTGCCAGGACGGCTATTGGCCAGGATCAGCCGCCATTCTTCTTCCAAGGCCTGAGGCTGATGCCAAGCCAGCCAGTCTTGATGATCCAGTAACACAAAATGGCTGTATGCGCCGGGGTGCTGGTGCAGGAAACCGCTGACCGTGGTGTCGTAAGTGTGGACTCGATCCCGATACGCGCGGAGATGGGAAAAATTCTCCTCGCAGAGATAGTTGGGGCAACAGTGTTCCGTGTAGGAACCGGTCAAATAAGCCCGCCAGAAGTAGTTATCATGAATCAGCACCTCAGTGAACACATGACGCAACTTGTCACTGATGTAACCGATCACACCGCTGGGATATTGGTGCTGAATCAATCGGATTTGCGGGCGCGGCACTCCAAGCAGCGCCAAAGCTGCGGGCTGGCGCAGCAGCCAGGTGCTGAATCGTCCCCACAGTGCTGGCTCGATCTTCTGATATAGCTCGCGTTGTTCTTCCAGCGTCCGGGCATCGAGCAGGTCGAATAGATAGCCGCGCAGTTTGCGCCCTGACTTGAGCAATTGCCGGCTGACCAGCCAGGCGATGGCTCCGCAAGTGCCGTGATAGTAGAAGGAGCGTTTACGGTTGGCCGTGTCGAAATAGGCAATCTTCTGATCCCAGAATGCCGCTGTATAAGCGGGTAGCCGCGGACGCACCGACTGATACAATTCCCGGAAACGCGGATGCGATCCCCGGCGGAACATCTGCTCCAAATCGCCGAAATCGCCATACCCAATCAGCGCCAGCTTAAGTTGCAGAAGGGCATTCTGCCGTGGATTCACATCGACCGCATGAATCGCCGCCGGCATGTCCAGCAAGTAGTCCAAGGCATTACAGCCCGCGCTGGTCAACACCACCACTTGGCTATCCTGATCCAAATTTAACAATTGCCGGTCGATCCGGGGATCTTCCCAGCACATGTTGTAGATCAAATAACGCTGGTGAATCGTTTTGAATAATAAATCATGGGCTTGATTGCCGAGCTGCGCGCCGAGTTTCCTGACCATACCGCCTCGAACCAGGGTTTAGAGAAGTCGATGAGCGAGGAAGTATGCAAACGCATGGTAACGAAATGATGGCGCTGCCATGACAGTTTGGTTGGATTGCCAAGAAGACCGGTCTGTGTTTGCGGATCTTCCAGGAATGAAACCTCACGCCGCTATCAACGTCTCTTAACACATGCGATCTCCTTTATTCCGGACCTTATTCCGCTTTTTCCTGCTGGCATTTCTGGCGCTGGCCGTGGCCAGTTGCAGCGTTCTACGCTTGGCGTACTACCACATCGATTATTGGCTGCTCGGCCAGGTTGAGGATTTCGTGACGCTAAACGCTGAGCAGCGCGAATGGCTGGAGGTGCGGCTGCACGCGCATCGGCAATGGCATTGCCGTACCCAGTTACCGGCTTATGTTGAATGGCTCGATGCATTGTCAGTGGAAATTGCGTCTCCAGCGCCAGACCCGATCCGGCTGGAAGCGCTTGCCCAGCGCCTGGATTCTTTCATCGATGCGATTCTGGCGGAATTTGCGCCAACGCTGGCAGAGCTGCTGGTGCGGCTCGATCCGGCTCAGCGTACCGGACTCTTCGCCCGGCTGGATCAAGAAGTCATCGAAGCCCGCATCAAATATCTGGACCCGCCCGCCGATGAGCGGCAGCGTGAGCGAGCTGAGCGGCTGAAAAAACGCTTGAAGCCCTGGATTGGCGATCTGACCATCGCGCAGTCCACCCGTATCCAGCAGTGGAGCGCGGCTCTGGATCATCAAGGCGGCGGGTGGCTGGCCCACCGCCAGCGCTTGCTGGAAGCGGTGCGCAATATCTTGAGAGGATCAGATGCCGGGGCCGCTCGAACACAGTTAGCGGGCCTGTTCCAGACTCCGGCTGCCGTGCGCACCGAGGATTACATTCGTCAGGCAACCCAAAACCGGATAGAAGCACTGGCGCTAACAGTTGATTTGATACGGCTGGCTACCAGCCAGCAGCGCACTCGACTTAAAAAACGCATCGGCGGTTTGCGGGCGGATTTGCAGGCGATCAGTTGCGGCGACTCCACGCTTGCTGCATCTCTATACCGGATAAGCGCTGAAACTGGCTGATCTGAAGAACTATCACTGGCGTTTTTTTCACCAATCCAGGTTGTTGCAGGTCAGACAAACGGTTGCGTGCTCAGCAGAGCGGTTGCTGCAAACTTATCCACAGAATCTGTGGAAAACCCATTCATCCTTCCGTTCTTCCTGTTCCCTGAGAAGAGGAGACCGGGGCAGGGAACAGAGAGGGTCAAGGCGCTTTTTCCAGATGCTGCCGGGCGCTGTCTTGCATGAAACGATTGATATCCTTTTCAAACTTCTTCAAATCTCCGGGGCGGGCCGGCACGGATGGCGGTATGGCGGTATTCGCTGTTTCCGAGGTCACCACCGGCGGCGGTGGTTTATGGCCAAGCCATTGAACCAAGGTCATGCCAATAATGGCCAGCACGGCCAGCAACATCACGATACGCATGGCGGTTTCCTCATTAACCAATCAATTCAAGAAAGACGAGCGCTTCCTCCGCTTGAGAACTTCGAGCCGCACGGGAATTTGACCTTGGCCGGTTCGGAGAAAGCGTAGCTCACGAGCCGCCTTGTGCGGCCAATCAATGATGGCTTTTGATCACTGGGCCAGACAATCGGCAATCCGCACCGTGCGTTTATTTTTCCGGTTGATCACGCGCACACTGGCAGGCAGTAACCTCACCCCCACCCCTCTCTCACGGAAAGAGGGGCCGGTTGCACAATAATCTCCAAAGCGGTCTCAGGCGACCATGAAGACCCAATACTGTGCGCCTTCTTCCTCGATGTAAGGACCATCCGGCACATAGTGAACCAATTTCACTGTTTCCTCTTCCTGCAATTTCTGGCAGAAAGATTCGAAATTTGAACGTTCGCAATAGCTGTTACGAGTGCTAATGAAGATCAAGCCATTTTTCTTAGTGACCCGAACCAGCTCCAAAAGAGATTGGGGCGGTACATGCCCTAGTGTGAACACTCCACAGGAAACAGTGACATCATACTGATCATCAGGATAGTCTTTCATGCGTTTAGTAAGGTCAACATTACCACGCAACGAACGGTAAACACCTTTTTCTTTTGCTTTATCAGCCATTTCCTGGCTAATATCGAAACCATCGATACGACGGTATCCCAAATCGGCCAGTTCCTTGCCTACCAGGCCGGTACCGCATCCTGCATCGAGAATGTTGATTTCCGGATTCTCAGGATCGACTGCCACGTCATCGTTAATCGGCAGACGCTTCAGAAGATCAGCGATGTATGCAGGTCCGCTATATTGCTCATTACGCACATCGTCATCATATTTATCGGCCCATTCTTCATAGTAGGCCTTGAGGCGCGAGGCATCGCCATCTAGCGTATGTGCCTGTTTAACAGCATCCCAACTGGACACTTTGCCGGCTTTCATTGTCATCGTAACTCCCATAACGTTTAAGGTTTGGATGAGCACTTTGTCAAGCAGCCCCTCTATCTAATCAAGCAATTAGAGGAAATCGACCAACGGTTATGATGAAGCATTTGCAGGCCAAGACTACCCAAAACACTTTTCAGCATAACAAATAGAATTGACCGATGTTTTCAATCAAATGCCTTTCGAGCGTCTTCTGAAGACTTTAAGATTTCAATAAATAAATTTTTTTAGATATAATTCAATATCTAATTAATTTCGATCCGGAGATAATCCCCAAGCACACAAAAAATTGCCCGGTTTCGGCACCGGTAACACCAGTCACGGATGCGCCTTCCCCAGGCGGAATCGTCATGCAATACATTGCATCGGAGCAAGAACACCTCTTGTCTCTTGATGATCTAGACTCTAACCATGTGGATCAACCAGCAGCCGGAACCTAAAGGGAAAGACGAACACCAAGAGGGGATTTTATTGGAAGCAGTTATTGAAATTCCGCTGGGCAGTTTTCCAAAACGCGGCTCGGCCGGCCAACTGGATTTTGTATCCCCATTCCCCTGCCCATTCCATTACGGCTCCGTTGAAGCCTTCGCAGGTCTTAAAGGCGGCTCCAGCCGCAACACCTGTGAAAAATAGTGTGACGCCCATGCCGCTATAGTAAGAACCCCGCCTCGGAATGAAAGCGGTGTGGACCGGTCCAGCCATCCCATTCTGAAAGAGCTGCCTAGCAGATATATCTTTTAAAATAGCCATCTCCTAGAGGACAAACCAATGAATGAAGCTCCTGTTATCGCTCAAAAAGCGCCCTATCCAATCGAATTAAAAGCTGGCAAAACCTACTATTGGTGCCGGTGCGGCCGCAGTCAGCGGCAACCCTTCTGTGATGGCTCCCACGCTGGAACGGCATTCGAACCAGTCCCTTTAACCGCAACGCAATCGGAAACCGTTTATCTCTGCGGGTGTAAGCAGACCAAAAATCAACCGTTCTGTGATGGGGCCCATCAAACCTTATAGGTCTATCAGCAGAGAAATTGACTCCATCATGTTTCACCAGTTGGCGGCCATCATCTTTCCTCTTTTCGCCATGGTAGCGGCCGGCTTTTTCTACGGCCGCCGCCACTTGCCCGACATGGCGGTGGCCAACCGGATCAATCTGGAGATTTTTACCCCAGCACTGATCTTCTCGGTGCTGTCAGCCAAGGATTTTCAGATCGCGGCCTACGCTAATTTAGCGTTGGCTGGCATCCTCGTGGTTTTGGGTTCAGGTTTGATCGCTTGGCCGCTGGCCTGTCTCGCTGGCTGGCGGGTCAAGACGTTTGTGCCACCCATGATGTTCACGAATTCCGGCAATATGGGGCTGCCCTTGGCGGTGCTGGCGTTCGGTGAACCCGCCCTAGCGGCAGCTCTGGTCTTGTTCCTGGTGGAGAACACGCTGCATTTCACGGCCGGCAACGCTCTGCTGGAAGGCCGGATCCATCCGGGGATGCTATTGCGCATACCAATGCTGCAAGCCACTCTGGCTGGACTGGCAGTGGCGTTACTGGATATCACTGTATGGGCGCCTTTAGCAGTGGCGCTGGATCTGATGGGGCAAGTGGCTATCCCGCTGATGTTGTTCGCCCTGGGCGTGCGCATGACGCGCATCAATTTCAAGGACTGGCGCATCGGACTGGCTGGGGCGGTGATCTGCCCAGCCTCAGGGGTCGCCATCGCATTACTGGCCGCGCCGCTGCTGGGGGTGACCGGCCAACAATATGATCAATTGCTGGTGTTCGGCGCTCTGCCACCAGCCGTTCTCAACTTCATGCTGGCCGAGAAGTTCAACGAATCACCCGAAGCAGTGGCTTCCATCGTCCTCATGGGTAATCTCGCCAGCGTGCTCACGCTGCCAGCAGTGCTGGCCTGGGTGCTTTGAATACCATGCACCGGCACCATGCTGGATCGCTGAATCTTCAGTGGCCAATTGAAAATCGCTTTTTTCACCCTAACGCTTGCCAATCCGGCCTTCTTTGGGTAATCTTCCGCGCCTATCGCTTAGGCGCGTAGCTCAGTTGGTTAGAGCACCACCTTGACATGGTGGGGGTCGTTGGTTCGAGTCCAATCGCGCCTACCAAATTTTGCAGGCTGCACAGCAAAACGATTACAGCAAAGGGCGTGCCTTCCTTCCAAAAGAAGGTTTCATGGTGCGCCCTTTATTATTTTAACTTCCCTAGAAAATCATTAGTCGATTAAGAGAACTGCAGCAATGCCGACCATCACGCTTCCCGATGGCAGCCAGCGTGTCTTCGAGAATCCCGTCAGCGTCCGGGAGATCGCTGCTGCGATCGGCCCTGGACTGGCCAAGGCTGCTTTGGCCGGCAAGATTGATGACCATCTGGTCGATACCTCGCATGTCATTGCCCAGGACGCCAGCCTAGCCATTATCACCGATCGCGATCCGGAAGGATTGGATATCATCCGCCACTCCAGCGCCCATCTGCTGGCTCATGCGGTTAAACAAATCTATCCCAGCGCCCAGGTCACTATCGGTCCGGTTATCGAAAACGGTTTCTACTACGACTTCGCCTTCGAGCGCCCTTTCACGCCCGAGGATCTAGAGGGGATTCAAGCGCGCATGGAGGAACTGGCGGCCCGCGATATTCCCATCAGCCGATCGGTCATGCCCCGCGATGAAGCCGTTACCTTCTTTCGCAACATGGGTGAAGAGTACAAGGCGCGAATCATCGCTGACATTCCATCCAACGAAGACATTTCCCTTTACCGGCAGGACGGCTTTATTGATCTTTGCCGCGGCCCGCATGTCCCTTCCACTGGAAAACTCAAAGCCTTCAAATTGATGAAGGTGGCCGGCGCCTACTGGCGCGGCGACTCCCGCAATGAGATGCTGCAACGCATCTATGGCACAGCCTGGACGGATCAGAAGGCGCTGAAAACCTACCTGCACCGGCTGGAAGAAGCCGAGAAGCGCGATCATCGCCGCGTCGGCAAGGCGCTGGGTTTATTCCACGTTCAGGAAGAAGCGCCGGGTATGGCGTTCTGGCATGACCGAGGCTGGCGTATCTATGTCGAGGTACAGAATTACATCCGCCAGATGCTGCGCGAGCATGGTTATCAGGAAGTCCATACTCCGCAGATTATCGACCGCAGCCTGTGGGAACGCTCCGGACATTGGGAGAAATTCCGCGACGACATGTTTACGACTGCGTCGGAAAACCGCGATTATGCGGTCAAACCGATGAACTGCCCTGGCCATATTCAGATTTTCAACCAAGGACTGAAGAGCTATCGCGACCTACCGTTGCGCATAGCCGAATTTGGCTCCTGCCACCGCAATGAACCGTCCGGCACCCTGCACGGATTGATGCGGGTGCGCAATTTTGTCCAGGACGATGCTCACATTTTCTGTACCGAAGAGCAGATTCAACAGGAAGTCACAACGTTCATGGATCTGCTGTTCCAAGTGTATGCTGATTTCGGCTTTAATGAGGTGCAACTAGCCCTAGCAACCCGTCCTGACAAGCGGGTTGGCAGTGATGAAGTGTGGGATAAAGCGGAAAAGGCCCTGGAATTGGCATTGAATCGCACCGCACTGCCTTGGCAGCTTAAACCCGGTGAAGGCGCGTTCTACGGCCCAAAAATTGAGTTCGTACTGCGGGATTGCCTGGACCGGCTCTGGCAATGCGGAACTATTCAGGTCGATTTCTCCATGCCCGGCCGGCTGGACGCGCACTACATTGCCGAGGATGGCAGCAAGCGGACACCTGTCATGCTGCATCGGGCTATTCTCGGTTCGCTGGAACGGTTTATTGGGATTTTGATTGAACAATACGCTGGCGCGTTGCCAGCTTGGCTCGCGCCCGTACAGGCGGTGGTGCTCAATATCACTGACCATCAAGCTGAATACGCCGTACAGGTTGAAAAATCCCTGATGCGACAAGGTTTCCGGGCCTCAGTTGACTTGAGAAACGAGAAGATCGGTTTTAAAATCCGCGAACACACCTTGCAGCGCGTTCCTTATCTGCTGGTCGTCGGCGACCGGGAGATGGAAACTGAGACCGTCGCTGTACGCACCCGCACCGGCCAGGACTTGGGCGGAATGACGTTAACCGTCTTCGCCGAATGCCTGCGAGCCGGCATCGCCCGGCGCGGGCGAACTGAATAATCACTGGAGGACCGCAACATCGCTGCGAATAATGAACTCCGGCTCAACGAAGAGATCACGGGGCGCGAAGTACGCCTGATCGATCAAGACGGCGAGCAGGCAGGGGTTGTCCCATTGGTGCAAGCCAGGCGGATGGCCGAGGAAGTCGAACTGGACTTGGTGGAAATTTCTCCAAATGCCAAGCCGCCAGTTTGCCGCATTATGGACTATGGCAAATTCCGGTTCGAGCAGGCCAAGAAGCAAAGTGAAGCTCGGAAGAAGCAAAAACAGATCCAGGTCAAGGAAATCAAATTCCGTCCGGGTACGGACGAAGGGGACTATCAGGTCAAACTACGCAACCTGATCCGGTTCCTAAGTGAAGGTGACAAAGCCAAGGTAACACTACGGTTCCGGGGCCGTGAAATGGCGCACCAAAATATTGGCGCCAACCTTCTCAAACGCGTCGAAGACGACCTGATCGAATACGGTACAGTGGAACAGCGACCCCGAATGGAAGGGCGGCAAATGGTCATGACCATCGCGCCGGTGAAAAAGAAATGACCTTTCCTAATAGGTGTTGACCTTCCCATCCTCCGATACATATCAGGATTTAATCCCTGAATCGACTCTTTAAAAATTGCGGAGTTATGCAATGCCCAAGATGAAAAGCAATCGCGGTGCAGCGAAGCGCTTCAGCCGCACC
>JACKNF010000024.1 GCA_024234995.1 Gammaproteobacteria bacterium
ACAACTACTTCAATGAATGATCCTGCTGCAGCTTGTTGCGAGGCATCAAAAGAGAGACGATACACAGCAAGCTGCCGGGAATGAGACCCGTAGAGATGCAAAAAGCTATGGCCTGGATCAAGCCCAGTGAAATCCGAAGAAATCCAGATCCCACTATCTACCTGTCTTGCTCCAAGCCATGAACATAGTTTGAAAAGATCCTAATATTCGTTATTACGTACCTTGATGACGAACGCCATCAACTGGTCATCAGAAACATCACTTAAGCACCGGATCAGTTCAGCGAACAAGATCGGTCTTCTGGTAATAATCTCGCAAACATCTGTTGCAACTTTTCCGGCCAATCCTAGCAACAAATCCGCATCTTCTCCCAATTCTGCTGCTAAACGCCGGATCGCTTGCTCCGATGGTGGCGGCATATCGCCGCGTTCAATCTTACTGAGATAAGCGGGCTCCATACCTACTCGTGAAGCAATTTGCCGTATTGAATAACGCTTACTAGCTCTACGCCGATATTCACGAAGCTGCCGGGCATATATTCCAAAAACCATATCCTCACCTTGTATTATCACTATAATCAGGCAATCTGAGACCGGCTTAAAATCAAGCCGGATACTGCTAATCACTCAGCAGCCTAAATTAGCAAAATCCAAGCCATGGAATCTTGGCAGGTCATTTACCCGTCATTCAAGACTAAGATATTGATATTTTTAATTTAAAAAAAGACCATGTTGGTTATTTATTTTCAACGCAATATTAAAATAAGTTAAAAGCATTTCAATCTGAAACATGGTGAATCTACCATGTTTCAGATTGAAATATGAATTCAAGATTACAGGCAATAATCTTTTAAGCGACGCCACAAAGTGGTACGGCTGATCCCCATTTCTTTAGCAACTAAACCCAGATTCCCTTTGTGAATTTCAAGAAGACGCTTAATCTCATTTTGTTCTAATCTTTCCAAGACTGATAGTTTTTTCAATTGGTTAATTGACATAGGAAACCACTCTCCTGCCTCGATCTGTGTTCCACTACTTAAAATAATTCCCCGTTCAATCAAATTTTCTAGCTCTCGCACATTACCAGGATAATCATAATAATAAAGCATCTGCAAAACTTCTTCATTAAAACCTGTGATATCTCTATTAAATTTATGGCTATACTTATTTAGAAAAAACTCTGCAAGTAATAAAATATCATCGATTCGTTCTCGTAAAGGCGGAATATGTATTGGAAAAACATTAACTCGATAATAAAGATCGGCCCGGAATCTACCTTTTTGAACCTCATCATACAAATCCTTATTAGTAGCTGTAATAATCCGGACATTAGCCTGCCGATACTCACTTTCACCTACCCGGCGATACCAGCCTTCCTGTAAAACTTGAAGCAACTTAACTTGAAGCTCTGGACTCATCTCACTAATTTCATCCAATAAAATTGTTCCTCCCTCGGCAATTTCAAACAAACCCTTCTGATTATTAATTGCACCAGTGAAAGCCCCTTTTTTATGACCAAAAAGCTCACTTTCCAAAAGCATCTCAGGAATCGTTCCACAGTTCTGTTCGATAAACAATCTATCCTTACGTGGTCCTTGATAATGAATATAACGAGCTAATAGCGTTTTCCCAGTACCGGTCTCACCCGTCAACAAAACTGACACTGAATTATTAACTACTTTATTGATCACCTTAATTACTTGCTGCATAGCTTCGCTTTTTCCAATAATTTCGGCGACTTGCAAATCTTTCATCATTTCATTTTTTAGAAAGATATTCTCATTTTTTAAACGTTCATTGGCAATTTGTAATTCTTTAACTAATTGCTGGTTTTTCATAACCAACTCATAGCTTTCCAAGGCTCTTTTAACAATAATTTTCAGCTCATGACGCTCCCATGGCTTAGTAACATATTGATAAATATGACCCTTATTGACTGCCTGTATCAGTGCTGACGTATCAGTATAGCCAGTTAAAATAATGCGAATCATATGTGGGTTAATTTGAATCGCTTTTTCGAGAAACTCTACCCCTGTCATTTGAGGCATTCGCTGATCTGCAATGACTAAAGCAATATCATTATGATGATCAAGAAGTTCTAGTGCTTCGATTCCACTACAAGCCGTAAAAACCTCATAGTCATTCTCAAATGTCAAGGTAAGGCTTCGTAAAATTTCCTTCTCATCATCGACAATAAGTAAACTGTGACGACCCATATTTATCCCCTGATCAAATGAATAGGCAATTCGATCATAAAATATTTATCTTTAGCTAATTTTTCCTCTAACTCGAATAATTTCACGATATTCCTTGATAATTTCATAGGAAATACTAATATTTAAACCTAGTTCATTTATCAAAGGGCTTGGTTGTAAAAATTAAAAACATATCATCCTTTTTCAGAAAAATGGATAGAAGAGCCCCGTTCTTCTACTATTCCCACCCCGCTAAATCTGCCCGGGCAATCCGAATTCGCTGCAAGATCGCCTCGCGCTTAAGATTAAACAACACCATACCGGCAGTGATCGCCGCACCTAACCCAAGCAAAATTAATGCCCGACCCAACCCTTGCTCAGGATAGAATTGCAACATTTGCCCGCTGATATTCAGTATCAAGAACGCTACGCCAGCGTAGAGAAAGGCGCGGATGCGCAACGCAATACCGATCAGAACTCCCACCAATGCCAGCGCCAGCGCCAGTACGAACACCCACAATTCTGGCTGCAAGAACACATCCAATCCCGCGCCGGCATATAGGGCGCTCAAAGCTGCCAGCCGTGCTCTATTCAATACCTTGGGCCGTAATTCCCGCCGATGTAAATGCAGCAGCACCAACACCGACACTGCTGCCGGGATGAGGTAGAATTGCCATAATCCATAGTGTTGCACCCAAAGCGGCGCCCACAGGTAAATTGCGCCATTCAACGCCAGCACGCCCAGATACAACGGCAACGGATTATGCATCGCCCCAGCCAGCGACAAATAAAGCACACCTGCCGTTAATAGCGTCCCCCCCATCCAGGAGGAGGCCAATTGCCAAGGCGCAGTTGTCAGCGCCAACAGCGGCAACCACAAGGCGAGGCGATAAAATGGCTGTAACCCGCTGAACCGATGCAATACAAACGTTATGCCGCCTGCAATTAGCAATCCGGCAGTATCCCAAGGTGTCAAGGGAGCGAGCCCTAGTGTTACCAACCGTCCGTACCCCGCCAAAAGGCCCAAAAGCAACACAGCAGCATAAATCCAGTTTGGCTCATCCCGATGCCGCCAGCCCCCTCGTCCAGTCCAGCCCAGCAACAACATCAGACATACACTCGCCGCCAATCCATCAGCAAGCATGCCAAAATGCCACGGCCAAACATCCAGCCCGAATTGCCACGCTGCCACACTGACGATATGCAAACCTAACCACAGGAGCGTAATCAGCAAGCACCACGACACCATTTCGTCAAGCGCTTGCTCAACTTCCAGCCAGCGTCCGAAACGTTCTTCATCACTCCGGGAGTCGCAAGCATCCAGCTTTAATACCAACCGCTGATGGATTCCCTTCAATACCAGCCATGCAACGAGGCTTTGCAACGCGTACCAAGGCAACAGAGTAACCGGCGCTATCCAAGTCAAGGGTATATCCCATAACCAGAATATATAACTGCTGGTCAGCACCAGCCACAATCCGATCTTCAACCAAAATCTTTCCTCCCGCTGCCAGCCCAGCATTAGGGCCGTTGCTGCTAGCACCAGCAAGGTGATGCTCCAGGTCAAGCCATCTGCCGCAACCAGAAACAATAACCCGATGCTCACCAGTGGCAACAGTGCCAGCCAGGATTCCAGCGCCGCCTGCAAACGCGCCAGATACGGTCCATAGCACCCTACCGCCAGCAATACGCCATGCCATAGAGCCAATCCCAATGGCAACCAGGCCACCGGCATCCCTAGGTCGCTTGCAGCAGCCAGACTACTAGCCATCAACGCCGCCAGCCCCAACCAAGCCATGCCCGACCAAACTGTATTGCGGAGCAGCAAGAAGAGATATAGCGCCAGTCCAGCTAACAATGCAGCCAGCGAGGGTTCACCGGCCACCAGGCCGTTCCACACTCCGGACAACACCACCATCAATCCCAGCAGCGGCCAGAAATTGACTGCCACCGCCCAGCTTGGAAAACGTGCGTTCCAGCGCGGCAACAGCAGATTACTGATGCCCCACAGTGCATAACCCCAACCGAAGCTCAATCCAGCTTCCTCCCGGACATCAACCCCGGCTTGGCTAGCTACGCTCCACACCAGAACACTGGTCAGCAACACCAACCCCAAACCGCGCCAGCCGGCAGCATCTGCCAGAGGACGGGCCAGGGGAAACAGCGTGACACATAGCAGCACCAGCAGCACAGGCAAATCTGGCACACCCGCCAATAATCCCAACACAGCCCCGGCCAGCGCCAGCCCATACAGTAATCCGCTGATTATCCACAGCGGTTTGCGCCAATATGCAAATGGCGCGGCGTGTTCCGATGTCAGATTGATTGCGGCCAATGACATGATTAGACTCAAATTTACATTCACTAGCGGCTGGCCGAGGATCAATAGTTCAAGCGGTTCCAGCCAAGCACCTATCAACCAGACACTCAGCATCAACGTAATCAATGCCGCCCCAGCATGCATTGTGGTCCGGTAGCGGGCGCCAGTCAGTACAAACAGCAATAAACTGACGCCCAAAGCGGGCCATAGCTGGGGTGTGGCATTGTTCAGCAACCCTAGCAATAGACTGACTGCCACAGGCACCGTCGCAACCAACATCGCGCAACTGTGCAAACTCTCCTCAACACGCCGGCGGCCACCTGACCCGCCCGGCACACTAAAGTACATTAACCGGGCTAAACGCCAGATTAACGGCTGATCCAATGCGGCGACGCCCAGCCACCAGATCAACAGGGCATATCCAACACCCGCCGCCGCTAGTCCAGGCAACCCCGCTCCCAACTGCGCTAATCCGGCTAGCCATCCTGCCAATCCGAGCAGCATCGGCAACGCTACCCCATAAAACCAGTGCAAACGACCGATCAATAACAATCCGCTGATTGCCGCCGCCCCGGCAGTCCAAGGCCAGATGGGTGATAGATCACCTTCCAGCAAGCGAGCCCCCCAATGCACCAACCCCACTGTCCATAATAAGGACATCGCCTGTTCCAATGGAGTCCGGACTATCGAAATAGGACCGGTTGACCATCTGTTTTCTGTATCCCCCATCTCTGCCAGCAACTCTTCGCGAATTTCCATGCGCCAATCGATCCACCACAGGAACAGCCCTATCGCCAGAACCAGAATAAATTCCACCAGCCCGGCACCTGGAGCAGGGAAATAGCTCAGTTTGACTAAAACCCCGATAGCAGCGGCCAGCAGCAGCACCCCATAAAATAAGGATTGCTGACGTAAACCGAGGCTTAACCACAATAGAAGCCCACAGGCCAGTATCAGTAGCAGGATCAATTCCAACCGTCCCAGCCAGCCTGGCCATAAATTGACTCCAGCTAACACCAACGCTGAGACGATCGCTAATAAGGCACTCCTGATCCAAACCCGCCGGCCGATTGGCGGCTGCCGTACATCGTGTAAACCCAATCCAGTCCATAGCGCTGCCAGCGCCAGCCAGCCTAGAGCTGTTTGTACAGGCCAACGGAAAGGCAACCAATCCGGCGCGTAGGCGACCGCTGTTGCCGCCAGCACCGCAATACCCGCATCGGCATAAGTCCATTCTGGATCAGTGTCCGACAGCACCAGCGTCCATCGGGTCGCGCCATAGCCTAAAGCCACCGCAGCCGTAGCGGTGGCAAATCCGATTTCTCCAGGCATTGCCCAAAATAGACTCCAGATGGTCAGGCCGATTAGCAGCAATCCAAAGGTCAACAAGCATTGCCGGGCGATCGTTTGGGAACCTGACCTCTTCTCATCCCAATCTTCTTCGATAAAGGGAGAGGGTGTCTTAGCACTTGCCCAGCGACTTAACACGAGTAATGCAAGCAAACCTGGCAGGCTGGCTAATAGATGCCAGGCGGGCGGCAGCCATTGCAAAATTCCATATCCATATATTCCTGCTATACAGCCAAATAACAGATACAGTGGAGGCAGAGTCAGATAGCGCCAAGTCATCCAGCCATACAACCCTGCGCCCAACGCCAAGGTCAAAATCGCCGCAGGCGTCGCAGGCATGGCCATGACGATTGCAACGGCCGATAACCCATATAGCGTGAAACTGAACTGGGATAGAAAGGTATACTTATGGACCCATTCTTTGAGAGCGGCGTCCACCGGAAACAGTAGCAGGCACAACCCCATCAGAAACAGACCTGAGTAGCCTGCTGGCAGCGGCTCTGGCCAAACCCAAGTCAAATGAACGAACGACACAACGCCTGCGTAGACAAGCATCCCGGCAGCGAAATAGCTTGTCCAGCGGCGGTACAGAAAAATCTGCTGCAACCATTCACCAGTAAAGCGCCGCAAACCATCACCAAGAAGGGCCAATAGTACAATATGTAAAATCGCCAGCACTGGCCAATCCGGCACGATCACCGCTAACGGCGCAACCAGCTGCATCCCTGCTATGGCTGTAAGCAAACTGGTATAGCGGCCTGGTAACGCCCGATCAATCAGAGCGCTGATCAATCGCGCGATCCAGGCAAAAGCTCCCAGCGTTAGCATTGCCAGCAAGGCGCTAAGCGCCAGCCATACAATCTCCCGTTCACTGGCGCCAAACAGGCGCACAGCAACGGCTAAGTCCAATGGCCCGAGCATTAAGCCTAGGGTCAGTAATACACCACTGGCGACGACCAATTCCGGCCGGGTGCGACGGAACTGGTAACCTGCCCAAATCAGAAAACCGGTTGTTGCCAGAAGACTGGTAAGCACGACCAAGGCGTTGATAAAACCAGTGGTATTGGTAACTAGAAACAACGCCCCGGCTACGAAGCAAAATCCACCGATAAACCAACCGATATTCTGTACCAAAAATGGCGCGATCAATGCCGGCCAACCGGACATCGCCTGAAGTGCTCTTTCTAAAGGCCCTGGTTCGATTGGCCGCCAGCCAGCAGATGGTTGCCTATCGGTTGCCAAAGAGGCGGTGGCTACTCTCTTGGGAGAGGATTCAACAGAGGAAGCCGATTCTGCTCGAAGTGGCGGAATCATGGAGCCAGGCGGAATCGGCCGGGAAATAGGCCTAGGTTCAAGGGGTGGCGGGATAGGTGCAAGAGTTATGGTGCTGACCTCTTCCTGCCGGTTTGACGGACAGGAAGCCTGTGCCACATCCGGAATCGCTGGCGATTCCAGGTCTACGGATTGCCAAAGAGGCGGTCCCGGTCGCTCATGAATCGCCTGTTGTTCCCAAACCGCCAACTGCCGACGCGCCTCGGCCAGTTGATGGCGGGAGACAATAAGAGCGATCAATAAAATTATGGGCGAAACCAACCATAACCCGACCAATACAATGAGAAGTGTCCAGTCCATAACCCACCTCGCAAGAGCAAAACCAACCCCTCTTCGCCGTTAGCCTTTCGCCTTCAAACTGGCTTTCGTACCTCTTGCCGGAGAATCGCCAATTCCGTTTCAACCTCGTTATCCACTTCCATTTTCAGGAATTCCCTTTCGACCTGGCTGTACTCACCATATAATTCAGCCCGTGCCTCCATCCGCGCCTCCATCTCATCTACCTTGCCAGCCATACGGCCCAAGGAATGATTGAGGTCAAGGCCAGTTTGAAATCGATCACTGACCCGATCCATCTGCTCACGGGCTTGTGCAGCTCGCTGCCGCGCCACCAGACTGCCTTTCTTAAGCCTTGCCTCTTCCAGCTTAGTTTCCAGCGCCCGCAATTGAGCTTTAAGCCGTTCACTGGTTCGCTTGGCTGATTCCCAGGATGCTTGCAAGTTACTGGCAATATCATCGTGCTCCTTCTTGCGCTGCAACGCTTCACGCGCCAGCGTTTCATTACCGTTTTCCATTGCTCGCCGTGCCCGGTTATACCAGTCGTCAATCTGCCGGCGTTGGTTATCTAATTCCCTCGCTAATTGCTTCTCGCTGGCTAAGGCGTCGATGACTCCCTCACGAGCACCCTTGATGTTTTCCTCCATCTCACGAATGAGTTGCTTGATCATCCGCTCCGGATCTTCGACTCGATCCACTAAATCATTGAGATTTGCTGTGAGCACGTCGCTGATACGTTTGAATAAATTAGCCATGAAGCACCTCCAGTAGTTACGACAAGGGAAGAGATAATTTGAGTATAGTAAGGATTTTTTAGTTGAACAGTGTTTAATTAGTATCCCAAAAATTGGTCAACTGGTGAATCTCCACACTTATTTTTTAATTCTAGCGGCGGTACTGGTGCTATCTATTACTTTTTGCTTGGCACCGATTACCTCTACTCTGACGATCGCCTCTGCCCTGACGATCGCCTCTGCCCTGACGATCGCCTCTGCCCTGACGATCGCCTCTGCCCTGACGATCGCCTTTGCTCTAACGATCGTCTCTGCCCTGACGATTGCCTTTACCCTGACGATCACCTTTACCCTGACGATCACCTTTACCCTGACGATCACCTTTACCCTGACGATCACCTTTACCCTGACGATCGCCTCTGCCCTGACGATCATCTCTCCCATCTACTGCTTTACCGAATGCATCCATAATGGCTCTACTATTTGGATCAGCGTCGGCTCCTGACTGTTTCTGCATCTCCTTCATGATGCCCATAAATCCCTGCAAGATTTGGTCATTTCCCGCTTGAACGGAATAAGGAACAGTCAGTATGAAAATCCATAATCCGGTGGTTGCGATGTTTTTCAGTTTCATCTATGAACTCCTTTTTTTAAATTTCAATCGGCTTTAGATAATACACAAGGCATCCTAACTAGCAAGACACATTCCATATATAAGAACTTCCATAAATTTTTAATCTTATAAGATTTCTATTACTTATCGCTATGACAGCATCATATTAGTGATTTACTCGAATTTTTATAGGCCAAAAGAAAACGCTGCATAGTTACAAATGGGCTGCCAAACCGGCCCAAATTGATCCAAATCACAATATTTCTCTTTCCATGAAAGAGATCACGCGTTTGACATTCGAGAACCGTGTCATTCTGCTATCATGAAGCCCTGCACCTGATATTATCGGACGCTCGCGTCCTTCAACCAACCCCAACTCACCATGCATCCAGTCCTAACCATCGCTAAACGCGCTGCCCTCAGCGCCAGTCGCATCCTGCTCCGCCACTTTGATCACCTTGAACGGCTGAACGTCACTGAAAAGCAACGTAATGATTTCGTGAGTGAAGCGGATATACAGGCCGAACGGGATATTATTCAGATCCTGCATAAAACCTACCCAAACCACAGTATCTTGGCTGAAGAAAGCGGGGTGCAAGCAGGGCAAGATGACTATCAGTGGATCATCGACCCCTTGGACGGCACGATCAACTTTCTGCACGGTATTCCACATTTTGCTATTTCCATCGCCTTTCGCCACAAAAACCGGCTGGAAGCCGGCGTAGTTTATGATCCAATCCGGCAAGAGATGTTTACCGCATCACGTGGAGAAGGAGCTCAAATCAACGACCGGCGCATCCGGGTCGGTGGCGTCAATAGCTTAGAGCATGCCTTGCTCGGTACTGGTTTTCCCTTCCTCCTCCCGCAACGCCAATCCGCCTATCTGAGCTTTTTCAATAGCCTGTTTGGCAAGTGCGTGGAGATCCGCCGGGCCGGTACCGCTTCACTTGATCTGTCTTACGTTGCGTCAGGACGATTGGACGGTTTCTGGGAAATGAATTTGAAACCCTGGGATATCGGTGCAGGCGTATTACTGGTGCAGGAAGCTGGTGGATTAGTCAGTGATTTCAGTGGCGGCAACGACTTCATGAAATCCGGCGATATCATCGCCGGTAATCCCAAGGTATTTAAAGCACTGCTACAGGAGATACAGCCACATCTGCAAGGATCAGGATGAATCAGGTTCCCCGGTAAGACTCTGATATCTGGAACCTGCTCCTCTCTATCGCCGGAACCCGGATGTAATCGGATAACGCCGGTCTCGCCCGAAAGCGCGCGGGGTAATACGCACCCCTGGCGCAGCTTGACGGCGTTTATATTCATTCAGGATCACCAGTTGAGCCACCCGTTCGACGATATTCCGGTCGAAACCCGCTTCCACCAATTCATCCACCGAATGATCCTGCTCCACGTAGCCGTGCAGGATCGTATCCAGCAGATCATAAGGCGGGAGGCTGTCTTGATCCGTTTGGTCAGGGCGCAGCTCAGCCGATGGCGGACGGTCGATCACCCGCTGAGGAATCACCGGCGACTGCTGGTTACGCCAAACTGCTAACCGGTAAACCATCGTCTTCAGCACATCTTTGATCGGTGCAAAACCGCCGGCCATATCTCCATACAGCGTGGAATAGCCAACTGCCGTTTCACTCTTGTTGCCTGTTGTCAACACCAGCTTGCCGGTTTTATTAGAAATTGCCATTAGCAATACCCCTCGGCAGCGTGCCTGGATATTCTCTTCGGTGCTGTTCACCGGCAAGCCAGCCAGTACCGGTTGCAATATTTCCAGAAAGACTTGAAATACCGGCTCGATCGGCATGATATGGTATTTTACGCCGAGCGCCCGGGCTTCCTGCTCGGCATCGGTATTGCTCATTTCCGCCGTATAGCGCGAAGGCATTAACACAGCTTCGACCCGCTCTGCTCCCAAGGCATCGACCGCAATCGCCAGAGTCAGGGCTGAATCAATGCCTCCAGATAATCCTAATACTGCGCCGGGAAAACCATTCTTTTGCACATAATCCCGTACACCCAACACCAATGCCTGATAAATACCCTCTTCCAGCCCCGATTCTACGGCCACTTCGCCGGTCTCAGGCTCCACTCCGGTAGCAGATACTGTGAAGTCTACCGGATATAACCCTTCCACAAAGAAGGGCGCGCGCTGAACCAATGCGCCGTCTGCCCCCACCACCATTGATCCGCCATCGAAAACCAATTCGTCTTGACCACCCAGCAGATTGACATAAATGATGGGAATATGACATTCACGCACGCGGCGGCGTAATGCCATCAGCCGTTGCTCCCCCTTGCCTGTGTGATACGGTGAGGCATTGAGGTTGACCAAGAGCTGCGCGCCGGCTTCGGCAGCCTGGGCGGCGGGCCCTGGTAACCAGATATCCTCGCAGATGGTCACCCCTACCCGTACCCCGGCAATCTCAAACACTACGGGATCATCGCCCGGCACGAAATAGCGTTTCTCATCGAATACGCTGTAGTTGGGCAGCCATTGTTTGAAATAACGCGCCTGGATCACACCACCCGCCAATACCACAGCCGCGTTGCGCAATCCCGCCGGAGTCGGCAACGGACAACCGGCCACGACGGCGATACCGTGAATCTCACTGCACAATCGCTGCAATGCTGGATCAACCTGGCGGATGAAGCCCGGACGTAATAATAAGTCTTCAGGGGGATAGCCGGTCAAAGTCAGTTCCGGAAATACGATCAGATCGGCGCGTAACCGGTCACGAGCATCAACAGCAGCGGTGATAATTTTGCCGGTATTACCTTGAATATCCCCAACCAGAAAATCCAGCTGGGCCATAACAACCCGAAAAGAGGAAGACGCATCAATCATTGACTGTACCCGAGTCAAAACAACAAAATGGGGGATTATGCAGAATACGATAACGCCTCCACCGCACAAAAAAAGCGCGGGACACAATCGCTTTCGCTATTGCGCCCCGCGCTGAACTCTCAACAACAGGTATTAGCTAAAGAAACCCTTCATCGCTGCACCGATATCTGCCGGGGAGCGAACAATCGTAGCGCCCGCGGCTTCCAGGGCTGCAAACTTGTCAGCAGCAGTACCTTTGCCGCCCATGATAATGGCGCCAGCATGACCCATGCGCTTACCAGGAGGCGCAGTGACGCCCGCGATGTAGGCAACCACCGGCTTCTTAATGTTAGCCTTAATGAAGGCAGCGCCTTCTTCTTCGGCTGAACCACCAATTTCACCGACCATCACGATGCCTTCGGTTTGCGGGTCATCCTTGAATAACTTCAGCACATCGACAAAGCTGACACCGTGGATGGGGTCACCACCAATGCCGATGCAGGTGCTCTGGCCCAAACCGGCCTGGGTGGTCTGCCAGACCGCTTCATAGGTCAGGGTGCCAGAACGGGAGACGATACCGATCTTGCCGGGCAGATGGATGTGGCCGGGCATGATACCCATCTTGCATTCGCCCGGAGTGATCACTCCGGGGCAGTTCGGACCGATTAGATACACATCTGGGTAATTGTTGGTCAGCACCGCTTTCACCTTCAGCATATCCATGACGGGGATACCTTCGGTAATGCAGGCAATGACCTTGATGCCAGCGTCCGCCGCTTCCAGAATCGCATCGCCAGCAAACGGCGCCGGCACATAGATCATGGTGGCGTTGGCGCCGGTCGCAGCGACCGCTTCATATACGGTATTGAATACCGGTTTGCCCAGATGGGTGCTGCCCCCTTTGCCGGGGCTGATGCCGCCAACCAGGTTGGTGCCGTAGGCAATCGCCTGTTCAGCATGGAAAGTGCCTTGCGAGCCGGTGAAGCCCTGGCAGATCACCTTGGTGTCTTTATTAATCAGAATACTCATGGTCGTCTGGTTCTCTCTGTTCGTGGAAGCCGAAAGCGCGCCGGATCACTTCGCGGCGGCGACCGCCTGCATGGCGGCGTCGGTGAGATCGTCAGCAGCGATAATGTTCATACCGGATTTGGCCAGCATTTCGCGGCCCGCTTCCACATTAGTGCCTTGCAAGCGCACGACCACAGGTAGCGTCAGGCCCACTTCCTTAACAGCGGTGATAATGCCCTCAGCAATGGTATCGCAGCGGACAATGCCGCCAAAGATGTTGACCAGAATCGCCTTCACCTTGGAGGAGGACAGGATCAGCTTAAACGCGCGGGCCACGCGGTCTGCCGTCGCGCCACCGCCGACATCCAGGAAGTTAGCCGGTTCGCCGCCATGCAGCTTGATGACGTCCATGGTCGCCATCGCCAAACCGGCACCGTTGACCATGCAACCAATGCTGCCGTCTAGGGCAACGTAATTTAGGCCGATCTCATGAGCGATATGTTCACGCTCGTCTTCCTGAGTGGGATCACGCATTTCAGCGGTATCCTTGTGCCGGTACAAGGCGTTGTCATCCAGACTGACCTTGGCATCCAACGCCATGACCTGGCCGTCGGCAGTCACGATCAGCGGATTGATCTCGACCATACTGCAATCTTTCTGGACGAACAGGTTGTAAACACCGCTCACCACTTTGACCAGCTGGTCGACTTCCTTCTTACCCATGCCCATCTTAAAACCCAGATCGCGGGCCTGATAGGGCTGGATGCCGGCGGCCGGATCGACCGTCAGAGTCAGAATCTTCTCCGGTGTCTTGGCAGCGACTTCCTCAATATCCATACCACCTTCGGAGGAACCGATCAGGATGACGCGCTTCTTGCTGCGATCCACCAGGCAGCTCAGATAATATTCCTTGGCGATGTCCACGCCATCCTGGATCAATAGCTGGTGAACCTTGACGCCTTCCGCGCCAGTCTGTTTGGTCACCAAGGTCGAACCCAGCAGGCGGCCGGACACTTCCTCAACATCCTGGATGGTGCGAACAAACTTGACGCCGCCGGCTTTGCCGCGGCCGCCCGCGTGGACCTGGGCCTTTACCACCCAAGGTCCGCCTTCGCGCACCTGCTTGGCGGCTTCGATCGCTTCCTGCTGGGAAGTGACCTTGATGCCCTTGGGAATCGCCACGCCAAATTGCTGGAGAAGTTCTTTTGCTTGGTATTCGTGCAGGTTCATGGTGGAGTACATCTCCCTCTTGTGTTGAAGAGGGCATTGTATCCTGAAAAACCCTAATCATCATAATACTGACTACGAGATTCTCCACGAACGATCAAACGGCCCATGAAAATCAGCCCATATTGCGTTCATAGCGATTAGAATAACGCGATATCGCCGCCCTATCGAGAAGTTGCTGCCACGCACCGTTCTGTAATGACTCTACCCTACTTACCCATTAATTCAGCCGCTGACCGCTTCGTGGACCGCCGCCATCTATGGCTCGTGTTCCGGGCCACTAGTATTTACCGGCTGATCCTGGCGGCATTGCTGCTGGTGGCGTTTGTGCTGGATGAACAAAACCGGTTGTTCGGCCAGCAGGAACCATGGCTGTTTCTGGGTACCGCAGCCATCTACATGATGTTAGCGGTCATTTCGATTGCAGGCAGCTACTGGCGGCAACCTCGATTATCGGTTCAGGTCCACCTGCAAATGCTCATTGACCTGACAGCACTGACCATCATGATCAACGCCTCAGGCGGACTGGCCAGTAGCTTAAACAGTCTACTGATCGCCGCAGTCGCTGCCAGCGCTATTTTACTACCGTTGATCTCAGCGCTGCTTGCCGCTGCACTGGGTTTTTTCCTGCTGATTGCCTCCTGGCTGATAGATCGCTGGCAAGCTGCCGATACACAGGCTCGACTAGGACATGGATTAGATCCTTGGACCGGTTTCTGGGATCATCTGGGGAATACCAGCGATGACTGGGTCCGGCTAGGGATACTCGGTTCCATGTTGTTTATTGCTGCCGGGCTGACCCATGCCTTGGCTGAACGCGCCCGGCGCAGCGAGGCGCTGGCGCGGCAACGAACCTGGGAGTTGCTGGAAGTTGCTGAGCTAAACCAGGGAATTATCCGCCATTTACAAAACGGCGTAGTAGTGGTCGATGTCGCCGGGCGGCTCGAATTACTCAACGACACTGCCCGCGAATGGCTCGACATCCAGAATGCCGAGCCAGGCACTCCCCTACGTGAATTATCGCCGGCGTTAAGTCAACGTCTCGAATGCTGGTTGCAGGATAGCGGTCCTGATATCTCCCCTTTCCGGCCTGCTGAATATCGCCCGGAATTAATTCCACGCTTTACCCGGCTGAGCGGCCGCCAAGCAGCCAGCGTTTTAATTCTACTGGAAGACTCTGATCAGACAGCTGCCCAGCTACAGCAAATCAAGTTAGCGGCATTAGGACGGCTGACCGCCAGCATCGCCCATGAAATCCGCAACCCGCTGGCGGCGATCAGTCACGCCGTTCAATTGTTAGAAGAGTCGACCAGCGCTAACACCAGCGACCAGCGGCTGGCCCGGATCGCCCATGACAATGTCAAGCGTGCTAACCGCATCATCGGCGACGTTCTCGACCTGGCACGGCGCGACCGTATAAAGCCGGAGCGGGTTGCTCTAGCATCATGGCTGGAAACACTCCATGAAGAATTGTTGAGAAGTTTGGACGGCCCGCTGCCCGAGTGGCATCAACAGATCGATCCAGCCGGCCTGACTGTCGTTTTTGATCCTCATCAGTTACGGCAAGTGCTCTGGAATCTGTGCGCTAATGCTTACCAGCATGGAGTCCGTTCAGGCGAGACACCCCAAGTTGAACTGCGGGCTGGTCAGGAAAACAGCCATGGCCGGCCATTCCTTGAGGTGCGCGATGCTGGACCTGGCATTACCGCAGAGAACATTACCCACCTATTCGAACCTTTTTTCACTACTCGGGCCAAGGGTACCGGCCTGGGCCTGTATCTAGCCCGGGAATTGTGCGAGGCCAACCGCGCTCAGTTGCAATATCTGCCGATCGCCGAAGGCGGCAGTTGTTTTCGCATCAACTTCGCTCCCACCCATTCCACACTGGAGAAGGATTAATGGATGCCTGCAATGCATTAATTGTGGATGATGAAGCCGACATCCGCGAACTGATCGAAATGACTTTGCTACCGCTAGGCGTAACTTGCCTGCCAGCAGAAAACTTGAGCGAGGCGCGCGCCCTGCTCAAACGTCAGCCGTTCAGCTTTTGCATTACCGATCTGCGGTTGCCCGACGGTAATGGGTTGGATCTGGTCGCGCACATTCAAAAGCACTATGCCAATTTGCCAGTAGCAGTGATCACCGCCCATGGTAATGTCGAGAGCGCAGTGGAAGCACTCAAAATGGGAGCTTTTGATTTCGTTCCCAAACCCTTTGAAGTAGCGGTACTGCGCAATATGGTCACAACCGCGCTGCGGCTGAACCGCAGCGGGGAAAGCCGTTCTGGCGAAAGCCGTCCCATTTTACTTGGCCAGTCACCGGTGATGGCGGAGGTTCGAGCGTTAATCGCCAAACTGGCACGCAGCCAAGCACCTATCCTGATCAACGGCGAGTCAGGCACCGGCAAAGAATTGGCCGCTCGACTAATCCATTTGTCGGGACCTAGAGCCGACAAGCCGTTTGTGCCGGTCAATTGCGGGGCAATTCCTGAACACCTTATGGAAAGCGAGTTCTTCGGTTATAAAAAAGGCAGTTTCACCGGCGCGACCCAAGACAAAGGTGGACTGTTCCAGGCGGCGCAGGGCGGCACCCTGTTCCTGGACGAAGTTGCGGAACTGCCAGCGCATATGCAGGTAAAATTGCTGCGAGCAATCCAGGAGCGGGCAGTGCGTCCGGTGGGCGCGCCGGTAGAAATCGCTACCGACGTGCGCATTTTAAGCGCCACACATAAAAGTCTGACAACACTTGTTCAAGACGGCATCTTCCGCCAGGATTTGTTCTACCGGCTGAATGTCATCCAGATGCGGCTGCCAAGTTTGCGTGAGCATCCCGAAGATATCCCGGAACTGGCTGAGGCCATTCTTAACCGGCTGAGTCACGACACCAGTGAGACGTCACCCAAACTAGCGCCAACAGCCCTAGCCACACTGCGAACCTATGCGTTTCCAGGAAATATTCGCGAGTTAGAAAATATTCTGGAACGAGCTTTTACTCTCTGTGAAGGCGATGTGATCCAGGCCGAGGATTTGCTGCTGCCAACCAGAGAATCCACCCCGCTCCGTCTATCGCCAGTCACTACGCCTGCCCAAGACGCGATGTCTGCCGACCTGTTGCCTGATCTGCCTGCGCCGATCGATTTCGAACCTAAGACAGTGCCTTATCCCTCGGCGCCGATCGTGAGCGATTTAGAAGGCTATTTAGAAAATCTGGAAAAGGCAGCGATCATGCGCGCACTGGAAGCGACCCGCTACAACAAGACTGCTGCCGCAGAAAAGCTGGGCATCAGCTTCCGGGCGCTGCGATATCGGCTCAAGAAGTTGGGATTGGATTGAAAAATTTATATTTTAATATATTAGCTACGACTGGGATTACGCCACAACACTTCGAGGCCGCTTTCGTCACGCACGATAACCCGGCACAGCACAAATAACAGATCCGATAGCCGGTTTAGATAAACCCGCGCCGGCTCATTGACCGTTTCCTCCCGTGCCAGCGAGATAATCCGCCGTTCAGCACGCCGGCAGATTGCCCGCGCCATATGGCAATCTGCCGCTCCCTGACCGCCGCCTGGTAGAATAAACTCTTTCAGTGGAGGTAATTGTTCATTGAAATTATTCAACATAGCTTCCAACCCGGCCACGTTCTCGTCCTTGACCGCTTGATAACCGGGAATGCTTATCTCCCCGCCCAGATCAAATAACCGGTGCTGAACCTCCTGCAAACAATCACGCACTGGCCCTCGCAGATCATGTGTCAGCACCCGCCCGATGGCACAGTTTAACTCGTCTACTGCGCCAATGGCCTCGATGCGCGGACAGTCTTTCGCTACCCGGTTGCCATCGCCTAACCCGGTCGTACCCTGATCACCCGTTCGCGTGTAGATTTTGGAAAGCCGATTACCCATATTGCTTTTCCTTGATTAATAAAATCAGTGACTTAATTTGCCGTTTTTGCACCTTAATCCCCATATAACCTTCCAGGGTGATTCCAGACAGCCATCCTATCCCGGATTGTACTCTCCCCTACTCCTCCGCGAACCCTCTTTCCCTTAACTTCACAGTGTTGTTGCTTTGATAATTCATGCCTCGTCTGGCAACTCACCACCTTCTCTCCACAGGGAACCAAAATAATAAAATAGTCTATAAAAATCATTAGGTTATTTATTTCTAGTAAAATCAAATAACTATTTGATTTAAATTAAATATTTTCTATTTTGTTGCACATTGCCTTAAAACTCAGTTTGCTATGCCTTGCACCATCTGACAATCAAAAGCATTTTTATTTTCCTAAAAACAAAATATTATTAACATATTGAATTAAATAATCATTTAAAAATTTTGTCATTGAAGAAGTTTTTTATTTAACTATATGATATTTAATAATATTAAATGAATTAATCGATGATCAAAAATTATTCACTAAATATAATGAAATATTTATTTGGCAATTAGATACTTGCAAAATGTTTTTTATATATGCTTTCATAAGGCTGCAATGCTGTATTGCAGTATGTTCCTGCCATAGGTCTGTAGCGTTGAAAACACGGCCTAGGAACATCAGGCGACACCGGTCACCGGGGCTGGCACCCCGATCCGGAGTTGCTTAGGTCGGACCCGAGAGGCGAACGGAGCAATCCGGATCGATTTATGGAGGATTTCCCTTAGGTTTAAGGAACACGGGTCCATCGAGCACTATTAGTTCGTGCTGATTAACGACGGAGGTCTTTATGGAATTCACAGAATACGTCAAGGAACGACTTGCTCTGACCCTTAAGTCAGGTCTGTTGTGCGCGGCCATGCTGATGCCCGCAACAACGCTGGCTCAATCGCCGGAGATGGTCCGTAGCGATGATGAGTCCACTAACATCACTACCACGGCCATGGAAGCGGAAGACACCGCCGCCAGCTCCACCGCCACCTCGTCCGCTGAGCAGCAGAAAATCACTCAGCTCTCCGGACACATTCAACGCACATACCGGGTTCCTGGAGCCAAGGCCCGGCATATCGTGAGTGAAGCTTTTCGCAATGCGAAGAAACATCAATTGGATCCAGAATTGATCTTAGCTATTATCGCCGTTGAGTCCACGTTCAAAGAACGGGCAGTAAGCCGGGTCGGCGCTCGGGGTCTTATGCAGGTGATGCCGGGCTCGCATGCCCGTAAGGTCAAGGATATCGGTGGTTCCCGCCAATTGTTCGACCCTGCAAAGAACATCCACGTTGGTTCCCGGATCTTGGTCAACTACCTGGATGACCATTCCGGCAATCTGCGCCGGGCCCTGCTGAATTATAACGGCAGTCTGGGTACACGCTCGTCCTTCCCAGACCGGGTCATCCGCATCTACCGCAACCTAAAACGGGTCACGACCGAGGGTTGAGCGTAACCACTCTAGGGCTTTTGCTAACGGTTGTAGAGCGGGGGCAGGCTTCTAAGCCTGTTCAAACACAGGCTAGAAGCTCGTGTTACGTCATGTTGGCAAAGGCCCTGGAAATTTTGCACGGGATCCATCGCAGTTGCTGTAGATTCATTATAATTATGAATTTAACCACTGGCCGTGATCCGACCCCATGCCCCATCTTGCTCCTGATCCCGCTGTTCTGGCGGAACAACTAAACCCCTGCCGTCCCCTGCCGCCAGTGGATCACTGGAACCCGCCCCTGCTTGGCGACATGGACCTGCGCATCGCCCGCAATGGTACCTGGCACCACGAAGGCGCACCCATCCACCGTGAAAGGCTGGTTCGTCTGTTTGCCTCCATTCTGCGCCAGGATGAGGATGGGCAATATTATCTGGTGACGCCTGTTGAAAAATGGCGGATCCGGGTAGACGATGCACCGTTTCTTGCCATCAGGCTCGACGTTACCGGTATGGGTGCCAACCAGAATTTGACTTTCACCACTAACGTTGGTGATCTCACCATCGCTGGCCCTGAACATCCGCTGACCGTCGAATACCACACCCCTGGCGGTGAACCTTCACCCTATGTCCATGTACGCGGCCGGTTACGCGCTTTATTGAGCCGGGCGGTTTTTGTGGAATTAGCGGAACTGGTTGAAAAACAAGAGATTGCCAGCGATCATTTCTATGGGGTATGGAGCCAAGGGCAATTCTTTAGCCTTGGCCGGCTGGACAGCGGAACTTGACTCCCAAGGATGACCTGTGAGCCAACGCCTCTTGACAACGCTGCGTGTGATCGTTTTGCTGCCCTCCTATCTGCTGGTTCTTCTAATCCGTGTGATCAAATGGTTGATCGCGCCTCCCATCCTGGTGATCCAACTACTGATCGGTGTTCCATTGGCACTACTGCGAGTCCGGCAGCCAACCCAGCCACATTTTATTCTACTGACCGAAGCTGAACTCCCTGACGCTCCTTGGATTGCCTTGACGGATGGCGCTGAAGCGCTGGCTGCCGATGGCTTCGTCCACCAGGGCGATTTCCGCTGTGACAAACTGATTCAGAATGCGGTGCTATGGCTACGGCTGCTAGTACAGCATGAACAAGGTATCGGAGCGATAATCGCCTACGTTGAATTCAAGATAGGCGGACCACCCTGCCGACAATTTACCGAGTTTTCGACCGAGTTTGACGATGGTCGAGTACTGACCACCAATAACCTCAATTTGCCCTATAGCTTGCCACCCCCTTCTTATCTCGCCCGCATCCAATTAAAGGATGTCTGGGACTCGCGTGCGCTATACGTTGTGCATCGTGAGCTGGTTGCGTCTCTGCCACAAACCGTCAATCACGCCAAACTGGCACAAGCTGCCCACGGCTCAGCAAGCCTGCTGATCGATAACTACGTCCGCGAAATGCAAGCATTAATTCAACAAGGGTGGGTACAGGAAATGACTGGCCAAGGCATGGTCCGCGCGCGTTTTTGGGGGGCGGTGGCAGGGATCTGGCGGCAAGCTTGGCCACTGGCCAGTTTGTATCTGCGCGCTGCTGACCGCCATTCTCGCCAGTTATTAGCTGAGCATGGCATTGATACTGCTGAATTCACCGGCGGCGCTATCTCTATCGTCGTTGACCGCCAACCCATGCCCATCGAAGCTGATGCTATCACTACCGTCTCCGCTGGCCACGAATATGCGCAACCACTAGCCTTGCGTACTGACCCAGGCGCTGTTCTGGAATCGATTACTGTGGAACTGGATCGTGATACAGATGGAGCGGTGGCCCCCTGCGAATTCCGTTATTCTTTTCGCAGTTGCAAGCACCAGCCTGAGCGGCGTATCCGCCGGCTGTGCAGTTTCGACATCCTGCTCGATCCGGACACCCGTTCATTAGCGGTCACTGCGATGGAGCGTGAATCTGAACAAGCCACTGACGAGAGTGAATGGGAGTCGATGCTGGAAAATTCATCATTGCAACCACCATTGCGGCTCGGCCCATGGCTGCATGACCTTGATACGATAATACCCATCGCCCTGAAGGCACTGAATGCCCGTGCCAGCACCCATCACATCGAAGCAGATTCAGCTTCGTTGCACATTGATGAAGATGGAACCTTACGCTGGCAAGTGGTCGCCTGGATGGAGGATGAAATGCCGTTGCATGTAATAATTAATGCACGCACCGGCCTGGTAATTGAATCCTGAAAGACCAATACCGGATTCCTTTCCTTATTCTGCCTTCTCCCACTCATGGGAAAGGGTCACCATTATTCATGGTTCTTCAGCTAGACTTGTTTCCCAAATCCAGCTCATCCATAGAGGAGCCCAGCCATGTTGGAAGGTTTTTCCGTTTTTGTCATTGGATTCGCAGTCTTCGCCGTGATCCTGATCTTCCTGGGTGTTAAATCAGTGCCACAAGGTATGGAATACACAGTCGAACGCTTTGGGCGCTACACGGAAACCATGCGTCCCGGACTCAATCTTATTATCCCGATCATCGATCGTATTGGCCGCAAAATCAGTATGATGGAAACAGTTCTGGATGTTCCATCGCAGGAGATCATTACCAAAGATAACGCCATGATTCAGGTCGATGGCGTGGTATTCTATCAAGTGCTGGATGCCGCCAAAGCCGCCTACGAAGTCAATAATCTGGAATTTGCCACTCTCAATCTGACCATGACTAATATCCGCACCGTCATGGGCTCAATGGATCTGGATGAATTGTTATCTAAGCGTGATGAAATCAATGCCCGATTATTGACTGTGGTGGATGAAGCGACAACGCCCTGGGGTCTCAAGGTTACCCGCATCGAGATCAAGGACATCGCTCCGCCTAAGGATTTGGTCGACTCCATGGCCCGGCAAATGAAGGCTGAACGCGACAAACGGGCTTCGATCCTTACTGCGGAGGGCGCACGGCAGGCGGCTATCTTACAAGCCGAAGGACTTAAACAGGCCGCGATTCTGGAAGCCGAGGGCCGCAAGGAATCAGCCTTTCGCGACGCCGATGCGCGCGAACGGCTGGCTCAGGCTGAAGCCCGGGCTACCTTAATGTTGTCGGAAGCGATTGGCAAAGGTGACGTAAAAGCGATCAACTATTTTGTGGCGCAGAAATATGTGGAAGCGATCACAAAACTGGCGGCAGCGCCGAATCAGAAGGTACTCCTGATGCCACTCGACACATCAGGGCTGGTGGGTACACTGGCCGGTGTCGCCGAGCTGGCACAGGAAGCATTGAGTAAGGCTGGAGCACGCTCGTGATGATCAGTCTGCTGGAACCAATGTACTGGAACTGGTGGCTATCCGGTGTCGTACTGATGGCAGTGGAAGCCATCGCCCCTGGCTTCTTCTTCCTGTGGATGGGCGTGGCGGCGCTGCTGGTGGGGCTGATACTGACTGTGCTCCCCGAATTAGCATGGACTTGGCAGGTATTCTTGTTTGCCCTGCTATCAGTCGGTTCTATCGTCGCCTGGCGGCTACGGTTACGCCGGCATCCCACCCGCACAGCCGATCCCCTCCTCAACCGTCGTGGTCACCAGTATGTCGGACGGATATTCACCTTGGATATGCCCGTCATCAACGGTCACGGCAAAATCCGAGTAGACGACAGCACCTGGAAAGTACTGGTCGAGCAGGACTGCCCAGCCGGCACCCGGCTCCGGATTACCGGAGTGGAAGGGGTGATGCTCAAAGGCGAAATCGAGAAATAACAGTGCCGCTGCACCTCTCCCCGGTCTGTGAGTGAGCAGCGGAAATCATCACATCTTCTGCAAGGCCTGTTCATAAACCTGGCACACATCCCTACTGAAACCCACGAGGTAAACCATCCCAATCTGGTCATCACTGGCAAGAAAATTCCGGACCTCCCGTACTGCAATGTGCGCTGCTGCTTCTAATGGATAGCCATACACCCCACAACTGATAGCGGGAAAGGCAATGGTACGAATTCCTTGTTCCGCCGCCAGCCGCAGGCTGTGATGATAACAAGATACCAATAATTCCGGTTCGCCCCGATCACCCCCCTGCCAAACGGGTCCGACAGTATGAATCACATAACGAGCGGGCAACCGGTAGCCATGCGTCAGCTTGGCCTGACCGGTTTCACAGCCTCCCAATGCACGGCACTCGGCTAACAATTCCGGGCCGGCTGCGCGATGAATTGCGCCATCCACACCGCCGCCACCCAGCAGCGAACGATTGGCAGCATTGACGATGGCATCAACCGGTAACCGGGTAATATCATCGGAAATGATCTGGATACGGCTGGAACGCATAAGCATCTCAATCACCTCGCAACAATGCGCTTTTCAAAAATTCAGGAATGTAATTCCTATAGTTATAGTCCTCACCCACTCAATATTTTTCTGCGAACATGGCTTCTAGCGCTCCTTCTGATCAAGGCGTCGCCCCGCTTTGGCAGTATGTCGCCGTAACTGATTACTGCCCCCCGGCTGTAACTGTCGAGCACACAGTCCGGACCGGGCTAAGTGCCTTCTGGCAACACTTTTGCACCAAAGAGCCGCCACCGGAAACCCCCTTCAAAACTGAAGAGGAATTGCAATCCATTCCTGGGATCTTGTTGGAGCGCATCGCCCCCGCGCCGGATGGGCAGCGAGCAGCACTGGCGCTGGACGAAGCACTCACCGCATGGTTAGACAGTGTTCAGATGGATCAACCGGTGGTGCTCGTACTCCATCCTCCCTATGGAATGCATGGCGATATTTTAAAGGCATGGGCCGGGCTTCACGAGTGGCGGGTTCTACCGCCGCCAACGACAGGTCAGATTTTCAGGCGGGAAACTGACTGGATCATGAGCGGGTCGGCAAACCTGACATCCTGGGTGTTGCCTAATCTGGAACGTTGCTATTTGCGGCATGCCCACGGACTGACTCTGGTGCGCCGTCTGCTGGACCAAGCCTGCTCTGGCGCGCTGGGGCGTGGTGTTATTGGCTGCGATAGCTGGGCGTGGGCATTTCTACGCCGGGCTTGGTCCGGTGCAACGCCACCCCTGCTCATCCTCCAGAGTTTTGATCAGCACCGCCTAGCACGCTGGTTTCAAAGTTTTGCGAGCAAATCGGGAATAAGCGATCTGATCTTCCGCCAAGCGGATAATGGCGATTACGTGTTGCCGCCACCAACAGACACCCAGAATGAATCAGCCAATATCAGTGATTTTTTGCAACAACTGGCAGCCTATAGCCGGGGAATTCCTGGTATCGCCCATGCAATTTGGCGTGCCAGCCTACGTACTGCTCCCGATGAATTACCCAAAGATGCCAGCACGGCTAAAGAATCCACTTACCAGCCGACAACTCTCTGGATCACGCCGTGGCGCCGGTTCAAGCGGCCAGCCCCAACGACCGATCTGCTGCGCCAACATGCCTTCATTCTGCACACTCTGCTTCTACACAATGGCCTATCTGCTGAATGGTTATCGCAACTACTGCCAGCATCCTCTCAGCCGAGTCCGGCAACCTTATACCGCTTGGAAAGTGCTGGCCTAATAAAACAACAACGCAATGGTTTCTGGCAAATTTCGCCTCTGGGTTATCCCGCCATACGGTTATTCCTGAAAAGTGAAGGGTATTTGACGGACGATCTCTAGAGACTGGTCATGAGCAACGAGCAAACTGAAAATCTCGCAGCGCTGTTGGGTCATCTCACCGAGACCACCATCGTGCAAATCGTTTTGATCGTAGCCGGCACCTGGCTGCTGATCGCACTAACACAACGCTTCTTACCCGTGCTGGCTGGTAAGCTGGCTGGCCGGAATCGCCTATACATGCTCGCCTTGGTACCAGCACTCCGGCTCTGCATCATCACAGGCGCTGTCTTGCTTATCCTCCAGCGCGTGATCGAACCCACCCTAGAAAATCTGGTAGGTCTGCTGGGAGCGCTGGGCCTTGCAGTGGGGTTTGCCTCCAAGGATTACGTTAGTAGCCTGATTGCTGGGGTTGTGGCGTCCTATGAAATGCCCTACCGGCCTGGCGACTGGATCGAGATCGATGGAACCTATGGTGAAGTGCAAGCCATTCGCTTGCGTACTGTGGAAATCGTCACCCCCGACGATACTGTTGCTCATATCCCGCATTTACAAATTTGGAATCAAACGATCCTCAATGCCAATGATGGCAGCCAGCATCTGCTGTGTGTGGCTAATTTCTATCTCCACCCCCGCCATAACGCCGTTCAAGTTCTAAAGCTACTCCACGACGTGGCCTTGACCAGTCCATTTTTGCAAATCGAACGGCCTATCAACGTGACCGTGCAGGAAAAGCCGTTTGGCACCCACTACTGCCTTAAGGCCTATCCCATCGACCCACGCCAGCAGTTTCATTTTGTGACCGATCTAACCGTGCGCGGCAAGGCGATGCTGCTCCAGCTGGGCGTGGAATCCGCGACCACTCCTGCTATTGCCGATCTAGCATCTTAAGCCAGCACCATAACCGCTTCTGAATAGAATGCAGCGTTTAGTCGATTGGGATGCACACCGTGAAACCCCGTATCCTGGCCTATCGTTGGGCAACGCCTCGCTTTTGCCCAATCTAGGACCGGCAAACAATAGGGTAAAACCTATGCAGAATTGGTATTAGCAACCCCAGGACAAATGGAATGGACGCCTTCCACCTCTGGCGAGGGCTGAACTTGTGCTACCCGCCAAGTATCTCCGGCAGCGGGATTTTGTTCATGACGTCACCTCAATTGGAGGATGGACAGAAAGTAACGATACAAGGCCCCTGATGAAACCGCTTATTAAATCTCCACCATCTCAAAATCATCCTTGGTCACACCGCACTCAGGGCAGGTCCAGTCTGATGGCACATCTTCCCAGCGGGTGCCCGGCGGAATGCCATCTCCGAGCCAGCCTTTTTCTTCGTCGTAGATAAATCCGCAAATCACACACATATACTTTTTCATAGGATCATTCTTTCTGTTGTAAAGATTGTCATTGTCCCACGCCGGCGCATCCTGAAAAACCCTCGGTTTGTTAAAATTTCAGGCAATATCCGCATTGATTACCACTTCAATTTCCTTCCCACTTTCTTATTGGAGCACCGGTTTGATTGATTCTCTCTCTTCTCCACCTCCTATCGTCATGACCCTAGCCGGCAATGATCCCAGCGGAGGAGCTGGCATCTCTGCCGACATTGAAACCTTGGTGAGTTTGGGCTGCCATCCAGCGCCGGTCATTACCGCCCTGACCGTCCAAGACACCCGCAACGTCCAGGCACTATGGCCGGTTGCTGCAGAGGAATTGCTGGCTCAGGCGCAGGCCGTTCTGGAAGACGTACCGGTAGCGGCATTCAAAATCGGAGTGATCGGCAATACTGAAAATGCCTTTGCCCTGCACACTCTGCTCAACATCTATCCCAACATTCCATTGGTGCTTGACCCGGTGTTGACCGCAGGCGGCGGGACCGAATTGGCTAATACGTCTCTAATTGAGACTATGCAGACACTGCTGCTACCTCTGACCACCGTGTTAACACCGAACAGTACTGAAGCGCGCCGGTTGGCTCCAGAGGCGGATACTCTGGAAGCGTGTGCCATGGCCTTGCTGGCACGCGGCTGCCGCTATGTCTTGATCACTGGCGGTCATGAAGCTGAATCAGCTACTGAAATCATCAACCGGCTGTACGGCAATAATCGATTATTGGAAACATACCGCTGGCCGCGCCTGCCAGCCGATTACCACGGCTCCGGCTGCACCTTGGCTGCGGCCATCGCTGCCCTGCTCGCCCAAAGCTATCGACCGATCCCGGAAGACGCCTTTCCCGCACTAATCCACCGTGCCCAGGACTACACTTGGCGGTCCCTGCAAGCAGGTTATCGCGCCGGTTGCGGACAGCAAATCCCCAACCGGTTGTATTGGGCCGAGACCTCCCGAGGCAACCCATGAGCAAATCCGTTTCCTGTCACGGTTTGTATGCCATCACTGACGCGCAGTTAATCCCCGATCAGCAATTGACCGCCGCCGTCGAACAAGCCTTGCGCGGCGGCGCACGGCTGATCCAATACCGTGATAAAAGCACTGATGCTACCCGGCGGCTGGCCCAGGCCCAGGCACTGAATGCAGTGTGCCAGTACTATGAAGCACCATTGATTATCAATGACGATGTAGAATTAGCCGCTCAAGCAGGCGCGGCAGGCGTGCATATCGGCAAGGACGATCCAGCGTTCGCTACGGCTCGCGCCCGGTTAGGCAAGAAGGCCCTCATTGGCGTCTCCTGCTACAACCAAATTGATCTAGCGCTCGACGCGGAACAGGCCGGAGCTGACCACGTCGCATTTGGAGCCTTTTTCCTGTCGCCGACCAAACCGGCTGAGATCCGCGCATCGATTGAATTGCTGCGCGAAGCCCGAGCACGGCTGAGCATTCCAATCGTCGCTATCGGCGGCATCACCCCGGAAAATGCTCCTCCGTTGCTGAAGGCCGGTGCTGACGCGCTGGCGGTCATCAGCGGTGTGTTCGGTCAGCCCGATATTCAGTCTGCCGCAGCCCGTTATGCAGCTTTATTTGCGTGAGGACCCTCACTATGACCACCCGTTCCGAACAGTTGTTTGCTGAAGCCCAACGTTACATTCCCGGCGGCGTCAACTCGCCGGTCCGCGCCTTTCGCGGGGTCGGCGGCACACCCATCTTCTTTAAGCGTGGCGAGGGCGCTTATTTATATGATGAGGACGACAATCGCTACCTTGACTATGTCGGTTCCTGGGGACCGATGATTCTAGGCCATGCGCATCCGGCTGTGATCCGCGCGGTGCGGGAAGTCATCAGCCGCGGCTTGAGCTTCGGCGCGCCCACCGAGATTGAAACAGTGATGGCCGCACGAATTCAGGAATTGATACCGTCGATGGAATTGGTGCGAATGTGTAACTCCGGCACAGAGGCAACCATGAGCGCCATCCGCCTAGCGCGTGGATTCACAGGACGCAACAAGATTATCAAATTTGAGGGCTGCTATCATGGCCACTCCGACTCACTGCTGGTCAAGGCCGGCTCTGGGGCATTGACGCTCGGGGTGCCAACTTCGCCCGGTGTACCGGCAGCGCTGGCGGCCTACACCGTAACCTTGACCTATAACGATCTCATACAGGTTCGTCAGGTATTTTCCGAGATCGGTGAGGAAATTGCCGCCGTGATCGTTGAGCCGGTGGCTGGCAACATGAATTGTATTCCACCGGCGCAAGGTTTCCTGGCCGGGTTACGCCAAATTTGCGACCGCTACAAAACTGTGCTGATTTTCGACGAGGTGATGACCGGATTCCGGGTCGCACTGGGCGGAGCGCAAGCTCTATATAAGGTCCAGCCGGATCTGACGACCCTTGGCAAAATCATCGGCGGGGGGATGCCGGTGGGCGCATTCGGCGGCAAGCGGGCGATTATGGAGAAGCTGGCACCGTTGGGACCGATTTATCAGGCCGGCACACTATCGGGTAACCCAGTGGCAATGACCGCTGGTCTAGTGACCCTGGATCTGATTTCAGCACCCGATTTCCATGACCAGCTCGCTACCAAGACCCAGCGATTGTGTGAGGAACTAGCAGCGGCGGCCAATGAAAATGGCGTACCACTCACCATCAATCACGTTGGCGGGATGTTCGGACTATTCTTCTCAAACGAGCCTGTCACCAGTTATGCCCAGGCAATGGCTTGTGACATAAAACGGTTCAAAACCTTCTTCCATGCAATGCTCGCGAAGGGATTCTATTTCGCCCCATCTGCGTTCGAAGCCGGATTTATGTCTTCTGCGCACACGGAGGAAGATATCGAGGCCACTGTCGCCACAGCCCGGCAAGTATTCGCTAAGATGTAGTAAAGAAAAGGCTACGCTCCCTTGCTGCTGGGTTGCGTGCTGTGATTAATGGCTGGTCCGCTTTGAGTGGCAGCGCGTAGCCTGATCTTTACCGCAGCTATTCCACAACAGCCTTTAGTGCCGCAACCGCCAGTTGCCCCATAGCCCAATAATGCCAAAGCCAATAAACAGGACCAGCGTCCACGCCGGCATGCTGAATCCCAGCAATGTCCAATCGACCTTAGCGCACTCACCAGAGCCGGTCAGCACCTCACGAATCGTCTCGTTGAGCGGGAATGCTTCCAACATGTACTCAAGGCTTGGCCCGCAACGTGGCGCTTCTTCCGGTGGCAGATGCTGCAACCAGACATGCCGGGCGGCAATCCCAGCGCCGGTTCCTGCCGCAAGCCCTATCAAAATCCCATACACTTTCCCGCCCCAGTCACGCGGGTTATGCAGGGTGGCCGCCAGTAACACCAGGGCAACCGCCAGTAACGCCAGACGCTGGAAAATGCACAGCGGGCAGGGTTCAAACCCCAGATAATGCTGCACATAATAAGCAAAGCCCAAACTGGCGGCACATCCCAAAAAAATCAGCCCATTCAACATCCAACGGGATAGCCATCCAAACCGGTCCGATGCCTCGGCGGCACTGACTTGAAAATTTTGCATAATACGTCCGTCAATGGGGGTTATTGGATCGTTGTCAAACAGGCCAAGGGGATTACTTCGATTTGCGATCCGCATGACCCAGATTTCGCTCCGGTGCGATAAGATCGCGAACCCGTTGCTTGACCTCCTTGGCTTCAGGAAATCGCCCTTCCTGATGGCGTGACCAGACCAGGTCATCGCCAACCCGGATTTCGAATACTCCACCCAATCCAGGTTGTAGTGCCACTTCACCCAACTCTTCTTCAAACGTGGTCAGTAGCTCCTGCGCTAACCAGGCTGCCCGCAATAACCAGCGGCATTGGGTGCAATAGAGAATACTCACTCGGGGTTTTGGTTCCATGAATTTTTCGATTAAAGCTTATCAAGATAGGTTATGCCGCCTAGTTGCCGCATCTGCCGTTCGATCCAGCGCTGGCGCCTGAGGATATAGCTGGAGGGTTTATTTACGCGGTAGCGCAGAGGATTTGGCAACACGGCCGCCAGCCTCGCTGCTTCGCTGACTGTCAGCGCAGCAGCCGGCTTGCGGAAAAATCGCTGGCTGGCAGCTTCCACGCCAAAAGTGTACTCACCAAACTCGGCAATGTTTAGATAAACTTCCAGAATCCGCTGTTTGGACCATAATCTTTCCAGCAGCACTGTAAACCAAGCTTCTAATCCTTTACGGACCCAACTGCGCCCTGACCACAGAAACAAATTCTTCGCGACCTGCTGGCTCAAGGTGCTAGCTCCGCGTACTGACTGGCCCTCCCGAAGACGCTTGATGGTTTGTTTTATTTCAACAAAATCAAAACCTTGATGATCAGGAAACCGCTGATCTTCGGCGGCCAGCACTGCCAAAGCGACATTCGGCGAAATGTCCGCGTAAGCGATCCAATCATAGCGAAATGCGGCGCTTTCACCCTGCCAAACTGCCATGATCCATTGTTGGGCAATGACGCTGGAAGCTGGCAAGGGCACCGAGCGCAACACCAGCACCAGGATGAGGGAGGTACCAATAAAGAACCACGCTGTCATCCACAATATACGCTTAATCCGGGTCCAAAGCGGCCATCTCCGGGGCGGGGCGGACGAAGGGACCGGTTTAAAGTGCTTTATCCAGCTCAGCAGCCGGCCCCTCAAAAAATCCCCCATGCCACCCCCAAGGCCATGGTTTCGCCCAGCTCCTCACAGCGTTGCAGAACTTCAGCATTCAGTTCGCCACGCGCGATGACCGGGTCGCAAACGGGTTTGAGCGGATAACCGCGCGCAATACGCTCAATACTGGTCAGCGCCCCGGTGCCATCATTGCCGGCACTGATAAACACCGCATAGGGTAGACCGCTTATTTTACCCTGAGCCGGATAATACGTGCGATCCAGAAAGTTCTTCAACGCTCCAGACATATAACCGAAATTTTCCGGTGTTCCCAACAGTAACCCATGCGCCCAGAGTAAATCTTCCAAACCAGCACGCAGGGCCATTTTCAACCGCGTTTCTACCTCCGGCACCCGCCGCGCTCCACGCAATATAGCGCGCGACATGGTGCGGGTATGGCCGGTTTGGGTGTGATAGATAATCAGAAGATGCTTGGCAGAACCCATGCTGTAAAGGCTAAAGGCCCATGATATCATGCAGGCGCATTATTCCTTTTACCTTGTGCCTTTTCTCCTCCCCTTGCCACACTAGAGGATTTTCGCTATGGTTACGCGCCTTAAATCACAGCCCTGATATAGGAAGGGATGAAAACTTGTCTAAAGAAGACCATATCGAAATGGAGGGCACCGTGATCGATACCCTCCCGAATACCATGTTCCGGGTGCAACTGGAAAACGGTCATGTAGTAACCGCCCATATCTCCGGCCGGATGCGTAAACATTACATCCGTATCCTGACTGGTGACAAGGTCAAGGTCGAATTGACACCTTACGACCTTACCAAAGGGCGCATTGTCTACCGCGGGCGCTGACCCCGCGCGCATCTTAAATAAGGAGCGATCAGCCGGTTTCTTTCCCTTCGTTCTTAACCGCTCCAACAAAAACTGGTTGCATCTACGGTACGGCCTCCTCCTCAGCAATCTCCACTTGTAAATCGCCATCGCGCACCGTAACAGCTACGTGTCCGCCATTTACCAGCCGGCCGAACAGCAGTTCTTCGGCCAGACGGCGCTTGATATTCTCCTGAATAACCCGTGACATGGGGCGTGCGCCCATCTTGGGATCATAACCGCGCTCAGCCAACCAGACGCGTCCTTCGGCGTCCACTTCCAAAGAGACTTTCTTAGATTCCAGCTGGGCTTCCAGCTCGATCAGAAATTTGTCCACTACTTGCGCGATGGTCACCGGAGTTAACGCCTTGAATTGAACTATCGTGTCCAGCCGGTTACGGAATTCCGGTGAGAACATCCGCTTGATGGCCTCCATACCATCACTGCTATGATCCTGGCTGGTAAATCCAATCGAGGGCCGGTCCATCAGCTCTGCGCCGGCATTCGTGGTCATGACGATGATGACATTGCGGAAATCGGCCTTGCGGCCATTATTGTCGGTCAACGTACCGTGATCCATAACCTGTAACAACAGGTTAAATACGTCCGGATGGGCTTTTTCGATCTCATCTAGCAGCAACACTGCATGAGGATGTTTGAGAATAGCGTCTGTCATCAGTCCGCCCTGATCGAAACCGACATAGCCCGGAGGCGCGCCAATCAATCGCGAGACGGCATGCCGCTCCATATATTCCGACATATCGAAACGGATCAATTCGATACCCATGATCTTGGCCAGTTGCCGGGTCACTTCAGTCTTACCCACACCGGTCGGTCCAGCGAACAGAAAATTGCCAATCGGCTTCTGTTCATTGCCCAGCCCAGCCCGCGCCATCTTGATCGCATTCGCCAGCGTATCAATCGCCTCGTCCTGACCAAACACCACCAGTTTCAAATCCCGTTCCAGATTACGTAGTGTGTCCTTATCCGACGACGATATTGTCTTCGGCGGGATGCGGGCCATCTTGGCAATGATCGTTTCGATATCGGTGACACTGATCAGTTTCTTGCGCTTGGCAACGGGCAGCAGCCGCTGACTAGCGCCAGCCTCATCAATGACATCAATCGCTTTGTCCGGCAGATGGCGATCGTTGATATAGCGGAACGACAGTTCTACGGCCGCACGCAGCGCCTTGTCAGCATATTTGACATCATGGTGATCCTCAAAGCGCGTCTTAAGGCCGCGCAGGATCTGATAAGTTTCTTCGATAGACGGCTCAACCACGTCAATCTTCTGAAAGCGCCGGGCCAGCGCCCGATCTTTCTCGAAGATGCCACGGTATTCCTGGTAGGTCGTCGAACCAATGCACTTCATCTCGCCGGAAGCCAGCATCGGCTTGATCAGATTCGAGGCATCCATCACCCCGCCCGAGGCAGCTCCTGCACCGATGATTGTGTGAATTTCGTCAATGAACAAAATGGCGTTGCGCTCCTTGCGCAACTGTGCCAGCACTGATTTCAGCCGCTTTTCAAAATCGCCCCGATACTTGGTACCTGCCACTAGCGCGCCCAGATCGAGCGCGTAAATCGTGGCATGGCGCAGCACATCCGGTACTTCACCATCGACGATCATCTTCGCCAGACCTTCCGCAATAGCGGTCTTGCCCACGCCAGCCTCACCAACAAACAGAGGGTTGTTCTTGCGCCGGCGGCAGAGAATTTGAATCGTGCGCTCAACTTCTTCACGGCGCCCGATCAGAGGATCAATACGTCCCTGTCTAGCCAATTCATTGAGATTACTTGCAAAATTTTCCAGTGGCTTGGCGTTTTGCTGATTTTCGCCATTCTCTTCCGATGAGGAAGCTGCGGAATCCTGCTCTTCAGCAACTTTAGAAATACCATGCGAAATGTAATTCACGACATCCAGCCGGCTGATTTCCTGCTGCTTGAGAAGAAATACCGCCTGCGATTCCTGTTCACCAAAAATCGCTACCAGTACATTGGCACCGGTGACTTCTTTGTTGCCAGAGGACTGAACATGCAACACTGCCCGCTGCAATACCCGCTGGAATCCAAGTGTCGGCTGGGTTTCGCGTGGATCATCCAGCGCCAGCAATGGTGTATTTTCGCGAATAAAAACTTGCAGATCACGTTTCAGTTTATCCAAATGGGCGCCGCAAGCCCGCAATACCTCTACTGCGGCTGGATTGTCCAGCAGCGATAGGAGTAAATGCTCTACGGTCATGAACTCATGGCGCCGGTCCCTTGCCTCGCGAAACGCGAGATTGATCGAGAACTCCAGATCCTTGCTTAACATACTCAACACCTCGAATCGCGCTGGGTGATTTCGGACTTAGGCTTCTTCCATGGTGCATAACAACGGATGCTGGTGCCGGCGGGAAAATTTATTCACCTGCGCCACCTTAGTTTCCGCAATATCGTGCGTGTAGACCCCGCACACTCCATGTCCGCGAGTGTGGACATGCAGCATGATCTCCGTCGCTTTCTCCCGGGTCATCGCGAAAAAGTGTTCGAGAATCCGCACCACGAAATCCATAGGAGTATAGTCATCGTTGAGCAGAATCACCTTATAGAGGGGTGGCTGCTTGAGCGCGGGCTTCGCCGGTTCAACGACGAGATCGCGATCGTGATCAGGGGACGATGAATATTCCTTGCTCATGGCGTTAGCACTGCATCTGTCGAAGGGATAGGGTTCGAGCGTCCAGCGGCGGCTACAAAACCCTGCCACCGCTCGTCGCCGGGTTGATATTTAGATAATACGCAGTCCACAAGTTTCCTCAAGGGTGTGGACGCGAATCATCAGGTTCCCGGCGCGGGAAAATCACCCATTGGACCGAGTGGCTGCGCATCCCGTTGAAACAGTGGCTTGCTCTGCACATAGGAGAGCAGCAACTCGCCCAAGGCCATCAACGAATCGATATGGGTGCGTTCGTAGCCGTGGGAAGCATCCAGCGCAAAACACGTGAGGGCGGTACGGATATCATTACCGGCTTCCAGCGCTGCTGCCGCATCGCTGCGATAGTAGCGAAACACGTCCCGGCTATGTTCAATACCATGCACCTCGCATAAGCTCAGCAGGTGCCGAGTCAAATGCCAATCGAAGGGGCCTGATGAGTCCTGCATAGCGATAGTGACTCCATATTCACAGGTATTCTGTCCTGGAGCGATGGTGCCGTTATCGATGGAGACCAGCTCCGCGACATCGCCATGCAGGATATGCGAGGCGCCAACGCCGACTTCCTCAGAAATGGTAAACAGCAAATGGCAATCCACTGGCAGCCGGATACCCCCATGCCGCACAGCTCGGGCAACCGTCAGCAGCACTGCAACACCGGCCTTGTCATCCAGATGGCGGGCGTTGATAAAGCCGCTGCTGCTGATTTCCAGTTGCGAGTCAATGGCAATCGTGTCGCCAATGTTGATACCTAATGCCTGGAGGTCTCCGGGACAATTACAACGCTCATCGACGCGCAATTCCAGATTAAGCCAACTGCTTGGTTGCGTATCAACCTCTTCATTGAAGGTGTGGCCGGACGCTTTACATGGCAAGAGGGTGCCGCGATAACGCCAGCCTCCGTCACAATAGATAGTGACCCGCGCGCCTTCGGCGAAGCGCGCCGACCAGGTGCCGATCGGCACGACATCCAACCGGCCATTGGGTTTTAATTGCTTGACCATTGCACCCAGCGTATCCAGATGGGAGACGATAGCCCGATCCGGGCTATGGCGCGCGCCTTCCAGATCAGCGCGAATGGCCCCGCGCCGGGTCAGATTGAAGGGAATATCCAGCGCCATCAGTTCCAGGCACACCATATGCACCACTTCGTCAGTCATGCCGGAGGGACTGTGTGTCGCCAGCAATCGGCTCATGATGTCCAGCAGATAACTTTGATCGAGAAGAGTCTGCATCAGGGTTCAATCCGGGAGTGAGGAAAGAGAAGATCGACGAAACGTTGCGCGGTGGGCTGCGGCTCATGATTGGCCAATCCCGGCCGTTCATTGGCCTCGATAATTGCATACTGTTCGCCAGCTAGATCGGGAACCATGAAATCGAAACCCACCACGGGAATTTCCAGGGCGCGGGCAGCTTGTTCAGCGACATCCCGTAGATGCGGATGCAGTTGGCCGGTCACATCATGGATCGTGCCGCCGGTATGCAAATTGGCGGTTTTGCGCACCCGCAAGCGCTGACCCGCAGGGAGTATGGAGTCCAGCGAGTAATCAGCGGATTCGATGCAACGCAAGGTCTCCGTATCCAGTGGAATGTAGCTTTCGCCGCCGGTAGCGGCCTGACGCCGACGGCTTTGTTTCTCAATCAGGGTACGAATGTTCTGCTGGCCATCGCCAGTAATCTCTGCGGGACGGCGCGTAGCGGCGGCAATCACCTGGTAACCGATGACAATGATGCGCAGATCCT
>JACKNF010000025.1 GCA_024234995.1 Gammaproteobacteria bacterium
ACCCGGCTTATAGGCCGGTTCCCACTTTGATTGACGCATAAGCATGATTTCCTTTACACCGATTGAGATTCGTCCCGGTTTGCTTCTGGACTTGGCCCCCATTCAAATTTGGGGTTGGGTGGAAAACCCCTTGCTGTTGCCGGCTGATGCAACGTGTTATGGCATGGTCACGGCCGGTCAGGCTCAGTTGCGCGATCCAGGCGCTGGCCGGTTTGATCTATGCTGGGGGATGTTTTTCGCTTTGCCGGATGTGGGTTCGATACAGGGTGGTAGCGGCCTAGTGATCGCCTTGGCCAATTATCGCGGCCTGCGGCAAATCGGCGGCCCGCTGGAAACGCTTGGGCGGTTGCGCTATATCGACGGTTGCAGCGACACGTTGTTAGTGTGTCCGCCTCGATGGGGCGAACCCTGTCTTAACCATCTGCACATTCCACCACACACGGATCAGACGCCACATACTCATCCTTCCGTGCGAATTGGAGTGATTATGGGAGGAACAGGTGAGTGCCGCACGCCAGATGGTGTTCACCCCTTGCATCCGGGTATGGGCTGGTACATTCCCACCGGTTGCCCGCATTCCTTTTTCACCCAAGATGAAGCGTTGGATGTGGTTGCTTGGCATCCTGATAGTGATTTCGGACCGCGCGACGACGATCATCCCATGATCAACCGGACGGTGGTTTCGCCGTCCTCCTAATCTTTCATACTGCAGCAGCCCTTCCCTGCGAGAGGGAGGGCGTCTTATGAAGCAATGGGCTGTTTAAATCCTCCCTCTGCCAGTAGAGGGAAGAGATGAACATTTACAAACTGTAATACATATCGAATTCAACCGGATGTGTGGTCATACGCAACCGGGTCACTTCTGCCTGTTTCAATTCGATATAGGCATCAATCAGATCGCTGGTGAATACGCCGCCCTTCAGCAGGAATTCGTGGTCATTTTGCAGAGCGGTTAGCGCCTCATCGAAATAGAAGCAGACCTTGGGAATCTGCTTTTCCTCTTCTGGAGGCAGGTCATAGAGATCTTTATCCATCGCATCGCCGGGATGAATCTTGTTCTGGATGCCGTCCAGACCTGCCATCAGCATCGCGGCAAACGCCAGATAGGGATTAGCGGTCGAGTCGGGGAAGCGTACTTCGATACGCCGGGCCTTGGGACTCTGGACATAGGGAATGCGGATGGACGCAGAACGGTTACGGGCCGAGTAGGCTAGCATCACCGGTGCTTCGAAGCCTGGCACCAGCCGCTTGTAGCTGTTGGTTGAGGCATTGGTGAAAGCGTTCAGGGCTTTGGCGTGTTTGATGATGCCGCCGATGTAGTACAACGCTGTTTCGGACAGGCCAGCGTACAGGTCACCCGCAAACAGATTGACCCCGTCTTTGGCAATGGATTGGTGGACATGCATGCCATTGCCGTTGTCACCAACCAGTGGCTTGGGCATGAAGGTTGCTGTCTTGCCGTAGCTGGCAGCCACGTTCTGAACCACGTATTTCAGGCGCTGCACCTCGTCACCCTTGCGCACCAGGGTATTGAACTGAACGCCGATCTCGGCTTGGCCAGCGGTGGCGACCTCGTGGTGATGAACTTCAGGGATCAATCCCATCTCTTCCAGACTCAGGCACATAGCAGAACGGATATCCTGCTGTGAATCCACGGGTGGCACCGGGAAATAACCGCCCTTGAGTCCTGGCCGATGGCCGAAGTTGCCGCCTTCGTAGACGCGTTCGGAGTTCCAGCCTGCCTCGGAAGAATCGACCTTATAGAAACAGCCGCTGATATCAGCGCCCCAGCGAATATCGTCGAAAATAAAGAATTCATTTTCTGGGCCGAAGAACGCTGTATCACCAATGCCTGTCGATTTCAGGTACGCTTCAGCGCGGCGGGCCAGGGAACGTGGATCGCGCTCGTAACCCTGCATGGTGTTAGGTTCGATCACATCGCAGGTCAGAACCAGTGTGGGCTCCTCGAAAAAGGGGTCGATGCAAGCAGTGGTAGGATCGGGCATCAGAATCATGTCTGATTCCTGAATACCCTTCCAGCCCGCGATGGAGGAACCGTCAAACATCTTGCCGTCCTCAAAGATATCCTCGTTAAAGGCGCTAGCGGGTACGGTGACGTGTTGCTCCTTGCCTCGGGTGTCTGTGAACCGGTAGTCCACGAACCGGACACCTTTTTCTTCCATCAGCTTCATCACATCAGCAGCATTCATTGTGGCAAGTTCCTCGGGGGTTATGTTGGAATCGATGGGTTACGCATGGTCATGCCCAAGCCCTAGATCAGCATGAACCATGCCACGAGAAGATTTCTCTATCCATAATCATAAACTACGTGTATCAGGGACAGTGAGAACTTTGTGGATCGTGCTATTTTAGCGCGTTGAAATAATAATTTGATCTATTTTAGTGCGACAGGCTTGGATTATTGTCCAGTGGCTTGGGTATGGCACACGGTCTATATTGCAACTGTTTGCCATGCAAGATAATCCTCAAACTGACAAGCAAAAGAAGCGTGCATGGGCTGGATTTTTGTGCGCGGGACAGCCGCTCCATAAACTGGGTCGCCGGTATGGGGGTGCCGTCAGGATGCCAGAGGCTGATGCATAGCATATGTTGAATGTTGCGCTCCTTGCCATTGGCCAGCTTGGTCTTGACCGGGATTTTCTTCCGGCAAACACAAGGTTGCTTGCCATATTTCTCACATGGCTCTTTCGCGCACTGGTATTGAATTGATCGGGTGTATCAGGACGATGCTGCTTAAGCTCATGAGGGCGGCTCCCAGCGCAGTCCGGTGTGGTAACCGGGAATCGTAGCCGGTTCCGCCTCGGGGACTATCCTATTAATCTTTATCCGGAATTTATGTTGTTTACTGACCAGCTTGCTAAAAACGCCGGACGGCCAGACATGGTTATGGCGACGGGAAAGGAGTTCAGGAACAGCAGCAGATCATTGAAACCGGCGGCGAAGCCATGGAAGATACTCTGGCAGCGCTGGCAGATACTGTGATTCTCGATGCAGAGACGCAATACGCCGGAATTATTTACAATACCGGTGTGTCCGGCTGCAATAAGATGGCGTCCCCAAGGGGATTCGAACCCCTGTTATCGCCGTGAAAGGGCGATGTCCTAGGCCTCTAGACGATGGGGACATGGAGGCAAACAAACCGTATTTGGAGCAACAATCGATTTGGTGGAGCCAGACGGGATCGAACCGACGACCTCCTGCATGCCATGCAGGCGCTCTCCCAGCTGAGCTATGGCCCCGCTTAACGAAGACGAGCATTCTAAAAAATTACCGGTCACCCGTCAATCCCAACCTGACCGATATATTCTAACGCCCGCCCGATCCGTGCCAGGGTTCTTGTCCGGCCCAGCAACTCCAACGTCACATCAATAGGTGGTGACACCGCTGTACCCGATATCGCGACCCGCAGTGGCTGGGCCACTTTACCCAACGCCAGTCCGCTCATTCCGGCCACCGCTTTGACAGCGTGATGAAGGGTCTCAGCCCGCCATTCCGGTAATGCCGCCAACGCTTCATGTATCTGTTGCAAGGGTGTTTTGGCGGCAGCCGTCAGATTCTTGCTGGCTGCCTTTGGATCGTAATCTGCAAAGTCCTGGTACAGAAACAACGCCGCTTGCGCCATGTCCTTTAGCGTGTCGGAACGCTCGGCAAATGCCGTGACCACTTCAGGCAAATGCGGCCCCTCACTGGGATCGATACCCAATTGACCGATTTGCCAGCTCAGATGACGGGCAACATGCACAGGATCAAGCGTTTTCAAGTAGTGTTTATTCAGCCAGATCAATTTGGACAGATTGATCGCTGAGGGTGCTTTATTGCAGGCGCTGAGATCAAAGAGCTCGATCATTTCATCCAGTGAGAAAATTTCCTGGTCGCCATGCGACCAGCCCAGCCGCACCAGATAATTCAGCACCGCTTCGGGTAGATAACCCATATCGCGGTACTCCATGACGCTGGCAGCGCCATGCCGCTTGGAGAGCTTTTGGCCATCCGGTCCCTGGATCATTGGCACATGACCATACTGAGGAATCGAGGCACCCAACGCCTTGAGAATATTGATTTGCCGCGGCGTATTGTTGATGTGGTCATCACCGCGGATGACATGGGTGATGCCCATATCCATATCATCCACCACCACACAAAAGTTGTAGGTCGGTGTGCCATCGGCGCGGGCGATGATCAGATCATCCAGTTCAGCATTCTGGAACGAGATATTGCCGCGAATCAAATCCTCGACCACTACTTCGCCCTCCAGGGGATTCCTGAAGCGCACCACCGGTTCCACGCCTTCGCGAGGCGGGCCTTGATAGTCACGATAGCGGCCATCATAGCGAGGCTTTTGCTTATGAGTCATTTGCTCACTGCGCAATGCTTCTAGCTCTTCTCGCGTGCAATAGCAGTAATAGGCCTGGCCCTCGCGCAGCAATCCCTGCAACACCTCGCGGTAACGGTCGAAACGCTGGGTCTGGTAAAACGGCCCTTCATCGTAATCCAGCCCCAGCCAATTCATGCCTTCCAAAATCGCGTTGACTGCTTCCGGGGTGGAGCGTTCCAGATCAGTGTCTTCGATGCGCAGAACAAAAGTGCCGCCATGCCGGCGGGCATACAACCAGGAAAACAGCGCAGTGCGCGCGCCTCCAATGTGCAGATACCCCGTGGGACTCGGGGCGAAACGGGTTTTAATCATATCGGTTCATCTGAAAGGCTAAAGGCCGAAAATGGATAAATTTCCCTCCTTGGACAACGGGAGATAACGCGCAGCACCGGGGCTGTTTTAGTTTGATTCTGACTTGGCGTAAAAATCTTCTCCAAAAAAAGCCTCTCCAAACTTAGAGTTTTTTCGTCAGTTAGAGTTTTTTCGTCTTAACCGGCCGTTGCCAGTTCGTCACTTCCTTGCGCGGGGCGCGAGTCAGGCACAGGCTACTGGCCGGCACATCACGGCTGACTGACGACCCAGCGCCGATGGTCGCGCCCTGGCCAATCCGCACCGGCGCGACCAGTGAACTGTTCGAGCCAATGAAAGCATCATCTTCAATGATTGTTTTGTGTTTATTAACGCCATCATAATTGCAAGTGATGGTGCCAGCGCCAACATTCACTCCCGTACCAATCTCCGCGTCACCCAAATAGGTTAAGTGGTTGACCTTGGAGCCAGTACCGATGCGGGTTTTCTTTGTTTCAACGAAATTGCCGATATGGACACCCGCAGCCAATCGGGTATCTGGCCGCAGGCGAGCGAAGGGTCCGATTTGCGCGCCGGACCCTACTTCTGCACCGTCGACCCAGCAATGCGAGAGAATCTGCACATCGTCGCCAATCACGGCGTCTTTCAACGTGCAAAATGGCCCGATCTTGACCCGGTCGCCTAAACGCACAGTTCCCTCGAACACGACGTTGACATCAATCACCACATCCCGCCCCGTACTGAGAATGCCACGCACATCTACCCGGGCCGGGTCGAGCAGGGTCGCGCCATCCCGCATCAGCCTCTCTGCCTGCCGGCGCTGGTAGTAGCGCTCCAATTCGGCCAATTGCCGGCGATCATTGACGCCTTGCACCTCAAGGGGCTCGGTCACCGTAAACGGCTCGACCGGTACGCCATCTCGCACAGCTAACGCAATCACATCCGTCAAATAGTATTCGCCCTGCGCATTTTCATTGCGGAGTTCAGCGACCCAGCCCCGCAACTTTGCGGTAGAAACCGCCAGAATTCCGGTATTGATCTCGGACAAGCAGCGCTCGGAAGGGGTCGCATCCTTTTCTTCAACGATACGCTGGACCTGGCCTTGATCATCACGGACGATGCGTCCATAGCCAGCGGGATTATCCAATTCAACCGTCAGCAGCGCCAACCGGCCCTGCCGGGCCGCATCGATCAGGGGTTGCAGGGTTTCGGGCTGGATCAGCGGCACATCACCATACAGCACCAAAGTAATTCCAGCATCGTCAGCTAGAGGCAATGCCTGCGCTACCGCATGGCCGGTACCCAATTGCTCAGCCTGTTCAACCCATAATACATTTGGCTCGTCAGCGAAGGCAGCACGAACCATTTCGCCGCCATGACCATACACGACAATCCGGGCAGCGGCCGCCTCAAGCTGATGGGCGGCCGTCAACACATGGGTCAACAAGGGATTATTCCCTAACCGATGCAAAATCTTCGGCAGATCTGAAGCCATTCGCTTGCCTTGACCGGCGGCCAGAATCAATATTGAAAGCTGCTGCATGGGATTGCCTCTTCTGAAAATGATCCCTATTGTACAAAATCATCCTTCAACCAAGGGACTCGGATGCATTGAAATGTTGTGCGTCACTGTTCACTCTCCTCACCCGCTTGCGGGAGAAAGGCAGGGGGTAAGGGCAGGGGGTGAGGGGACTGAATGATCGCTGTTGTTCAACGCAACCGGTGTAACGTGTAAAGTCCTGCACTTAGAAACAGCAGTGACGGCAGAATGGCTCCTAGCAACGGTGGGTAGCCATACAGCAGCACCACATTACCCAATAAGTAATCCAACAGAAAGAATAGCAGCCCGAGCAACAGTCCAAGCAACAGCCGCTGGCCGGTGCCCGCCGAGCGTTGCGGGCCAAAGATAAAAGGCATCGCGATGACCAGCATTGCCAAATAAGTCAACGGTGCTAGAAGCTTGCGCCACAACGCCAGCCAATAGTTTTGCGCATCCAGGCCATTATCCTCCAGATAATCGACATAAATTTGCAGATCCTGAATTGACAGCTTGCTGGGATCGGCGGCCAGCACTTCCAGAATCTGTGGACTGATCGCTGAGGCAAAGGCTAGGTTGCTTAAATGCTCGGTAAGCACGGTATCTCCATTGAGGACACTGCGGTCCACTCCTTCCAGCAGCCAGCGGCCCGATTGATAGCGCGCTCCCTGAGCGTGAGTGACGGTTTGCAACCGGGCGTCCGCGCCGATGTGGAAAACATGAATGTTCGTCAGCCGCACGCCCGGCAATACGCCTTGAACGTGAATGAAGCGCTCACCATCGCGCGCCCAGAAACCGCGACCACCGCGAATGGCCAGATCCTCCCCCTGGGCGACAGCGCGCTGCTCACGAGCAAGCTGCTCCAGTGGCGGCGCAATGAACTCGCCGGTCAGAATGACTGCTAGACTTAGCAGCAATCCGGCCTGTAAGACAGACCGGGTCAGCCGGGTCAAGGACAGGCCGGCAGCACGCATCACGATCAGTTCGCTACCACTGGCCAGCATGCCCATGCCAAGCAAGGCGCCCACCAGCAAGGCCATCGGAAACAGTTCATAAATCCGCTGTGGCTGGATCAGCAACAGATAGCGAATGGCCGCGATGAAGTGGTAATCGCCCTTACCCACATCCTCCAGTTCCACCAGCAAACTCAGGAAGAGTTCCAGCAGCACCAGCGCGAGCAGCGCCACCAGTGTCGTTGTGGCCACAGCACGAAAGATATAGCGGTCAAGAAGCTTCATGAAACCCTGGACCGGCGTAGAAAGTGCGGGAACCGGCGAAGGACATGACCACCCATCTGATGGTAGAGCCATAACCCCAGGCCGAATAGCAGGAAAATGCCATGCACCCACCATAGGCCCAAGCGCGCATCCACGACGCTATGACTCAGCCAGGATTCGCCGACCCCGACCAGATTGAAGTGAATGGTATAGATCAGCATCGCCGCGACAACCCGTCCATATCGGCCTTCGCGCGGATTGGCGCGGGCCAGCAATGGCGCCCACAGGGCGATCAATAACACTTGAATTGGGCTGTTTAAGCGCATTTGCAATTCAGCAACATGCAAAGGTTCCTGAGAACCTAGTAGTTTTTGGGTTGGCACCGTCTCCCGGTGACGCCATGTTTCAGTAGGTGACCGGGTATCGACCCGTACCGTGGCTTGTTCGAAACTGAGCAGGTCATAATCGCTACGGCCGGGTAATCCACGGTAACGGTAACCGTTTTCCAGCACGATGTAGCGAATGCCTTGTGCATTGCTTTCCTGCCGGCCTCGTTCGCCGGTCGTGATGCTGAGTTCTCCATCCGGCTCACGGCTTTGAATAAAAACATCTCGCAGTTCACGGTCCTCAAGGGCGCCGATGTAAACCACATACTGGCCGTCTAGCACTTCACGAAAGGTTCCTGGCGTAAACATGGAGATTTCGGCTTCCTTGCGCGCCCGGTTCAACACTTCAAATTGCCATTCCATGGTGGCGGGCACCGCGAACAGCGATAGCCCAGCAGTCAGCAGAGCCACCGGCGCTGCCAGCAAGAATACTGCGTGATAAACCGACAGAGGACCTTGGCCGCAGGCTGCCAGCGCCACCATTTCATGATCGCGGTATAACCGGCCTAGCGTCAGCATGATGCTTAACAGGAATGCCACGGGAATCAGCACAATTAGTACTTCGACCAATTGCAGGCTTAGCAGCAGGAAGATGGAATCACGGGCCAGCAGGCCACTGGCCGCCTTGTTCAGATAACCTGCCAAGCGATGACTGAGTATGATAGCCAGTAGCACCAGCACTGTTGCCAGCAAGGTCAATCCGATCTCGCGGATCAGATAACGATTGATAATCGAGGGCACGCTCGATGGTTTCCCTTATAGGTGAACTGGCGGAGCACTGGCTTGATTACGATCATTGCAGAGTGACCGGGCGCGGCGTTCGGTAGCTGGAATGGGTAGGCTTTTTAGTTAAAGCATCGGCTGAAAATAATCCGGACTTAAACCTGCGTCAATGCGCCTCATCCCAATTGCGGCCCACTCCGATATCCACTTCCAGGGGTACTTTAAGATCAGCGGCAGCCACCATCAGCGCACGAATTTGCGCCCCCGCCTGATCTACCGCATCCCCAGCGACCTCAAACACCAGCTCATCATGCACCTGCATGATCATCCGCACGGCAATACCGGACGATTGCAGCCAGCGGTGCACAGCCAGCATGGCTCGCTTAATAATATCGGCGGCGGTGCCCTGCATCGGCGCGTTAATCGCGGCCCGCTCCGCTGCCTGCCGGCGCTGGCTATTGCGCGCCTGAATCTCGGGCAGATACAGCCGCCGGCCAAATACCGTTTTCACATAACCGGTTTCAGCCGCCTGCTGACGGGTATTCTCCATATACGCCTTGACATCGGGGTAACGAGCGAAATAACGATTCACATACGCCTGCGCTGTGTCACGTTCAATACCGAGCTGCCGGGCCAATCCAAAGGCTGACATCCCATAGATCAGGCCAAAATTAATGGCCTTGGCGCTGCGGCGCTGTTCAGCATTCACCTGGTCCGGGACAATTCCGAATACCTCAGCAGCCGTAGCGCGATGCACATCGGTGCCGGCAGCAAAGGCGCCTAACAGACCCTCATCTCCGGAGAGATGGGCCATAATCCGCAACTCGATCTGGGAATAATCCGCCGCTAGCATCACATAGCCTGGTTCTGGCACGAAGGCTTGGCGGATCCGCCGCCCCTCCAGGGTGCGCGCCGGGATATTTTGCAGGTTGGGGTCCGAAGACGACAACCGGCCCGTGCTCGCGACAGCTTGGTGATAGGAGGTATGCACCCGGCCCGTTGTGCGATGAATCTGTTGAGGCAAGCGGTCAGTGTAGGTGGATTTTAGCTTGCTGAGCGTCCGGTGTTCTAGAATCATCTTGGGCAGCGGATAATCCAGCGCCAGCTCCTGCAATACATCCTCGGCAGTGGATGCTTGGCCGGTCGGCGTTTTCTTGCTGGAGGGCAGCTTGAGCCGCTCAAACAGAATACTCTGCAATTGCTTGGGTGAACCGAGGTTGAAGCGTTCGCCTGCCAGATCCCAGGCCTGCTGCTCCAATTCTCTTAACCGCTGCGCCAGTTCATTGCTCTGCTGGCGCAAGGCGGTTGCATCCACGTGCACCCCAGTCCGCTCCATATCCGCAAGCACTTCGATCAACGGAATTTCCAGTTCTTCGTAGAGTTGCCGTAAATCAGGTGCCTGCTCCAAGCGGGGCCACAGGCAATGGTGCAGGCGCAGCGTGACATCGGCGTCCTCAGCGGCGTAGGGACCGGCTTGCTCCAAGGGCACTTCGTTGAAAGCCAACTGCTTGGCGCCTTTGCCAGCCACGTCTTCGTAGTGAATGGTATGCAGATTCAAATGCTGTTCTGCCAAGGCATCGAGGTTGTGGCGGGCCGTTGAATCCAGCATGTAGGATTCCAGCAAGGTGTCATGGCGGATACCGTGCAGAGCAATCTTATGATTGGCGAGAACGTGCCGGTCGTACTTGAGATTCTGGCCCGCCTTGGGTCGTGCTAAGTCTTCCAATAATGGGCGCAACTGTTCCAGGACATGTTCGCGGTTCAATTGATCGGGTGCGCCAGGATAATCGTGGGCCAGAGGAATGTAGGCTGCCTCACCGGGCGTCACGGCAAAGGACACACCAACGATCTGGGCATCCAGGTAATTCAGACTGGTAGTTTCGGTGTCGAAAGCAAACAGATCCGCGGTCCGTAACCGCTCCAGCCAAGCATCGAGCGTGACCTGATCGAGTATCAGCGAATAGGCTGGAGATAATGGCTCAACCCCCGCGCCCTTATCCTTCTCCACCCAAGGCGATGGGGTTAAAATTGGAGATGGTGGTAAATCCCGTAACCAAGCACGAAATTCATAACGTTCATACAGTGTCCTTAATACGGCAGTATCGGGCGGCGTTGGGCGGAGATCATCCAGCGTTACGGGCAATGAGACTGCACAATCCAGGGTTGCCAGCCGCCGGGACAAGGGCAATTGTTCTAACCCGGCGCGCAGTTTGTCCCCTATCTTGCCAGAAAGAGTAGCAGCATTGGCCATTAACGCATCCAGTGAACCGTATTGATGCAGCCACTTGGCAGCGGTTACCTTGCCAACGCCGGGCACGCCGGGAATGTTGTCAGAGCTGTCTCCAACCAGCGCCAGCCAGTCCACGATTAATGCTGGCGGCACCCCGAATTTCTGCTCGACGCCAGCGATATCGGTAACGGTATTTTTCATCGTGTCCAGTAACTGGACCTGACCGCTTACCAGTTGAGCCAAGTCTTTGTCGCTGCTGACAATGAGTACCGGAACGCCTCGTGTGACTGCTTGATGGGTCAGTGTGCCAATGACATCGTCCGCCTCCACGCCATCGACTTGCAGCAATGGCAGTCCCAGAGCGCGGATGCAGGCGTGAACGGGTTCAATCTGCTGGGCCAATTGAGGGTCCAATGGCGGCCGGTGCGCTTTGTAGTCAGGGAACCAGTCATGGCGAAAGGTTTTGCCGGGGGCGTCGAACACCACTGCCAAGGAATCTGGTTGATACTCGGCTAGCAGCTTGTGCAGCATGTTCAACATCCCATACAGCGCACCGGTTGGCTCGCCCGCCCGGTTGCTCAACGGTGGCAGCGCGTTAAAGGCCCGGTGCAGCCATGAGGAACCATCCACCAGCAGCAGAGGTTTGGGTATCGTCATTGGTCTTATGGTTCCTGTTGCTATAAGTGATTGATCATGCTAGATAGATAGGCTGCTGCCGGTTTATTATCGCTGAGACTTGGCATAAGCATAAGGGCTATAATCGCGCCAAGGCGAAAAAACATTAAAACAGAAAACCAATTAAAAATTGCATAGGCCCGCCATTCACGCTGATCTGGCTTGGACCCTGCGTTATGAAAGAGGCTGGAGTCCGGTCGAGACCTTGCAGGGCAGGAGCCGCTTGCGAGCGGCAGTCTGTCAATATGCGGCTTCTATTGATTTTAATGACGCCACCCTGCTGGTATTCATGAATGATTTACTGAGGAAATTCATTGTGGATCTACTGTCGTTCGATGCTGAACCGCTGTTTTTCGACCATCCGCCTTCTGAAGAGGTTGTTCAATTACTACAGCAGGCAGCGGAAAATTACGGTGATAGACAGGCAGAAGCTGATTTGCAGCGTGCCTACCGCTTAGCCCCGGACCATCTCATGGTTCTGGTCGCTCTCTTTCGTTATCACGTCTATCGGCAACATTTTTCCGAGGCTATCGATATCAGCCGGCAGGCGCGGGAAGTGATCCGGCAAAAACTGGATTTGCCCTATGATTGGCGTGCCCTCAGTGAAGCCCAGCTTTCTTCAGGCCATGAAAACAACATGGTGATGGTTCGATTCTACTTGCTGTGCCTAAAAGGCGAGGCTTATCTGTATGCGCGGCGGGGTGATTTGGAGAAAGGAGTTGCCTTGCTGAAAAAGATCATTGAAGTTGATTCAAAGGACCATCTAGGGGCTACCGCCTTGTTAGCGGTGATCAATGGGAACGAAACAACCGGTGATGTTGAAGCCACGGCTGTTTCAGGGTAAATCCTCGCGTCAAATGCCCCCGGATCTTGCCAGGCAGGGACGCTGCGCCATCAAGGAGGGTCAAACAAGCCCATCCATGCTTCGCGGCCCGGTTGTGAGTGGTGATGAGCCGGTTGGGGACGGGTCCCCGCAGCAGTCTGCGGGGAATTGAATGCCTAAAGACTAGCTTCTTTCATGGGTGACGGATACACCGCTTGCGCCTTGAGCGCGCCGGCCCGGCAAGCCATCGCTCAACTGATACCAATCCACCTTACGAGTCAGCACCATCGCCAGCGCCAGGAAGCCGAACAAGGTCAATGAACCGGCCAATAGCGCATAATCCTCCAGGCTGATCAGCACATACAAAATGCCGAATACTCCGCCGAGCAACACGCCAAAGCCCAGTCCCCAGCTGATTCCGCCCAAGACATAAACCAGATAATAACTTACTAGCGCCACGCAAGCCGCAGTTGCAATCGCGTACGCTGACGCAAAGCCAATGTGCTCGGACAAGGACAACAACAGCAGGTAGAACAGCACCAGTGCCGCGCCCGTCAGTCCATATTGCAAGGGATGAATCGCCAGCCGTTTCAGCACTTCGAACAGAAAGAAGGCGGTAAAGCTCAGACCGATGAACAGCAACCCGTACTTGAGTGCACGGTCACTTTGCACATAGCTGTCCGCAGGCTCGATAAAGCGTACCCCAATGAGCCCATCCAAGCCCTGATTGCCGCGTAGATACGCATTAAGATAATGATCCATGTTGGCAGCCAGCCGGGTGGTGGCCCATGTAGCCGTGAAACCTTCGGGTGTGACTTCGCGTGCTTCTGGCAAGAATTGCCCAAAGAAACTGGGATGCGGCCAGCCGCTGCGCATGGTGATGCGGGTCGCATCGCCGGCCGGCGCCATGCTCAAGGATTGGGTGCCGCGCAGATCAAGCGAGAACGTGAAATCCGCGGTCCACGGCTGTTGCAGATCCAGTCCCTGGAGGCGCGCTTGAATACCGTTCGCCATCCGCTCTTCGCCGGTACCCGGCACAAAATCCAGGCGTTGCTCTGCCCAGTGCAACGCCGGCGCCCGCAGGATGCCGCGTGGATCGCTGATACCGGTAATCAGGCGCGGTTCACCGTAGATGATCTGCTCGTTTGCCCCAGGCTGGATTGGCGCGCCTTCGGCGGCAAAGCGGCCTTTGAAAGTAAGGCTGGCGCCGAACACCACCGCCTGGTAAAGTCCGCGCCGGACCGGCTCGGTATTCAAATGCGTCTGAATATCTAATTCAGCAGGCAGCAACAGCACCCGGTCCGAGCTGCGTTTTTCCACCTCGATCATTTTCCCTTCGTTCGAGTCGGCCGGCTTCAGGGTTTTGATAATGCGGGTATAGGGAATAACGAGCACGGGTCCAACCAATACCTGATCGCGGGCAGTGGAAGCAGCAATTTCAGCAACAACTCCATCCCGGCGGGCCATACGTTCACTCACCAAAAAACTGATCTGGGTCAAGCCGGCAGCAAGGACCAGCGTAACCAGAAAAATCAGGGCGATTTTGGCAAACAGACCGTATTTCATGGAAAGACTCCCCTCTTGTGGAATATGTGAGGGTGAGCCTAACGGGTCTGTTTGAGGTGATGATGTGCGGAAGATGAGGATTGCGTGGAAATTACGTGATTAGTTGTTAACTTATTGAAAATAATCTTTAATTTAGCAAGTAGACTGGTAGTGCCGCCGTGTGGCTGGTGTTGCTGAAAATGGCCGCCCCCGGCTTACCGCCATACGGCTATTGTATCCAGCCGCCGCCGCGAACTGGGTTCTGGCAGTTCCGCTGGATACCCCAGACAGAGAAGCGCAAGTGGCATTAAGCCGGATTCCAGCTCCAGTATCTGACATACTTGCGCTTCCTCAAAATAGCCAACCCAGGTCGAACCCATGCCAGCAGCGACAATAGCCAGTTGCGCATAAGCGGCGGCAATGGTGGTATCCTGCAACGCATAGAGCTTGGCGCCACGTTCGCCGAACGTGGTGGCAGACCGGGCCGGGTCAGCGCAGAACACCAGACAAATAGGCGCTTCGGCGATGAAGGTTTGGTCATGGGCCGCATGGGCCAGCGCCTGCCGCTCAACCGGATCACTGACCACAATGATCCGGTAGGCCTGCAAGTCACCCGCCGAAGGCGCTGCACAAGCCATTTCCAGAATGGCGTGCAGTTTTTCCGGTTCAACGGGCATATCCAGCTGGTATTTACGAACCGAGTGGCGATGGCGAACAGTTTCGAAAAAATCCCACATGGCGCGGCGCTCGCTATAGATAACTCAAGGGGAAAATCGCTGGCGGTGAGGTTTCAACCCGTCCCCTTGACCAGCGCATTCAGCTTCGGCAATTCAGGTGATTGCGGATAGTTACGCTCCAGCACTCTCAGGCTGTCAGCGGCTAATTGCGGCATACCCATCATGGCGTAAGCTTGCGTCATGATACTGAGCGCATCCTCGGCGGCTGGCGCACGCGCATAGGTTTCCAGCACATACTTGGCGCGGTTGACCGCGGCAACATAAGCCCCTCGCCGCAGATAGTAGCCGGCGACATTGATTTCGTAGGCAGCCAGGCTGTTGTGCAGGAACAAAATCCGCTGATGGGAATCCTCGGCGTACTGGCTGTTGGGAAATTTCAGCACCAGTTCGGAAAAATCATTGTAGGATTGCCGGGCAGTGTTGGTGTCGGTCTTGGCGCGGTCAACCGGCGCCAACCGGTCGAATAATGTATTGCTGCGCTGGAAATTCACCAGTCCCTTCATGTAATAGGCATAATCAACGTAGGGATGCCGGGGATTGGCCTTAATGAAGCGATCAGCAGCGGCGATGGCCGCATCCGGTTCGCCGTCCTTGTACTGGCAATAGATGGTGTCGATCTGGGCTTGCTGCGCGTAGCGGCCAAACGGATAGCGTGCTTGAATTTTATCCAGATAGCCGATTGCAATCTGGTAGTTACCCTCGCTCATGGCTTCCTTGGCTTCGCTGTACAAGCGCTGGACCGGCCAGCCCTTGGTTTCGTCGATCTGCTCCGGGAGCAGGGAACAGCCGGCGAGGAGTACAGCAGCCAGTGGAAGGACGATCAGTAGTTTTGATAGATAACGCATGGCAAATGACATGGAATGGCCGAGGTCAGAAGTAAAATGGATTACGAAAGCCAGTATAACGCCCACACCGCCAAAAACCATCATGCCTTTGACTGAACGGATTGATTGCCAAATCCCCGCTACCTGCGCTGGCATGCGTCTGGATCAGGCGCTGGCTGAGTTACTTCCGGCCTATTCCCGCAACCGCTTGCAGCAATGGCTCAAAACCGGTCAGTTGCAGGTGAATGGCATTGTCCGGCGGCCTCGTGACCGGGTGATGGGTGGCGAGACCGTCAGCGGTGACTTGGCGTTCGAGATCGAAACCATCGCTGTGGCTCAGAATATTCCACTGGCGGTAGTTTATGAGGATGCCGATTTGCTGGTGATCGATAAACCGGCCGGATTGGTCGCGCATCCTGCGGCAGGTAATCGCGATGGCACGCTGGTGAATGCTTTATTGCATCACGCGCCGGAGTTGGCGGCGCTACCGCGGGCCGGTTTGGTGCATCGGCTGGATAAAGATACGACGGGGTTGCTGGTCATTGCACGTCGTTTGCCAGCGTACACCGCCCTCGTGGAACAGTTGCAAGCACGGGCGATCGAACGGGAGTATCTGGCGATCGTCAATGGGTTGCCGGTTGCCGGCGGGGCGGTGGAGGCGCCTATTGGCCGGCACCCTGTGGACCGGCAGCGGATGGCGGTGACATTAGGTGGTAAACCAGCAGTCACGCATTACCGGGTGTTGCGTCGATTCCGTATCCATACCCTGCTACGGGTGAAGCTGGAAACGGGCCGTACACATCAAATCCGGGTCCACATGGCCCATATCCGCTTACCCTTGCTGGGTGATCCGGTTTATAGCGGCCGTCCGCGCCTGCCGCCCGGTGCTTCACCGTCCTGTATCGAGGCAATCCAAGGTTTCCGCCGTCAGGCCTTGCACGCCAGGCGATTGGCTCTGGCGCATCCAGCCACAGGTCAATGGTTAGAATGGCAGGCGGAAATACCGGCTGATTTGGCGGAACTCTTAGCAAGACTGGAGGAAGATGCGGATGACAAAGGCAATTGAATATTTGTGCGAATCTCTGATCATTCCTCGTTGGCCAGCACCGGCTCAAGTGCGGGCGGTGAGTACCACTCGGCAAAACGGGGTGAGTTTGCCCCCTTACGATGCTTTGAACCTGGCCGGTCATGTCGGTGATGATCCTGTGAGTGTGGCTGAGAACCGCCGCCGCTTGGTCATGGCGCTGGACCTTGCCCATGAACCGGCCTGGCTGAAACAGGTTCACGGAACAGCCGTGGTGGCGGCAGAAACCGTATCAGCGCCGGTTATTGCCGATGCTGCCTGGACTCAGGAACCAGCCCGGCCCTGCGTGGTGATGACGGCGGATTGCTTGCCGGTGTTGTTGTGCGACCGGGGCGGGACAGTGGTTGCGGCGGCGCATGCCGGCTGGCGTGGATTGGCGGCTGGCGTGATTGGCGCGACAGTGGCGCGATTAGCGAAGCCGCCGATGGAGTTACTGGCGTGGTTGGGACCAGCGATTGGCCCAGAGGTTTTTGAAGTGGGGGAGGAGGTGCGCGAGGCGTTTATGCGGCTGGATGCGGGAAATGCACTTTGTTTCCGGCCCTCGCCAGCGGGGCGCTGGCTGGCGGATCTTTATGAACTGGCGCGGCGGCAGTTGCGCAGTCTGGGGATTTCAGCGATTTATGGCGGCGGATTTTGCACGTTCAGCGAACCATCGCGGTTCTTTTCCTATCGCCGTGAATCGCGCACCGGGCGGATGGCGAGTTTGATTTGGCTGGAATAAGCTTTTCTACTGGAATAAGCCTTTCTAGCCGATGCGTGTGTAAAACCGTGCCCCGCTCAGGCCCGCACCACCGTAATCTGCCGGCCTTGCGGACTGGGTATTTGGCGGCTGGATGTGCGCTTATGGATCGGCGGTTGCCCGCTGCGCCAGCCGGAAATCACCTGCTAACTGTGTTGAAAAAGCGCATGGTTCAGCGTCTCCAATCAGTGGCCTGCTCAATCGCCTGATAGGCGATTGATAGAGTGATATAACGCTTACCATTCAAGCGGAAGTGCCGCTGATAGTTTGCCGGAAGTCCTTTAATGGGCTGCTCTTCGAAACCGGAATGAAGCAGCGCGGCATGCTACCTATCGCCATTGGTCCGCAGGGTTAGCACCATGAGCAGTGTTAAACAGCCAAATGTCATTGCTGCGACCCCGGCCAGAAACAGGGTCCCTGCCTGGAATCCCCCGACCCAGAAAGCGCCGGTCAACCGCACGGCAGCGGCAATCAGACACACGAGCACCCCCACCACTCCGGCTAGACGGCCAATCCCCAAAAGTACTGTTTTCATGGTTTGTCTCCTCAATTGAATGGCTTTTACAGGGGGTTCTCGACCGCTCGTGGTTCGTCCAGCCCCCGTTCCGCTAGCGCCGCAGCCCGAAACAAGGCGCGACCCTTACTCATGGTTTCTTCCCATTCATTTTCCGGCACGGAATCCGCAACAATGCCAGCTCCGGCTTGGACATGCAGCATGCCGTCCTTGAGCACCGCGGTACGGATGGCAATGGCGGTGTCCATGTTGCCAGACCAGGATAGATAACCAACCGCTCCGGCATAGACGCCACGCTTGACCGGTTCCAGTTCGTCGATAATCTCCATCGCCCGGATTTTCGGCGCGCCGCTGAGCGTGCCGGCAGGAAAAGTCGCGCGCAGCGCGTCAATTGCGGTTAGTTCGGGGCGCAGTCGCCCGGTCACGTTGGAGACGATGTGCATGACATGTGAATAGCGTTCGACCGCCATCTTTTCTGTCAGCCGGACACTGCCAATCTCGCTGACCCGGCCTACGTCATTACGCCCCAGGTCGATCAGCATCAAATGTTCCGCCCGTTCCTTAGGATCGGCCAGCATCTCAGCCTCCAATGCCTGATCCTGCGCCTCGGTCGCGCCACGGCGGCGGGTACCGGCAATTGGCCGCACCGTAAGCAGCCCATCTTCCAGCCGGGTCAGAATTTCCGGAGATGAGCCAACGATATGGAAATCGCCCAAGTTCAGAAAATACATGTATGGCGAGGGATTCAGCCCGCGCAGCGCCCGGTACAAATCCAGCGGCGCAGCCCGGAACGGTGCGGATAAACGTTGTGACGGCACCACCTGCATACAGTCCCCGGCCAGGATGTATTCCTTGATGCGCTCGACTGCATTTTCATAACCCTGCTGGGTGAAGCCGGAAACAAACTCGATATCGCCTATCTGAGAATCGGTGCGGCGCGGCGTGTAAAGCGGACGGGGAGCACGTAATTTTTCCACCCACGCATCCAATCGCTGTTCAGCGCGCGCCTGCGCGCGCTCTACTGCCGGATCAACCAGCGTAATCAAGTACAACCGTCCAGCCAGGTTGTCAAACACCACCATATCCTCGGATACCAGCAGCAAGATATCCGGATTGTCCAGCGGGTCTGGATTCGGGCAACAGGCTAGCCGAGGCTCGATATAGCGGATGGTGTCGTAACCGAAGTAGCCGACCAACCCGCCAATAAACCGTGGCAGACCCTCGCCGGTCGCCGGTACCCGGTAGCGGCTTTGAAAACGTTCAATCCAGTCCAGAGGATCGGGACATTCCAGCGACTCGACGATTTCACCGGCATGTTCAACTGTGATCCGCTGGCCACGCACCCGGATGATCTTGCGGCAGGGTAAGCCAATGATCGAATAACGGCCCCATTTCTCGCCACCCTGCACCGATTCCAGCAAATAGCTGTAGGGCGCATCCGCCAGACGCAGATAAGTGCTAAGAGGCGTGTCGAGATCGGCCAGCACTTCGCGGGCCACTGGAATGCGGTTGAAACCTTCGCTGGCCAAGCGGTTAAAATCGTTCGGAGTCATGAGATTGCTAAAAGCCTCGGGCAACAGAAACGGGAAACGGCATGAATCAGGACAGCGTCATTCCAAGAAACGCCATCGGCAATCCAGAAATCGTTTCAGGGGCGCGAGGGGGGAATAAATCGGGTCTGGCATCAAGCAGTCCTCCCCAACAGAGCGGGCAATTCGACGATAGAATCAATGACCCTATCGGGTTGGGCGTCACGAATATCGTGGCCGTGATTGTAGCCATAAGGGACACAGACGACGGGGCAACCCGCGTTGCGGGCGGCGCCCACATCATTGAGCGAATCACCGACCATCAGCCCCTGGTTGATGGGCACGCCCAGCCGTTCGGCGCATAGCATCAAGGAATCGGGGGCCGGCTTGGGTTTGGGCACACACTCGCCGCCGACCACTGCGGCAAAGAATGTGCGAAGACCTAATCGATCCAGCAATGGCTGAGCGAATTGCGCCGGTTTGTTGGTGACGCAGGCCATAGAAAAGCCCGCAGCCTGCAATTGAATCAGTCCGTCATGAACGCCGGGATAGATCGCGCTATAGACGCTGATATGCTCGGCGTAAGCTGCCCTGTAGAGAGGTTTGGCGCGGATGAACAGTTCAGGATCGGCCCGGCTGCCGTCCATCTCGCCTACCAAGGCGCGGCGGATCAGGTTGTCCATGCCATTGCCGACCCAGGTACGCACTTGACCTTCTGCACGCGCGGGCAGATCGAGTTGCTGCAACATCATATTTAACGCCGCGGTCAGGTCGGGAACACTGTCTACCAAGGTACCGTCGAGGTCGAAGAAAAGCGCCGTGATATTTTGGAACATGATTTAAGAGTGCTGTCGTGATCAGAGGGGGCAATCCGCTTTGGCCAGCTCCGTCCGCAGGGCGGCGATCGTGGCCTGGTAGTCGGGGCTATTAAAAATCGCCGAGCCCGCAACAAAGGTATCGGCACCCGCTTCGGCAATGGCACGGATATTGTCGGTTTTGACACCGCCATCCACTTCCAAACGAATGGGATAGCCGCTGCCGTCAATTAGGCGCCGTGCCTCGCGCAACTTCCTCAGTGTGCCATTGATGAAGCTCTGGCCGCCGAAACCAGGATTGACTGCCATCAGCAAGATCATATCTACCTTGTCCATTACATATTTCAGGCAATCCAGTGGAGTTGCCGGATTAAACACCAGCCCGGACCGGCAGCCACAGTCGCGAATATGTTGCAGGCTGCGGTCAATATGGTCGCTGGCTTCCGGATGGAAGGTAATATACGTTGCGCCGGCAGCCGCAAAGTCAGGGATGATCCGATCCACTGGCTTGATCATCAAATGGGCGTCGATGGGCGCAGTGATGCCATGTTTGCGCAGCGCCTCGCAGACGAGAGGGCCGACAGTCAGGTTAGGGACGTAATGATTGTCCATCACGTCAAAATGCACCCAGTTCGCGCCCGCTGCCAATACGGCGTCGACTTCTTCGCCAAGGCGGGCGAAGTCGGCGGACAAAATAGAAGGAGCGATCAGGTAATCCCGCATGGGCAATGCTACCTATAGAAAGATTTCCGGCAAGCGGATCGGGAAAGGTCTGTCGAGAGCCGTCACTTTACCTGAATCGCGCCGGGTTTGGCGACCACTGGAGAGTTACGGAGACCAGCGAATGGATCACCGCCTGTAACCGTTATTCCAGCGCCTGTGCCAGATCGGCGATCAGATCTTCCACATCTTCAATACCCACTGACAGGCGCACCAGTCCATCGTCGATGCCCAGTTCCCGGCGTATCTCGGGCGGCACCGAGGCATGGGTCATGATCGCCGGATGCTCAATCAAACTCTCCACGCCGCCCAGGCTTTCCGCCAGAATAAACACCTGGCAACGGGTCAAGAACCGGGTGACATCTGCCAGGTTGCCGCGCAGCACCACGCCCATCATGCCGCCAAAACCGCGCATTTGCCGCCGCGCTAATTCGTGCTGGGGATGACTCGGCAGACCCGGATAGATGACTCGTTCGATCTTCGGATGCTGTTCCAGCCATTCAGCAATGCGTAAGGCATTCATACTATGCCGTTCCATGCGTAGCGCCAGGGTTTTTAAGCCGCGCAAAGCTAGGAAACTATCAAAGGGGCTGGCCACCGCACCAATAGCGTTTTGCAGATAACCCAGGCGCTCGGCCAGCGCTTGACCTTGGCACACGGCCACCCCGCCGATGATGTCGGAGTGGCCGTTCAGATACTTGGTTGCGGAATGCACCACGATATCGAAGCCGTGTTCCAGCGGCCGCTGTGCCCAGGATGTGGCAAAGGTGTTATCCGCTACGGTCAAAATACCGCGTTCACGGGCCACGCCGGTGACCATTTCCAAATCGACCAGCCGCAATAACGGGTTGCTCGGCGTTTCTACCCAGATCATCCGTGTTTCCGCAGTCAATACGGCTTCCAGCGCGGCCCGGCCGCACAAATTGGAGTAAGAGAAATGCAAATTGGCGCTGCGGCGCCGCACTTGTTCGAACAGCCGCCGGGTACCACCGTACAAATCATCGAGAGCAACGATGTGATCGCCGCTGTCCAGCAGCTCCAGCACGGTGGAACTAGCGGCTAGCCCGGAAGCGAAGGCAAAACCAGCAGTGCCGCCTTCCAAATCGGCCACGCAACGCTCATAGGCAAAGCGAGTTGGATTTTGGCTGCGCGAATATTCAAAGCCCTGGTGGACGCCCGGACTGGATTGCACGTAGGTTGAGGTGGCATAGATCGGCGTCACGATGGCGCCAGTGCCCGGATCGGGCGGCTGGCCGGCATGGATGGCGCGCGTGGCAAAACCGGACGGACGGGAGGAATCGGGCATGGTAGGTATCTTCAATACGGTGGCAGAATCAGGTTATTTCATCGAGCACGCACTCGAAGTGTTTCGCAAGTATATCGAAGGCTTGCTATTAGCATGGCCATGAGCAACGGATGGCAGCCGCGCAGTGAGCCAGCGAAAGATCAATACGGCCAAACGGATTTGATTGGTGAACGGTAAACCCGGGGTATCGGGATTTTTACAATTCTTTATCAAAATTGTCAGGATTCTTGACAACGCTATATATTTTACCGTAACTGCCCAGGTAGCCTGTCAATAGTGAGGCGGCGCGATGTTTGATACGGCAGTTATCTGGGGATTGGATCGGGGTGTGAAAGATATTCTAAGCTGGCGGCCGGCGGGTAGCAGCGGCGAGGTTGTGGCGTCGTCATACCTCCTGCGAAGCGCCATCATTGATGATGCCCGCGATTGCCCGGATGGGTCCGATTCATTTAGATTCCCTGTTATTGCCTAATAAATCACATATAAAATCGTGCTCCTTCTTTTTATAAGAAGTAAATATCTTTCGGCAGCTCCAAGGGTTTTTTGACAATAAAACCATTTTGGAATATCTCTCAATGATCATATTGAATCGTCCAGAAAAAATTCTGGCTGGATTGCTTGCTGGCGCGGTCACAGCAATACTCACGGTCTTTATCGTATTATCATTTTTCAACTATCCATCCGCTGATGATTTTTGCATTGCCGCTAGTGCCAGAGACCTGGGTTTCTTCAAGGCACTGGTGTTCTGGTATGCGCATTGGTCAGGCCGGTACACGCTGCATTCTGTATGGACCTTGATATTGACACCGCAGGATATTTTTCAAATCTACCGTATCACGCCTATCGTTTTGCTGGTGTTGACTTGGCTGAGTTTTAGCTTTCTGATCGCGCGAATCACCCAGGGGCGCCTCTCGACGGGATTTTCTCTCTTATTGGGGGGCGTAGGCGCTGTGCTGTTCATCGCGGGCATTCCCGATGTTGCCCAGACTTTTTATTGGATGGGAGGCAGCATTACCTATCAATTGGCAAATATCCTGCTGCTTTTTTTGCTGGGGTTATTAGTCTGGCGAGAGACTACTGCGAAAGATCATTGGTTACAAACGCTGATTTTTTGGCTCGCCAGTTTTCTGGCTGCTGCTATCATTGGCGCCAATGAGGTTTCTTTATCACTAACCCTAGTTATTTTAGGGTGTGGCACATTTTACACACTGCGTGCTCGAAAAGACTCTCGCCTTTTTTGGATCGGATTATTGGTGATTGCGAGCGGGGTGGCAATTATCAGCCTGCTGGCGCCAGGCAATATCCAGCGTCAAGCCAGCATCGATAGTGCGCATGATTCCATGCTGCGCCCCGGACCCTGGTTAGCCGCAGTTCTTTATCTTCCTTGGGTCGCTTTACGCATCCTTTACTGGCTCTCCAATTTGGGTCTATGGGTATCGGCATTTATTCTATTAGTGACTACTTTTAATATCGCCAAGACCCGATTATATGTGCAGGGAACTTTCAGAAAAGGTTTCCTGATTTTTCCAGCGATATGGATCAGCTTGATTTTCGCGTTGAGCGCGATTGGTTTTTTAATCAATCGTTATCCCTTGCCAGAAAGAGCGGAAAGCGTTGTTTATCTGCTATTTCTACTTGGCTGGTATCCTTCCTTCATCATCCTTGGCCACTTTCTGGTTCGTGACCGGATTCAATGTGACGGCCGGCGTCTGATCCTGCCAGCAGCCGCCTTGCTGCTGATCAACCTGGCAGGAACACCAAATGTCTTTGAGGCTTACAAGGATATGTATCGGGGTTACCGCTATTCACAAGAGATGCAAAAACGGCTTGATACTATCCAAGCGGCTAAAAACCAAGGGGTAACCGATATGGTTGTTGCCAGCCTTTCCCATCCCCCCAGAACCCTGTTCGCTACCGATATTGCGACAGATCCGCATAATTTCCGGAACGAATGCACCCGTGCGTACTACCAATTCAAGTCGATCAGACTCGGCGATACTGTATCGCCTTATTGAGACACGCCAAATGGAACAGGCAAGATTTTTCATCACAGGCAAATCCTGCAAGCCCTATGAAAAAAGCGGCGAATAGCGCAAGGATCGCTATAATCGTTGCCGGCATCGGACGCGCGAACCGGTTGTCGTCGATTGATGTCCTCTTTGCGCCCGCTGCCGTATGTCCCATTCCCTCAAGACCCAAACCTGAAAACCCCCCGAAATCGGGCTAAAGAGATCATTAATGAATAAATCTATTGTAGCGCTGGCTGTGACTGGACTGCTGTTAACCGCCGGTTGCACCTCCTTTTCCGGCACTGGCAAAGACAAGGCGGTGATGGAGAAAACGCCTGCTCCTCAACCGGCAGCAGCTCCTGCTATGGAAGAGCGCCAGATCACGACCATGACAGCGACCGTGCAAGCGGTGGACCTCAAGAAGCGGCTGGTAACCCTCAAACAGAAGGGCGGCAAGCCATTCACGATCCATGTCAGTGAAGAAGTTCGCAACCTTCCACAGGTGCAAGTGGGTGATCAGGTCGTTGCCCGCTACACCGAAGCCATGGCAGTACGATTCAACCGGGACACCACGGGCGGTGTTGCCGGTAAAAAAGAAACTCTGAGTGCAGATCGTGCTGCACTGGGTGAGAAGCCGGCAGGCAGTGTACGTAACACGGTCGAGATCCTGGCCAACGTCTTGGCGATCGATCCGAAGACCCGCAAAGTGACGCTCCAAGGGCCGGAAAAGAGCTTGACCGTGCGGGCGCCCAAGGATGTCGATATCAGCCGGCTCGATGTTGGCGACCAAATTCTGGTGACCTACACCGAAGACCTGGCCATCTCGGTCGAACGGGCACCGGCCAAAAAACCTGCTAAGAAAAAATAATCGTGATCATTCAATCCTCTCGCCCTGCTGCCAGGAAAGCGAAGGTAAGGGGGTAAGTTCTTGAAACGGCTGCCCCCAGCCTCTCGCCCGCGTGCGGGCGAGAGGCGTGAACGGTTACAAATAATCTAGTAGCGCTGATTTTTTTCATAAAACCTGCCAATTGGCGGGTTTTTTTATGGTAACTCACCTTGTGCCGGTGAACTCGCACATCTGCCAACTGGGTTATACTGCACGCACTTAACCACAAGCTCCGCACCCTGCGCGCCGCCACACCCGCCAAGACCGATCATTCGACCAACGCTATGGATAAAACCTACGAACCCCATCTTATTGAACCTCGCTGGTATGCCTCCTGGGAGGAGCGGGGCTGCTTCGCGCCCAGCGGCCAAGGTATGCCTTACTGCATCATGATCCCGCCGCCAAACGTCACTGGCACCTTGCATATGGGTCATGCCTTTCAGGACACCATCATGGATGCGCTGACCCGCTATCACCGGATGAAGGGCTACAACACCCTGTGGCAGCCAGGCACCGATCATGCGGGCATCGCCACCCAAATGGTGGTGGAGCGGCAACTGGCGGGCGAAGGTAAGACCCGCCATGATCTGGGGCGCGAGGCATTTATCGAGCGGGTCTGGACATGGAAAGCGGAATCCGGCGGCACCATCACGCGCCAGTTGCGGCGCATGGGTTCCTCGGTAGACTGGGCGCGGGAACGGTTTACCATGGACGATGGTTTATCCGCCGCCGTGCGCGAAGTGTTCGTCCGTTTGTACGAGGAAGGGCTGATTTACCGGGGCCAGCGGCTGGTTAACTGGGACCCGGTGCTGCATACCGCCGTTTCTGATCTGGAAGTGGTCAGCGCCGAAGAGAGCGGTTTTCTTTGGCATATCCGCTATCCGCTGGTTGAGGGCGGTGGCGATTTGATTGTTGCTACCACGCGCCCGGAAACCATGCTTGGCGATACCGCCGTAGCCGTTCACCCTGATGATGAACGGTATAAACACCTGATCGGTCTGTATGCCGTGCTGCCGCTGACCGGACGGAATATTCCCATCATCGCCGATGAATACGTCGATCCCAGCTTCGGCACCGGCTGTGTCAAGATCACCCCAGCTCACGATTTCAACGACTATGCGGTTGGTCAGCGCCATCAACTGCCACTGATCAACATCTTCACACCCAACGCCCGCATCAACGGCCACGCCCCTGAGGCTTATCGGGGTCTGGATCGCTTCGAGGCCCGCCGGCGCATCATCGGCGATCTGGAAGATCTGGGGCTGCTGGAAGAAACCAAACCGCACAAGCTCATGGTGCCGCGTGGCGACCGTAGCCACGCAGTGATTGAGCCATTCCTGACCGATCAATGGTATGTAAAAACCGCACCGTTGGCGGGTCCTGCCATTGCCGCCGTCAAGACCGGCAAGATCAAGTTCATTCCAGAAAACTGGGAGAAGACCTATTTCGACTGGCTGAACCGCATTGAGGACTGGTGTATCAGCCGGCAAATTTGGTGGGGACACCGGATTCCGGCCTGGTACGACGCCAGCGGCAAGGTCTATGTCGGTCATAGCGAGGCAGAGGTGCGGACGAAGCACCGGCTGGCTCCAGACGTGAAGCTGGAGCAAGACCCCGATGTGCTGGATACCTGGTTTTCCTCAGCGCTCTGGCCGTTCTCTACCCTGGGCTGGCCGGAGAAAACCGGAGCGCTCACGACCTTCTACCCCACCAGTGTGCTGGTCACCGGCTTTGACATCATTTTCTTCTGGGTGGCGCGGATGATCATGATGGGCCTGAAGTTCATGGGCGACGTACCGTTCCGCGAGGTCTATATTCACGGGCTAGTGCGCGACCATGAAGGTCAGAAAATGTCCAAGTCCAAGGGCAACGTGCTGGACCCGCTGGACATCATCGACGGTGTAAAACTGGATGACCTGGTCGCCAAGCGCACCACCGGTCTGATGCAACCGCAGATGGCCCCGCGCATTGAAAAAGCCACCCGCAAGCAATTCCCGGACGGCATTCACGCCCACGGCACCGACGCCCTGCGCTTCACTTTTGCCGCACTGGCGACGACCGGGCGCGATATTGTGTTCGACATGGGCCGGGTTGAAGGGTATCGCAACTTTTGCAACAAATTGTGGAATGCTGCCCGTTATGTGCTGATGAACACCGAAGGGCAGGATACCGGGCTGGCAGGGGGTGAGATTGAGCTGAGCCAGGCCGACCGCTGGATTCGATCACGTTTGCAGCAGACGATTGAAGAGGCGAATGCAGCGATGCAAGGCTACCGCCTCGATCAAATGGCCCAAACACTGTACGAATTCACCTGGAATGAGTTTTGCGATTGGTATCTGGAGCTTTCCAAACCGGTGCTCAACGACCCGGCCAGCTCCGGAGCGGCGCAACGCGGGACCCGGCAAACCCTGGTTCAAACGCTGGAAACCTTGCTGCGATTACTGCACCCGCTGATGCCGTTCATCACCGAGGAAATCTGGCAGCGGGCCGCGCCATTAACGCCCTCCTTCCTTGCAAGGGGTGGAGATGATGGAGGCGCATCCATCATGCGCCAGCCTTACCCGCAAACGGATCCAGCGTTGATCGATACTGCGGCGGTCGCCGATATCGAATGGTTGCGGCAATTCCTCAGTGGCGTTCGCCGTATTCGCGCTGAGATGAACATTACGCCCGGTAAACCGTTGCCAGTATTGCTCCAGCATGGTTCGAATGAGGATCACGAACGGCTGGAGCGGCATCGCCGGGCGCTGGCGACGCTGGGACGGCTGAACGCCATTACCTGGCTGGGCGAGGATGAGCCGGCCCCGGAAGCCGCCACTACCCTGGCGGGCGGCATGAAGGTGCTGATTCCGATGTCAGGTCTGATCGACAAAGCGGCGGAAACCGCCCGGCTCGACAAGGAAATCGCCAGGCTGCGCAAGGACGCCGAGCGCGGCGCTGCAAAGCTGAGCAACACCGGTTTTCTGGGCCGCGCCCCGGCTGTTGTTATCGAAAAGGAACGCACCCGCGTGGCGGAACTCCAAACGGCCATTGCCAAGCTCGAAGAGCAGTTGGCTAAAATTCAACAGTTGTGAACTCAAACAGAACAGGAATCCGCGATGACTGATCAAACTTCCGTATCCGACAAAAAGCCGAACTTGGGCAGTAAAGTCACTAAGGTAGCGACGTTCTATCATCCACGCACCTGGAAAGAAAAAGGGCTGTGGTGGACCCTGGGCTTGTTTCTGGTCACCTACGTCGTGGTTGTGATCGTGCTCGGTTTCATCTGGTCGCGCTCACCCGGCGAGTTCGATGTGCGGGAACACGCGCTGGCGCTGGCGAACGGCGAGCAAAAAAAGCTGGTGCCCGGCTATGTGACCACCGCCACTGCCATCCGTATTGCTGAAACTCTCCTAGACAAACCCGGTGGCTATCTTAGCAACGACATGACTCCGCCAGGGGTCTATCTGGATAATATTCCTAACTGGGAATTTGGCGCGCTGACCGAATTGCGCGATTTGGCGCGTTCGATGCGCAACGACTTCAGCCGCTCGCAAACGCAATCCATCGAGGATAAGGACTTGCAGGTTGCCGATCCTCAGTTTAATTACGATTCGGAATCCTGGATTCTGCCGTCGACCGAGTTGGAATACCGCAAGGGTATCAAAGCCCTGTACCGCTACCTGGAGCGCCTCGCCGACGAAAAAATCCAGGACGGTCAGTTTTTCACCCGTGCCGACAATTTGGGCGCCTATCTAGCGGTGGCCGAAAAGCGCTTGGGCAGCCTGGGACAACGCTTGGCAGCCAGCGTGGGCCAGACCCGCTTCAACATCGATCTGGCGGGCGATCCGAACGCACGCCAATCGACACCCACGCCCAGTCAAGCGCAAGTTAAGACGCCGTGGATGAAAATCGATGACGTGTTCTTTGAGGCGCGCGGTTACACGTGGGCGTTATTGCATACGCTGCGGGCGCTGGAGGTGGATTTCAACAGTGTGCTCCAGGATAAGAATGCAGTGGTTTCGCTCAAGCAAATCATCCGTGAACTGGAGAACACGCAGGAATTCATCTGGAGTCCGATCATTCTCAACGGCACCGGTTTTGGCCCCATGGCGAACCACTCGTTGATCATGGCGTCGTATATCTCCCGCGCCAACGCGGCAATCATCGATCTGCGCAATTTGTTGCAGCAAGGTTAACCATTCCAGCGTGGCGGATTTCAACACGCACCTTATGGGCGCAGCGGCGGTCAGCGGACTGGCCGCCACTGCGCTAGTCATGACCGGTCAGTTTCCCCACCAGGCGGTGATTGGCTATTTCGTTCTCGGTGTGATGGGCGGGTTATTACCCGATATCGATTCACCGCATTCCATCCCGGTACGCATTGCCTTCATGGCGCTGGCAGTGATTGCCGGTTTCCTGGTGGTATTTACCTTCGGACGCCGCTATTCCCTGACGGAACTGCTCTTGCTGTGGGCGGGTTGCTTTGTGCTGATCCGCTATGGCGCGTTTGAACTGCTCGACCGTTTCACCGTCCATCGCGGGTTGATTCACTCCGTTCCCATGGGCGTGAGTTGCGGGTTGATCACGACGGCGCTTGCTTATCATGCTTTCGCCGCTTCAGTGACGCATGCCTGGCTGTGCGGGAGCTTTGTCACCCTGGGTTTTTTCGTCCATCTATTGCTGGATGAATTCTACAGCGTCAATTTGTTCGGCAAGAAACTGCTGAAAAAATCTTTTGGTACCGCCTTCAGTCTGGGTAGCCTAAAACAACCCTTTGGCACGGCAGCGCTTTATCTAGCGGTCATTGGATTGTTCTACCTGTGCCCGCCGCCCCAGTCTTTTACTGAATTGATGTTGAGCCGCGAGACTTATCGCGGCATAGCGCAGCGCCTGCTGCCGGGTGAGACGTGGTTTCCAGGTTTCTTGCGCCGGGTGACACCGGTGAATTTGCCCGCTCCAATGGGAATGCCCCATCTCCATAGCGATTCATCGATCAGGCTTTAAGAACTTCATTACAAGGATAAGACCTACCGCTGGTAGTTACAGCGGAAAATGCAACGCTTATCGTTCTCGTGATGCAGCTTGCAGCACCTTACCGCGTGCCGGCCTCTGGCTTGATGATAGGCTTCCGCCGCCAGTAACATGCCCAGCGGCGGCGCAATCAGGTAAATCCACAAGTACGCCCACTGCCCGGCGACCAGCGCCGAACCGAAAGAACGGGCTGGATTCATGCTCATGCCAGAGAGCGGCGCGGTGAAAGTGATATACAAAGCGGCCAGGGTTGCAGCAAACCATCCGGTGTAGCGGGCGAACCGGGAATTGCTGACCACCAGGACCGTGGCCATCAAGAGAAAGGAAATACCTGTTTCCACTGTGAACGCCACAGCGATCCCCGCCATGCCCGGTTGAGTCACCACATATCCTACCGCCGGATCAGCCAGCGCCTGCCCGAGCAGCAATGCAGCGGCTGCCACGCCAGCTACAGCGCCCACGCACTGAGCGAACACATAGAACAGCGCATCCCAGTGCGCGATCTTGCCTAGATACCAGAAGCTTAGGGTCACGGATGGATTGATATGCGCGCCCGACTGCTGGCCCCAAGGAGAATAGATAATTCCAATCGCGGTCAGCCCCATTGCCACACCCATGAGCAGGCGCCGGATAAAGGGATCGGCAATGGCGTGATGGATCGGCGAGCCGGGATACTCCAGCAGCGCGCCGGAGATGCAGGCTGAAATCATGAAAAGCCCCAGGCCGGCTGCTTCCATCAGATACTCCGGCCAATGTTGAGAAAGTGCTTTATTCATCGTCTTTCCGGCGCAGAGTCCGCCAGCCGGAGCCGGGAACCCGCGCCGCCTCCAGAGGTTATTCCTGGCCGCCGGTGATGAGCCGGGTGCCGCGTTTGTAGGTGAGATAGGCCCAGAACCACTCGATCGCGACCGACAGGCGCTTGCGCGGGTCGACCAGGAAGAATACGTGGGCGACGCCCCACAGCCACCACGCCAGCGCCCCGCTCAGTTTGAACCCGCCGAAATCGACGACCGCCGCCTGCCGGCCGATAGTGGCCAGATTGCCCAGATGACGGTAGCGGAACGGCGGCAGGCCGGTGCGTCCTTCCAGCCGGGCCTTGATCGCCCCGGCGACGTAAACGCCCTGCTGCTTGGCCGCGGGCGCCAGCCCCGGCACCGGCTTGCCATCCCAGGCTTCGCTCAAGGCGGTATCGCCGACGGCGAAGACGTTGGGCAAGCCGGGCACGCTCAAATCCGGCCCCACCTTGAGGCGGCCCGCCGAATCGGCTTCGGTCTTGAGCCATTGCGCGGCGGGCGAGGCCATCACTCCCGCCGCCCAGAACACGGTGCGGGACCCGATCCGCTGGCCGGATACCAGCGCCCCCTCGGCATCGATTTTTTCCACCCGGCTCTTGGTCAGCACTTCCACGCCCAGCGCCCGCAGCGATTGCGCCGACACGTCCGAAAGCGATTCGGGAAAGCCCGGCAGCAGGCGCGGTGCCGATTGCACCAGTAACACTCGCGCTTGGGCTGGGTCGATGTTGCGGAATTCGCCGGTCAGCCCGTGCTGAGCCAGTTCGGCGATGGCGCCGGCCAGTTCCACGCCAGTAGGACCGCCGCCGACGATGATGAAGGTCAGCAACCGCTGCCGCTCTTCGGGATCGGTGCAGTTCTCCGCCTGCTCGAAGGCCAGCAGCAGGCGGCGGCGAATGGCGGTGGCATCGTCGATGCGCTTCAGGCCCGGCGCGTAGGGCTCCCAATCGTCGCGTCCGAAGTAACTGTGACGCGCGCCGGTGGCCAACACCAGATAGTCGTAGCCGATGCGGGTGCCATCGCTCAGGATCACCTGCCGGGCGGCGGCGTCTACGTCCGCCACTTCGCCCAGCAACACCCGCACGTTGTGCTGGTCGCGGAACAGCGCCCGGACCGGCGTGGCGACATCGGTCGGCGACAAGCTGGCGGTCGCCACCTGATAGAGCAGCGGCTGGAACAGGTGATAGTTGCGCTTGTCGATGACGGTGATCCGGCAGGCGGCCAATCGCAAACCATGCGCCGCCTTCAAACCGCCGAAGCCAGCGCCAACGATGACCGCATGCGGCGCGTCCGTCAGCGCGGCATCGGTCCAGCTTTCCAGCGGCGAGAACCAGCGGGCCAGTTGCCATTGCAGAACGGTGTCGGCGGCCAGCGGTCCCGGCCCGCGCAGCGCGATCAGGCCGAGCAGGAAAAGCTGATAGAGCCGGTTGATGGTCTGGATTTCGTCCGCGCCCATGACGCCGGAGCCGAGCAGCGCCAGCATCGCGCCGATCGCGGCCAAGCGGGTCGCCAATCCCAGCGCCAGCAGTGGACTGACGAATCCCAACACGGCCTCCAGCAGCGAACGCCCCACCAGAACCGGCGTAAACCACAGGCTCGCCAGCCAGAGCCGCAACCCGAGTTGATAAACTGGGCCGAGGTAGCGGGTCATCACAGCGTACAACCGGCCCAGCGGCTTGACCAGCGGCAGCGCCGAAGAAGCCAAACCGGAAGTCAGCAGCCGATCAAGGGAAACCGGCCCCGCCCCCATGACAATGTACCAGCCGAACAGCGCCGCCCAGTAGAGATGCTGATCCAAGGCGCGGTATTCGAACTGGATCACCAGCGTCAGGACCAGCAGCGGAATTGCGGCCAGCCGGGTAGCGAGTCCGAACGCCAGCAGCATCGAACCCAGCACCTCGATGGTGACGCCCAGCACGGCGGCGGTGAACGGGTCCAGCCAGGGCACCGGGTATTCGTAGGTGGCGAGCGTCAGCGCGGTATCCCAGTTGGCCAGCTTGAGCACGCCGGACACCCAGAACGCTTGCGCCAGCCATAGCCGGATCGCCAGATCGAGGAAGGGATAGAGCGTGACTTCGGCGACGCGCAAGGCTTCGTCCACGCGCTTGAGAAAGGCCGCGATGACGTTGGCCCGGCGGTGCCGGACGGCGGCGACGGTTGCGGTCAGCATGGCTTAGCCCTCCACCGCGCTCGTGGCCGGAGCCGCCCTCACCTCCAACGTCTCTGCCACGGAGAGAGGGGCGTTACCGGCTGCTACCCGCTGGCTCCAATAGGCCGGGATATCCCGCCGGTAGCGGCGCATCACCAGATTCGCCAGCAGGCCGGTCCAGCCGGTTTGATGCGCCGCGCCCAAACCCTGGCCGGTGTCGCCGTGGAAGTATTCGTAAAATTGCAGCAAATCTTGCCAATGCGGATCGTGCTGGAACGGGCTGCCAGCGGGGAACGCGGGCCTCTGTCCGTTCGCGTCGCGGCGGTAAATGTCCACCAGCCGCTCGGCGATCAGCGTGGCGATTTCCTTCAAATTCAATTCGCGGTTGCCCAGGCTGGGCACGGCAATGGTGAAATTGCCGCCGAGGAAGCGGTGGAACTTCTCCAACGCCTGCACCAGCGTGTAATTGGTCGGTAGCCAGATCGGGCCACGCCAGTTGGAATTGCCGCCGAACAGGCCGGAATTGGATTCGCCGGGCACGTATTCGATGATGGCCTCGCCGACGCCGGGCAGCGTGCCCAAGTGCTTATGCGTGGCGTGAATGCGGCTGACGCTGCGAATGCCGTGCGGCGACAGGAATTCGTCTTCGCGCAGCAGCCGCTTGAGGATGCGCGGCAGCATCCGGTTGGTGACCAGCGACAGCAGGTGCTCGCCCCGCTCGTTTTCCCAATCCGGGCATTGGCAGATGATGCTGCCGTCGAACACGCCGTGCCGGTGCTGGCGCAGCAGTTCGCGGAACCGGGGGACCTTGGCCAGAATGCGCCGGTCCACCACCTCGCAGGCGAACAGCGGAATCAACCCGACCCAGGAATACACATCGATCCGCTGCGTCTGCCCGTCTGGGCAAATCATCAAATCTTTGAAGAAACCCGCTTCCGGATCCCACAGCGGCACTTCGTGGCCGGCGTGGCCGGCGATGGTGTTGGCGATGGCCAAGAATTGCTGATAAATCTGGATGGCGATGTCTTCGTA
>JACKNF010000026.1 GCA_024234995.1 Gammaproteobacteria bacterium
GTTGCAGCGCATCAAGGGCTGTCACTGCATCCATTTCCGGTTGTTCAGCTGGGGTGATCTTGAACAGATCCAGCAAAATAGTGGCTGTGCCATAGGTGCCGCTGACGGCATCACCCACGGCAATGCTCTTGTCGTTTAAGTCTGTCAGTTGCTTGATCTCCGGTGCTTTAGCTAGAACATGCACTTCCTCGTAGTACAGTGGCAGCACCAGTTGCAGCGAGTTAACCAGCTTATTCAATTCCTCGGCGTCCCCATCATCGCTGATAGTTGCTTCGAGTGCGACGAGGCTCAGACTATCGAATTGGCTCAAACCCAGTTGTAGGCTAGGATACTCATAAACCTTAAAGATGTTTTCCAGTGAACCGGCTGAAGGAATAACCGATAGATCGATCTGGTGACGGCCAGCCAGCTTTCTCAAATCTCGGCCTAATTGATAGTAGGTGCCCGATTCGCGGCCGGTCATCAAGCTGAGTTCGGTGCGATTGGCGGGCGTTGCCGCCGGTTCTGCCGCTTTGAGCGGGCCGGCTAGCCACAGAAGACTTAGGCATAGGCCGGTGCTGAGAAGTAAGCGTTTTTTCAGAGCATTTTTCATCGGATGAGACACCTTGGTGAGCTGTTACCCTTCTGTTTGACATTGCCGCCACGGTTACTAAACGTGGGGAGAATCAATCCTGAATTAAAATCAATTATAGTGTGGCTATACGCGTTGCGGATATGCCAGGAGGCTCGCAGCGAGCAGCCCATGGCAAATAATAATAGGTGGAGGTGAGGAGTCATGCCAAAGATCGTCATTGTTAATGTAATTGGATTTCCAGAAAAGGACCGCCGGATGATCCGCAACATTTTATCGGTGGCCAGCAACCAGGATGTGGCCTATCAGATAACAGACAACGGCGGAAAACCGGCCAATATTTTTATCGTCAACGCTGATGATCCAGGCGCTATGCTGTTCTGGAATGAATATCAACAGGATGCCTTGGAAGCGAGTAGTATTCTGGCGTCGATGAACCCGATGCTTGAATCCGAGCATGTTTGTATCAAGCGGCCATTAATCGCTAGCCAGTTACATGGGGCGCTGACTCTGGGCAGCGCTTGGGCAGCGCCCAAACAGCAACGGCCCGATATTATTCTGCAACGGTCGGATATTCTGCGCAAATGCTTCCTGTTTCGCAATTTCTCGCCAGGCCATGTGGAAACGATCGTGGCGATGTCGCGCGTTGTGACCCTGCCTAGCAGCTATGTTGTTTTCGAAAAGGGCTCCAACGGCGATGAGATGCTGGTTGTCTTGCACGGACGGCTTAAAGTAAGCGTCGCCGATGGAGATGGGAAGGAAGTTGTACTGGGTACCGTTGGGCCGGGAGATATCGCCGGCGAGATTGCCATGCTCGACGGACGAGGCCGCTCGGCGACAGTGACGACGCTGGCGGCTAGCGAATTGCTGGTCATTCATCGAAAAGATTTTATGCCGTTTTTGGAGCAAAATCCCAAGGTAGCCATCGATCTGATCATGGTATTGGCGTTACGGTTGCGGCTTAATACTGAGCAACTGGCTGAATTGCTCGACCGTTAGTGATCGTCGCAAACTTTGCTTATCGAACCCCATCAACAGGTCTCAGCGCGCTTGCGTAGACCACAGGAGATTTTCATGGAACTGGCTTGTTTGGACCTGGAAGGGGTCCTGATCCCGGAAATCTGGATCAATGTTGCCGAACGCACCGGTATTGAGGGACTGCGGCTGACCACCCGCGATATTCCTGATTATGATCAACTGATGCGGGGCCGGTTGGCGTTGCTGGATCAGCATGGACTCAAGTTATCTGACATCCAGCAGGTGATTGCCGGGATGGGGCCGCTGGAGGGAGCATGTGAGTTCCTTGACTGGTTACGCGAGCGGTTCCAAGTGGTGATTTTGTCGGATACCTATTATGAATTCGCTTTGCCATTGATGCGGTGTTTGGGTTGGCCAACTTTATTTTGCCACCGGTTGGAAGTCGTGGATGACCGGGTGACCGGTTATGTTCTGCGGCAGCCTGATTCCAAGCGCAAGGCCGTGCAAGCGTTTCATCAGCTCAATTTTCGCGTGATCGCTGCGGGCGACTCTTACAACGATACCGCGATGCTGGCGGAAGCTGAGGCCGGCATTCTATTTCGTCCACCGCAAAATGTGATTGACGAATTCCCGCAGTTTCCAGTGGCGCGGACCTTTGATGAGATGCGTGAAGCCTTTCACCAAGCCCGTTTGCGGTTGCTTTGAGATTTCCAGAGGATTGCGGCCGGGTTTTGGTTTGATTAGGGGTGTATAAAGCCGCCGCTAGTAGATCAAAAAATTATTCAAAATAAGGACTATTCCGTGTCTTCCGATATTGTTGCTGCAATTGACCTGGGTTCCAACAGTTTCCATATGATCGTCGCCCGTATCGCTAACGGGCAGGTGCAGACGCTGGACCGGCTACGGGAGATGGTGCAGTTGGCTGCGGGCCTCGATAGCAGGAACCGGCTGTCTGAAGAGTCGCAATTGCGTGCTTTGGATTGTCTGGCGCGCTTTGGCCAGCGGTTGCGGCAAATTCCGCCGGAGCAGTTGCGCGTGGTCGGCACCAACACCTTGCGGCAGGCGCGCAATAGTACCGTGTTTTTGGCGCGGGCCGAGGCGGTTCTGGGACACAATATTGAGACCATCAGCGGCCAGGAAGAGGCGCGCTTGATCTATTTAGGGGTCGTTCACAATGTGGCCGATGCGGCTGGCCAGCGCCTGGTGGTGGATATTGGGGGCGGCAGCACCGAATTAATCCTCGGTGAGAAATTTGAGATCCATCATTTGACCAGCCTCAAGATGGGTTGCGTCAGTCTGAGCCGCTCCTGTTTCGATAAGGGACGAATCACCGAGTCACGGATGCGTGAGGCAGAACTGCTGGTGCAGTTGAAACTGGAACCGGTGCGCGAGGAATTCCGTGATCAGGGCTGGCAAGTGGCAACTGGCGCTTCGGGGACGATCAAGGCTATTCAGGATGTTGTCGCGCGGGAAGGCTGGAGCCGTGAAGGAATTACCCTGGAGGCATTACGGCGGCTGCGCGCTGCCTTGCTGGAAGCTGGCCGGCCCGAGACCATGGCGGCTCGCTGGCAATTGGAACCGGCCCGTGCTCAGGTTTTTGCTGGCGGATTTGTGGTGTTGCATGGCTTATGCGAAGCGCTGGGTGTAGAACGCATGGAGGTATCGGAAGGAGCCTTACGGGAAGGGGTGATTTACGATCTACTGGGCCGTATCCGTCATGAAGATGTCCGGGATCGCACCATCGCCACGGTGATTGACCGCTATGACTTAGACAAAGCGCAGGCTGAACGGGTGAGCGCAACCGCCTGGATGCTGCTCAACCAGGTGCGCGATGCCTGGCATCTGTCAGCGGAAGAATTAGCGCATAACCTGGAGTGGGCCGCCCGGCTGCATGAAATCGGGTTGCTGTTGACGCATGACCAATATCATAAGCACGGCGCCTATATTCTTGAACACGCGGATCTGCCTGGTTTTTCTCAGAGTGACCAAATATTGCTGGCTACGCTGGTGCGCCGTCATCGGCGGGGGTTTCCCGCGAAGGCATTCGAGCATCTGCCCAAGGAACGGGCGCTGCTGGCTCAGCGGTTGTGTGTGCTGCTGCGCTTGGCCGTGGTATTGCACCGGGGCCGTAGCCGGCATGCGTTGCCGATGTTGAGTCTTCAGGTAAACCGGCAACAGTTGGCGTTGCGCTTTCCCGAAGGGTGGCTCGATGCGAACCCGCTGACCCAAGCGGATTTGGACGCTGAAGCACGGTATTTGAAAAAAGCCGGGTTTCGATTGGCGTTTAGCTGAACGGCTACCTTCCCTCTTCTGGCGGGGGAAGGTTAGGGTGCGGGGTAAGAGGCGCCGGTTCAGCATTTAGGAAGGGTTGCAGCAGTAACCCATACAATCGGGTGGCGCGCCAATCACAAAAGTACCCGAGGCCGATGGTCATGCTGGTATGGCCCTCGTGCGGCTGATCCCGGTAGGTGCCAAACAGCCGGTCCCACCACGGCAGGTTAAAACCAAAGTTGCTATCGGTTTCTTCGGCACGCACCGAATGATGAACCCGGTGCATGTCCGGGGTAACCAGCATCCAGCGTAGCGCCTGATCCCAGCGCTTCGGCAATTCGACGTTGCCGTGGTTGAACATGGCGGTCGCGTTCAAGATGACCTCAAATAGCATCACTGCGACCGGCGGCGCGCCCAATAATACGACGACCGCCAGTTTGACCAGCATCGACAACACAATCTCCAATGGATGGAAACGCAGAGCGGTCGTGACATCGAAGTCCAGATCGGTGTGGTGCATCCGGTGTAGCCGCCACAACGCGGGAACTTTGTGGAACACCACATGCTGGGTGTAGATCACCAGGTCCAATAGCAGCAACGAGGCGATAAACGCCAGCCAAAACGGGGTATTCAATACATGAAATAGACCCCAGCCGTTTACTGCCGCCAGACCGGCTGCACCGGTTGCGAGTACCGGAAACACCAATCGCAGCACGATGCTATCCACCATGATAATGCCTAGATTGGCTGGCCATCGCCGGATTCTCGATAGCACCAATGGCCGGCGCGGCCAGCGCCATTCCCATAACATCATGGCCAGTAGCACGGCAAAGAAGCAGCCAAGCCGGAAAGGGATTTCGTGCTGAAGCAGATCAGTCATGCCAGAACTCCATGCGGTTTATAATGCGCCCTGCTGTGAAGGCGACCCTCTTTGACCATCTACCTCCGAGGATATTCCGGTGTCCCGATTACCCCAAATTATTCCTGGCCAGTTTCCCGGCGCCCGGCCGCGCCGGATGCGCCGCGACGGCTTCTCGCGGCGGCTGATGCAGGAGACCGTGTTGACCGCCGCCGATCTCATCCAGCCATTGTTTGTGATCGAAGGTCAGCAACGCCGCGAACCTGTCGCGTCAATGCCAGGTGTGGAGCGATTGACCGTTGATGAGTTGCTGCACGAAGCCGAGCGGTTAGCCAGGCTGGGGGTGCCTGCTGTGGCGTTGTTTCCGGTTACGCCGCTGGAAGCCAAGTCACTGGACGCTGCTGAATCGTATAATCCCGATGGTTTGGTGCAGCGGGCGGTGCGCGCTCTCAAAAAGGCATTGCCTGAACTGGGTGTGATCACCGATGTCGCACTGGACCCGTTTACGAGTCACGGTCAGGACGGGCTGATCGACGGCTCTGGTTATGTGCTGAACGATGAGACCGTGGCGGTGCTGGTTAAACAGGCGCTGTCTCACGCCGGGGCCGGGGCCGATATCGTAGCGCCTTCGGACATGATGGATGGACGGATTGCTGCCATCCGCGAAGCGCTGGAGTCCAATGATTTCATCCATACCCGGATTCTCGCCTATTCCGCTAAGTATGCATCCAGCTTCTATGGGCCATTCCGCGATGCCGTCGGTTCGGCGGGTGCATTGGGCAAGGGCAATAAATACAGTTACCAGATGGACCCGGCCAACAGCGATGAGGCGTTGCGCGAGGTGGCGATGGATCTGGAGGAGGGGGCCGATATGGTGATGATTAAGCCCGGAATGCCCTATTTGGACATCGTGCGCCGGGTCAAAGATCAATTCGCCGCGCCTACCTTTGTTTACCAGGTCAGCGGTGAATACGCCATGTTGCTGGCAGCGGCACGCAACGGCTGGCTTGATGAGCAAGCGGTGGTGATGGAATCGTTGCTAGCGATCAAGCGGGCCGGGGCAGACGCCATCTTGACCTATTTTGCCGGTCCGGCGGCGGGCTGGTTGCGGCAGGGATCATGAAAAACGGGAAAGTGTGGGCGCTGGCAGCGCTGGGCGTTGCCCTGAGCGTATTCTTTCTGGCGATCATGCGTCCGCCGGGCGGCCAGTCCTCGCCGCCCGGTCAGGACTTACCCTGGCAGATCACCGTCCGTCCGGATGGTGCATCGCTGACCGTGTTTGGATTGACCTTGGGTGAGAGCACGCTGCGGGATGGGGTGAATAAACTGGGCCGGCGTTATGAATTAGGTGTATTTGAGGATAAGGCAGGGCGGTTGGGCTTAGAAGGGTATTTCCGGGATACGGTCCTTGGTGGATTGAATGCACGGCTGGTATTGCCAGCGCAACTGCCGGAATCGGCGCTGGCGGTGTTGAAAGCCCATGCGGGCGAAGGTGAACCGGCGGTTAACCAGGGCCGCCGCTATCCAGTTATCGAGGCTGATCATGATTTGGCTTTAAGCGCGGTGATCACCGCCATCACCTATTTGCCTGTGGTCAAGCTGGATGCCGGACTGGTGCGTCAACGTTTCGGCGAACCGGCAGAAAAAATTACCGTTCCGGATGGCGCGCACTGGCTGTATCCGGCGCTGGGTTTGGATTTATTGCTGGGCGATAATGGTGGAGCCTTGCTGCAATATGTGCCGCCAGCGGAGTTCGAACAACGGTTGCACGCACCGTTGCGTGAAGCTGAAAATGAAGGAAAGCCATGACCCTGCAACCCGACCAATACGCCGTAATGGGCCACCCCATCGCCCACAGCCAATCCCCGCGGATTCACACCCTGTTCGCCGCTCAGACCGGCCAGAATCTGGAATACCGTGCCATTCTGGTCGAACCAGGCGGCTTCGCGGCGGCGGCGCGCGCCTTTCATGCCGCTGGCGGCAAGGGTCTGAATGTGACTGTTCCCTTCAAGCAGGATGCCTGGGTGTTCGCTGATATTCTGAGCGCCCGCGCCGAGCGGGCCGGGGCAGTGAATACCTTGATTTTCGGGCCAGGCGGCGTGCGGGGCGACAACACCGACGGGCCGGGACTGGCGCGCGATTTAACCGTCAATCACCGTTATCCGCTGGCAGGAAAACGGATTCTGTTGCTGGGCGCAGGCGGCGCAGCGCGCGGGGTACTGCAATCGTTGCTGGCGGAACAGCCGGGACAATTGGTTATCGCCAATCGCACGGCGGAAAAGGCGTTAGGACTGGCCCTGCGCTTTAGCGGCTTGGGGCGCGTGTCGGCGTGCGGTTTTTCCGAACTGGCCGGGCGGCGGTTCGATCTGATCATCAACGCCACTGCCGCCGGTCTGGACGATGCGGTTCCGCCCTTGCCGGACGATGTGCTGGCGGCGGAGGGCTGGTGCTACGACCTGATGTATGGCCGGGAACCCACCGCTTTTGTCCGCTGGGGCCGGGCACATGGAGCCGTTCAGTCCTTGGATGGGTTGGGGATGCTGGTCGAGCAGGCGGCAGAGTCCTTTCATCTGTGGCGCGGGGTATGGCCGGAGACCGGACCCGTGATCGCCGCGCTCCGGGAAGGTTGAGCTACCCCGTGACCAGGAGCCGTCCGGCCATCAGCACCACCACCAGCAGAAATACGGGACGGATAAACGGCGCGCCGTAGCGAATAGCGCTCTGCGCGCCGAGGAATGCGCCGCACATCAACAATGCGCCCATGCTGAGACCAATGGTGTAGTCGATATTGCCGAGAATAGTGAAAGTCAGCAACGCAGTCAGGTTACTGATGAAATTCATGAACCGGGCTACCCCGGCGGCGGCCACCAAGTCGAGGTGGAACAGCTTCATCGCCGCCGCCATCCAGAATGCCCCGGTGCCAGGGCCGATAAAACCATCGTAAAAGCCAATCAGGCCGCCAGCGGTCAGCTGGACACTGCGCGGTTGCGCCGCAGGTGGTTCCAGGGGAGTGATGACCGGGAGGTGAGCGCGGCGCGGCCAGATCAGATAGACCGATGCCAGCAGGATGGCCAGCGGCAGCAGTTTTTTCAATACACCGGCACTCATCAGGTAGATCAACACCGCTCCGGTTAACGCGCCAGCAAACGTCCCGAAGCTCATCGCCCGCCACAGGGCCGGTTGAAACAACCCTTTACGGATGAAGGTCAGCGAGGCGCTGAAGGTGCCAAACGTGCCGATCAGCTTGTTAGTGCCCACTACCAAGTGGGGTGGCATCCCGATGCTTAAAAGGGCTGGCATGACCAGCATTCCACCGCCGCCGGCGACGGCGTCGATAAAGCCCGCCACCAAAGCGATCGCACCTAACAGTAGCAAGGTGGCAAAATCAGGGGGTAACTCCATGAAGCTAGAAGATTTCCTCAGTTAGCGCCGCGAGCAGGCTCTGCAACGCAGCAGGATCGGGCAGACGATATTCAGCAGCCACCGGCGCTTCCGGCCCGATACCTAAGGAGATTCCTCCCATCTCCGCCGCTACTTGCAAGGCGGGTTCATCATTGAGCGCATCACCTGCATAAAGCACGGTCACGGGTTCTGCGCCACGGTGAGTAACGATAGAGCGCAGCGCCGTACCCTTGTCCTGCCCAATGGCCGGTAATACTTCGATGGCTAAAGGGTTATCCAGAAGGCGCACGCTGTTCAAATGAGGCGCAAGCAAGGAAAAGGTTTGCATCCTTAACGATTCAACCCAGTCTGTCGCCAAGAGCCGGTAGTGAACGGTGAAGCCGAATGGTTTTTTCTCGATCCATGCGCCGGGGTAATCCGCTAACGGTTCTTCAACCGTGGCGCACAGGGCCTCTAGCAGAGCACAGCTTTCCAGGGCCTCGTTCGTGATGCGGCGCTCTCCAGCGATCTGTAATTCCAGGCCGGTCGATCCGCCATAGCTTAAAGTGCTCAGGTCAACCATGCCGATGAGATTATCCAGCGCCCGGCCGCTGATCACGCCGGCCGTGACCCGTGGCAGCGCAGCCAGCCTCGCCAGTATCTCGCGCAATGCAGGATCAAGATGCGCCAGACGGGGATGGTCCGCCAGTGGTGTCAGCGTTCCATCGTAATCGAAGGCCAGCACCAGCCGTTGTCCTGCGCGATAGGCTGCGGCCAGCCGGTCTAAAACGATGCGTTTCATCCGCCGTTTCTGCGCTGAATCAAGTGCTGGTCTCGATGTTCAGGTTGTCTTGCAAACGGCGTTGGGCGCGGGTTTGCCGGGTGGCTTCTTCGTCGAGTTCGCGCAAGGTGGTTTCGACGAAAGCCAGGTGAACATGGGCCGCTTGCCGGGCCGCTTCCGGATCGCGTTTCAGCACGGCTTCCAGAACGGCTTGATGCTGGCTGTGAATGATCACGTAATTGTCTTCGCGCGTGTACAACCGCTCCAGCGAACGGTTGATATGGCTCAACAACAAATCGAACAAACCGCGCATCACATGGATTAACGCCACGTTATGGGACGCATCGGCGATAGCGAGATGAAAGCCGGCGTCTACGACAGCATCATGCTGGGGTTCGTGCTTGCCTTTTTGGATGGCTTCCAGCTCGGCAAAGCGGCGTTGCAGGATTTCCCGGTCAGCGCCGGTCGCGCGCAAGGCGGCGAAATAGGCCGCGACCTCTTCCAGAGCGTGCCGCAGTTCCAGCACGTCGAACATCGCTTTTGGATGATTTTTAAGAAGTTCAATCAAAGGGTTGGTAAGACCTGGCGCGATCACATCGACGACATAGCTGCCGCCGCCCCGCCGGCTTTGCAGCAGCCCTCTCGATTTCAGTGTGGTAATAGCCTCACGCAGCGATGGACGGGAAACATTGAATTTCTGAGCCAGTTCCCGTTCTGGAGGCAGCCGTTCGCCAGGTTTGAGGATGCCTTCCAAAATCAATTGCTCAATCTGGTTGACGATGACATCTGCGACTTTTGGAGGGTTGATTGTTTCAAATTGCATGGCCGTACCCAACAAACATTGAACTGAGACTCGCTACGATAGCGCTTCGCAGCATTCATAGTACGCAAAATATCATGAAGCAGGTGCTGTTCGTAGCACCAATTCTAGCGCACCAATTATTTGGTCAGACCATATGACCAATATGTTGCAAGATGAAAAAGAGGCTGCTATATTTGGTCAGACCGTATGACCAAATATAAAATAAACGCCTGGCTTTAAAGGCGTGATCTAACACCAAAACGAGGATAATCCGCCCATGCGTTCGCTTGCTTATCAAAGCCTTCATCGCGATCTTCAAAGCATCATCCCGGCCGCACGGCTGATCAGTGACCCCTTACGCACCCTTGCCTATGGTACCGACGCTAGTTTGTACCGTTTGATTCCCCAACTGGTCGTGCGGGTGGACAGCGAAGACGAGGTGCGGCGTATCCTGGCGCTGGCGCATCAATACGGGACCCCGGTGACCTTTCGCGCCGCCGGCACCAGCTTATCCGGCCAGGCGGTGACCGATTCCGTTTTACTGCAATTGGGCGATGGCTGGCGGAACTGGCGGATTGGCGAGGGCGCGGCGACCGTCAGCCTGCAACCGGGGATCATCGGCGGTCACGCCAACCGCTATCTCGCACCCTACCAGCGCAAGATCGGTCCCGACCCGGCATCGATCAACACCTGCCAAATCGGCGGCATCGCTGCCAACAACGCCAGCGGCATGTGCTGCGGCACGGCGCAAAACAGCTATAAGACGCTGAAAAGCATGCGTGTCATGCTGGCTGACGGCACATTGCTGGACACCGGCGACCCGGCCAGCCGCGACGCGTTCAAAACCAGCCACGGCGCTTTACTCGCGCAGCTTACCGGACTGGGCGAGCGCACCCGCGCCGATCCGGTGCTAGCCGGACGCATCCGCGACAAATTCAAGATCAAGAACACCTGCGGTTACAGTCTCAATACTCTGGTGGACTATGAGGACCCGTTTGAAATCCTTCAGCATTTGATGATCGGTTCCGAAGGTACACTGGGCTTTATCGCCGAAATCACCTATCACACAGTCGAGGAGCATACGCATAAAGCCACGGCGCTGATGATCTTCCCTGACATCGAGACCGCGTGCAAAGCGGTGGCAGTGCTGAAAAGCCAGCCGGTCGCGGCGGTGGAATTGATGGATCGCGCCTCGCTGCGTTCAGTGGAAAACAAGGCGGGCATGCCGCCGTACTTCAAGGAACTGCCGGAAACCGCCGCCGCCCTATTGGTGGAAACCCGGGCGGCCAACCCAGCAACCTTGACCGCTCAGGTCGAGGTCATCACTGCCGCGATTGCCGGCACACCAACCCTGCTCCCGTTCCAATTTACTGACCGGCCCGAAGAATTCACCCAGTTGTGGGCGATCCGCCAAGGACTGTTTCCCTCGGTCGGTTCGGCGCGGGCGACCGGCACCACCGTCATCATCGAGGATGTTGCGGTCCCCGTCCCCCAATTGGCGGCAATGACCCTGGATTTGCAGCGCTTGTTCGGCCAGCACGGCTATGCCGGCTCGATCATCTTCGGTCACGCGCTCGAAGGAAATTTGCATTTCGTCATCACGCCCGACTTTGCCAAGCCGGACGAAACCGAACGCTACAAGAATTTCATGGACGATGTCTGCCATATGATCGTGGATCGATACGACGGCTCGCTGAAAGCCGAGCACGGCACGGGCCGCAACATCGCGCCCTTCGTCGAGCTGGAGTGGGGGCAACAGGCGTACCAGTTGATGCGGGAAATCAAGATGCTGTTTGACCCCGGTCATCTGCTCAATCCCGGTGTCATCCTCAACGATGACCCGGAAGTCCATCTGAAAAACATTAAGCCGATGGCTGCCGTTGACCCGCTGGTGGATAAGTGCATCGAATGCGGCTTTTGCGAACCGAATTGTCCATCCCGCGCCCTGACTCTCTCGCCGCGCCAGCGTATCGCCGGCTTGCGGGAAATGGCGCGCCTGCAAGCCGCTGGCGACGATGGCCAGCAACTGCAAGCCATTGACGAATCCTATCAATACCAGGGTCTGGACACCTGCGCGGCTGACAGTCTGTGCTCGCTGACCTGTCCGGTCGGCATCAATACCGGCACGATGATGTTGAAGAAGCGCCGCCAGCAACGCGGTCAAACCGCGCAACGGATCGGCAATTGGGTGGCCAATCATTTCTCTGGCGTCACCACGGCCACGCGCTTCAATCTGGCTGCCGCCCATCTCTCACACACGGTCTTTGGCTCCACCGTGCAGGGCAGCGTGACCGGGGCCATGCGTAAACTGTCGGGGGACCGGCTGCCGCTGTGGAACCGCTATATGCCTTCTGCTGGCGCGATGCCCAAGCCGGCAGCGAGCGCCGCGCCGGATCGTCCGCGGGTCGTCTATTTCCCCAGTTGCGCCAGCCGCACCATGGGGCCGGCCAAGGGCGATCCTGAAACAGACGCTTTACCGGTGAAGACCGCGGCTCTGCTGCGCAAGGCCGGATTTGAGGTGATCCTGCCCGAGGACAGCAATGCGCTTTGTTGCGGCCAGCCCTTTGAAAGCAAAGGATTGCCGGCGCAGGCTGACGCCAAGCGGCGGGAAGTCGAGCAGGCGCTGCTCAAGGCCAGCCGCAACGGGCAAGATCCAATTGTGTTCGATACCACACCCTGCGTGTTCCGGGTCAAGAAAGGCCCGGCCCCCGCTCCGCTCAAGCTGTACGACATCACGGAATTCCTGCATGACGTGGTATTGGAGCGGTTGACGATCCACAAACGGCCAGAAACGGTCGCTATTCATCCCACCTGTAGCAACATCAACATGGGTTTGCAGGCCAAGTTGAAGGCTATCGCCGAAGCATGCGTCGAAAACGTCATTGTCCCTGACCGGATTTCCTGCTGCGGCTGGGCCGGGGACAAGGGGTTCACCCGCCCGGAATTGAACGCCAGCGCTTTGCGGGATTTATCCGCGGCGTTGCCGGAGGATTGCACATCCGGGTATTCCACCAGCCGCACCTGCGAAATCGGTTTATCTCTGCACAGCGGGCGTTATTACCGCTCCATCGTCTACTTGGTCGATCGCTGCTCACAGCCGAATACCGGCTGATTCTCTAGCACCATCAAATCGTTAAGGATACCTGCCTGGGTGGGTTGGGGGTGTTTTGCGCCCAGAATTTATCCAAGCGGGTTTTCAGGGAAGAAAGAGCGCGGGTGCTGGCCAGTCATCACGCACAAAAAGCTTGGGGGAGACCGTCACTTGCCCCGGTTTGCCCCTGCGCATGCCCGGCGCCCGTTGGTTGTTTCATGGGCAATGCTTGCATCGTTCCCGGCAACAGACCGGGTTTGAATGCTGTTCATTGATTCCAGATTCTTTACCAAAGGAGTTTGTCATGTCGTTAGGTTTGTTGGCGTTCGTCGCCTTTTTACCGATTGCCGTTGCGCTGATTTTGATGGCGGGACTGCGTTGGCCGGCGACCAGAGCAATGCCTCTGGCCTGGCTGGTGTGTGTCCTTGGCGCACTGTCCGCCTGGAATTTGCCCATTGGCTATATCGCTGCGCTGTCGATTCAAGGCGTTATCACAGCAGTTGGTATTCTGATCATTGTCTTCGGCGCGATCATTATTCTGTACACGCTCAAGTATTCGGGTGGCATGGAGACCATCCAGCACGGGATGCAGAATATTTCCGGCGACCGCCGGGTTCAGGCGATCATCATCGGCTACATGTTCGCGGCCTTCATCGAGGGTGCTGCCGGTTTCGGCACGCCCGCCGCATTGGCCGCGCCGTTGCTCTTGAGTCTTGGCTTTCCGCCGTTGGCTGCTGCGGTCATCTGTCTGGTGTTCAACTCCTTCCCGGTGACTTTCGGCGCGGTGGGCACGCCGGTCATTCTTGGTATGAAGTATCTTCAGCCCTTGGCTAAAACGGCCATTGTTTCGGGTGCGCCCGGTCTGAATTTTGGCTCCGGCGAGGAGTTCAACATGCTGATCGGTCAATGGGCGTCCGTGCTGCATTTTCCGATGATCTTCATTCTGCCGGTGTTCATGCTGGGGTTTATCACGCGCTTTTTCGGCCCGAACCGTTCCTGGGCCGATGGCTTCAAGGCTTGGAAGTTTTGCATTTTTGCGGCGGTGTCTTTCTCGGTGCCGTATCTATTCTTCGCCTGGTTCGTAGGTCCCGAGTTCCCGTCGCTGATCGGGGGTTTGGTAGGTCTTGGCATTATCGTCGCTGGCGCTAAAAAGGGCTTCTGCGTTCCCAAGGAAACCTGGGATTTCGGCCACGATGATCAGTGGGACCCCGACTGGACCGGTGACATCAAGGGGTCTAACACCAATGAGTTCACCAGCCACATGAGCCAGTTCAAAGCCTGGCTGCCCTATATCCTGATTGGTCTGATTCTGGTGTTGACCCGGATTCCTGATTTGGGTCTCAAGGGCTGGCTTGCTGCGCAGAAGATTAGCTTTGGCAATATCCTGGGTTATCAGAGTGTCAGCGGTTCCATCGACTATCTGTATCTGCCCGGCACCATTCCGTTCATGCTGGTGGCGCTTCTAACCATTCTGATTCATGGCATGCGCGGCGAAGCAGTACAGAAAGCCTGGAGCGAATCGATTGCCAAGATGAAGAATCCGTCCATTGCGCTGTTTTTTGCGGTGGCGCTGGTGTCGATCTTTCGCGGTTCCGGTATCGCCGATCCGCTGTTGAATCCTCACACGTATCCATCCATGCCGCTGGCCATGGCTCAGGCCGTCGCGGGTATCGCGGGCAATGCTTGGCCGATGGTGGCGTCTTATGTGGGTGGTTTGGGGGCGTTCATCACCGGTTCTAACACGGTGTCTGACCTGTTGTTTGCTGAGTTCCAATGGGGTGTTGCGGCGCAGCTTGAGTTGCCGCGTCAGATCATTGTGGCGGCGCAAGCGGCGGGCGGCGCGATGGGCAATATGGTGTGCATCCACAACATCGTGGCGGTGTGCGCGGTGGTGGGTCTCTCCGGCCGGGAAGGGATTATCCTGCGGCGCACGGTGTGGCCGTTCCTGCTGTATGGCATCGTGGTCGGCATCCTGGCCAGTCTGATGTCCTTCGTGTTCTTCCCCAATCTGTTCTAGAGCGAAGAAGATCAGCCGCCAGGGATGGGCGGTTGATCCTTGTCCACCCTCTATTTTTTCTTGGAGCCGATAAATTGCTTGATCGGTTTGCCGATTCGCTTCATGTCGTCTGCCTTATGTGCGCCTTCGGCCCAATAGACGACGCCGGATTCGATGTCCCACAAGGCGGACAAGCCACAGGTGTTCCAGTCGATTTCTGTCCAGTCGTCGAAGGGTTTCAACCAGAGTTCCGGGTTGGGCATGAGGGCGTGGATGTGGGAAACCTTGAAAAGATCGAGAAATTCTTGATTTTGTTTTTTAAACCATTCTTCTGAGCCAAGAAGGAAGTACGCCAAGACGCCCAACGCACGGTAGCTACGGTCGGAGCGCCACTCTGGGCAGTCGCGGCGAAGCCGGCCCAGGGGAACGTGGGTCAGCGGAAAAACCAGATCGTAGCTTTTATCAATGAGGGGTCGAGACCATTGCTGCTTAGGGCTTTCTCTACGAACTTCCGTAGTTGCCGGATCTACATCCCATTCGATCCAGCCTGGTGCGACCAGCCAGCCGTTTCCCGCTTGGCCTTTCAATCCGCAAACGCCTAGTGCAGGGAAGCTACGACTGAGATCATCTGCGAAGGCTTCAGGGAGGAGATACAGCGTTAGCAATGATTTCCAGCCGATATGACTGGGAATGAGAGTGAAGTCGCGAGCGTGGACATGAGAGCCGATAAAGTCGACGATGAGGTCAAAAGTAGGGGTGAAGGTGTGGGTGAAGGTCGAGGCGAGTCGAGGGGAGGTCGAGGCAGGTCGAGGTCGCGGGCAGGTCGAGGTGAGGTCGCGGGCGAGGTCGAGGTCGAGGGTGAGGGCGAGGGCGCGGTTGAGGGCGGAGGTCGCGGGCGAGGTCGCGGGCGAGGTCGCGGGCGCGGTTGAGGGCGCGGGCGAGGTCGCGGGTTGTCTCTTGAGCGAGTAATGCCGTGAGCCAGTATCCGGCCCAGTCTGCCGAACGATGGGCGGCTTCAAGCCGCCACGCTGATACTGACGGTGTAGCGGATACCTGGAGACGCCACGCCGATTCAATAGCGAAGGATGAAAGCAAGCCGGATGTGAGCTGTGATGCATGCTGGTCAAGCCATTCTTGCAGCCGATCGCGCCAGTGTTGGAAGACCCCTCGAAACACGTCAGGCCAATCGTCAATATCGTCCCTTGCCAGGGCTGTTTTCCGGTCAGCCGTCAAACGTGGCGCCGCAATGCCACGCAGGTCCACCCATAGCTTTGTGCCGATGCTTGCCGCCACGGGCAATACTCGGGTGCATACCTGCAAATCATCGACAGCGATCCCTCTAACGGTGAGACGGTTCCTATTTTCATCGCTATTCAGTGTTGTCTCGGTGAATGCCGCCAGCTCATGCGCCCGCATCAGAGGGCTACCCGATGGTGGATCAAGCGGCAATGGCGGATCGCTAGCGGGGAGGTGATAGGGAAACATAAGCCGGATGCGGGTACCCGTGGCTTGATCGCCCTGGTTATCTTCCCAATCGAGATATTCCCAGCGCGGTTGGCCCAAGGCCGAAACGGGAAAATCCCACTCCGCCGCTTTTTTTGTAACCGCTTCAATCGCAATGGGTGCCAGAACGTCCCCATGAAAACGGTCATCCAAGCAGACCGCTTGATCGGCGTGGTCTGCGGGATGAAGCAGGATGGGGAACAAGGGCCAAATCACATAGCGACCGGTGATCCACATTGGATCGAGCCGCTTTTGTTGTTCGAATGCCTCCCATTCCTTTTCAGTTTCATCATGTTGTTCTAAATACTTGAAATGCCTCTTTAACCAGAGAATCGCCCGTTCACGATCATGATCGAGTTGAAATGGTTGCTTGAGATAGAGGGTGATTTCCGTTCCTTGCCGTTCGAGCGTGCCCGGAGACAGCCAGAACAAGCTGCCTGAGCCAGAGAGGCGGACATCGTAAGCGGCGCGTGCGTCATCGTTCACCTGACCCGGACGAGTACGGAGACGTATTTCATCGGCCAGCATGAAGCAGGATAGGAAGCCAATGCCGAACTGAGAAATTGGCGAAACGATGAAACCGTGTTCGCGCAAAATCTGCCGCTCACGTTCGTATTCAGGAGAGCGGTAATAGCTCTTGCCCAGCTTAGTGAAATAGCGCTCCAACGCCTCGCGGGTCATCCCGCAACCGTTGTCCGATACCCGGATATATTCCCGATTGGTCGCGGAATCCCGGCCCCATGTCACCGTGACCTGTAATGCTTCGCCGGGACGCAAGACATCGGTGGGTTCTACCCGCGCATCTGGATCTTTCGCCAGCACCTTGAGGCGCAGATCGCGCATCTGGAGCGCATCGAGAGCATTTTGCAGCAACTCACGTAGACACAGCGTTGGATCGGCGTACAGCGACTCGCCCATCAGCAATTGCTGGATTTCGTACTGGTCTAGCTCGAATTGGAGATCGTGGAACACATAGACCGGCCGGTGTTGCCCATCAAAGGCGGCGCGTATCTGCGCTTGAACGAACTCAGGCAGGCGCAGTTGATAGGGTTCGCCTTTGGGGCCGAGCAGCCGCTTCTGCCAGTTCAGTTCTTCCTTGACGCTTTTGATTTCGCGCTCGATGGCGTTGATGAAGCTGCGAATGGCTTTTTCATAAACCGGGTGCTCGCAGGCATCGGCTTCATAGGTGAGCGTGTCACCACTGGAATCCCAGCCGGTGATGGCCATGTGCTTGTTCCATTCCAGGATGCTCACGGCGTTTTCGATGCCGAAGTGCCGGTAGAGAATGCCCGGCGCGCGAGTAGCATCGAAATCCATGATATCCGCCAGACGCACCAGCAAACCGGGGAAGGCGAGATTCACGCGGTCGCCGCCTGCAAGACGGCAAAAACTATCCTCCTTGCCGCCCTGAGTCAGCGTTTCCCGCAGCCAAGATACGCCCTGCCCGTGGCTGACGCCGGTTTGCGCCAGATAGCGTTTGAAATCGAAGCGGCCATAGCAGAATAGCGCCTGATTCTTGGCTTCTTCTTCCAGCCGGTTGAGCCAGTGCAGAATAGGATTGATCTGATCGGCGTGGCGCTTGCGGATGAATTCCGCCAGGAGATGGCCTTCAAGATAGCCGATGCGGCGGCTGGCCTCACTCGCGCGGGCCGGTTCGTGATCGCGAATCTTCTTCCAGCGTTCGATCTGGCGCCGTTCCTCCAGGTAAGTGTCGCAATGCCGCCGCCATTCCTGATTTTCCGGGGTGCCTGTGGTGTCCTGGTATTTCTGCACGTCTTCATCGAGCATCACCATGCCAAGATCGTGCGTAAAGGCGGCCAGGATGCACCGCGCGCATTCCAGCGGCGTCAGTTGCCGTCGCGTCTCCTCCGGCAACAGCTCCTCCATGATCGAGAGGACATTGAACAGATGCGTACCGTTGTGGAGGGTGTATTGCGGCAGGCGGCGAACGATCTGGCCGCTGATGATCTGGGCGTTTTCGACGACCCAGCGGACATTCCCGGCTAGCTGGCCACGAGCGGTAAGGTCGTTTGTCGGAGCTGACTGGAGTTGTGCGAACAGTTTGGATTCGTCAATTTTTGATAGTTTTTTCATGAGGCTCCCTGGATAAATCGCGGCTTTGCCGGTCAAGTCCTGTCTTTAATACCCTGATTTTCGTACAACACCCAGGCGCTGGGGTGCTTTTCCAAACCAATATGCGGGTAGTAGCTGGCGGCATTGGGTGCGGCGAGCAGGATCAGCCTGCACGTTGGTCCCAGCAATGCCCTGGTTTGCCGGATCAATTCCCGGCCAATGCCCTGTCCTTGAAAATGGGCATCAACCGCCAGATCGGAGAGATAACAGCAGTAGCTGAAATCGGTGACGGAACGCGCCACGCCCACCAGCCGGTCTCCCTCCCAGGCCGTCACCGTCAAATCCGCATGGGCGAGCATCGCCGCGATGCACTCAGGATCATCGACCGGCCGCCGTCCAGCCAGGGTCGAGCGCTGCAATACATCAATGAATTCATCCGCTAACAGCATGCGCGAGGTTGAATAGCTGATCATGGTTCGTGGCTCCAATCCGGTGAAGGCCGCACTATGTAGCAAATCATATCCACTCATCATTCTTCAAAACAGGTCTTTTTTACATCGGAAATTTTGTATCAGCACCAGCCTGCTTGGCACACCCCCCCCTGTATAGATTACCCCCAAGGCCGCCGGTGAAGTTGCCTCAACCCGGAGCGTCCGCTACCTTTGCCTGAAACCTATCCTTCTTCCGAGGCTTTAATCTATGAAAAATCGCCTGTTTGCTGCGCTCACTGCCGCCGTGTTAGCGCTGACTCTTCTGTTGCCATCGCTGGCGAATGCCCAGAAATTGAATCAGCAGCTTGCTGCTGGCAGTGTGCTGGAAATCATCAAAAAACGGGGTTCGATCAAGGTCGGCATGTCCACCTTCGTCCCTTGGGCGATGCGCGACAAGAATGGCGGATTAACCGGCTATGAAATTGATGTGGCCAAAAAGCTGGCTGAGGACATGGGCGTAAAGGCGGAATTTGTCCCCACTGCCTGGGATGGCATCATCCCTGCTCTATTGGCCGGTAAGTTCGACATCATTATTGCGGGCATGTCGATTACTCCGGAACGCAACCTCACCGTTAACTTCTCGCTGCCCTATGCCAATTCCGGTATTCAGATGGTGGCGAGCAAGAAGCTGGCAGCCGGTTTGAGCACCCTGGAGGATTTCGATAAGCCAGAGATCGTGTTGGCCGTGCGGCGCGGCGCGACACCCGCTACCGCCGCTAAGCGATTGATGCCTAAGGCGACCCTCCGGCAATTCGACGAGGATGCGCTGGCGTTGCAAGAGGTGCTCAATGAGAAGGCCCATGCGTTTGTCACCAGCACCCCAACGCCGGCTTTCGAGGTGCTGAAACACCCCGGCACCTTGTTTCTGCCTATCCCGGAACCGTTTGTGCAAGGTGCTGAGGGCTTCGCATTGCGCAAAGGAGATCCTGATGCGCTGAACTTCTTCAATAACTGGATTCTGCTGCGTCAGCAGGACGGCTGGTTGAAAGAACGGCACGACTACTGGTTCAAGACCCGCGACTGGGCCGGGCAGGTCATGGAGTAGCAGTGCGCTGCCATCCGCTAAATCCACGCCATGCCGAGGGCAGTGGCTGCCAGCAACAGGCCCATGAAGGTATTGAACTGGCGTAACCGGGACCCTTGTTGCAACTGGCGTTGCAAGGCTGCGCCAAGGATGGCCCAGCAGGCAATGCAAGGACCGCCGATCAGCATAAAGCACAGGGCCACTGCAAAGGTTGCGGTGGCCTGGTCGCCGGATGTCGCCGGTAGCAGGCCCGGTAGAAAAGTGGTAGCGGCGGTTATCGCCATCATCCAGGCTTTAGGATTGGCGAACTGGAACAGTACCGCCTCGGTGGCAGTCAGCGGACGATGGATGGCCCGTGAGTCTAGCCGGGCGCTGGGCGCGCACAGTTTCCACGCCAGCCACAGCAAATAACCCAGCCCTACGGTGCGCAACGCCGGTTCCAAGCCCGGAACGGCGAGCAATAACGTTGCAACTCCAGCGCCAGCCAGCCCGATTAACACGCTCATGCCCGCTAGAATACCGGCCATAGCAGGCACCGTGGCACGCAGACCGAATTGGGCGCCAGTGACCGTCAGCATGAGATTGTTAGGGCCTGGCGTGATCGATGTGGTGAAGGTAAACAGCGCCAAGGCAACCCAAGGAGCAAAGGAAAAGGATTCTGGCGGCATGACAATGACTCCTCAACAACGATTGTGAGGGTGTACACTACCGTGTCAAACCAGTACAGTGCAGATACAATTTTAAAGACAATGACTGTTCTGTATTGAATATTTACGCCTCGCTGGCCTGGAGCTGCCGCCATGACACTTCATGAAACCGCGCGCATTGACTCGCCTGTCTCTGAAGAGAAGAACCCATTTATCAGTCCATTAGGAAAAAATCCCTCCGGTCATCCTAAAACCCGCCGGACCTTGTTGACCGGTGAGCCAGGCGCGACGCTGGTGGAACGGTTATTTAATGAATTGCGCCACCGTATCGATCAACGGCTATTACGTCCCGGCAGCCGTCTGCCTTCTATCCGGCAATGTGCCGACCGGCATGGAATATCGCGCTTTACTGTCGTTGAAGCCTATGAGCGGCTGGTGGCGCAGGGCTATCTGGAATCCCGGCGCGGGTCCGGTTTCTATGTCCGTGAACGCCGCCCGCTGACCGCGCCCCCAACGGATGATCCGGTGCCGCCGGCCCTGGATGTGGTCTGGCTGGTGCGGGCCATGTTCCGGGATCTACCGCCGGAACGGATGCCCGGCTCGGGCTTGTTGCCGCCGGATTGGCTGGACAGCGCGCTGCTGGGCCGGGGATTGCGGTCGGCAACCCGAGGCGATAGCACGCCTTTGCTTGGCTATGGCGAACCGCAGGGCTATGCGCCACTGCGCAATCAATTGCAGGTCAAGCTGGCCGAGATCGAGATCGCCGCGACACCGGAACAGATGGTCCTCACTGCCGGAGTAACCCAGGCGTTTGATTTGATCGCCCGGCAGTTTCTGCGGCCTGGCGATGCCGTGCTGGTGGATGATCCTGGCTGGTTTTTAATGTTTGGCATGTTTGCTGCGCTCGGCGCCCGCCCTATCGGGGTGCCGCGCCAGAGCGATGGTCCGGATCTGGCGGTTCTTGAGCAGCTTCTGCGCGAGCACCGGCCCCCGTTGTACGTAACAACGTCGGTTTTGCATAACCCGACCGGAACCTCGCTCACATCGGCCAAAGCGTTTCAGATCTTGCGCCTGGCCGAACAGTATGGCGTCCGGCTGGTCGAGGATGACATTTATGCCGACTTCTGCGAAGCGCCAGCGGTGCGATTGGCAGCCCTCGATCAATTGCAGCGCGTGATCTATGTCGGCAGCTTTTCCAAAACGGTGGCTGCTAATCTGCGGGTCGGGTTTATCGCCAGCGAACGCGATCTGGCGCGGGCGCTGGCTGACCGCAAGTTGCTGGCGGCGCTGACCACGCCCGAACTGGGCGAGCGGGTAATGCACCATGTGTTGGCGGAGGGGCACTATCGCAAGCATGTTGAACGGTTGCGGGGGCGGTTGGCGGCGCGGCGCGAACCGGTATTGAGCCGGTTGGAGCAATTGGGTTTGCGGGTTTTTGCCGATCCGCAAGGGGGCATGTTCGCTTGGCTGGATGCCGGCCGCGACAGTCACGTTCTAGCCGCCCGCGCCTACGAGCAACGGTGGTTGCTAGCGCCGGGTAGCCTGTTCTCGCCGGGTCAATTGCCCTCGTCGTGGCTGCGCTTCAATCTGGCATCCTCCAGCCACCCCGATTTGCTGCGTTTTCTTGAACAGGCGCTGGCGTAATCATCCCTTGAATTCTACAGGAGCGCAAAAATGCCATTTTCAGCAGTTGCTGATCCGGCAGAAGTCGTTGCGTTCTAGTTTGCAAAGGATGTCGAGCCGTTGTGGTTTGCCGCTACGCCAGAATTTGATGAGGCGTTGCGCACGCGGTTTTTAACAACCTATCGGGCGGCAGCGGAGGGCCGGTTGCGGGAATGGGAGGGGACATCATCTGGCGCATTGGCGCGGGTCAAGGAAATGAGAGGATATATAATCTCCAGTTTGGCAACTTGACGAGGAAAGCTCGATGGCGAAATATCATGTTTATGGTATCGGTAACGCGTTGGTGGACATGGAATATGAGGTAGAGGTTTCCGATCTGGAAGCATTGGGTATTGATAAAGGGGTCATGACCCTGGTCAGCGAAGAGCACCAGTTGAAAATCATGGCGCATTTGGCTGAGCGGCATCATCAGCGCAGCTCCGGAGGATCGGCGGCTAATTCCATCATCGCCGTTAGCCAGCTCGGTGGAACGAGTTTCTATTCCTGCAAGGTCGCAGCGGATGAGCTGGGGCATTTCTATATGAAAGATCTGCTTAACGGCGGCGTGGACACCAACCACCACACTGAGAAGGAGCCGGGCCATACGGGCCGTTGCGTGGTGCTGGTGACGCCCGATAGCGATCGCACGCTTTGCACGTTCTTGGGTATCAGCGGTGATCTGTCAACCAAGGAATTGGTCGAGGATGCGTTGCGCAATGCGGATTATTTCTACACCGAGGGTTATCTCGTCACTTCGGAGAACGCCCGCCGCGCTTCTATCGAGGCCAAACATATTGCCGAAGCGGCTGGGGTCAAAACTGCAATCTCGCTCTCTGATCCGAACATGGTCAAGTTTTTCAAGACCGGGTTGATGGACATGATCGGTGCCGGGGTTGATCTGTTGTTTGCCAATGAAGACGAGGCGAAGGGCATGGCCGGCGCCAGTCATTTAAACAGTGTGGTTGATTACCTGAAAACCATCAGTAAGGAATTTGTCATCACCCGGGGTCCTCAGGGCGCGCTGATTTGGGATGGGAAGGGGTTGATCGAAATTGATCCGGTCAAGGTTGAAGCGGTGGATACCGTTGGCGCTGGCGATATGTTCGCCGGGGCTTTTCTGTATGGTTTGACGCAGGGCTGGGAGCACCGGCGGGCCGGAGATTTAGCTTCGGCGGCATCGGCCAAGCTGGTCACGAGCCTGGGGCCGCGCATTCCGGCGGCAGAGACGCAGGCGGTTTTAAGACGCTGTATTGAATCAAGCCGCTGAGTTCAGTTATGTAAAATTTGACTCAAAAACAACTGGGTCCGGTCGGATTGCGGGTTGGTGAAAAACGCTTCTGGGGTGTTTTCCTCGATGATCTCGCCGCCATCCATAAAGATCACTCGATGCGCGACAGTTTTGGCGAAGCCCATTTCATGGGTGACACAGATCATGGTCATTCCTTCCTCAGCCAGGGTGACCATCGTATCCAGCACTTCCTTGATCATCTCCGGGTCCAGTGCTGAGGTTGGCTCATCGAACAGCATGATCTTCGGATTCATGCACAGACTGCGGGCAATGGCTACGCGTTGCTGCTGGCCACCGGATAACTGGCCCGGGTACTTGCGTGCCTGTTCAGGAATTTTGACCCGCTCCAGATACTGCATGGCGAATTCCTCCGCCTCTTTGCGCGGCAGCTTGCGCACCCAGATCGGCGCGAGCACGCAGTTTTCCAGCACAGTCAGATGCGGGAACAAATTGAAATGCTGAAACACCATCCCCACTTCGCGGCGGATCTGTTCGATCAGCTTCACGTCGTTGGTGAGCACCAGACCATCCACCACGATTCGCCCGCGCTGATACTCCTCCAACCGGTTGATGCAACGGATAGCGGTTGATTTACCGGAGCCGGATGGGCCGCAGATCACGATGCGTTCACCCTTCAGTACTGTCAGATTGATGTCCTTAAGGACATGAAAAGCGCCATACCATTTGTGGACATGTTCCATCTGGATCATGATTTGATCGGACAGCGGCGCAGGAGCCGGAGCAGTGGAGGTTGACGATGCATTCATCGAAAGGAATTCCTAGCGCTTGTGGCCGGTGTGCAGGCGTTTTTCCAGATTTTGACTATAGCGGGACATGCTGAAACAGAACAGCCAGTAGACAGCAGCGGCGAATACATAGCCTTCGGTGGAAAAACCCAGCCATTCCGGATTGGTCGTGGCATTGTGGACAATATTCATCAAATCGAACAGGCCGATGATCAATACCAGCGAGGTGTCCTTGAACAGGGCGATAAACGTATTGACGACGCCGGGAATGACCAGCTTCAATGCTTGCGGCAGCACGATCAGCGCCATGATCTTCCAGTACCCCAGGCCCAGTGCCGCAGCCGCTTCGAACTGGCCCTTGGGAATGGCCTGTAAACCGCCGCGCACCACTTCCGCCATGTAGGCAGCCTGGAACAGGGCGACCCCGATCAGCGCCCGCAATAACTTGTCGAAATTCATCCCCTCGGGCAGAAACAGCGGCAGCATGACTGAAGACATAAATAACACAGTGATCAGCGGCACGCCGCGCCAGAGCTCGATAAAGATCACGCACAGAGATTGAATCGCGGGCATTTGTGAGCGCCGGCCCAGCGCCAGCAACACCCCTAGCGGTAAGGCAGCGGTCATGCCGGCCCCGGCAATCACCAATGTCAACAGCAGCCCGCCCCAGCGCCGGGTATCCACCGCCGGCAGCCCGAACAGGCCGCCTTTGAATAACACAAAGGCGATGACCGGATAGATCACTAGCAATCCCAGACCCAGCCGCACTTTGAGTTTGCTGGGTACGCGACCCGCAAACAACGGCGCGGCACCCAGAATCAGCAGCAGTGCTGCACTATTCACCCGCCAGCGCTGAGCTTCCGGGTAAAAGCCGTACATGAACTGATCGAAATGAACCTGGATAAAGACCCAGCAGGCGCCGCCGTTCGTTTGGCAGGCTTCGCGCGTCTCGCCAGTCCAGGTTGCATTGAACAATGCCCAATTCAACAAGGGTGGAAGCGTGACGTAAAGCAGGTACAGCGCCAGCACCGTCAGAGTGATATTGAGCGGTGAGGAGAGCAAGTTACGGCGCACCCAGCCGGGTACGCCGGTGGCGTTGGCGGGCGGTGGCAGATCAGGATGGGGCGTGTGCAGCTTGGCCATTGTCTCAGCGCTCCACCAGGGCAACTTGCCGGTTGTACCAGTTCATCATCAGCGAAATCAGCAGGCTGATGGTGAGATAGACCGCCATGGTGATGGCGATGCACTCAATCGCCTGGCCGGTTTGGTTGAGCACGGTGCCGGCGAAAGCCGCTACAAGGTCCGGGTAGCCGATTGCAGCCGCCAGCGAAGAATTTTTGGTCAGGTTCAAATACTGGTTGGTTAATGGCGGAATGATGACTCGCAACGCCTGCGGCAGAATGATCAACCGTAGGGTTAGATGGGAATTGAGGCCCAGTGAGAAAGACGCTTCGGTCTGGCCATGACTCACGGCCTGGATGCCAGCACGGACGATTTCAGCGATGAAAGCAGCCGTATAGATAGACAACGCCAGCAACAGCGAGGCCATTTCTGGAATGATAACCAGGCCGCCTTGGAAGTTGAAGCCGCGCAGTTCGGGATATTCCCAATGTAATGGCGAACCCATCAACCAGAAGACTGCCAATGGCACGCTGAGCAGCAGCGCCAGCGACATTCTGAGAACAGGGAAGGATTGACCGGTCGCCATTTGCCGCTGCCGCGCCCAACGCACCAGCATGATGACCAGGATGATGGCGATGCCTAGCGCGGCGAGGACCCAGCCGGAACCCGGCTGAAAGTGTGGTGCGGGTAAATACAGACCGCGGATATTGAGGAAAGCAGTGCCGCCCAGACTCAGACTTTGGCGCGGGGAAGGCATCGCCCGTAGTACGGCGAAATACCAGAAGAAGATCTGCAACAGTAACGGAATGTTGCGAAAAATCTCGATGTAAATTAGCGCTAATTTGGCAATCAGCCAATTTTTGGACAGCCGCGCGACACCGATGATAAAACCCAATAAAGTAGCGAAGATGATACCCAGCGCCGAGACCAGCAGGGTGTTTAGTAAGGCGACCCAGAATACCTGGCCGTAGCTAGAGGCTGCTGAGTAGGGAATCAGGGTCTGGATAATATCGAATCCAGCGGAGGATGAGAGAAAATCGAAACCGGATGCGATGCCAAGCCGGCTTAGATTGTCCTGGGTGTTGTCAAAAATGCGCCATCCGAACGCGATCGCCGCTATCAAGGCAACGGCCTGAAAAACAATGGCCCGGATGTGTGGATCATTCCAGAAGGGTGGCTTCGGAGGGAGAGAAGCGGCTTGTTCGGTCATGGGGATTTCCGGGAAAGGCGTCAGGTTTCGGGTATCAGCCGTGTAGGGTATGCATTGCGTACCCTATACCCTACGGCTGCCGCTCCTAGCGCCTGATACCTCTTACCGGACCGGTGGCGCGTACTGCAAACCGCCCTGCGTCCACAGCGCATTCAGGCCGCGCTCAATTTTTAGCGGGCTGTCTTTTCCCACGTTGCGGTCAAAGATTTCACCGTAATTGCCGACCTGCGCGATAACCACCGCCATCCAGTCATTAGCGAGGCCGAAGTCCTTACCCTTGCCGCCCTCGACGCCCAGCAACCGTTTGATGTCGGGATTGGCGGATTTTTTCATTTCCTCGACATTCTTGGAGTTGACGCCCAGTTCTTCAGCGTCAACCATGACAAACAGGGTCCACTTGACAATATCGAACCAGTCATCATCGCCATGACGGACCACGGGTCCCAACGGCTCTTTGGAGATCACTTCCGGTAGCACGATAAATTCGTCCGGTTTGGCGAGCTTGATACGCTGGGCATAGAGCTGAGACTGGTCGGAGGTCAGCACGTCGCAGCGGCCAGCTTCCAGCGATTTAGCGCTCTCGTCGGACTTGTCGTAAGAAATCGGGGTGAATTTCATCTTGTGGGCGCGGAAGTAGTCGCTCAAGTTCAGCTCTGTGGTGGTGCCGGCTTGCACGCATACTGTGGCGCCGTCCAGTTCCTTGGCGCTTTTGACGCCCAGTTTTTTATTGATGAGAAAGCCTTGGCCATCATAGTAGGTGACGCCCGTGAAGTTCATTCCTTGGGCGGAATCGCGGCTGGAAGTCCAAGTGGTGTTGCGTGACAACACGTCAATTTCGCCGGATTGCAGGGCAGTCAGGCGCTCCTTGGCGGTCAGTGGAGTAAACTTGACCTTTTTGGGGTCGCCAAACACCGCAGCGGCGACCGCACGGCATACATCAACGTCGATGCCGCTGTAGTTACCTTTTTCGTCTGCATAAGAGAAACCGGGCAGGCCGTCACTGACGCCGCATTTGATAAAGCCATTTTTCTTGATGGCGTCCAGGGTAGCCCCCGCCTGGACAGCACTGACGGATGCGAGCAGGCAGACAGCGGCGAACGTAGCCGTCAACGATTTTGTCAGCGATTTGGTGAGGTTCATGCAAAATCTCCTTATAATTCATTTAGATGATTTTCTTAGGCCCGGACCGGAATTCGATAAAAGTGTAGTAGAACGAGGGGCAAATTACCGTCTTTTAAGGTGAATTATCGTTGCCCGGATCTGCCGGAACAGGTTGAATAGCTGTGATCGTCTTTCAAGGATAGTAGGTAATGGCGCTTCGAATCCTATTGCTTGGCAAGCGCGGCAGTCTGGTGCTGTGGCTGGAAAATCTGCATCGTGCCTGTGTCCGGCTGGGGCATGCTGCGCAAATTTTTGCTATCAATGGCGATACCTGGGATTCACGATTGCGGGCCAAGTGGCAGGGACGGAGTTCAGCAACCGCCGGTTGGATGCTGGCCCGGTTTGAGCGAGTATTGGCGCGGTTTCGTCCCAATTTAGTGATCGTGGCCGGGGTGTTCGGCGTCCCGTTAGACTATTACCGGATCTTGCATGGCTTGATCCAGCGGCCGCTGATGGCTGGTCTAGTGGGTGACCGCTTTCCCGCTGACAGTTGCGAGCGGGCTAATCACTGTGACCGGCTGTATTTCACCGATACATGCTTTTTCCAGGATGCGGAGCGGGCGGGTTTCACCGCATCCAGCCGTTATCTACCGTTGGCCGTCGATCCGGAACGGTTTCGTCCAGGCCATATATCCCGTGATTCCGAATTGCTGTTTGTTGCCAGCCGCACCGGATTCCGTGAATCCGTGGTGCGCGGTTTGAACGAACCGGCGCGCGTGATTGGCACCGATTGGAGCGCCTTAGCAGGTGAAGGATTTCATCACGTGCAAAATCGCAAGATCCGTCGCAGTGCATTGATCCGGTTGTATCAACGTCATCAGGCGGTGTTGAATATCCGCAATGAGGCGAATGTGGAGCATGGTTTGAACCAACGTAGTTTTGAACCGCTGGCGTGCGGTACAGTGGTATTGAATGACGATTTGGCGGATTTGCCGTTGTGTTTCGAACCGGGCCGGGAGATTTTAGTTTACCGCGATGCTGGCGAATTGAACGCGCTCGTTGCCCGGTTGCGGCGGGAGCCTGAATTCGCCGTGCAAGTAGCGGCAGCAGGCCGGCGGCGGGTGCTGGCTGAACATACCTATGAGCATCGAGTGAGAACCTTGTTATGCGATTTGCAGTTGTAAACCGGCGAATGCGAGAAATCAGCCTCTTTGCAGGAAAGCCACTGGTGTTGCAGCGGGCGATATTTGATGGGAAGTTTGGCAGCCCATGACACAGCGTGTATTGCTGACGCGCGGCTTATCCAATGTCCGCGATGCGATTGATCTGATTCATCAGGCCATGCTGCCCGGTGAGTTTCATCTAGGTGCAAC
>JACKNF010000027.1 GCA_024234995.1 Gammaproteobacteria bacterium
ATTTGCAGCCCCAGAATGATCCGCTGGGCAGGTGGAGCCAGGTATTCGATCACGGGCCAGAGATGAAGGCGAATTGAATCCATGATCGGTTCTCAATACACTTCAACTGTTATCTACTGCGCGAATGCCTGCTAGGGACGTTGCATTGGTCATGTTCAGTGCAGAGGACCGCATGGGCTACTTGCTGTGGCGGCCTGGCTCTAAAACCAGCTTTGCTGGAGTATCTGCCGATCTTTCTTGAAGACTCCCGGAAAAAACCATGAACCAGAACCTCCTGTTCCGTTGGCTTGGGCCACTGCTTTTCGGGTGGCTGGCGGGTTGTGCGGTTCCACCGCCCATTGATGATCCGATTCAGGATGCGGATTTCCAGGGGCCGCCCTTGGCGGTGGTGCGCGCCCAGCCCGATGCATTTCTCCAGATGCCGGTTCGCTGGGGTGGCGTCATTGCACGGGTGGACAACCGGCATGAGGGAACGGAACTGGAAATCGTTGAACAGCCTTTAGACCGGCGCGGTTGGCCTGTTGCTGACGACGACAGCGCAGGGCGCTTTCTTGCCCAGATTCCCGGCTTTCTGGACCCGGCGATTTACGCTGTAGGACGGCCGGTCACCGTCGTGGGTCTCCTGACCGGTACAACACCGGGTCAGGTCGGCGATTATCGCACTACTTTTCCCGTAGTGACCGTGGATCACCATCGGCTTTGGCCAGAGCGCCGCACGCCGGAAGTGATTTATGTCCCAGATCCCTACTGGTATGGTCCCGTTTATCCCTGGGGCTACCGGCGAAGATTCTGGTAGTGATTCCGGCGTTCTCTGGGGCGAGTAAGGATCAGATTTTCATACTGTAATCATGCCCCTGAACGGTAGAGCGGCCCGTGCCTGGGCAGATTTGGCTGCCGGGTACGGCGATGATCAAAGCTAGGATCTTGCGCCCCGCCGCCTTGGCAGCCCTAGAATATGCCGAAAGATAATAAGCACAAATGAATATATATAATAAAAAATTATTTCACTCTTCATGCCATTCCGGTTTTCCGTGTGCGGGTCAAGATGAATCTACAGGGTTCACTATGGGCTGCCAGGATAAGTTTGTAAGTATTATGTGATTATGTGGATTAAACATTGACTCTTGTCAGGCCGGACTACTATTAGTGTAATCATTCAGTCTCCTTGCCCTCTGCGCTCACCCTCAACCTCTCTCCTGCAAGCAGGCGAGGGGAGTGAACGGTTACCTGTCAGTGATAACGCTTTTTGCTTAACCCTTTGAGGATCTTCTGATGAAGAAAAATTTTCGATTGCTATTGATTGGGTTTTTTCTAGTCATGACTTTTCCGGCATGGGCTGACAAGGGATTGATCGTTGCCGAAAGTCCGCTGAGTCCGAAGGAAACGATGGATCGCTTGGAAAAGGTCCTTGAGCAAAAGCGCATGACGGTATTTGCCCGGATCGACCATGCCGCCGCCGCGAAATCTGTTGGCGAGACGCTGCGCCCGACGGAAGTACTGATCTTTGGCAATCCACGGGTTGGGACGAAGTTCATGGAATGCGGCCAAACGGCTGGGATTGATCTCCCCTTGAAAATGCTGGTGTGGATGGATGCCTCTGGTCAAGTGTGGCTTGGTTACGAGGATCCAGCCTCTCTGGCAGCGCGCCATGGAATTTCGCAATGTCCTGTCGTGAAAAAAATCAGCAATGCGCTCGCCGGGTTCGTAGAAGAAACCGTTGGTCCGGAGCGGCCAAGAAACCATCGGCCAAAAGCAGCACCGCCAGCTCCCCGGCAAAAGACGACTGAATGATTATGTGGAGCTGAGTACAGAGAGATTGAAGCTCTTTGAGGCCAATCCAAATAGCGAGGCCAGTCCGAATATCAGGGAGATTTTTGATGGGTGATAAGATTAGGAGCCCAAAATACGTCAACAGGCACGCGATCTTGGTTCAGTATTCCCCGGACAGGCATTTCTGTGGCTAAACCAGGGGTGCATGCATGCTGGTACGTCTGCCATTTCTCATGGCCCGCGATGAGTAATATGAGATGGCGGCTATCCAGCAGCGTATTCAAGGTCAACGTCATACGGACAGAGTGTTGAGCGCTGGGCGGTTGAATAAATTGGTAAGCACGCGGATTCGAAGACGCCAGGGCGTCTTGGATTCCCGGCGCGCCTGGGAACAGCGAGGCAATATGGCCGTCAACCCCCATTCCAAGGATCACCAGATCGAACGGGCGGGGAACAGCTTTGAGGCGGCGCTCACAGGTGTTTTCGGCGGCTTCGGGTTCCCGTTCCGCTGATTTCAGACCCACAAAACGAAGTGCCTTGGCCGGACCGGTGAGTAAATGCTCGCGGACGCTTTTTTCATTGCTCTCCTCATCGGTGATGGTGACCCAGCGTTCGTCCGTGAGCGTGGCGATCACCAGTGGCCAAGGAATAGCTGCTTTCGCCAAGCGCGAAAATAATGCCCGGGCACTGGCGCCGCCCGGTACCACTAGACTGGCTTGTCCTCGCCGCATAGCGGCCCGGCGTAAGGTTACCGTGGTCGAGACGGCCAGCGCATTGAGCATCTGCGCGCCTTCAACAAAGCGATGTTCCGTTAAATTTGCCATAGTGGTTAGATTGGCTTGTCATAGATGCCCATAGCTTATCCGGGCGAGAGCCTCTCATGTGATTTTCTCGCCGCACGTTAACCGGATACCCATCAGACGCCTCACTGATAATCACGTAATAGCTGTGGCGGCAATATATAAGCTAGTAATGGGTGCTGGCGGGGGAGTGGAACTCCATACCGTGTCTCTCCGGTAACTTCATTGAGCTACTTGAAATTGTAGCAAGCGCTCTCCATCCTGCACGGTACCCTAATAATTGGATTTAAGTCATGAGAAAGGCTAAAGGATTTCCGCACCTGGATGATCCCGGCATCCTTCGGGTTCCAGACCGGATTGGCCTGTTATTCGCTGTGTTAGCGGCGGCTGGTTTTTCTTTCAAGGCGATCCTGGTCAAGCTTACTTATCAGTATGGAGTCGATGCGGAAACGCTATTGGCTTTGCGCATGACCTTTAGCCTGCCGTTCTTTATGGTTATGGGTTGGATGAGCGCGCGCCGTGAACCAACAGTGCTGACACTCTACGATGGGGCATGGCTGTGCGGATTGGGGTTGTTTGGTTACTATCTGGCGAGTTATCTTGATTTTCTCGGCCTGCACTACATCAGCGCTGCATTGGAACGGCTGATCCTGTTTGTTTATCCGACCTTGGTTGTCATTCTCTCGGCCTTATTTTTCGGCCAGCCGGTCACGCGCCGGGTGCTGGGCGCGCTGGCGCTATGCTATGCGGGCATCGCCTTGGCGGTAGCGCATGATCTACGCATGGCGGGTTTGGCGCGGGATATCTTTACCGGCAGCGCTTTGGTCTTCGGCAGCGCTCTGTCTTATGCGCTCTATCTGCTGGGCAATGGGGTCGTGGTGGGCCGGCTTGGCGCTGTGCGAGTGACGGCATTTGCCTCCATCGTTGCCTGCTTACTGGCTATTGGTCAGTTTCTATTGATGCGGCCAATCTCTGCTCTCGTCCAGCCGTGGCCGGTTTACGCGCTGGCTTTGGTGATGGCGCTGTTTTCGACCGTATTACCGGTCTGGCTGGTCTCAGAAGCCATCCGCCGCCTCGGTGCTGGGCCGGTGGCCATGACCGGAAGCCTGGGGCCGGTGGTCACTCTGCTATTAGCATGGTTCCTGCTCGGCGAGGAACTGGGTATGACACAATTGGCAGGCGCAGCCCTGGTGATTACCGGAGTGACGGTGATGGCCCGCCGCTAGCCGCGGGCCTGTCAGCGGTTTAATTAGCGCCGTCACACCGCATCATTTTCACCAACCGGTTTGCCGCGCTCCTCTTCGGGAATGACAGCAGTTTCCGCGCATGCAGCCTGAATCCAGGTTTGCACATGATGATCTTGGCGAACCGTGCTAACGTAAGTCTTGGCTTCTTCAGGCAAGGCGATACCATAGGTGTGAAAGCGCAAGGCGACCGGCGCGAACATCGCATCGGCGCATGTAAAGCGGCCAAACAGCCAAGGACCCTCCTCGCCGCGGACTGTCTGCCGGCAGGTTTTCCAGAGGGCCGCTATCCGGCCAATTTCCGCCTGGGCCGCTTGTGAAGGCATCACGCCCAAACGCCGGGTACGGCAATTGAACGGCAGCTCCTCGCGCAATGCAGTGAAACCGGCGTGCATCTCATTGGCGGCTGACCGGGCCAACGCCCGGCGATGTGCTTCAGCCGGCCAGACCGCTGGGTAACGTTCAGCCAGGTACTCGCCGATCGCCAGTGATTCCCAGATCACTTGATCCCCATCCAGCAGGACCGGAACCCGGCCAGAAGGGGAATAGCGCGTGATTTGAGCGGTCGCATCCAGTGCATGCAAGGGAACAGAGATCTCATGAAATTCCACGCCTAAATGTTTCAGTAGCAGCCAAGGGCGCAAGGACCAAGATGAGTAGGTTTTATTGCCAATAACCAGGGTCAGAGTGGACATGAAAATCTCCTAGAGGGGTAAGCAATGCATGCGGATCAATCTTCAAGTGCGCCAAAATGGCTTATTGCCTTCTTGGAGCGCATCAACGCGGCTGATCCCGATGTCTTTCAACATAGCATCATCGAGAGCGAGCAAGTCTCGGCGTTGGCAGTAAACTGCATAATAATTACGCAAGCAGGCGAACACACCGGTAAGAATGGCGCCAATGCCTGAATGGTGATTGATGGGATGTTCCGGGTATAAAGCCGCATCGTGACGCATGGTTTGATCCTCCACTATTTCAGAGTGTCACGATGGATCATGAAGAACGCTGATTGATTTATCCAACGAATAGGTTTTATATGACTCATCATTTTCTATGATGAATCAGGAGTGCTTCATGGCTGCTCAACTCGATCCGGATCTCCTGCGTACCTTTATCGCTATCGTTGATGCCGGTGGTTTCACCTCTGCCGCACAACGGGTGCATCGTACTCAATCCGCTGTCTCCATGCAGGTCCGGCGGCTGGAAGCCATACTGGATCGGGCATTGTTCCAGCGGGAAGGCCGCGGTGCGCAACTCACCCCAGATGGAGAGGCGTTGCTTGGCTATGCACGCCGTTTGTTGAAGTTGCACGACGAAGCGCTCGCTGTACTGACCCGTCCCGATCTATCCGGCCTATTGCGTCTCGGTACGCCAGATGACTATGTGGGGCGGTTTCTGCCCGATATTTTGGTGCGGTTTGCCCGTGCTTTTCCGCGTGTTCAGGTCGAAGTGCATTGTGAGCCGAGTGTGAATCTACGGGGGTTGCTGGCCGCAGACCGGCTGGATTTGGCGCTGATCACCTGTACGCCTGGCGCGGAAACCGGTGAGGTATTGCGCCGGGAACCCACTGTGTGGGCAACTGCTGAGCGCCATCTAGCTCACGAAGACGAGCCATTACCGCTGGCGCTGTTTCAACCGGGTTGTCCATTTCGCGATTGGGCTCTGACCGGTCTGAGCGGATTGAACCGCCCCTATCGCATTGCCTACACCAGTGCCAGCATCAGCGGTATTCTGGCCGCCGTGACCGCGGGGCTGGCTGTGACCGTGCTCGGTCGCAGTATCCTGCCCAGCGGGGTGCGCGCGCTCCGCACTGAAGAGGGATTTCCGCCGCTGCCGCCCGCCAGTATCACCCTGCATCGCGGCAGTTCAGTCTCGGCGGTGGCAGAATGTCTGGCTGGTTATATGCGCGAAGGATTTGCCACCGAGGTGCTGCCCCCGTCAATGCCTGTGATGAGCCCAGCAGTTATGGCTTGAGAATCTTTGGCTTGCTCTTTTAGAACGGCCTTGCAACGCTTTGACCGATTAAGGTCAAGGCGCTTACGATGGATAATGCCAGAACAGCATGGCGGGTGTAGCCCCGGTCCAGCCAGCGGGCTAAATAAGGCGATAACCAGTAACCGGCTAACACGCCCGGCGTGAGCTGTAAGGCGAGGATCGCTTCGGATTTGCCGAAGCGTCCAGCCAGATGCAGCGCCGTCAGCATGACTAGGCTGGACACACAGTACAGCAGGCCCAGAGTGGCGCGCAAAGCGGCGCCTTCGAGGCGTTGGTAGAACAGCGCCAGCACAGGCGCACCGATACCGGCCGTAGTGCCCATAAAGCCTGCCAATATGCCTGCCAGACCTGCTGCTGGAGCGGAGAAGGGTAGATGCAGTCCAGCGGCACTGAGTCCAACGGCCCCCAGGACCAGAAGGCCGAACAGAAGACCTAAAGCCGCCAGTGGCAATAAAGCCACCAATGCGCCTCCTAACGTAATGCCAGCTAGCAGGCCAAGCAGCATGGCACCCAGATGCCGGTGTTGCCAATGCCCCCGGCCCCGGTAGGCCATCAATCCAGACAGGAGCAGACTGGCCGCCACGCAAGGACCCGGCACCCAGTCCAGAGCGATCAGTGACAGCAAGGGCACCACGATCAATCCAGCGCCCAAGCCTGACGCGGCTTGCAGCACACTCCCCAGCACCATTACCAGAATGGCCAGACCTGTGGCTAGCATAGGGGTCATCACTTCAATTCCTCCTGATAAATCGTCCAGGCACGTTGTAGCAGCCTTCCTTCCATTTATAATGGCCAGGCCAAGGCGGAGATCGAACAGCACTTCAAACCAGAATGCTGACCGGATGCCGCTTGAACTGGGGTTTCATCACCAGCTTTGGGAAATCCGGGATGAGGGAATAGCATGAAATATTGGAACTGGGCCGGAATCATGTTGCTGGTTGTGCTGGTCGCACCGGCATTGGCCGTCAACAAGTGCGTTGAAGACAGTGGACGCATTTTTTACCAGGCTGCGCCTTGTCCGGCCAATACGCATGGCGGGGAATTGAGCCGGAACGTCAACCGGACCTTTTCTGGACAGGTCGAACGCCCGGCCACGACGGAGGTGATTACCGTTGTCCCGGATAACGCGCCGCCGCCGGTACAGAATAAGCCGTGATGGGCAATAGTTGCAGAAAGCCTTACCGTAACGAAATGATCGCTTGCTGCGTGTTGACCAGTGTGATCAATATAGCGTCATAACCGGCGCCAGAACGGTACGGATTTCTGCCGTGGTTAAATAGCGCGGCTGTTGCGCGCTATCTTGCAGATGGCTACACACGAGCCGGAATACATCGGGTTGACGGTCCGAATGCAGATAGAGATTCGTCGTGAACCGTAGCAACGCAGGGCCATCATAGTCCTGCAAACTGGCATAGTGCAGACCCGTTTTCCGCTGGGAAAAGCGTTCCCATTCCTGACTAAAGCGCACAATAGTGAATCGATCAGCAACCACGGTCCGTGGCCTTTCCTCAATGGAATAGACTTCTAAGCGGCAGATGGCCTCATAGCGGTAACGGCCGCCAATGGATGTCCCTGGCACGAATACGCCGGCCTGCCCCGATGGAATGGTTAAATTCTGGTGTAGATCGATCGGTGTGCCGGTTGGAATGCGATCACGGCGGCCGACATCCAAACCGTCCAGCACCGAGCAGGCAGCCAGGAGCAATATCCATAAAAAGAGACTGTATTTTGCGACAGGGATCGTTTTTGCCATAGCTCCAGCCGCCAAGGATTTTATAGCGAATAAGTACCAGGGATAGAATGGGTCATTTGGCGGCGGCTATTTCTTTGCTGGCAGAATGCGCAAGAGCGCTCCATCATCCTCATCGGTCAACACATATAAGTAACCATCTGGCCCTTGCCGCACATCCCGCACCCGCTGGCCAATCGTGAGCTTCTCTTCCCCGGCCACTCGGGTTCCGTCTAGATCAATATGACGGATCTGGTGAAATTTGAGCGCACCGCTAAACAAGTCGCCTTTCCATTGCGGATAGATATCACCCGTATAAAACGTCAATCCGCTCGGGGCCTTCGACGGGGTCCAGACCAATAGGGGATCCGTGATGCCAGGGTGGCTGGTTTCATTTGAAATCTTCGGACCCCAGTACTCAATGCTGTACGTTACCTCCGGCCAGCCATAGTTGTGGCCACCCTCAATCATGTTCAGTTCATCACCGCCTCGTGAGCCGTGTTCGTTGGCCCAGATGCGCCCGCTGACCGGGTCCTGGGTCATACCTTGAATATTGCGGTGGCCGAGACTCCAGATTTCCGGTTTTGCGCCTGGCTGGTTGGCGAATGGATTATCCGGATGCGGTGTGCCATCGTCCTTGAGCCGCACTATCTTACCGAAGTGAGTGCCTCGATTTTGAGCCTGGTTACGGATGTTTTCGCCATTGAAGCTGATGGGCGGATTACCACCATCGCCGATACTCATCAATAGGCTCTTGTCGGGCAGCCAGACAATCCGGGAGCCAAAGTGCTGCCCGCCGGGCTTCGGGTCGGCATTCCTGAAAATCACTTCGGTATCGCGCAGAGCACGCCCATCGAAGCGTCCGCGTGCTAGGGCTGTGCGGTTGGCTTCCGGGCTGCCCGTGGCGAACGTTAGGTAGACCCACTGATTTTTGGCAAAGTCCGGATGCAATGCGATATCCAGCAATCCGCCTTGCCCGTGAGCCAAAACCGGTGGCAGCCCGGCTACCGGTTCTGGATCAAGCTGACCGTTCCGGATGAGACGCAGGCGGCCCGCGCGCTCAGTGATCAATGCTGAGCCGTCCGGCAGCCAGGCAATAGACCAAGGGTGGCTGAGACCCTCAATGACCACTTCGGTGCGCCAGCCTTGGGCTTCCGGGACATCCGCGCTGACCGGCGCCGGTCCGGTTTGCGCTGTGCAACCAGCGCTCAGCACATAAAGCAATCCCGAGGAAACCCATACGGTATACCATTGCATAGAAAATTTTCCGGTCCGCGTGGTTTGAATGGAAATCTCAGGTCAGATGTCCGCGGGAAACGGATTACGCTCCCTGAAACCGGTTTGATGCCAATAAGGATAGGTTTTCGGTGTCGCGCTGGCTTGATCCAGCCTCGCAACCTGTCCGGTTGTGAGATTCCAGCCCACAGCGCCTAAATTATCGCGCAGTTGCTCCTCGTTGCGCGCACCGATAATGACTGTCGAAACGGAAGGGCGCTGCAGCAGCCAATTAACGGCAATCTGCGGGATGGTCTTGCCGGTTTCAGTGGCGATCTCATCCAGGGTGTCCACTACTTTGAAGAGGTAGTCATCCGGCATCTGGGGTCCCGAATCGGCGACCGCTTGGTTCTGCAGGCGGCTGGAGGAGGGTAACGGCTGGCCCCGGCGGATACGTCCGGTGAGCCGCCCCCACCCCAAGGGACTCCAGACAACGCAACCGACTTTCTGATCGAGGGCGAGCGGCATGAGTTCCCATTCATAATCCCGGCCCACGAGAGAGTAGTAGGCTTGATGGGCGATGTAGCGCGCCCAGCCGTACCGTTCCGAGACTGCCAATGATTTCATCAGGTGCCAGCCTGAGAAATTCGAACAACCTGCATAGCGAATTTTGCCAGCGGTGACCAAGTCATCGAGGGTGCGCAGTGTCTCTTCCACGGGCGTCGCCGCATCAAAACCGTGAAGCTGAAACAGATCGATGAAGTCAGTGCTCAGGCGGCGCAATGCACCTTCGACGGCGCGGATAAGATAGTGTCGCGAAGAACCGACGTCATTAGCGCCGGGACCGCTGCGGAACGTGGCCTTGGTGGAGATGAGTACTTGGTCGCGGCGGCCTTGGATGGCTTTGCCTAGAATTTCTTCAGCCGCACCATCGGAGTAGATGTCCGCCGAGTCAAACATGTTCAATCCGGCGTCAAGGCAGATGTCGACTAGACGTTTGGCTTCGGTGACATCGGTATTGCCCCAGGCTTTGAAGAATTCACCTTGGCCACCAAAAGTGCCTGTACCTAAGGTCAAGACAGGGATTTTGAAGCCGGAAGCACCTAAAAACCGGTAGTCCATACGTATGGCCCCCTAAGATGTGATTGGCTTGTGTTATCAATCTCCAGATTTAGGGTTACAAACCGGCTGCTGTCAAGGTTACGCGGGCGTATGATCTATTACTAAATACCCCTCTTATATCATCATCTTTATTTTTCAATATACAAACCCCGATTTACTCCAATTTCCCGGAAAACTCACGCTGCGTAGCCTGCACAACGGCGATAATGGCAGGATGCAGCAACCGGCGTTCAGTGGTAATTGCGTAGAGTTGCTCAGTCACCGAGTCAATACGCCCAACCCTTTGAACAGCATATTGCCGGCACACGTAATCAGCTGTCGCTGTAGGCGCTACAAACAAACCAGCGCCAGCCTGACCAAAGGCTTTCAGCAAGGCACTGTCATCGAATTCGCCCACAATGTGCGGGTAAAAATGTTGCGCTTCAAACCATTGAATCAATTTAGGTCTCACTGCAACATCTTCTCCTGGCAAGAGGAATGGCGCCCGATCGAGCAGAGCAGGAAATACACCTGTTAGAGACTGCGCCAGACCGGGTGTAGCAAACACTGTCAAATCACTTTCCCCGAGGAAATGGCTGTAGCCTCGAACGTTCAGATTCGTAGGCATAGGCCGGTCGGCGATCACCAGATCAAGACGATGGACAGCCATCTCCGCCAACAGTGGCGCGAGCCGGCCTTCCCGGCAAATAAGCCGCACGGGCTCATCAATATGTAATGCCGGTTCAACTACACGATAAGCTACCGATTTCGGCACTGAATCAGTAATACCAACCCGAAATGGCAGACTCTTGCGCATTGTCTGATCGAGAGCAATTTCTAAGAGTTCGTTACCAAGCGCAAAGATTTCATCCGCGTAGCTAAAAATGCGCCGCCCTACCTCGGTTAGTTCCAGACCCCGTCCGGCGCGGCGAAACAGCTTAATACCGAGACTGTTCTCCAATTCGCTCAATTGACCGCTAATAGACTGCGGCGTCAGGTTCAGGTGCTTGCTGGCGCCAGCAATGCTACCTGCCTTGGCGACCATCCAGAAATACCGTAAGTGCTTGAAGTTAAGGCTAACCATAAGACTCTAATACATCCAATACATCGAATAAATCGAATGTTAATTCAATATTATTCGGATTGCTGGATATTTTATTAACCCGTACACTTCATATTGTTTTCAATTCGATTAAGGCCCAAATTTCAAGGAGTGGCTTCATGAAGATCAACATCCAGGCCCGGGGTTTTGAACGAGCCGATAGCTTACGCGAGCACACTAAACGGCATTTGCGATTCGCACTGGGTTGGGCGGATGATCACCTAGATCAGATCTTGGTTCGTCTTTCAAATCAGAGCAGTCCCCACATTCTAAGTAAGAACAAACGCTGCCTGATTCAAATCAGTTTCTCTAGCACACAAGCACCGGACGTAATCATCGAGGATATAGAAACCAATATCTATGTCGCCATCGACCGGGCGGCTGACCGGGCCAGCCGCTTGGTGGCACGTCAGTTGGAGAAGCTGCACGACCATCGTCATGGTCCGTCACCCGCAGCGGGTTTGGGTAACACAGGCACCCCATCTCTACACTGAACCCAAGACCGGCCGCTTCACGCGGCTTGGGAGTAACTTAATGAAATACCTGCCAGAACTTTTTGCCGCTAACGCCCGCTGGGCCGAAGAGATGCGGGCTGCCGATCCTCATTTTTTCACTGAACTGGCTACCTTGCAAAGCCCTGCCTACCTGTGGATCGGCTGTTCAGATAGCCGTGTCCCTGCCAATCAGATTACGGGCCTGAAGCCGGGTGAAGTATTCGTTCACCGCAACGTAGCCAATGTGGTGGTGCATACCGATCTCAATTGCTTGTCGGTGATGCAATACGCCATTGAAGCTCTCAAGGTCCAGCACATTATTGTCTGCGGCCACTACGGCTGCGGCGGCGTCAAGGCCGCTCTGGAAGGGCCACCTCTGGGATTGATCGATAACTGGCTGCGTCATATCCAGGATGTACGCGACCGGCATGCGGATTTTCTTGCCGCTCTACCGGACAAGGAAACCTGCTGGCGCGCCTTGTGTGAATTGAACGTGATCGAACAGGTGCGTAATGTCGCCCGCACCACCCTCGTGGGCGATGCCTGGCAGCGGGGGCAACCGTTGATGCTGCATGGCTGGATCTACGGTCTGGCGGACGGTTACCTGCAGGATCTTCAAGCGTCCATGAAGGAAAGCGCTGAGGTCCAGCCGGCCATCGATCTGGCAGCAGCAGGTGTACGGTCACGCTACATGGCAGATTGAGATCCGTTTCATCGGATTCACGTATTTCGCCAACCATATCGTCCGCATGCAAAATCACAACTACCTAAACCCTGAAACTGAAACCAAAAAGGATATGATCATGGCCAAAGAACTCTACAATCTTGGTGAAATGCCGCCGCTGGGTGTCGTGCCGCCGAAGATGCACGCGTGGCTGATCCGTGCCGGGCGCTTCGGCACGCCGATGGAAGCGTTCCAGAAAGAAGTGGTCGATGTACCGCCGATTGCTGACGATGAAGTACTGGTTTATGTGATGGCAGCGGGCATCAACTACAACAACGTCTGGGCCGGGCTGGGGATTCCGGTCAACGTGATCGGCGCCCGCAACAAGGGCGGCGAACCGGAAGACTTCCACATTGGCGGCAGTGACGCCTCGGGGATTGTTTACAAGGTTGGCAAGGACGTGACCAACGTTAAGGTGGGTGATGAAGTGGTGATGCATTGCGGCCAGTACAGCCGCAATTGCGCATGGGTCAAGAGCGGCGGCGACCCGATGTACTCGCCGACCTTCCGCATCTGGGGCTATGAGACCAACTGGGGCAGTTTTGCCCAATTCACCAAAGTACAAGGCCAGCAGTGCATGCCCAAGCCCAAGCACATGACCTGGGAAGGCGCAGCTGCCTATACCCTGGTAGCGGCCACCGCCTGGCGGATGCTGCACGGCTGGGATACCCATGCCGTCAAGAAAGGTGACGTGGTGCTGGTCTGGGGCGGCGCGGGCGGGCTAGGCTCGATGGCGCTACAGATTGTCAAAGCCGCTGGCGCAACGCCGATCGCCATGGTGTCGGGTGAAGACAAGTTTGACTATTGCATGAAGCTGGGCGCCAAGGGTTGCATTAATCGCAATGAGTTTGACCACTGGGGCATGTTGCCGCACTGGAAGGACAACGTTGGCTATGCCAAGTGGATGAAAGGAGTGCGGGCGTTTGGGGCGAAGATCTGGGAAGTGCTCGGCGAGAAACGAGCGCCGAATATTGTCTTCGAGCATCCAGGCGAAACGACGATCCCGACCTCAATCTTCGTCTGCGACACGGGCGGCATGGTGGTCGTCTGCGCGGGCACCACCGGCTACAATGCCACCGTCGATCTACGCTATCTGTGGATGCGGCAAAAGCGCCTGCAAGGCTCGCATTTTGCCAACACCGAACAATCCAACCAGATGAACGCATTGGCGCTGCGCGGGTTGCTCGATCCCTGCCTGTCACGCGCCTTCACCTATGACGAAATTCCAGTGGCCCATCAGCTAATGTACGAAAACAAGCATCCGCACGGTAACATGGCGGTGCTGGTCGGCGCGACCGGATTTGGCCTGGGCGCCAGCGGCAAACCGCCAGTGACTATCCCGCATCCCACCTTGCCCCAGGACGATGTCCACACCACCCCGCATCCGTATCCAATGTCCGAGCCGCTGCCCAGCGTGGCTGAGGCTGAGGCAATTACCATCACCGATGACGGCACCCGGGTTAAGGATCTGATGCATCATGGCATCATTTCCTGCACACCAGACGATACCTTAGGCATCGTGGCCAAGATTATGGTCAACAAGGAGGTGCATGCCGTGGTGGTGATGGATGCCAGCGGTAGAGCCATCGGTGTCGTATCGCAAACCGATATGGTGCTGGCGCGCCAGGGGCGGACCTCCGAGGAGGCGCGCGGGCTGCTGGCCAAAGACATCATGACCCCCGGATGCGCCACGTGCGATGCCAGCATGCTGCTGAGCGAGGCGGTCAGCCTGATGACCGGCCGGCGTATGCACCGGTTGGTGGTCACTGAGAATAATCAGCCCGCCGGTGTCATCTCGATGACCGATGTCGTGCGCAAAATTATCGGGGAGTGAACAGTCCAGCCGAGGAGCGATGATCGATAGGCCCTTGCAGGTTGCTTGGCGCGATTTTCTTCGCGGAAAGCAACCTGCAAGGCAATCGTGCTATGTTGTGGTGCATGCAGCAGAATGCACCACGGATAAATACCATCAACGAATCTTCCGGGGTGCCAGCCAGCGTCAAAATTTTTTGGAGAGAGAGAATGACCCAGCAAGATGTGCTTACTGAAAGCATCATCCGTTCCGAAGCAAGCCTTTGGGCCGGTGCAATTACCACAGGCTTGTTTGTGCTCTTCGGTGATAGCTGGTTATCGGATCTCTCAAATCCGCTTAAGGGTGCCGCGATCTTCATTTGGTTATTCGCTGTGATCTTCTGGCTGGCCTTTAGCGTTGTCCGCCATGCGGATTGCTTGGCGATAAAGCTTGGCGAGCCCTATGGCACACTCATTCTGACACTCTCCGTGATTGGTATCGAAGTCACCATGATCGCATCGGTGATGCTCACGGGCGAGAATAATCCCACGCTGGCCCGGGATACCATGTTCTCAGTCATTATGATTGTACTCACAGGCATGCTCGGTCTTACCCTGTTGATTGGCGGGATACGCCACCATGAGCAAGAATATAATTTCTCTGGAGCACTCTCCTACCTTGGCGTACTAACCCCGCTTGCGGTCCTAAGTCTGGTCGTTCCCCGATTCACGCTATCCACACCCGGTGGCAGTGTTTCGACGCTTTTGGGGTTCTTCCTTCTTTTTACGTCGGCGGGGCTGTACCTGGTCTTTCTTTTCCTGCAAATGGGCAGGCACAGCGGTTTCTTTAAACAGCCGCAGAGTGAAAATACGCATTCTGTCGACGATCATGGTCATGATGGCCTCACGGTGCGAGCGGCGGGCTTCCATGCGGCTTTCCTAGCCCTGTCGATGCTCCCTATTGTTTTGCTCTCGAAAAGCATGGCCAAGATCGTCGACCACGGTATCCATACGCTGGGTGCTCCACAAGCGCTGGGAGGTTTTCTGATCGCTATTCTGGTACTTTCGCCAGAGGGGATGAGCGCTATCAAAGCCGCGCTTGCTAACCGGTTACAGCGGACCATCAACATTGCTCTGGGTTCGGCTACCTCTACGATTGGAATGACTGTTCCGGTGATTCTCGCTATCAGTCTGATAACGGGCCGCCCTCTTGAACTCGGCTTAGAACCTCTTGAGATCGTGCTGCTTACACTGACGCTTTTGCTGAGTGTCGTCAGCTTTGGAACCGGACGCACCAATGTTCTTCAAGGGATGGTTCATTTGATCGTATTTGCTTCCTATGTGGTGCTTATTTTTGACTATTGAGGATGAAAAAATCCGTACGATAATGCCTGCTTGCGTATTCTTGCCGTTGGAATGGTATTGCTATCACATGGGTATCAATGAGTTCGACGCCAAAACGGCCATTACCCGGTTTGCCGGATGAGCCTATTTGCAATCCCCTGTTAACGTTGCCAGCAGCTGCGTTGCTCCTAATTGCAAGGATAATCTGAGATTATCAGATTGATACTTTACTAAGTGACTAAAAAATATAGAGTATAATGCAATGACAAAACAAATCGGCATATTAACCGCAGGCGGTGACAGTCCGGGTTTGAATGCGGCTATCCGTGGTGTGGGAAAAGCCGCGGATGGCTATTACAGCATGCGGGTTATCGGTTTTCGTGATGGCTTTAGAGGCTTGGCCGAGAATCGTATTCAACGGCTTGATGGCGATGTCTTATCCGGCATTTTGACCATCGGCGGTACGATTCTAGGCACCAGCCGTGATAAACCCCACAAGATGACCATCGGTGGCAAAATTTATGATATGACTGATGCCATTATCGAGAATTATCAGGCCAATCATCTCGACGTTCTGGTCTGTCTCGGTGGTGGCGGCACGCAAAAGAACGCGCTACGCCTGAAGCAAAAAGGTCTCAATATCATTACCTTACCAAAAACCATTGATAACGACGTGGCACTGACAGATGTAACCTTTGGCTTTGATACGGCGCTCGGAATTGCTACGGAAGCCATCGATCGTTTGCACAGCACGGCGCATAGCCATCACCGCATTATCATTGTCGAGATCATGGGGCATCGCGCGGGCTGGCTGGCGCTCGGCGCGGGCATTGCCGGTGGTGCAGATGTGATTTTATTGCCGGAGCTGCCCTATGATGTGAATGCCGTGGCTGAGGCTATTCGCAACCGGGTGCGTCATGGGAAGAAATTCAGCATCGTGGCAGTGGCGGAAGGGGCTATCCCGAAAGAATGGGCTGATCAACAGGTTGCTGCACAGCGGCTCAAGGAACATGCTTCCACAAAAGAAGAGAAAAATCAGGCTAGAAGTGAACTGGACACACTGGAACAACAGCACCGGAATCACGCCCTGCAACTGAGTATTCATCTGGAAGCGCTGACCGGATTGGAAGCGCGTGTGACCATCCTCGGTTATGTGCAGCGCGGCGGCGCCCCATCAGCGGCCGACCGTCTGCTAGCGACACGGCTGGGCAGCGCCTGTGCTAACTTCATTAATCAGGATGTTTATGGCGTTATGGTGGCGGCGCATGGAGACCGGGCAGAGCCAGTCCCCCTGGAAGAAGTGGCCGGCAACCGCAGGCCCGTGCCGCTGAATCATCCCTGGATCGAGGCCGCCCGCCATGTGGGCACAAGTTTGGGGGATTAATCATCTCTGGAGGTAGCGGTTCTATAGGGTCATTGATGGCCAAAACCGCGCACAGCCGGAACAATGGAAGGTCTCCGGCTGCTGGAAGAATGGACGCCTGCTCAGCCGCAGCTTTCAATCGATGGTGTGGTCTGGCGTCAGAATCTGGGTGATGCGTCTGAACAGACTTTCGCTGGAATTGACATCCGGATTGCCCTGCTCGGTTTTGGTGCTGAATACTGCGATGGACAACTCCCGCTCGGGCAAATAGGCCATAACGCCGGCATAGCCGTGAAACAGCGGATTTTGCGCAATCCATCCCTGTTTGACCACGACCCCGAATCCATAATAAGTCTGATGATCCCACGGCCCGAGCCCGGCGGTATCCGGCGCCAGCATTTGCTTAAAGGCCGTCGGGGATAACAAAGCGCCGGTTCCGATGGCCCGCGCCGAAGTCAGCACATCAGTCAAACTGGATGTCATGATCGCGCCCCGCGCCAGGGTCCAGGAGGGATTCCAGAATGTGGATTCCTCATAGCGGCCGCGTTCCGTGGTATAGGCATGCAGTACCGGCCCCGGGATCGCCGGGGTCGAAGGATTCGCTGTGTTGCGCAGACGCAGGGGGTGGATGATCCGGTCGCGCATGAGCCGGTCAAAGGACTGGCCGGTGGCGCGTTCCAGAGCTAGGCCCAGCAGAACGAAGTTGGTGTGCGCATAACCCCAGCTGGTTCCGGGATTGAATTGCAACGGTTGTTCGAAGGCGATGGCAATTAACTCCTCCGGCGACCAAGTGCGAAACACATCGGCGTAGATGGCGTCTTCGAACCGGTTATAACCCACATACTCCGGATAACCGGATGTCGAGTTGATCAGCATGCGCAGGGTCACCCGATCGGCATCGGGCAACTCGGGAAGCCATTGGTCAATCGGGTCGTCAAGACCAACGATGCCTTGATCGACCAATTGCAGCAGGATGGATCCCATATAAGCGATGGCAACGGCGCCGTTCCGAAAATGCATGGCGGTGGTCGCCGGCACGCCGCTCATCGATTCGCCGACCGCCAGCGTCACTACGTCCTGATCCCTGAACCGGATGCCGAGCAGTACCGCTTTGAGATGCTCCTCGCGCTGGATCTCCTCCACGGCGATCCGGATCAGCGGAAGATGATCGCGATAAGCCAATACCATCGGATTCCGCGTCGGCGGCGTATTAATTTCGGCGACACCGGGCGATGATAATAAGAACAGCGTCATCCCGAGCAAGAGTATTCGATAGACCCGAAGGAACCCACAGCTATGGATGTGATGCAAGTAATGCAGGGTTGAATCGAACATGGCAGTAGTAGCCTCTGACAAACACGCGATTACCGGCCGTTACGCGGCGGAACAAATCCAGCATATCAAGATTACGCATACGGATACAGCCATGCGAAAGCGGCTCACACCATCGGCGCGGTATCCGGGTAGTGGGGATAATCGTGAATTTCGGACATTCCTTATGGCCAAGGACACTAGCTCTGGTGGTCAATCAGCGGTTTTCCCAAATCGCGGTGATCCCGGACCGCCGCTTAACATCACGCTTCAGCCAGCAAACTTCTCATCTCAATTGTTCTTTGTAACAGGGCCGCCATCACATGGATGCAAAGGTCAGTGCTCTCAGCACTGCACCTCCCCGCTCTGGGGCAAGACCACTCCGCTCTGGATGAGCTGGTCACGCCACTGTTCTTCGATCAAGCGGCGAATTTTTTTGCCCCTGCGACACAGGCCAGGGCGCCAAACGTCACGATTAACATTGTCCAGCTCACTGTCTCATGAAGCCATAGTGCCGCCAGGCCGAGACCAAAGAAAGGTTGGAGCAGCTGTAACTGGCTGACGGCTGCAATGCCGCCTTGTGCTAAGCCGCGGTACCAGAATATGAAGCCGATCAACATGCTGAAAAGGGAGACGTAGGCGAGCCCGATCCACGCTGGCACACCTGCATGATCTAACGATGCCGGCTTGGTGAGCAAGGCCATCGGGAGCATGACAGGCAGTGATAGAACCAGCGCCCAGCTGATGACCTGCCAGCCGCCAAGTTTACGGGTGAGGCGTGCACCCTCTGTGTAACCCAAACCACACACAACAATTGCGGCTAGCATCAGTAAATCGCCTTGCAGGGATGCCTCAATGCCACCCGAAATGGCATAGCCAACAACGAAGGAGCTTCCTAGAATTGAGAACAGCCAGAACGCCGGGCGGGGGCGCTCACCCTCACGGAGTGCGCCGAAGATCGCAGTGCAAAGCGGCAAAAGCCCTATGAAAACCATCGAGTGTGCAGATGAGACGTGCTGCAAGGCCAGCGCAGTTAGCAACGGAAAACCGGCCACGACACCCAGAGCGACGAGCGCCAGTGAGGGCACCTCTCTCAGATCCGGGCGGCGCTGACGAAGTACGAGCAGAAGCGCCAACCCGAGTAAAGCGGCTATGGTCGCCCGGGTGCATGTGAGAAATGCTGGATCGAAATCAATAACGGCAGCGCGTGTTGCTGGCAATGAGCCAGCGAAGATCACCACCCCAATAAAACCGTTGATCCACCCGCTTGCCACTTTGTCTTTATTCATCGCCGCCCCCTTTTTAGTTGTCTTCCAGTAGAGCACGGAAGTATTAACGTGCCGAGGTACAATCCAGTACAATTAAAAATAACTGTTATGGAACCTTGAGCAATACAATTGAGGATGACGACCGTGAGGCGAAGCAAAACGCGGATTGATGCCGTCATGGAAACGATCCGGTCGAGGATTGCATCCCGCTCCTACATGCCGGGGATGCGGCTGCCTTCCGTGCGTGCGCAGGCGAAGGCCATGCGGCTCTCGGTTTCCACCATCGTTGAGGCTTATGAGCGATTGGCAGCAGAAGGAGTCATTGGCGCCCGTCCAGGATCAGGGTTCTATGTATCGGGACCTGCCGCACCGCTTGCGCTGGCAGAAATCGGCCCCAAGCTTGACCGAGAGGTTGATCCGCTATGGATCTCGCGTCAATCACTTGAGACAAGTGCTCCGGTGCTTAAACCGGGATGTGGCTGGCTCCCCGCCTCGTGGATGTATGAGGCGGGGATGCGCCGGGCGTTGCGTGCGGTGGCACGGGCCGACACTTTGGTACTCGCAGACTATGCGACGCCGCTCGGTCTCCCGGCACTGCGTCATCTTCTCGCCCGGCGCCTGGCCGCTACGGGCATCGAAGCGCCTCCCGAGCAGATCATGCTGACCGAGTCCGGGACTCAGGCCATAGATCTAATCTGCCGT
>JACKNF010000028.1 GCA_024234995.1 Gammaproteobacteria bacterium
AAGGCCCTGATCCAAGACAGCATCGGCAGGGTAGAGCAAGGCAGCCATCTGGTCGATGAATGCGGCAAGACCTTGGGGGAGATCGTGGCCACGGTAAAGAAAGTCAACGATATCGTTGCCGAGCTGGCGGCGGCCAGCCGTGAACAGTCATCCGGTATCGATCAAGTCAATCAGGCGGTCATCCAACTGGATCAGGTCACGCAGCAGAATGCGGCCTTGGTGGAAGAGACCACGGCGGCCAGTCACTCGATGAGTGAGCAGAGCCGCCATTTGCAGCAGTTGATGAGCTTTTTCAAAGCCGGTGGTGCCCTGATCTCAGCGGCGAACGCAGAACCAGAACCCCCGGCCAAGGCGGCTTCTCCAGCCAAGGCGGCTTCTCCAGCCAAGGCGGCTTCTCCAGCCAAGGCGGTTCCTAAACGTGCTCAAAAACCCGCACTGGAAGCTTCACATTTGGAAGACAATTGGGAAACTTTCTGACTCCGTTCAATCTGCTGAGAACCCCGCGCCCTGCGGGAAAGAGGCTGGGGGTGAGGGCAATGGTTTCAATGGCTTCAAGGGCTGCCTCCCTCACCCTCACCCTTGCCCCTGTCGCAGGGGGGCGAGGGGAGTGCATGGTGGCAGGGCTGGATTTAGCTGCGGTCGTTGAACCCGCTGCCGGTACGGGTCAACATGCCGGTGGCCGGCGTGCTGGCGCGGGTGCTGCTATGGGCTGAGTAACCTGCGCGCTCTACCACGCTGTACATGTTGAAACTGCTCACAGCGGGCGTTGCGCCGGAGTGCTGGACATCCTGGATGCTGTGAGCATTTGGCGCACTGACATAGGAATAGACATTATTGTTAGCGTCAACAAAACCGCTGCCATGATTGAAAGGCTCTGCAATGGCGGTTGCGCTCAGTGTCAGGCCGGCTGTCAGGATGAACAGAGTGGCTGTCAGATTCTTGCTCATGGGATGGCTCCTCAATTTGGTTTAGGAATGACATTGATCGTCAATACCTGAAAGAGCAATGCTTGTGCCACTCTGATTTTTTAATAAAAAAACTTTTAATAACAATGAATTATATAGTAATGATTAAGATTGTTACCGTCTTGCAGGCTCTTTAAGCCCGCGATATACCGCAGGATCGCTAAATACAGAAGGGGGATGCATCGCGTACAGCGGCATCTTCAGGCCACCGGTTTGGGTTTGCGGATATTCAGTTTTTGCATCCGTGAGCGCAAGGTGCTGGGATTGATATCCAGAATCGCTGCCGCACCTTGTGTTCCCTCAATCACCCAGAGGGTGCGTTCCAATACCTTGAGAATATAGGCTCGCTCCATCGCTTCTAGGGAACCGAACGGCTCTTGTCCGGGGATATCCGTCATGTCCTGATCGTCCAAACGCGTTTCCAGCGCATTGCCGATCTCCAGCAAGGAGCCTCGTGTAAGAATTGTGGCGCGTTCAATAACATTTTGCAGTTCGCGGATATTGCCGGGCCAAGGGTAGCGGAGCAATTGTTCACACGCCTTGGGGGAAAGATCATGGATCGTCTTGCCCATCTTCTTGGCAAATTTGTTCAGGAAATGCCGCGCCAGCAGAGGAATATCGTCCGGACGTTCACGCAAGGATGGCAGCCGGATAGGAAACACATTCAACCGGTAATACAGATCGGCGCGAAAGATTCCCTCCTTGACCATCCGCGCCAAATCCCGGTTGGTGGCTGCGATCAACCGGACATTGACTTTCAAGGTTTGGGTGCCGCCGACCCGTTCGAATTCTTGATCTTGCAGTACACGTAATAACTTAGCCTGCGCACCGGCAGTCAGCTCACCGGCTTCATCCAGGAACAGGGTGCCACCGTCAGCCAGTTCAAAACGGCCTTTGCGCTGGGCAGTCGCCCCAGTGAACGCGCCTTTTTCGTGACCGAACAACTCGCTTTCTACCAGCTCACCAGGTAAGGCCGCACAGTTGACATTGACAAACAGCTTATCGCGCCGGTTGCTCAGGTCATGAATGTTGCGAGCAATGACGCTCTTGCCGGTGCCGGTTTCTCCGGTCAGCAGCACAGTGGAATCAGTGCCCGCCACCTGCTCGGTATGCGCGAAAACGTCTTGCATGGCGAGCGAGCCACCGACGATATGGCCCGGTGTCTGCCGGGTCTTGATCTCTTCTTGCAGGTAGAGGTTTTCCAATTGTAGCTGCTGGAGTGTTTCTTCAGATCGCCAGCGTTCGGTCATGTCGCGCAGGATCACTGTGTAGAACTGCTGGCCACCGATCTCCAATGGTGAAAGTGTCGCTTCCACCGGAAATTCCTCGCCATCGTAACGCCGGGCCGTCAGCCCTTCAGGCGCCCAGAGTTGCTGGGAATTCACTGCCTCCGGCTGGACCGCCAGGCAATAGCCTTTGAGCAGATTGCCAAAGCGCTTGGAGAGGAGTGGATCAAAAGACTGGCCAATCATCTGTGCCGCAGGGCAGCGAAAGACTTTTTCGGCAGCGGAGTTGAATAGAGTGATACGCCGCTCGGTATCGAGGGTAATGATGGCGTCCATCGTGCTGGTCAGGATGCTGGCCAACCGCTCCTCACTCTTGCGCAGCGCCTGCTCCGCTTGCTTACGCTCCAGTTCCACCCGGGCGCGGGTTGCAAAAATCTTGAGCAACGCCATGCCCCGGAATTCCTTGATCATTGGCTGGTCGTGCATGATGGCCAAGTGGCCCATCATCTGATTCCTCGATTCAGACACCAGCGGCACCCCGAAATAGCTTTCAATACCCATATCCTTGAGTTCTGGATGCCGGGGAAACATTTCATACACCTTACGGGTGTAATACACGGTTTCACCGCGAATCACGTTTTCGCAAGGCGTGCCGTCTAGATCAAATTCGATGTTGTCGATGAACTGGCCATCGAACCAGAACGCCAGGGTACGTACTTTTATTCCGCTCTCCAGCAGTTCGCTCACAAACGCATGGCGCACGTTGAGAGCCTGGGCCAGTTCCCGCACTAGGGCATAAAAGAACTCCGTGCCTGTAGCGGTCGCGGTCCCTTCGACGATAGCGCGCAAGGCTTGCTGGATTGAATCCTCATTGTCTGTTACTTGGAACGTGAGGTCATGCTGTGGAGCGGGCCTCTCATTGACAGGTTGTGCAGCCGTTTGATTCATAAGGAAATCCTCATTCAAACAACATCAATCAGCGGCAGATTAGTCAAAGAAGCTCACGAAATAGTCTCAATTACTGAGAGACACCCCACAGCTCTTCAAGACGTTGATCCCGCCCGCAGGAATAACGATAGTATTTATAGCGTACTGGGTTCTTCTGGTAGTAATGCTGATGATAGTCCTCAGCGGGATAGAAAGCCGGCGCAGGGACAATGGCCGTAACCACCGGTTGCTGGAAACGGTTCTTCAGCATTTGTTTGGATTCTTCCGCCAAGCGCCGTTGTTCGTCGCTGTGGTAGAAAATGGCTGAGCGATATTGCGGGCCTTTGTCGCAAAATTGCCCATTTGCATCCAGCGGGTCAATGTTGTGCCAGAAGATATCCAGCAACTGGGCATAGCTGATCCGGGCGGGATCGTAGACGATCTCGACCGCTTCGGCGTGGCCCGTACCACCCGCTGAGACCTGTGCATAGGTTGGATTTTCCTGGTGGCCGCCGGTATAGCCGGAAGTGACCGAAATTACACCAGGCAATTGAATAAAAGGCGGTTCCATGCACCAGAAACAACCGCCAGCAAACGTGGCCTTGGCCCATTCGTGACGTGTTTCCGGGTTGTCAGCGCTGTAGGCGGGAGAACACAAACTCAAGAATAACCAGCCACCAGCTAGAAATAACCGCCCGATATGGAAAAGCTGCATCATGACGACCTCATTGATATGCGCTGATACAGTATCATGTTGAATGGTCTGCAAATAGCAAAGCCGGTTGGGCAGGCGCCGCGCACGTGCCCAACCGGCCCTTAGCGAGTCACAATGTCTGGTAATTTGTTACTTCATGTCCCAGCCCATAGTATCCCAATACCCGGCGGGGTGGGGGTCCTGCATGGCTTCCGATCCTCCATTGGTAACCATCAATACGAGATCTGCGGGGCCCTTAATAGTTTTGCCGCTCTTCCCTTCCACGGTCACGCCTTCGGGGACCATGACCGAAATCACTGCAAAGTCTCGTACTTGCTCTGCAGGCATTCCAAAATACTGGTCAGCGTTCATGAAGCTGGCCATGAATGCATCATCCTTCGCCATCTCTTTGACATAGGGGGATTCCAGCAGCTTGATGCTGGAGCCGGGCACCATCACGATAGAACCGCCTTTCTTCACTTCGCCTTTTTGGTTGGTGACAGTCACTCCCTCGGGCACGAGAAACTTGTACATCATTTCGTGCTTGCCCAAGCCATCCGGAAAACTTTGCATGTTAAATCCCTGCGCATGAACAGCTGCTGCGCTGAATGCCAATACCAGGGCTGTGCCTAAGATACGTAAAATTTTCATCTTCAATGACCTCAGTTGTGGATAAAAAAGTTCTTCAGGACTGGACTTATCATTCAATCCTCCAAGCGGGTCCAAATGCTCCCGCAGACCAGCGGCAATGGTATTCTGATCACCGCTATCACGCAGTCCCTTGTAGTGGTTTCCCATCAACCAGGGACAATTCCTGCCGTCACCAGAATCCTTCCTTGACGTAGAGCATGCTCAGTAAATCTATCTGTAAAAGGATAGCTTTCAGCAATGCATGCTGTATCCGTTCACTATCTTGTTGATTTCCTCCTGTAGCGGCCAGAAAAGAATGCGCTGTGGCCGCCAAAGGAAAGGCTAGCGCTAGGACGTAACGAAATCTAGGTAATCGTCCCGAGACTGAGGGCTGCTCTGGAAAGTCTTGCCTCCGTTTGGAATAGAATTGCTTAATCCAAGGCGGATCATGAGGAAACTGGCAGGTCTCGAACAACCATTGCCGGAACTGGCGGCGGAGGTTTGTAGAGTTGTTAAATATCTCTTCCGGACTCTCGCCGCCTAAGACGCTCAGCACCTCATCCAAGACGGGGTGGGCAGCCACCATGCCAAGCACGATGTCCAAATAATCATCCGTTTGCCCCCGCAAAATCCGCCATAGTTTCCGCAACGCACGCGCATCGTCTGGTGAAAAGAGGCCAATGCGCCACAACTGTTCGATTTCGTCATCATCCGGAAACCCAGGCAGTGCCATCCGGGTCCCCTCATTTTCGCTGGAAGCTTGGGCCAGAGGGTTCATAGCGATGGCATTCTCACTAAAGTTGGAGAGGAATAGCGGTCAGCGGCGTATCCATCGATTGATCAGATAATCGAGGGAGAGCTTGCCGGGGCCGTGGCAAAGCGTGATAAACAACAGCAGACCCCATACCTGATGCTGGGCCACACCGGCGGCCATCAAGTCTGGGTAGGAGACCACTGCCACAATGTTGAAAATGAACAGCGCCAATGCGGCATAGCGTGTCCCGAGACCTAGGAACAGGAACACGGGTAACAGTAATTCTGCCGCCGTGCCTAGATAGGCCGCCAGCATGGGAGGCAGCACGGGCACGTGATACTCATATTCAAACAGGGCGAATGTACTTTCCGTCGGTAATAGACTGACCGGGTATTTGAATGTGAATCCAAACAGTGTGAGGCTGCCGCTGACTGTCTTCGTTAGCCCAGAACTGAAGAAGACCCCGGCGACCCAGTAGCGCGCCAGAAAATCGGCGATTGGTGTCAGCAGATCCGCAGCTTTGTGAAACAGCGTGTTGACCTTACCCAGGATAGGGATGATTTTGGTCCGCCATGCGTGCTGCTGTGGTGGATGAAGCATGGCATTGGTGGCAGTTACCATGGAAGTTCTCCTTTATGGATGATCATGAATGGAGGATGAGGTATCAGGCAGGTAAAAGGCGGTCAAAGCGCCTTGCAAAACATGCCGGCGGAAACTGGCCGGTAAATCGAAACCGGGTTGTGCGGAAATCGCCTGCTCGCAGGCTGTGGCAAAGTTGCAACCCGTAACCAGGGCATATAGCAGGTGGAACTCCCCATCCGGCAAAGACTGAAACTCGATATCGAGATTCTCATGGCGGAATACCATCAGCTTGATGCCGCCATCATCCAATCTCACCGGTGGATGATCATGGTCTACGTTTTGATGGGCCTGCCAGATGCACAGGATGGGAAAAGATGATTCCAGCAATCGGGCAGCGGGGTGCAATTGAAAGCGCAACTCCCCCTGCCGCTCAGCGGGCACGGCTGCCAAAGCGCTTAGATCAAGCGGCGCATGATGGGCAGCATGAAACACCTCATGATAGGCCCATTCCAAACGGGCCACGTCGGGGAGGTAGCTCAACCCGGCAGCCGGTTCAAAGGTTTCGAGGAAGGTGGCGAACGGCCCGCCGAATTCGTGCAAATTACCGGAACGGGAGGGATAGCGGGTGATGTACTGGGCAGCGGCATAATGGAAAAATCCCTCGCCTACCAACTGCTGCACCACCGGGTAAACTGCTGCGAGCGCACCGGTCAGGCCGAGCCGGGTGTTATTGCGGTAAACCTGCAAACGCTGGGCGCCTGTCAGGCCCGCCGCGTGGATGGCGCGTTCAAAGCCGCTATCGTCTTCGCCCAGCACCGCAGTGGCGAATCGCTGTTGTAACTCATGCAGCGCGAGCATGGCGTTCCTCCAGAATGGCATCGGCCTGCTGCGCTTCATTGACCAGCACGGCCAATTCCGGCAAGCCGGTATCCCATTCGATCAAAGTGGGCCGCGGACCGAAGCGTTGCACCGCTTGGCGATACAGCGCCCAGACAGCCGGGCAAACCGGTTGATTGTGAGTGTCGATTAAAATCTCGCCACCTTCGAACCGGTTTACCGTAAATCCAGCCAGATGGATTTCTTGAACGGCACGTTGCGGAATTGCCCGAAGGTAGGTGTCAGGGTCGAAACCGTGATTGCGGGCGCTGACATAAATGTTGTTGACATCCAGCAGCACACCGCAACCCGCGCGTTCGGCGAGTTCGGCGAGAAATTCCCATTCAGGGATCGTCGAATGGGTGTATTGCAGATAGCTGGAAATATTCTCGATCAGGATTTGCCGGCCCAGAATATCCTGCACCTGAGCAACCCGTGCGATGAGATGGTAAAGCGCCTCTTCGGTGCAGGGCAGCGGCAACAGATCGTTGAGATAGCGCCCGCCCGCCGAACCCCACGACAAATGCTCGGATACGAGCGCCGGTTCGAAGCGCTGGATCAGGCGCTTGAGCTGCGTCAAGTGCCAGTGGTTCAATGGATCTGTTGAACCGATAGACAGGCCGACGCCATGCAGGCTCAAGGGATAGTGGGCGCGAATGCGCTCCAGATAATCCAGCGGCTTGCCACCGGCTCCAAAGTAGTTTTCGCTATGGATTTCCAGCCAGCCGACCGGTGGCCGGGTTTCCAGAAGAACGTCGTAGTGTTCAGCCCGAAGGCCAATTCCGGCGCGAACCGGAATCGGACCTGGGCCAAGCCTGGACGTTGCCAGCTTGGCGCTCATGGTGAATTCCTCAGGCCTTCGGCTTCGTGCTGCCGCCGACGATTTTCTCGCAAGTGCCCTTGGGGACGTAAACCCAGGAATCGCCTTGACCGTCCTTGCTGGCTTGGCCAGCGCAAGCGTGGGCACTGGTCTGACAATCATTCTTACCAGCCTTAACGATGCCGTAGCACTTTTCAGCGCCTTTTTCTTCAGCAGCGCTGGCCTGACCGGTGGCAGTGACCAGACCCAGGGCAAAAACACTGACCAGAGCGGAATGGATAAGGGTTTTGCTATTCATGACAAGAGGCTCCTTCGTGGTTAAGCATGTTGAAAACAGTGTGGGATGTACCGTGCTGGATCTTCCGGCTTCTGTTTGCCTGGGAGGTTTCGATCCGCGGCGGCTACGCCTGTACTGTTATCAAGCCTCGTGCCAATTCAGAAAAAAATTTTATTTAAATTTAAAATCAAAAAGTTATATTGAATAATGCAATCAGTTTGGATTGAAACTGGAATGGCCGCACTGCGTTATGTCGTGGTAGCCGCGAAATAACGCAGCAAGATTGCTTGCCTATGGCCGGAAAACGGCCCGATGGCCTTCATCAGCTTTCCCTGCTCCAAGGTGCTTCGATCCCCCTGCCTCTATCCAGGCATCCAGGGTGTGACCCTCGCAAGGAGGGTGAGAATTTTTAGAAATTCTTGTGCAAATCCATCCCTGTATACAGCCCGGCGACTTGCTCGGCATAGCCATTGAACATCTGTGTGTCACGGCGGAAGAAATCGCCGATGCGCCGTTCCTTGTTCTGGCTCCAGCGTGGATGACTCACTTCAGGATTGACGTTGGCGTAGAAACCGTATTCGCTGGGAATCTCCCGGTTCCAGGTGGTGCTTGGCTGTTGCTCGGTGAAGCGGATTTTCACAATCGATTTAATGCTCTTGAAACCATATTTCCACGGTACGGCCAATCGTAGCGGCGCACCATTTTGATTGGGCAATTCCTTGCCATACAGGCCCGTCACCAGCAGCGTCAATGGATGCATGGCCTCGTCTATCCGCAGCCCTTCGACATACGGCCAGTCCAGAATACGGGTGCGCTGGCCCGGCATCTGTTTGGGATCGAGCAGGGTCGTGAATTCGACATATTTGGCGTTAGAGGCCGGCTGGAAACGAGGCAGGATTTGATTAAGCGGAATACCCAGCCATGGCACTACCATTGACCAGGCTTCGACGCAACGCAGCCGGTAGATGCGTTCTTCCGGCTGTTGCGATGCTAAAAAATCCTCCAGCGCGTACTGGCCCGGTTTCTCACAATGCCCCTCGACCACAACGGTCCAAGGCTTGGTTTTCAGACTGCCCGCGTTTTCTGCCGGATCGGTCTTACCCGTACCGAACTCGTAGAAGTTGTTATAGGAAGTGATGTCCTTATAAGGGGTCGGCTTGAGATCCTCGTCTGCGGCCTGGGCGATGCGGCCCCGCAGAATGGGCGGCAACCATGCGGCAGCGCCCAATACCGCAGCGGTTTTTATAAACTCACGGCGGCGGGCATACAATTCCGGTGGCGTAATTTCCGATGGATGAATATCGGCGGGTTTCTGAATCAGCATGACAGGACTCCGGGTGATAGACTCCCTGGTTGTGACCCGCTCAATATTCACGAGTTGCGTTTCGTCGCAATCCATATCACTGTTCACACTGTTTTCCGGACCATGACCTCGAAACAAACCCGCTTGTTGCAACGTGCCGGTAAGCCGCTGGTTTTCAGCGCCAGCCTGCTGCCGCTGGCTTGGCTGTTCTGGCTTGGATGGAGCGATCAATTGGGCGCAAATCCGGTGGAGACGCTGACACATCGCACCGGCAGCTGGAGCCTGCGCTTTCTGCTGCTGACGTTAGCCGTGACGCCGGCGCGACGGCTGACCGGCTGGAATGGTTTACAGCGCTTTCGGCGGATGTTGGGGCTGTTCGCCTTCTTTTATGTCTGTTTGCACTTCAGTGTCTATTTAGTTTTCGATCATTTTTTTGATGGGTCCGCCATCATCGCCGATATTGCCAAACGGCCCTACATTACTGCCGGTTTTGCCGCTTTTTTATTGCTGGTGCCGCTGGCAGCGACGTCCACGAAGGGGATGATCAAACGGCTGGGCCGGAACTGGCAGCGTTTGCATCGGCTGGTCTATGTGATTGGGATACTCGGGGTGCTGCATTACTTATGGCTGGTCAAGGCGGATATCCGGGAACCGCTGCTGTATGCTGGGATTCTCGCTGGATTGCTGGGGTATCGGCTAGGGTGGCGGTACACGCATCGCAGTTAGTGTGGCAATCTGGGGCACGGAATCCGGTTCATGGCTGCGAAGAATTCCCCCGGTGATAGAATCATGGAATAGAATCCTTAAAGTCCCTCTGGCCGGAATGGGCAATTTGATGCTTTTCACCTTGGAGCGCCAACCACTGATGACCTTGCACGCTTCGAATGCTGCCGCCGCCCTGCTCGGCGGCCTCCACACTTTTATCGACCCTGCTTATATACGCACCGATCCTGAGAGCTGCCTGAATTACGGTCGTGACTGGACACGCCTGCACACGCCCAGCCCGCTCGCCGTAGTGCTGCCAGGGACGATCAAAGAGGTGCAAGCCTTGGTCGGTTACGCCAACACCCATCAATTGGCGCTGGTTCCCTCGGGCGGACGCACTGGACTCAGTGGCGCAGCGGTCGCTTGTCAAGGGGAAATCGTGGTCTCGATGGAACGGATGAACCGGATTCTCGACTTCGATCCTACCGACCGCAGCGTCACTTGCGAAGCCGGAGTGATCACGGAAATTCTACAAAACTTCGCCCGCGATCATGGGCTGTACTACCCGGTCGATTTCGCCTCGCGCGGCTCCAGCCAGATCGGCGGCAATATCGCTACCAACGCTGGCGGTATCAAGGTCATCCGCTATGGCCTGACGCGCGACTGGGTAACCGGATTAAAAGTGGTGACTGGGCGCGGCGACCTGCTTTATCTCAACCGGGGGCTGATCAAGAACGCCAGCGGTTACGATTTACGGCATCTGTTTATCGGCAGCGAAGGCACGCTGGGCATTATTGTCGAGGCGACGCTGAAACTGACCCGCCCCCTGCGTGAACCGGCTGTCATGGTGTTGGGCATGCCCAGCCTGGACAGTATCATGTCGCTGTATCATATCGTTCGCAACAAATTGGAATTGAGCGCTTTCGAATTCTTCTCGGAACGGGCATTGTGCCATGTCCTGGCCAAAGGTCTTCACCGGCCCTTCGAAACAGAAACACCCTATTACGTGCTGATCGAGTTTGAGAATCCCGGCGGACTGCACACTGACACTGCGTTAAACCTGTTTGAGCACTGCGCCGGGCAAGGCTGGCTGGCTGATGGCGTGATAAGCCAAAGCGAGGCCCAAGCCCAGGAATTATGGCGGCTGCGTGAAGATATCAGCGAATCGATTTCAGGTTATCAGCCCTACAAAAACGATATCGCGCTGCGCATTTCCCGCATACCGGCTTTTCTCAATGAAGCCGACACCTTGTTGACCCGGGAATACCCGGATTTCGAGGTGCTCTGGTATGGCCACATTGGCGATGGCAACCTGCATATTAATATTCTCAAGCCAGCGGATTTGGATCCGGCAGCATTTGCCAAAAAATGCGGGGGTGTCAGCGAGCATCTATTTACGGCACTGCAACAGCATGGCGGCAGCATTTCTGCTGAACACGGGGTCGGCCTGCTCAAAAAACCCTACCTGCATTACACTCGTGATGAAACTGAAATCAGTTACCTGCGCGCTATCAAACAGGCATTTGACCCGAATGGAATCCTGAATCCAGGGAAGATTTTTGATTAAAGAGCTCGCCATAAAGATGGGACGGTTTTTATCGCTCTGATACTGATGAAAAAGGGCTTTTAAGCAGCGGCTGCGTTATCCTTAGCAATACTAAGGCTGCACCAACCTGCCCGGTAAAATCACACGCCATCCGCACACGAACGCCGGCGGATCGGCGGACAAGCGATGGAGGTGGTCATGGCGGAATCCAGTATGCTGACTGAAACGATCCGCGACATCGTCCAGCATCACGGCGGCATGCCGACCCGGTTGCTGCAAATTCTGCGCGACGTGCAAGACCGTTTGACTTGGTTGTCACCTGAAACCCTGGAGCGAGTGGCTGAAGAACTCAGCATTTCACCCAATAAGGTACGCAGCGTCGCCGAATTCTATTCCTTTCTCTATACCACGCCGCGCGGTCGCTATGACATCCTGTTCAGCGACAATATCACCGACCGGATGCTGGGTAACCGCGAGTTATTGCATTATCTCTGCAGCCGGCTGAAAGTCAGCATCGGCGAAACCCGGGCCGATGGATTAGTCACGGTTGGCACGACGTCTTGCACCGGAATGTGCGATCAAGGGCCAGCCGCGCTGGTCAATGGTTATACGCTGACCCGCTTGAATCCATCGCGCCTGGATGGCATCGCCAATCTGATCGAAAGCCGCATCCCGCTGGCGGAATGGCCACGTGAGCTGTTCGAGGTGTACAGCAACCTTCGCCGGGCTGATATTTTGCTGGGCCGGCATTTCGCCGACGGTTCTGCCTTACGGGCAGGGTTGAAGCGTGGTCCAGAAGCGATAATGGAAGAAATGGTCAAATCCGGTTTACGTGGCCAAGGCGGGGCCGGTTTCGGGTCAGCCGCCAAGTGGATTTCCTGCCGCAACGCCCCTGGCAACGTAAAATATGTAGTTTGCAATGCCGATGAAGGCGAACCAGGCACTTTCAAGGACCGGGTGCTGATGCAGGATTTCGCTGATCTGGTGTTCGAAGGCATGACCTTGTGCGGCCGGGTTATCGGTGCTCAACACGGGTTCGTCTATCTGCGCGGCGAGTATCGCTACATGTTGAACCCGCTCAAAGCGATTTTGCAGCGCCGCCGCGAGGCCGGTTTGCTCGGTGAGGCAATTCTTGGTGACGCCTCATTTAACTTTGACATTGAAATCCATCTTGGCGCCGGCGCCTATGTTTGCGGTGAAGAATCGGCGCTAATCGAGTCGCTGGAAGGCAAGCACGGAGTACCGCGCATTCGCCCGCCTTTCCCGACAACCCACGGTTACCTAAACAAGCCAACGGTGGTCAACAACGTCGAAACGTTTGCCGCGGCGGCGAAAATTGCTGTGGAAGGCGGTGACTGGTTCGCCAGCCGCGGCACCGCCCAATCCAAGGGTACCAAACTGCTGAGTGTCAGCGGTGACTGCGAGCGGCCCGGTATCTACGAATATCCGTTTGGCATTACCGTCCACCAGGTATTGGAGGATTGTGGTGCGCATGATGCCCAGGGCATTCAGATGGCAGGTCCTGCCGGGCACATGATTTCCGCTCAGCAGTTCGGCCGGCGCATCTGCTTCGAAGACCTGGCGACCGGCGGGTCCTTCATGGTGTTCGACCAGAAACGCGACATTTTGGATGGCGTGCGCAATTTTGCTCATTTCTTCGTCCACGAGAGCTGCGGATTCTGTACGCCCTGCCGGGTCGGCACCTCGTTGATGCGTGATTTGATAGATAAAGTCCATACCGGACACGGTACGCGGTACGATTTGGAAGAGATGTGTAAGCTGGGACGGATCATGCAGGCGGGTTGTCATTGCGGGCTGGGCCAGACCGCGCCCAATCCGGTGCTGGATAGTCTTGATCAGTTCCCGGAAGCCTACGAACGGCGGCTGCGCTCCACGGCTTATGAACCTGCTTTCGATCTGAATGCAGCCCTTGAAGAAGCCCGGCAGTTGACCGGACGCAGCGATCCAGGCGCGTATCTAAACGAGGAGGATTTGCTGGTAGGAGCAATGCCATGAGCGGCGAACCAAGTTTCACTCTGGATGGGCAGCAGATTCCATTCCAAGAAGGCCAGACGGTCATGCAGGCGGCGCTAGAGGCTGGCGTCTACATTCCACATCTGTGCTTTAACCCGGAATTCACCCCGCACGGTAGTTGCCGGGTCTGTCTGGTCAAGGTCAATAATCGAATGCAAGCGGCCTGTACGACGCCGGCCGCCGGCGGGCAAACCGTCCAGAGTGAAACCGAAGAATTGCGGGAAATCCGCCGGGGCATTCTGCAAATGCTGTTTGTCGAAGGCAACCACGTCTGCCCGGCTTGTGAGAAAAGCGGGGCTTGTCAGTTGCAAGCGGTGGCCTACTACGTTGGGATGCTGGCGCCGCACTTCAAGCACTTTTACCCGCGCCGGCCGGTCGATGCCTCCCATCCGGATGCAGTGATCGACTTCAACCGTTGCATTATGTGTGAGCTCTGTGTGCGGGCCAGCCGCGACGTGGATGGCAAAAATATCTTTGCGGTGGAGGGGCGCGGTATCCAGGCGCATCTGGTGGTCAACACGCCGTCCGGTCAACTGGGCGCGACCGGTTTCAGCCTTCACGACAAGGCAGCGCAGGTTTGCCCAACCGGTTCGATCCTGACCAAACACCGGGGTTACGACATCCCAATTGGACAGCGTTTGTACGACCGTAAGCCGATCAATGTGGTTGGCGATGTAGCGCAGTTGCCGGACAGTCAGGGAGGACGCCGCCATGATTGAACCCAGACTGAAAATTGCTACCTGTTCGCTGGCCGGTTGTTTCGGCTGCCACATGTCGCTACTCGATCTTGACGAGCGGTTGTTCGATCTGGCCGAGCGCGTGGAACTGGATCGCAGCCCGCTGACCGATATCAAGGAACTCGGTGAGTGCGATGTCGGCCTGGTCGAAGGCGGGGTGTGCAACGCTGAAAATGTCCACACATTGATAGAGTTCCGGGCGCGCTGCAAGATTCTGGTGGCAATCGGCGCCTGTGCGCTGAACGGGGGCGTTCCGGCGATGCGGAATCAATACGACCTCAAGGAATGCCTGGAAGAATCCTACGTGCGCGGGATGGGCCTGGTCAACGCGCAGATTCCCAGCGATCCGGAAATTCCGCTACTGCTTAACAAAGTGCATCCGATCCACGAGGTGGTGAAAATCGACTACTCTTTGCCCGGTTGCCCGCCATCAGCGGATACGATCTGGACCTTTATCAACGAATTGCTGTCCGGACAGGCGATTGCACTGTCTTATAGACAGATTCACTACGATTAAGCGAGGGCGTGTCATGAGCGAATTAGAAACGGCGGCCCATCCTGAACAGCTCTGCCGAGTCGCCATCGATCCGCTAAGCCGGGTTGAAGGACATGGCAAGGTCACATTGCTGGCGGACCGGAACCATCATATCCGCCAAGCACGGTTGCATATCGTTGAATTTCGTGGCTTTGAAAAATTCATCCAGGGCCGGCCTTACTGGGAGGTGCCGGTCGCTGTGCAGCGATTGTGCGGCATCTGCCCGGTTAGCCATAATCTAGCGGCAGCCAAAGCCGTTGATCAACTGATTGGAGTGGAGCAGCTTCCGCCAGCCGCCGAGAAAATCCGCCGGCTGATGCACTACGGCCAGACGCTACAGTCGCACGCCGTGCATTTCTTCCATCTAGCCTCGCCGGATTTCCTGTTTGACTTTGATAATCCCGTTGCCCAGCGCAATATCGGCGGGGTGATGGCGGATTATCCTGACATTGCCCGCCAAGGGGTGCGGCTGCGCAAGTACGGTCAAGAGGTCATTCGCATTACTGCTGGCAAGCGCGTGCATGGCACCGGCACGGTCCCCGGCGGGGTCAACAAGGCGCTGACCTTGCGGGAGCGCAACTACCTGCTGACCGATCTTGAATTGATGACGCAATGGGGACGTAACATCCTCAAGTTGATGAAAAAAGCCTATGAAGCAAGCCCTGGTTATTTCACCCGCTTTGCCGCGATCCAATCCAATTATCTTAGCCTGGTGCGTGCTGACGGGGCGTTAGATCTCTATCATGGCGGGTTGCGGGTCAAAAATGACCAAGGTGATCTTTTGTTCGACCATCTCGATTACCGGCGCTATTCGCAAGTCATTCGTGAGCAAGTCAAATCATGGAGTTATATGAAGTTTCCCTTTATTAACTCCCTGGGGCCGGAGAAAGGCTGGTATCGCGTAGGACCTCTGGCGCGCATTAACAATTGTGATTTTATTCCAACGCCGGTGGCTGAAGAGGAGCGCCGCGAATTCATGGCGCTGAACAACGGCCAGCCGATTCATGCGACGCTCGCTTACCACTGGGCGCGGATGATCGAGTTGCTGTATGCCACTGAGGCAATCCGGGAATTGTTGCTTGACCCGGACATTTTCGGCGATGAATTGGTGACACGCGGCGAGATGACCCGCGAAGGTATCGGTGTCATTGAGGCGCCGCGTGGCACGTTGTTTCACCATTACCGGATTGATGAGGATGGGCTGATCGAGAAGGCCAACCTGATTGTGTCCACTACGAATAACAACCAGGCGATGAACGAATCGATTCGCCAAGTGGCAGAAAACTATCTGGATGGCAAGGAACTGACCGAACCGCTGTTGAACCAGATCGAAGTTGCAGTGCGAGCCTATGATCCTTGCCTATCCTGCGCTACGCATGCTCTGGGGCAAATGCCGCTGATCGTAGAGTTGGTGGAGGAAGAGAGCGGAGCGATGATGGATTGCTTGGTGCGCGATGCGGATGGAAAGGTTCGCGAGAGTTTTGTGGAATTCTAGGGCGTGCCGTCAAATAGGAGCCTGCTTGGATTATGATCATTAGCGGGTGTGCCGTATGGAAAAAATGAACCCTATTGAATTTGCTGCCTCGATAATAGGTGCGTTTGCGGGCACGCTTTTGGCTTCATTCTTCTCCTTTATGATTTTAGAGACGGAGCAATTGCCGGTTATTCTGGCATCCACTGGCGCATCGGCTATGTTGCTGTTTGGTTTTCCACATAGTCCGGTATCGCAACCATGGAACCTGGTTGGCGGTCATATCGTCTCTGCCATCATTGGGGTCAGTTGTTTTAAGTTAATACCGAATGCGCTACTGGCATCTGCCATTGCTATACCGGCAGCCATGATCCTCATGCACCTGCTTCGTTGCATGCATCCGCCAGGCGGCGCCACGGCAATCACAGCGATCATTGGTGGTGAGGCCGTTCACGAACTAGGATTCGCATTCGTTGTGGTCCCCGTTTTTATTAATGCGATCATTTTGCTATCGGTCGCGATGAGCGTTGGTACATTTCGCCAGAAAAATCCTTTTGATATCAATGCTAAAACTTGGCTGGAGTAGCCGTGGATTGGCCTGCCAGGCTGATACTGCCAATGAGAAGCAAAAAACCGCCTGCAAAGCAGGCGGTTTTGGGTGAGTCCTGTAAAATTTCCTGGTTCTCCCGCCCGATGAAGCGGTGAGGGTTTACTTGACCGGCGCAGCGGGTGCGGGCGGTGCATTTGCTGCCTGACCTATCCTTCGCCGTAACCCCGCTATCTTTACTATCACCAGAATGATTTGAAAACCCTGCTGATAGGCATGAAAATCTGACGGAACATCCTGGCAGCACGTGCTTTCGATAGTTATCGGGGCGAAAAAGAAGAACCATGTATTTCTCCTAGTTGCTAGTGATTGATTGCTCTTCAAAAGCCATGCTTTGTATGGCTTCAACCAGCATTTTGAAGCTATGGGAACGGGTATTATTGATGTCAAGATGAGGTGCAATAGCGCGCGAGCCGCCGATCTTTTGATAACGCCCCTTGGTCAAGGCAATTAATTCCTGTGAGGGAGAACCCAGCCGATCTGGAGTCCGAAATTTCTGGTTTTTCTGACGCTTGGCAATCCCTGCTATTCCAAGCCCGTACTCGACAGCCGCAAGATCAGCCAGGTAAAAACTTTCCAGTTCGCGGCAGACGATGCGCACGATGGTGTTGGGGCGTCCTGCATCGGCGCAAAACTGCTGAAGTCGCTCTTTGATAGCCAGGCAGTCGCCAGAATCCTGGTCGCGAATGACGAAAAAGCGAGCGCCTCTGTTGCGATAGTCGCGCATTCGCCGGACCAACTGTTTCTCCATGTCCTGCTTCCCGTCAAACACGATGTAGCGAACATCCACGCACTGGGGCGCTATCCTGGGCAACAGCCCTTCCAGCATCGCACGCGCTGATGCTTCCTCCAGGAAAAAGACCCATTCACTCATTGTTGAGGATCGGCGCCCGCGAAAAAGCCTTGTTTCCACAAAAGCCCCATTTTGTCGCCATCCGCCATGTAGGCGGCGATCTGTGGATCATCCTTGGCACGACGTACTTGGGTAAAGCCCTCCCGCTTGACGAGCCAGAAGACTTCATCCAGCTCTGCCGCATTGAGAAAATCGGGCGAGTGGGTCGAAATCATGACCTGTCCTCCTCGCTGGGCATACAGGCGAAACTCTTCGGCCAACTCCGCCATCAACTGAGGATAGAGTTGATTTTCCGGTTCCTCGATGCATAACAGAGGATGAGGCTTCGGATCATGGAGCAGTACCAGATAGGCGAACATTTTTATGGTTCCATCAGAGACATATCGATCTAGAAACGGTGTTTTGAAGGAGCCATCCTGAAAGCGCAGTAACAGATAACCGTCCGGGGTGAGTTCCGGTAGAACTGTGTTGACACCTGGCACACGCGCTTGCATTCGCGCCAGAATTTCCTGGAAGGCGTCTCGATGATTTTCATACAAGTATTGGGCAACCCGAGGCAGGTTATCGCCCGATACCGAGAGATGCTCTACATAACCGGTGACTTCCTTGCGACCTCGCGCAGCATCGATGTGAAAGTCAGAGACATGCCAGGATTCAATTAGTTGTCGAAAGGCATTGGCGGCTTTGAAACGTTGAAACTGGCCGAGTCCCTTGATAGCGAGAATATCGGGTGAATCGAGCGTTTGGGATTCCCGTTTCAGCTCTTCATCGGGCTTATTGAAGTCTTCTTCATTGGTAATGGCATAGCCGCTACCGTTCTGGAAATTGAGAAAATGAAAGGGCGCTCCGTAGGCGCTTCTTTTGTAACGGAGCCGTTCGCGCCGTACGATGGGCCGCCCTTGCTCCTCACCAATTTCTACGGAATACGTGACGAGACGGCTGGCTTGTGCAATGAGCATCCGGTATTGAATTTCGATGAGAATACTTTCTGCTTCATAGCCCCGGCTGACAACTTCCCTGAAACGTCCCCGTCCATCCAGCGCTTGCCGCACGTTGCCTGACAGGCAGTCCCGTAAAAATCCAAATACTTCGAAGAACGTGCTCTTGCCGCTGCCGTTCGCACCTACAATCACCGAAAGTTTAGGAATTTCACGGATATGCACATCCCGAAATACTTTAAAGTTTTTTAGATGAATCGCTTCAATGTGCATAGCATCTTTTTCCAAATATAAGGAAAGGGTAATTCC
>JACKNF010000029.1 GCA_024234995.1 Gammaproteobacteria bacterium
TGGCTCGCTGCCGCTGTATCTTCATGCACTGCAACGAATCTACCACACTACGTGGTGATACGGCAACTTTTGTTTCTCTTTCGCAACGGAATTTGTTGCTTACTTACGAAAATCTTATATCCCTATATGCCCTCTCCTCCTTGGGAAAGGGCTTGGAGTAGATGAGGAATGACCGTAAACCTGAGAGATACAGTTTACTCAGCCTGGCGGCGTAGAAATGCTGGAATATCCAAATACTCCAGGTCAGCATCACTGTTGTTTCGTTGCTCGCTCAACTCATCACCCACCGGCCGGCGCACTGGCGAGCGCTGTGCACCGAAGCGGGAGTGTGAATCCGGATCGCCCCGCACCAGATTGATAGCAGGAATCTTATCCCGGTCGCGCCCGCTGGCTGATTTAGCGGCTGCTGGAGCACCTTGACCGATGCCGGTGGCGACGATGGTCACCCGCAACTCATTTTGCATCTCATGATCAATCGTTGTGCCGACGACCACATTGGCATCGTCAGACGCCAGATCCTTGATCGTGTTTCCAACTTCCTCGAATTCACCAATGGTCATATCCATGCCACCGGTGATACTAACCAGTAACCCTTTGGCACCTGAAAGGTTCACATTCTCTAACAACGGACTAGCAATCGCCGCTTCAGCCGCTTCGCGGGCACGGCCATCACCCACTGCCCGGCCTGTACCCATCATGGCCATACCCATTTCTGACATCACGGTACGCACGTCAGCGAAATCCACATTGATCAGGCCAGGATTGGTGATCAGTTCCGCAATACCTTGCACTGCGCCCAATAGAACGTCATTGGCGGCCTTGAAGGCATCCAACAGACTGGCTGCCTTGCCCAATACCGTCAGCAATTTCTCGTTGGGAATGATAATCAAGGAATCAACAGCTTTGCTCAGTTCGGCAATCCCACGCACCGCAACTTCCATTCGCTTGCGGCCCTCAAAAGGAAATGGTTTGGTCACCACCGCCACCGTCAGGATGCCCATTTCTCTGGCCAATTCCGCCACAACCGGCGCCGCGCCAGTGCCGGTGCCACCCCCCATGCCTGCAGTGATAAACACCATATCCGCACCTTGCAAAATTTCCTTGATGCGTTCGCAATCCTCCTGCGCCGACTGCCGGCCTACTTCGGGATTAGCCCCAGCCCCTAACCCTTTGGTGATATTGCTCCCAATCTGCAAAGTGACGGGTACCGAGGAAATCTTCAGCGCCTGTGCATCCGTATTGGCGCAGATAAATTCCACCCCCTCAATATTGGCACCTAGCATGTGCTGTACTGCATTGCTGCCGCCGCCGCCGACGCCAATGACTTTGATCACTTCACTCTTTGATTGACTATCTACCAACTCAAACATAACTGTCTCTCCTCAATCAGTGGCCATCAACCCAAACGCTCATCGACTCAACCGCTAAAAATTCCCCTGAAACCAGCCTTTCATCCGCGTCCACAAATCTTTACGGCCTACTCTCGATACCGGCCCCATTCTGAGTGGCTGGTTTTCGTTACCAAACAGCAACAACCCCACTGCTGTGGAGTAAACCGGATTCCGCACCAAGTCCTCCATACCCGTTACATCATGCGGTAAACCCAAACGCACTGGCATGTGAAACACGTCCTCAGCCAGCTCCACAACACCCTCCATCTTGGCGCTACCACCGGTTAATACCATGCCTGCTGCCATCAGGTTTTCGAAACCGCTGCGCTGTAATTCTTTTTGGGCAAACTCAAAAAACTCCGCATAACGCGGCTCCACTACCTCAGCTAAGTCATAACGGGAAAATGACCGGGCAGCCCGGTCACCGACACTGGCTACATCAATCCGCTCATCCGATCCCGTCAGATGTTTGAGGCAACAAGCATGTTTGATCTTGATTTCTTCAGCCGACTGGGTGGGGGTGCGAAAGGCGACGGCGATATCGTTGGTTACCTGATCGCCCGCGATGGGAATAACAGAAGTGTGGCTGATCGCACCATGAGTGAACACGGCTAAATCACTGGTGCCGCCACCGAGATCAAGCAGACAAACGCCCAGCTCTTTTTCATCCGGATTCAACACCGCCCGGCTAGAAGCCAGTTGCTGCAAGATAATGTCATCGACTTCCAATCCACAGCGTTGCACACACTTCACGATGTTCTGAGCAGCGCTGACAGCGCCGGTGACGATATGCACCCGCGCCTCCAGCCGCACACCGGACATGCCAACCGGATCCTGGATGCCTTCTTGATTATCAATGATAAATTCCTGGGGCATGATATGCAGGATCTTCTGGTCTGCCGGAATTGCCACCACTCGCGCCGCTTCAATCACCCGTTCCACATCTCCCGGAGTAACCTCCTGATTCTTGATAGCGGTGACACCATGCGAATTAAGCCCGCGAATATGGCTGCCAGAAATGCCGGTATAAGCGGAGTGAATCCGGCAACCCGCCATGTGTTCGGCTTCGTCTATCGCATGTTGGATCGACTGGACCGTCGATTCGATATTGACCACAACTCCCTTCTTCAAACCTCGCGAGGGATGGCTGCCGATACCAACAACTTCAATGGCGCCGTTCACATTGACCTCGCCGACGATTACAACGACTTTCGAGGTGCCGATATCCAGCCCGACAATCAGGCCCTTATCTTCTTTTTTGGACATAACCGCTCCATTTTTTACAACGGCCTAGCCTGCGATCGGAATTGGCGGTTCCGCCGTCTTCCACCGCACAGCGAAGCCATTGCCATAACGCAAATCGACGACCGCAATCCGGCCGATCTGGGCAGACAGGATTCGCGGATAAAGTTGCACCAAGCGCTGTAGCCGTTGTTCGAACTGCTCACGTCCGACATAAACCTCCAAGCCATTGTCAAAGGTCAGCCACCAGGCCCGCCGTTCATCCTGCCGCAATTTCGCCAACCGCAATCCCACGGGCTCAAACAGGGCGCGAACGTCCCCATATGTCTTGATCAGCGCCGTTTCATGGCCGCTAGGACCCGATAAGCGCGGCCAGGGACCAGGTTGGCGTAAGACAAGCGGCTTAAACCGTAAGCCATTCACATCCACCATTTCACCGTCACCCCAATAACCGAAGGCGACCCGCTCGCGCAGTTCAATTTCCACTACATCCGGCCACCCGCGACGAACAATGATCTTCTCAACCCAGGGATTGTCCGCCAGTGCTGTACGCAACGCATCCAAGTCAGCCATGAAAAAGTTCTGCCCCAAAACTTCAGCAGCAACCGGTTGCAAATCCCCTTCGGCTAAGTTACGCAACTCGCCTTCAATGCGAACATGACGTAACGGAAAGGCATTAGGATCACGCAATTTCTCTGCACCAATCCACAAACCGTAACCGACTCCTGCCAAAACCAGCACCACTCCCAGCCAACGTAATAATGTCCCCCAGATCGCCTTCCAGTGTCCCGGCACATCGACCGGTTGGCGCTTAAGCACTGTCGCGCCCCGGCGACGCCGTTTTTTTGCGAACTGCATTCTGTGTCCCTTTATTCCGGCAACGTCAAACTGGTTTCTAGAATGCGCCAGACCAGATTTTCAAAACTCAGGCCCGCCGCCCGGGCTGCCATCGGTACAAGGCTATGATCGGTCATACCGGGCACCGTGTTGACTTCCAGCAACCAGGGTTGATCATGATCATCGACCATCAGATCCACCCGGCCCCAGCCTGCGCCATCTACAGCGATAAAGGCTTGGTGCACCAAATCTTGCAATTCGGCTTCCCGCGCCTTGGGCAATCCACAGGGACAGCGGTAGCAAGTATCATTTGCATGATACTTAGCTTGGTAATCATAAAATTCCCGAGGTGTCTCCAACCGGATCAACGGCAGCGTCTCACCTTGCAACCAAGCACCGGTATACTCGTGACCCTGAATCCAGGGCTCTACCAGCACAGGTGAATGACAAGCAGTGGCTCTTTCCCAAGCGGCCTGGCACTGTCCTGGCTCGTTGATCCGGCTGATACCAATACTAGAGCCCTCGCGGGACGGCTTGACCGCCAGCGGCAGACCAAGATCATCAGCGGCCGCAGCGAGTTCTGCAGAACTCGCTACCAGCCGCCAGGGGGGCGTTGGCAAACCTACGCCTTGCCAGACTTGCTTGGTGCGCAGCTTGTCCATACCCAACGCCGAAGCCAGTACCCCACTACCGGTATAAGGGAGATTCTGGAGTTCCAGCGCACCTTGGATCACTCCATCCTCGCCACCGCGCCCATGCAGGGCGATGAATACCCGGTCAAATCCACCATTGGCCAGCACCTGGGAAACCTGCCGGTCAGCATCGATACCGTGCGCATCTACACCGCGTGCCCGCAAAGCTTCTAGCACCGCTCTGCCGCTTTTCAGTGAAATGTCCCGTTCCGCCGACCAGCCACCCATCAAAACAGCCACTTTGCCAAATTCAGCCGGATGTGCCGCTGTGCGCTGTTGTATCTGTCGCATGCATCTCTCCTCCATCAGATAGAAATTGGCAATTAGGGATGAGAGACCATGGGCAAACCTTCGCGACCCAATTGCGCCGCCATTGCCCCGATATCACCAGCGCCCATCATTAACAGCAAATCACCGTCGCCCAATAGATCCGGTAACACGGTTGGCAAATCGGCAGTTTGTTCCACAAATACCGGATCAACCTTGCCTCGGGTGCGAATTGCCCGGCTCAAACTACGTCCGTCAGCGCCGGCGATAGGTTTTTCTCCCGCCGGATAGACGTCTAGCAGAATCAGTGTGTCCACTTCGGAGAGCACCTGAGCGAAATCGTCGAATAAATCACGGGTGCGGGTAAAGCGGTGTGGTTGAAAAGCCAGCACGAGCCGCCGTTCTGGCCAAGCGCCACGGACAGCCTCCAATACCGCCTGGATCTCCCGGGGATGGTGGCCATAATCATCCATCATGGTTGCATGGCCACCGCCAGGCAGAATCAGCTCACCGTGCTGCTGGAATCGCCGGTCAATACCTTGAAAATTCATCAGCGCCCGGCAAATCGCTGTTTCCGGCACTCCCAGTTCGTGCGCGACCGCAATGGCTGCCAACGCATTCAGCACACTGTGCCGCCCTGGCAGGTTCAACGTGATAGGCAATGGCACCGCAAGGTGCGGCAAGCGGACCAGAAAGCGGGTGCGTAGACCATCCCGTACGATGTCGCTTGCCCGCACATCACAATCTTCGTCAAAGCCGTAGCTTAAGACCGGCCGGCTCAACAAGGGCAAAATCGCCCGTACCTGCGGATCGTCAGCGCATAATACGGCCAGTCCGTAGAATGGCAGATGGTGGAGGAATTCGATGAACGTCTCGCGCAGTCTCTCAAAGTCGCCACCATAGGTGGGCAGATGATCTGCATCAATGTTGGTAACCACCGCCAGCATTGGTTGCAGAAACAGGAACGAAGCATCGCTCTCGTCAGCCTCGGCGACCAGAACACGGCCAGCCCCCAAGCGGGCATTGGCTCCGGCACTGTTCAACCGGCCTCCGATGACAAAGGTCGGGTCTAAACCACCTTCAGCCAATAAGCTGGCAATCAGGCTGGTCGTCGTCGTCTTGCCGTGCGTGCCGGCAACAGCGATGCCATAGCGAAAGCGCATCAGTTCCGCCAGCATCTCAGCACGAGGCACCACAGGAATCCGGGCCGCTCGCGCCGCTGCCACCTCTGGGTTGTCTTCGGCCACAGCGCTGGAGATCACTACGGCATCGCAACCGGCGATATTTTCAGCGGCATGACCCGAGCGAATGATGACGCCTAACTGCACCAAGCGAGCGGTCACTGCACTCGTGCGTAGATCAGAACCAGACACGCTGTAGCCCAAATTTAGCAATACTTCAGCGATACCACTCATACCGGCTCCGCCAATACCGACAAAATGTAAATGGCGAATCCGGCGCATATCGCGCCACGCTTCAGGGCTGGTGGCAGCCAGTGCAGGTTTATTCATGAACCAGTTGTTTTTTGTGATTGCAATTAGAGATCATAATTAAAAATACCACTATAAAATCATGGTATTACCTACAAAGAATCCCCTTCTCGAACACGAGGCCAGCCGATTGCGCGTCAGCGGGTTTCTACAACAATGAAGTTAGCTTTCACGTAGTAGTCTCTCAGTGGTCCACTTGTTCCAAACAGGCTAACGCCACTTGTTCGGCGGCATCCATCTTTGCTAGCCGCCGCGCGGCTTCGGCCATGCGCAATAACCGGTCAGGGTCGCTTAAAAGCTCTCGAAGCACTGCTGCCAAACGCTCCGCTGTCAGCTCTGCCTGCTGGCACACGCAGGCCGCGCCATCTTGTTCTAGAAACCGGGCATTAGCGGTTTGGTGGTCGTCTACCGCAAATGGAAACGGCACGAGGACTGCGCCGATGCCTGCCGCCGCCAATTCAGCAATCGTCAACGCTCCAGCCCGGCACAGCACCAAATCGGCCCAGCCATAAGCCTCAGCCATATCCTCGATAAATGGCGTCAATCGCGCCGGTACGCCAGCTTCCCGATAGGCAACTTCAGCGGCCTCATGCAACTGGCCTCCAGCCTGATGCCAGACCTCCGGGCGCTCACTTTCTTCAAATAGCGCCAGCGCGCGCGGAACACGCTGATTCAGCGCCAACGCACCTTGGCTGCCACCTAATACCAGCAATCGGCGCTGCCTCCCCCGGCGACGGGTGAACCGCTCTTTTGGGGGTGGCAGGCTGGCAATGGTTTCCCGCACTGGATTGCCGACGGTTACAGCCTGCCGCGCCGCTGGAAATGCGGTTGGAAACGCCTCAAGCACCTGTCCGGCAACGCGCGCTAGCCAGCGATTGGTTAATCCGGCGATCGCGTTCTGTTCATGCACTATCAGCGGAATTCCCAGTAAACGGGCCATCAATCCGCCAGGACCGCTGGCAAATCCGCCCATACCCAATACCACAGCAGGCCGCAGACGGCGCAGGATCGCGCCAGCCTGCCACAACGCCCGTCCGAGCATAATTGGCATTAACAAGCGTTGATGCAAACCCTTGCCACGTAGACCTGTCACTCCGATCCATTCCATGGGAATACCCGCCTTCGGCACCAAGACCGCCTCTAGACCACGCCGGGTACCCATCCAAGTGACTGCCGTGCCATGCGCGTGCAGCCGCTCAGCCACCGCCAGTGCCGGGAACACATGACCGCCCGTGCCGCCCGCCATGATCAAGACTGAGCGTTGCTTGCTCATTCCTTACGCACCTTGTTTGCCCGGGTTTCCACATCAACCCGTAACAATAGCGCCAGTGCCATGCACATCACCACGACACTACTGCCGCCATAGCTCATTAAGGGCAGGGTCAAGCCTTTGGTCGGCAACACACCCATATTGACACCCATGTTGAACAATGACTGGATGCCAAGCCACAAACCGACTCCATAGGCGAGCCAAGCAGAAAATGTCTTACCCAGCCGCTCGGCTCGCTGGCCGATATGAAATGCTCGCCAGACCAGCGTTATAAATAAGGCGATGATGGTTAAAATACCCACGAGCCCCAGTTCCTCGGCCAATACCGCAAACAGGAAGTCTGTATAGGCTTCAGGCAAATAGAAAAGCTTCTGCACACTCTCACCCAATCCAACTCCAAACAGCTCACCACGACCAATCGCAATCAATGACTGAGTGAGTTGAAAGCCGCTGGCAAAGGGATCATCCCAAGGATTTAGAAAACTGATCAGCCGTGCCCGCCGATAGGGTGAAGACCAGAGCAACACGGCCATCACTGCTGAGGTGCCCATCATCAGTGTCCCAAATTGCCAGAGATTAACGCCAGCTAGGAATACCATACCCATCGCGGCAGCCATCAATACCACCACGCTGCCAAAATCGGGCTCCAGCAATAACAACACCGCTAACACCGCTAACACCGCCATAGGCCGCAGAAGCGCCAGCGCTGAAACCCGGAAATCGGCAGTCTGTAATTCCGCACCATGCCGTTTCAGATAATCAGCGATATAAATCAATGTAAACAACTTAGCGATTTCTGACACTTGGATATTGATCGGGCCGATGCGAATCCATCGTAAACTGCCATTCACTTCCTTACCAATTCCTGGTATCAGCACCAGCACCAGTAATCCAATAGCTACCATTAACAACAGCGGACTTGCCTGCTGCCAGCGCGCCAGCGGAATCTGAAAGACCGCGCCTGCAGCGAATAGACCAATCAAGACGAAAGCGCCTTGCCGGATCAGGAAATAGAAGGGCTGGCCGGTCTCCCGGTGAGCAATTGGCATCGACGCCGAAGTGACCATCAACAAACCCAACGCGAGCAACAGCAAGGCCGCCATCAGAACCCACGGATCGGGAAATGGCAGCGCGCTCCGGCTTTCGCCGGCCTGGGGTGTTTTATCACGATACAAGAATGCAGCGACATTCAGCATGGCGCGAGCCTCTTGACCGCCTCAGCGAACACCGCACCGCGCTCTTCATAACCGCTGAACATGTCGAAACTGGCACAAGCAGGCGAAAGCAATACACTGTCGCCTGCTTGTGCCAATTCTCCCGCCTTCACCACAGCCTGTTCCATATCGGCGGCAGGATGTAACGGGACGCTGCCGCTCAATGCGGCTGCAATCAATGATGCATCACGGCCGATCAGCACCACCGCCCGCGCTTTGCCGGTCAAAGCCGCACGCAACGGCATGAAGTCTTGATTTTTGCCATCGCCACCGGCGATCAGTACCACCTGGCCTGGCAGGCCGCGCACTGCCGCTATGGTTGCACCAACATTGGTGCCTTTAGAGTCGTCGAACCAGCGTACTCCATCACGTTCCCGTACCAGAGCAGTACGATGCGCCAAGCCCGTGAATTTTCGCAGCGCGGCTAGCATTCCCTCCCGTTTCAAACCGAGCGCATGACCCATCGCCAGTGCTGCTAGCGCATTCGCCAGATTATGGCCGCCGCTGATCTTCAACTCTGACGCCTCAATCCAGTGTTCGCGACCGCAGGCCAGCCACGTCTCACCACCTTTCCGGCGCAGGCCAAAAGCACCCTCACCCGGCTCCCCCAGCGTAAAACGCAGCACCTCACGCCCCGGCTCGACCATCGCCATCACCGCTGGATCATCGGCATTGACCACCATTACGCCATCACCCCGGAAAATCCGCCGTTTGGCAGCGATGTATTCGTCCAGGCTGTCGTAGCGATCCATATGATCCGGGCTAATGTTCAATACTGTGGCCACGTGTGCATTCAGATTATGCGTCGTCTCCAATTGAAAGCTGGACAACTCCAGCACGTATAACGCAGATAAATCAGCCTGCAGCCACAAATCCAGCGCCGGCATCCCGAGATTGCCACCGACCGCCGCTGGGACCCCGCTTTGCCCGGCCATCAATCCCAGCAGAGTCGTGACGGTGCTCTTGCCATTGGAACCAGTGATGGCAGCGATAGGTGCTTTGGTCAGGCGCGCTAGTAATTCGATATCGCCCCAAACAGGAATACCTTGCGCTGCCGCTTCAGCAATAACCGGCGTTTTCACGGACACACCCGGGCTGACGATCAATCGCGAAGCACGCGCAAACAGCGCTGGATCAAAGCCACCCAAATAGCAAGGCACCTCTGAGAACTCCATCTGGAATGCCGCCAGACCGGGGGGGTTAATACGGCTATCGATCACGGCAAACGCTGTGCCCAGCGCTTTCAGCGCCCGCGCAGCCGACAAGCCGCTTTTGCCGAGCCCAATCACCAGTGTCATTCCATCCAGTCGCAACATATATAAACTTTAAGCGCTAAAGCCTTAACGAATTTTCAACGTTGCCAGCCCAAAAAGCACCAGCACAATGGTGATGATCCAGAAACGGACAATCACGCGCGGCTCCGGCCAACCCTGCAGTTCGAAGTGATGATGCAATGGAGCCATGCGGAAGATGCGCCGGCCTGTCAGCTTAAAAGAAGCCACCTGCAAGATCACTGATACGGTTTCCATCACAAAGACGCCACCCATCACGAACAGCACCAGCTCTTGGCGTACTGCCACAGCAACGACCCCCAATGCCGCGCCTAGTGCCAGTGCGCCAACATCGCCCATAAACACCTGGGCTGGATAGGCATTGAACCAAAGGAATCCCAACCCAGCACCCACCAGCGCTCCGCAGAACACCATTAATTCGCCTACGCCTGGTACATCTGGAATACCGAGATACTCGGCAAAAATCCGGTTACCGGAAGCGTAGCAGAACACCGCCAGTGCTCCGGCAACCATGGTAGTAGGCACAATCGCCAGCCCATCCAATCCGTCTGTGAGATTGACAGCGTTACTGGAGCCGACAATGACGAAATACGTCACAGGAATAAACAGCCAGCTAAGATTAATTGCTACGCTTTTGAAAAATGGGACGATTAAATCCGTTTCCACCGGCGTTTGGGCAGTAAAGTACAGTAATGCCGCTGCCGCCAGCCCAGCACAGGATTGCCAGGAATACTTGGCACGCGCTGATAAGCCCTTGGAATTCCGGAGAATCAACTTCTTATAATCATCCACCCAGCCAATCGCACCGAACGCCAAGGTGGTGAGCAGCACAATCCAGACATAGCGGTTGCGCGGGTCCGCCCACAGCAAGGTGGCAATGGCAATCGCTACCAGGATGAGCGCCCCGCCCATAGTCGGAGTACCTGCTTTGGAAAAATGGCTCTTGGGACCATCCTCGCGGATGTGCTGGCCAATCTGATAGCGGCTCAAACGCCGGATCATGGCGGGCCCGACGATCAGCGAAATAAACAACGCCGTCAGAACACCCAAAATTCCTCGTAAGGTCAAGTATTGGAAAACATTAAAACCTGTATACACATTTTGTGTCAGCCACTCGGTCAGCAACACCAGCATCAGCCATGTCCCCCCTGTTCACCAGAAAATCCTTCTGGTGCCGCTAACGCTGTTACTACCCGTTCCATCCGCATCCCCCGTGAACCTTTAACCAATATCACTGACGCTTCGCCCTTGTTCTGGAGATCGCGATCCAGCACGGCAATCAGCGTCTCTATCGTTGCAAAATGTTCCCCGCCCGCGCCAAATGCGTCAACGGCTGCCCGGCTATGTTCACCTAGCGCATACAATCGTTCGAAACCCGCCGTGCGGGCATCTTGCCCGGATTTGGCGTGCAATGTATCCGCAGACGGCCCCAGCTCCCGCATATCGCCAAGCACCAGCCACTTGTGGCCTGGCTCGCCACTGACCGTCTGCAGCGCTGCTGTCAGCGAAGCAGGGTTGGCATTGTAGGCGTCATGAATCACCACCACACCATCCTGCCGGCCGCGCAAGCGCTGCAAACGGCCGCTGACACCTTGTAATCCTTCCAGCCCCTGGCATACCTCGTCCAGCGTTGCACCCACCACCAGCGCTGCGGCTGCCGCGGCCAACGCATTGCGGATGTTGTGCGCGGCAGGCACGGGGAGACGAACCTCAATCTCTCCAGCCGCTGTGGTCAGTTGAAAACGAGAGCAGTGGCGCTGCATTCAGAATCCGGCCGCTCACCGCCGCAGGCTGATCCAGCCAAAATCGACCACTCGCCGCCCTGCGTTCAAATCCATCCAGTAATCCAGCATACGGATCATCCCGGTTGATGATCGCTCCGCCAGCCGCATCAAGCCCTTGAAAATCTCACGCCTTGCACGTGCTACCCGGCAACGTCGCCAAAGCCTTCCAAATGACGAGGCCGGCATTGATAATGATTGCCACATCAGGCCGTGCAGCCAACCTCGTCAGGTAAGCAATTTCACCATGATGATTGGCGCCCATTTCAATCACTGCATAAGCATGCTCTTCTTGCAAACGCAATAGAGTCAGCGGAACACCAATGTCATTGTTAAGGTTACCTTCGGTCGCCAAAGCCGGGCCACGCACCCGCAGAATGGCGGCAATCATCTCCTGAGCGTGGTCTTGCCATTACTTCCGGTTAACGCGATCAAAGGTTGCTTTAAAGCGGGAACGCCATGCTGCAGCTAGTTGACCCAATGCCAGCCGGTGTCGGCAACCCGTACCTGGGGCAGCAGATCAGCTACCATTAGCCGGCTGACAATGCGCCGCACAAGCCCGCGCTCTGTTCGCGAGCAGGAATGAAATCATGGCCATCGAAATTCAGTCCCGTCAGCGCGACAAACAACGCCGCCGGAGGGTAATCGGCGACTGTCACGTACTGACCGTGCTAAAGACACGTTACTCCGCGCTCCATGCGCCACTCAAAAGTCCGGCCATTTCCAAGCAAAAGGCGTCGATAAGTCCGTCACTTACGCAACCTCGCGCTCAGTGGAAAACAGAAATTCGCGCGCCACCGTCCGGTCGCTGAAGGGCAAGCGCTCGACACCGATGATTTGATAGTCTTCATGCCCTTTGCCAGCAATTAGAACGATGTCACCCGCTTCAGCTTCGTAGCGCACCAAGAATGGCGGCGCGCCGGTCGCAGATTACCATCGTTATCGCCTGGATGCCATCCCAGACAGAACATCCTCGACAATGCATTGCATTCTCAGTACGCGGATTGTCGTCGGTCACGATCACCCGATCCGCCAACCGCTCAGCAACAGCCCCCATCAATGGCCGCTTACCGGGGTCGCGATCACCTCCGCAACCGAACACGCACCACAGCCGGTTTCGACGGCCATGCTCGCGCAGGGCACGCAACACCTGCTCCAAGGCATGCGGCGTATGGGCATAGTCGATCACCACCAGCGGCTGGCCAGCCTTGCCGCCCAAGCGCTCCATCCGCCCTGGCGCCGTTTCTGTTCGCGCCAGCCGCATCAGTGCTTCATCAAACGGCATGTCCAGTGCTAGCAAAACGGCCAGGGCTGCCAATAGGTTGCTGGCGTTAAAGCGCCCCAGCAGCCCTGCCTGCAACTCACCATTGCCCCAGGGCGAGCGGATTTATAGCGCAAGCCATTCGTTGTCAATTCCAGATGTTCGCCCCAGACCCTCGATCCAACCGCTCCGGCAGCGTTGACGCTCGCGAAGACCATAAACGATGAGCCCCCGCATCCGTGAATTTGCATTTCATGAGCAGCCGTGCCCAAAACTGCATCATCACCGTTCAGTACAGCCCAATCGGCCGATGATCGACAAACAGCCGAGCGTTTAGCCGCCGCATAGGCATCGAGTGTCCCGTGATAATCCAAATGAGTCGCGGCTTAACTGAGTCAGTACTGCAACTGCGAAATCAACCCCGTTCACCCGGCCTTGATCCAAGGCGTGTGAAGAAACTTCCATCACTGCGTGCCGGCGACTATCCGCCACTAAACCAGCCAGCCAACGCTGCACGGCAGAGCGTATCTGGAGTGGTGTGTAATGAAGGCGAGTTCAATCCGGCCATGAACACCGCCATTGCCCAGGTACCCAGAATGCCGCAGGTCCGGTTCCGGCATCGCTGAGCGCTGAGCGAGAAAGTGAGCACAAGACGTTTTGCCATCAGTGCCGGTGATGCGATACGACGGGCAAGCGCCGGGAGGGTCAACTCTCCGTAAAACCGGCTGGCAATCCAACCAGCTTCTGACGCAGTCCTGACATAGCCAATAGCAGCATAACGAGCGTCATCAGCTGGCAATACGCCATCCCAAGGCGGTTCCCAGAGCACTGCCAGCACCCCAGCAGACCGCACTGATTCCAGGAACTCTAAACCATGCCGCTGGCCACCGCGCACTGCGAAAAAAACGTCGCCTGGATGTACAGTCCGGCTATCGAGCAGCAATGTCCTTTCACCGGCTCGATCAGCCACGGACACGGGCGTCTCGGCAAAACCCGCCAGCAATTCGCCCAACGTCAGGTGAAGCCATACCGCTCATGGCTGTCGCCTCATCGGCAAACCGATCTGCCCAGCAATTTCATGGTCGGCATATCGTCGGGCGTGACGTATTCAAGATCTGCAAACCCCACCCGTATGGCCGAAACACCGGTGCTGCCACCGTGCCGCCGTAGTAAGCTCCTCGCCTTTCGGGTCGTCGATCAACGAATCACCATCACCAGGCGGGGATCGCTGGCTGGGGCCATGCCGGCAAACAAGGAGAAATAACGGTTTTTGGCATAGCGGCCGTTGACAATCTTATGGGCACTGTGCCGGTTTTGCCCGCCACCCGATAACCGGGGACATCGGCTTTAGCGCCGGTGCCCTGACCGTCACCGCCTGTTCCAACATCGCCCCGCACCTGTTGCGTTATTTGGCTGACAACACCCGCCGTTCAAGGGCGGGATCAAGAGGCTCCTGGCGTTTGAGAATGGTCAATGGACGGCGGACACCATCTGCCGCCAGTACAGTATAGGCCTGGGCCAGTTGCAACATATTGACTGAAAAACCATAGCCAAACGAGTGGTTAGCATGGCCGATTTCGCCGCCCCACTTATTGAAGTGGCGCAATACGCCAGGCTGCTCTCCGATCAGACCCAACCCGGTCAGAGCGCCAAAGCCGATATCCTTAAATACCTTCCACAACCGTTCTGCAGGCAGCGACAAAGCAATTTTGGTGGTGCCAATATTGCTGGATTTGCTGATGATATGGGTGACGTCAAGGGTGCCGTAGTTGTGAACATCACGCACCCGGTAACGGCCGATCCGCAATGGGCCTCGTGTATCAACCAAACTAGCCGGGGCCCATTTACCACTCTCCAAGGCCATTGCGATAGTGAAGGGCTTCACAGTCGACCCGGGTTCGTAAGCATCCGTGACGGCCCGGTTACGCAACAGATCGCTCTTGAGATCCGCACGATTGTTGGGATTGCCTGCAGGTTGATCGACCATTGCCAGAATTTCCCCAGTCTTAACATCAACGATCACCGCTGAGCCAGCTTTGGCGTTATGTTCCATAACCGCTGCCTTGAGTGCGCGATAGGACTGGTACTGCAAACGCCGGTCGATGCTCAGCGTCAGTTTCCGACCCGGCTGCGGCGACTGGATATTTTCGACATCTTCGACAATCCGGCCCAGCCGGTCCTTGATGACCCGCTTTTGGCCAGGGATGCCGCGCAATTGTGTATCGAAAGTCTTTTCCAGACCTTCTTGCCCAACATCGTCGATATCGGTGAACCCCAATAGATGCGACGTCACCTCAGCATCTGGGTAGTAGCGGCGGTATTCGCGCTGCGCGTACACGCCAGGAATGTCAAGCTGTAAAACACGCCGCGCTTCGTCAGGTGCCAGATGCCGGCGCAAGTAAACGAACTGGCGAGGTTTTTCGTTTACCGATTGCCGTTCGATATCTGGCGCCAGTTTTTTTTCCAGGTCTGCTGCCGTCATACCCAACGCCGCAGCCAATTGCGGCCAGCGGGCATGTTGCTCCAGAAAAGCCTTTGGCTCTGCCCAAATAGAATCCACCGGTGAACTGACCGCCAACGGTTCTCCGTTGCGATCCACGATCATGCCCCGGTGCGCTGGCACTTCAACTACCCGCAGGAAGCGCTCGTCGCCTTGTTCTTGCAGAAAGTCCTTATGGACAAGTTGCAAGTAGGCAGCGCGCACGACGATACTCGCTGTCACCAGCGCCAGCAGACTCAAAATCAATCCAGCACGAGTCATCGTCCAGACCCAGGGCTTGCGCAACCGCATTCCTGAAACCCGGCCCCCACGGCCAAAGACGCTATTTTTTGCCCGATTCATAAGGTGCGATATACAAGACTTCACCAGGGTCTGGGATCCGCATTTGTAACCGCGTCCGCGCCGTTTCCTCGACAGCGATATCGGTCACCAGCGTGCTTTGCTCGAGCTGTAATAATTCCCATTCGATCTCCAGTTGATCCCGTTCCGCCTGCAGCTTTTGCAGTTGAATAAACTGTTGCCGGTTAGTGTGCTGTGTGTAAACCACACCTACTCCAGAGGCGAGCACAGCACCGGTCAGTAGCACAACCTGGCTAAAGGGGCTGATCATGCCAGCCGTTCCGCAACGCGCAGGAGAGCGCTGCGAGCACGAGGATTGGCTGCTACCTCAGCAGCGCTGGGCCGTACAAGCCGGCCGGCCATCCGTAAAGTCATACCCTCCGGCGATCCAGTAACCGGTAAATCTAGTGGCCACTCCTGCCCATGAACCTGCTCGCGCAAGAACTGCTTGACCATCCGATCCTCCAGCGAATGAAAGCTGATAACGGCTAATCGCCCGCCTGGCGCCAAGATCTGCACTGATTGCGGCAGGACTGCCGATAATTCACCCAGTTCATCATTAACTACAATCCGGATTGCCTGAAAAGCCCGCGTTGCCGGATGCTTACCTGATTCACGAGTGGGCGCTGCCGCAGCAATGAGCTCTGCCAGCCGTGCCGTGCTCACAATAGGCGCCTGCTGACGAGCGGCGGCGATGGCACGGGCAATACGCCGATGAAACCGTTCTTCACCAAATTCCGCAAACACCCGCGCCAGTTCTTTTTCATTAACCTGCGCCAGCCATTCTGCTGCGCTGACGCCCGTAGTCGGATCCATACGCATATCCAGCGGTCCATCACGGCTAAAGCTGAAGCCTCGCGCCGGATCATCCAGCTGTGGCGACGACACTCCCAAATCAAGCAGCAATCCATGCACTTGGCCCATCCATCCCTGCTCAGCCACCACTTCGGCTAACTGACTGAAGGGCCGCCGTACAAAAACAAACCGGTGATCGCCGCTAAAACGAGCGGCCGCGCATGCTTCCGCTGCAGGATCTTTATCTAACGCTAGCAATCGTCCTTCAGGACCCAACCGCTCCAGGATAACTGCAGCATGTCCGCCTCGCCCAAAAGCGCCATCGACGTAATATTTGTCAGGCTTAATATCAAGCGCTGCTAGCGTCTCTGCCAACAAAACCGGCTGGTGTAACACTTTTCTGCGTCCATCTATGTCTTAAAACGCGAGCGAATCCAGATCAGGCAAAGGCTCGCTATCCTCATCCCCGCCACCCGCCAACAGGGTCTCACGCCAGACATGCCAGGCTTGCTCATCCCAGATTTCAAATTTGTTACCTTGTCCCACCAGCACGACCCGCTTATCCAGGCGGGCAAATTCCCGCAACGGTGCAGGCAGCAAGATTCGACCGCTAGCATCCATACTGCACTCCTCTGCATGCCCCAGTAACAAGCGTTTCAGCGCGCGCGCGCGGGGATGGGTGCTGGAAAGCTGAATGAGCTTCTGCTCGACGTCCACCCAGACTGACAATGGATACAGCAACAGGCACCGATCGAAATCAACTGTCAGGATCAATTCACCTTCGGCTGTATTCAGCAATTGCTGGCGATAGCGAACTGGCACCGATAACCGGCCTTTGTTATCCAGCGACAATGGATTGATGCCCCGGAACAATATCGCACCTTTCGCGTAATCTTGGTACCCTCGTGCCCCACTCCCGCCCACTTTCTACCACTAACTATAGAAAGGCAAACCCCAGACTGTCAAGAAAACCCTTGAGGTAGTTTTAATAAAAAAACTTTGTATATAACTACTTATATTAATAAATAAATAGCGCGCAGCAAATTTATTCACAGATGACACAGCCCAGACGTTTTACAATTCCGGATTTTTCCGGATATGCGACAATCTGCAAAACTCAGTGGCCGGTATAATGGCTGCCACGTCCTGTCATGCCTTGTTAAAATTGCAGCTAGCAGGTAATTTCATGTTATTTGCCATTAATCACTAACTCCCTATGCAAGCTCTTTTCAATCTATTTCTGGATATCTGCTTGTTCCGTAAAGGCCCGCAACATGTGCCATCATCAGTAGCGCTACTGAAAATATGTCTACTGACCTACAGTTTGTCCGGCTTGCTGGTTCTGATCCTTAGCACTCCCCCACCGGTCGCTATCCTGCAAATCCTGCTGGATCTAGTACTGCTGAGCGGATTGGTATATCTGGCGCTGATCCTGTATCGGCACCCCCGGCGCTTTGAGCAAACGCTTAGCGCTCTGACTGGCACTGGTACTCTAATCGGGTTGTTTGCATTGCCACTGATGAGTTGGATTGTCCATCAGCAACCGGACGGTGATACGCAACTACCTTCATTATTGCTGCTGGTGCTTATGATTTGGAGCATTGCCATTATGGCCCACATTCTGCAGCAAGCTTTCGAGGCATCCGTTTGGGTTGGTATACTGTATTCTTTAGGTTACACTTTTCTATCCTGGACCTTAACTGGCTGGATCGGCCCAGACATTAGCTGAAAAACCCATTTCAAAGTCATCCAGCTGGATACGAGATTTTCTTATGCACATTCATATCTTGGGTATTTGCGGCACCTTTATGGCCGGGATCGCCCTGCTAGCCCGCGCCACTGGGCACCGTGTCTCTGGTTGCGATGCTGGAGTTTACCCGCCCATGAGTGTCCAGTTAGCTGAAGCCGGCATCGCATTGCGCGAGGGCTATGATCCAAAGCAACTGGATGATTTTAAACCTGACAAAGTTGTTATCGGCAATGTAATGAGCCGTGGACGGCCGATTATCGAGGAACTACTGAACCGTGAATGGCCATACACGTCCGGGCCGGGCTGGCTCGCTGATCATATACTGCAAGGGCGACACGTGCTGGCGGTCGCTGGCACACACGGCAAGACTA
>JACKNF010000030.1 GCA_024234995.1 Gammaproteobacteria bacterium
GCAAGCCTTTGTTGCCCACGATGCTCGTCTGAAGACCTGTGAAGCCTGCAAAACACACAGGCAACTGGCACGGTGCGCCCATCGGGCCGTTGAAATTAAGCCACTCCCGACCGACTGCGCTATCTGCGGTCAACCCCTAGCTGCGCAACGTCGCACCAAAGTCTATTATTCGCGCGCCTGCCAGCAGCACGCCTACCGAAATCGGCATCAGAGACCACCCGTCTCTGGAACCGGAAGTTCAGGTTCATCCGCGATATTCCCAGGGGTTGATCACTTCGACCTCGGCGGCCCGAAAAGGGGCCGTATCGCGTGTAGCGACAGCAAAGCCATGCGTATGAGCCATGGCGGCGATTAAACCGTCTGCCAGCGACAACGGGGTGCCGGCCGTCAGGGTCCTACGGGTTAGCTCCGCGTAGGTTCGGGCCGCTCGATGGTCAAAGTCGAGTTGCCGTGGGCCAAACAGGCGGTTGAGCAAATCGCCCAGCGACGTTTCAAGCGCGGCCTTGCGTGCGCCTTCGGGCATCACGGCGATGCCTGCCCATAACTCGGCGGCATTGATAGCCGTGAGGTACAGGGACTCAGCCGCTTGGGCGTCGAGCCACGCGGTCACCGCCTCGCAACACCGAGGCCGTAGCGGTTCCGAAATGACATTCGTGTCGAGGATAATCATTCGAACAAGGCGGGTTCGATGGGTGCCGGGTTACGATGGATGTTGAGTTCGACACCCCCGATGTGCTCGGCGTAGCGCCGCAATTCGGTGCCGACGCGTAATCGCTCTTCCGGCTGAACACTTTGCCCCAGGATGGCGCGAATCTCGGCCTCAGTGCTGCGGCCATGCTGCGCTGCCCGAAGCCGCAGGGCGCGATGCACTTCATCCGGTAGGTTGCGAACGATCACAGTTGCCATCGTTATCCCATCGCTCTATAACGAAACGATAAAATGATATCATTTATAAATATTGATAGCAATTGATCACTGTGCCCTGGACGAGAGAGCTGATCAGGCAAGCGGCGGCGAGTTTGGGCAGGAACCCGCATCGGGCAACATAGCGGGTGATTCGCCCCGCACCGGGTTGCAAGGATGGACGTTCACCCTACCCCTCACAAACAGATCCAATAGGCCAATCCAGGCCAGCCGCCGGGCGGGCGGTATTCGCATGTGGAGAGCGCGCCAATCTGGTTTCAGCGAAAATCGACTTCGGATGCACGCGGTGAAGCAGGAAATCCGGTTGTGTTGCGTTAGTTTCTGACAGACGAGCTTAACCCTCTCCGGATGGAATTAGGCGACCAGGGAATAAAACGGTTCAGCGGCGGAGAAATCCCGCCCGTCGACGATGATCATCTGCCCCTTCTTGATCATGTGCAGGAGTTCAATGCCTTGCAGAGTGATGCGAGCAGAGTGAAAGGTTTTGAAGCTGAGCATGGGCCGGACGATCCGTTTAACCGAGCGATGATCCTGCTCCACTAAATTATTTAAGTACTTGTTTTGGCGGATCTCAATGGCGTGACCGGTCTCCTCTTTCAGGGCCTCAATCGCCGCCGTATTCGCGCCGCTCTTGTCGATCGTGACCTTATCCGGAAGGCCGTGTTGCCGCACCGCCTTCTTGAAAAAACGGCGCGCGGCTTTCTTATCACGATGCGCCGTGAGCAAGAAGTCGATCGTCTGTCCCTCCGAGTCGACGGCGCGGTAGAGATACTTCCATTGATCCTTGGATCTTGATATACGTCTCATCCATTCGCCAACTCGTGCCGACCGGGCGCTTTTGTCCTTTGCGGAAAGCCGCTTCCATCTGCGGCGTAAACTTCTGCACCCAGCGATAAACGCTGGAATGATCGACTTCGATACCTCGCTCCGCCAGCATTTCTTCCAAGTTCCGGCCGCTCAAGGGGTACGCCAGATACCACCGGACACTCTCAGAATGATGTCTCGTTCAAAGCGGTGGCCTCTAAAGTCGATCATGCCGGTCATCCTGAGCGTCTCGATCGGGCCGCATAAACTACCGGAACTCGACTACCTTTGCTAACGCAACGGAACCTTTGTGATCTATCTATTGGGTGGCCATTCGGGGTGAGGTGGTCGTGCAGTTCTGTCTCAAGCCCGGCGAGGCGGCGGTGACGCTCCTCTTCTATCAGTGAATTAGGAGTTTTATCAGTCAATCAACCTGTCCTCCATCTGAAAACTGTCAGAACCATTGATATGGTTGATTTTCTGGTAAATTTAACAATATTTTTCATGATGTTATATGGATTTTCAAATAATCTGTCATTTATTTTCTTTAATAAAAATATAGACTTAATATTTGATTTTTTATTTAACATTATTTTTTAATCCAACTTGACTGTCAGTTTTTTTTACACAATGAATTAGGATTACTGTCTATGCTGAGCATAACAAATTGACTAACAATAATAAAAAAATAAGGCATAAAAAATGCTTGTTTCCTAATAAGTTATAAATAGACTTGGGAAGCTAACATGAAACGATTGTTAAAGTGGTTTGCTTGGCGTAACTGGGTTTTTTATTCTACTCAGAATCCAGCTTATCCAATCAGCATAACACCACATGTTCTCGCACTATTGTTGCTAGCCGCAGCAATCATACCCGTTACGGTCTTAGCGGCCAGCCCGACCGACTATCCTTACCCTTACATGCAGGCATCGCCTGGAACGTATAGCTATTCGTTCAGCCTCGGTAGTGGCGCATCAGTTCCACGATCTTACCCCAAGGCCGATATCCGCAACGGCGAGGTCACCGGCATCAATGCTGTTTTTGGCGCTCCACTCATCATCAACACCAACGGTAAAATTGACGATGGGTCCAGCACGTTCGTCTCTGAGGATCATATACTGACGATTCCGGAACTGAAGGTATACACTGGCTGGCATCATACCTTCAGTGCGCTTTGCACGCTCGTATGCCCGAGTCCTGGGCTTGGGTTCAGTTTCCAGCCGTTCCTCGGCCATTCAGCAGGCGGCAGCCAGTTTGTTCAACCCTCGCAGACATTTAATCGCGCTAATCCCGGGGCCTACCAACCGGTCGAACTCAGTCCGCCTGGTGCCAACCAGTCCTTGAGCGGAACCATCACGGTATCAGCGCCGAGTGTGACCAAGGGCACATTTACCACCTACAGTGGAACGGCTAACGGTACTGACAGCGTCGCCTATTCTCTCCGCCAATGGACCGCCGAGGATGTGCTCTCGACGCGCATCAAGCACTCAACCGGTCAGCCCTATATTTTTATCGATGTAAATAATCTGACAACTGTCGGCCCCCATCCGAGCGGACGCGGTGTACAGCGCGTCGGCAACAACGCTGACGCGCGAGTCAATTTCGATTTCTCGCTTCAGGACGCCGCTGCTGCCGGCGCTCCTAGCCCGACCAGTGGATTAGTGCGCTTTGACAATTTCAACTGGATTCAACGCATCATGACCTTCTATAACGAAAAGAATATTCAAGACAAGAAAGGATATGCGAAATTTGTTCAGAGCCTGCCCTATGTACAACAAGAGCTGGAAGGCAAGATCACGGATAGTGAGGGTCTTTCGGCGCTGTCTCGACCCTTTGATATGACCAATGGCCCAATCCTTGACCCGATTCCGGCCAAGCAATTCCAAACCTTGCTGCATGGACCCTATAGTCCACTATTTAACCATCGGCCAACACCGGGGGGGCAATGGCTCCCCAGTAGCGGCCAGCCGGATGCGTTTGATCCTTATTGGGATCAGGTCAACCCTAATCATCCGCTGCACTGGTCACATTATGATCTTGGTATCCACTTTGAGGATACGGTAAATTTGTTCGTGCGCGGTCGAAAACTGTTCTTTGAGACGACGCTTGGTGGTTGGAATGAAGATACAAAAACCTTCGTAGAGTTCACCGACCCGCAATACACCATTAAATGGACATGGTTACAAACGGCTAGCGGCAATGCATGTCAAGTCTATGCTGATTGTGGCGTAGCCGATGTTACTGCGCAAGGCATCTACAATGGCACACCACTGGGCGAAGCCCGGGTGGTTGGCACCGGTCATTGGACGCCGGAAGAAATTGAGTCAACCGCAGCGGAGCTGCATGCTTACTTCCTTACGTTGCCCCCTGAAGAGCCCCCGACTCCAACCTGCGTTGCTAACGCCGGTTCCGATCGAACCGTTCGTCTGGGCAGCCTGGTCACGCTAGACGGTAGCGCCAGTACTGATTCTGATCAAGGTACCTCCCTCCTCAGCTATACCTGGCGCACGGTCTCGGGGCCCGTTGCAGTCTCCCTGGAACCCATTACAACGCCGAGCTTCCTGCCCTCGCTGAACGGCGTCTACGTCTTTGGGCTGACCGTCAACGATGGCCAGGACTGCAATCCAGAAGCGACAGTCACGATCACCGTTCCTCCCTTGGGGGATCTCAATAGCGATGGTTTCATCGATCAGAACGATCTCAACCTTCTTCTTGCAGCCCGCAATACTCCAGCGAATGGCCCCAACGACCTCAGAGACCTGGACGGTGACGGTATGATCACCGCACTGGATGCCCGCAAGTTGACGTTGCTCTGCACTCAACCCCGTTGTGCGGTCCTTCAATGAAGGTGCTTAGGCTGGAGGAATTGAAGATGAAAACCATGAACAAGTTACTCTCTCGGGTTCTTTACGGAGCGTTCCTCAGCCTGGTACCCTTGGGATCGGCACAAGCGCTGCTCATGATTCAGATAGTGCCCGCTTCACCCACCATCACCGTGGGCACAACATTCACCCTGGATCTAGTGATCTCAGGACTTGGCAATCAGGCCCCCGATTCCTTGTCCACCTTTGACCTGGATGTCACATTCGACAATACCCTTTTGGGGATCGAGACCACCGATAGCGATGGGGATTTCGTCATCGATAGCATCATACTTGATCCATCGGGACAGTTGGACTTATTCGGGTTTGGCCCGTTCGGCAAATATGCTGGTTTAATTATCCCTGGCCTGCTGAATGTATTCGAGCTTTCTTCAGACTGGCCTAGCGATCTTGACTCCCTGCAATCCGACCAATTCACCTTGGCCTCGATTACCTTTAATGCGCTGACCGTGGGTGTCAGTACCTTCGAAATTACGGTCAACAGCCTCGGTGATGCGCTCGGCGATTCGTTAGAGCCCATGTTACAGCAGCCCATACGCACGGATATCACTGTGCAACGCGGATCACCTACGATTCCTGAACCCTCCAGTGGTCTGTTGATCATCGCAGGATTATTGGGTTGGTATTGGAAGGGCAAACGGCAAAACCGGCGACTCAGTTTCTCCCCTGGACTTGACAGGTAAAAGCCGTCATAGGGGTTGTAAGCCCAAACCCGATAAAATTCCGTCAGCCCAGATCCAGCCCTGCCACGATCCTATCCAGGTTGATGATCGGCCTGGTGTTGCGGAACGTGTAGTGCCTGTTCGGGGTAGACCCAACAGCGACACCGGTGGCGAATTCATTTTTGCTGCTAGTAGCCGGAGTATTGACGGTAGCGGCTTGGTGAGCCACGGTATGAGTGAAGGCCATATCGTCCGCACTCAACCGATCAGGAGGTTCCCCATGTCGCTCCAGCCCCGCGCGGTTTTTCAGATTCCGGAAGAAACTCAACGGGTCGCACGCGCGGCCTTCCCCAAGAGCACCTTATGCCTACGGATTGCCGATGCGCTGGGTCCGGTTTACGAGGACGAGCCGTTTGCCGATCTCTTTCCCCGGCGCGGGCAACTGGCCGAGGCCCCTGGACAGTTGGCTTGGATCACCGTGCTGCAATTTGTCGAAAACCTGTCGGATCGGGCGGCGGCCGATGCGGTGCGGGGACGGCTGGACTGGAAATATTTACTCGGACTGGAGCTGACCGACCCTGGGTTTCATCACACCGTATTGAGCGAATTCCGCTCGCGCTTGGTGGCAGGTCAAGCCGAGCAACGGCTGCTCGAGGGACTCCTGGAGCAGTTGCAGGAACAGGGCCTGCTTCAAGCCGGCGGTCGCCAGCGGACTGATTCGACCCGCGTCCTCGCCGCTGTGCGCGACCTCAACCGGTTAGAGCGGGTCGGTGAAACCCTGCGGGCCGCCTTGAACAGTGTAGCGGTGGTCGCCCCGGATTGGTTACAGACGCTCGCGCCACCGGTATGGTACGAGCGCTACGGTCGCCGGATTGAGAACTACCACTTGCCAAAAAGCGACGCCGCGCGCCAAGTCTTGGCCGCCATGATCGGAACTGATGGGCAATTACTGTTGCAGGCCGTGGATACCGCCACCGAGCACGGTTGGCTCGGAAAGGTGCCCGCTGTGCAGACTCTACGTCGAGTTTGGGCGGAGCAGTATATTGAAAGCGAGGGGACTCTGGTCTGGCGCCCGGTCAAAGACATGCCCGCACCGGCCGAACTCATCGCTTCCCCCTACGACCCGGAAGCGCGCTATAGCACCAAGCGTTGCGTGGAATGGGTGGGCTACAAAGTCCACCTTACCGAGACCTGCGACCTGAACACGCCGCATCTGATCGTGAATGTCGAAACCACGCCGGCAACGACCCCTGACGACAACATGCTCGCGGTCGTGCATGCCTCGCTCGCCGCGCGCCACCACCTCCCCACCGAGCATCTCGTCGACAAGGCCCTAAACCAACGTTGACACCGTTGGCGAATTCCTAGCTCCCTCTCTTGCCAGGATTTTGCGTGAAGGTCATGATCGAGTCTTCCTGGTAATCGACACCCTCTGGCAGATTCGTCATGTCCTTGCATCCGCACCTGCATTTCCCAATTCCGGAAGAAACCCGGCGCATAGCCCAAGCTGCTTTTCCCAAAGGAACGCTTTGCCTTCAAATGGGTGACCACCTCGGCACGCTCTATCAAGATCAGCAGTTCGCGTCACTGTTTCCCACACGAGGGCAGCCCGCTGAAGCACCCGCCCGGTTGGCGCTGATCACGGTATTGCAGTTTGTCGAAGGGCTTTCCGACCGCCAAGCGGCCGACGCGGTGCGAGGGCGGATCGACTGGAAGTATGTGCTTGCTCTGGACTTGACCGATCCTGGCTTCGACTTCAGTGTGTTGTGTGAATTTCGCGCGCGGTTACTGGCGGGCGAAGCTGAGATGCTGCTGCTCGATACGCTGCTGATGCGGCTTCAGGAATTGGGTCTGCTCAAGACACGGGGCCGGCAGCGGACGGATTCCACCCAGGTGCTCGCCGCCGTGCGGGTGCTCAACCGGCTCGAACGAGTAGGAGAAACGCTGCGAGCGACTTTGAACAGTCTTGCGGTCGTTGCTCCAGAGTGGATTCAGAGCGTAATCCCCGCGATCTGGTACGAACGCTACGGTCGACGGGTCGAAAACTACCATTTGCCCAAGGCCGAAGCGGCTCGTCAGGAACGGGCGGCGATCATCGGCGCGGATGGGCAGCATCTGCTAGACGCGATCGACGCCGCCACCGATCAGCCTTGGTTGGTGGCGGTGCCAGCCGCCCAACGGCTCCGCCAGGTCTGGGCGGAACAGTACATCAAAGACGGGGCGCAACTCCGCTGGCGAACCGCTGAAGAAATGCCGGCCCCGGCCACGTTGATTGCATCCCCTTACGACCCCGAGGCACGCTATAGCAGCAAGCGTTCGGTAGAGTGGGTGGGCTACAAGGTCCACTTCACCGAGACCTGCGATCCTGAGAGGCCGCATCTGATCGTCAATGTCGAAACCACACCGGCCACGACGCCCGACGATCACATGATCGCCATCGTCCACACAGCCTTGGCACAACAAGGCCGGCTGCCAGCCAAGCATTTGGTCGACAAGGGTTATACCGATGCGCGGGTCCTGCTCGAGAGCCAAAAAGACTATCAGGTGACGATCATAGGGCCCATGGCGGATGATCCCAGCTGGCAAGCCCGTACCGGTACGGGCTTCGACAAAGCGCGGTTCCATGTGGACTGGGAGCGGCAAGTAGTCACCTGCCCGGCCGGCAAGCACAGCATTTCCTGGTTACCGAACACCTACCCCAAAAACGGGATGGTCTGGGAAGCCCGCTTTTCTCGCCAGGATTGCACACCTTGCCCATTTCGCAGCCAGTGTACCCGTGCCAAGGTGGAACCTCGGATCATTGGGCTGCAGGAGCAAGAACAGTATGAGGTTCTGCAAGCCGCCTGCCAACAGCAAACCCCCGAACACTTCCGGGAGCAATACGCAGCGCGGGCTGGCATTGAAGCCACTCATGCGCAGGCGATCCGGCGCTGTGGACTCCGCCGCTCGCGTTATATCGGCCTGTCTAAAACCCACCTTCAGCATGTCATCACAGCCGTCGCCTTGAACCTACTCCGGCTCGGCGACGGGTGGAATGAAATCCCCTTGGCACCCACCCGCTGTTCACGATTCGCCGCCCTCAAACCATCCGCCCTGGCTGCCTGAAAATGGGATTGATGAATTCGCCAACGGTGTCAACGTTCGTGTCATCAGGGGCAGTGCCAATAGGGTTCATTCCAGCATGGATGTTGTCAGGGATAATAGACTTCCTAGTGACAAATAGGGTGTCCACCCTGTTAACTAATAAAATAATTTAAAAATCATTGTATTAAAAGCTTATCGATCACTGCCAAATAGGCTTTAGTCTATTTGGCATCTCACCCTACGTGAGGGTTACAAAAGACGATAGTTTTCTAATACAAATTATTAATAATAATAATTTTATCTTGTTTTTTTGCCCTTCATGACACGAACGTTGGTTTAGGGCCCGGTAGCAGCAACTTCAGACTCTTTAAGTTTCGACAGGTACCCCTATCATGACCCTTCAGCCGATAACTTTCCAAGTCGTGAAAAGACTCTAGCGATGGTCGCGGGACCGCCGAGCGACCAGGCAAAATCCCAGGCACTGGATGAATTGCAGCGCTTGGCGGCCAGGAGCAAGGACTGGAACGAGTTGATCCAACGGGCGAGTGAACTGGTCCGGCTAGGCCAGTATGGAAGGCTACGGGCGGATGAAACCTATCAGAACCGGCTCAACGAATTGCGTGAAGCCGCGGCTCAATCCGGTGCGGGTGCGGCCGAACTCACTGCCCTCGGGCAATACCTGTATGAACAAGCCTTGATCACGGTTGGGGAGGCGGTAGAGCCACACGCACATAATCGGCCCTATCGTCCGCAGACCGAAAAGAGCCAGACGCGGGAATTGGCGCAGGCGGAGCAGGCCATCGATCGGGCCTTGACGCTGGACCCCAACCACGTCCAGGCGCTGGCCTTCAAAGGGGCATGCCGTTTCACGCGTGATCATGAATGGGTGCTGGCGGAGAAATATCTATCCCGCGCCCTGGAGATCGATGACAAGGACCCCGTGATCCACAACCTATTCGCCGTCGTCCTGGATTATATCGCCTTTGTCCAGGCGGCCGCAGCAGCGGACCTGCGCTCCGTGGATACCTGGTCCGACGCCCATTACATCTACTACCGCTATCCCTCCCAGGCCGAGCTGCGCCGTGCCGATGAGCTGGACGCGCTGGCTCGCCGTCTGTGGAATAAGGCCCGCGCCGCCCTCCACAATGCCATCGCCGCTGCGCCATCCACGGCACAGGCGGACTACTACCGTTCCGTCCTGGCTGAAAAGGACCAGGACCTGGAAGGCGCCATCCGCGCGCTCAAAAAGGCCCTGCAAGCCGATCCCGGCTATTTCGCGGCGGCGCAGCGCCTTAGCACCATCGCCGGCAAGATCGGCCAGACCCGGCTTGCCTACGCGGCACAGTCCATTGTGACCAACCGGGTGCAGACCTCAGCGGCGCCCCTGCTCAAGCTAGCCTGGATCGAGTTCAACCGCAGTGCTTACGACGCGACCGCCAAGGACTTGGAGATCGCCGCCGGACTGGACCCCGCCGATCCGCGGGTCGCTGCCTATCGCGGCGCCGTCGCCCGTGAGCGGGGGCAAAGCAACTTAGCCGGCTCGTGGTTCCTCAGCGCTGCCGCCCTGGAGGAGGTGCGGCTCGCCAATCTCGGCTTGAAAGTGCGCCAGGACGAAAACGCTCGCTATGAACCGGAAGACGTGGCACGCCTGATGGCCTTGTATAACGCCGCGGCCAGCGAGTTGTTGGAACAGGGGCAGCCTGAACGGGTTACCGACCTCATGAACCTCAGCCTGCGACTCCATGCGCAGCTATCCCAGCAAGGGCAATACACCCAGATCCCTTCCGGCCTGCTGCCGGAGAGGCAGGACAACCCCGACAAGATTCCCGAGCCGCCCACTCTGGAGGCATTGGCCGTCTGGTCCGCGGTGCTCGCTGGCCGGGCCAATGTCGCCTTGCAGCAGTTCGACGAGGCTCTGCAGCAGTTCCGTTGGGCCACGGAATTTGAATCACGCAAGCCGCCCACTTTGGATCAGGGGATGGCCGTGCGCATCCCCGCCCTGTGGGCGAAACTCGGCATGGTGGATTTGGAATTGCAACGAGGCAATGCCCCGATGGCCTCGCAGATCATGCGCGGCTATGGCCATCCCAATATCGCTACGCGTGAGTTACAGACTGAAGCGGATCGATTGCGAGATCGAATCGAGGCGGCTGGCTATCGCCCGGGCGGGCAGACACTGACTGACCTGCGTAACAAACTGCAGCGGCAGAACACGCAGGGATTGGGTCAAAAAACCTGGTGAGTAAAAAACCCGCCGCTTACGGCGGGTTTTTTACTGGACCCGGCGCTGGCACATTGATATCCACCATTATATGCACCGGATTCCGCCGCGTGCACTGAAACCCACTGCTGTCGATTCCTCTTCATCCGCTAACTTTCCAAGTCGTGTATATTCCTCGAATTCGACATTCACTCAATATATAAAAGCCCTGGAGTGCAGTGTAATGGCAAAACAAATCGGCATATTAACGGCAGGCGGCGACAGCCCAGGTTTGAATGCGGCCATCCGTGGCGTAGGCAAGGCCACGGATGGCTATTACGGTATGCGGATCATTGGTTTTCGTGATGGCTTTAGGGGCCTGGCCGAGAACCGTATCCAACGGCTCGACGGTGATGTCTTATCCGGTATCTTAACGATTGGCGGCACGATTTTGGGCACCAGTCGTGATAAACCCCACAAAATGACCATCGGCGGCAAGGTCTATGATATGACCGACGCCATTATCGAAAATTATCAGGCCAATCATCTCGATGTGTTGGTCTGTCTCGGTGGTGGCGGCACGCAAAAGAATGCGTTGCGCCTGAAGCAGAAAGGCCTGAATATCATTACATTGCCCAAGACCATAGATAACGATGTCGCCCTTACCGACGCCACCTTCGGTTTTGATACGGCACTCGGTATTGCCACGGAATCCATCGATCGTTTACATAGCACGGCGCACAGCCATCATCGCATTATCATTGTTGAAATCATGGGACATCGCGCTGGCTGGCTGGCCCTAGGCGCAGGCATTGCCGGTGGCGCGGATGTGATTTTGTTGCCGGAATTGCCCTATGACGTGAATGCCGTGGCCGAGGCCATTCGCAACCGGGTGCGTCATGGAAAGAAATTCAGCATCGTCGCCGTGGCTGAAGGAGCCATGCCGAAAGAATTGGCCAACCAACAGATGGCCGCACAGCGATTGAAGGAGCGTGCCACCACGAAAGAAGAAAAAAACCAGGTTAAGAGTGAACTGGATACGCTGGAACAACAGCACCGTAATCACGCTCTGCAACTGAGTATTCATCTGGAAGAGTTGACGGGGTTGGAAGCGCGCGTGACCATCCTCGGTTATGTGCAGCGCGGTGGCGCCCCATCAGCGGCCGATCGCCTGTTGGCCACGCGATTGGGCAGCGCTTGTGCTAACTTCATTAATCAGGATGTTTATGGCGTCATGGTGGCGGCGCATGGCGACCGGGCGGAACCGGTGCCACTGGAAGACGTGGCCGGTAACCGTAGACCGGTGCCGCTGGATCATCCCTGGATTGAAACTGCCCGCCATGTCGGCACGAACCTGGGAGATTAACAGCGTCTCATCCGGTAGGGCAGGTTGCATAAGTGGACAACTTGGCAAAGTTTTTTGAAGAAATAGGGTTTGGAGAGGGATGATGGCCCAGCAAGATGAGCTCACTAAAGATATTATCCGTTCTGAAGCGAGTCTTTGGGTAGGCGCGATCACCACAGGGGTGTTTGTGCTCTTTGGTAATAGCTGGCTGTCGGATATCTCAAATCCGCTTAAGAGTGCCGCGATCTTCATCTGGCTGTTCGCGGTGATCTTCTGGCTGGCATTCAGTGTTGTTCGCCATGCCGATTGCTTGGCGGTGAAGCTCGGCGAGCCCTATGGCACACTGATCCTGACACTCTCTGTGATCGGTATCGAAGCCACGATGATCGCGTCGGTGATGCTCACGGGCGAGAATAACCCCACGCTGGCCCGGGATACCATGTTCTCGGTCATTATGATTGTGCTTACGGGCATGCTCGGTCTTACCCTGCTCATTGGCGGGATACGCCACCATGAGCAGGAATATAACTTCTCCGGAGCGCTCTCTTACCTTGGCGTACTGACCCCGCTCGCGGTACTGAGTCTGGTCGTTCCCCGATTTACGCTATCCACACCCGGGGGCAGTGTCTCGACGCTTTTGGGGTTCTTCCTCCTTTTTACGTCGGCCGGGTTATACCTCGTCTTTCTTTTCCTACAAACAGGTAGACACAGCGGTTTCTTTAAACAGCCGCAGGGTGAGAATACGCATTCTGTCGACGATCATGGTCATGAGGATCTCGTGGTGCGAACGACGGGCTTCCACGCGGCTTTCCTGGCCTTATCGATGCTCCCTATTGTCCTGCTCTCAAAGAGCATGGCCAAGATCGTCGACCACGGCATCCATACACTGGGTGCTCCGCAAGCTCTGGGAGGCTTTCTTATCGCTATTCTGATCCTTTCGCCAGAGGGCATGAGCGCCATCAAAGCCGCGCTTGCCAACCGATTGCAGCGCACCCTCAACATTGCCTTGGGTTCGGCTACCTCTACGATTGGAATGACTGTGCCGGTGATTCTCGCCATCAGCCTAATAACCGGCCACCCTCTTGAGCTGGGGTTAGAACCCCTGGAAATCGTGCTGCTTGCACTGACGCTCTTGCTGAGTGTCGTCAGCTTCGGAACCGGGCGCACCAATATGCTTCAGGGGGTGGTTCATCTAATCGTATTTGCTTCCTATGTGGTGCTCATTTTTGACAATTAGGCTTGTTCGGGCGTCCAACCCCACTCCGAACGGTCGTGAAGTTAACGCACCGCTCATTATCAGTAGGCGCTCAAAACGATCAGATAGATCCATCGTTTTCGGCATCTACAGCCTGATCCTTCTTACAGCCCTTGTGCAGCAGGCCCATCCAGGCGTGTTATACGAATAGGCAGTACCAGACAGTGTAGAGCTTCAAGGATTCTTCGGTGGTCAGCGTGGGGGTCCCCATTGGATTCCCGTAAAGGGCAATCTGCCCATCGTCCTGCGCGCCCGGTGTGATCACATCCTGACTGGTCGGGCCACCGCCTTGAAGGTCGCTGGTCGAGTGGCGTCGCTTATCAAGACCATCGAAGGAAGGCAGACGCCACCCGAACCAGCCCCCTGTCCACTGACACTCCCGATCGGCGTGGTTACTGCTGACCCCATCGGCCGACATTGGCCCGGTTCAATGTGGCTCCATTTTCGTTCCAAGTCCGCTTTATTTCATATTACTTCATGAAAAACCATCATTTTTGATTTGGCATTACCCTTGCTGCCATCTCGGTATTCAAGACAACCTATCCCACCCGAGGAGTCCGCGATGCCCTTGCTGCCCCGCGTTTTTCGGTCACCCCAGGAACCCTGGCGACGATGAGCAAATTTTGCTCATAATTGAATATCTTAGTTTCAATAGGTAACTCAGAGATTTCACAGTGATTGAGGAAACACGGACCGATGATTTTTTCGTGGGCTTATGCAATGAGTCCTGCTTGACCGCATCAACCTGATGCAACACCGAGGAGATGTGAAGATGACTCCCATGACGCGAGTTGCTTTTTCCGCCACGGCACTGGCCGTAATGACCTCGCTATCCAGCGAGACCGCCCTGGCCGCTTGCAACGCAACGGTCAATGGACGCCCGATGAGTCCTCAGGAATGCGTGCTGGCCCTCCAAGTCTACAGCCAGGTTGTACCGGGAAACTATCGGGTGGACAACCAAGGCAACTGGGTCAATATCAACAACCCTTGGCATCGCGGTAACACTTACCGGGACGCTCAACGTCCGCGCGGCGGCGCCTGGGGCGGCCAATCCTTGGTCAGCCCGCGCGGCATCTATGACCCGACTGGCGGTTGTGAAGGCGGTAGTTGCGTCAATATCATCGACTAAACAACGATTGTGGGTATTCTACATCGAGTATTTTTCCAGACGTACGAATCGGACTCTTTCAGAGTCTGCCCGCTTGAATTCTTGGGGAGGTACATTCCCCGCAGTTTGCGGCGTAGTCACCAAGCCGCAGGTCGAAGGCCGAAAGCTAAAGCCAGATATCCCCCAGCTTGCTGCAGGGTCGGCTTCATTGGATATCTATCCGTGCTCGGCTGCACAAGTACGCTCGAAGAACCCTCAATATTTGGGAGTTGAGCCACAACCTCTGAGCGAGATGATTGTTATGGGAAAGCTCCGCCTGTCATTTGACGATGGACCCAAACCCACGGACGCGCTGACCAAAATCCTCACCATTCTGGCGGATCATTCGGTCATCGCCGATTTTTATGTCAACGGGATTGAGATGGATAGCGCCGAAACAAAGGCCGCCGTCAGAAAAATCCATGACAAAGGTCATAAGGTGGAAAATCACGCCTGGAGCCACAAACGGCTCGACACAATGTCTCTGGAAGAAGTTCGCCAGGAAGTCAGCCGAAACCAGGACATTATCCAAGCAGCCACCGGGCGGTTTCCGACCCGGCTTCGCCCACCTTATGGAGCAGGCGCGTATCCAAAATCACTCGACACGGAAGTGGTCAAGGTCGCCCAGGAATTCAATCTGACCCTGACCTTATGGCAGGTCGATACGGAAGATTGGAAATCACCGATCAGTGGTAAATACGACAAGATTCTCAGCGATGTGAAGGCCAAACAACATCTGGAACTGACGGATATCCTGATGCATGTTCTTAACAATACGGCCGACGGCCTCAATACCTTGATCGAAAAATTGAAGGAAAAAGGTTATGAGTTCGGGTAAGCGCGCCTTAAACCGATGGGGCATTCTCGGTTTCTGCCTAATCTTTTGCCTGTCCGGCGCTTATGGAGAAATACCGTCAAGCCCTGAAATCGAACAGGCCAGCGCGGAATTTAAGGAAAGCGGCGCTATTGAAAGCCTGATGGTTTTGCTGGTCCCGCTCAAGCGGGGAATGTCCATTTCTGAGGTTGAAAACCTCGTGGGAAAGCCGACTTACTCTCCCGTCGACGGTCAGCACTACTATGCCACGGATGCTTATAAACGCATCGACAAACGCGAGATCCCGCTTGGGCTGATCCTTGATTTTAGGAATGATCGCAACGCACCGACGGGCAAATTAGAATCGATATTTTTTGGGCCAATCGGTGAATAATCGGGTCGTGTAAATTGTCGCCTCTGGAGGTTTGGAATGAATCCTCAAATCTGCACATTGGGAATGAGCGTGTTGCTCGTGGAGTTGGCCCAGCGTGTTTATGGTCCGTCAACCGCAGGCGAATTTGTCAATAAATACCGCTCGATCGAGGTCATTGGCTTAAAAGTCGAAGAGGGAGAAATACGCCGCTCGGGCGTGATCATTACCACAGCGGCTACGGCCTATGTGAACAATGGCCACAAAGTCGCAAGGACCAATCCCAATTATGTTACCCCCGGCAAACGACATAAACTCCAAAAAATTCTTCTAAGCCTTGACGATAACCGAGAGCTGAAACGCTACGTATCCTTTGACAAAGTAGGAGCGCGAATCTCCGTTTCGAACGGTCGTGAGGAACTGTTTTCCTACACTGCAAATGCCATCAAGCAATCGCTGATGGGCAAAGGCTCGCCGGAGCAAGTCAAGCAGACCGCAAACCTCATGAATTTGTGGCGGGTCTTTCAGGCCGACGTTAAAGAGCGCAACCGATCCGCATCAACCCAGGTGACCGATCGCTTGACACCGAAGGCGGCGGAAAAAGAGGGGACTGACCAAACCATCTATCAACACAGTTTTCCCTTGAATGACATTGGGCAGTTAGTGCGCGACTATCTAGGCGTCGATTGTAATGGCTTTGTGAATCTCTATCTGATGTCCAAATACCCGGATTTGACCATTCGTTCTGCTCATGAAATGGAGGATGTCTATGTCCAAGGCGGCAAACACCAGAACAAAGTCAACAAGAATCTTCGGAATTCGACCGAAGAAATTCAAGCCGACGATGCCGTGGTCTTCTACAAGAATCATTACCATCATATCGCGGTTGTCAACACGGTTTTTCGCCGCAACAAAGACATCGCTGTCGTCTCCCTTGCAGAGTCCAGAGGCAGTTCGATGGGGGGCGTTCAAACCAACACATTTACCATCCGGCGTCAACCGACGAAGCACCAATTCTCGATCGATGGGCGTAATGAAGAGTTTGTGAAAATTGTCGCGCCCGACCGTTGGAAGCCCTAAGAGCCTGTTCATGATCTTTTAACGTGGAATTGATTCAAGGAGTCCTCACAGAAGGAGGACACCGTGGAGAAGAAGTATCCGAGCGACATCAGCCGCGAAGTATTTGAAGAAAAAGTTCTGCCAGTGTTGAGACGGGCGAGGAAGCAAACGAAGCCGATAACCGTTGATTTGTATGATGTTTTCAACGGTATTTTGTATGTGCTGAAAAGTGGCTGCCAATGGCGAATGCTGCCATCTGACTTTCCGAAGTGGCGCACCTGCTATGACTACTGGCAAAAATGGAGCGCCAAAGAAGACGGGAAACAAAGCCTCTTGGAAGAGGCCTTAAAAAAATGGGGTCGGCGACGTTCGACGCGGCCTTGGGCGGGATGCGAAGACGACTTTTCTTATCGTTGACGCGCAAAGCGTCAAGAATACAGACACGGCGGAACAAAAAGGCTTTGACGGTGGCAAGCTTGTTTCCGGAATCAAACGGCACATCGGCGTAGATACAAACGGGCTGCCTCGTGCCATTCACGTCACCACCGCCAATGTCACCGATCGGGCCGGAGCCTTGGCCATGTTTGCCGCCTGCAAAGACAATTTAACACGCGTCATCAAAGTGTTGGCTGATGGCGGCTACACGGGTGAATCGTTCTCTTCCGGGACTTTATCTGCAATCGGCGCGTCTGTTGACATCGCCAAACGCAGTGAGCTTCATCAGTTTGCCGTTATTCCAAAACGCTGGGTCGTCGAACGCGCTTTTGGCTGGCTCGAAAAATGTCGCAGGCTTTGGAAAAATTGCGAACGCAAACTCAACACCAGCCTTAACATGGTCGTTTTGGCTTTTCTTGCCCTGCTCCTCAAAAGATCATGAACAGGCTCTAAGAAGCTGTTTGAAAAGTTGTCATGCTGCCAACCGATTGAGCATAATTCTGATCATAGCGATCCTGATCATGGCCGCTGACGTCTGTGAGAGCACTTCATGATCTTTGCTGAGCCGCCGATGCAAATTAAGCCAACCCAACGTGCGCTCCACCACCCATCGACGAGCTAAAAGCACAAAGCCTTTTTGCGTACTGTTACGCAGAACAGGTTGTAATACAAAGCGAAACCGGGAGATCGCCCAATCGAGCAGGGGGCCACGATAAGTCCCATCGACCCGGATACGCCGCAGTTTCTTGCACGCTCCGGTCAGGCGTTGAAAGACCTGCCGGGCACCGGCGGGATCGGAGACCGAGGCGGTCGTTACCACAATCACCAATAACAACCCCAAAGTGTCCACGAGGAGATGTCGCTTACGCCCCTTCACCTGCTTGCCGCTATCGAAGCCGCGTTCACCCGGAACTTGGGTGGTTTTGACACTTTGGCTGTCCAGACAGCCGGCGGTAGGATGTTTGTGCCGCCCTGCCTTAGCCCGTACTTGCGCCCGCAACGTATCGTGGATTCTTTCCCAGGTTCCATCATTTCGCCATCGGCGAAAATAGTGGTACACACTGGGCCATTTGGGATCGTCATGCGGCAGCATCCGCCACTGAATGCCCCCGACGACCATGTAGAGTATAGCGTTGACGACCTTTCGC
>JACKNF010000031.1 GCA_024234995.1 Gammaproteobacteria bacterium
GGATCATGAATGATTTTCGATCCTGGATGCCGCATCAGCAAAGTTTCTGCCAGCAGGCCGACCAAGTAATAACCCTCAATAAACCGTCCGGTCTCGTCGAAGAAGAAACAGCGGTCGAAATCACCATCCCACGCCAGCCCCAGATCGGCGCCATGCTCACGCACAGCTTCGGCAGTGGCATCCCGGCATTCCGGCAGCAGCGGATTGGGAATGCCATGAGGAAAGGTTCCATCCGGCTCGTGGTGAATTTTGATGAATTGGAACGGCAGATACGGCTCCAAACCATCGATAATCGACCCTGCGCCCCCATTGCCGGCATTGACCACAATCTTCAGTGGCTGCAGAACATGCGGGTCGATGTAGCCGAGCAAATGCCGCAGGTAATCGCTTTTATCCGGCCGCTGAATGAGCGTGCCGCGCCGGTGGGTGATGGTAAATTCATCGGCGGCGGCAGCCAGGTCGCGGATGGCGAACAGATCATTATCGCCGCTGACGGGTTTAGCCCGCTCACGCACCAGCTTCATGCCATTGTAATCCATTGGATTATGGCTGGCCGTCACCATGATCCCGCCATCGAGGCGATGGTCAAATGTGGCGAAGTAGATTTCTTCGGTACCGCACAGCCCAATGTCCAGCACATCCGCGCCGCCGTCCAGTAACCCGTTGGCCAGTGCTGCACTCAGCGCGGGACTGCTTAATCGCACGTCATGGCCAACCGCCACCCGCCGGGGCCGTAGAAAGATTGCATAGGCCCGGCCAATACGGTAGGCCAGATTTTCGTTTAATTCGCCGGGAATCCGGCCGCGAATATCATAGGCATTAAAACAAGTCAGCTCATTCATAGTTTAACTCCTGACAACTTACTCTCCCCGCCCATAGACATCGTCATAGCGCACAATGTCGTCCTCACCCAGATAGCTGCCAGACTGAACCTCAACAATCTCCAGCGGAATCTTGCCGGGATTCTCCAGCCGGTGACGCACACCGACCGGAATATAGGTGGATTGATTCTCGGTCAGCAGGAATACATCTTCACCCCGGGTAACTCGCGCGGTACCACGCACGACAACCCAATGCTCCGCGCGATGATGATGCATTTGCGAGGACAGGCTGGCGCCCGGGTTCACCGTGATACGTTTGACTTGGAAACGTTGATCGAAGTCGATGGAATCGTAACAGCCCCAGGGCCGGTAGACCTTGCGATGCATCCGCCCTTCCGGGCGCTGGCGGGTCTTGAGTTGATCGACCACTGCCTTCACTTCCTGAACCTGATCCTTACTGGCAACCAGCACCGCATCCGCAGTTTCCACCACTACCAGATGCTCCACGCCAATCGTAGCGACCAGCCGCGAAGCGGCATCGATGTAGGAATCACGGGAATCGACACTGATGACATCGCCCCGCTTGATGTTGCCCTCCTGGTCCCGCTGGCCGACCTCCCACAGCGCTGACCAGGAACCGACATCGTTCCAACCCACCGCCAGCGGCATCACCACAGCATGATCGGTTTTCTCCATGACCGCATAGTCAATAGAATCCTTCGGACAGGCAGCAAACGCCTCGCGGCCCAGCCACAGAAAATCCCGGTCAGCCTGGTCCGTAGCCAGCGCCCGCTGGCAAGCCGCTAGCATAGCCGGAGCAAAGCGTTCCAGTTCAGCCAGAAATGTCGAGGTGCTGAACATGAACATTCCGCTGTTCCAGTAATAATGGCCGGATTCCAGATAGCTTATCGCGGTTGCCAAATCGGGTTTTTCGACGAAACGGTCCACCTCATAAATTTCAGAGCCATCCAGCGGCGCGCCTGCCTGAATATAGCCATAGCCGGTTTCTGGCATCGTTGGAATGATACCGAAGGTGATCAGCCTGCCCGCCTCAGCATAAGGCGCTACCTGGCATACGGCAGCACGGAAGCCTTCGATGTCGGCAATCACATGATCGGAAGGCAGCACTAAAAGAATCGGGTCATCGCCACAGCGTTGCGCATGCAGGGCGGCAATTGCGACTGCCGGCGCAGTATTCCGGCCGAGCGGTTCCAGAATCACTGCCGCCGGATGGATACCCACCGCCCGCAGTTGTTCCGCTACCATGAAACGATGTTCTTCGTTGCAGACCACCAGTGGCGCGGCGATATCCGGCAACCCAGCAACCCGTAGCGCGGTGTTCTGCAACATCGTGTTCTGGTCGACCAGCGGTAAGAATTGTTTTGGATAGGTTTCACGTGACAGCGGCCACAGCCGGGTGCCGCTGCCCCCAGAAAGAATAACGGGGATTATCATGCTTTTTCACCTCGGCCAATCGCGTAATAGACAAAACCTTGTTCGCGAAGATACTCGGGATCGTAAAGATTACGGCCATCAAAAATCACAGGCTGTTTGAGCGTTTGGCGAATTGCTTCGAAATCGGGGCTGCGAAACAGACTCCACTCCGTGATGATCACCAGCGCATCAGCACCGCTCAACGCATCCATGGGCCGGTCACACAACTGGAAATCCGGCCGCTCACCATAAAGGCGCCGGGCCTCGCTCATCGCTGCCGGATCATACGCTCGAATCGTGCAACCTTCCCGCCATAGCGCTTCCAGCAGAACCCGGCTGGGCGCTTCGCGCATATCATCGGTGCCGGGCTTAAAAGCCAGCCCCCATAACGTAAAGGTCCGGCCCTGGAGTTTGTTCTGAAAATGCCGCTGAATTTTAGTGAACAGCACTGTCTTTTGCCGGGCGTTGACTGCTTCCACTGCCTGTAACAAGGTAGCCTGGTAATTCACTGAGCGGGCTGTGTACTCCAAGGCTTTGACATCTTTTGGAAAGCAGCTTCCACCATATCCCGCGCCGGGATAGATAAAATGGTAGCCGATGCGCGGATCGGCGCCGATGCCGATGCGTACTTTCTCAATATCCGCACCCAGCCGCTCCGCCAAGTTGGCCATCTCGTTCATAAAGCTGATCTTAGTAGCCAGCATGGCGTTAGCGGCATACTTGGTCAGTTCCGCCGAGCGCACATCCATCTCAATCAGCCGGTCGTGGTTGCGGTTGAATGGCGCGTAAAGGTTACGCAACAACAAGGTGGCCCGGTGGTCGTCGTTGCCCACAATGATTCGATCAGGGCGCATAAAATCCGCCACTGCCGCGCCTTCCTTCAGAAATTCCGGATTGGAGACAACAGAGAAGGGGATATCCTGGCCACGCCCAGCGAGAATTTCAGCAATCGTCTCGCGCACCACGCCGGCCGTGCCGACCGGCACGGTGGACTTGTCAATCACCACCCGGTAGTCCTGCAAATGCTGGCCGATGGAACGGGCGACCGCGCGGACATGCTGCAAGTCGGCAGAACCGTCTTCATCGGGAGGGGTACCGACCGCGATAAACTGGAACAGACCGTGGGCTACCCCCTCAGCCACCTCGGTGGTGAAGCGCAACCGGCCACTGGTGCTATTACGCCGGACCACCTCGTCAAGACCCGGCTCATGAATGGGAATTTCGCCGCGCTGGAGCATGGCAACCTTGTGCGGATCGACATCCACGCATAACACATCATTACCTACCTCAGCAAAGCAGGCACCGGTGACCAGTCCGACATAGCCGGAGCCGAAGATCGTGATTTTCATAATTCAATTAACACTCTTAAGCATCTGTAAAAACAGTTAATGTTTTATGATAAAAGATCATTTTTAGCTTTATTATTGAGTCAACGCTCACCGGCCTCCCTGGTAAAAGCATACTTTCCGCCACACAGTAGACATGGGAAACTATAGTTTAGTCACTTGATCGATCGCCATGCACTTCAGTAACCGCCGCTCACGCCAATGAGCACTCATGGCAAAACCGGGACTTACTCCATGGACTCCCATAAATGAGACTATCACTCTTTTGCAATGAAAACGCCTTGGGTCACGTTGGCCGTATTTGAAATTCTGCCCACCGCCGAAATTAACCGAGGCCGGCTATTGGCAGAGGGCGTTTCTTGCAGGCTCATGGATCGCTCACTATCAAGCCTCGGTTTAATCGCTAATGGGATTGAGATTCAAGTTCCTGAACCGGAATTGGAAAGAGCACAAAAAATACTGGCGCAGGATTTTTCCGGTGACCTGGATCTGGCGCCATGAACCGGCTGAGTTTCATGAGCAGTCTGTTGCGCCTGATTGCTGCGCTGCCGTTATCCTGGGTTCACCGGCTGGGTGCATTCTCCGGCTGGCTACTCTGGCGAATTCCCAGTAACCGATCCCGGCAGACCGCTGAGCGTAATCTAGCACTTTGTTTTCCCGAACGATCGGATACTGAACGGAATCGGCTGCTACGTCAGAGCCTGATGGAAGCAGGCAAAGGGTTTCTGGAACTGGGTCCGCTCTGGTTTTGGCACAGCGCGCGCGTCCTGGAATTGATTCGCGAATCCGCAGCGAGCGAGGCTGCATTAGCCGCTGCCGTGGATCGAAAACAAGGGGTGATGCTCATCACCCCGCATCTGGGTTCCTGGGAGATGGCCGGGCTGTATTATTCCAGCCGTTATCCGCTGACGATCCTTTACCGTCCCAGCCGGCTGGCTGAATTCGATGTGCTGAGCCGCCAAGGGCGGGGAAGAATGGGCGGACAGGCCGTTGCCACTGGGACTCAAGGTCTTCGTGCTTTATTGAAAGCGTTACAGCAAGGCAAGGTGCTTGGCATTCTCCCCGATCAGGATATCGGTAGCGATGATGGCGAAGTGGTCACGGGCCGGGTCTTTGCGCCATTCTTTGGCATCGCCGCCAGCACTATGACGCTGGTTTCGCGGCTGGCGCAGAAAACCGGCGCCGAAGTGTTTCTGACTTGGGCAGAACGATTGCCACACGGCCAGGGTTATGCCCTGCATCTGCGCGCCTTGCCCGAGGTAACAGAAGCGGCAACATTGGAGGAATCCGTCGTGGCTTTAAATCAAGGTATCGAGGCGGCGGTTCGCACCTTGCCCGGACAATATCTGTGGGCCTACCGGCGATTCAGGACACGGCCGCCGGGCGAGTCTAGAATTTACTAATCACCACTCAGCGTCAGTCGACGCGACACCGGTCCGCGCCATCACTCGGAGAATTCATCATGATCGTCAAATCCGGATTGCCGTATGCACTCATCCTGGCCGCCAGTTTCGGTATTGCCCCCGTCCAGGCGGCAGACCCCCTCATCACCATCAGCACGGGCAAGAGCGGCGGCGGCTATAACACTATTGGCGGGCGGCTGAAAAGCGTGCTGGCCGAACAGGATCAAGCCGCCGAGGTTCTCACCAGCGCCGGTTCACTGGAGAATCTCAACCGGCTTAACGACCCCGCCAGCCCAGTTAATGTCGGGCTGGCCCAGGCCGACGCCCTCAAATACTATCTCAAGGACCACCCTGGTTTTGCGGACAAGTTCATCAACCTGGGCGAGATTGGTCAGGAATGCGTGTTCATCGTGACCGGCAAGGACAGCGGCATTCGCAGCGACAGTGACTTACAGGAAAAAGGTAAGGGCCGGCTGATCGCCGTGCAGTCACCAAACAGCGGCGTAGCAGTAACCTGGGAGTATATGACCCTGCTGGAGCCCGCGTTCAAGAATACCGCGCCCGCATTCATGGACGGCGCTGAGGCGCTGCTGCAAATCAAGAGCGGTGGGAAAGCAAGTAAGATTCAAGCGGTCATGGTGGTGCAAAAACCGATGGCTCAATCCACCGAGATGCAAGTGATGCTGGATAATCCCAAGGATTTCCGGTTGATCCCTGTCAAGGACTGGGATTTGAACGATAAACTGCCTGATGGCAGCGCCGTGTACACTTTTGAAAACGTGACCGTCGCTGAGAAAAAATGGGGCTTCGACACCACGGTGGACACCATCTGCACGCGCGGATTGATGCTGGCCAACAAGGAGAAGCTGACGGCTGATCAGCGTACCCGGTTAGCCAAAGTGATGTTGCTGGCCGCCAGCCGGGTGGTAGGGGAAACTGGTAAATAGGCGGGTTACACTGCGCTAACCTGCCCTGCGCGCTACGTGCTTTGTAGCTTTATAGCTTTGTAGGGTACGCGCCACGTACCATCATTTCCAGGATCAGGAAAAGGTACGCATTGCGTACCCTGGCTGGCTTTGATAACGAGGTAACCGATCTATGAAACTCGAATTCGATGCGCAAGCCGATGCGGTTTACCTGGAATTGATTGATGTCGAGGTCGAAGAATCCAAGGAAATTCAGCCCGGCATCATTATGGACTACGACGCTGAAGGGCGAATTGTCGGTATCGAGGTTCTTTATGTCAGCAAGCGCGCTGAGTTACCGTTGAGGAAAGCCGCGTAGGCGTCAGGTACGCACCGCGTACCCTCATTCCGCCGTCGTCAGGAAAAGGCAAACACGTAGCGAGTAGGTCGGGCAAAAGCGCCGCGTTGCCCGGCCGGTGCAGGGAGTTGAAGGGCGCATGTCAGATACGTCCAGTGCCCGACCTACTTGGCTACGCGCTTACCATGGTCCCTCTCTACACGTTACACTACACACTGAATCGTGATTATGAAACAAATCATGCTGTGTGAGAGGTAAAGCTGCGGAACAAATTGTCAATTTGCATATCGAGAAGTTGCCGGAGGGGGTATATCTTGCGACCTCTGAGGAGGTGCCCGGATTAGTCGCTCAAGGGTACACCCTTATCGAGACATTGGAGATTGCCCGTGATGTGGCCAAACGGTTTCTGGAGGCGCAAGCCGAGCGACAAAGTCCTATCCATCTCAAAACTGCCGAAGATGCTTTTGATTACCCGCTGGTAGTGAGCGGTTAATGGGAAAATTGGCGGGCTTTCGTTACCGTGAGATCGTCATGTGACTCAAGCGGTTGGGATTTGAGTTCGACCGTCAGGCCGCTGGTTCTCACGAAATTTGGTACAACTCTACGACGAACCGCTATACCACGATCCCTAATCATCCTGGGGATATGCCTGAAGGTACGCTCAGAGTCATTTTGAAACAGGCCGGAATCAAGATGGAAGAGTTTTTAAGGAAGGATTAAAACAAGGGCGGGTTAGAGCGTCAGCCCGTAACCCGCCTTGGGGGATGCCACACGGAACCGGCGGGTTACGCTGCGCTAACCCGCCCTACGCGCTACGCGCCAATCCGCCGTACCGGGGTACTTGCCGGGTTAAGCGAGTTCAACCCTCGGCCAAATTCAAACGATGTTCGATGCGCTCTATACGTTCAGCAAGACGGTCGTATCTTGCGTGCTGGTCCACCATATCGCCATAAAGATTGGCATTATCACGCCGAATACTCGCCACAGCCGCTTCCAGGCTAGTCAGTCGGTGTTTAATCTCGCGCACGTCGTCCTTGATGCCGCCGATATCGGCACGGATCGCCCGCAAATGTTCGAGAATTAGATTTTCAACATTATCTGCCATATCGGTTCTCCCGTTGAGTTTTCTTAGGGAGTGTACCACAAGCCGGTAGCGCAAATTCGGAGCGTCAGCCCGTAACCCACCTTGGGGGGAAGTCCCACGAAATCGGCGGGTTACGCTCCGCTAACCCGCCCTACGCCCTAACCCGCCGTACCGGGGTGCGTACCAATCATTGTCCATGCTCTGGAAAAGGTACGCGATGCGTACCCTACCTGGCTGTTATTATCAGGCGGCTTCTTCTTGAGAATTCTTGTGTTCCAGTTGATTCCGATACAGGTCGATGATCGGGAAGCATAAATCATAATCTCCCCAAACCAAATCACCGTATTCGATATGGAAAGTAGAGAACATCGCCGGATCGAGATAGGCCCGAATATCGGGATGGCGGGCGTGAGTCAAGAAGGATTTGAAATCGACAATCTGTTCCATGCCATCATCGAAGGTGAGGCGCAAGCGATAATCGCCTGCTGGTTCAACGGCAACGATGTTAATAGTCGGCTGGCTCATTGGACTCTCCCAGTGAGGCGTTCTGGCTTGATGGACTTGTGTAGGACAAAGAAATCAATCCATTTTTGAACGATATCGTTGGCGCGTGCGCTGACCAGCTCCTGAAAATATTTCATTTCACGAAATTCTAGCGGTGCTCGGCCGGTTACTTCCGAATATCGGATCTCGGTGACTACCCCATTCAGAACGATGATCTCGGCTTTGGATTCGCGTCCCTGACATTTCCCATGTACATGGACCGGTTCGTGTTCATTGGCATAGAACATCACGATCAGTCCAAAGTACTCGTAAAGTTTGGGCATGGCAGCGATTCTTTCCAAAGGTGACATGGCAGAAAGTTTGCCCCATTCACCGCCCGATCAAAAGGCAAACCGTAGGGAAAATTAGGGCGTCAGCCCGTAACCCGCCTTGCCGGGATGCCACGGAAGCGGCGACGCTGCGCTAACCCGCCGTCCTGTGGTGACGTTATTCCCCAAAGCCCACGGTATCAATCAAGTCGGGATGGCCCGCCCAATCGGATGGATAGACACCGTTTTCGACAAAGCGATGAAAGCTCGAATGGGGCCAATCCGCCACACGGGCGACGTATCCGTGTTTGACCGGGTTGTAATGAATGTAATCGCAGTGAATATTGAAATCCCGTTGATCGCGAATCGCATGTTCCCAGAACCGGCGTTGCCAAATGCCCCGTTCGCCTTTTTGTTGTCGTCGATCCGACAGCCGTTCCCCCGGCGCGAGGGTTCGGGCAAACGATGCCTTGATCAACCGCCATCGCGTGGAGTAGTCCGCATCGTCCGGCGGCAAGGTCCACAGGCAATGAAGATGGTCGGGGAGGACAACGATAGCGTCGATGTGAAACGGTCGTTGCCGCCGCACGGAAGCGAAGGCGGCGCGCAAGGTGTCAATATGTTCCGTGAGCAAGCGGCGGTGGCGTTCCAAGAGGGCGACCGTGAAAAAGTAGGAACCGCCGGGTATATAAGTTCGGAGGTAGTGGGGCATATCCGAGAGTGTACATCGAAGCAGAAGCCGTAGCCGTAGGGCGGGTTAGGGCGTCAGCCCGTAACCCGCATTGGGGGATGCCCCACGAAACCGGCGGGTTACGCTTCGCTAACCCGCGCTACGCGCTGGAACGATCACCAGGAGCATCAGCACCTCGCGCACAAACCGCTGAAACGGTTGGCTCAGTCCCAACGTCGCCACTATACTGTCGAACAGCCGCATCGGTTCCTCCACACAGATAGGGGATGGTTTCGCAACTCAACCCTATCCGAAGTCGATCCGATGCGGCTACTCCCAGCTCACCCCTTCCCAAAAACTGTCCGAACTATTGTTGCTCATACCCCCAGATATGGGGGCTAGCTCGATTTATGCAACAACGCCTCCACGCCCCGGAAA
>JACKNF010000032.1 GCA_024234995.1 Gammaproteobacteria bacterium
CGTATTCGGATGCAGACCCACCACCGCCAGAATCCGGCAGCGTTCCGCGATGAATTCCCGCACCCGCTTATCGCTGGCGTTATTGAAGCGGCCTTGCGGCAACACCACCGCCATCCGTCCGCCGGGCCGCAGAAAATCCAAATTGCGCTCAATGAACAACAAATCGCGCCCGATCTTGCTTTCCAGCTTGCCATTGGTTTTATGGCCCAACTCATAAGGTGAGAGCATGTCGCTTTGCTTGATGTCCCCGGCAAACGGCGGATTGGCCATCAACACATCGAAGCGGAATGTCCGATTGTCGTTTTTCACCGCGCGCAGCTTCTTGAATTTCTTCCACCCTTCGCCATACGTATCGCGCCAATCCTCATCCTGCTTAATGCGCTCTTCCCACTTGAGCCAATCCAGCGTGTTCAAGTGCAGCACATTGGTTTGTCCATCCCCGGCAATCAAATTGAGGCAGCGCGCCACCCGCACCGATTTTTCATCAAAATCAATCGCAAACACCTTGTCCTGCACATAATCCCGGCAACGCTGCGGCTTGGCTTCCATCGTGAACAAATGCGAAACCGGCAACCCCTCGTCTTGGAGGATCTGCTTCCAGACATGGAAAATGGCGTGAACGGTGAATCCCGCCGAACCGCAAGCGGTGTCAATCACTGTTTCCGCCTCATGCGGATTCAACATCTTCACGCACAAATCAATCACCCAGCGCGGCGTGAAATACTGCCCCTTCTCGCCCTTCGATGACTTGCTGACCAGATATTCAAACGCCTCATCGACCACATCGAGATTGGAGTTAAACAGCTTCCACTCCTCCAGCGAACCGACGCACACTTGTAGATGCTCCGGCCCCAGCCTGAGCTTTTCGTCTTCCGAAAACACGCCGGGCCATTGCTGGCGGGCGTCATCGAACAAGCCCTGGATATTGGCCTTGAGTTGGGCGGCGGTGTTGCTGTTGCGAAAACGCAAATATTTATGCCGGCCCCGGAAGCAATACATCTCATCGTAAAGCTTGGTGAAAATGAGCTTGAACACTTCCTCGAACACATCCACCCCGGCATTGGCCAACACCTCATTTTCCATGTCTTCGATCAACTGTTTCAAACTGCGCGCGCCCTTGCCCTCCGCCTCGCGCTTCTTCTCAATGGCAATCAGGTTATCCACGGTCCACGGCTGACCGGCAATGTCATCGATGGTCTGCGCCGCGCTGGGAATATCGGGAATTTCGACAAAATAATTCGGATTCTTGCGATGCCAGGTCACCGCCTGCACCCCATTGCACCACATGGCCAGCGGCGCGCCGGTCGCGTGGGTGTAGGAACGCAATTGCTCCTTGCCGTCCTTGAGCTTGCCTTGCTTGACCTCGACCACCAGATAGGGAACGGTGGGACGGTCGCTATCGAACACCACAATATCGGCGCGCTTGGAACTGTCCCGCCCAAAGGTAATTGGATACTCCACCGTCAGCCGGGCCACTGGGTATTGGTAGTGCAACACCAGGCGGTGCAACCACAGTTGGCGCACCAACTCCTCGCGCTTCGCCTGGATTTTTTTATTACGCGCCAGGCATTGCACGTAGAACTTGCCGGCTTTCTCGGAAAGGTTGGACTCCACAGCGGTAACGGCTGGCGCACCGAATAAATCGATCAGCGCATCGCGGTTGAGATCATTGAGGATTTCAGTAATGAGCATGGTTTTTTGATTTCTTTTCAAATGGCAGTTGCGTGAACCAGAGCGAAATCATACCGGCTTGACGCTACCGAAGCTCACCCCCACAACACCCTCTCCGCCTGCCCCAGCAGGTAACACAAGATATGCGCCGACACCTTGAGAATATGAGTGGACAGGCCTTTTAACCCGGTCACGCCGAAGCCGGTATCTTGTTTCGTAACCAGATAAGCCTGATTGAGACCTTCGGCAGCTGTAAAGAGCCAGGCCGCTCTTAGTGTCCACGCTGGCCCGTTCACAATATTTGATCTCAAAAACCAAGTGGTAAGCCGGGCTTTTCACGATGATGTCGACTTCCTTGTGGCTCACGGCATCGCGCCAATAGGCGATCTGCGGCGTATCGCGATAATGATAGGCGTAGAGATGCCGCAGTATGGTCGTTTCCACAATCATGCCCATGTCGTCGGGATTGGCGAGCACTTCTTCCCCACGCAGCAGGACGGCGTTACGCAATGCAGCATCCACCAGGTAATACTTATTGCGGGTGCGCAGTACCTTCTTGCCGCCCATACCGATTGGTGGCAGGCAATAAACCAGATTAGCAGCGCGTAATAGGTCCAGATGATTCCCAACAGTAGCGGCGGAAGTTTCCAGATCACGGGCAACGGTGTTATGCGCGAGAATCCCGCCGGTGTGTAGGCAGAGATAGATGAACAGCCGCTCCAAGTCGTTCACGTTGCGCACTCCAAACAGCGCAGTCATGTCCCGCTTGAGCACCCGTTCCACAACATCTTCGCGTAACAGGCGCTGGCATAGACCGATGTCATCCTGGCGGGCGGTTTCGGGAAAGCCACCGGTAAGCAAGTAGCGATTGAACAACGGTAGCAAGGGCCGGAGCTGGGCGGCAATTTGTAACTGCCTGAATGCGGCACAGCAGCGCATGGCTGACTTCCGATAAGCCGTAATGGGATTGCAAATGGTTCTGCATGTGCGACAACAGATGAGCCGTCCTCCCGGCATCTAGGCCTTGATAACGGTCCACAATCTGGCTATCGCGCACCCGCTCCGGGCAATAGCCCTGTGGCTTCAAAGATCGATGACGGCAATCATTCCCATGTCACAGCTTACTCACTCTCAAGATCGATCGGCTGCTGGACTCTATCCCGATAGCGATACCGGGACGGTTTCGACACATGCAACTGCGTATCGTGAGCAATCATTTCCGTCAATTCGTCAGCAGCCTGCCGCAATGCTTCGCATACAAGGCGTGAAGCGGAATCGGTATTCCCGTTCAACGCACCGATACACCGCAAAACTGTGCCATGCAAAACGGTCAGGCGGTCGATTCGAGTTTCCACTTGGGAAATGACAGTGGCCTCTTGAGTCGAAATCTTCATCTTATTGCCATTTTTCAATCAAATACTCTAAACCCCTAAAGGAACCCTACTTACCAGTGCTTAACTGAGACTGCTGCCCAAAAGCATGTTTACAACGCAACAATTACTTATAATTAATTGATTAATCATAAGATACCGGAATCTTCTAACAATGCCAACAACCCTGCTTCGTCCAAAATTCTGACGCTCAACTCTTGCGCCTTGTCCAGTTTGGAACCGGCATCGTGACCCGCCACCACATAATCAGTTTTCTTCGACACACTGCCACTCACCTTGGCGCCCAGCGCCCGTAAGCGATCAGCAGCTTGGTCGCGCGTCAGAGAATCCAGCGTTCCGGTCAAAACAAAGGTCTTACCCGTCAGCGATTGAGCCACCATTGGCTGCCTCGCAACATCCGGCCAATGCACCCCCGCGGCTCGCAGGCGAGCGATCACCTGTTGATTATGCGGCTCCTGAAAAAACGCCTGGATCGCTGCAGCGACCACCGGCCCGACATCCGGCGTCTGCCGCAATGCCTCTTCGCCAGCGGTTATCAACGCGTCCAGTGTGCCAAAATGCGCCGCCAGCGTCATAGCCGTTGCCTCGCCGACCTCACGAATACCCAGTGCAAATAGAAATCGCGCCAGTGTTGTCGTCTTGCTGCGTTCCAGCGCCGCGACCAGATTAGCCGCTGACTTGGCGCCCATCCGTTCCAAACCAGCCAGTGCCGTTATATCCAGGGCGTAAAGATCAGCAGGACCCTGCACCCTTTCTTGATCCACCAACTGTTCCACCAGCTTATCGCCCAATCCTTCAATGTCCATCGCCCGCCGCGAGGCAAAGTGGCGAATCGCTTCCTTACGCTGAGCGCGGCAGTAGAGACCGCCGATGCAGCGCGCGACCGCTTCGCCTTCCGGGCGGACGATGCTTGAACCGCATACCGGACAGGTCTCCGGCATCACAAACGGCTGCGTATCATCCGGGCGGCGGTCTAGCACGACACTGACAACTTCGGGAATCACATCGCCGGCACGGCGGACGATTACGGTATCGCCAGCCCGCACATCTTTGCGCGCAATCTCATCGGCATTGTGCAACGTCGCATTCGTCACCGTGACCCCGCCCACGAAAACCGGCCTGAGCCGCGCCACGGGCGTGATCGCCCCCGTGCGTCCAACCTGCACTTCGATGGCTTCCACTGCCGTCAGCTCCTCTTGAGCCGGAAACTTGTGGGCCACCGCCCAGCGCGGTTCACGGGTGCGAAACCCCAGTTGCCGCTGCCAAGCCAAGCGATTGATCTTGTACACCACACCGTCAATATCAAAAGGCAGCGCGTCACGCTTCCCAGCGATGTCGTTGTGAAATGCGATCAAGCCATCGGCACCCCATACAGCCGCTCGCTCATGACACACCGGCAGGCCAAAAGCTGCCAGCGCATCCAGCACCGCACTATGGGTCGCTGGCGGCTCCCAGCCCTGCACCTCACCCAAACCGTAAGCAAAAAAGGACAGTGGACGTCTGGCGGCCAGGTTTGAGTCCAATTGCCGGATCGTACCCGCCGCGCCATTACGCGGATTTACCAGAGCTGGCAACCCGGCAACCCGCTGCCGGGCATTGTAGCGCTCAAAGTCCGGGCGGCTCATGTAAGCCTCGCCACGCACTTCCAGTACCGCGGGGGCGTCGCCATGCAGTCTTAGCGGCACGGTTTTGATCGTGCGCACGTTCTGCGTGACCTCCTCGCCAGTCTCACCATCGCCGCGCGTTGCCGCCTGCACCAGCAGGCCTTGCTCGTAACGCAGGTTAATGGCGAGACCATCAAACTTGAGTTCGCACGCATACTCGACAAGCGCTGCACCCTCGCTCAAATCCAGTTCACGCCGCACCTGCGCATCAAAAGCGCGCGCACCGTTCGGACTGGTATCGGTTTCCGTGCGGATTGACAGCATCGGCAACCGATGGCGAACCGGCGTAAACGCTTCCAGCGGCTTACCGCCAACACGCTGGGTAGGAGAATCCGGTACGATCAGTTCAGGATGCGCGGCTTCCAGGGTCTGCAATTCCTGGAACAGCCGGTCATACTCGGCATCGGGAATCTTGGGGCTATCCAGAACATAATAATGATAGCTGTGCCTATTCAGTTGTTCACGCAACTGGGTAGCGCGGATCATTATCTCATCAGGCGCTGTCATGCGATGCCTCGTAACTTCCCATCGTTACCGTGGAACGGAGCGTCCCCCCTATACCGGCTGCGCCCAAAGCCGTTGTTTTCTCCGGAACTCGACAACCTCATTGCGCAAGTGTAAAAGCCCCTGATTCGTTAAGCGCTTGCGGCGTTCATCACAAATCATGCCGTTCAACCGCTGCGCCAGTTGATCGGCAGTGACAACCAGCAAATCCAGGGCCTTCATCTCTTCCATTGGACCCGGCAGCTTCATAAATAGCAGTAATCCCGGTGTCGTCAGATCATCCGGTATCGATGGATCGAAAGTACCTGGTTTCCGCAAATGCGCCATGCTGAAGATCGGCTCACCCTCACCGTTATCCGTACAGCGCTCAAACAAACCACTGGCCCCCAACTGGAAATTCAGATCAAGAGCCACCGCCTGAACATCGGCCCATTTAAAGGCGGATTGACCGACAGGCACTGCTACCACGGCCAAGGCCACCGTCATTTTCGGCGGCCCCGAAACGGCCGGTTCCCGGCGCGAATCATACACCGGCTCTGTCACTGCAACGGGTGCGGCTTGAGGACTCACCTCAACCTCAGCCACCGGGCTGGCATCGGCGCCGGCAGCGGGATCGCTATCCGCTTCAGCGACAGATTCTTCATCACTAGATACCGGTTTCTCTTGGCGATGAATGGGTCGAATCTCCACATCAATCAGCGCTTTTTTAGCCAACGGGTGTTCAGGAGTAATCATGATTCCGCTAAAGTCATGCCTGTTGTTCATCTCCTCGGAAGGCTCTGGAGCTTGAGGATCGCCAAACACCGGTTCTTTTTGCAGTGAGAGCTGGTGGCGCCGGCGTTTGCGGATTCCCTCACGGATATGGACACGCATACCCCAAAGATAGATCAGGATGACGACAACGACGCCAATGCCCGCCAATAACCACTGCAACTGTGTTTTGTCCAACATTTCCATGAATTCAAAGCCCTGGGTTGCGTCTGCCGCAATCTGATGTGCACCGTGGTGATGATAAATCCTGTCCAGCCTTCACGTCGGCGAACGGAGAATGACATGCCGCCGTTTATACTGAAATTGCCCTCTATTAACAAATGCCATTTGTTATGTTAATGAAACATTATTCATCAATAAGGTTGCATTCGCTAACCCACCCCGGCTAAACGAACCGCTGCCTCGACATCGACTGCCACCAGGCGCGATACGCCCGCCTCTTGCATGGTCACACCGGCTAAATGCTCCGCGATTTCCATCGTCGCCTTGTTATGGGTGATGAACACAAACTGGACCCGGCTTGCCATATCCTGCACCAACGCGCCAAACCGCCGGACATTCGCTTCATCCAATGGCGCGTCCACCTCGTCCAGCAGGCAAAAAGGCGCAGGATTGAGCTGAAAAATAGCAAACACCAGAGCAACCGCGGTCAATGCCTTTTCACCGCCAGACAGCAGGCTGATCGAACCAATCCGCTTACCGGGCGGTTTCGCCATGATCGCTACACCGGCATCCAATACATCCTCTCCGGTCAATTCCAGATGGGCTTCGCCACCGCCAAACAGGCGAGGAAACAACGCCTGTAAGCCGGTGTTAACCTGTTCAAAGGTCTCCCGGAACCGGGCACGGGTCTCGCGATCCATCTGCCGGATAGCGCTCTCCAGCGTGGCTAGCGCCTCCAGCAAATCATCGTTCTGCGTATCAAGATATGCTTTGCGCCCGGATAGTTCAGCGAACTCCTCAATCGCCGCCAAATTGATCGCGCCCAGCCGCTGGATACGCTGCTCGATTTGCTCCAGCCGGGTCAACCAATCACGCTCGATCGCTTCTGCCGGCAGAGTAGGCGCCACCGTTTCCGGGCTGGTCTCCCATTCAGCTAACTGCTCGCGCAGGCTCTGCTGACGCACGCGCGCCTCGCTCGATGCCAGACGCTGCTCTTCAATGTGCCGGCGTTGCACCTCAGCCTGCCGCTCGCAACGGCCACGAATCTGCTCACTCATCGCCAATCCGGTATCCTGGGCTTCCAGGCATTGACGCGCTTCCGCCAATTCCGCTTCTAGCGCCAGCCGGGTTTCCAGCCAGCCCGCCAATTCGTCTTCCACCGTTTGCAAAAGTTCGTCACTATCAGTCACCCGCTCCGCCGCTAACCGGTCCCGCCGCTCCAGCAACTGGCCTTGCTGGAGATCCAAACGCTCCAGCGCCTGCTTCGCTGCGGTGACCTGAACCCGCAACGCCTCCAGCACGGCCGCCTGACGAGTTGCTTCCTGGCGGGCTGCCTCAGCCTGGACACGGCATTGTTGATACTCTTGCTGCAATTGCGCACGCCGATCGTTCAGGACTGCTTGCTCCGCACGCACGCTCTCCAGGATCAACAGCGCATCCTCAAGCCGCATCCGGGCCAATTGCACCTGTTCCCGATCCTGCTCGCACTGATAATCCAGTTCCATCTGTTCCTCAACCAGCGCCTCACAGCGGGTGCGCGCCTGCTCCCAGCGGGCTTGGGCCGTCTTGACCTCACTCTGTGCATGGGCCTGGTCACGGTGCCCTTGGTTAACTATCTGTTGCGCTTCGCGGCATTGCTGTTCCAGTTCCTGTTGCCGTTTGCGCAGTTGATCAAGTTGCACAGTTTGTTGTCCAGCCTCCAGAGCGTCGCCCTCCAGCGCCATTTCCAATTGGCCTATTTCCCGCTCACGGGCCAATACGCCCTCCTCCTCGCCACCGTGCGCTATACGCAGCCAGTGACGGCCGCACAATACGCCGTCCGGCGT
>JACKNF010000033.1 GCA_024234995.1 Gammaproteobacteria bacterium
AACCGGGATCTGCCAGGAAATCTCCCGGCCGCCGACGATGGCTGGCGGCTGGTGATCGCCCAGCACGACTAACAAGGCGTCCGCTGGCGCGTATTGGCGCAGATAACCGCCTACCATAGCGAGGTTGTAGCGAACGCTTTGGATATAGGCGGCCGCCAGCGCCTCGCCATCCAAGCGCGCATTCAATTCTACCGGCCCGGATACCGCCACCGCATGGGCGGGCGCATCGAAAGCGCGCCAATCCGGCTGATACGGCGGCAAGGGCGTAAAGGGCGCGTGGCTGTTGATGGTGGGGAAGAACACGAAACGTGGCGCGCGATTCATCGCCGGTTCCAGTTCGAGCCGGTGAATCCGGTACAGGCTATATTGGTCGGGAATCGCCCACCAGCCATAGGCAGGACCGTGATAATCCAGGCGTTCTGCATTGTAAATTTCGGCGAACCGGTAAAATTGCCCTTCCGGCCACGGATAACGCAAACCCGGCATGACCGCCACGGTCCGGTAACCGGCAGCGGCAAAAGACTGCACCAAGGTCGACCGGTCAGTGGCCAGCAGTTCACGGTAGTCGCCTTGATCCGCGATGCGCAACCCGGATAGCAGGCTCGAATGCGCCAGCCAGGAGAGACCGCCAAAAGTACTCGATTCCACCCGTGCCGAGGCCGTCCGCCAGCCTGCCTGTTCCAATGTCTGTTCCAATGCGGCGAAATCACCGGCTAGCGGCTTAGCAAAGCGGGGATCGTCGAAGACCAGCGCCCCATAAGATTCAAAGAACATCACCAGCAGATCGCCGCCTTTTAGCCCGCCCAAATTCGAGTTCAAGAGCGGTGGTTGCGCAGCGATGCGCCCCTGATTGCGTAATACGGTCGCTTCCAGCGCTAACTGGATTTGCTCGATAAGCATCGAGGTGACCGGCAACGCAAACCAATGTTCAGCTGGCAGGCGCGCATTCAACCGGCCTGCGCCATAAGATGCCAGCAATACCGCAGCGATCCCCCCGAGAATCCAGCGCCCAACCGGTTGATCCAGTGTCATCAGGACCGTATCCAGCGCCCAGCGTAGCATTGCAACCATGATTCCCAGCATGACCAGCAACGCTAGGCTGCCCAATGCCAATTGCCAAGCCGTCACGCTGTCCAGAAACATCGCTGCAACCCGAGGAATATGTTGGCTGTCCCAGTACAAATGGATGGAACGCCCCATCAACGCAGGCGTGGTGACATCGATATACCGTCCTAAAACCAGGATGATAAAACCACTGAGCAGCAGGCTCCGGCCCCAGCGGCCCAGCGGCCCTCGCCAGGTGACGAGCAAGGCCAGCGCCAAGAGCAATACGGTCAGATCGAGAGAGAATTCCAGTACACCGCGTACTCCGGGGGTCGGCCAGCGGTTCTGAAAGGTCAGTGCCAAATTAAGCAGCAAGAGCGCCAGTGAGCAGCGGAAAACGTTTATACTGAGTCGCGGCAGGTTGTGCATGGGAATAAGCATATTCGGGATGAACCACTAAGGGAGCCTGTCACCGCGTTAAACCATCCAATCCCGATGACAGGAGGCAAGTTTCATGAACAGGGTAGACAAAGAACCATCCGTCTTGAGCGAGGATGATGTTCCACAAACCGGCGAACGACCCAGCGTGGAAATGCAACACTGTCTCGACGAAGTGGTAGAGGTGCTGCGCAAATATGAAGTGGGGGTCACTCTCTGCTTAGCCAGTGACCGGGAATCGGTATTGCTCTATCGGATTCCTGAGTGGTGTGCGGTATCGTTGAGCGACAATGGGCCAGAGATCAATTCTGATCAGCTCTGGCAGACCGATGATCTGGAAAAGCTGTTGTTCCGCAGCTACCAAATGTCCACTGCCTTGCGGGAGATGAACGAACGCATGCATACGGAATCCACGCGGCTGGATGAGTTTGTCCGGAATCTAGGCCAGCATTTGCTGGATCCTGACCGTAAAGTCCACTA
>JACKNF010000034.1 GCA_024234995.1 Gammaproteobacteria bacterium
GAAACCGACCGCGCCAATTCAGCATTACTCTGCGCCGGCTGACCAATATGCCGGCGCAGGATCTCCACTTCTTGATGATCCAGGGGCCGAAGACGCAACAACGCATCAATGAAGAACCGGTAACCCCGGGCTGTCGGTACCCGGCCAGCAGAGGTGTGCGGTGCGGACAGATAACCCAGTTCCTCTAGATCTGCCATTACGTTACGAACCGTGGCCGGACTCAAATCCAGGCCAGCGTCACGCGCCAAGGTCCGCGATCCGACAGGCTGGCCATCGCGGATGTAACGTTCGACCAGTGCCCTCAACAAATGCTGGGTGCGTTCGTTAAGCGCGGGATAGCCCGCTGGCATAGATTCCATGCTGTGCATCTTGGGATTTCCCATAGCTGGCATTCCAAAGCGTGGATTGCCAATAACTTGATAATAAATATACCAAATTTCGATGCCAAAAAGCAGGCTTTATGGCAATAATCAATTGAAATAAAAAAATAATATTACTCATAAAATAACTCAATATTCTACTGAGATAGGGATATTATTTACCCAAAATCCAATCGTTCCGCCACCGCTGCATGCAAGGTTTCAAACGCTTGATGGTATTCATACGCGATGATCTGCCGTTCAAGAAGTTCGGTCTTCTCGCCAAGGCCCGCACGCAACAGCAATGCAGCTTCCCGGAAAACCTCATTCGCTCGCATATCGTCTTCGGCCAGCAGGGTTGCAAGGTGGGTTGTGACGCGCTGCAATTGCGCCTCATCGATGTCCTCCGGCTCACCACTGCCCTGATCAACCTTCTGACCGGCATCAAGGCCAGGAATAGCAGAGAGATCATTCATCCCCTGCGAGCCGCCGCACGTAACAGCATCCGATGGTCCTGGCAACCATTTAAGCAGCGTAGTAAATAATGTCGCCACATCGACTGGCTTGGCAATATGATCATTCATACCGGCTTCCAGGCAGCGCAAGCGATCTTCGATGAAGGCGCTGGCGGTCATCGCCAAAACCGGCGTGGCTTGCCGATGGGGCAGACAGCGGATGATACGGGTCGCTTCAAGACCATCCATCACAGGCATCTGCACGTCCATCAAGATCAGTGCATAACTGGTCTCTTTGACCCGCTCCACCGCTTCCGCGCCGTTAACCGCCAGATCGACGGCAAAACCTACTTGTTCCAATAATGCAAGAGCGACTTCTTGATTAACGGCATTATCTTCAACCAGCAGCAAGCGAGTGCCTGAATAGTGATGGCGTAGAATGTGTTTTGCATCGGGAATGTGCACATGGCCCGTGGTTTCGTCCAACCGCTGGAGCGTCTCCAATCGAGGCATCATGGCTTGACGGCTCTTGCCAAGACGCACGCTGAACCAGAAGGTGCTACCCGCACCCATCTGACTGTTCACCCCCATCTCCCCACCCATCATTTGCACCAGCCGCTGGCTAATAGCAAGCCCCAATCCTGTCCCCCCATATTGGCGAGTCGTTGAGCTATCCGCTTGTTCGAATGCTTCGAAGATCCGGGTTTGAAACTCTGGCGCAATACCCACGCCGGTATCGCTCACCTCGAAACGCACCCGTAAACCCGCAGCCGTGTTCTCGACCACAACGACACGAATGACAATACTCCCCTGCTCAGTAAATTTGACGGCGTTGCTGGTAAAGTTGAGCAACACCTGACGCAGGCGCAAAGGATCGCCATGCAACGATCGTGGCAATGCAGGATCGATCTCTTGCAACAAGCACAGACCCTTGGCTGCCGCCTTTTCGCCAACCTGGATGAAAACCTGATCCACCAACAACTTCAGCCCGAAGTCAACCGGCTCCAAGACCACCTTGCCTGCCTCAATCTTAGAGAGATCAAGGATATTG
>JACKNF010000035.1 GCA_024234995.1 Gammaproteobacteria bacterium
ACCTTCTTCGATGGTCAGCCCGCCGGTTTTGATGTTGGTTTCCAGGCGTGTCCCGCTCAATCGCCTTAAGGCTTCCTTGAAACGGTAGTAAGACCGGCCATTTGCCAGACGATCAGTAGAGACAAAAAAGTCATGAGCCGTGAATCTGATAGTGCGGCTAGGCGTTTCCCCGCGAATTATCGCGGCCCTCAAATAACTGGCGCAGTACAGCAAAATATCTTTGTCATGGATGGTTGCCAGGCCGAGGGCGCTAGGGATGATTGTCAGCGTGTTGCCGTTATGCTCGTAATGAAGAATGCGCGTGTCCGGCTTGGTGGAGAGCGAGAATACCGGATGCTCCATGCTTGCCATGTCATCCTTGAAACAGGGCAGCGCGTCGAATAGGTTGCAGACGAAGAAATCGCAGTTTGATTTCTGCATGGGCGATAGGGGTTTCATGGAGTTCATATTGGTTTGTTCAGGCTTAACAAACTATCGTCATTTCAGGAGCGCCTACGCGCTAAGCATTTGTGGATAACTTCGCTTGCGCCGACACGTTACTTTGCACACGCTGACACGTTACTTTGCGGACGCCCTATCGTGGTTTTGCACACGCCGACACGTTACTTTGCGGACGCGGATACGTGCCTTTGCGGACGCCCGCCCTATCGTGGTTTTGCACACGCCGACACGTTACTTTACACACGCTGATACGTGCCTTTACACACGCTGATACGTGCCTTTACACACGCTGATACGTGCCTTTACACACGCCCCCATTAAAAAAATTGTTTAAAATCAAATAGTTATTGCTGTTTTTTCGCCTTTAACACTTCTTTTAACACTTATTTTTAACAAAACACTAGAGCAAAACGTGTTTCGCCGGCTAAAAATTAGCCAATCAACCCCTCCACAGAAACCAAAACCCATCCCGCTAGGGCGAAGCCTAAGCCCTGCGCTTTCCTATGCCGTCAAGGCTAAACCCCTTCGGGGCGCGCTACGCGCGGCCTTGACGGCGGAAAGCTTCGGGCTTTTGGGTCGCCATGCGGGAATGGGTCAAACCGCCGCAGGCGGCGGCCTGTTTCAATGAAGAGAGTCGGCTGAGAGCGGGTTCAAACCTGGCCTTAGCAAGCGAACTCGGGTCCATCCCAACCCAGGTACGCGAGACATGCATCTGGTCGATACCCTTATCTCTGGTCTCGGAGCCATCGGGCGACTTCATACGGGGCAAGGCCCGGCGGGAGACTGGAGAAATTGTTCCAGAGCGGACGCCGGGCGATATTCAGCGCATTCGCCATCGCGTCAATTTGGGTGTCCGTGATGTTAACCGCCCGCGGGACGTCGCCAGCCCGTGCGTCGTTCCGGTTGACGCGGCCGCCGACGCGGGGCGCAGCGAGGTTCATTGGCCCGGCGCCAGGATCGTTGACGGCGTTCTGCAACGGAGCCGCGTAGTTCCTCGGGTGCATGAGCTTGTACCACTGCTCGGCCGCGAACGCGTCGAACTGCCAGGAGGCGAGAAACAGGAGCTTCGACGGCACGGTGTCCCTGCCGAGCCACTGGAATTCGACAGCGCCTCGTCGGTTACGCCCAAAGAACGCCCTGCGGGAGCCCGGCTGAAAATGCTGAAACAGGTCGACCGCTTCGAGCTCGGTGTCCCCGAACCTCGGCCCGTTGCAGAAGACCTGGTTGTAATAGACTTCCGATCCCTCGAACAGGATCGTGCCCCCAAATTCGCCTACGCACCAGCGAATGATCCGGGACAGTTCCTTGGTCCCCGTCATCGGCGAATGACTGTAGGGATCGTGGCCGTAAACGGCAGTCGTCCGCGGGTCCACCTGCCATGCCTGTGGGACCCCCAGCGCCGCAAACCGGTTGTGAGGATGTTCAATCACGTTCGCCAGCGTGTTGGTCCCCCACGGCCACTCATTCTGACGCCCCGGGATCACCTTCAACTTCGCCGCGTAGAGGACGAATTGGAGGATGTCCGGGTCGGCCCGCCTCCCCACATCACCTCCGTCCCCGTAGTACATGTCCATCATCTGGGCATTGCGGGCACGCTGGACGAACTGCCGGTTCCCCGTCTGGAACGCGTACCCCCGGCTCCCAGGGGGGAAATTGGCGGGCTGTTGATTGATCGAATCCGCCATGATCGCGCCGAGCCGCAGTCCGCCGCCACCCTTGCCCTGGGTCCCGTAACTGAACGGCTTGGCTCTGAACGCGGCCTTCACTCGATTGATGAGCGCCTGATGCGCTGGATCTAGGGTGGCGAGGTAACGAACGAGGCCTTGCAATTGGTTGTCGTTGTAGCCTGGCATCAGTAGAGCCTCCTGAGAGCGGAAATGGGGCTCTGTTGCATTAATTCCGTTGAGTGAAATCTATAGTGGTTATTCTTCGAGCGGGAGCCGCTACAAGTCGTGTTTTTAGAAATTAATGGAACAGAGTCAGTCAGTTGGGTCGCTTTCGGGACCCGTGTGATACGGGTCTCTCGCTCAGTGATTCCCACCATGATGGGCAATGGTTCATCGGGCGGATAAATGATGAGCCGGTCTCATCCAGCTCCGGGCGGTTGGGAACGCCCGCATTGCTTAATTTTCCGGCAGTTGCTTGCGCTGGCCGCTCAGGTAGTCCAGCAAGGGTTGCCACTGTTCCCCGGCAAAGTGCGCCACCTGGCGGCGCTGGGCGTCCAGCAGCAAATCCAGGCGTTTGGCGGCGGCGGCTTCCACGTTCTGTTTCTGCGCCGCGTCCCAGAGCTTTTCGACCTCGCCCTCGTAGCCCTTCTTGATGCGCTCCTGCACCCAATCGGCCTTGGCTTTCTGAAAGTCCAGCCGTTCCCCGACCGCGGCCCGCTCGGCTTCCAGTTCGCGCAGCTTGGCCAGATCGGTCAAGGCCCGCCCGCGCACCTCGTCAATCCGGGTGGCTTCGGCCAGGGCTTGCTGGGTGAATTCGCGCCGCTCTTTGGGCGAGGCCAGCGGGATGTTGATCTGAATCCCGACCGTGACCGGCTCGCTGGTGGTGGTGTCGCCACTCTCGGAAACCGTGCTCGATGTCCCGGAGGCCGCCCGGACGAACACCGAGGTATGTTCCATGACCCGCTGCAAGGCGCCCGGCGGCTGGTAAGCCGCGACCACCGCCCGTTGCGCCTGCAACAGCGGGCTATGGGCTTGGAATCCGCGCCTCTTGATTACGCCGCCCGTTCCAGACGGACGGCTTCATCAAGTTTTTCGGCCTCGGTTCGCGCTTCAACGGGAGTGCTGAGTCTGTGACTCAACAAGTTCAAGCTCCCTCCACGCGCAAGCCCCGCCTCCCCGGCGGTTGCAAAGCTCAGGATATTTCGAGCCGCGTTCACGTCGCGGTCATGGTGCGTTCCGCAATCGGGACACGTCCACTCTCTAACCGACAGCGGCATTGTTTCTCGGTAGCTCCCACAGTGAGAACAGGTCTTACTGGTGGGCGCAAAGCGATCCGCCATCACCACCGTGCGTCCGTACCAGTCCGCTTTGTAGCCGATTTGCCGCTTGAATTCGTGCATCCCCACATCGGCCATCGCGCCCGCAAGGTGATGATTATTCATCATGCCGCGCACGTTCAAATCTTCCAGCGCCAAGACATCGGCACGGCGAATCAAGGCTGTGGTGGTCTTGTGCAGGAAATCGGCCCGCATCGCCGCAATGTGGGCGTGAATCGTGGCGACCCGTTGCCGCTGTTTGCGCCGTCGGTTGCTTCCCTTTGCATCCGACTCAACCGGCGCTGCTGAAACTTCAACCGACGCATCTGCTTTTTCAAGTGGCGCGGATTGCCGCTTTTCAAGCCGTCACTGGCGACCACCACATCCTTGATACCCAAGTCCAAGCCGACTGCAACGCCGGTCAAGGGCAAGGCTTCAACCCCTTCTTCACACGCAAACGCCACGAAATAGCGCCCCGACGGGTCTTTGGGAAACCGTCGCCATTTTCGGTATGCCGGTCGGGATGCGACTCAACGGGCTTTAATAAAACCCAGTTTCGGCAGTTTGAGGTATTCGCCGCTGCGATAGGTGCTTTGAATGTGGCGCTGATCCAGTTGATAGCGGACGGATTGTTTGTTCCACTTCGACTTGAACCGTGGGTACTTGCCGCGCTTGTCAAAGAAGTTTTAAACGCCTTGTCTTGGTCAATCAGACTTTGCGTCAAGCAGTTCGCCGTTGCATTGGCCAGCCACGGGAATTCGGTTTTCTTCAAGCCGTGACTTGGCGTCCGAGCGAGACGTAGTTTTGCTTCTCTTGGCGTTCCTTCAAGCCGTGCTTCGCACGTCCAGACAGCGGTTCCAGACGAACCTTGCGCACCCAAACTCAACCGCCAACTGCTTTCGTTGTGCAGCGGTCGGGGTGAAGCGGAATTTGTAGGCTTTCAGGCGTTGAACCATTCGTCGATTTTACCCGATTTCACCCGTCGCTGCGGCGCGAACCGCCCCGAAAAACCGGCGCGGATAGCACGTCAAGAACCGCCGGACAGGATGCTCCGGGCAGAATCGCATCGCCTTAGGGCTGGCGATTCTGACTCCCTACGCAATCCCTTCTTCGACCGGCGGGGTCGTTCGTCTTCCCTGACTCACTTCGATGAAGGCCAGGGCCGGTTCTTCTTCCCAGGCCCACGCTTGGATAGGCAGGCAGCGCGTTTCATGGCGGTTCCTCATCGCACAGGCCCGCGCTGTTCACCCGGAATCCGGTCAAGCCCAGCCCGGCCAGACACCGCGCTACCGCGTCCAGGGTGGCAAACACCCGCACCCCGCGCCGCTGGCGCTCCAGCGCCTCAACCTGCTCACCCGTGCGGGTGGCGTAAGTGATCCAAACGGCCCAGCCGCCTTTCCCGTCCGGCATGGCGTCCACTTCGCACACCGCGCCTGCTTCTATCAAGACCTTCAATTTAGGATGTTGCATATATCGATTATTTATTTTTGATCAGTCAAATTTAGCAGAAAGCAAGGGCTGCTGCTTTTTTAGGCAGCGAGAAAAATGCGTCAAGCTGCGGTGCAGACAGCGGTTGGTATTCGAGCGGGCCGGGTTATCCACAGAAACCGGGGATAAGTGCGGCTTTGCCCAAGACCGGCAAAGTGTGCAACACTTCTAGCTCTGCAATGCGACGAGGTTTCTGAATGCCCCAGGATACCAACACGATCATCGACCGGCTGTGTAAGCTATTTCCGGCGACCTTCGACCGTCAGACCCCCAAGCCGTTGAAGATCGGCGTTGGCCCGGAACTGCTGGCCCTGGCCGGGGTGCATCCGGCGTTGGCCGACTTGAGCCCGGCGGACCTGCGCCAGGTGATCAAGGTCTACACGCGGCGGTTTCGCTACCGCCAGGCGCTGGCCGCCGGGGGACCGCGCTATGATCTGGACGGGCAACCGGCGGGCGAGGTGACCCCCGAGCAACAGGCGCAGGCTCAAGCGCCCCGCAAGAAAACCGCTGGGCCGCCGTCCAGCCTGGCTTCATCCGCTGCTGCCCCGGTGCTATCACCGGAGGAACGGCACGCGCTGTTAAAGGACGTGATCGCTATGGCCATTCCCGGCAAACTCGATGTGACCCTGAAGATCCATCAACTCCCTCAGGCAAAACCGGCCTCGTCTGGGACGATGCTGTTTGCCGTCGAAGCTGACGGACGCGTGGTCGTCGTCGAGATGAGGAACAAGCAATGGAACATGCTCAAGAACGCTGCGGAGAGCTATCCGCAGTGGGTCGCGGCGATCACCGGGAAATTGGGTGAAGCCATCGACGGCGGCTTCCGGCTGGAGAAACTCGGTATCCAGGTGTTCGAGAAGAAGGCGAAACCGGACACGGCAACGGCGCCAGCGCCCGCCACCGCGGAACCGGCGGTGGCATCCGCCCCGGCTCCTGCTCCAGCCCCGGCCCCGGCCTTAAAAACAGCCTCTGCGCTGGGTTATACCAAAATGACCTTAAAGGGCCGCGTCACCCCGAAAACGGAAGCCTAAGCGGCTGGCAAGGGGCCTGCGGCGCAACGCCTTGAACAGGCGCGAACCCCCCTCAATTGCTGAACCCGCCACCGCGCCATTCTCCTCTGAAATTGCCCATCTGCGTGCCCGTAGTATCCTTACCGGTAAATCCCTCAGTCACATAGGCCATGAGGAAATTAACGAAGGCCGTTTGCAATTGGGGGCTATGGAGCGGATAGCTGGCTCTTTGCGCGCGCGTGGCAAACGAATCCAGTTCGCTGAGGGCATTTTCGGTCGGTCCCTTCCGGCCATAGGTACTGATGATTTTTGTTGTAATCGCCAGTTTGAATTCACCAAGCCCGAGTCCGAGCCCTGCCACGGGCGGCGGCCCGGCATGGGGTAAAACCTTCGATATATATCGATTTCTGACTCGCCGGGCTTCCTCGTCCTGTAAAGTAACCGTCTCGGCTACTTTCGTTAGCTCTTCGGTTGCGCGCCGTAAAGGCTCTTTGGGTGTGCCCGTGATTTTTGGATGCACGTCTAAGATGCTTAACATGATCAGTCCTCCATTGTCAGGTTTATGAACCGCCTCACATCGAAAAGGAGACAACGTGAGGTCACCGGTTGACACGCATGCAGCATAAGACATGCCAATTTAAAAATTATTTTTATTCAAATAGTTATGATGATGACCGTGCCAGTCATGTGCGGTGATCTGCCTTTATTAAACCCGCTGGACCGGGTCAATGTTGGCTGAAGTGCATGTCATGGATGTCGTAATTCCGGTCCACCCAACAGGTGGCCAAACTGCCTGGAAAGATTAAGTCCACTGTGGCCATGCCTGACTCCGAACCCTCGCTTTTGGTCACCCGGACACACGCCCGGCGCACGCCTGCTCTTGGCCGGGATTGGCCAGCGCGGACCCGCAGGCCAGAATCAGACTCAATGATCATGTGATCCCATTGATGGCCTGGCGCCCATTTCCTCTGGTGTTGCGTGAAACGCTTTTCCGGGCGTTGTTCAAATGATTCGCGGTGATGATGATTATTTCAGTCATTATCACCATGATTACCTTGGCAGGATTTCCCCCGTACTGCCCGCACATAATTAAAGCTATCTGCGTTCTTAGAAGCAAAAGCGCTCTTAAGAAAATCCACATATATCACTTTGCCAGTGCTCTCTTGATCTGAAGTCCAGCAATCTACCTGAAGGGTATTGAACGCCTCAGGGATAGGCAGGCTATTTGGTCCTGACCCTTCCTGAGTAAACAAGGTTTTAAATTCATCGGCTGTGGGTAGACGCCAATCATTGAACGATGCAAATTGATTGGCGTTCAATTGACGTATGTAGCCGTTGGCCTCTGCCAAGCTCATCACACTTTCTGAACCTGATTGCTGCCATTGCAGACATGTATCGCTGCATTCAACGATCGATTTTTCATTGATAACCTTAACATCGCATTTTTTTGCCGGAGAAGGTAATGGGCCAGGATCGGGTAAAGAAACGGGGGCTTGTTGATACTTCAAGGACTCTCCACAAGAGAGGGAAATATCGTAAGGAGCAAAAATCGCTTGTTTGTAACCATTTTCCTCAAGTTTGCGTAAAGCAGTATTAAATTTCTGGATAATTATGCTGTTGTGCCGTGTCGTGATCCCCACAACGTAGCTAACGCACCGGTACCGGCCTATATACCTGATATCTTCCAGTCCCAGCCGCTTGATAATTGAGTTACCGACATCCCGGTTAGAAAAGACTATGTAATTTTCAAAGTTAGTTTCTTTAAACTTACGAAAAACATCATCATCATCATCAGTTTGGTATTTATCCGCACTATAACCTTTGTCCCTCAAATGCAGCAATAATTTATCGAGAGTATTCGATGTATTAGAAGGTCCGTAAACACCTATAACATAGCCTTTCAGATCGCTAATATCGGTATACTTTTGAGCGAGATGGTTAGTGCTTCGAGCGAAGAAGCCATATTCAGTGTTTAGTATGTTTTCTGTACTTTGCAGATATTCCGCACGCTCTTTATTCCAGCCAATCAAAAAGAGTCCATCACCACTTCCGGCTTTAACTTTCTCTTGCGTTTCTTTCCAAGTTCCTTCACCTAACTTTAGTACACAGCGTAGCATAGCGTCACGGCAGGCTCTTTGTATTAATTCGACCGCTGGTCCGGCTAACTTGCCTGTTAATGGATGGGGATAATGGAATGGTTCAAAAGGCTGGGTATACAGAACAAGGTCTGGGAATAGGTATTCTTCTGTTTCTTGATCAACTAGACCTGTGGCGGGTAGATTATTTTTCTTTTGAAACTGCTCAATTGCTGATCGGGTTTTTGATCCTGGTATACCATCAACAGGGCCAGAATCGAAGCCCAGAGAAACGAGGCGCTTCTGTATTTGGCCGGTTTCAAATGCATCAGTAGCGCTGATAGGCAGAAGAAGAAAAACAGATAATAAATAACAGTAACGAACTATTTTTGACATTGATGTATTCCTCCAAAAAACAGGGGTTCATCGACACTTCTTTTCTGGCCGCTTATTATAAATCCTCAGCAATACGAAAGCCGATAGAATTCAAAGGAATATATAACGACTGACCTGAACGCGCTGAGATACTTAAATCGCGCGATGCCCAAAAACCGCCACGTACGGTGACTTGCAATTTGCTGTCGGAAATGGAGTGCGCGTCTTGGTTAGCAGGTTTGTCAATACAAGTATTTTTTGATGTATCCTCTTTCTCAAGCGGCGTTGTGTGTCTGGAACAAGTCCACTCGCTCACATTTCCAAGAATATCAAAAATTCCCCACTGATTTGGCTTAAAGCCTCCACGCTTCATGGGATGTTCGGGTAGAGGTTCCCCCATTATGTAAGAATGCGCATATATTTTGACTTGGTCTGTAGAATCCCCCCAAAAATAGCGGGCCTGCGTTCCAGCACGTGCTGCGTATTCCCATTCTGCCTCAGTAGGTAACCGGAACGCTCTATTGGTTGTTTTTTGTAGCCATGTTGTATATGCAAGAGCATCTTGGAAGGTAACACAGACAACAGGATAATCGTCGGTTTGCTCAAAACCGGGATGATGCCAATTAATATGCGCTAAATATTCTCCACCGGATTTTCCCCATTGGTAGCAGCCTTCACTTGAAGAATTTCCATCTTCTGCGGATGTTTTGTATTTTTCTTCTTCCACAAATTGCTTGAATTCTCCTACTGATATCTCATACTTGGAAATCGCAAACTTTTTTAAGCATATCTCTTTATTACTATCGCTTTGGGTATTTTCTCCAGAAGTGCCCAGGCTAAAGCAACCTGATTCAATTGCAATCATTTCAGGTAACTGGGGTATGTGATGTTGTTTGTATCCCTCTGGTTCTTTATTGAGAGCAGCAGATTCTAGCGGGATGGTCTGAGGAGGCTCCAATGGATTAGATTGAAGAGATTTTAGATCTATGAAATCAAATGGATGAGTAAAAAATGCAGCTGTAATAAATATTATTATAAATAATAATAACAACGATATATTAATCAACTTATGGCTATAGCGTCTTGATTTTAATGCTTCAGCCATTTCATGAACACTTTGAAACCGCTGATCTGGTTCCAAGCAGAGTGCTTGATCAATCACATTGAGTAGATGTTTGCTATACCGGCGTTTGCTATTTTGTTTTTTTGTATATGGCGTATGTGCAGAAATTAACTTGTCTTTTTCAATTTCATCCGGCGATTTAATAGGTTTTTTTCCTGTGACGCAGCGATACATAACTGCACCGACTGAGTATAAATCGCTCCGGATATCACTCAGATTATTCTCATTATGAGTGGGATCTTCTTGCTCGGGTGCTGAATAACCTTTACTGTAACACCTAATTCCTTGCGTGTAGGTGCTCGTTTCGTGCCGGGCAATACCAAAGTCAATTAACATGACCTTATTATCATTGTCATAGAGATACAAGTTTGCAGGTTTAATATCTCCATGAATATAGTTATTTTCATGAACTGTTTTCAGACCTTCCAGTATTTGTTTTGTTAAAAACAGAACTTCTTGTTCGTCAAGTGTGCCTTTCTGTTTTAAGCGATCTTCTAAAGTTTTACCTTTTCGGTAATCCATCACAAAGTAGGCAGTGCCGTTGCATCGGAAGAACCTGGAGATTTGGACTATATTCGGGTTCGTTCCGTTTCCATTAATTCTGGAGATGATCCTAGCTTCGTTATAGAATTTATCTGCGCCCCAAGTGTATAAATTTTTACTATCGATATCATTAGGATTAATGCGCTGTTGACCGGCTTCTGCTGGTTCAACAGTGATTTTATCGGTTGCCCGTTGCGCTAGCGTTTTTGGAAAATATTCTTTGATCACCAATTCTCTATCTAACTCATCTATTACCTTATAGGTAATAGCGAACCCACCTTGCCCTAAAACTTTTTCAATCCTATATTCATTGGCCAAAAAATGGCCAATGGGAAGTGATTCACTTGTCATAGCACAACGTTTTCAATTCCAGTTATTTGCTATCAATCGTTTTGATTTTGTCAATAACGTCATATCATTGAAATCATTATTTGAATACCTTCTTCTTGTTTTTAAGAAAAACCATGTCAAGATAAAAATGAAATTTAATTTTATTATAATTGTATCTACCATGGCGGGAAATGCGTTTCCAGCCGCTCTCTGACTGCATCTGTGTTCCCGTTCGCTGCGCTTTCAGCGAAGGCCACCCGCTGCCCGGTGTGAGCCGCTCGCACCGGGATACCAAAGCCTGCGGGCGTTGCAGCCACCTCCCGGCCAGTTGCTGTATTGATGATTCTACGATTAATTAAAATACGCTTTTGATATTTTCCCGGTAGATTGTAAGGCAAAGGCTGAACGGGGATCACTCCCAATCCGCTGCCATGATCGCTGGCCGGGCCTGCCCGTTCACCCGTGGCGGGCTGCCGATGAGGATATCGTTGTGGTGCGGGATGTGGGCCGGGATTTCTTTGTGCAGTTCCGGCCTGGGAAATTCCATCAGGAAACAGCAGGTCCGCTGTCCGGCCTGCCGCTAATCAAGGACGCTGCCTTGCGGGCGGCAGCAAAGGTTGGGATTTGATCTATTGCCGCTTCGTGGAACGCACGATGCAAATTTTGCGCGGGGGCCACCCGCAGGAGAAGCTGTTACGTTCATTCCTGGCAAGCAACCGTTGCTGGAAGCAGGCCGGTATCTGGAAAAAACGCAACAGTGATCCGGCGGTTCAGCCGTTGAATTACGATAATTTCGCGTAATCCTTCAATTCGCGTGTTGTTACACCTCGTTGTCTCAGTTCTTTTATAATTCCACCGAGGTTTTTGCAATCGTCCCAGTTATAATCAAGAACACGTTGTCTTTTTTGAGCATCATTAGACCGCCAAAGCGCGCTTATTTTTTGCTGTACACCGGGGTCTTTCCATCCTAATCCTATCTTGCTCGCTAAGTGCGCCAAAGAAAAATATTTGTAGCGCGTAAAATACCGGTAGGCCGTGATAGAGTTAATGCAGGTATATTGATTTTTAAAATCTATTTTAAACTCCTTTTGAATATGTCCAAAATCTGGACCGTGGCAGAAAACCAATGTCTCTCTATTGGGTCTTCTGCATTGACTGATAAAATTGGTAAGCCTTCTAATCGTAAGGGTCTTTTCATACAGTTGCAGGCGGATATGGCGATACTGAGGGCAGTAGGCGCCCAATAAAAAGATCCCTTCATGATTAAATTCGATATCAACAAAAATATCTATATCATGCATCGTGATTTCTCCAAAAGAGGATCAGTCATCTGACTTTTAAGAAAAGAGTTTCATCAGTTATTTTTCTTATTTTAGAAAATAGATCAGTAATGCTCAGATGCTTGATCCATTCGATTCATTACATTCATGGCTTTTTAGCGGTTGAATTATTCATATAGGTCATCAGAGGAGATGATCGCGATGATATTTGCTTTTTATTCGAGGTGTGTTGAGGCAGTTTTGCGGGCTTATTATGGTGGTTGCGCACACCGTGCTGATAGCCATCGCGATAACCAGCACGATAGCCGTCCCGATAATTCTTTCGATGATTATGGTGAGAGTAGCCATCGGCCATCACCGTTGTAGAAAGAAATAAACTGATCAATAAAAAAGTCAGCATTTTCATATTTTCATCCGCCTCATATTTTGATGAAGACCGGCGTATTAAGATGATTGAACCCTGTGATGGGGTGGCCGGATGCGCCGTCCTTTCGTGCGGGCCGCCTGTGCCGCGCTGGAGGATCTTTCTGCAACGCTCGCAGGAGACCCTCCGGCGCGGCGCTGACAATCAATCAGCCGTGTCCGGTGACGGAAGGGCTTGCGCCAGCGAGCTGTCTTCTTGTGCCTGGCGTAAGCCTTCACGCACGGCTTGGTTGACGACCTGGACCGCCAGCGCCTGAGGAAAGACCCCTGAAGCCAATACCGATAAGGCCACCTTTGTTTGGGCCGCGTTGCGCTGGTCCTGCTGGTCCTGCCGGTTCTGATGGTTCTGCTGGGCCGACGCATGATGCGTGCTTCCCTGGGCCAGAACTTGAGGAAAAACTCCGCCCATCAACACCTGGCCCAGGGCGGCCACGACCGGTGCGGCCTCCGCAGGGAGTTCCGCAGAGGCCAGCGCGGATGCCGGACCGGCAGCGGTTTCGGGTGTGGCGTCGGGTGTGGTTTGGGGAACCGCTGTCTCTCTATCGGATGCTGCGGAAGACGTGCGGTGCATCGACGCGGGGATTACCAAGCGCTGCCCCACATCGAGGTGGTGTTGACGCCGCAGGGCATTGGACTGCGCCAGCGCGGATGCATTTTTTGCATCCCCGGTGAGATTCCGGGCGATTTTTTCCAGCGTATCGCCCTTTTGCACCACATAGACCGTTTCTGTAGGGGGGGCGGCGGTCTGAGGCGGTGCCTGCGGTGGTATGACAGCACACCCGGTGCTCAAGAACAAGAGGCTGGCAAGGACTCCTGGAGAGGCGATAGGGAACGAAAAGGAGGCTTTCCGGTTCCGCGTGATCATGTTCCGATCTCCTGCTGGCGGGGCATCTGTTAAAAAGTTGATCATTTGACACATGGATAAAACAGCATTTTTCAGGCCATTTTTAGAGAACCTGTCCCAGCAGCAGTGAGCGTGTTTCACACCTCCTTTGAAATTTCTTAAAAATCTATTAATAAATAGGTTGTTGCCGGTTGTTGTGTCTGTCCGCATCTGTGTCATGCACAATCCGGTGTCTCGTGCGTTCATGTCTCGATCCATTCTGGACATGGACCTTTTATGTCATAGAATGTATGTCTTCGTCCTGTTACCGCTTCACTCTGAACCGGTAGTGGCACTTTTGCGCTGGAGCTTCGCTGAGCCATACCACTATGCCACACAGACTTACACCCACGCCGGGCAGGAGCGCCTGGAGCAGGTGATGGTGCGGCTTTGAATTTTTATAAATGATTCAATTTTTGACGGGGAGCTAAAGTGAATATTAATTATTGTTATCTAATTAAAAAAATGTATTTATCAATATATGTGATATTCATTTTTGGAGTGTTAACACTTGCTGGATGTTCAGCAGCACCCAATTTTCATATACAGAGTAACCAGTACAAAAAAAGTAGCTTGGATTATCTAAGAGATGATACTCATTGTTTGAAGCAAGCCAGGATTGCTTCTAATAGGTATTTAGGGAGAAGAGATTTTCAAATTATCCGCGAGCGTATTTACGTCAAGTGCATGGCGAATCAAGGCAATGTTGTGTTGTTAAAAGATGATGCCTCTGAAGAGGCTATTGCCTGGGTTAAAGATGAGGAAGTTAAAAGGCAAAAGGCTGAAGAAGAAGAGCGTGAACGTGCGTTGGCCAAGCAAAAGGCTGAAGAAGAAGAGCGTGAGCGTGCGTTGGCCAAGCAAAAGGCTGAAGAAGAAGAGCGTGAGCGTGCGTTGGCCAAGCAAAAGGCTGAAGAAGAAGAGCGTGAGCGTCTAGAAGTGGCGCAACGTGATACAGCCAATCTAGCTAAATATACATCTCTTTTGGAGAATATTGTGAGAGATGATTCAGAGGGATGGTTTTCTAATAAATATGATCAAGGAAGTATGAGAGATATCAATTTCTTATCAATATCCCCTAAGGGGGATAGGATGATCCTAACGGGTAATTATAAATATAATAAAGGGGAGAATGGGTCAGTTGAGGCTCATTTTATCAACGGAAAAATTTCATGCTTGAAATACTGGGATATGCGCGAATGCCGCACACCAAATGACCCGGAAAAAATTCGTGCAGCACGCGAAGAAATGAAGAAAATACTAGAAAAAAATAATTCGTCGACGGTGAAGAATAAAGCCACACAGAAAAATTTACCGTGTCAAAACAGTTGTAGAGATGCCGAAGCGCAGTGTAATAGCAGTAACAACTTAAATGATTTTTTGGTAGGTGTGACTGGAACTGAAGAAACGAGGGGATATGGTTTAGCAATCAATGATAATTGTTCTTATCAAATGCAATTGTGTCTTGAATCTTGCAGATAAACCATATTACATTTCGGTGATGAGTGATTGAAACGTCACTCGCTTGGCCTAAATCGTGGTGGGTGCAGGATACCAGAAAGCACTCGTGATTGATGGACACCTCCCCGTATTACTTGCGGGGAGATGATACCATATTTCAAAAACCATATCGAAGTTTGCTGAAGCTCAATGAGGTCGAATGAAAAAAACTTACTAATATCATTTTAGACGGAATTTGACCAGAGTAAATCCACGTATATAATATCGTATTGCCATTATCCACTGTCTTGCTGGGATCGTAATCGCAGCCGATTATCTGAGTGACTTGATCTACAGTCATACCACCTTGATCAAAAGGCGGCGTACTACCCGGACTAGTCGTGATCGCGTTGAACTTAGCGACGGTGAAGTTCTCGTCTGAGCATTTGACTCCAATTCCACCTCCACTTCCGCCGCCACCACTTCCATTGCTTGCTTCTACCTTGGCAATCGCAAAATTCTGCTGACTTTCTTGCCAGACCAAGGTTACATCAGTCCCTGCTTGCGGGAATCCTGAGATTTTAAAGCTGCCACTGGCTCCTCGGAGGAAATCTTGTCCAAATGTGTTGACTGTGAAAGTTGCTTTTCCGAATTCAACACCGTCTGCAAAAGCGCGGATCGTATGCTGTCCAGCACCTAGACTATTGTAGTTAACGAGTAGACCAAAACCGGTATTCGTCTTCCCGCAAACCGATAGCGTATCGGGCCGTTCTGTGCCGTAAGCAGCGGAATTAGCTGTCTGAGAGTTATCAACCATGAAGTAGACATGACTGGCATTACAAACCCAGCCAGAGATAATGCCGACGCCGCTTTGAAAGGAACCCGGTTGTGGATTTTCCAGGCTATCGGCCCATGCGGCGGGCGCCGTTATAACCCATCCACACAATAAAGCGATAACAGCCTTATGTCTCGTATTGATAACATTTTGTTTTTTCATTTTTTTATTTCTCTCAATAGCGCGTCATTACATACCTTGAATAAGGTATTATGTTACAATCGAACAGATAAGAAACAATCGGTCTTTATTATCACAAAAAAAGCGATATATAAAGCAATTTGTAACGTTAAATAACAGCGTTGCTTGGATTGCAGAAGGGACACCCTTAGATAACCTGGCAACGACAGCCAAGGGTCTTGGCATCACGAATCCAGGGCGCGACCCGCAAGCGCAGCGACCGGCCTTTGCCGCCGGGCATCGGTGAACGGCATACGCGCCAAAAGCCCCCGGTGCGGCTGGCAGAGACGCCACGCCAAGGAGTGCGCGCATCTAGCCAGGGGCATGGACCGCTTGCCGGGATTGCCATCCGCGGCAAGCGGGTCGCAAGGGCACTTGATTTTTTGAGGCGTTGCTATTAAATTGTCATAAGCTATGACGATAATAGACTGATGAGGACAGACTGATGAGCCATAAAGAGATGGGACACTGGATCATGGTACGGCGGGCAATGCTCAGAATGAGCCAAGCCCGGTTAGCCAACGCGATCGGCGTTGACCAGAGCTATATCAGCTTAATCGAACGGGGTGAGCGGCCATTATCCGATAAACTGCGCCAGAAGATTTCGACGGCGCTGGGTTGCACACCGGAAGAACTCACGCGATGGCCGCAAGCGGCGTATGTTTCGTCACCCTGACCGGATCGGTTACCGCTGCGCTGATGCTCAGCCAGGCGCTCTACTGGCAACGGCGCACCCAGCATGCAGGGGGCTGGTGGTTCAAGATCCGTGATGAATGGACCAGCGAAACCGGCATGAGCCGGCAAAAATTTATATGTATCGTGAACAATTCCTTGTTTTTCTCATCGTATGTTCATTGGGAGAAGTCCGCTGGCTTTCTCTCAAACCTTCCCGAATGGCTAATGACCTAAAGTAACTACAAGCAATGTCGATATCAGATTTGATGGAAACTAAAAGACGGTCTCCAGAAAATAATGAAAAATCAGCATCCACAATGATAAGGAAATAATTATGAGATATTTAAGATTTGTTTTTTGTGCAATTACCCTGCTGATATTTACACAGGCTTGGGCCGCTTTTGAAGTCACGCCAGAACTCCAGAAAGAACTTAATCAACTTACTGAAACTATAAAAGAATGGGCTGCGGACCCTGTCATTGTAAATGCTGTAGTCGCGCAGAATCAAAAAGGCCCTATCGCTGATATGGATAATACGAAATGGAAGTCAATTCGCCGTAGCGATGCGCTAATCAAGGAATTCCAAAGCAATGATGCAGGTCAATGGCTCAAGCAGAAACTGGATGAATCAAAAGGTTTATACAGCGAGGCATTTCTTAATGCCAGTCATGGTGAAAAGGTCGCCTTTGTAGCAAAGACTAGCTCTTATCTTCATCAAGGGAGTGCTAAATTCGATCAGCCTTTCACGAAGAGTCAAACTTGGCAAGGTGAACCTGAATTCGATGAAAGCTCTCAGGCTCACCAAATTCAGCTCTCGGTCCCGGTACTTGTCAATCATAAACCGATTGGCGTACTGGTCATCGGCGTTAATCTGACTCAATTAGCTCAGATGTCTAAGTGATATCCCCAGCAAGCGAGCTTTATTACGCTTGGCCTTATTAGCCGGGCGTATTTTCGCATGTTTTATGCTGAGCTCTTTCCTTTAAAATAAAAGGAAAATATCATCAAATCAATCAGATGGAAGATAACTCTGTACTAAAAGCAGATTGACTGCTTAATAGCCGCCCGCTGAAAGCCGGTGATTGTTGCGTGGTCAATGATGAGGCATAAATAACTGTTCTTGAAAAAGAGTGATTAATGTGATTCGCCTAAAAATCTGGGGAATAAAAACCCAATTGATTGCCTCTTGTGCATTGATTGTCCTATTGGGTGCTGGAATGGGCCTTTGGAATTTGAGTAATTTCCTTTGGGCAGATGCGATGTTCCAGACTATCAGCCAGAAAAACCTGCCAGCGGTCGATTACTTGGTTGAGGCTGACCGTGACATGCAGCAGGCACTGGTGGCCGAACGTAGTTTGATGTTTGTGCGGCAGTCGTCTGAAGACGCGACCGCAATGCGTAAAACACATGAGGAAAACCTGCAACAAGCCAGAAACCGCTGGAAGAAATACCAAGCAATCCCGGCGAATGCCGAGGAATATCAAATCGCAACGCAATTTGAGAATGCCTTTACTGCATGGGAGAAGATCTCAAAAGAGATTTTATCGCTATTGGCGGAAGATGCGCCGGCCGAGCGGCTGGATGCCATCGACCTTTCGCTTAGCGAAGGTAATACCAAGTTTGAAACAGCGCGAAATATTCTTAATAAACTTACGGAATTACGCTTGCAAGACGCGAATAACCTGGCCGCTCAAGTCCAGAAATCAAGCACGTCAGTAAGCGGCTGGACGCTGGCGCTGGTCGCAATCCTGCTCCTAACGGGAGGATTAATCAGTTTTCTACTGACTCGAAAAATCATCCATTCCTTGCGGCAAGGCATTGCCCTCGCCGAACAACTCGCTACAGGGGACCTCACTGCTGCTCATACGGAAGTGACGGCCAATGACGAAATCGGCCAGTTATTACGAGCAATGCAGACCATGAACACTGAATTGCGGCGGATCGTTGGCCAAGTCATCCACGCAACCGACCAGGTCAACTCAGCGGCAGCGGAGATTGCCCAAGGCAGCACCAATTTAGCACAACGCACCGAAGAACAAGCCTCGGCGCTGGAGGAAACGGCCTCTTCGATGGAAGAACTCACCGCCACGGTCAAGCAAAGCGCTGACAATGCCGGGCACGCCAATCAATTGGCGGGCGCTGCACGAGCGCAGGCAGAACAAGGCGGGGAGGTGGTCGAGCAGGCGGTTACGGCGATGAGCGCCATTAGCACCAGCAGCCGGAAGATTGCCGATATCATCGGTGTTATCGATGAAATCGCCTTCCAGACGAATTTGCTGGCGTTGAATGCCGCGGTGGAAGCGGCGCGCGCCGGGGAACAGGGAAAAGGGTTTGCCGTGGTCGCCGCAGAAGTCCGCAAACTCGCGCAGCGCAGCGCCGATGCCGCCAAGGAAATCAAGGGCCTGATTACCGACAGTGTGACCAAGGTCGACGATGGCGGCAAGCTGGTCGAGCAATCGGGAAAAACCTTGCAGGAGATCGTTACCGCGGTCAAAAAAGTCAGCGGCATCGTTGCGGAAATAACGGCGGCGGCGAAAGAACAAGCGTCGGGTATCGAACAGGTCAACACGGCTATCCTGTCCATGGATCAGGTCACCCAGCAAAATGCCGCGCTCGTGGAGGAAACCGCGGCGGCCAGCCAATCAATGGGTGAGCAAGCCCGCGAACTCCAGAGATTGATGGGCTTTTTTAAGCTGGACCAATCTTAGTTCTTCAGCAGCGCGGGCCCTCGATGCCATGCTGGCTGGCGGCAAAGGGGGCTTTCTTGCGCAGATCGATGGCTATGAAGCACTTATTAACGCCGTTAAAGTGACTTAAGTTAAGTTAAGTGATCTCACATTAATTTGACGTGTTCTGGTCAGCGGCAAATTGTTCCAGCGCCAGTTGCGTGAGGATGGGCATGAGATGCCGTTGCAACAGTTTATGCTGGCTGGTATCCCGTGCTTCCGCCAGATAGCGCAGCATCGCCAGTTGATAGTCATTGAGCCGGATCGCGACGTTGTAGCGAGGCTTTTCACTGGGATCGAACCGGCCCCAGGGGGGGGCTGCTGTTTCGGGGATGCCCCGGTTCCGGGCGCCGGCGGCGAACGCTTCCAGCGCTGCGGGATCGATGTCCGGTTCTATCGTGGGCGTGGGGTTGGGGTTGAGGCTGAATTTAGCCATCGGTGTCTCCATAGATTTCTCCCGCCAGTACCGCGATCTCGGCGAGGGCTTTATCGTTGTCGAGTTCGCAAGCGCCCCGCCCTTCGGTCATGGCGTCCCGGTAGACCTTGCGCTCGCTGATCGTGGCGGCGGAAGGAATCAGGGCGGAAAGTTCTTGTAGCAGTTCCCGCGCGTCGACGGTTTCTTTGATCGAGGGGTTCGTCGGGGCCATTGAGATCAGCACCCGCGCTTCTAGCAAGGGGTTCATGCCACGCGCCAGGGTGACCAGCTCGTTCATGTGCAGGCTGGTTTCCAGGTCGGGCTGGCTGGCGCGCAGCGGGACATAGACTTGGTGGGCCGCCACCAGGGCGGTGCGCAGCTCCTCGGAATCCCGGCCCCCGGCATCGACGATGACCTCTTCATAGCGTTTGGCCAGATCGCGCAGCGCATGAAAGACGTTGCCCCGGCGCTCGGCGCAATGCACGGCAGGCACGCCCGGCAACAGGTGGCGCCGGTCCACCCAGTTCGCGGCGGTGCGCTGCACATCGGTATCGACCAGCAGCACATCCCGCCCCTTGACCGCCAGCCAGGCGGCCAGGTTGGTCGCAAGGGTGGATTTTCCAGTTCCGCCTTTCTCACCGCCCAGCAATAAAATCATCGGATCGCACTCGCGTTCAGTTGCGTTCAGTCAACGTGGCATTCATGAACCCGCGTTAAAATGACTTAAGTCAACTTACGTTAAAAATAACATCATATCCAGTAAACGTTAATTTACGTCAATTTAAATCAATGTGACTTAAGTTAAGTTAAGTTAAATTACTAGCGAGTTAGTCAATGAATTGAATTTTAATAAAAAATTTCTAAAAATTAACTATAAAAAAATACTCTTTTTCCAGACTATCCTATTCTTGAATAGTTTATTTTTCGCAGACTTAGCGAATCATGCAAAAAATGGCTTTTAACTTTAGTTTCCAGAAATCGCCATTTCCGAAAATCATGAAACCGGCTCCCGCCGCAACAGGGTAGCGCGGAGCGGGTGGAGTACTGCCGCCATGTTCGACCGTGAAATTTTTGACCAGGCCCGCCAGGAGTTCCTTTCCCATCTGCTTTACGCCAAGGGCCACAGCAAGACCACCTGCTATGCCTATAACTCCGATATCGGCATCTGGGCTGACTGGCTTCAGACGGCCGGCAAGGACTGGCAACGGGCGCGGGCGGTGGATGTCGAACAATTCGTTGCCTGGCAGTTGCGCAACCGGCAAGTGAGTGCCGCCATCGTCATCCGGCGGATGAGCACCCTGAGCAGCTTCTACAAATGGGCGCTGCGCCATGAGATCGTGGAGCGCGACCCGGTGTATCTGGCCGAGAAGCCCAAGCGGCCCCAGCGCCTCCCGGTATGGATGGAGAAGGAGGAGCAAGCGAAGTTACAGGCGGCCTTGAAGGACCGGAACAATCTGCCGCTGAATATCTTCGGCCAGAACCCGGAACGGATGACCGCGACCCGCCGCCGCTACGAGATGCTATTTAGCCTGCTGCTGAACGCCGGGTTACGCATCTCGGAGGCCCAGGGCCTGAAAGTCGCGGATGTGCGGCTGGTGGACGGGACGGCAAAGTCCGTGCGGGTGATCGGCAAGGGCGACAAGGAACGGCGGGTACCGCTGCCGGAAGCGTTTGGCCAGGTGTTCGGCTTCTGGATCAAGGATCAACCGCGCGGGGAGTTCGTGTTTGCCAAAGCGCCGGGTCAGCCGCCGGCATCTTCCCAGGCGGCCCGCGCCTATCTGCGCGAGATGGTGCGCCAGGCCGGCATCGATAAACCGATCACCCCGCACAAACTCCGGCATACCTACGCGACCAACTTGCTCAACGCCGGCGCCGAGCTGGTGGACATCAAGGCGCTGCTCGGTCACGAGAGCATCGCCACCACCGAGATTTATACCAACGTCGGGCAGGCGCGGATGGAGGAGGTGGTGAACAAGCTGTGAAGGTTGGCGCGGGGTGCCGCAAAAGGCTGGGATTGATAAACCGATTACGCCCCATAAATTGCGCCATACTTACGCCACCAATCTCCTGAACGCCGGGGCCGGACGGGTGGACATCCAGGCCCTGCTGGGCCACGAGAGCATTGCGACCATGCAGATTTATACCCACGTGAGGCAGGAAAGGATGGAGCAGGGGGTGGAGCGGTTGTGAGGGGCGTGGCCGAAAATGAGATCTGCTGCTAAGTTTGGGCTTGTCATTGCAAGCTATGTCATTGCCTTGCTCGTGGCGATCGCGGTCGTTGCGACCTACATCTATCTTACCGATTCGCCCAGCCGGGACCTCTACAGCGGTATGTACGCCTTTGGCGACAGTCTGCTCTTCCTTGCGGTGTTGACGCTGGCGTCGATACCAGCGACAGGGGCGGCGCTTTATTTCCTGCGACCGTACCGCACGTTCTGGATTGCTGTTTCGGTCATATCACTGGCTTATGCCACTACCGCGATTCCGGCTGTGATCGATCATTCTATGCTGCGTGCGTCCGGCGAGCCGCTGCCGTGGTGGTCAGCCCTGCTGTCGCTTCGGTTGGTGCTCGCGCCGTTCCCGTGCTTCGCATTTTTCCTTGCAGGACTCTTCGCCCCTAGCCGGTGGTTCCGTATCTCCTTCTTCGGAGCGATGGTAACCGAGGCAGGAGCATTCTCATACCTAGTGGTAAGTGGGATCATCGGGCGGTCATGAGCAGCGCCTGGTCTTCGAATGACCAAGGGCGTTACTTACAAAAACCCCCTCAACTGCCTCGGTATCCTTTCCAGCTCCCGTTCCTCCCCCACACCCAGCGACACCGCCGCCTCACCGGGCCTGAGCCAGAACTGCACGACCACCTCGCCCCGGACGGCCACCCGATCCAGCCACGGTTCCGGTTCTGTAGCGCGGGCGCATGCAGGGCGAGGATGCCGCCCAGGTAGAGCACCGAGGCAAAGGCAACGTGAGTGCCGAGGGTCATCGATCGTCCTCCGCCGGCGGGCTCCATGCCTGTTTCACCGTCCAGACCATCAAAGCGATGGCCCCAAGCCGCACCAGCCACGCCAGGGCG
>JACKNF010000036.1 GCA_024234995.1 Gammaproteobacteria bacterium
CCTGGTAATGGTTCGATCCAACCATCCTTAAACCCGCCCCGAAGGGGGAGCCCACCATTCCCCCAGCAGCGGCGTCATGTGACGCTAATAAAACCATAAATCGTATTTTATTCCTGATTCTGTCTGTTATCAGGAATCGATTGCAGGCGGCTTATTTGTATGAAATGATATGATTACATGTTACGTTTTGTTTTATTAATCATAGAAATGATGGTATAAAAACTGTGGGTGTCTGTCAGCTACGACTTAACGGCTTCCGGGAGGGGAAAATACGGTTAAACGGCTGCCGTCCGCCCGCATGATTCCGGTTTAACGCTTTCCTTAATTCCGGTTTGACCACTTCTCCGATCTGAAGACATCAATAAGCATACGCTTCTAAAGATAAGCTCTTTTTCCGCCAATTGGACGCGTTTGGGCGGCGATGGCAACGCCTTCGCGGGTCGGGGCCTGATCTTGACGGTTTCACCTTGCCGGTGCGGAAGCCGTGAAACCGTAATTTTTAATTTTTCGATAAGGACGGGGTTAAACCGGAATCGGAAGACACTGGACCGGAATATTACATCTTGTATTCATTGGAAATATAGCAAAATTCGGTGAAGAAGTTAAGCCGAAGCTGACACCCGCTCGGGTGATCGGCAACGATCCCGGCGACCCGGCGACCCGGCGACCCATCGCCACCGCTCCCGGCCAAAACCGGGTAGAATGGCGTGAAACAGGAGAAAGACCGCATGACGAACCGGCAAATCACACTCGATATCCCCGAACGGGTGCTGCTCGCCGAAAAGGCGGACGAAGCTTCGTTTGCCCGCGAATTGCGCCTCTTGGCGGCGGTAAAACTGTATGAACTGGGACGGCTCTCCTCCGGTCGGGCAGCGGAATTGGCGGGCCTGCCCCGGGTCGAGTTTTTACTGGCCCTGGGGCGCTACCAGGTGTTTCCGTTGGCGGCGGAACTGAGCGACCTGGAACAGGAACAGCGCCGTGCCTGAAGCCATCAGCAACACCTCGCCTCTGGTCTATCTTTATCGCATCCAGGCGATCGATTGGCTTCCCAGGCTCTTCAGTTCGGTCTGGACGCCCACCGCCGTGGTGGAAGAACTGAAGGAAGGTCAACGACGCGGGTTCGATGTTCCCCATCCCCGCCGGTACCCTTGGCTTGAGGTCGTTGACCCGCGCGCCACGCCCTCCGAGTGGTTATCCCTGGATTTGGGACCGGGTGAATTAGCCGCGATGGCCTTAGCCTTGGAAAACCGCACCCGCGTCATTCTTCTCGACGACTTGCTGGCGCGTCGGACGACCCAAGCCGCCGGTCTCAGAGTATGGGGAACCCTGAAAGTGCTGTTGGAAGCCAAATCACAAGGCTTAACCGAGCGCATCGAGCCCCTCGTGGATCGGTTGAGTGAAACGGGCATGTGGCTATCAGCAGAAATCCGTGAACGCATTTTGGCGCTGGCGGGTGAGACCGCTTCAAAAGCATAGGGGCATCGCCTACGGGCCTAATCAGGTAGCGGTATCCGTTCGGTTTCACCGGGGACTCGGGGAAATTCGTCCCGAGCCCAGGCACGCTTGGCGGCGTCGATCCGTTCGCGGCGGGTCGCCACGAAATTCCACCCAATAAACCGGTGGCCCTCCAGCCGCTGGCCGCCGATGAGCATCACGCGCGTGGGGCCGTGGTGTGCGCCGGTAAGCAGCGGGCTTCCTGCGGGTCGAGCACCGCCAGGTACCCGGCTGTTAGCGGTTGCCCGGCCAGATCGAGCGCGCCGGACGCCACGTAAACCGCCAATTCCTCAACGTCAGCGGTGAGCGGCAAGGCCGCGCCGGCCGCCAGGTCGCCCGCCACACACAATGTGGGCATCTCGGTTTGCACCGGAGAGACGCGCTCCAGGAAGGCGCTGGCCAGGACGCGAAACCGCGCGCCCGGTGAGGCGACTACCGGCAAATCTGCCGCTGGGTAGTGGCGAAATCCGGGATCGCCCGCCTCGCGATCCGCCGGCGCCGCCAGCCACATCTGGATGCCCTCCACGACGTGGCCGGCAGCGCGGATATCCTCGGGGATGCGTTCGGAATGCACCACGCCGCGCCCAGCGGTCATCCAGTTCACCGCGCCCGGCTCAATGCGCTGTGTGCCACGCCCAGGCTGTCCCGATGCATCAGTGCGCCCGAGAAGAGGTCGGTGAAGGTCGACAACCCGATGTGGGGATGCGGGCGCACGTCCTCCTGGGTGGTTCCGCTCGCGAAGGTAGCTGGTCCCCTATGATCGAAGAAAATAAAAGGTCCCACGGTCTGGGCCACGCTGGCCGGCAGCAGGCGCTTGACGGGAAAGCCGATATCGCGTTCATGGGGAGAGAGCAGATGCAAAAGGGCGGACATGGGTTTTTCACCTTAGGGTGGCGATCAAGGGCGGCTTATGCCATTGAGTCGCAAAACGGCCGATCGTTCGATCCCCGCGCTTCGATGAACGCTTACACGACCTTGGGAAGAGCATCGTGCCCCGAACACCCGGGCCGCACCATGACCTGCAACCCTCATAAAGACACAGGCGGATGATCCGGATACCGCGCACGCAGCGCTTCAACAAACGCAGCGCCGTCCGGCCGGTGTGGGAAATGGAACAAATGCGCCGGACAGCGGCAATCGGATGATCCGAACCCCGGCACAGCGACGACGCCGCCCACCTCCTGAAACAGCCGCGCCCATTGATGCTCTCGGCGTCGCGAATCGACGCTATACCACACCGTGGTCCAAACGGCATGGCGGCGCAAATAGTCGATATGCCAGTGCGGACGCGCGGCGATCCGGGCATGATGCGCCACCCGCGCCCGCAGTCCGCCCGGCCCCAAGGCGCTGCCGACATAAACCCAATCGCCCGGCGTCACCGTCATTTCGCCGAGCAACCCCACACGCAAGGTCAGCCGTTCAGTGACCTGCAACCACACGGCGTAAACACCCGGTTGGGACGGCAGTGCGGCCAGGAATGAGGCGGTCATGCACATCGGATGGTCAGCCGCAGCGGATGCCACGAAAAGGCGTTCACTCTTTTTTCAAGAGGGATTCCAGTTCGGCGCGGCGCACTTCAAGGACATGCAGCCGGTTCTTCACGTCGACAATGTCCTTCTTGATTTGCCGAAGCTCGGTCTGGTTTTTGTGGCGCAACAGATCCTCCGCACCTCGTTGCTCGGCAATGTACTGCTCCAACTGACGCCGCAAGAGCCGAAGGTAAGGATTGCCCCAGATGGCCCCTTGCCGGTACTCCAGTTGACCCGCACGAATGCCCTGAACAATAAAGTCGTGGTCAATCCCGTATTCTTTCTTCGCTGTGGCGTCGCTCAGGGTCGCGCCTTTACGATTCCACTCACCGTACTCGGCCATCTCTTCTCTCGCTGATTGAATGACTTTGGAGACCCGTCAGGATCGCCGACCCGTCACCGACGAACCGTACCGGAACACCGTGTCCCGTGTGGGGTTCTACAACGCCGGATCGGAGGATTCTGGAACATCGCCCAGCACCTCCAGCGCGCGGGTGCCCATCGCGGCGTAGAGCGGGTCAAGTCCCTCCAGCGGCGAGACTTCACCGCGCCAGAACGGAAAAGGCCCCAAGCGCCGTAGCAGAGTGGCGGATTGAGCGGGCTTCACCCGCGAACCTGCCTCGGTCTCCCGCAGGGGCGGCATCGTCCAGAAAACCGCTGGATCGACAGGCAAGGGTTCCGGTTCCGCGGGCGGCTCACCTGCGTCATCGCTTACCGCCTCGCCCAGTTGCGCCAACAGCGCCTCCCGCTCCATGCCGCGCAGCCGAAACATCAGAAACGGATCCTGATCGAACGCCTCACCGAGCAGGTAATAAACAGCGGCGATATGCTTGCAGGGATTCGACCAATCCGGGCAGGAGCATTCGGTTTTTAAGTCATCATGGGCCTTGGGAAACAGGGCGAGTCCTTCCGCCTGAAAAACGGCTTCGATGTCGGTGGGCATTTCCCCGGCCAGTAGTTTGGCGCCGAAGCGCGCCTCTGCGGCCATCGCCGTGGTTAATTTTCGCCACTGTGCGGCGCTCAGCGGTTGGAGTTCAATGCGCACCCGGTAAGGCCGAGGCCGTGAGCCTTGCACCTGGGCTTTGACCGCGCCGGGCGTGATCTGAAGATCCAGCACCTGACCTTGGCGCGCATAACTTCGCCCGCGCCCCAGCCGGGCGCCGATGTTGAAGCCCTCCAGCACGGCGATCCAGCGTTGCGCCCACCAACGTTGGGCAAATGCCCCGCGCTGGTTTTGCGCCTTGATGCCGCCGCTGACTTTACGCGGCCGGCTGGGTGGGTAGTAGTCGTAATAACCCATGCTTATTCCTCCACCGCTTCGGCGCGCAGCCGGAATAGGTCTTTTAACTGGTCCGTCGACAGTTCGGTGATCCAGCCTTCGCCACGGCCGACGATCTTTTCCGCCAAGGCTTGCTTGCGCTCGATCAATTCATCGATACGCTCTTCCACGGTGCCCAGGCAGACGAACTTATGCACTTCCACCTGCCGGTTCTGGCCGATGCGGAAGGCGCGGTCGGTGGCCTGATTCTCGACCGCCGGATTCCACCAGCGGTCAAAGTGAAAGACATGGTTAGCGCGGGTGAGGTTCAGGCCGGTCCCGCCAGCCTTGATCGATAGGATGAACACCGAAGGTCCCGCCACTTCGTTTTGGAACCGCTCGACCATGCGGTCCCGCTGGGTCTTGGACCGGCCGCCGTGCAGGAACAACACTTCCCGCGCCAACTGTTCTTGCAGGTATTTCTGCAAGAGATGCCCCATCTCGGCGAACTGGGTGAAGATCAGGGTTCGTTCATCGGCCGCCTGGATTTCCTCCAGCATGCCGGTCAGGCGGGCGAGCTTGCCAGAGCGCCCTGAAATCGGCGAATGATCGGCCAGGAACTGGGCGGGATGGTTGCACACTTGCTTGAGCCGCAACAACGTGCTGAGAATCAATCCCCGACGACCCATACTGTCCTCCATCCCTTCCAGCACGGCCTCGGCCTGCTGCACCACGGCGGCGTACAACGTGGCCTGCTCTTGGGTCAGGGTGCAGTACACCTTCATCTCCAGCTTGTCGGGCAAATCCTGGATGATGGCGCGGTCGGTCTTGAGCCGACGCAGGATGAAGGGACCGGTCAGGCGCTGCAATCGGTGCAGGGCGTCTTCGTCGCGCTGCACCTGGATGGGCATAAAGAATTCCCGTTTGAAGCGGGCGGCGTGGCCGAGGAAGCCGGGATTGAGGAACTCTTGAATCGACCACAGATCGCCGAGGTGGTTTTCCACCGGGGTGCCGGTGAGCGCGATGCGCCGTTCGGCGCGCAAAGCCCGCGCGGCCTTGGCCTGTTTGGTTTCCGCGTTCTTGATGTTCTGGGCTTCGTCGAGGATCACCGCCGCCCATTCGACGGTTTGCAACGCGGGTAAATCCCGATGCAGCAGCCCGTAGCTGGACAGCACCAGCGCCTGTTGCTGCGCCTGCCGGACGAAAGTTTCACCTTGATCGCGTCCCGCGCCATGGTGGACCATGACCGGCAGTTGCGGCGTGAAGCGCGCCGCTTCCTTACGCCAGTTTCCGACCACGGAGGTCGGACAGATCAGCAGCGCCGGTCGTGACTCGCCGGCCTCGCGCAGCCGTTGGAGCCACGCCAGGGTTTGCACGGTCTTGCCCAGCCCCATGTCATCGGCCAGACACGCGCCAAAACCCCAACGGGTGAGAAAGTCCAGCCAGGCGTAGCCGCGAGTTTGATAAGGCCGGAGCGTCGCGGTCAACCCCGGCGGGGGCGGTAAGGGGGCGATCTGGTCGCCTTGCGCCAGGCCGGCCAGGAGTTCGCCGAGCGGACCGTCGGCATGAACGGTGCTGACCGCCAACCCGGCCACCGTCTCCGCGCCAAGGGCCAGACGCAATAGCGCGCGGCCAGTCAGGGCGACGCCGCTCTGCTGTTGCAGGGCCAGGGCTGCCTGGATGTCGGCGGCGGACAGTTGCACCCATTGGCCGCGCACCCGAATCAGCGGGGCCTTGAGTTGCGCCAGGGCCTGCAGTTCCTCGGGCGTCAGGCCGGTCTCGCCGAGGACGATGTCCCAGCGCACGTCCAGCACCCGATCCAGGGTCATGCCGGCTTTGGCAGTGAAGCGGGTTTTGGCTTGCGCGTGCGCCGTCAGGCGGGCCTGGCGCCGACCGGCCCACCGGGCCGGTAGAAATACGCCGAAGCCGTTCTGTTCCAGCACCGGCGCGTCCTCGCCGAGAAAACGAAAGGCCGCGGCGGTATCCAGCCGGCATCCGACCGGCGCGGGCTGGCGCAAACTGGCTTCAATCGCCGGGCACAGGGTCGCGGCTTGTCCCAGGGACGCCAGCAGTCCTTCGCGCGCCTGCGGTCCCAGGGTCTTTAACCCGGCGGCGGTGTCTGGCGCAGGTTGCCACACGCCCGCGGCGGAAACCAGCAGGCTGGGATCATCGCGCGCTTGCAGCAGATAGTGCACCGGCCAGGTCACTCCGGCGTCGGGAATAAAGAGCGGGTTGGGGTCTTCCTCGTCAAAGGCCGGCTCTTCCAGCCGAAAGCACAGGCGATAGGGAGCGTTGACCAGCCGCAACAGGGGGCGCTGCCAATCGCGGATCTGCTTTATCAGTCGCCGCCACTCAGCGGGATCGCCTGTTAACCGGCCGTCCGGTTGTCGCAACGCCTGCAGCCATTGGCCGTGTGCGTGCGCTGGACGGGTTCGATCCGGCGGGACCGCCGCCTGCCGTACCAAATGATCGACCATCCCGCTCAGGAAAGCCCGCAACACGTCACGGGGCGCGGTCTCCGGAGGGGCGCGATGATCGGCATGAATGGCGCGGGCGACCGGCGGCATCGCGCGGGCCAGACGTTCCAGACGCGCGCGGTCTTCGCCGAGAAAGAGTGGCGTCCAACACGCCCGATAGACGTCCCGTTGCGGTTCCGCCAGATCCGGCAGCACCTGCTGGCGATCGATCAGGGCGCCGGCGAACGGCAAGGCTTCACTCCAGTAACGCAGCGCATCCCCGATGCCCACGCCGGGTGCGAGGGCCGGGCGTTCCCGAATAGTCGTCAGCAGTTGGACGGCAGCGGCGGACGTCAACGGTAGGGTCGGGATTTTCCAGGGCGCCAGGGTGGGCGATTTGCGGGATGGGGGCGGCTCCGCCACCAGGGGCGAGGACGGCAGCGGCGCATCGCCTTGCGTCGGCAGCCAGATCGTGGATTCGCTGGCGGTCGGTTCACTCGCCGGTAACGATAAACCCGCCGGCGCGAGACGGTCGCGCAGTACGGAAATCGCCGTGCGATAGGGATAGGCGTTCGGGCTTGCGGGTGGCGCGGTGCTCTGCGCCGCGTTAGGCGATGATTCGCCCCACAGATGCAGGCGATCCTGATGAAAGCTGGCATGTAAGACGAGCATGGCAGGAAACTCGGTTCGTTAGGTCCGGCGACGGGGTCAGTTTATCCGCTTTTGAACGCCTGGAACCTCTCCTGTCAGGTCGAGGCCCGCTCAATAGCCATCCTCCTGGCTGTTCCAGGATCTGGGTTTCTGATCGGACCGCTCATTGACACGGGTGGCGAATTCTTTCGGCCGGTTTCACGCTGCCGCTTGAAGGGCGGCAACCCATGCACAACGGGTTGGAGTTATGGGGGTTCCTGCTCACCCGTCACTGACCCGGATCAGGTTCATCGCGGTGGCCGTGACAACGTGTGGTCAGTGAGCTATGCCCAACACCCCGAAAAGGTAAAAATTAGCGTTCATTCCTGTGCGGAACACAGCCATTTCAGTCATGATCAGGGGCATCCAGGCATCCGGTTAAATCCAGCATGAGATCATTGACGCGCCGACCGAATTGCGCCAACACGAAACAATTTGTAACCCGAATATTTCATAAAACCGCCAACGGCGCCAGAGGCCGCCCTACAGAATTGGATTCAAGGCATGACCGGCAGGATGGATGGGTTATCCATACCCAGATAGATTGTGGTTATACCTACGGGTGCGGTGGCGACCCGACGGGCAACACCCTACCGGCCCGGATGAGCCTGGACGTTCGGGAGTGGGTTGATCGGCGAGGTCACGCGAGGAGCGGCGGTGGCGGTCGGGTCAAGAACAGGATTTCGGTGACCCGGCGCAGGAGGTCTTTCACGGGACAACTCGTGGGTAAGTGCAGTTTGATCCGATCCTGAAAGGCCACCACCCGCACCGCCAACTTGAACAGCTTGAGGATGACGGTCAGCGGTTGGGCCTTCGCCAGTTCAGTATGGATCAGCACCTCGGTGCGTAGCGCCTGATGCAAAACATAAGCGGCACCGGCGAAGAACAGGCGCAGGTGGTTGGCGAGGAAGCGGTGGTCGGAGGTCCGATCGCTGGCCAAGTGGTTCTTGAGCATTTTGATGAAATTTTCGTCCTGGCCGCGGGCACTGTAGAGATCGCGGTACAGGCACTCCGGGGTGGGCAGGTCCAGCGAGGTGACCACGAATCGCGGGTTGTCGCCCAAGGCCATCACCTCGGCCTTGAGGATCACCCGAAAGGCCTGCGGCCAGGGGTCGGCAGGGTACCCCCGGCCCGACAGGCATGCTCAAGGCAGCGGTGAGCGGCCAGGAACGGCTCGGCCAAGGGCGACAGGACGCGGTTACCGGCGAGCCCAAAGAGGAAATCGATGGCCGGGTTGTCCACGGCCAGTTGCATCAATTCGGGATTAGCGAAGTGGGCATCGCCACGCAGGATGATGCGGGTCTGGGGCCAGGCCGCGCGCAGCCGCTTGATCACCCGCTGGACGATCATGGCGTTCTCGGCGCCGGTCGGGCGTTTACCGGGGCGCAGCGCCGCCGTGATGAACTGGCCCGAGAGCCCTTCGAACAGGAACAGCGGCAGGTAGCAGTGATGACCATAATAGGGGTTGTAGAAGCTGAATTCCTGCTGGCCGTGCGTGGGGTCCTCGGAATGATCCAGGTCCAGCACGATCACCGTCGGCGGCTGGGGGTAGCTGGCGATGAACTGATCGACGAAGGCTCGCGCCAGGCGATAGAGATCCTTGGTCGACACGGCGTTTTCCAGACGGGAAAAGGTGGGACCGCTGGCCAGGTCCATGGCCTGCGCCAAGGGATGGCGATTCACACCCAGCTTAAACAGCGGGTCGGTATGGAGCGCATTGGCGTCGTTGCCATCCGGATAGCCACAGGCGATCTGGAAGATCCGTTGGGCAAACAGGTCGCGCAAGGGATGCGCGATATACGGCGGATGGCGCTGGTCGTCAACCGCCTGGACGAGACGGTCAATCAGCCCGATCTGCTGGTCGACGCCCCGCAGAATCAGGGGGCCAAAATCCGACGACAGCGCCCCGCCGTCGAACGCGGCGCGCACGGTCAGGCCAGCGACGGGAGGAAATCGCAACTGCTCTGGGGTAGACTGAGACATGGGCGACCTTGTTTAGCTTCTCCGAAGCGTTATTGTCGTAACACTCATTATATCAATGAGTTGAACAAGGTTCGCCCTTTTTTATGAATAATCCGGGCTAAATTGGGCGATCCAGGGTTGTCTGGACTGGCAGCGTCATGGACTGCAATCCCCGGTTAAGGTTCAGGCGGCGACGCAGGCTTATCGTGATGAAATGGACATCTTCGGTCCGTTCATCCAGGAATGCTGTGTTATCCACAAATTTGCTGAAGTGCGCGCCAATGATTTATGGAACGCCTACAAAACATGGTGCGCCGAAAACAGCCAGCGCGAGCAAAGTCAGCATAAATTTGGCCGATACCTGACCGGCAAAGGTTGGAGAGCCGAGGGAGCCAAGCCTGTCAAACGCATTGGTATTGGTTTGTTAGACAAACACGAAGCCGATCCTACCGAACCTCAGTTCTAAAAGTTATCTTGATTAATATCAATAATACAATTACTTAAATAGAAAGTTGTTGTTGAGAAGTCAAGGGAGCTAACCCCATCAAATGCGCCGGTATCGATTTACTGGACCTCCACGATGCCGACCTTTACGACCTTTACGACCTTTTGCCGGAAATTCGGTATACGAGAAACCCCTATGGGGACTTTCCGGGAAAAGGTCGTAAAGGTCGGCATGGTCGGAAACCGTCGGTGTCAATGAGCGAGACAACGCATTTTCTTCACAGGAACACTGTTGCGCATTTGAAAGGTTATTGCATAATAAAGGCGCAACAAGGGGATTGATATGACCATTGGGATTAATGAACCTGCTATCTTCCTGGAGAACTTCGCTCGAGCAGGTAGCCACTATTTGAAGAGCTGCGTAGCATCGCTACCCAGCCTCATTTGAATAAATCGCTGAAGCGATTTCCTATCCGGGAAGCTGCCGCCATGCTGGGGTTCACTCCCAGTACATTCGGCGGCTTGAAACCGAAGGCAGCGCCCGACGGCCTCCGTTTGGCATTCCTCCCAAGGATGAGCGCGGCCAACGCTCTACAATCTTGAACGGATCAACGATTACCGCGATCGACTCGGCATCCGTCGTTTGCGCCCAACAGGCAGTCGCGCCATTCGTTGCGCGGTCGCCTTTTTAAGGGAGGCTCGGCCAAACAACAACTGCAACGCATCTTGCCCATCGTTGCGCATTGACGGCTTGCGCGTTCTCCTTATTGATTTGGATCCACAAGCGTCCTGACCATGTTGCATGGCATCCTGCCGGATATTGATATCCAGCGCGAGGACACCTTGGCGGATGTCCTCGTCTATGATCCATCGGATATTCTGCAGCGTAATCCGGGAAACTTATTTCCGGGACTTTGGTTAATTCCGGCCAATCTTGGGTTACAGGATGCGGAAATTAAACTGCTTGACCATCGGGAGAATCAGGAAGAATTTCTCGATCTGCTGGCATTTCAGCGGCTGGATTACGGACTTTGCCAGGTAGAGGGCGATTTTGATGTCATCATCATCGATTGTCCTCCCAATATGGGATCGTTAACGCTGAACGCCGTCGCGGCGGCCAACGCCATGTTGCTGCTGATCCCTCCACGAGCCGTTGATTTCGGTTCCGCCGTTCTCTATGCACAGACTATGAGCGCCTTGAAACGCGATCCACGTTTCGCGACCGCTGATTTCTTTCGGGTATTGCTGACTCTGCATAGCGGCTCGGGCGAAGCCAAGAATACCGAAGCTGCTTTACGTATGCTCTTAAAGGATTATGTGCTGGAACACATCATGCCATTAAGCGTGGAGATCGAACGATCCGCAGCGGATCTCAGTTCAGTTTACGAGATCCAGCAACCCAAGGGTTCTTATGAAGCCTATCAACGCGCTTTGAGTTATCTCAATGCGTTGAATGGTGAAGTCATTGATCTTTTCGCCAGGTTTGGAAACAGCAGGCCGAAGAATTACCTGCGAAGGACGTCGATTCCTCTGACGCTACGGGTTAATCAGGTCGCTTATGAACGAGATCAAAGACCAACGTCGCCGCGATAATGCCGAGGCTTACGCGGTGGGCAGGTTAGGGCGTAATCGACAATCCGCCATGGTCAAGGCGCTGCAGAACATGGAACGCGCCGCCGATACCGATGCAACCGTTTCACGTGAAACGGTTGTCATGGATCCGGTAACGACCGATCCCCTGAGCGTCCAGCGCTCTATCCCACCAAAGGGCAACGTTTTGTTGATCCTGAAGTCTGCCGACCTGGCGTTGGGCCGACCGGCCCGATTCGGAAACGCCTCATTTGGATGAGTTGGCGCAATCCCTGGAACGGATGGGCAAGTCGCTCCCGCCATTGTGCGTCCGGTTCGGGATCCTGATCACCCGGCAATCCGTTGCGAGATTATTGCCGGTTATGTGCGCTGGAAAGCCGCCTTGCAGGCACAACGGCAGCTATTAGTGGATATCCGCCCGACCTTGGCGATCGAGAGGCATTTTCGATCATGGTCGTTGAGAACGATTTGCGGCGCGGCCTTCCGATTACACCCAAGCGAAACGGTATCAGCGCGTCCTGGACGAGAACTTGTTTACCTCCAAGGGTGAACTGGCTGAAGCGATGGGTTTGAGTCATGCGCAACTCTCCAAATATCTGGGGTTTGCCAAGTTGCCCGCCGAGGTGGTGATGGCCTGCCGGGACATTGCTGCTCTCCCTCTGACGACCGGTTATCTACTGGGCAGTCTGTGTGCAAAGGGTTTTCAGGATCAAGTGATGCGGTTGTTACCCCGGATTGAATCGGGCGACATTGCCGGACGGCAACTGGAAGAACTGGCGGTTGATCCCCGTCAGTTAGAGCGATGGCTGCCTCGCCCGATGGCTAGTGGAGCGGATGAGACTCCGCCAAGGGGTAAATCGGAACTCCGTAATTTCGTTTCGTCGTCGGGAAGGCCGCTATTCAAGGTCAATATTTCTCAACGGCAGGCATCGGTATCGTTTGCAGGGCCTTCTCGATGGTTGCTGGAAAATGAGCAATTTCTCGAACGTTTGCGGGCAATGGTCGAAGCAGAGTCTCCTGAAGGCGACTGAGGGTATTTTCCGTGCGGAAAATGGAGACTGCGGTGACCGATGGGATTTTCCGTGCGGAAAATGGAGACTGCGGTGACCGATGGGATTTTCCGTGCGGAAAATGGAGGCCGCAGTCTCATGGCGCGCTATGTGGACGATTGTGGCTACGCCTCTTACATGTTGTGCTACCCCCCGTGGATTCCTGACTGCGGAGAGATCAACCCTTAATGTGTGGCCGGTTCATTCAATGCACATCCGGTGATCGGCTGGCTGAACGGTTCCATCTGCCGGCGATCCCGGCCCTGATGCCCCGTTATAACGTCGCGCCCAGCCAACCCGTCCTGGCCATTCGCATGACGGAACTGGGCCAACGGGAAGCCGTGGCGTTGCGCTGGGGCTTTGTACCGGCCTGGTCGCCGGAACCGCGTACCCCGTATAGCACGATCAACGCCCGCGCTGAGACGGTGGCCGACAAGCCGACCTATCGTCAGGCATTCCGGCAACGGCGCTGTTTGATCCCGGCCGATGGGTTCTACGAATGGCGCAAAGAGGGGTCGCGTAAACAGCCGTATTGCATCGCCCCGGCGGATGGTGCGCCGCTGGCCTTTGCGGGGTTGTGGGAACACTGGGAACGCGACGGGCAAGTGGTGGAGTCCTGCACGATCCTGGTCACCCAAGCCAATGCGTTGATCGCCCCGATTCATGACCGGATGCCGGTGATTCTCACGCCCGAGAATGAAGCCCGCTGGCTGGATCCAATGCTGACCGATCTTGCTGTCCTGAAACCGCTGTTGGTTCCTTGTCCGGTTGAACGGTTGCGTATCTGGCCGGTGAGCACCGCCGTCAACGCGCCCGGCCATGGCGGACCGGAATTGATGGCGCCGTTGAATGCCGGTTTCGACCTTTGAGCCGCCGAGCTTCCCCGTGCGGGCCGTTTCAGACGCGATCTATCCTTTCAATTCGTGTGCTACTTTCCTGAAAATCGTGTTGACGAGTTCGTCTACCACTGAACCCCGTAAAAAGGCAGTTTTTGTTATTTCATGATTACACTATATTAATCATTCAGTTATATCTTGTCCTTTTCGTTCTCACCTGCCATAATCATTAAGCGAAATCGAAAAGATGCTTGATCCGCCATGACCCCATCCTGATCCCATGCTTGACTTCACGGCATCCCCGGCGATAGTCCGCGCTGTCGTGGAAGGCGAACGGCTCTCTCTGGGCCATCAGGCGAACCCGAGCTTTGCCACCGAGCTGGCGCAAATTGATCCCTTGCCTCATCAGCGGCTGGCGGTCTATCAGCACCTGCTGCCGCAAACCCGGTTACGTTTTCTATTGGCCGATGATGCCGGGGCCGGTAAAACCATCATGGCCGGGCTGTACATCCGCGAACTGTTATCGCGACGCTTGATTCGGCGGGTGTTGATCGTGCCGCCTGCCGGTCTGGTCGGGAACTGGCAACGCGAACTGCAAACCTTATTCAGCCTGACCTTTACCCTTGTCAGCGGCGCTGACGCGAAGGCCGCCAATCCCTTTGTCGGCGTTACCGGCGATCGAGTGATCGTCAGTCTGGATACCTTGACCGGGCGGGTGTTTGGCCGGTTGCGAGAGGAAGCGACCGAACCTTATGATCTGGTGATTTTTGATGAGGCGCATAAGTTGGCGGCGGATCGCAATACTGATTTCAGCGTCCGCCGCACGGATCGCTACAAACTGGCCGAAGCTTTGGCGGGCGTTCCCGGCCTGGAGGCGAGCTGGACCTTGCCGTGGCGAACCCATCACCTGCTCCTGCTGACCGCAACCCCGCACATGGGCAAGGATTATCCCTGGTTCGCCTTGTGGCGCTTGCTGGACCCGTGGGTATTCACCACGCCCCGCGCCTTGGCGGAATATCCGATTCCGCAACGCGCCCGCCATTTTCTGCGTCGGGTCAAGGAAGAAATGCTGACTCTCGACGGTCGCCCGCTCTATCCCACCCGAATCGCCGATACCTTGGACTATGCCCTGCAACAAGGCGCGATCAGCGAACAAGCCCTGTATGACCAGACGACTGACTATCTGGAAAACATCTATAACTGCGCCCAACTGCTGAATCGGTCCGCGGCCAAGTTGGCGATGAGCGTGTTCCAGCGACGTTTGGCCAGTTCAACCTGGGCCTTGTTGCGATCTTTTGAGCGGCGGCTGGAGAAATTGACAGCGTTGATTGCCGACGTGCGCCAAGGTCAGTTGAGCATGGTGCAATTGACCTTGTTGCAACAGAATTTGGATGCGCTGGCGAACGATCCCTTCGATGACCGCACCGCCGATGAAGAACAGGGTGGCGATGGAGTGGAAGAGAACGAACCGGCGGAGGATCGGCTGTTACAGAGCGTGATCGCCGATTCGCTGGCCGATTTGGAGATTGAGCGGGCGCGGGTGGCGGAATTGCTGGACTTGGCCCGGCAGGTCTATGCCCAGGGCGACGAGGCTAAATTCGTGCGCTTGCGCGAAGTCTTGCGCGATGCGCGGTATGTCGGCGAGAAATTCCTGATTTTCACCGAACACCGCGACACGCTGGAATTTTTGGTGAGTCGCCTGGACGGGTTGGGCTATGCCGGTCAGACTGCCCAGATTCATGGCGGGATGGACTACCGCGAGCGGGAGCAGCAAGTGGAGGTGTTTCGTCGGCCACTGACGGAAGGCGGGGCGCGGTTCCTGATTTGCACGGATGCGGCGGGCGAAGGGATCAATCTGCAATTCTGCTGGTTGATGTTCAACTACGATATCCCCTGGAATCCGGCGCGTTTGGAACAGCGCATGGGCCGCATTCACCGTTACGGGCAACGCCATGATCCGGTGCAAATCTTCAATCTGGTCGCGACGACGACCCGTGAAGGCCGGGTGTTGAAAACGCTGTTGGACAAGTTGGAGAAGATTCGTCTCGAACTGGGATCGGACAAGGTGTATGACGTGATCGGGCGGTTGTTCGAGAACGTGTCGATCAAGCAGTATATGGAACGGGTCATGGAAGGCGAAAACCCGGATGCAGTGGCCGCAGAATTGGGCGGGCGTTTGACGGTAGAACAGCTCAAAGCCTTTAACGTCCGGGAGCAGACGTTCTATGGCGCGGGCGGCGACGTCGCCCAGTGCTTGCCGGCGGTGCAAACCGCCTTGCAACAGGAAGCCTACGCCCGGTTGTTGCCCGGCTATGTGCGGCAGTATCTGGCGCAAAGCGCCCCGTTACTCGGCTTGCAGTTGAGCGGCGACCTGGATGGCCTGTTTACGATTCGCCCTGCGCCGGGGACGGTCGCGCATCCGGTGCTGGCCTGGCTGGATACCTATCCCCCGGAATTGCATCACCGCTTGACGGTGCGGCGACCTACGGCGAAAGATGCGGCGCTGTGGTTGCATCCGGGCGAATCACTCTTTGAACAATGGCGGGCGCAGGTGCGGCAAACGCTCGGCGCAGCCGCCTTGCGCGGCGCCCGGTTTACTGATGCCCGCGCTGAACAGCCGTATGTGCTGCATATCGCGGTCTTGACCGTTCTCCGCCGGGCCGATCCAGCGGGTTGGGCGGAACTGGCCCGCCCGGAGCTGTTGGAATGTCGGTTAGTCGCAGTTAAAGAATCGGCGGACGGCGGGTATGAAACCGTACCGGTAGAAACCCTGCTGTTGTTGCAACCCGCGGACGGCTTGCCCGCGAATGCCCAAAAGTTGGCCTTGCAGGCCAGTACCGGGCTGAACGTGACCGAACACTGGTTGCAGGAACAGGAAGGGCAACGCTGGGCGGAGATGTGGCGCGAATCCCGCCGCACCCGGTTGGCAGAGTCGGAGCGGTTTATTCAACAAGGTTTCGCGTTTCAGGAAGCGGAATTAGCATTGATCCGCAGTGAATTGAAGAAGAAAGCCGATGCCGGTAACCAGCGCGCCGAACGGGAAATGGCGAATGTCAAACAGCAGCAGAAAGCGTTGGCGGGGCGTCGGGAGCGAGCCTTGACGGTGTTGCGGCGCGAGCCGGAATTAATTGCGCCCGGTGCGGTGGAGTTCATGGCTCACGCCTTGGTCACGCCGCCCCAGGATACGACAGCCCATCGTCAATTCGCCGCCGATGTGGAACGGATCGCGATGGAGTGGGTGCAGGCCGTGGAAGAAGCGGCCGGGGCGCGAGTGGAATGGGTGCATACGCCACCCTTGGCGCGCGCGGCGGGTTTGCCGGATCATCCCGGCTTTGATCTGCTGTCCCATCGCCCCGATGGAACCCGCCGCCATATTGAAGTGAAAGGCCGGACGGGATGGGGCGGCGTGGAAATGACGGAAAACGAGTTTGGCCGCGCCTGCATTTTGGGTGATACCTATTGGCTGTATGCGGTGTTTCAGTGTGAGACCGGGCGTCCGCAATTGCACCGGATACAAAATCCTTTTGCCGCCTTGCTGGCCCGTCAGCAAAGTGGCGTGTTGTTCAGCGCCGCCGCTATTCGCGCCGCGACGACCGAGAATCCAATTCCATGACTGACCGCCGTTTGATCGAAAGTGCTTTTCCGTTGAAACAGACTTCGCTGGATGCCGTGCATGAGAAAAACGTGCGGCATGGGCATATTTCGACCCTGCATATCTGGCCGGCGCGACGGCCACTAGCCGCTTGTCGGGCGGCGTTGCTGGCGACTCTGTTACCCGACCCGGAAACGCCCGCCGAACGGCAAGCGATGTGTGAGTTGATCGGCGGCACGGTGCAAAAAACGATCAAGAAGGGCAAGGACGGCAACGATTCCGTGGTTGAGGAGACGGTCGGCGGGGTTTTGCATTGGGGCCGGGAACGGGAGAACGCGGCCGTGCTGGACGATTTGCGCGGGCGGATTCGGGCGGCATTTGGCGGGGAAGCGCCGAAGGTGTTGGACCCGTTCGCCGGGGGCGGGGCGATTCCTTTGGAGGCGATGCGATTAGGGTGTGAAGTCACGGCGGCGGATATTAACCCGGTGGCGTGGTTCATTCTGAAATGTACGCTGGAGTATCCGCAAAAGCTGGCGGGACAGACACGCCCGTTGCCCGATTTCATTCTCAATGACCGCGAGTTTATGGCGGGGTTTTTCAAGGCGCAGGGCTTGGGCAAGAAAGAGCTTGAGCGGGCTTTGGAAGATTTGGGCCATCGCCAATCGCAACAGACGTTGGCTTATTTGGATTTGGGGAAGGCGACGCTGGAGGCGGATTTGGCCTGGCACGTCCGGGCGTGGGGGCAGTGGGTATTAGCGCAGGCGCGGCGGGAGTTGGGGCGGTTTTATCCGACCTACGCCGATTTTGAGCCATTGAAACCGGGCCATATTCATTACGAAAAGCGCCCGATGCAGTTAGCGCCGTTGACCGAGGACGGGTTGCCGGATATGGCGGCGCTGAATGCCGAGTTTGCGCCGACGTACCTGAAGGATGAGAAATATCCGCGCTGGGTGGCGAAACCGACAGTAGCGTATTTGTGGGCGCGGACGGTGACGTGTAAAAACTCGGCGTGTCGGGCGACCGTGCCGTTGCTGAAAACCCGCTGGCTGGCAAAAAAGGACAACAAGCGGGTGCTGTTGACGATGGAGCCAAGCGTTGATCGTCAATGCGTTCAGTTCGGGATTGATCGCCATGTTCCGGTCGGTGGCAAAACACCCGCAGAAAAGAAGGCGCACGATCAAACGATTGGCGCGGGGACGATGAGCCGCAGTGGGGCAAAATGTCCGTGCTGCGGGACGTTGATGACGATGGAGGATATTCGGTTTGAAGGGCGCGGCGGGCGCTTGGGTGCGGTCATGACGGCGGTGGTGGTGGACGGGCAGAAGGGTAAGGAATATCGCTTGCCCACACCGCATGAAATCGCAATGGCGGAAGCGGCGGGCGCGGAAATTGAGCGGGTTTTTAAGGATGTGCCGTTTGGGTTGCCGGAGGAGCCGATTATTGAAGATACAAAAAGAAATACTTGGTGTGTGCAATATGGCCTAAATCAGTGGTGGAAGTTATTTACGCCGAGGCAGTTGGTGGGATTAGGAAATTTTACTATTACCATTCGAGAACTTATTTATATTTTACCCCATCAAAATTATGAATCATCGTGGATTGAAGCTATATCTTCATATTTGTCACTTGGCCTTGATAGACTTGTTGATAGAAGCAGTACGCAATGCCGCCCCGATCCAACACCGACACAAAGTGGCGTCATTAATACATTTTCTCGGTTTGCGTTGCCAGTAACTTGGGATTTTGCTGAAGGTATTTGTATTTCAAATGGAAGCGGTAGTTTCGTACACTCACTGGAATGGATAGGCCGCTATCTTGATATATCTTTTAACCAATTTTTATTTTCTCCCTCACTAGTTTTCAGAAGCGTACTAAAAACAAGTGGTAAATTAGATTTAATCATCACAGACCCACCTTATTACGATTCAATTGGTTACGCTGTTTTAATGGATTTCTTCTACGTCTGGTTACGCCGGACACTCAACGGACTCTCCCCCGAAATAGACCAAGCCTTTGCCGAACCGCTTGCCCCCAAATGGAACCACGATGCCAATGATGGCGAGCTGATTGACGATGCTTCCCGTTTCAATGGCGACAAAGCCGCATCCAAGCAGAATTACGAAGATGGCATGGCGCGAGCTTTTCAAGCCTGCCATGCTGCCTTAGAGCCTGTTCACAAAGCATGAGGATTTGAGCTATACCCGTCGTTACATTCAATTTTTGGAGGGAATAGCATGGGATATGGAACGGACATCAGCGACGAGGAATGGGTGATTTTGGCTCCTTTTCTGGAGCCGAAGCAAAAGGGGCGTCCACGCAAGCATTCTTTAAGGCGCATGGTCGATGCGATCCGGTATATGCAGCGAACGGGATGCCAATGGCGTTTATTGCCAAAAGATTTTGGGAAAGCCCGGTACTGGCCGAAATGCGCGACCACATCACCCAGCAATTGCGCGACTTCTGGGACGCCGGGATTCGCGGCCCGGATTTCGTGTGGGCCGCCACCGGCCCGGCTTTGCAAGCCTTCAGTCAATATCCGGTGGTGAAAAAGGAAGGCGGCGGCTTCATGACCATTGGCGACTTTCTCATTCACGTTCGCCGGTTTGTCGTGGATTTCGTGGTGGGGCGGGTGCTGTCGCGGGAGAACGCCGATGGAGCCAGCGCCGCCGCCGAAAGTCTCGATGCGCTGACCGCCTATTACCTGCTGCACCGCCACGATTTCGGCTTTGAACCCGCGCCCATTGGGCAAGTGATCTTGTACGGGCAATCCTGCGGCCTATCTGACCGGGATTTGGTGCAAACCTGGGATTTACTCGCCAGCCCGAAAACCGCCGCTGCCCAAATGTCTGACGACGATGAAGACGCGCCCGAAGAAGACGCCGACGTTGCCCAATCCGGTGGCGCGACTGTCAAACTCAAAGCCTGGAATCAGCGCAAGGACAAGAACCTGGGTTATGCAGCGCCGGGCGGGCGTTCAATCCCGCTAATTGACCGCATTCACCGGCTGATGCAGTTATGGAAAGCGGGGCATGTAGCCGACGTGGACGAATATCTCGACGCCAACGGTTTGCGCCAGCAGGAATTGTTCAAGCGCGTATTGCAAGCGTTGATTGAACTGGCTGTGGCCAGCAGTGAAGAACGCGCCGTGCTGGAAAACCTGAGCAATCATATCGGAGTGAAGATCGCCAAGCCGGAATCCAAAGACTTGCTGTTGAACTTTTAGACGAGGAAACAAAGATGCGCAAGCAGACCCTTCAATATGATTCGCCGGTGGATGCGCTCATCGCCATTTCTAAGCGCCTGAGCCGATACGAAACCCGCTATGGCCTCGAATCAGAAGAATTTTTCAATCGTTATAGCGGCGGACAAATGACGGATGAGACCAATTTCGTCGAGTGGGCCAATGACTACCAGCACTATCTGGCCATTCGCCGTGAACTAGAGCAGCGCCTGCGTGATGCTGCATAAACAATTGACGGCTTATCTGGCCGAGGTCGAAACGGCAGTAAAACAGTACGCGGATGCTTATGTCGAGCGTTACGAAGAGGAAATTCTGACGTCGGAGCGCGTCAATCTCCGGCTGCGTATTCGCTTTGCCAGCGGCTATTTATTGGAAGTCAGCGAAGCCGTGATCGTAGCGGAAGAAAGGTTGCAGACCTTGGGGTATCGCTATCATTGCCAAGATGTGAGCCGAGCTTTGGCGTTTCGTTACGATGACACCCCGCATTTTCCCGACTTAGCGAGTTTTCCTCATCATAAACATTTGCCGGATCAAGTCGTTTCCGCAGATAAACCCGCTCTGATACGGGTTATCGAGGAAGCGGCGACGCTGGGAAGGCCATAACTGGAGCAGTCACATGGATCCATCTTCGCAACTTCCTTGAAACCTTGGCATCACGTCGTCACGCTGCGCGAAGACCTCCGCACCGGCGAACTGGCGCTCAACCAATTTGCCGCCGATCTCTACGAAGTACTGATGCAAAGCGGTAAGCGCCCGCTGTATGAAGACCCGCACCCGTTTTTCGCCCTGACCTATCCCACCCATAACCTGCGCGAACTGGCGAAGGATGTCGCCCTGCGGCTGGCCGGTCAGAACGACAAAGCCGTGCAGCAATTGGAACTGACCTACGGCGGCGGCAAAACTCATACCCTGATTACCCTGCGCCATCTCTTTCACGATCCGGTCCATCTGCCGACCTTGCCTGCCGTGGATGAGTTCGTACAACACATCGGCCAAACGCCGCCTCATGCCCGCGTGGTCGCCTTGTGTTTTGACAAGCTGGACCTGGAAAGAGGCTTGGAGGTTCGCGCCCCGAACGGTCAAACCCGCCGCCTCAAACAACCGTGGAGCCTGCTGGCCTATCAATTAGCCGGTGACGCCGGATTAGCGCAAATGCGCGATGACGGTCAAGCCGAGGAACGCACCAGCGCCCCGGCAGAATCGGTCATTAGCCCCCTGCTCGAATCGGTCACGCAGCAGGGCTTGAGTATCCTGGTGCTGATCGACGAAGTGATGATGTACGCCCGTGGCCGGTACAGTCAGGACCCAAAGGGCTGGGATGCGTTGATTGATTTCTTCCAGGGCTTGACGCAAGCCATCGTCAAAACCCCACGTTGCGCGGTGATCGCCTCGTTACTGGCCAGTGATCCCGACAAAAATGACACGCTCGGTCGTCGTTTGCAGGGCCAGTTGTACGACATTTACCGCCGCCAGAGCGAAAGCGCCGTTGAACCGGTGGTGAAGGAAGACGCCGCCGAAGTCTTGCGCCGACGCTTTTTCACCCCGGAATCCATCCGGGATCGCAACGCCTTTAAGCCGCACGTCATTGCCGCCCTCAAAGGCATTCAGGTTTTCGATGACAGCGCCAAAGGCAAAAAGGTCGAAAACGACTTTGTGCAAAGCTACCCCTTTCATCCTGACTTGACCGAGGTGTTTTATACCAAGTGGGTGGGACTGGATCGCTTCCAAAAACCCGTGGCGTATTACGCACCTTTGCGCTGGCGTTGCGGGATGCCGAACACTGGGATGACAGCCCGTTGGTCGGACCCTCGGTCTTTCTCAATACGCCAGCGCAAACGGATTTGGCCGCTGCGACCCGTGAACTCTGCATTTACGCTGAAAATGAAGACGACAGCGGCCATAAGCACGAATGGAAAGGCTTGTTGATCGGTGAACTCGAATGCGCCCGCCGTTGGCAAGATCAAACCATTGGCTTGAAGCACCGCGAACTGGAACAGGCGGTTGTTGCCACCTTCCTGCACTCGCAGCCGATTGGCCGCACCGCCAAGCTCAAGGAACTGACGCGGCTGATTGGCCCCACTCGTCCCGACAAAATCAATCTGGAAAAAGGCTTGCGCGGTTGGGCGGAGGACAGTCATTGGCTGGACGATCAACATACCGACACCGCCACGGACGCCACGTTGCCGAAAGAATGGCGGCTAGGCAATCGCCCCAACCTCAAACACATGCACGACCAGGCTGAAAAGGACATCGTGACCGATGTCGTGAAAGACCGGCTGGAAAAGGAAATCGGCAAGCTGAAAACCTGGTTCCAGGTTCCGCCCGGACTGGGCGTTCGCCTCCATCTCCAGCCCAAACAGCCGAGCGACATTGAGGATGACGGCGCGTTTCATTTTGCCATTCTTGGCCCGAACACCGCATCGGAAGCCAGTGATCCCAGCCCGGACGCCGTGCGGTTTCTGACCGAAAAGACCGGCCCTAACACCCCGCGCGCCTATCCCAATGCCATCGTGCTGGTCGTTCCCTCCCGCGACGGCTGCGGGCGGTCGAAGCGCGCATCAAGGATTATCTGGCTTGGGAGAAGGTCGATGCCGATCTCGGCAAGCTGGAGGCCACGGTGGACCCAGCCCGCAAGAACCAGTTACAGACAAAGCTGCAAGCGGCCAAACAAGCGGTTCCCGGTCTGTTGCGGCAAGCCTACTGTATTGGCGTTACGCTGGCCGCTCATCAGCAACCGGTCGCGTTTCGCCTGACCGTTAGCGGCGACCCGCTCTTCGATGCGGTCAAGGCGCATGCCGAGGCGCGGATCATGGACGCCACGCTCGACGTCGACGCGCTGTTGCCCAGTGGTCCTTATCACCTCTGGCATCCCGGCGACACCCGGCAGCGGGTTAAAGTGCTGGTCAACGCTTTTGCCGAACGCCCGGCGTTGCCCAAGATGCTGCGGACGCAATACCTCTACGACACGCTGGCTGATGGTTGTGTCAACGGCGCGTTCGTGCTGCTGCTGACGCGCCCAGATCGCAGCGTCCGGGCCTGGTGGCGCACCCGCCCGGATGATGCGGTCATGACGGACAAGGATTTGGAATTGGTACTGCCGGAAGCGGCTACGCTGGTGGAACTGGACAGTGTATTACTGACCCCTGGTCGCTTGCCGGGTCTATGGACGAGCGATGTGCTGACCGTCCGTCAACTCTACGACTATTTTCAGGGCGGACATTCGATTCAGGTGGATAAAGGCGGCGGTTATGAAGAACCGCTGTTCATTCCCAAAACTGAGCGGGCGACGGTGGATGCAGCCATTCAATCCGCTGTGGTTGCCGGAACGCTCTGGCTGGTCAATCCGCCCAGTAGCCTGTGGGCGGAACCGATTCCACCGGCGTTTTAACTGAAGCCGCTACCCTGCGCTTGCCACCGCCCGCGATCAACGTGCTGGAACTCTTACCCGCCGCCTTGCCCGATGCTTGGGTGAATGGTCAGGCCACGGTAGCGGCGATCGCCCAAGCCTTGTCCGCGAAAAACAGCCTGCCACTGCCGTGGAAAACGGTTTGCGACGCGATCAATGGCGCGTTGCAGGCGAATTATTTGGAAGCTACCGGGACATGGCCTTGCGAGATTGCCGCTGCCGCACAAGTGACGCTGCGGGAGAAAATGGCCGCGCCCTTGAAGATTACCCCGACCGTGGATTACGGCCAAAAACCGGCTTATCACACCCAAATTGCCATTGCGGAAATTGAATTAGCGACCCATGAGGTCCAGGACCTGGCTGACGTCATACCAGAACTGACAACATTGCAAGCCACTCATGCATTCCCGATGCGGCTGTTTGTTCGCATCGAATGCGGCGATGGCACAAAGGAATTATCCGAGGATTTACGAACGCAGGTTAATGCCATGCTGGAGAAGGTACAGAAGAGTTGGCAGTTGAAAAAGTAAAGGGTTGATCTTTTTCAGCCAAATAACCAGTAGCCCGCTAAAAGTTCTAATTTAGAGCTTACGCATTGACAAGCATCGTATGATGTGGTCGGTAAAGACGAACTCGGTCCACGAAGGTTTTCGGTTGATGAGAGTCATCAGTCGCCCATCGACAGCGCGTTGCACTTTGGCGATGTATGTTTCTTTTTTGTTGGGTGAGCCGCATTCGCCAACGGGGAATCGCTTGGCAGAGATCATGGAGATCAGCCATGATAGCGTCAACCGGTTTTTGCTCCGCGAAGACTACACCCCCCGCGATTTGTTCGAGGAAGCCTGCTCCGGCTTGAATTTGAAGGGTGGCACGATCAGTGTCGACGACAGTGTCTTGGATAAACCGTACAGCCAACTGATGGCCTTTGTTGGGCATTTCTGGTCGGGAAAACATCATGGCGTGGTGAAAGGGATCAATCTGATCACGTTGTATTACACCGATCCGCACGGTCACCATCAACCGCTCGATTACCGCATTTACGATAAAGCCGCGAACAAGACCAAAAACGATTATAGAGCTTACGCATTGACAAGCATCGTATGATGTGGTCGGTAAAGACGAACTCGGTCCACGAAGGTTTTCGGTTGATGAGAGTCATCAGTCGCCCATCGACAGCGCGTTGCACTTTGGCGATGTATGTTTCTTTTTTGTTGGGTGAGCCGCATTCGCCAACGGGGAATCGCTTGGCAGAGATCATGGAGATCAGCCATGATAGCGTCAACCGGTTTTTGCTCCGCGAAGACTACACCCCCCGCGATTTGTTCGAGGAAGCCTGCTCCGCTTGAATTTGAAGGGTGGCACGATCAGTGTCGACGACAGTGTCTTGGATAAACCGTACAGCCAATTGATGGCCTTTGTTGGGCATTTCTGGTCGGGAAAACATCATGGCGTGGTGAAAGGGATCAATCTGATCACGTTGTATTACACCGATCCGCACGGTCACCATCAACCGCTCGATTACCGCATTTACGATAAAGCCGCGAACAAGACCAAAACGATTATTTTCAGGAGATGCTCGCGGAAGTGTTGGCTTGGGGACTCCAGCCAGCCTTTGTCACCGGCGATAGTTGGTATAGTAGCGCAGCAAATCTCAAGATGATTAAAACCATCATCAGAGTTTCTCTTTGCGCTGAAAGCAACCGTCGGGTTTCTGTGGAAAAAGGCCAATGGCTCCAGGTACAACAACTGGCGATTCCCGAAGACGGCTCGCTCGTGTACCTCCGGGGATTCGGTACGGTCAAAGTGTTTCGGGAGTGGTTGAAAAACCAACCACACCATTATGCCTTGTATCAGCCGAACGACGAGGATTGGGTCGCTTTTGATCGTCCTGCTTTCCTCAAGCTCCACGACCAACACTGGCAAATCGAGCAGTATCATCGGACGCTCAAACAAGTGTGCCACATCGAGCATTTTCAGGTCCGACAACCCACCGCCATTCGCAATCATCTCTTTGCGGCGATCTGTGGCTATGTCCAATTGCAACGACTACAGGCTACCGACGTGATTCGTAATTGTTATCGTTTGCAGCGTGAGTTGTTTAATGAGGTGATTGCCACGTTTATTCAAGCCTTCGCCCCTAACTTGGGACACCTCAACCCACAATTCCAACCTCCTGTCAATGCGTAAGTCCTATAATTATATTCGGTAAGGGTGAGTAGCCCTGGGGAGTTTCACCCCAAGGCCCTCGTAAAACCGGACGTGAACGTCTCCGCTCATCCGGCTTCCATCATCCAGCCGGGAACCGCACACCAAACCGCCAATGCGCGAACAACTCGGTTTGGTGATGAGCCACCTTGCCGAGCCACGCGATGGCCTGTGCGACGTACCGTCCCTTCTTTTTGTACTTCCGCTTGACCCACTTCACTAAGTGATAGTCAATGTGCCGTAGGACTGGGTAAAGTGCCGAGCGATTGTACGCGCTGTAGTAATTAATCCAGCCGGTGATGATGGGATTAACACCCTGCGCGACGTCTTCCAGCGATAAGCTCGTCTGACGATTGAGTTGCCATTGTCTGATGCGCTGGCGAATCCGTTTCGCAGCATTTGGACTGATGGCGGGCGTAAAGCCTACAAATACCTTGCCTTGTCGGCTACGCACCAGTCGCGGCCGAAAGCAGTAGCCCAGAAAGTCAAATTTCTTGGCTAAACCGCTGTCGCGCTGCTGGGTCACGTTGCAACACACAATCTGGGTCTTCTGCGGATGTAGCTCCAGTTGACACTCCCTCAACCGCTGTTCCAGTGCGGTCTTGAGTTGTTCAGCCTCGGCTTGGCTGTGACAGTGCACCACGGCATCGTCAGCATAGCGGGCAAACGGCCGCGTTGGAAACTGCCGTTGCATCCATCGATCAAACACATAGTGCAGGAACAAATTCGCCAGTACGGGACTGACCACCCCTCCTACAATGTTGCGAAAAACGGTCGTTTCCACCGCTGGGAAACGTGCCTTCCTCGACGCGGAATACCACGTTAACGCATTCTTGGTCAATTTCAACGCGCTTGACCAGTGTGCGGATCAGTTCCCGTCGGCCGAGCCAATCCAAGTCGTCTAAGCCGGTTTTGACTTTCTCGCTAAACGCCTCCAGACAACCGATCACCAGCTGTAACTCGCTCTGCTGCTGCGCGTGGGCCTGAAGCTGGCGAGCGTGCTCCTCAAGGGCTTGTAGCCGCTCCTTAAAGCGTCGGATGCGCGGTTCCGCTTCAGCTTTGTCGAGATAGCCCTCGGCATAGCCGTCGATGAGCCGGACGATGCCCTGGCGTAGCTTGGCGATCTGTTGATTGACCTGGTGGACCTTGGCCTCTCCTGGAGGGGCTTGCACGGCGGCCAACCGGCGTTGGTATTCCTCGGCCAAGCGGTTAGGGTTCTCGAGCAATCGACAGACTTCCGCCCACACGGCCTGTTCAAGTCGGTCGGTGCGTAATTGCTTGTTGTCGCAGAGTCGTTGGCCGCCGAAGCGATACCCATCGTTACCAATGCAGCGATAGTAGGCATAGGCCCGCGGACGGTTTTTCCGGGCACTGGGGCTGAGTGGCTTGCCGTAGAACGCATAACCACAACAGCGGCACACTAGCAGGCCCTGCAAGAGATACTTCGCCCCGCGTTGGCCGGTACGGGCGCGGCGGCGGTTGTCGTCGAGCTGGGCGTGGACTGCGTCAAACAGCGCCTCGCTGACCAACGCCGGGACCGCGATCGATTGCCACTCGTCGGCGGGTACGTCGTAGGTCGAGCGGGCGCGACGCGGCTGCAAGGCGCGTCCACGTTGAGCGCGCAACCGAGGCCGGAGTTCGCCGGCGCGGGTTTTGCCGAAGGCGGCCTGGCCTTTATACGCGGGGTTTTTCAGGATGCCCCAGATCGTGCTCCGATCCCACCCGCGTTTACCGGCGGGACTCGGTGTCGATGCCGCCGTCAGCCGCCGTTGCACCTCGCCGATACTCAGCCGCTCGCGCCCGACCCCGTCGAAGATCTGGCGCACTACCGCCGCCGGCTCCACGTCGATCTCATAACGGGCCTCGCCACCGCCTTCCGCGCGGGTGATATAGCGATAGCCATACGGCGCCCCGCATAGGACGCTGACCGAACCTTGCCGGGCTTTATGGCGTTTGCCCCGCCGGCTGCGTTCGAGCATCTGGGCGCGTTCGTATTCAGCGATCATGCCTTGCATTTGGAGCAGCAGTTCGTCTTCAGGGGACTGACCGAGCTCGCGGTTGAGGAACACCAGGTCGGCACCGGCGCGCTGAAACTCATCGACCAGCATGACCTGATATGCATACTTACGTGCCAGCCGATCGGGTGCATACACATAGACCCGTTCGACCTCGCCGTTAGCAACCGCATCGCGCAACCGTTCCAGCGCCGGGCGAATGAGCGTCGAACCACTGTAACCGGCGTCGACAAACGCGTGATCCGGGTTCAGTACCACGCCATCGTTCACGATGCGCTCATGCAGCGCCGCAAGTTGGCTGTCGATGGTCTTGGCCTGGGTTTGCTGTTCGGAAGAGACTCGGGCGTATAACGCCACCGCCTGGGTTTTCATGAGCGCCTCCTCGTCTTCACCTCGGCCGGTTTCGTCTCTGACCTCACCGCCGGTTCAGAACGGCACACGGTGCGCGCACGTAATGGCACCAACTGACGATAGGCATCGGCCCAATGTTCAGCAGCTAAGCGACTGGGTTCAAACATGATCGTCACCTCCAACGGTTTTCGAGCGGTTCGGTTTACGTGGCCCATCAGCGCGTTCTCCCACACCGGCGGGCGGGCAGCGCAGAGACGAGAAGTCCTGCAGCGGTGCCCCGCCAAAACCCTCACCGTACCTGACTTTTAGGCGTTCGCGCTGGATGCGCGATGAAAATTCCAGTAGGAAGTTCGCTCTATTGTTGGAGGCGTCACGCAGCCGCCCTGGGGTGTCCCACGCTCGCGTGTTATCAGCACGCCATCAGCCTGTTGAAACGGTGCGGTCAACCAGCGTTCGAGGTATAACCGCACCCAGCGACAGTCCGTGTGTTTGTTGACCGCGCGGACTAACAACGTATGGTCAATCGCGTCGAATAGTCCCTTGATGTCCAATTCCAGCAGGTAGTCATAGCGCCAGCACCGCTGCCGCGTGATCCCCACGGCTTGCAGTGCCGACTTGCCTGGTCGATAGCCATAGGAGTCGGGATGAAAATACGGCTCCACACAGGGCTCGAAGGCTTGCTTGACCACCGTCTGGGCGATTCTGTCAGCCACGGTTGGCACACCTAACCGGCGCGTACCACCCTGCGCCTTGGGTATCTCAACCGCTAGCACGGGCGGCGGAAAATAACTGCCCGACGCCAGCCGATTCCATAGCTTATACAGATTGTTGGCTAGGTCTCGCTCGTAGTCTTCCAATGACTGTCGATCCACTCCGGCTGCCCCGCGGTTTTCCTTGACCCGCCGGTAAGCCTCCCAAACGGCACGTTTGGAAATCGCAAAAGGCTTCGTTTTACTCATGAGTTCCTCCCCTTTTCAGGTTGACCCACCGGTAAAACCGGATGACGCAACCCCTTCGCTCCACCCGCATTACCAGGCTTCTTCACTACTATGGGTTGCTCCGCCCCTGTGTGCCGCATCGGTACTCTGCTTCTTATGGCGCTAACCACTTGAAGTGCTCCCTTGGCATCGGCACGACAGGTTCCCACGTTCCTGCAAAGAGCCTAAAACAGCGTCACGCCCTCTCCACACCGGACATCATCCAGCCAGCAAACAGGCCCCCACTGGACTTATCCCAGGCCACAGAACAAGACCCGGTTTCGATGTCACCAGTACGCTTTCGATGTTTCCGCAAGGGTTCGCTTGCGCTCGTCTCACTGTTTCTCACGTGACGTCTCTTACGACGCCTTTTCCTCAACGCTCACCACCTCGGCTCTTGACCAAAGCAGCTTGAGGTCGTTTAAAGCCTCCCCCTGCCGGGCGGCTTTGGCGGGCCTACCGCCATCTCTTCACCAGTTATGCACCGCCGTCTCTTCCTTGCTCCTTCGGTGCCTCGTGGCACACGTTGTGTTGCGTTAATTTCTGACAGACGAGCTTTAACCCTCTCTGGATTGAATTAGGCAGCCAGGGAATAGAACTGTTCGGCGGCGGAGAAATTCCGCCCGTCGACGGTGATCATCTGCCCTTTCTTAATCATGTGCATCAGTTCGATGCCTTGCAGGGTCACTCGGGCGGAACGGAAGGATTGGAACCCGAGCATCGGCCGGACGAGTCGTTTGACCGCCCGATGATCCTGTTCCACTACATTATTTAAGTACTTGTTTTGGCGGATCTCAATGGTGTGGCCGGTGTCTTCCTTCAGGGCTTCGATCGCGGCCGTATTGGCCCCGCTCTTATCGATCGTGACTTGGTCTGGAAGACCGTGCTGTCGAATGGCTTTCTTGAAAAAACGGTGCGCGGCTTTCTTATCACGATGCGCCGTGAGCAAGAAATCGATGGTCTGGCCGTCCCGATCAACCGCATGGTAGAGGTATTTCCATTGGCCCTTGACCTTGATGTACGTCTCGTCCATCCGCCAACGCGTGCCCACCGGGCGCTTTGGTCCTTTGCGGAAAGCCGCTTCCAACTGCGGCGTAAACTTCTGAACCCAGCGATAAACGCTGGAATGATCGACTTCAACACCCCGCTCCGCCAGCATTTCTTCCAAGTTCCTGTAGCTCAATGGGTACGCCAGGTACCAACGAACACTCGTCAGGATGAGGTCTCGTTCAAAGCGGTGGCCTCTAAAGTCGATCATGCGGGTTCTCAAGTAAGAACAGGGGCCTTGTAGCTTACCGAAAGCGGACTCTCTCAGCTAACGCAACAGAACCTCCCCGGCGCACCCGCTTGTTTGCCGGCTTTGCGAGCGCGTTGGGCATCCACCGGCTGGGCATCCGCCACTTCCCCGGAATCTTGCGTGCGTTCGCCGTCCTCGGGGTCTTCGTCTGACAGGTGCTCACCGCTCGTCCGCTCCCACAGCGCACGACTGCTCGGCGGACGCGAACTGTTCTCCGGTCCTTCGTTCAAGCGATCCCGAGCCTCCTTGAGATCCGCCAGTAACCGCAACGACAGATCGTATAACACCTCCGGCTCCAAAGACCGGAGGTAGGCATCGTCTATCTGGCGCAAGCTATGATCATTCAGGTGCATGGAGGCGGTAAACACCGTTCGGCTATACGGCTTTCAGTGTCCCATGCTCCCTCGTCAAAAGGAAGTCAGGAGCCAGGGGAGTGAACGACTACATAAAATGTACGCCATGATTTGAATCAATAGGCCGTATTGTACGCCATAAACAGGCTCCTTATCCGGGGGGTCAACATGGCGTGCAATACGAACAGTACTCTCGATGAAAGGCCCTCCTTATCTAGCTCGTCCAGGGTTGAATCTATCAGGGTAACTTAGCGTGCAATACGCTACCGTATAAAACCGCAGCGATGCGGGAGGCACACCCAATAGCACCGTTCACACCAGAGGATCTAAGTCGGTCGCAAAGACGGCGATTCCGTTGGCTTGTTTTAAGACTCGACTGGTAGGTAAAGCATCATTATATAAGGCTCTTAGATCGTTTATGCGAAGCGTGGTGAATGCCACCGCAATCAAACAACGGTGCGCTGTTTTATTGACGCGAAATTGGAGAACTTTATGCGCATCTTGCGCGAGCGGGGAGTCATTGCTCAACCAGTCGCGATTTCGTGAATTTTCGTTTTCTATCTTGATTTCAAGATAATAAGTAGGACCTCGACTCACAACTAAATCGATTCTTTCGTTGGAAGCATTCTGATAGCTGACTTCGCATCCAATATGGATAAATGAGGGATGGTATCTCCGATACATCAAAAGCGCGATTTGATTTCGGAGCCAAAGCTCAGGCTGAGCACCCCAACTTCTTAAGAGGGCCAAGTCCGCGTTTAAATTGACAATATCATTCGCAATGCCATCCAAAAACTGTGTGATGTGACTTGACATGAGGAGCTCCTTTGGCAGTGTTCCTACTTCACCTCAATCACCTTTGGCAGAGAGCCAAACTCCTATCGTGATGAATGGGAACGGTCGTCGGTGATGAACCGGGCGTTGGCGAATCGCGCCAGACGACGTTTAAGGGGTTCCCTTGTTTTCAGTGCAATAACGCACGGTAGGATTGATCGGTAATTCCAGTGTCCTGGGAGGGTAAGTTTCCTTAGCTCATAGATTTCCTGTTCGTTTGAATGGCGACGCCTTTGGCGCTCCCCGGGCGTTAAGAACCCTGTTTGACGGTTTTGCGGATGACCGTCGGCAGCAATTGTTCGGCATATTCCTCGATCGGAAAACGAAAGACACCGCGCAGGTTGAGGCCTTCGATATGCGTTGGCGCGATGCGCCCGATCAAGGCGCTCGGCACATTCTCGCTTCCCAGAATCCGCTGCATCTGCGCCGTGTTCCAGGCCATGACGATGTTGGCAAGGAGACTGAGCGCATCGGCCACCGCCTGCATCTCCTCCTCGCGCCTGGCCTGTTGGGCAGCGACGCGGCCGATGTAGATCGCGCGCTTCAACGTATTGGTGGCCTCACCCCGGTTCAAGACGCGCAAGAGTTCCCGTCGAAAGACGGGATTCACAAAATAGTCGCACAAGAAGATGGTGCGCAGAAGCCGGCCGCCCTGGACGCCAGCCTCATAGAGAGAATCGCCACGCGCGGCCGCACCGAAGTGGCGGAGCACGTTCACCGGACTGCTGAAACCGCTCGCCACCGAGGCTGCGAGATGAACGAACTCATCCCAGCGCGACGTGGTGTCGGTGAGATCGAGCGTGGCGCGACAGATCGGTTTCAGAATCTCGGGGATCTCGCTGCCGCGGGGAAGATACAGGTGACGATCCGACAGCGCTTTGATGCGGGGACACAAATCGACCCCGACCGTGCGACCGTGCCACATGGCAAAATCGGTCCACCCGTGGGTATCGGTGGCCAAGCGCGATACCTCGAATTCCTCTTCCCGTATCGCGCCTTCGATGGCCGCACCGGCCTGGCGTTCATTGATCACAATGGGCTGGGCAAACAAGATTCCCCAACGGTCTCGCACATGGGAATACACGCCGATACCAGGTTGCTGCCGCCTCGGATCGATGCGCGCCTGCCACACGCGCTTACTGGTATCCAAGCTCATCATGTCGGAAGACGCGAGATCCGAGCGACCCCAAGCTTGGGTAATCGGATGGCGATGCATGAAGGTCAACACGGCGCGCGAGGCCTCGCGCAGCCGATGCTCGTCGGATGCCCAGCGCATGGCCTGGCGTACACCCTCTGCGGTGAGCCCCGGGATCATGCGCGCGGTTTCCGCCGCCGACATCGCCGTGCCGTGTGCCAGGATGCCGGCATAGGCCATGAGGAGTTCTTGGTGCGAGCGCGGCTCGCGCCCGAGCATGATCCAGCTGAAGCGTACTTCGGCATCAATGCTGAGGATCAGATTCGGCAACTGCGCCTCTCCGATGTGTTGATCGAGCCTCGTTCGCAACTCGGCGACCTTCGGATCCTCTTCCTCGGCATCAAGCCGCGCGAGATGCAGCTCATCGTCGATCGTGAGCAATCCCTCTTGGGCAGCCTGCGCCACGGCGGCGATCCCGCTCTTCGCGCGCTCGATCATGGGCTCGAGAAACTCCTTGGCATCGAGTGGCAGCCCGAGCCGTCGGTAGTGCGCGCAACGCTCATTTTGCCAGCGCTGTGCCGGGATAAAGAGCCTCTCCCGGCCCCGGAAGGCGAGGCTGTGTTCGATCCACACGCTGCCGTTTCGAAGCGCACGGTGCAATCCCGAGAGGGTCGCTACCTCCAACGCCTTGAAGGCACGCTGGCGGTTATCGTCTTTGACCGCGGCATCCCATACCGATCCAAATTCGAGCGAAATGTCAGCGGGCAGCTGTCGCTGATTCTGTGCATACAGGCCTTGGAACAACGTCATCGCCGCCGTGACGGGATGATTGTCCGTCGAAGCCCAGGGTAGATCGGTCAGCGCCTTTAAGAGCGCGCGTACCGGCGCGACCTCATCGATCAGCTTCGCTCGGATCAGCTGGGCGCGCGTGGGCGGCTTACGCTCTTGATGGTCCTTGATGAGCGTCTGTAGCCGTTGGCGTACGTCGACATCGGGTACGGCCGTGTCGCTCACCAAGGTTCCCAACGAAGCCAAGAGTTCGCGATACAAATCCATCCAGTGGATCTGCACCTTGGCGGCATCGTCGGCGGCACGCCGCCAGAGGTCGGAAACGCGTCGGCGCACCATCCACAGCAGCCGGTCGGTATTGAGCAGCAGGCAATAGCGTAGAAAGAAAGCGACCTCCACGCTGCGCGCGGGTTCCTGGATGCGAGCACCGGCGGACGGTGCGCGATTCGCCAGACGCCTCGCGTAGCGACGCAGCAGCGCTTCGGGTGCTTCCTGCAAGTGGCGGTGGACATCGAGCTCATAGAGCTTACGGATGCGCTCAAACATCTCATCGATCTGGCGCGTAGAGTGTTTGGCCGGGGCGGCCCACAGCCAGTTCTGCAGGGTGAGGCCCGATCCATGAGCAAGCATAATTTCCCGGTGCCAGCGGCTGCGCAAGGGCTCAGCGATAACGGCGCGCACCTCTCTTGAGAGCTCGGTTTCGAATTGCTGCAGAGCCTCGGCGATCATCGCCCTCAGTTGGCGCTCGTGCATGATGATCAATTGGTGTTCGTACATCCACTGCCTGGCAAAGCGCAGTAGTCGGTTGCGGTCGCCGGTGCGCGCCAGTTCTTCGCGGATGGCGCCCAGTAAGGTGCGCCGTTCAGGCTCACTCATCCAGCGGAAACCCAGCGCTTTGCAGGCGATCTGGTGGTGTTCGCGCAAGGTCTGGGCACGGCGGTAGAGGGCGCGAAGCGAGGCGAGCTCGGGTGGGGTAATGGAGAACTGCGCGCCCAAATGCCGCCACAGGGCGGGCGGTACCATTCGCAGTGCATCGAGCAACCGACCACTCATACGCAGAAAACCGATCTGCAGCGCCAATCCCAGCTGCAGTTCCGGACGCCGGCGTGTTTCGATCGTTGCGCGCTCGGCCTCGCTGAAGGTGAAAAACGCCTCGATCTCAAAAGCGGAGAGCTCCCGGGGGAGCTGCTTCAGACCGAGAAACATCGTTTGCCAATTCTCCATACCCCTTCCCAAAAAGTGGGCAGGATAAACGCTCCCAAGGGGAATAAGAACTCGCTTGAACCACCGCGGCTTAGAGTCGCAAGACACTGGAATTACCGATCAATCCTACCGTGCGTTATTGCACTGAAAACAAGGGAACCCCGACT
>JACKNF010000037.1 GCA_024234995.1 Gammaproteobacteria bacterium
TCGATCATGCGGGTTCTCAAGTCAGGACAGGGGCCATGTAGCTTACCGAAATCGGACCCTCTCAGCTAACGCAACATGTATGGACGCGTCCGAATTTGCAAGGGGTCTTGATCGAAGCATTCTGTCAGGAAAAGCTGCGGCCATGTATTCGGTCTTCTGGTGCGGTTACAAGCCCGCTGACCTTCATGAAATCCGCGGATCGGTGCCCCATCAGAACCACGCGCTCTGAGCGCTTGTTGCGTTGCGGGTTCGGCCGATCCCGGTTTGACCTGTCCTGCCATGATCTTGATCATTCGCCTGCGCACTCGGTGGCCTTGCTCCTGTTAAAAATGCTCTAAAACGTTCTTCAGGGTACCGGGCACATTCGTTCGAAAATAGGCGCTAAGGTGTGATGGGATCAAATGATCAGGCTGATGCCAGATTTTTCTTCTGTATTTCCCTGTAGAGAGTGGAACGTCCCAAGCCGAGATGCTTTGCGGTTTCAGCGGGTGAGGTTCCGGCTTCCATCAATTTGAAAGCCGCATCGAGTTTTTCGTTATCCAGAGGCGGGCGTCCCAGGCGCTTTCCTTTGGCCCGTGCAGATTCAATACCGTCCCTGGTGCGTTCGGCGATCAGTCTACGTTCAAAATGGGCAATGGCCCCGAAAACGTGAAAGACCAACTCTCCGGCTGCAGATGACGTATCGATTTTCTCTTCCAGTGAAAGCAGGTCTATCTTTTCCTGCTTCAGGGTTTCGACCGTTTCCAGCAGTTCCCGTAGGCTTCGCCCCAGACGATCCAGTCGCACGACACATACAATATCTCCCGGTCTTGCATAGTCGATGAGAGCCGTCAGTCCCGGTCGGTCAAATCGACGACCGCTGACGACGTCCTCGAAAATCCGTATGGCTCCGCTCTCTTCAAGACGATGTTTCTGTGCATCGAGGTCTTGGGTGTGTGTCGAGACCCGAGCGTAACCGAGAATATCAGGCATCGATTTGTCTCCAAACCGTTCGTTTTATGGACAGGTTCGAATTTTCCTGTAAAGACAGAAAAATCTGTCTATAAAATATATCTCTAAATTCGAATTGTCTATTTACTTTTGGATAGAATTTAGAGACAAATCGTTCATGCCGACAGACACGTATGAGCCCTGTTTTCCGCAGGCGCCGTTTTCGACGGAAGATGTTGCCCGCATCATGACATGCCGGGGTGAACACAACCGTCTTGGTTTTGCCTATCAGCTTGCCTTTGTTCGATCCCTCAATCGGTTTCCGGCACAAGACCCCCTGGAGATCAAGGAAGACATTCTCGCTTTCGCCTCGGTCCAGTTGCGCATGGATGTTCAGGACGACTGGCCATACGGTAACAGACAAAAAACGGTTTCCGAGCATCAGGAGGCTATCCGCGATTATCTGGGCTTGCGCTCCTTTAACACCGCCACTGCCGAAATTGAAGCCTTCTTGTTCGAGGAAGCCTGTCATTTTGAACAGATGACAGCTCTGAATATCCGCCTGAAGGCATTTCTCAGGACGCATCGTATTCTGGAGCCCTCACAGGATACGATGAACCGGCTAATACAAACGCAACGGGAAAGCGCCCGGACTTCTATTTACAACAAATTATCAAAGGGCCTTTCCATCGAAGGACGGCAACGTCTTGATGGCCTGTTGATAACGGAGGACACGGCCTATTCTTCCCTGCATTACCTCAAACAACCGCCGGGGAATCCTTCTCCCGCCTCGTTCATCAAACTGACGGAAATTCTGGAACAGATCCGGGAGACGGGCATTGTCGAAACCGACATGTCCTGGCTCAACAACAACTTCCAGAGATCGTTAGCGCGCTACGCCCGCCAATGCTCACTCTCCCGGCTGAAGCGGCTGAAAGAGGAACGACGTTATGCGGTGCTGGCCTGCTTCTTGCGCCAACTGTACCAGGACACGTTCGATGCGGCCGTCCAGATGCACGATAAGCTGATGAACAAGATGTACAACAAGGCGGACAAGGAGATAGACGATCATATGAAAACCCGCCGGAAGCATATCCGGTCATCATTGACCCATTACAGGAAAATTCTCGGCGTACTGCTGGATGAGGCTATCGGCCGGGAAGATATTCGGGACGAAGTTTTTACCGCCGTCGACGCACAAACACTCAAAGCCGAGATGGACGCGGTCGAGGAGATTCTGGGAAACAACTACAGCGACAGCTTCAAACGGGTCATCGCCCGACACAGCTATTTGCGCCAGTTCGCTCCGGCGCTGATAAAACACATCACGTTTCAGGCCAACCCTCAGGACGGTGCGGCAAACGACATCATGGAGGCCGTCAATCTCCTGAATCGTATGAATGACGAGGGGAGACACACCTTGCCGGAAGACGCCCCGGCAGGTTTCATTCCCGGAAAACTCCGCCCCTTCGTATTCCAGAGCGGAAAAATACACAAACCGGCCTGGGAATGCGCCCTGTTAACGGTCCTGCGTGATCAGGTCAAATCCGGCAATCTTTACGTCCCCCAGAGCAAGCGTTTTACAACCCTGGATACGTTTTTCATACCGGAATCCGAATGGGCTGCCAGGCGGGATGCTTTCTTTGCCCGCGCCGGACTACCGGTCAATCCGGACGAGGTACCGGCCTATCTGACGGACCGTCTGAACCGGGCCTACGACCGTTTTCTGGAGCGTCTGCCAGACAATCATTATGCCCGGTTGAATAAGGATGGCTGGCAAATTTCCTCCGACCCGACCGAAAAGCTGGATGATGGGACGGACAAAAGCCTCAATCCTCTGAAGGAATGGCTCGGTGAGCACATTCGCATCATCAAGCTACCGGATCTGTTGATCGAGGTGGACAACGATCTGCGTTTTTCACGCTGTTTCATGTCTGCCGCCGACCAGGATGGGCCGCAAGCACAACATGTATGCGAGGTGTTGGCGACAATCATGGCGCATGCCAGTGAAACCGGTCCCTATACCATGTCCCGGATCACCGAGGGGATCGGCTATCACCGCATGAAACATATCACGGACTGGCATATGCACGAGGAAACGCAGCGTGCGGCACTGGCGTTGGTGGTCAATGCCATCAGCCATCTGGATATCACGAAACATTGGGGAGACGGCACAACCTCCAGCAGCGACGGACAGCGGTTTCCCTTGCGCCGCAAGGTGCTCTACAAGAGTTACAGCCACGCCTTCAACGATTTCGCCCTGGAGTTCTACAATTTTGTCGCGGACAACTTTGCTCCGTATTTCAGCCTGCCGCATGAGTGCAGCGACCGGGATGCGCCGTTTGTACTGGATGGCCTGCTTTACAATGAAAGCGATCTGGACATCCAGGAGCACTATACGGACACGCATGGCTTCACGGACACGAATTTCGCCGCCTTCGCCATGTACGGAAAACGTTTCTCGCCACGGATCAAGGGACTGCACAAACAGGCCATCTTTCGTATCGACACGGAAAAAGACTATGGCCCGACCGCCGTGCTCCTGGAAAAAAAGGACCGTACCCTGAATCCGGGATGGATCGCCGATCAATGGGACCGCATGGGGCATTTCTATGCCTCGCTGGAAAGCGGGCACGCCACTGCTTCCACGGCGCTCAGACGCCTGAACGGCTTCACCGGAAAGAACCACTTCTACCGCGCCAACCGTGAATTGGGGCGCGTTATCCGTACCGAACACACCCTCGATTTCATGTCCGATCCCGATATGCGAAGACGGACCCGGCGCGGACTGCTAAAGGGAGAGCAGGTGCACAGCCTGGCAAGGGATATCCGATATGGACACCGGGGAACGCTCAGCAGTCGGGACTGGATCAATCAAAAACACGCCTGCAGCTGCCTCACTCTCGTCATCGCCTGCATCATCTACTGGCAGGCCAAGGAAATTCACCGTGTCATCCAGACGAACACCCTCCCGGACCATATTAACCTCGATCTGCTCAGCAATATCAGCCCCGTCTCCTGGGAAAACATCATCCTCTACGGCGATTATGTCCTCAACAGAAACAAAGTCGCTCTGTAAAACCCCTTAACGCCTATTTCCGAACGAATGTGCGCAGTACCCTATTTATGGCGGGAAAAAATAATCCAGTTTGACCACCATGTGGATTTCGGCATCGCTGCTGGAATCATGCAGTAGTGGGTCGTTTGTTGCCAGTTTGTCATTGTCTTTGATTCTCGTTCGGGATACATACCCCGCAGCTTGCTGCGGGGTCGTTTATTTTAGGAAACAGGTTTATGCAGCAAAATCAAAGCGATTTTCTTGATCTGATCGCCGACATCGGCGGCACGAACGCTCGGTTTGCCCTGGTCGGCGCCAATCGTCAAGCTTATGCTGAACGGACCCTGGCTTGCGCTGATTTTTCAGGAGTGACCACCGCTGTTGCCCATTATTTGCGTACAGTCGGTGGGCCACGTCCGCGCCGGGCAGCGGTTGCTGTCGCCACGCCTATCACCGGCGACCGGGTTGAATTTACCAACAGTCCCTGGTCATTTTCGATCGAAGCCACGCGAGAAAAGCTGAACCTGGAACGCTTGCTGGTTCTGAACGACTTCACGGCTCTGGCGCTTTCACTACCTTTGCTGCAACCGGATGAACGGCGCCCGGTCGGCGCCGGTGAACCCGTGGCGGATGCGCCCATTGCCTTGATTGGTCCGGGCACCGGTTTGGGCATGTCCGGGTTGGTGTGGTCCGGCAACCGCTGGCTGCCCTTGCAGACCGAAGGCGGTCACGTCACCTTCGCGCCAGCCGACGAACGTGAATGGGCCATCAGCCAAATTCTGCGCCGCCGGTTCGGCCACGTCTCGCCGGAACGGCTGCTGTCCGGGCCGGGCCTGGTCAATCTTCATGCCGCGCTGGCGGAACTGGAAGACTGGCCGGCGGAAGATCTGACGCCCGCCGACCTCACCGAGCGGGCCTTGGCCGGAACCTGCCCGCACAGCCGGGCGGTGCTGGATCTGTTCTGTGGCGCCCTGGGCACGGCGGCGGGCAATCTGGCGATCACCCTCGGCGCGCGGGGCGGGGTTTATATCGGCGGCGGCATCGTGCCGCGGCTGGGTGGCTTTTTCGACCGCTCGACGTTTCGAAGCCGCTTTGAGGCCAAAGGTCGCTTCAGCCCGTATCTGGCGGCAATCCCGACCTGGGTGATCACCGCCGCCAATCCGGCCCTGCGCGGCGTAGCGGCTGCCCTGACCTGAGCACTCTTCAGGCCGTCGAGTATTGGGGTTTGAGGAGCAGCGGATACTGCTGGCGAATTCGATTCTGGGTATTTTTGACTAAAACCGCGACAGGTCAATTTTAATTCTACTTTGTCAGAACATCCGTCACTATTCGTTAAGTTGTTGTTTACGTTAGGCGGAATCGATGGCGGATTGACGCTTTCGGTGGCGGACTTCCATTTGGCGCAAGACTTCCTCCAAGGTCGTATCGCGTCGCGGTAAAAATTGGTTCAAGAGCGCGCGAATATGGGGTCTGGGGATCAATGGATACTGCTGGCGAATTCGATTCTGGATCGAATCTCATCTGAAGTGGTGATCGAGGGCGAGTCTGACGAGGGTGTCGTTGATAGACTTGGAGTCATCCCCATCCTTGACCTGCGGAGGATCGCCATGTCGCTCCAGCCCCGAGAGATTCCCCCGGTTCCCGAAGACACCCAACGGGTCGCGCGGGCCGCCTTTCCCAAAGGCAACGTGTACGTTCGCCTGCGTGATGAAATCGGTACGCTCTTCGACGACCCTCTGTTTGCACCCGGGTTTCCCACGCGCGGCCAACCGGCGGAAAGCCCATGGCGTCTGGCCTTGATCACGGTGATGCAATTTGTCGAAGGACTCTCCGACCGCCAGGCGGCTGAGGCGGTTCGCGCGCGGATCGATTGGAAATACGCCCTGAGCCTGGAACTCACGGATCCGGGCGGTGATGCGTCGGTGTTGTGCGAGTTCCGCGCCCGCCTCGTTGACGGCGCGGCCGGGCCGGTCCTGTTGGAAGCGATGCTGTCACGGCTCAAGGATCTCGGTCTATTGAAGGCTCGCGGACAGCAGCGCACCGATTCCACTCCTGTTCTGGCCGCGATCCGTACCCTCAACCGGCTCGAGAGCGTGGGTGAAACCTTGCGCGCGGCCCTGAACAGCGTCGCCACCGTGGCGCCGGACTGGCTGACCGGTGTCGCCGCGCCGGCGTGGTTCGAGCGCTACGCGATCCGGGTCGAAGAATACTGCCTTCCCAAGGGCGAAACGGCGCGCACCGCGCTCGGCGAACCAATCGGAACCGATGGCCATACGCGGCTGGCGGCGAGGCGGCCCCATGACCACGGCCGGCTTCCGCAAGATGCTGTCGCGATGCGGCAAGTGTTCGGATCTGGCGTTCCCAATCCATCCGCACATGCTGCGCCATGCCTGTGGCTACAAGCTCGCCAACGACGGCCAGGACACCCGCGCGATCCAGCACTACCTCGGCCACAAGAACATCCAACACACCGTGCGCTACACGGAGCTGTCGAGCAATCGCTTCAAGGATTTCTGGGACGACTGATCTGCTGCAATATTAGAGAAATCGCATATGGCGGCTCATGACAGCTTCTCTAGTTCTGGGCCTGTTGGGTTGCAACCACGACATCATGATTGTCAGACCCCATGTCCGGGTCGGACCTTGAGAGAAAACAGGGTATTCATGCACCGCCCTCGGTCGTTAAGATCAGAGCGTGACGGTTCAAACAAGGAAATTCCCACTTAATCACTTAATGGGTATTCAAAAATTCCCGTACCTGCTCCCGATTGGGCAGCGCCGGAATCGCGCCGCGCTGCGTCGTCGCCAGTGCACCGACGGCGTTGGCGAAGCGGCACACCTCACGCAGACGAGCTTCATCCTGGATGATCGCCGGATCAGCGAGCGCCCCTTGCAGCAGACCGGCGACAAAGCCATCTCCCGCGCCGGTGGCATCGACCGCCTCAACGGTGAAGCTCTCGACTTCGCCAGTGAAATGCGGGGTGAAATAGACGCAGCCCGCACGGCCTCGGGTGACGATCATCAGTTTCAGGTCGTCGTGCCAGAGCGCCTGACAGGCCGCTTTCAGATCGTTCAGTCCGGTCAGAAACGCGCTTTCATCGTCACTGAGTTTGACGATGTGTGCCTTGCTTAGACCCAATAACATCCCTTTTCGGGCAGCCTCCGCATCCGGCCACAGCGGCAGGCGCAAGTTGGGATCGTAGGACACTAGACCACCGGCGGCGCGGGCCGCATCGACCGCATACAGCGTGGCGCTGCGCGAGGGTTCGCCGATCAGGCTGATCGAACCGAAATGCAGGAGTTTCGCCTGACCGATCGCATCCATGTCCACTTCGCCGGGGGTGAACAGCATGTCAGCGCTCGGGTGACGATAGAACATGAATTCGCGTTCCCCATCGGCCCGTAATGAAACAAAGGCCAGCGCGGTGCGCGCCTCGGTGGAAAAGCGTAGCGGGCCGACATCGACGCCGGCTTCCGCCAGCGTGTCGGCCAAGAAATGCCCGAAGGCATCATCGCCGACTTTACCCATGAAGGCGCTTGCGACACCCAGTCGCGCGAGCCCGACGGCGACGTTACCGGGTGCGCCGCCCGGCGCCTTGATAAACGCCGGCGCGTCGGTCAGACCGGTGCCGGTGACAGTGGGGACAAAATCGATGAGCAGTTCGCCCAGACAGATTGCAGCGGCCATGTTGGTGTTCCTGGTAAAGGCAATGAAGATTGGAGACCGAAGCCACGCTGACTCCGATCTCCGCGTTTACTTACTTCGTGACCCAACCTTGGTATTCGTTGACGTTATCGCGGGTAATCAACTCGACTGGAATCAAAATGGTCGTTTCCGCCGGTGGCTTGCCCTGCTTGATCTGATAGCCGATCTCGACCCCTTCCTTGGCCATACGCAGCGGGTTCTGGGCCGCTGTCGCCAGGAACAGGCTGTCCTTATCCTTCAGTGCCTCCACCGCCACCGGCGCGCCATCGACACCCGTGATAAAGAACTCGGTGCGCTGGGCTTGCCGGGCCGCTAGATCGGCCCCGGTGGCGGTTGGATCATTGATCGCAAACACCGCGTCGATTTTGGGAAAAGCTGTCAGCAGGTTAGTCATCGCATCCAGCCCCCCCTCGCGACTGCCTTGGCCGTTCTGGTTGTCGGACAGGATCTTGATGTCGGGATGTTTCGCCAACACCGACTTGCAGCCCTGAAGTCGGTCGGTGACGGCGGTCACCGGCGGACCGTTGATGATGACCACATCGCCCTTACCCTTCAGGCGATCAACAATGAACTGACAGGCTTTCTCGCCGGCTTGGACATTGTTACTAGTGATCATCGCATCCGCGCCCTCAGCGCCAGCATCCACGGCGATGACCGGAATGCCGGCTTCCTTGGCACGCATGACGGCCGGGAAGATTCCCTCAGCATGAACCGCGTTGATCAGAATCATATCGACCTGCGCCGAGATGAAGTTATCGATCTGGTTAGTTTGCTTGCCGAGATCGTAATCGGCGGAATCCACGGTTACCTTGATCGAGTCACCGCCAATTTCCCGGGCTTTCTCCTCAGCGCCCTTGGCTAGAGTGACGAAGAACGGATTACCCAGACTGCCCAGGGTCACGCCGACAGCTTTCAAGGGTGAGTCGGCAGCGAAGGCTGCGCCGGAACTGATCAGGGCCAACACGGTCGCGGAAATCAGCTTCTTATTCATGATATAGCCTCCTACAGGTTAACGGGTGGTGGTTGACGCCCTCCTCCTTGTAGGGGAGGGTTGGAGTGAGGGATCAGCGGTCCCTCACTCCCAGCCCCTCACCCGCCCGGTGGGCGAGGGGCGTAAAGTGGTCAAGTGCGCGCGCCGGGACCCTTGCGCCGGTACTTGTCGAGGGCCACCGCGATGATGATGACCAGTCCCTTGACCACCAATTGCCAGAAGAACGACACATTCATCAGGGTCAGGCCGTTGTTGAGAGTGGCAATGATCAGCGCCCCGAACAGGGTGCCGACCACAGTGCCGACGCCGCCGACGAAGCTGGTGCCGCCCAGGATCACCGCCGCGATGGCGTCCAGCTCGTAACCGGTGCCGAGCACGCCGTTGGCGCTGTACAACCGGCTGGTGGTCATGACCCCGCCGAGACCGGCCAACAGGCCGCTGTAGGCATAGACGAACAGCATCACCAGCCCGACCTTGATACCGGTCAATCGCGCCGCTTGGGGTTGCCGCCGACACCGTAGATATGCACGCCCAGCACGGTATGGCGGAGGATGAACCAAGTCAGCAGGATGACCAGAAGGCGATGATCACGATCCAGGGCAGCGGCCCCAGATAGGCGTTGCCGATCCAGGCGAAACCGATCTTGCTGTTGATGACGGTGGTGCCGTAAACAAGTAGAGCCAGGCCACGCAAGGCAGTCATCGAGCCGAGGTGACGATGAATGGTGGTGAACCGGCGTAGGCGACCAGCAGGCCGTTGAGCGCGCCCAGACCCAGCCGACCAGCAGCGCCACCGGCACCGCCGCCCAGCCAGTTCGGGCATGAGCAGAAACCACCATGGCCGACACCGCCGACACCGCCAGCACCGAACCCACCGACAGATCGATGCCACCGGTCAGAATGACCACGGTCATACCGGTGGCCAGCACGATGTTGATCGACGCCTGCCGAACGATGTTCAGCAGGTTATTCTCAGTTAGAAAATTGGGGCGATGATCGCAAACACGATGGCGATCACGATCAGTACCGGCAGAATACCGGCGGTCTGCATCAGATTCGACCAAAAGGTCTTGTCGAAGGTTTTTGTCGCAGGGGTTGTGAATTCGTTCATGATTGCACCATCTCGGTTGTGCCCGTCGCCAGGGCCATGATGTTTTCCTGAGTGGGTTCCTCGCCACCGGGGCCGCCGAGTTCGCCGACGATCTCACCTTCGCGCATCACCAGAATGCGATCGCTGATGCCGATCACTTCCGGCAGTTCGCTGGAGATCACTAGAATCGCCACACCCTTGGCAGCCAGCTCGCTGATAATTCGATAAATCTCGGCCTTGGCGCCGATATCCACGCCCTTGGTCGGTTCATCGAGGATCAAGACCTTGGGATGAATGGCGATCCAGCGGGCGATCAGCAGTTTCTGCTGGTTACCGCCGGACAGCGCGCCAGCGGTGACAAACGGGCCAGCCACCCGAACCCGCAAATCTTCAATCGAACCGGTGGTCAGTCGCGCCATGGCCGCCCGATTGAGTAACCCGCCAACGAAGGCGTCCCGGCCCAACACGCTGATGGTGATGTTCTCGCGCACACTCATGTCGAGAAACAGCCCTTGCGCCTTGCGGTCTTCGGTCAGATAGGCGATGCCGTTGTTGATCGCGTCGAGGGGCTTGCGCAGCGTCTGCCGTTTCCCTTCCAACCAGACCTCGCCGCCCGTGGCGCGATCCGCCCCGAAAATCAGCCGCGCCAACTCGCTGCGCCCTGCGCCAACCAGCCCGGCCAGCCCCAGTACTTCGCCCGCGTGGAGGGTGAGGCTGCACGGTTTCACGCGCCAGCCGCTATCGGTCAGCCCCTTGACCTCCAGCACCACACGCTCGGTAGCGTGGCTGTGCTTATCGAACAAATTGGAGAGCGGGCGTCCCACCATCATCTGCACCAGGCGCTCGGCGGAAATCTCGGCGCGGTCGAGCGTGCCCACGTAGCCGCCGTCGCGCAGCACGCTGACCCGGTCGGACAGTTCGTAGATTTCCGCCATGCGGTGGCTGATATAAATAATGGCGATGTCTTCGTCCCGCAGCCGCTTGATCAGCTCGAACAGGCGGTCGGTTTCGCGGGTGGACAGCGCGGTGGTCGGTTCGTCCATGATCAGGATGTGGCTGTGCTGATGTAGGGCGCGGGCGATTTCCACCTGCTGCTGTTCAGCAATGGACAGGGTGTTGACCAGGGTGTCTGGATCGAACTCCGTGCCGAGTCGTTCCAAGACCTTGGCGGTCTCCCGGCGCATGGTCGCTCGATCTGCCAGAAAGCCGGCCCGCGTTGGTTCGTTGCCGAGATAGATGTTCTCGGCTACGGTCAGGTTGGGGGCCAGGCTCAGTTCCTGATAGATGATGGCGATGCCCGCCGCTCGGGCCGCTTTGGGACCGGTGATGTGCATCGGTTGGCCGTCGATGCGGATTTCGCCACCGGGGTCGGCGGTGTAAGCGCCTGACAGGATTTTCATCAGGGTGCTCTTGCCCGCGCCGTTTTCGCCCATCAGCGAGTGGATCTCACCGGTCCAGGCTTGTAGTTGCACATGGTCGAGCGCCTTAACGCCGGGAAAAGTCTTGCTGATGCCGTGCATGTCTAAAGCGGGCGTTCGGGTCGGGGCAACCGTTGGAGAGGTAGAAACAGAGGGAGTTGCCATGTCATTGCACCTCGCGATCCAGGCCCATGGAGGCCCGATAGGCGGCGCGCTGGGCGTCGCGTCCGAAGCGGTCGGTCAACGCATTCCACGCTTTGGCGACATTGTTCAGGGCTTCCTGGGGGGAGATTTCAAAGTTCAGCGCCCGCGTCAGTTGCACTTCCAGCGCCTGGGTGTAGGCGAAGTGGCCGGGGATGCGTAGATCCAGAGCGACGTTGGATGACTTCAGACTTTCCAGTTGTGCGTCCAGGTACAACCGGGCTTCCTCGGGCGTGAAGAGGCGCAACCAGCGATCTCGGTTGTCGAAGTGGCTCTGACGGTAGGGATTGATGCCCGCTTGTGGCGTCATCACCGCTTCGCCGCTCACCTCAGGACTGGACAACCAGGCGATGAAATTCCAGGCTGCTTCGATCTGATCACTATTGGCGGGCACCGCTGCCTGCCAGCCGCCGAAGGCCAGGAATGGGGTGCGGTTGACCTCCGGGAAGCGGTCCCACTGTTTGGTTTTGTAATTCCAAACTTGTTTTGACCCCGGCAGCATCGCGGTGCCGACCTTGCCAGCAATCAGGCTGGTCTTGGCGTCAGCGGCGTTGACGCCGGTGTCACCCCAATCGAAGTTCATCGCCACCGAGCCGCCGGCGAAAATGTTGTGGATGTCCGCCGAGGTGAAGCCCAGCGCGCCCGGCGGGGCGACGTTGAGGCCATTGATGTAATCTTCGAGCGCCTTGACCCAACCTGGATTGTTGATCTGGGCGTCCATGGTGTTGGGATCAAAGAACATGGAACCCGGTAGATCGGGGTGGTGGGTGTAAGCAGCGGCGTGGGTGAAGAAGTACCAGAATTGCTCGCCACCGCGCCGGTACGCCTCGGCCGTGCCCCACAGATTGGTCGTGGGCCGGTTGAAAAACTCGGCGATCTGGTAGTACTGCGCCCAAGTGACTGGCGGTTCCAGTGGATAGCTGTACTTCTTCTGAAAGCGTTGCTGCTCTTGCGGGTCGTTAAACAGGTCCAGCCGGTAATACAAAATATGCTGGTCGCCATCGATAGTTTGTGATACATAGCGGCCCTTCCACATCATCAGCCGCTCGCGGTACACCGACAGGATGTCCTGCCATGCTGGGGTTTCGCGCAGCGACGCGGGCATATCCGCGAGATAGGGGGCGAAATCCGGCGTCCAGAACGGTCCGAAGGTGATGATGTCGAACTTTCCTTCGCCCGCGACCAGAGCGTTGAGATAAGTTGGGTAAAGCTGATCGACTGGATACTCCATGAGATTGACCTTGCCACAGGTCTGTTTCTCCCAGCTTTTGGCGGCCATCGCGATGGCGCTGGCGATGAACGGACGAGAGCGGGTACCGATGTCCAGGGTAATGCCATGATAGTCGGGATCGCATTGGGCCGACGCGGTGGTCGCGGCGAGGGTCAGGCTGAGCAGCCCGGCCCGGATGACAATTGAGGATGCTGTTTTCATCAGCTTTTGCTCCTCGACGGGATAGGGTTTTAGAAATGGAACACGGGAGGATCGTTAGGCGCGTCAACGTGGTGTTTGGGGATCACATCACCATGCTCGACACAGTGATGCGTCACGATGGAAAACCCGTCGCGAGTCGTGAACCGGTATTCAGTCACACCCTGTCCGCAGTGCGGACAGACGACGGTCGAGACCTGCGTGTTGCCGGATAGGTCGCGATGAGGTCCCAGAAATCGACCGTTTTGGCGGTGTGGGCGGGCGTGGGAAAGTTCCCGCCGAGAAGCATGCTCCGGTGAAGACAACGCCGCTAATCGGTCCAGCCATACCCTCAGTGAAGCGCGGCAGCTCGGACATCGCACCCTTGAGGTGATCGCCGGTGGCTCGACGGGGAAATGGATCATGGGAAAATGAATAATTTGCGCGCATGATGGGCAGTGCGCTTCGTGAGTGTTCATGCCGCAATGCTCCTCTGATCAAGGACTTCAGGACACCGGATGCCCTACGGCATCCGGTGTCTCATGTCAGAAACGTGAGCATCTAGAACAGAACCTTGGTGCCGATGGACATCACGTTCTGATCGCCGTAGAGGAGCGTATCGGCGTTCCGTCCGATGTACTCAACCCAGAGCAAAGTCCGCTGGCTGAAGTTGTATTGGTAGCCCGCGCGATAGTTATCGATGGTGTCCTCGCCATCGATACCGGTATCGGTCTGGCCATAGGCGGCCCGGACGATGCTGTTGCCGAAGGCGTACTGGCCGGTCAGGAACCAGCTTTTGGCATCAGAGCCCGTAGCCAGGGGCACCCCGTTTTCGCTGATTTGGCGTTGGAAATTGACGTCGGTGAAATTGCCCTGCTCGTAAATGAAGCCCACCCGCCAAATCGGTGTCTGATAACCCAGCCCAAGACCCCAGTTATCCAGATCGAGATCAACGGTTTGGTTGTCACCGATGTCGAAGTCGCTGTCGCCGTCCATCTTGATATACGTCAATCCCGCGAAATACGGACCTTGACTGTATTTAAGGTTGACATTCCAGATATCGACGCCGTCCGAGAAGCCCTGTAGCGTATTAATCCGACCATCCAGCACCAACAAGGCTTCGGCGCTGAAGCCATTGAAGATCGGCGTTTGGTAATCGATGCTATTGGCCAGCGTGCTCAAAGCGCCGTTGGTGGACGTTCTTTCGTCGACGCCGGAACCCAGATAGACCGTACCATCGAACATCTTGGAGCTGTTCCAGATATCCGTCACATTCAGCACCTTCCAATACGGTGTATCCTGGGTGCCCAGGGTCACCGCCCCGAAATCGCCCCGAAGGCCGACAAACTTCTGATTAAGTCCAGAGAAATTCCCGCCTTCCGTCATGTCGACGCTGAAGTCGTACTGGTAGAAGGCGCTCAAACCGCCTCCTAAGTCCTCGCTGCCCCGGAAACCCAATTTGGAACCGTTGTTGACCACGTCCCAGTAGGAATCGGGATCACGATTGTTATCGACATAGTCCACGGAAACCTTGGCCTCGCCATACAGAACGGTGTCGGCGTGGGCAAGCAACGGGGTGGTCAGAGCAGCGGCAGCAACGGCTAGGGAGATCGCGGTTTTTTTCATGGGCTGAATCCTCGTGATGGGGTGATTTAGAAATCGTTTTCATAGTTTTATCAATAAGTATGATCTATATATTGATATTATTTGTAAACGATTACAAATTTAAAGTCAATAATTTTTTAAAAAATTAATTAATCACTATTAAAAAGGTTCTTAAGCATGGTGTAATCGGTTACTTTTTACTTCAAGAGGAGAAATGCAGATGGCACAGATCAAGGATGTCGCCAAGCGGGCAGGCGTATCGGTTGCTTCAGTATCGCGAGTGTTGGCGGGGCATAGCGGAGTCACCGAGACGACCCGCCAGCGAGTGCTGGAAGCCGTCCAGGCGCTGGATTACCGGCCCGATCTGGCGGCGCGACGGTTGCGTTCGCGCCGAACCGATACGATTGGGCTGATCGTCTCGGATATTCGCAATCCTTTTTTCACCGAGATTAGCCGCGCGGTTGAGGACATGGCCTACCAAAACCGAATGCGGGTGATTCTCTGCAACGCTGACGAAGATCCGCAAAAAGAGGCGTTCTATCTCGAATTGATGCGCGATGAAAACGTCAGTGGCATCATTCTGTCACCCTCGCTTCCGACTTTGGCCCGCTTCCGCATGAGTGATTACCCCTTTCCCGTGGTGCTGGTCGACCGTTGCGACCGTGAAACCACGGCTGACGCGGTGGTGTTGGACAATACGGATTCCGCCTACCGCCTGACCACGCATCTCATCGAACAGGGCTATCGCCGTATTGCCTTCATTTACGGAGCAACCAGCGCCACCGGTCGGCAACGACAGGAGGGGTATGTGACGGCCATGGCGACGCATGGACTGGAAACGCTGGCCCAGGCCGTACCGGCAACAGTCGATGCCGCGCACAAGGCTGCGGCTGAACTGGTGCAAGGGCCGTCATTGCCCGATGCTCTGGTGGGAAGTAATGGCCTGATCCTGCTGGGACTGGTTGAAGCGCTACGGGAAGCGCAGCTTCGGTTTCCCGAGCAGATTGGATTGGCCGGTTTCGACGATTTGCCCTGGACCCGACTGGTGGAACCGGGCATCACCGTGATTGCGCAACCGACCTACGACATTGGCCAGGCGGCCATTGAATTACTGCTCCAGCGCATTGCCCATCCGTCCCAGTCGGTGCGTCGGGTGGCGTTGCGTGGGGAATTGCGGGAGCGAGGATCGAGCGCGCGGCAGACGGGCGCAACCTCTGGTTGCTGATCCGAATCTCAACTATATTCGGCTCACTTCATGAGCCGAATACGCCCTTTAATCGGCTCAATCACCGCAGTCTTACTTCAAAATGATCCAACAGCAACCCCGCTGGATATGGCAGCAACCCGATTGGCCGATTTTCACTTGGCAGGATCAGCGTTTGGCTGGATTGTTACGGGAGATTTATCCGCTACAAGGCCGATTGCTCGGCGGCGTGCAGAGCGTTTCGGGCGAGGAAAGCCTGCAATCCGAGATGAACGCCCTGCTGCAAAACGCTATTAACACGTCGGCGATTGAAGGCGAGCGACTGGATGTCGATTCAGTTCGTTCTTCCCTGGCGCGACGCCTTGGGCTGGATTGCGCTGGTCTGCCGCCGGGCACCCCCCAGACCGACGGACTGGCGGATATTCTCCTCGACGCTACACACCACCACGGAGATCCACTGACCATCCAGCGCCTGTATCAATGGCATCGCGCCTTGTTCCCCATGGGACAAAGTGGCTTGACTCCGATTCGGGTGGGCGAACTGCGCGGCGAAGCGCCCATGCAAGTGGTCTCGGGACCCCTTGGAAACCCGAAAGTGCATTTTGCAGCGCCGCCGCGTGAGAGGCTGGAGTGTGAACTGGATGCGTTCATCACCGGGTTCAACGCCAGCCAGGCCGATACGACGCTGGACCCGCTGCTCCGAGCCGGTATCGCACATTTATGGTTTATCACCTTGCATCCCTTCGATGATGGGAACGGACGGATCGCCCGCGCCATCACCGATCTGGCATTAGCCCAGGCTGATCACCACAGCATCCGGTTCTACACCATGGCGGCGACGATCATGGCCCATCGCGAAGAGTATTACCGGGTGCTCGAACGCACCCAGCGTAACGGTCTTGACATCACCGACTGGCTGGAGTGGTTCCTGATCATGCTTCGGCAAACCCTGAACCGTGCGCTCGATCAAATCCAGCACGTGCTGTTGAAAACCCAGTTCTGGCGGCAACATCACCAGACCCTTCTGAACGAGCGACAAAACAAAGTGATGAATCGACTATTGGACGCCAGTCCAACGGGCTTTACCGGTGGACTCAACGCCCGCAAGTACATGGGTCTGACCAAAGCGAGCAAGGCAACAGCGACCCGCGATCTCACCGACCTGCTGGAAAAAGGACTGCTCAGAAAGTGTCCGGGCGCGGGGCGCAGCACTCGTTACGAAATCGCCTGGCCAGTGTAGCCAGCGCCGATCGTTTGCCACGAAAAAACCCCGGCGGAAGTCTACCCACGCCGGGGAAAGGGTCGGGAGCCACCTCTCCCGCATGTTCTATCTTTCGTTCTGGTTGATCACGCTCCTGCCAATTTCAGCTTCGCCGGGGCTTCGAGGGGCCGTTTCAGGAAAAACAGCGCGCCGGCGGTCACCACGGTACCGATCACGATGGCCAGCAGATACGGACCCAGGTTCGTCACGGCATTGGGGATGGGTAGTACGAACACGCCGCCGTGAGGCACCCGCAACTCGCAACCGAACACCATGGACAGCGCCCCGGTTACCGCAGCGCCGATCATCAGCGCCGGAATCACCCGCAGTGGATCTTTAGCCGCGTAGGGAATCGCACCTTCGGTGATGAAGGAAATGCCAAGTACGGCCGTCGCGCCGCCGGCCTCGCGTTCATCCAGCGAAAAGCGGTTTTTGAACAGCACGGTGGCCAGCGCCAGGCCCAAGGGCGGGACCATGCCCGCCGCCATCACCGCCGCCATGGGTGCGTAAACCTCACTGACGATCAAGCCAGTGGCGAAGGCATAGGCTGATTTGTTCACCGGTCCGCCCATATCGAACGCCATCATCGCGCCCAGCAACAAACCGAGGAAAATCGCGCTGCTACCCTGCATCCCTTTGAGCCAAGCGGTGATGCTGGCCAGAGCGGCGGCGACCGGTTCACCAACCACGAAGTACATCAGCAAGCCGACCACCAGCGTACCGAGCAAGGGTAGGATCAACACCGGTTTGAGACCGTCCAGGGTGCGCGGCAAGCGGATATGATCGCTCATCCATTTGACGCTGTAGCCCGCCAGGAAGCCGGCGGCGATACCGCCCAGGAAGCCGGAACCAATGGTGCTGGCGATCATGCCGCCGATCATGCCGGGGGCGATGCCGGGCCGGTCGGCAATGGAGTAGGCAATATAGCCGGCCAACACCGGCACCATTAAGGTGAAACCCGCCTTTGCGCCGATCTGGAACAGCGTCCAGCCCAAGGTTCCAGCATTCGCGTCCTCGAAGACATTGATCCCGCCGATGGCGAAACTGATCGCAATCAGCAAACCGCCAGCGACCACGAAGGGGATCATGTAGGACACGCCGGTCATCAAATGCTTGTACGCGCCGGTACGGGTTGCAGCCTGCTGCGCTTTGGCCTGCTTGACCCGCGCGTCATAGTCCGCGTCGTCGGTGTCGGCGCCTTGAATTTTGGCTTGCTCAATCGCGGTGCGCACCAAGGCGGCCCCGTCATGAATCGCGGTCTTGGTGCTGGCTTCGTGGAGACGTTTGCCGGCAAAGCGGCTTTTATCCACCTGGGTGTCGGCAGCGATGATGACCAGATCGGCGGCGGCGATATCCTCGGCGGTCAGATTATTTTTCGCTCCAACCGAACCCTGGGTTTCCACCTTGATGGCGTGGCCCTGACTTTTGGCGCCCTGCTCCAGACCTTCCGCCGCCATGAAGGTATGGGCGATGCCGGTCGGGCAGGACGTGATCGCAACGATCTTCAAACCCGCCGCAGGCGGCGTAGCAGGCTTGGCCGCGGCTGGAACATGGGCCAGCGCGGTTTTGATGACATCCACCCCGTTGCGAATCGCCGGTTCAGTGGTGGTTTCATAGAGCGGCTTATCGGCGAAGCGGGCGGCGTCAACTCGGGTATCGGCGGCGATAATGACCACATCAGCCGCGGCGATATCAGCGTCGGACAGGGTGTTACGGGTTCCGACCGAACCCTGCGTCTCGACCTGGATTTCGTAACCCAGCGCTTTAGCGGCCTGCTCCAGTCCTTCGGCGGCCATGATGGTGTGCGCAATGCCGGTGGGACATGCGGTGACGGCAACAATTTTGGTCATATTCGATGCTCCTTCGGTTCTGATTTTGTCTTCAATCAACGGGGGTGACAGCGACCTGTCCGGCCAAGGCGCGGACTTCGGGGGGGCGGGGCAAATGCGGTCCCAACCGGGTCAGCTTGGCGGCGGAGAAAGCAGTGGCCAGTTGCGCGGTTTCCGCCAGGGATAAATCTTCAAGACGGGCGGCGACCAAACCGGCAACCATGGCATCGCCCGCGCCGACGGTGCTGATGACCGCAACCTTGAGCGGATGGGCGTGCAACGCTTGTTCACTCGTCAGGAACAGGGCGCCGTCGCTACCGAGCGAGACGACCACCCAGGCGGGCGCCGGCGGGCTGTGCAACAATTCCCGTCCTGCGGCGATCAGGGAGGCCAGACTATCGAGGGAGCGACCCAGTAATTCCGCCAGTTCGTGCCGATTGGGCTTGATCATCCGTGGACCGGCGGCCAGGGCAGCCTTGAGCGGCGCGCCGCTGGTGTCCAGCAGCACCGACGCGCCCGCCGCCTGTACCCGTTCGGTGATGGTTGCGTAGGTATTCACCGGCATCCCCGGTGGCAAGCTGCCGGACAGCACGATCCAGTCGACCTGCTCCGCCAGCCGTTCGAGCCGCTCCAGAATCTGGTTCAGCACATCTGCTGCAGCGTCCGGCGTAAATTCCGTTCCCGGCATGTTGAGATCGGTGGTTTCACCGCTGACCGTATCCGCCAGCTTGGTATTGATCCGGGTCAGACCATCCAGGTAGCAGCAATGGTTAGCGATCTTCTTGCGCTGAAACAGCTCTTCAAAGAGCGCGGCATTATCGCGGCCCAGTTGACCGGCGACAGCGACCGGTACGCCGAAATCGGACAAGCAGGACGCCACATTGACGGCTTTACCGCCAACGTCGATTTGCATCCGCAATGCCCGGTTGACTGCGCCGGGTTGCAGGCCAGCGACTTCAATGGTTTGATCCAGGGCAGGATTCAGCGCCACCGTGACCACCCGCGGGGCATTGACTACAGGACTCAAGGCACTCATAGCGCGCGCACCTCATCAGCAGTACGGGCGCATAACGCCTGACGGGCCAATTCCTGCATGGCGGTCCGCGATTCACCACGCAATGTGGCTTTCACCGGAGCGATATCCTGGGCGCTCATGCTCAGCTCATCGACGCCCAGACCGGTCAGAATCCGCGCGCCCAGCGGATCGCCAGCCAGTCCGCCGCAGACCCCAACCCAACCGCTACCGCCGGATCGGCTCGCGGTTTGCGCGCCGCGCACCGTGGCGTCAATCAGATTCAGTACCGCTGGATGCAGGCTATCCGCTTGCGCCGCCAGTTCCGGGTGTTGGCGATCCACCGCCAGCGTGTACTGCGTTAGGTCGTTAGTGCCGATGGAGAAGAAATCGACTTGGGCCGCGAAGCGGTCGGCGAGGACGGCTACCGCCGGGATTTCCACCATGATGCCCAGCTTAACCTCGGGGCCGTTGACCTGCTGGCGAGCGCGTTCGCAGTGTTCGCGCAGCGCTTCAATTTCGCCCAGATGGGTGACCATCGGGAACATGATCCACAGCGGCCCATGCTGGGCGGCGCGGTACAAGGCCCGCAACTGGGCATACAACAAATCCTGGCGCTGTAATAGCAAACGCGCGCCGCGCACGCCGAGGAAGGGGTTCTCTTCATGCGGCAAATTAAGATAAGGAACCTGTTTGTCGCCGCCAATATCCAGCGCCCGGATGATCAGCCGGCGACCGGCCAGCACTTCGATCATCTCGCGATAGACCTGGTATTGCTCCTCCTCGTCCGGGGCGTTATCGCGCTCCAGGAATAGGAATTCGGTGCGCATCAGACCAATCCCTTCCGCGCCCGCGTCGACGGCAGCGGCAGCCTGCTTCGGATTGGCGACATTCGCGGCGATTTCCACGGTGTAGCCATCGGTGGTGGTCGCCGGTTGGTGACGCACGGCGCGTAGCGCTTCACGGGCGGCCTGTTGCCGGATGATGACTTCGGTGACGCTGCGTTGATCCTTCTCGCTGACGTCCACATAGAGGCAACCACTGCCGCCATCGATGACCGCCATGCCGCCTTCCAGCGCGGTCAACAACGTGGGGCCTGCCGCAACGATCGCCGGTAGCCCTAAGGTTCGCGCCAGAATTGCGGTATGCGAGGTGGGGCCGCCCACGCTGGTCGCTAATCCCCGGATCTGGCGCGTGTCGAGCTGCAGCGTGTCGGAAGGGGTCAGATCTTCCGCGACCAGAATCGATGGTTCAGTGAGCGTCATTTGCCGCCGTTCGATGCCGAGCAATTGGGCCAGCACTTGTTCGCCGACATCGCGCAAATCCAGCGCCCGGGCGGCCAGCAAGGGATCAGCGACCTGTTGCAGCTTCTCGATCCGTGCCCGCAATGCCCGTTGCCAGGACCAGGCCGCGCCGTGGCCTTGCATGATCGTGGCGAGGGCATCACGCACCAGCACTGGATCGGCCAATAGTTCGCGCTGGGCGGCGAAGATCGCGGCTTCGGCGGCGCTGAGCCGCTGGCGGGTGCGCGCTTCCAGCTCCTCGCGCTGGGTGCGAACGGCTAATAAAGCCTGTTCCAGCGCTTCACCCTCGGCCACGACATCGCCGGCTTGATCGGTGACCTGAAAGCGCTGCGAGATATGGCGGACCAGCTTGCCAATTGCCAGTCCCGGACTGGCGCTGATGCCGTAGAGGGTGGTGGGCGAACCAGTCGGTGTCCAGTCCGGCGCCGTCTTGCGCGCGGCCAACGCATTGCGGCGGGCGCGCTCGGCGTCGGCCTTTTCCTCGGCGGACAAGCCGCACACCGTTTCGTGGAGGGCTTTCAGCGCCTTTTGCGCATCAGCGCCTCGGGCCGCCAGCCGCAGTGTAGCGCCGCAGGTCACGCCCAAGGCCAGTAAACCGGTCAGCGTTTTGGCGTCGGCAAACTCACTACCTTTGTAGATCCGCAGTTCGCAAGAGAAGCGCTTGGCGGTCTCGACCCAGCGGGTTGCCGGACGGGCGTGTAAGCCGTTGGGATAATCCACCGTCCATTCGACCTCGGCATCTGCCGGCCAGGCTGGCGCGACCGGCGTTTCTACAACCGGCGCGGACTCTGCGGCGTCGGCCAGCGCCGCGATCAACACCAGTGGGTTTTCCGCATGGAACAGGGTGTCAAGCGCTTCGGGCTGCTGCATCAGGCGGGTCAGGCGGCGCAGCAGGGCGATGTGTTCGTCGGACTGAGCGGCGATCGCCACCACCAGGTAGGCTTTCTGGCCTTCATTCCATTCGACGCCATTGGGTACTTGCAGAATGGCGATGCCGGTGTGGTGGATCAGATGACGGTCCTCAATCATCCCATGGGGGATGGCCACGCCGCCGCCGAGGAAAGTGTTGGCGACCTGCTCACGTTTCAACAGGCTATCGATGTAGGCAGGTTCGATATAGCCGGCGTCGGCCAGTAATTCACCAGCACGCTGGATCGCTTCATCTTTATTCTGCACGCGAACGTCCAGACGGATGCAGGATCTAGAAATCGTTTTCATATTTATCTCCAAGGTGGTATGCGTTTTTGACACAATAAATTTGTAATCGATTACATTTAGAATGTCAAGCAAAAATTTTCTGGCCAACATGGGGGTTTGAGGCGCAGTGGATACTGGCCTAGTGGGAGGGTAGCTGCGATATAAAGCCACTTGCATGAATGCTATGGATTGGGCATAACGCAGTCGTTGCTCCAGCGCACCCCGGCTGGGGGCAAAAAATCAGAACGCTTCGCGTTTGCTGAAGAGGATCAGCATCCCCTCGGTCAAAAGCTCTATACCCTCTCCCGGTAAGCCTTGGCTCAGGTGCTGCAGTTGGTGCAGGGCCTCTTCGCTCAAGGGCAGCCTTACGAACAGGTCTTGGAGAAACTGATGCCCGCTTGATACCACTTTACACTGCGTAACCCGGTTAACTTTCCAAGTCGTGCGATGAAACAAACCCGCCGAACCCCCGCTTTCACCACCCGCTGGATGGACATTCCAAGGGTCCGGTGAAACGTATCCGACCGCCGACCGTGGCCCGATTTGTTTCTGTGGTAGGCGCAGTGCACCGGTCGCCACCTCTGTCCCCGTGAATGGGATATATTGAGGTAAGCCATTGAGTAGCCAAAACACACTGTCTACTTCCAGCACTAGGTGGAACGCATCGCCCAAGGGCCGATTAAGGGACAAGAAAGATCAGTTTTTCTAGCACTGTTTTCCGCAGCACCTTCCCTGTTCCGCTTTGCAGTCCACCAACGGCGCGATAGTCACGCTTTTTCTTTTGTCTGCGGACCTGCTGGAATGAACCCTATGGGCACTCCACCTGTTGACACGAACGTTGACACGGGTAGCGGATGCTCTCGGCAGGTTTCACGCGGCCGCTTGAAGGGCGGCAAACCGCTCCTCAAACGGCACATCGTCTTCTTCAGCCTCCACCGCTGCGACATACCCCTGGCGACGGAGGCGCTCCAGCGGATCGGCGCGCTCTACGCCCTTGAAGCCGAGATTCGAGGTCAGTTGGCCGAAGCCCGCAAGAACGCGCGCCAAGTGCGCGGACGCAAAACCTGAGGTGGTTCCGTTTTCTCATTTAAAAAAATCATTTTTCCGCATCTGTTGTGCTGCTTGTCGCGCATAAGGAGATAGGGGTTGGCCGGCATGTGTTCCTAAACACAAAAAACGTGATGAGGATCGCGAACCGGCTATTCCCCTTGCGAAAGCGGCTGTTTCGACTGGTTCGTCGCCGTTGGCCCCACCAGCGGTCAACCACCGTGGAGCCGTTTTGATCGCATTGGACCACAAAGCAAACATCCCGTTTTTCTAATCTCAACCATCCCATGGCAGGAAATACCGATGGCCAACTTGACTCCAGCACAGCGTTCGACCTTGACGAACGCGCAAAAGCAACTGGAAGCCGCCTTGGCGAGAATCAGGCAGCTCCAGAACATTTCGACCAACTACTTTAAGGAAGGCAATCAATTACTCGATAGGGCCAAGCAAGCGCTTGATAAGCTTTATAAGACCTATGAGTTGGCCGCGCGCAATCAAAAAGTGATTCTCACCCGAGCGAGAGTCCACTCCTCCTCAAGCCGCTTCAGTCACTTTCTCACGACTTTATCCTTCGTGTTAGGGTATCCGGGTAATCTCGGTTGGGTGGCCACCATGAGCATGGGTTTTGATTCACTGGGTCAAGCGTTCCAAACGGCTTCTGTCCCGAAGGCGCTCGCCTTAAACCCTTCGCCTGCGAGCAAGTCGATCTCCTCGGTCGAACTCGGGAATTTGTTCAGTCATCCGAATGTGTTTCAGGCGCTCAAGGAGGCCGATTCCGGCAAAGCGCTGCTCGCGATGGCCGAAGATCTACTGATGCTGGCCCATGTGGAGATGCGATTCAGTACGCTGTATGCATCGCTGAATCAGATTTATATTCAGATCAATCAACTGCTCGACGGACGGTTGAACGGCGCGGTATCGGCGGATTCCGTCATCGCGGCAGCCAGCCGTTCATCGGGTTTGGGGAAGCAAATCGATGTGCTCGCGCGCGAGCTCGAAAAACCCAAGAAATTGCTCGAAGCGTTAAACAAAGCCGCAAAGGCTTGTGCGCTCAAGAATCAGCAAACCGGCGTCCGGGAAATGGAAAGGTGGATCTGGGTGGTTTGGATCGCCAATCTCAAATTAGGTGCTTGGAGCGGTCCCGGCTTTGCTCCCACGACAATCAACAAACGTAATGCGGATGCGCTCGATGTGGATTTGATCGAAAATCAGCTGAAGCGATTGAACATCATCGGGCCAAACAGTTTGCTCAAGGTGGATTTCGGTGCGTGGACCACGAATGAAGATGAGAACGACGCCGTCCGCGCGGCATTCCGCTTGGCCTATCCTGGAAAACCTTTGCCGCTAGTCGGTCGCCGATGAGGGCATTCTCGTGGGTCAAATGGCATGCTTGTCGCCATGAAGCCACACCGCTAAACCGTCTGGGTGCTGAATCCCAAAGCACTACCGGGATTCCTGGCGCATCAGCCGCGAATATTGAGCGAAGCCGAGGTGCAATTGGCGACCTATCATCTGAGCCGGTTCATCCGGACCACGGTTTGATCGATGCGCTCGATCTGTTGTGCTTTTCTGATTCTGTTGGGATACGCACTGACCGGTTGTACGGAACCGGTGCGGACACCCCGGCCGATCTGGCTACACTCGACCAGCGGGCGGAAGGCCGCGACGCCGAGGCCCAGTTTCAGCTCGGCATGCGCTATATGATCGGCGACGGTGTGCGACTGGACGAATCCGCCGCGCTCAATTGGATGCGTCAAGCCGCTGATCAAGGCCATGCCGCCGCCCAGTACCAGTTGGGCAGCTACTACACGCTAGAGCCACATCGTGATTTTCCCCGCGCGGCAGACCTGCTGACCTTATCCGCCCGTCAAGGTTATGCCCCTGCTCAATCGAGCTTGGCCATGCTTCATCTGCTCGGTGCGGGCGTGCCTCAAGACCGCATTGAGGCTTATGCCTGGCTGTTGTTGGCCGCGCCGCAAGGGGATCAGGAAGGGATTAATCTGCAATTACGGCTTCAAGCAGCGTTGAATACGGATGAGCAGCAGGAAGCGCAGCGACGGGCCTGGCAGTACGCCCGTCAGTGATAGCCAGGCCCTGAACGAGGGGTCAAAAGTCTAGGACAAATTTGCTACAGTCGAAGGTATTCTCCTCGACTGGATAGCAGGATGGCTCGACGCACTTCATCAAAAAAACTGGTTGTGTTGCGTTAGTTTCTGACAGACGAGCTTGACCCTCTCTGGACGGAATGAGGCTGCCAGGGAATAGAACTGATTGGCGGCGGAGAGACTTGGCCCTTCGGCCATGATCCTCTGCCCTTTTTCTTAATCATGTGCATCCGTTCGATGCCTTGCAGGGTCACTCGGGCGGAACGGAAGGATTGGAATCCCAACATCGGCCGGACGATGCGTTTAACCGCGCGATGATCCTGTTCGATTAAATTGTTTAAGTACTTGTTTTGGCGAATCTCAATGGCGTGACCGGTTTCCTCTTGGCACCGCTGGGTCTTGCCACGCGGCGACTCCGGACCGCCGCGATCGACCCCTGATCGGCGCCGCCCAGCGCAACGGCCTCGCCCCCAAAGCCTACCGGCGCACGGTGCTGCGTCGGATCGCCGGGCATCCAATCAACCGCATCGACGACCTGCTGCCTGGAACCTCCCAGCACTTCACGCGCCCGACGCGCCGTTGCGTCCCACCCGGCGAGCCGAATCTCATTTTCGCCGATTTTCCAACCGAGGCCGAGCGTCTGATTCGCCACCGATGGCCTTTGCCCAGCGGGCAATCGGAATTAAACTAATCATAAGTCATGGGCTTAAGGAAAAGGTCACGGTTTTTTACCAACCACTGGGCGTCCTAAAAAGACTTTGGCGACGGCGCTGCTGATCCCGCCTTTGGGCGGCAGAACGGCGCATGATTGTTTTAAGCGGATATCGATGGAGGCACCCCGATGGGCATGTTTGATCGCGTCAAAATTTGTCACGGTTTGTCAGAGGCGTCTCACCATGATGTGTGGTTTCAGACGAAAGATATTGATCGACACCTGATTGATTACGAAATACGCGACGGCCACCTTTTTCGACTCAACGGGGTCGATGATGAAGGTGAGCATATCGACTTTGACCCGCCCTTGCCGGTCGAACTGACCGGGACGATTCGATGTGACACGACCTTGAATGAGGGCACAGATGCCGAACACGTCGCCTATGAAATTCGGTTAGTGAAAGGCGAAGTTCGATCTCTTCGCCAGCTACCGATCACCTAGCACCGGCATCGTGATCTTGTGTTGCGTCACCGCCGGGGAGCAGCGGCGTCGTGAAAAACCCCAGCCGGCGTTCGCGGACAGAATGAGCGCACCGATCCCGTACTTCCGGCCTCATCAACCACCCCGCCGTTTACCGTGGGGTGGCCTCGCAAGCCATCTTGGATCGCCGCGTCACGCAAATGGCGAACCCCCGATACCGCTCATGCGTCTTGACTTGGTCGGGATCTCCATGTTCCTCAATACTCACGCTGATCGCCTTCATCGCTTGACCCGCACGTCGACCACCTGCCGGAATACGTGATGACTGGCACTCGATCCATCCTGGAAGCGGTCCTTATCGCTCATTCGAGGCAACGATCTGATTTCCACGCCACTCCAGTCGATCATCGGATTCTGATCGTCCGTGATGATCCTTCCGACGGTGGTCCACACCCCTCACTACGGAGTCCACCTTGATGAACAAACTGCTGCAAGCCATCGCGCTGGCCAGCGAAGGCCACCGGGCGCAAACGCGAAAAGTTGATGGAACCCCCTATATTGCTCATCCCCTGGCGGTGGGGATGATCCTGCAAACGGTCACCGCGGATGAACACATCCTCATCGCTGGCATCTTACACGACGTCCTGGAAGATACCCGGATCGATCCGCAGATCCTGCGTGAACAATTCGCGCCGGAGGTTCTCCACTACATTCAAGGCGTCACGGAAGACAAAGCCATCACCGACTGGCGGACACGGAAAGAACGGTCGATCGACCACCTCCGCACCGCACCCTATCCGGTTAAACTGATCGCGGCCGCCGATAAATATCACAACCTTTGGACGCTGTCCGAAGACGTGAAGCGAAAAGGCAACGGGATTTGGGCGGTGTTTAAACGTGGAAAAGCCGAACAAGGCTGGTACTATCAAACGCTTTATGACCTTTTTAAAGCCGAGGGTGCGCTGCAATCGCTGCCGATGATCATCGAGATGAAAACCCATCTCCAGTTTCTCTTTCATGAAGACAAAGACGGCTCTCCCATGGCCCCTCCTTCATCGCGCGCCCCATGAAGGCGCTTGAGGTTCGCGCCGATGATCGTGAGCCGAGCCTTCAACGAGGCACGGACACCCAAAGCCGATGAACGTCAACTCACTCCAAGGCTTTCCCATGACCACTGCATGGCATTGCCTGATGACCGGCTGGATCAGCCTGGTGATTTGCTATTGGTGATGATGGTATAAGGGGCTGCTCCATCGTCCACGAAGCGGATGGGTACGGTACCGATGCGCGTCTTCGTTCTTCTGATCCGCCGCCTCATGGCTCCCGGTGACCGAACGGTTCACCGCCCCGCGCGTTTTTCTGTTTTCGAGGCCCCGCCATGACGTCCGACCGCATTCGCCAATGGCATCGCCTGTTCGGCATTACCCTGACCGACGTGTTTCGCGCGACCCCGTGGCGGGTGGAACTGGAAAAGGAACTGGCGTTGCAAAGCCAACTGCTGGACGTGGTGATCATCGAGCAGGCCACCGGGGAACCGGCGTTATCACCGCCCGGCTGGGAACTGCCCGAGGGCCTGGAAGGCTTGCGCGCCCATAACCTGCTGACCTATAAATCCCAGCACGAAGCGCTGGACCCCTGGGCGCTGGATGAACTGATCGGGCATTACGTGAACTACCGGAAACTCCTGAGCCGGGGCGCGCCGTTGCCACCGGAAGCCGACTTCCAACTCTACGCGGTCGCCACCCGGTTTCCACAGGGACTGGCGGCGCAGGTCCCGCTGATCCCCACCGCGTGGCCCGGGGTGTTCGACATTATCTGGGGCACACACCCAGTGCGCTTGATCGTCCTCAGCGCCATTGACCGTCACCCGCGCAACGCCGCCTGGGAACTGTTCAGCGTCCAGCAGGATCGGATTCGGCATGGCGCGCAGCATTATCCCTGGCGGCATACCGGCGCCCGGGAACTCATGAGAGAGTTATATCTCATTTACGTTTTGGAGGAACCGAGCATGGCCTATACGATGGAAGACTTTATTCGCGAAACGCACCAGCAGATCCTGCACGGCATGACGCCGGACGAACGGCAAGCGTTTCTGGCGGAACTGGACCCCGACGAGCGTCTGCATGGCTTGGTGCCGGAAGAACGCTTGCGCGGCTTGGGGCCGGAAGAACGCCTGCGCGGCTTGGGGCCGGAAGAACGCCTGCGCGGTTTGGGGCCGGACGAGTTACAGCAACTGAAAGACTATTTGAAACGTTTGAATTGAAGGCGCGCGCGATCGGCGATCATTCGGATCGGTGCCCTCCTGAAAAAAGCGTTTCTGTGAAGAGACCGATCGGGCCATTTCCCATTGAAGGGGACACTTCGGCAGGCATAACCGAGCCGAACGGATGCACCATGCACCGTCACGACCGCCGCCCCGGAATCGTCAAGCCCGCCCGCTCCAGCAGCCAGGTCTCGCGCGGCAACACCACCGGCGTGGGTGCTGCGGGGTCTTTCAGCGCCGCCAAAGTCGGTTCACCCGGCACTCCGATGCGGCCCACCTCGCGCAACAGCCGATAAACGTGACGTAGCCAGTGCGGCAGGGTTTGATCGGCCGGACACACCGCCTGTGCGGGGTCGGGCAACAAGGTCAAGGTGTCGCGCACCACCGCCTGTTGTCGTTCACCGGTGACGACAAAACGCAGCACCTGATCTTTGGGCGTCTCCCAGAACACATCGAGCACCCCGTCTCGGTAGGACGCGGCCGGTTGCAGCCGGGCCGCCTGGCGATGGGTCAGACCGATCACCCGCACCACCTCAATGTGCACCGCCACCACCGGGTCTTCAGCACGGATGCGGTCGAGGCGCTCGGCGATCGCGTCGTCACTCAGCGCCGGCGGCGGACGCGGGACGCTGGCGTCTACCGCCAACGGCTGGCCCGCCGCACGGGCGAGCGGGATCAAGTCCGGCCGCTCCAGCCAGCCGCAGAGCTGGGCGAGCAGTTGCGCCTGGTTGCGGACGGTGGCGGCGTTTTGGTCAGGCCGGGCGGACCAATGCCGGTGCAGCACCGCGATATGCGCTTCGCTCAGGGCGTCCGGGGTGGACAACGGCACGCCGGCGTCTGCCCAGAGCGCCAGCAGTCGATGGAGCACCGTCCAGCGTTGTCGCAGGGTGTGGGTGCTCACCGCGCCCGCACCGTTGGCTCGTTGCCCGATGCGGTCCTGGAGCCGGGCGGCCAAGAGCTGCTGTTGGACGCGCCGTTCAGCGCGCCGGGTTTTCTCCGTTGGCGCTGTACGCAACGCAGGGGTCACCGGCCCGCCCGTTGGGTCCAGCTTTCCATAATAGGCGGCGGTAATCCCCGGCCGGGCATGGCCCAGGCGGCTAGCGACCTCGAGCTGTGCCTGGCGCTGCGTGGCCGGATCGACCGGCCCACCACCACGCACCGGCGACGGTTCGCCCGTGGCTTCCTCATACCGATCATTGGCGTACTGATGACGCAAGCCATGACTGACCAGGCCGTCCTTCCGGGTGACGCCATGCCGGGCCAGGACATGATAACAGTGGGCCAGCCATTGCTTGAGGTCATAGTCGAGGGGAATCATCGAGCGCCGGGTCTGCGCCGCGTAGTCCTGAGCCTCGGCCAGCACGGCGCGTTGCGCCTCGGTCTCGATGGGCACGATGCGCGGTCGACCGCCCTTAGTCCCCGCGACCACCCGGAACTGCGTGGCGTTCACGGTATCGCGCGCCGGGTTGAGCAAAGACGCTTCCTGAAGGCGCAACCCGAAGGCGTGTTGCAAGCGCAGGACCCGCGCCACCGCCGGATCATCGCCTTCAATCTCGGCGATCTTCGCTTCAGGATCAACGCCCGCCGCCGTCCAGGAATGATCGTGATCGGCGGCATAGGTCCGCTGATAGCGGGTGGGATCGTCCAGGTAGGACGCGCCCGGCCGGAGCATCGACGCTTTACCGATCCAGCCGCACAGCAGGGTCAGATAAGAAAAACGCTTTTGCAGGGTGGAAGCCGACAACCCCTGCCGTTCCCAGAGGCGCATCAAGGCTTCGATATGCTTGGGCTTGAAATGCCGCACATCGGTCAACGCATAGCCCAAGTCATGCAACTGGCGGATCATGCGCGAGAAAAATTCCGACCGATCCGCGATGGTAGCGTGGCTGACCACCTTGCGCCTGTCGGCGCTGCGGCGCAAATGGCGCTTGAGTAGGCATTGAGGGACGTAAACGCCCGCGCACGCCGGCCGTGCGGCGGTGGGGTGGGCGCTGCGCCTGCACCTTCGCTGGACCATCTCATGGTCTTGCTCGAACCTTTAAAAAGCGCACGCCATTAAAAAACGAAACAGGTTAAACGCGGGCCATGCTTGAGGGCTGTACCAGCAACGAGGGTCTTGCCCGAAAGATCCTCTCGTCCCGAACCGTCGCCGGTTGGGGCCGCGCTCCGCAAGGGAGCCGGACTGTCCTGTTTTGCTTCATCCTCTTTTCTCCTGACCTCGATCTCCCGAATGGCGTCGAGAGTGAACGCGCACCCGAAGGGCCGTCACCGTTCGTGACTTGCCGTTCCGGCCACTTGCAAGAAGCGGACGGCGTTCGTTCAAGGCGTGGGTGGATCAATGGGCCGGGGAACCAGCCTTCTGGCCTTCACCGTCCGGGACGGATTTGGAATCCGTCGCCGGGTCGGGTTCCGACCGACTAAACACCCACTGGAGATAATCCAGGGCGATGTCTTCGGCCTCCTCCAAACGCGCGGCGTACTGGACGAACGCTGAAATCACCAAGGCCGGATCGGGCCGATAGCCGCGCATCCGTTTGCGCAACCGTTTGGCCACGGCAGCGGCGGCGTCATACGCCGCCTCCATGATCTTGATCCGGCGCAAGCCGTTGTCATCCTCGTTGCGGGACACCCGGTGGAACATCCCTTTGCGCAGGGTGTACAACTCCCCGTCCTCCAGGTCCATCAGGCCCCGCAGCGTCTCGATCAACGCGGTTGCTTCCTCCGGCGTCGCGCCGGTTTTCATCGTCAGTTCATTCATTACATCGCTCCTCTTTCACACCTCATGCTTCGCACTTCACGGTTCACATCACACGCATCACGCCCACCTTGATGAAGCCGTAGGGCCACGGCGGTCGGTTGATCCTCCGTTTGCAGGTTCACTTTCATCTACACGTTCACGTTCACCTTCGTCTTCACGTTCACATCACACATTTCGCCCACCTCGTTGAAGCCGTAGGGCCACGGCGGTCGGTTGATCCTCCGTTTCCAGGTTCACCTTCATCTTCATCTTCATCTTATCTTCATCTTCACGTTCACCTTCATCTCCATCTTCACGTTCACATCACATTTCGCCCACCTCGATGAAGCCGTAGGGCCACGGCGGTCGGTTCATCCTCCTCTTCACGGTTCGTTCACGATTCACGATTCACAGTTCACGGTTCACAATTCACATCACATACCTTTCGCCCACCTTGATGAAGCCGTAGGGCCACGGCGGTCGGTTCATCCTCCTCTTCACGGTTCACGTTCACGTTCACGATTCACGATTCACAGTTCACGGTTCACAATTCACGATTCACATCACATACCTTTCGCCCACCTTGATGAAGCCGTAGGGCCACGGCTGTTGAACCGGTTGGATTGGCGTGGGTCGGTTCGTCCCCACGGCGAAGTTTGTTTTGCCGGTGTTTCGCCTCACCGCCGGCCAGGCCGGGTCCTGTCTCGGTAGGACGCCTCCGCGCTCGCCCGTTGCTTAGCCTGGGGGACGGCGACGCCAGGATTCGGGCATTTTCAAGAGCGCCCGAAGCGCGCTCCCCGGCCATTCACGGGACCGGAACCGTTTAAAACCATCGCCCAATGCGGTGGGGAATTCGGGACAGCAACCGCCGTCAGGGGTTTTTCAAGGGAAAGGGCACAGGACACGACGCGACATCACGCCACATCCGGTCGCGCAGGGGCGCCACGCAACGGGGACGTTCGCGAAATTGGAGAACCACACAGGGGATCAACCGGAATCTCGTCCAGCGTACAGGCCAGACGACCACGATCCGCATCCAGGAAGGACGCCGCGATCACACAAGACTCGACGACACGCGCGGTGCAGCACCGCGCATCGCAGAGGAACCCGCACGGGGGAGGCTTCAATCCTCCGCCGGTTTAACCGGGTATGGCGGTCATGCCGACCGCATGAGGAACGCACCCAACGGGGACGCCCCTCCAAAGAGGCTTTCGCTGGCGGCGTCGGGCCGAACACCCCACGCGACACCCCACAGCGTTCGTTGCGGATTTTGACGGGTTGGCCAACGTCCCCGTGATCCCCGGACATCCCTGACGCTCCGGGTGGCGCCTGCCTCGTCTGGGCCGGACGAGGGGATCGGCGCGGTCAGAACGCGCGACAATCCATTCGATAAAAATAAAGCAAAACCAGCGGAAAAAGTCAAAACATCTTTTGGGTTTTACCGGACGTTTACCGGATGTTTTTTTGTTCCCGCACTTGTCAAATCAACGGGTTGGAATGTTTTGATTTCCTCTCTGTTCGCAGAAGCAGGGACATCGAACAGGTTCTGGGGCCGATGGGGTCACTCGCTCAGTCACTCCCAAAAACTGGCGGAAAAAGTCAAAACATCTTTTCGGTTTTACCAGCGGTTTACCCGATGTTTTGTTGTTCCTGCGCTTGTCAAATCAACGGGTTGGAATGTTTTGATTTCCTCTCTGTTTGCAGACAACCGGTTTTATGGGATCACGGGCCTTTCTGAAAGACCGCTCATTGCGGTCAGGCCATGTATCGCGAGGCGCAGCGCCCCCGCCCGTTCATCGCCAGCTTCTCGATCCGCTTGATCGCCAGGGCAGTTGTCGGCGGATCGGGAGCAAGGATTTTACAGACAGCCGACTTAAGGCGCTTGATCGTTGAAGTTTCGATAGTATAAAAATAACATATTGATTATTAATCATTAAAAAATATTTGTTCAAAGCCTGTTCAAACGCTGTTCAAACCGAGTTCAAAGCCTGTTCAAACGCTGTTCAAACGCTGTTCAAACCGAGTTCAAAGCCTGTTTAAACGCTGTTCAAACCGAGTTCAAAGCCTATTCAAACACTGTTCAAACCGAGTTCAAAGCCTGTTCAAACGGAGTTCAAACGGAATTCAAAGCCTGTTCAAACGGAGTTCAAACGGAATCAAAGCCTGTTCAAACCGAGTTCAAAGCCGATTTACGGCGGCGCATTCATCCGATCCACGAGCGATTGATGGTTGGCTTCCTGGCGAGAGGAAGAGCGGATCTGAAGATCCGCTCGGCGACCCGATGTTTGAGAAGAAGGCATCCCCGGCGCTATCGGCAAGGAACCCGAAGAGCCGGTTGCTGGATGGCCCGCATGCCCGGTCATGGGCTCGACAGGCAACGGCAAGGCTTTCCCCCGTTCTCGGGAAAGCTTCGAGACATATTGATACAACGTGTTGAGGGTTCCCTGGAAGCCCAGGGTTCTCCCAGCTCCGGCGCACGTCTTCATACGACCAACCGGCCTGGAGCTTGGTGGATGGACGGCAAGACTTCGCGGATGCGCTTATCGTTCGGCGCGGCGCAGTGGGGCGCGCCGCGTCTGGAAGGCTTGTTTTCTGTTCGGGCGAGAAGTGGGGCCGGGGCCGGGGGTTCGCCATACCAAGTCTCCAAAATCCTTGCAGGCCGGTGCGGATCGATCGCGCTTGGGGTCAAGCGTCGGATGATTCGATCACGCTCGCCGCTTCATCGCAACCTGCAAACGCCTCTCAGCAAAACCCAGGAGGTGATGCGCCGGCGTCAGTTGCGCCTCAAATTCACGCAGCCATTCGCGCACGCGGAAGCGATCCGCCAACGGCATCTTCGCGCCCAACCCACGACCTTCCACCGCTTGGAGTAGCCGAGACTATAGACATCCAGCAGCGCATAGCTGCGCGCCGGCAGGACGGGCATATGGATGATCACCCCGCCCTGTTCCAGCAACGCGCGCTTGCCCTGGCTGATCGGAAATTGTAGATCGGATTGCGCGCAGCCATCAAAGAGCAGAAACGTCTCTGCCGCGCCAAATGCCAGGTTCTTGACCGCCACATAATCGATCGTGTCGCCAAACGAGGCAATGCTGTCTTGCACGGTGCGCACCGACGCTTGCACCGGCGTCATGACGACCACCACGGTGATCGCATAACCCTCATCTTGATAAGCGCCAAACAAACCGTGGGGCGCGGCGCCATGATCCAACACCTTGCCCAGTTCGCCGACCACGCCGCCGGGCAGGTCGAACAGGATCAGGGGCGGCCGGTCCGTCAGCGCATTCAGCAGAATATCCCGATCATCGTCTTCGCGGATATTGAAAAAGCCGCAACCGGCCTGCGGGTCTTGATCCGGGATCAATTGCCCACGCTCATCCCGCAAACCTTCATGTTGAAAGAATTGCCCGACATTGCCATCGGCGTCATAAGCCGCGACCCGATGCCCTTTGCAGCGCAAGATTTCCAACAGACCCCGGGCAAAGGTGGTCTTCCCGGCTCCGCCTTTTTGACTGCATACAAAGATCGCGCGTCGGCTCATGCGGTCATCCTCCTGTTCATGAGGTCATCGAAACGGCTGGCTTTAGGGGCGTGCGCTGGAGACAGCGGGGCGGGCGGCGTTTTCTGGGTCGAGGCCGTCTCCGATGCGGTTTCCTCCGTGGCAACGATCACTTCCGCCTCCGGGGGAAGGGCATCGGTCTTTGCGCGGGGCGGTTCCAGCGTGGCTTCGGTCGTTGCGGCGGGCGCTTCGGATATCGCTTCGGTCTCCGCGCGGGGCGCATTGAGCGCGGCCGCAGCAGCGGCGGAATCGGGCATCGCTTCGGTCTTCCCGCTGGGTGATTCCAGCACCGCCTCAGCGGTTGCCAAGGGCGGCTCCTCAGCGGCCGGAGCCGACGCCACATCAACGATTGCCAAGGGCGGTTCCTCGACGACCGGGGCCGACGCCGCCTCAGCGGTTGCCAGGGGCGCTTCCTGAGCCGGCGCCGCCTCAGCGGTTGCCAGGGACGGTTCCTCAGCGGCCGAGGCCGGTCGGGTCAGCGCGGCGGCCATCTGTTCCATGTCCTCCAGGCCGGCGGCTTCCGTCGCGGTCATCATCGGCCACTCGGCGTCGGTGTCCGGCGGCGCGGGCGGCGCTTCCCCGGCCCCACGTCCGGTGCGTTTGATCAACATCGCCTGGTAGGTGGCGTTCGGGGCCGTCGCGCCGTCCTCGGCGCGCACCCGTTGCGCCAGACCGCGCGCCAGGCGTTCGATGGCGCCGCAGGCGCGGTGAAACCCCCGGATCAGCGTCGCGATGCGGTCGAGCCGTTCGTCATCGCCAATGGCGTCGTCGTACCAGGCGCGGTCCAGGTGCTGCAACGCCTGGTCGAGCGCGGTGAGCAAGTGCACGTAGCGGCGGGCCTTGGGGGTGCGCAGTCCCAGGGTGGCGGTGACCGGATCGGTGTAGATCACGCCTTCGGCGTCGGCGGCGGGCGCGGCGGCGCGGCGTTTCGTCATCCAGCCGCGTTGGGTCGCCAGCGTGTCCTCCAGACGCCGCAGTTCGTCATCCAGGGCGGTATTGACTTGATCGATTTCGTGGGTGAATTGGCGGCTGGCCTCTCCTTGCACGCGCACGATGATTTGCGCCAGGTAGAGCGCGGCATCAACGCGGCGGAAGGTGCGGTTATACACCTGGATGGCGCCGCGCGTGGCCAGGGTCAGGGGATAGGCAAACAACACCTGACTGCGATCGGACAGGTGCGGATTGGGGGACGTTGCGGTCATGAGCCACCTCCGGGTTCTGAGAAAAGCGGGGCAAAGAGAGCCGGCCAGGCCGGTGCGTACAGCGCGGCGCGCCAGGCGTCCAGC
>JACKNF010000038.1 GCA_024234995.1 Gammaproteobacteria bacterium
AACAACGTGCCCTTCAGGCTCAGCACGAAGCAGTCCGCCAGGCCGAACAGCTCCAAGTACGTCTTGAACGGGCTGAACGGAGTGCTCAGCGGACAGCCTGTGCTTATGAGCGGCTGCGCCGTAAATGGAAGCGTCAGCAGCGTCAATCGCCACCCTAGAGGTTTTCTACGCGCTTCGCTTCTCAAGCCCACGTTTCCCGTGGCAACGACCCATTCGATCCCCACTCCCCTGTCGACCGTCTTTTGACGCCTTTTCGCGTGTTGCTGGAGCGGCTTTGAAGCCACTGCCGGTTAGCGTGCCATTGGGGAGGGTTTGGGAGGGGGCTACTGCACCCCTCCCAATGAACATGGGGTGAGCGAAGCGAACTCCGAGAAAGGGGGGTCTGGGGGGAGCGCGAAAAAGTTATCCACAAAAGGGGATTTTCAGCGCGCCTTACGCTTAGGCAAATCGCGAGTTATCCACAGCGCGGTTTCGTGCGCGCGCGGATTAAATAAAGATTAAAGAAGATTAGAGCAAAAATTGTCACTCAATAAGTTTTTGATTTTTAATTAAAAAAACGATGTTTTTTTGAAAATTGCCTACCTGCTATAACGGTATTGCCTACCTGCTATAACGGTATTGCCTACCTGCTATAACGGTATTGCCTACCTGCTATAACGGTATTTTTATGCGATTTGGTTATTTTTTCGCCAAGTATCGCCGTTGCGCCCTACTTGCTTGTTTTTCAACATGAACAAGATCGTCACGGATTTCGTAGCTAAACGGCTGACCGTGAATCTCACTGGCTTTTACAAGTTCATTGAGGTTCTTTCGTAGCGTCTGAGCAAATTTCCACAGCTCACCGGCCTCACTACCGGTCAATTCATGGAGTTTGGCGACGCTAGCCGGGTAGGGCTTGGCATGACTGGCATAGAAGCCGTGAAGCCATTGCGCTAGAGGCTTACCGTCCAGTTCACGGCGTATGGCCCAATCGACTAATGTGAACTGATCGCTTTCAAACAAGGTGCGCAATTTAGGATTGATTCGAAAAACATATTCCCGAGTTTCCTTGTCTCGGTACACCTCGTCGATCAAGCTACCAGCGTAGCCATACCGACCTTGCTCGATCTCGATACTAGTAGCTTTGAGGCGCATTAGCCGAATATGGAGTACCTCACGATTTCCACCTGTATCTGCTTTTCCTGTTGCTTTAAGCAATTGATATGCAGTAGTTCGGCACTCGTTACCAAGATTTTGGAGACGAGCAATGTGTAGGATCATCTCCCAAATATCTAAATCGCCCTGATCAAGCCGCTGACCGGTATAAAAAATCTCGATGCCTTCCAAGGCGGCAATACGCTCGCGCTCCATGTAGCGCCGTGGGCCGCGCCGAATTGCGCCGAATAGGGCGGAGCGCAGCACACCGTTGGGTACGGCCCGGACGGCTTCAGGCCAGAAAGGTAGGGTAATGACTTGGGCAGGTGTCGGGGTGATTGGAGAAGGAGAAGGCAGTACTTCTTGAGTGCGGCGCTGCTTGGCGCGGGCCTCAATAACTTTTATTTTGGCCAGTAAGTCGTCCGTGGTGGTCATTCTGTTTAATTCTGAAGGCATGATTTTATACAAACCTTTTGGTTTAGCGCACGATATCGCTGGACTCTATAGCTAACGACTAGTTTTGGCGGTACGCGCCTTTGGCGCGTCTGCCGTATGGTTTTGTTAGGGCCGGGATAGTTATTGGAGTGTGACAATCATGATTGTCACACCCCTTAATTACTGTTTGTTATTTGAATGCGATATCATCAATATAAAAGGTGGCACTAGTGCCGGAATTGAAGTCAGCGCTTGCTACCCAGCAAAAGCCACCGATAACACTTGATAAGTCAGCCCCAGTAAGATCTATTTTGTACTCTTTCCATTCTTTGGTTAACAATATGCGACCAGTTGTTTCGCTGAATGAATCATGAAATTTTTTATTTGGATCATTTATGTCACCAGACTTAAACTCAACCATCTCATTACCGGTTTCACCTCTCGCCCAAAAGCTTAAGTGGGTAATTCCTTTTTTTGAATAATCAGTGCCTTTCTTATCACCCCAGTTATTTGCCTTGTTTTGCCAATAAATACCAGCCCAACGCTTGGGGCCAAACCGATAAATCACCTTGGTAGAGACAGGTGAGGAGTGTGGATTACTTCTGTCCTCACCTGAGAAAGTTAAGTATTTCTGCCCATATTCGCCGTCTCCCATCCAGCCTGATGGAACGAACATGTTTTCAATATCGATTATCGAGTCGTTCTTAGAATTACTCGCATCCGCAAATGCACTGACGCAAACAATGGTAAGTACAGCTAACACGATTAGCTTTGCATTATCATGGTTACAAAGTATTAATTTCATTGCATTTCACCTCTTGAGGTAGTTTCTGGTTTTCAAGCTCTATTTCTTGAAGAAACCATGGCTCATCAATATGCATAGAGCAGCTATCAACAGCTTCCAGAGCGAAACAAATCTCTTTCTCAGCTATAAGAAATCTAATCATGCTTTCACATTCCTCTTGCTGTCTAACCATATCGCGCATGGAATTTATGGCATTTAAGGCGCAAGAATAATTCTGTTCTTTCTTAAGTTTTTCTATTTTTATTATTAATTGGTCATTATTTAAATATTTAAATAATCCTGATGTCGAGCACTCATTTTGGTCCTTTGTCAGGCTCGTTACTGATAATTTTTTATTATTTTGCTCTGAGACTTTCTTAACATCAGGGTTCGACTTAGCACTTTCGACCGCTATACTCTTGCTTTCCTCATGTACATTAATATATACGTAGGCCCCCAGTGTTGATAAAGCGAAAAGAAAGGTTAGGAATAGAAATATTATAAAGAGAATAAACTGTTGTGATTTTGTAAGCTTCTGGAAAATGTCTAGCTTTAGCCACTGCTTGTAAAGTGAAAGCAAAACAAAGCTAGCAATTGCGCCCAAGCCAGCTATAGATAATGATAATTTCCAGAATTCTTCCACGACCTCACCTTCGTCGCCCTAACGCCATGCATCACCGGCAGCAAAAAGCGCCGCTCGTTCCTCGCTCTGCTTTTTGCTGTCCGAGTGTATGCGTTTGTTTAGCGGATTTCACTCTCTTGATAGACCCCACACCATTACCCCTACACCAACGATTGTAAGCACAAATCCCGTTGCCAGGAGTGGAACGCTCAAAGTTGCAGCAGAAAGGGCTCCGATGAATGTACTGGCACCAGTACCACCGACCAACCCGCCGACAGTTGAAGTGATTTTTGAAGTCGAGCTTTCTTCTTTTTTCTTGATCCTACTTCGTGCTCTTCTGACGTGAGCATCAGTAACAACTTGGGAAGAATCTTGTTTCATTACTGATAAGGTTTCTGCGTGAATCGCCTCCGCATATTCTTTGACTGAGTTTGCCAATTCTTGCGTTGCGACGTTTGTATACTCAAAACCAGAGTCAGAAGTTCTGATTCGCTTTAGTTGGTCGTGAGCTTCGTCAATTGCACTGTTTAATGAGATGATTACTGGGTGCTGCGTTGTCATTGCTGCACCTCAGTTTTTTTGGATTTTGAGGATATGAGTTTCTCTGCATCTTCGGGGCTTCGGACCACATATGAACCAGTGGCCTTGTATATATCTTGAAGCGCCACTCTACTAAGTTGGATTTGACCAGATATTGAATTGACTGAGTCATAAACGTTACCTCTTGCATGGTCTGGTGTAGCCTTAGACCAAAAACTAAAACTAAGAATACCAAATAGATAACCTGAGCTAGCACTGTTTTTTCGCTTTAAATAATCAAGTGCAAATATTGCTCTATCTTGACTCTTTACATATTCAAATATAGAAGATCTAAACTCAGAACTTTCGTTGCCTTTAGAATCAAATCCTTGACCAAACAGTTCATAAGATTTTGTTTTTTGATTGAATCTTATTGTCGCTACAAAATCTTCCTTTATGTCATTGAATATAATTGAACCATACCATACCCCTTCAAAATAACTTGAAGGGTCTAGCAATCTTCTAAATGGTGAAAGATTTGTATATGCAATCAAGGTATAACGAAGAAGAACGCCGGCCCCAAAAGCGACAACAGTAGCATATGGCAGGCTAATGATCTCGGATGTGTTGGAGAAATACCCAAGATACCGGTACGCATATATTGCGAAAACCGCCGTAAACAATAGTACGATAAAGTTAATAACGTTATCTATTCTTCGATTCATAATTTACATCCGATTGTGACGGCTAACGGGGCGGCGGATAACTGGCGCGCCTGCTCAAAACGTAGTTTTGGATGGGCGATGTCCGGTTGATGGCCTTTTTATAGTAACGGAACATTTTTTTGCGCTAATGGCGAGAGCACATTTGGCTGTCGCAAACTGCGTAGTCCTTGTCGTTGGTGGGTCTCCTCAATATTGAAGTGATAGCGCGCGGCGATCTTGCAGAGGATTACCGTAGTCTTCGGGCTGGGAACACAAATAATCACCGTATTGGTGTGTACAAACACGAGGTAGGCCTACCGCGTATTGACCGCCAGAGGCTGACGCTGCAATGCTTCGTCATAGGCCGCCAAAATCCTCGCGAGTCTGTCGGATAATGGCCCAGTCATTGGGTTCTCCTATTATCAGAAGTGCTTTTACAGTCCGATGCGTCGCTAGACATCGGACAAAGTCCGCGCAACGTCCTTCGTTCCTAGCGTAAAAAAATGTTCCATTACTATAAAAAGGCCTTGATCCGCGTTGTTGTGCGGCGCGAAGCGTCCGCGACAACAAGTGATTATACGGTTTCCATATAACCTTGTTATTGTGTAGCTATACGGGAATCCATTGATATAGCGTATCGTCAGACGGGTTTTCTCTGATGGACTCCCTCAGCAACCCGTGGTCCTGGCTGTACCGGCGTCGCTGCTGGCTGAGAGGATACCTGGGTTGCTGGTAGGTTGAGGACTTCCCTGGTTGCCGTCGCTGATGGCGCAGCCGGCGACGGAACCGTCGCTCCTGAATCAAGCGTTGTCTGTCTGATCAGAGGCGGTGGCCTCTTGACGCCTTTCAGATTCTCCAATTCATCCCAAGCGACACGCAAATCGCGTTTGAGCGCCGTCACCATCAATTCGTTGATATTGAAGATCATGGTGTCATCGAATGCCTGCAATGCTTCGCGGAACGCTTGCAGCTCCTCGAAAAGCGGCAGCGGCACTCTCACGGAAAGGACTCGCATCTCCGCCTTCGGCTTCCGGGTGATCTTCTTCATCTATTGCTTTCCTTCTGTGCGCATTGCTTTCATGATCGATCACTTTACTCCCTGCGATCCCCAGCGTCCAAGGTTTGAATAAGCCTGTCTTGGGTCATGCGCTTGTTCAAACCACTCTGATATCACCTATTTCCCCTTTGTCCTTTTGACCCGCTGCCCTCTGCATCAGCACCACCGCCCGTCCTCCCTGACGGGCTCCTTAGTGCTTTGTTTTGAATATATACTGTAATTCACGATTTTTCCTCACACGCATCAACATGATTTTTGTTCCCCTCTGCCATCGTGCTATGTACAACGGTAGAACCGTTTTAACATAGCACGATGGCAGAGAAAATTTTAATTATGCCTAAATCATACGCAGATTGTTATTTGCCCTACATCAGCCTACACTCTCCCCATACAGAGCGCTCGCAGACCGCCCGGAGTCTGCGTCGTTGTCGGTGACGGTGAATCACCGAACGCGCTGGCCGACCGCAACCGTCGGCCCTGTTTCACCGGGTTTCAGGTTAACCCGCGGATCTCGCCGGTTCGACCGGCGAGGAAGAGTCGCTATTTGTGTTCCAGCGACTTGCAGGCCCGCTCACCTGCCTAAAGATCGAGAGCAAAACGGCGAGACCAGTCCGAGCCGCACCCTTGGGGTGAAACCGGGGCGAAAAGGCACCCGCCGCTGAGCCTTTAGGGAAAAGGCCAGTTTGTTCTTACAACAACTCTCCCAGGGATTGATGTTGTCAAAATAGGCTTTGGCCCATGACCGACTTCGACGTTGACGCCGAAACCCGGCGACTCCAGGAGCAAACGAAACAGATCCGCAAAGCGGTTTACCGACCCTCCCAACTGGATCGCTATAAAGGCGAACTCCTGCAACTGCACCGCAACGGCGTCACCCCCGCTCAACTGCAACGCTGGCTACGGGGACACCGGATCAAGGTCGCTTGGTCGACGGTCAGCCGCTGGCTGAAAAAGCATGGCTAAATTTGCCGCTCCGGCCCGGCAAGCCGCCCAGGTCATGCAACGCCTGCAAGGCCGGGTCTTTCCCTCGGTTGGCACGGTGCGTAACTACGAACAAGCCCTGACCCGTGTCGCTGAATACGCCCGCGACCAACGCCTCGGCGGCCTACGTGCCCTGACCCCTGCTCAAGCCGTCCAGTACCTCGAACAACGCGGCCAAACGGTCAAGCAAAAAACCCTGGACATGGAACGGCAAGCGATCCAAGCCATGATGCATCACATCACCGGCCAACTCGCCCCCGGCGAACGGCTCCCGGTGATCAAAGCCGCCCCGGCCCCACCGCTCACCGGGCGCACCTACACCCCGATTCAAGTCCAACTCATCGCCCAAACCCAAACCCCCCGCCACGCCCTGGCCACTCACATCGCCTATCACGCCGGTCTGCGCGCCCACGAACTGCTCACCCTGCAACCCCTCGCCGAACGCCCGCCCGACCTCCGTCCCGCCCTCTCCAGCAAATGGACCGGCCGCGAAGGGGTTCCCTACACCGTCATCGGCAAAGGCGGCCTGATCCGCGAAGTCCGGCTCCCGCCGCATCTTGCCCAAGCCCTTGAACAGCGCCGCCTCCCCGAACCCCAGCGTCTCACCGACCGAGGTATTCACTACCAACAACACTACGACCTGGCGGGTGGGCAACGCTGGTCTAACGCCTTCAGCGCCGCCTCCCAGCGTGCGCTGGGCTGGTCTCGGGGCGGGCATGGTCTGCGCCATCGCTACGCCCAGGAACGCCTGGACGAGCTACAACGCACGGGATTGAGCCAAGAACAGGCCCTGGAGACCGTTTCCCAGGAAATGGGCCACTTCCGAGCTGACATCACCCTGGTTTACCTGCGCTGAAAGACCGTGCAATCTCCTGCAAATGAGCCCGCCCGGCCGGTGAGGGGATCTGGATCACCCGGTCGGGTCTCGTGCGAATGGCAGGCCAGCGCTACTGGTAGGGGTAGACCCAACAGTCATGTCACTAGCCGCCATTTCGATCAGAGCAACGCCAGTTGGGTGTTCATATCGAGGTTGAACCGACCCTCCCGAGCAGAAAGTGGGGTTCATTCCAACAAAGGTACGTGAGGCGACATAGGAATCAGACGTGGTCCCTGATGCGCAGGATGTTCTAAAAGGATCGTTTTCGGACAGGAGGCAAACACTTGTTCAAAATTTAGTTTGAACGACTACAGGACATGCCGGTAATTCCGTACACCCATTTCTTTACAAGAAACAGCCCTATGTCGCCTCACGTACCTTTGTTGGAATGAACCCAAAGTGTCAGGAAGACCTCTATGATCTTGTGCAGTATGTGTCAAGAAATAAGAGAAGTTACTTTATCCTGACGCTTCCAAGCGGTCATCCTGACATCCGGTTAGGGTATGCTCTAACCTGACATCAGAAGCAGACCGCATCTGAAAGGCTTTGACGGAAAAGGATTCCAAGTTCTTAACGTATTATTTTTCGCCAAATTCTGCACGCTGCCCTTCTAAATGGCGGCTGGTGACACGACTGTTGGGTCTACCCCTGGTAAGCCGAATCGTGATCGGGGTGGAGGGACAGCAAACGCAGCCAGCCCCCCTCATCCCGATACCCCACGGCCCGAAACCCCTGGCTCATGCGCAGGCTATACAAGCGCTGGCCATCGGGTCCCGTGCGTGAATGGATCAATTCCCACTTCAGCCCGTGATCCTGATACACCTGCGGCCAGCGTAAATCGGCCAATTTCCGCAAAGTGGCTAATACTCCCCACTGCTGCGGCTTCTCCAGCGCAAAGAGCTGGCGCTGAAACACCGGATTGTTGAGATCCAGCCGCACAGTATCGGCTTCACGGCGGCGAGCGCTCATCGCAACTGCTGTTCCAACGCATCGAGATCGGTAGCGGCCGGCGGATGTGACGCCGCCCACGCAATCGCCTCATCCAGATCCGCCTTGACACTCGGGGTCTGTAACCACCGCTCGTTATCGGGAACGAACTCACCCAGCTTCACCAACCACACACCCGGCTCCAACTCATCCATCAGCACATGCCGACCTGCATACGCCTTACCCAAAGCGATTTGGCCACTTTGGCCAACAGTTTTGATCACAGCCATTGATACCTCGACACCTCTTCAAATCGTGCTGCATGATAGCATGAAGGCACCAAAATAGCGACCGATCCGTCAGCGGCTCCAGAAAGCCCCTACCACGCTTTTCAGTGCTGATCGAGGGTCAGTATCCCCGAACGCCTTAAATCGCCGCTAAAGGCCATTGCTGGCGCTTCTGTGAGGTTCAAATCGGTCGGGGTTTCCCCCAACAACGTCTCGGTTCAGCCAATGGATCGATCCACTGCATCAACGTCGCAAGCAACCTCCACTTGAGATACAATGCATCTCAAGTAGAGACAACTGAGGAGCCTTGGGATGGCCACCACCACGATGATTCACGTTCGAGTCGATGAAACGGTCAAGGCCCAAGCCACCGCGACGCTGGCCGCAATGGGGCTTTCTGTATCCGACGCCGTGCGGATGCTGTTGGTCCGTGTTGCCACCGAGCAAGCCTTACCGTTCGACGTGCGCGTCCCTAACGCAGTCACAACCGCCGCCCTTCAAGAACTCGAAACCGGGCGCGGCCCGCGTTTTACGAGCGTCGATGACCTGCTGGCCGACCTGAATGCGGACGATTGAGCGATCCTCCGCGTTCAAACGGGACTACAAGCGGATCAAAGCCACGCCGCAGCATCGCCACACCGTGGACGCGCTGTTGCGAGCGGCGGTGGCCTGGCTGGCCAACGATGAACCCTTGCCGGAGCACCTGCGAGATCACCCGTTGAGCGGGACGTGGTCCAACTATCGGGAATGCCACCTCAAACCGGATTTGCTGTTGATTTACCGAAAAGCGGACCCGGAGACGCTGCGCCTCGCGCGATTAGGTTCGCACAGTGAGCTATTCGACTAACGCCTTGACCGGCAAGCCGGTTGGGAGTGGGACTGAGATGCTATATCCCGTGTACGTTCACCCTGGCGACGAAGACCACGCCCACGGCGTGACCTTCCCGGATTTCCCTGGCTGTTTCTCCGCAGCGGACGACTGGGCCGACCTCCCCCGGATGATCCAAGAAGCCGTCGAGGTCTATTTCGACGGCGAAACCGGCGACCTTCCACCCCCCACGCCACTGGAGAAACTCGCGAGCGACCCGGCCTATACCGGCGGCACCTGGTTACTCGCCGATCTTGACTTGGAACGGATCAATCCCCGCCGAATCCGGCTGAATGTCTCGTTACCCGCCACCCTGGTGGCGCGCATCGACCGTTATGCCGCCGCCCATCATCTCTCCCGAAGTGGCTTTCTCGCCCAAGCCGCCGAACGCCGTTTGCAGGAATAGCCCGCTAAAGCCCTCCAAAGGCGCAAAGCGATGAAGCGCGTCCTCACCTGGATTGGCCTCGTTCTGGGTGTTCTCCTGCTGGGTGGCGGACTAATCCACATCGGACTGAGCAACACCCTGCTGATCGCCCGGAGTCCGAGTGGCCTCTGGAGCGAAGTCGAAGTGCTCCACGGCGTGGATCGACTGCTCGCCCTGTGGCCGTTTGTGCTTGCAGGCGCGCTGATGAGCGCCATCCCGGCCTGGCTGCATATCACGGGCGAGTTTCTGCGCCGGTATGGCGAAGACCAAGAAGATCGAGAAGACCGGGAAATGGAAGCTATGGCGAGGGGTGCACCGGACCCTCTGTTTGAAAAAGTCCTCCAAGCCGCTCAGGAGCGCGCTAGAGACGCGCAAACCCTCGCGGCAAGGGTAACCCAAGCCCAACGTGAAAAAAGCGCTCAAATCGCCGCTGAGGCGGTTGAAGCCG